>CAVZGU010000006.1:0-230458 GCA_963774865.1 uncultured Gammaproteobacteria bacterium
CATCGGTGGGCACCCCGTCCAGGTAAATCTTGACGAAATCGGTGGCGACCAGATTGGAATGATAGGCGGCGCGGATTTTGTCGATCTCATCGAAATTGATCAACGTGCGAGGATTGTCCTGCATTCGCGAGGTGAATCAGGTGACCGCCGAACCGATCTCGAACAGGCTGGTGCCAGCAGCGACAGGACTTATGCTGTTCCTGGTTCCACAGCTCCCAGCGGCACCGCAGGATGCCGGTCCGGCCGGAGGCGGACACGCGCGATTCGAGCACCTCGACCGAGCGCAGTGCGTCTCCGGGCCTCACCGGCTCGAGCCACTTGAGCTCCTCGATGCCCGGCGAGCCGAAAGATTCGGAATCCTTCAGAGACGCCCTGACCATCAAATCCATGGCGATTGCGCAGGTGTGCCAGCCGCTCGCGATCAGACCCTTCCAGCGGCTTGCCGCGGCGCGTTGGGCATTCAAATGGAACCACTGGGGATCGTAGCGGGATGCGAACTCGATGATTTCCTCGGCGCTCACCGTGCGCGGACCCGCATGCGAATCAAGCCCGGCTGAAATCTGCAAATCGCATCAGTGGGCATCCATGTGATAACGGCCGCTGCCGCGCTTCAGCGGAAGCGTTCAGTTGAAGCGCACGTACTCGAAGTCGACCGGCTGGTTGTTGATGCCGCGCGCCGGCGGCGCGATCCAGTTGGCGAAGCGCCGGGCTCGCGACGCGGCCCATCAGCGACGCGACGAACGCGCGGTCCTCTTCGGTCGGCAGCCATTCGCGCTGTTGCGCGTCCCATTCGGCCTCGCTCACCACGCGGCCGTCGGGAGCGACCTTGCGCCCCGCCAGCGGGCCGATCTTGCGGTTGAACGCCTTGTGCGGCACGGTCAATTCGGAACGGGATGCCGGCCTTTTCGATGATCCTTGTTCCAGCGCTCGACGCCCGCCGACCGCGTCCTTGATGTAGTCGTCGCGCAGCTTTTCGTTCAGCGCGTTGAGCGCCGGCGCCTCGCCCGGTCGCGAGCCGCCCGTCGGCACTTCGAGCACCGGATAGGTCGCATCCCGCAGCAGGTGATCGTCGTCGAATCTTGGTCTCCTCGAAGCGGCCCTTGAGCCCGCTCGAATAGAACGTCGCGGCGTTCGACGACACGTCGGCGCCGAACAGGTCGATCGTCACGCTGAAGTGGAAGTTCAGGTAGCGCTGGATCGTCGGCAGGTCGATCACGCCGAGCGCGCGCAGCCGCGCGGGATCGTCGGTCTTGTGCTCGCGCCATCACTTCGCAGGTGCGCTGGATGATGCGCGCCACGCCGGACTCGCCGACGAACATGTGGTGCGCTTCCTCGGTCAGCATGAAGCGCGTGGTGCGCGCCAGCGGGTCGAAGCCCGACTCGGCGAGCGCGCAGAGCTGGAACTTGCCGTCGCGGTCGGTGAAGTACGTGAACATGAAGAACGCGAGCCAGTCCGGGCGTCTTCTCGTTGAACGCGCCGAGAATGCGCGGATTGTCGGCGTCGCCCGAGCGGCGCTCGAGCAGCGCCTCGGCCTCTTCGCGGCCGTCGCGGCCGAAGTAGCGATGCAGCAGGTAGACCATCGCCCACAGGTGGCGGCCTTCCTCGACGTTGACCTGGAACAGGTTGCGCAGGTCGTAGAGCGAGGGGCAGGTGAGCCCGAGATGGCGCTGCTGCTCGACCGACGCGGGCTCGGTGTCGCCCTGCGTGACGATGATCCGGCGCAGGTTCGCGCGGTACTCGCCGGGCACCTCCTGCCACGCGGGCTCGCCCTTGTGCTCGCCGAAGTTGATCTTGCGTTCGCCGTCGGCCGGGCGTGAGGAAGATGCCCCAGCGATAGTCGGGCATCTTCACGTAGTCGAAGTGCGCCCAGCCGCTCGGGTCGACGCTGACCGCGGTGCGCAGGTAGACGTCGGCGGTTCGCGAGTCCTCCGGGCCCATGTCCGCCCACCAGTGCAGGAACTCGGGCTGCCAGTGCTCGAGCGCGCGCTGCAGCGTCTTGTCGCTCGCGAGGTCGACGTTGTTGGGAATCCTGTTCGGTGTAGTCGTAATGCTCATGCGTCGCGGTCATCCTAAATGCGTTCCCAGTTGAATTTCGCCTTGCTGCCGGTGCCGAAGACCTTGAGCGCGCCGCGTCTCGCCGACCGCGTTGGGCCGGATGAAGATCCAGTTCTGCCAGGCGGACAGGCGGCCGAAGATGCGCGTCTCCATGCGTCTCGTCCGGGCCGAAGCGCAGGTTCGCCTCCATGCCGGTCAGCGCGTCGGGCGAGAGGCGGCGCGCTCCTCGAGGGCGATGCGGATCTCGTCGTCCCAGTCGAGCTCGTCGGGCGCCGGCGGTGACGAGGCCCGAGCGATCGAGCGCCTCGCGCGCCAGAGGCGCACCGACCGCGGCTCGCGCGCGTTGGCGATCGGTGCCTGCATCGCCGTAGAAGCGCGCGGCGAGCCGCGATTGCCCATGCACCGTCGGCAGCAGCGCCGAAGTTCATCTCCGACAGCGTCGAGCGCCGGGGCGTCCGTCGTCGGCCGCCCTGTGCAGCATGTAGCTGCGGTCGGCGGCGAGCGCGAGCTCGAGCAGCGTGCCCGCGAAGCAGGTGCCCGGCTCGATCAGCGCGAACAGCGAGCGCGACGAGACGTCGAGCCGCGCGAGCGTGCGCCGCAGCATGCCCGATGACTTCGCGCACGAACCAGTGGCTGCGCTGCGCTCACGAGCATCGCGTCGGCGGCGAGCACGCGCATCCGGCGTCGCCCGCGCGTCTTCAGCACCCAGGTGCCGAAGTCGAGCTCGTTGGTGCGCAGAACAGGATCGCGTCGTCGAGTTCGCGCGCCATCTGCAAGCGGCCACCAGGCCGCGCCGGCGGCGAGCGATCGCGTCGGGTCCGACGCGGGCGGCGGCGCGTCGGGCGCCGCGACCGTGAGCTCGCGCGCGCGCGCCGCTGCGTCGAGGCGCACGTCGACGAAGCGGTAATGCAGGCCGCGCGCATCGATCGCGCGCTCGAGCGGCGTCAGCGCGACGCCCTGCGGCCTCGCGCGGCCGGTCGCTCGCCGCCGCGAGCGCCAGCGCGCGCTGCCCGACGTACTCGCGAACTGCTGCGGCTTGACGACCGCGTCGACCAGCCGCCCATTCGCGCGCGCGCTGACCGCGCACGCCCTCGACCATCGTGCAGAAGATGTCGGCGAGGTCGCGGCGCACGTGGCGCTTGTCGGTCACGCGCGTCAGGCCGCCGGTGCCCGGCAGCACGCCGAGCAGCGGCACTTCGGGCAGGCTCACCGCCGACGAGCGGTCGTCGACCAGCAAGATTTCGTCGCACGCGAGCGCCAGTTCGTAGCCGCCGCCGGCCGTCGTGCCGTTGCACGCGGCGATGAACTTGAGCCCGGAGTGCGCGCTCGAATCCTCGATGCCGTTGCGCGTCTCGTTGGTGAATTTGCAGAAATTGACCTTCCAGGCATGGCTCGACGAGCCCGAGCATGAAGATGTTCGCGCCGGAGCAGAACATGCGCTCCTTGGCGCTGGTGAGAATCACCGCGCGCGACTCGGGATGCTCGAAGCGGATGCGCTGCAGCGCGTCGTGCAGTTCGATGTCGACGCCCAGATCGTAGGAATTGAGCTTGAGCTTGTAGCCCGGACGGATGCCGGCGTCCTCGTCGACGTCCATGGTCAGCGTCGCGACGCGCGCCGTCGCACCGACAGGCGCCAGTGCCGGTAGCGCGACGGATGGGTGTCGAAGTTCACCGGCGCGGCGGCCGGTTCGGACATCGAGCTTGCGGGGTCCGCCATGCATGGCTCCCCGATGGATATGCAATATATTGCATTCATGAATTCACGACAGAGCGTCAAGCCAAGTCGAATTATTGGCCTAAGCCGGTGCTTCCATTCGCCTGGCCAAGCCGCCAATCAATGCATTATAGTGCGCTCTACCTACGGTTGCGGGACGGAGACTCAAATTGGCGTTGAGCGCACATCGATTCGACTGCGGACCCGCCGGCGCTGCGCATTCCGGACCGCTTCAATGCCGCATACGACCTGATCGAGCGCAATCTGCGAGCGGGCCGCGCGGACAAGATCGCGTTACATCGATGATGCGGGCGCTACACCTATCGGGAACTCGCCGCACGCGTCAATCGCTTCGCCGAATCCCTGCATGGCTTGGGCATGCACATGGAGCAGCGGATACTGCTGTGTCTGCAGGACGGCATCGATTTCCCGACCGCTTTCCTGGGCGCTATCAAGGCCGGAGTGGTGCCGATTCCGGTCAATACCCTGCTGTCGCCCGCCGACTATGCCTACATGCTGCATGACAGCCGCGCGCCGATCGCTGGTCGTATCGGAGCCGCTGCTGGCGCAGTTCCAGCCGATTCTCGGGCAGTCCCCCTTTCTGAAGCACATCGTGGTGTCCGGCCGCGGCGCCGCGCCGGCCGGGCATGCGTTGGCTTGCGCGAGGTGCTCGCGGCTTCGCGCCGATGTCTTCGAGCCCGCGCCGACGCTGCGCGACGAGCCGTGCTTCTGGCTGTACTCGTCCGGCTCGACCGGGGCGCCCAAGGGCACGGTGCACGTGCATTCGAGTCTGATCGAGACGGCGGCGCTGTACGCGCAGGCCACTCTCGGACTGAAGGAGAGCGATGTGGTGCTCTCGGCGGCGAAATTGTTCTTCGCCTACGGCCTCGGCAATTCGCTCACCTTCCCGCTGGCGGTGGGCGGCACGGCGGTGCTGATGGCGGAGCGGACCACGCCGGCGTCGATCGCTGCGCGCCTGCGGGCGCATCGCCCGACGGTGTTCTCGGGGGTGCCGACGCTGTACGCCTCGCTCCTTGCGAGCGGGCAGCTGCCGCGCTGCGGTGGAGCTGTCGCTGCGGCTGTGCAATTCCGCGGGTGAGGCATTGCCCGTGGAGATCGCGCGGCGCTGGCGCGAACGCACCGGCATCGACATCGTCGATGGGATCGGTTCGACCGAGATGCTGCACATCTTCATCTCCAACCGGCCCGATCGAATCCGCCACGGCACATTGGGACAGCCGGTGCCGGGCTTCGAGGCGAAGATCGTCGACGAGTACGGCAATCCGGTCGCTCCCGGCGAGATCGGCGATCTGCTGGTGCGCGGTTCGACCAGCGCGAAATTCTACTGGAATCAGCATGCGCGCAGCCGCGCGACTTTCGGGGGCCATTGGACGCGCACCGGGGATCGTTTCCGGGTCGACGAAAACGGCGACTACGTGTATGCCGGCCGGGCCGATGACATGCTCAAGGTCGGGGGCATCTACGTCTCGCCGATCGAAGTCGAGTCGGCGCTCGTCGCGCATCCGGCCGTCCACGAAGCCGCGGTCGTCGGCCGGCGCGACTCCGACGGCTTGGTCAAGCCGATGGCATACGTCGTGCCCGCCGGCGGGTCAGCCGGTTCCGACGCTCTCGCCCAGGAGCTGAAAGCGCTCGTGAAGTCCCGGCTCGCTCCCTACAAGTATCCGCGATGGATCGAGTTCGTCGCCGACCTGCCGAAGACGGCCACGGGCAAGATTCAACGCTTCAAGCTGCGCGGCTGATGCAATCCGGCGAACTGAACTTCGATGGGCGTCAGATCGAATATCGCTTCGCGCATCCCGCGGGCGCCGGCGGCCTCGATCTGGTGATGCTGCACGAGGGGCTCGGTTCCGTGTCGATGTGGCGGGATTTTCCCGAGCAGCTGGCGCGGGCGACCGGCTGCCGAACCCTGGTGTATTCCCGGCACGGCTACGGCCGCTCCGCCCCGCTCGCTGCGCCGCGCGGCGTGGACTACATGCATGAAGAGGCCCGCATCTGGCTGCCCGCGATCCTCGCGCGGCTGGACATCCGCCGGCCCGTGCTGTTCGGCCACAGCGACGGCGGATCGATCGCGCTGATCCATGCGGCAAGACCGGAAAGCGACGTGGCCGGCATCATCGTGCTCTCGCCCCACGTCAAGGTCGAGCAGCTCACCGTGGACAGCATCGAGGCGGCGAAGAGCGCCTATACGGACAGCGATCTGCGCAACCGGCTGAGCCGCCATCATGCGGATGTCGATGCCGCCTTTTGGGGATGGAACCGGATCTGGCTCGACCCGGCATTCCGCAGCTGGAACATCGAGGCGCTGCTGCCCGCGATCCGCTGCCCGATCCTCGCGATCCAGGGTGAGGATGATGAGTACGGCACGATGGAACAGATCCGGAGCATCGGCCGGGCGGCGCGCAACGCACGGCTTCTCAGCCTGCCGGCTTGTGGACATTCGCCGCACCGCGACCAAGCGCAGGCCGTACTGGCCGCCACCCGGGATTTCATCGCGACCGTCGCACGCGGCCGAGCCGGCGTCGCGCGGCACGTGCAGTAATGCCGCGGCCCAGCCAACCGCGCCGCACTTCCGGCGGCCGCGCAGCAGCCAAATCCCGCCGAGCCGATCCGCTCGACGCCGCGTATCTGCGCTGCTTGGCCGATAAGATTCGCGATGCGCGCGCTCAGCGCGGCATGACGCGCACCGCCCTCGCTGCCGATTCGGGCGTTTCCCTGCGCTTCCTCGCGCAGCTCGAGGGCGGCCAGGGCAACCCTTCCATCCTGGTGCTGCGGCGGATCGCCGCCGCCATGGGGTTTCCCCCGGACGCACTGGTTTCAGACGAACCGCCCCGCTCCATTGACCACACGCTGCTGGTTCAGGCGTTGAAGCGGCTGTCCGACGAGGAACTGCTCAAGGCTCGAGAGCTGCTCAGCCAGCATTTCGGCCTCGACGCGGCGCTCGAGGCGAAGAAACGCTATATCACGCTGATCGGATTGCGCGGCGCCGGCAAGACCACGCTCGGGCGCCGGCTCGCGAGCCATCGGCGCGTGCCGTTTTTCGAGCTGGATCGAGAAGTCGAACGCGAATACGGCGCGACGATCGGCGAGATTCTGCAGCTGCACGGCCAGCCCGGCTATCGTCGTTTCGAGCGCGACAGCCTGCAGGCGGTGTTGTCGAAGAATCCGACCGCCGTGATCGAGACCGGCGGCGGGCTCGCCGCGGATGCCGAGACGCTGCCGTTGCTGCTCGAGGGATCGCTGGTCGTCTGGGTGCGTGCATCGCCCGAAGAGCATATGCAGCGCGTGATCGATCAAGGGGATCTTCGCCCGATGGCGCGCAGCCGCGAAGCCATGCGCGAGCTGAAAGACATCCTCAAGGCGCGCGAACCGTTCTATCGGCAGGCGCAAGTGCACCTGAACACGTCCGGGCGGACCGTCGAGCAGAGCTTCCAGGAATTGCTGGAATCGCTGGACCGTCGCTAGCGACGCGGCAGCGAGCCGAGAAATGCCAGAATGGCAGCATGCGCTGCGCCGGGCTGATCGGTCCAGAAAATATGGCCGGCATCAGGCAGCAAAACGAGCTTCGAGCCTGCAATGCGGCTGGCGATGATGCGCGCATTCGCCGGCGGGATGAGCCTGTCGGCCTCGCCATGGATGAGCAGCGTCGGAGCGGCGATCTCAGCGAGACGGCCGTACGCGTCCCAGCCGGACACCCCTTGCAGCTGGCCCATATATCCTTGCGTACTGGGACGCCATTTCATTCTGACGGCCATGTCTTCATCGATGCGTTCGCGCAGCGTCGCAGCATGGTAGAGAAACGGGACGGCGGCCTCGTCGGCTTGCGCCGGAGTCAGGTCTTGGCGGATGAGCATATGCACAGCGTCAGGCGCAGGCTGAGCGGCATGGGGCCCCACGGGATCGCTTGCGCTGGTACAGCCCAGAATCAGCGAGCGCACGCGCCGCGGATGCTGCAGGGCGAGCTCCTGGGCGATCATGCCCCCCATTGAGACACCGAATACGTGTGCATCCGCGATGCCTGCGGCATTCAGCACGGCGATCGCGTCGGAGGCCATCAGCGAGATCGAATACACACCCGGCGGCACCCCGCTCTGACCGACGCCGCGATTATCCATGGCGATGGTGCGATAGGCGGCGGCCAAGACCGGGCGGCTGCGATGCCAGAAATGCGATGTGGTGCCAAGCCCATTGATCAGCAATAAAGGCTCGCCGCAGCCGAGTTCATCCCAGTAAATGCCGGTGCCGTCATTCTCTACGATCGACACACAACCTCCCATGGCGACTCGCTGCCAAGTGCACGGCTCACTTAAGTACGCGTGGGCATGCCTGAAGGGCGTTCGCGCTGATATCGCATCACAAAATCCAGGATGAGCCGGCCGGCGTCGGGGCCGGCGGCGTCATTGAACTCAAGGCGGGCATCGCCGCCGCTCCACGCATGGCCCAATCCTTCGACGATGATCTTGCGCAGCACGACGCGTCCTTTCTGAGTGTAGTCCTGCTGTCGATAGGTGCGGCTGCCGCCGTCCATGCTCCGCTCGTTGGACGCACTCAGCGCGCCGGCGGACGGGTCGACGGACTCAGCGCGCTCCTTCAGCTGTTCGATGATTTGATCCGCATTCATGGGACTGACCGTCGTGTCGCGATCGCCGTGGATCACGAGGGTCGGCACCATGATCTCGGGTTCATGTGCCTGAAACGCCAGTGGACGCGCCTTGTCGATGATTGCGGCGGACGATCCGGAGCGCATCGCGGCGAGCGCTTGTGTGGGGGAATGGGCGGCGCCGTACATCAAGCCGGAGTGGATGGCGCAGGCCGCAAACAGCCGGCTGTGGCGCACCGCCAGGATGCAGGCCATCGCGCCGCCTGCGGACATTCCGACCACATGGACGCGTCGTGGATCAATCGGGCGCCGCTCGGCGACTTGATCGATCAGACGGGCAAGCAACGCGGCCTCGCCCTGGCCCGCCAGCGAGGCGGATTCGAACCAATTCCAGCAATGCAGCGGGTTCGCCCGCTTGCTCTGCTCCGGATACAGCACCGCAAAGCGGCCCTCCTCCGCCAATGTGTTCATGTGCGTGCCTTCGGCAAAACTGAGCGCATTTTGCCGGCATCCGTGCAGCATGACGATCAGCGGGAGGCTGTCCGTGCCTGAGGAGCCGCTGGGCAGATACAATCGATAGCCGAGGTGGGCGTGCACCGGCAGTCCGAACATCGCTGATGCGTGCGAGTCATGGAATCTACCGACCAAGAACCGGCTTCGACCCGGCTCGCGCGGCCGCGGCAGAAACGGCGGCCCGGTGCCGAGTCCCTTTTTGAACCAACGACGCAGCAGGCGGCGCATGTTCCCTAAGCGCGGAGCATGCCCGCACGAGCGCGACGCACGCGACCCGCTATGGCTTTCCGGTCGCCGGCGGGAAGGCAGCCGCCGGCACTGCGCTACCGCAGCCGCCGAGCACGAGCCAGAGGGTGCCGATGAATTCAGCGGTGAGGCGCCTGGCGATGGTCATCGAGATCCCCGTTCAACAGTGTCGGCAGACTCTAATGTCATTTCGAGCAGCCGTCCATTCTGCTGACGATGGCCCTCGGTATTCACGACAGGTATCATCGGCCGTGCAAGGCGCATACGTCAAATGCGGCCGTGCATGTAATATGGGCCGCATCGTCCGCACCAGGGGGCCGTGCGCTTGTGAATCACTGGTTTCGGTGTGCTCTCCTGCTCTGCCTCGCCGTCGCGAATGCCGCGGCCCATGGGAATACTCCCGAAGAAGTGCCCGTCGGAGGCACCTTGCGGGACACGACGCTGCACGGACTCAATGGACCGTCCCGGAATCTGCGCGCATTTCGCGGCAGACCGCTGATCATCAATGTGTGGGCGAGCTGGTGCGGCCCCTGCAGGGAGGAGATGGCTTCGCTCGAGCGGCTCGCATGGCGAACCCAGAGCCGGTATTTTGCGATCATCGGAATTTCGACCGACGATTACCCCGATCGGGCGAAGAGCCTTCTGAAAAGCACGAACGCGACCATCAGCCATTTCATTGACCACGACTTGCAGATGGAGAACATGCTGGGTGCATCGCACCTGCCGCTGACCGTGCTCGTCGGCGCCGACGGTCGCGTTCTCGATAAGATTTACGGCGCCAGGCAATGGGATAGTGCCGATTCGCTGCGGCTCATCGACGCTATGTTTTCTGAAGCCGCGAGCATCGTTCGGCGAGTAAAGACCGACGGTCTGGAATCCGACCGACATGCCGAAGGCATCCTGGGCAGAGGTAACATCTTGAGCAGCCCCATGGCCTTGCGTGACCGCATTTTTTGGTTTGCGCAAGAACCAATGGGCCGAACAGCCGAAAGTGTGATCAATTTCGCCGCCGCGTTCGGTTCCGGGTATGAGAATGCCCGCCATGAGCGATGAGCGCGAGACAGATTTTTTGGCTTATATCCTGTGCGGATTGGTCATCGCCATCAGCGGCATTGCGGTCGGCGTCGCTTCCACCAGCGCGCCGGGCCCTGGCGAGGCCAGGGAATGCGCGGCGAACGGTCAACATGCTTTCTCCGGCTCGCCGTGCGCGGATGGCGCCGCCGAGCGGCTGAGTTCCGCCCCGAAGGACTAGCGCGGCAAGCCTTTTCAGACTCCGTCAGCGCCCCCGCATGCATGGTGCGCACGCGACGGGGAATGGAATGTCGGACCTCGTCATGTCTTGCTGGGCGCGGCGCTTGCGCTGGAATTGCCATTCGCCGCGCCGTGCGCCGCCTGAGCGACGGCGCGGATTGCATCGGGGAACGCCGCGAGTTTTCTGCGCACCGCATGAAGTTCCTGCTCATCGATGACTCGGGCCCCGCCGGGCTGCTTCATCGCGCGTTCGAGCCGGGCTTGTCGCATGAACAAATCCAAGAGTTCGTTGACCGATTTCATCATCACTCCCGCGTGTCAAATCTGACACCGCGCCTATGGTGACCTGCCTCAAACCGGCGGCAACGTGATCGAACTCGCGGTATCGAGTGCATTTCCGGTTCTGTAAAGTGAAGCTTTATTTGCTGTCGCCTCGAGGAGACGAAATTTGTCCGATTGGCATCGCATGCGATAAAAAGCGCTTCGCGATCCGTAGACCTGCGATGCGGAACGTGCACACGAGCGGATGGAGGTCCGCCGCTGGAGGTCCGCTGTGCGCTCGAAAGGTGCGGGACGCCTGGCCTCGATCAGCGGAGCCGGCGAGCGAACCGCTTATATAATACTTTCAATATTAATTATATCTATTTGAAATTTATCGATTTAATGACACATTCTATCCGTCGGAATATTCGCACCCGAATACTGCTGCTCACGGCGGTGAACCTGCTTGCCGGCGGCTGGGCATCATCGGCGCCATCCCGTCCCGATGAGGTCCCACCGCAGCAGCTGGACGAAGTGGTGGTGACCGGCGAACGCCCGGGTCCGGGCATGTGGCACGTGCATCGCGGCTCCGCCCAATTGTGGATCTTGGGCAGCATTTCCCCCTTGCCCAAAGGAATCACTTGGCGATCGACGCAGGTGGAGCAACTGCTCGACGGCACCGGGCAAGTATTGGTGCCCAAACCGCTCGAGATCGGCATCGTGAGGATACTGTGGCTGCTGATCACCGAGCGCGGGGTGCTGATGGTGCGCGGCGGGAAGAGACTCAAAGACGTCATGCCCGCCGGCCTCTATGCCCGCTTCGCGTTGCAGCGGGCCAAATTCACCGATGATGCCGATAAGTGGGAGCGCTATCGGCCCATCATCGCGACTGCATTCCTGCAGCAGGCCGCGTTTCATCAAGTGGGATTATCGGCCCGCTTGGATTTGGGTGCGGCGGTGCGCACCCTCGCCAAGAAGCACCGCGTCCGCGTCCAGGAAATCAAGATTGCCGGCGTGGGCGATGTGCTCGAGGCGCTGAAAACCATGCAGCCGGCGACCGAAAATACCTGCGTCGAGGCCTCGCTGGTGACGATTGAGAGCGGTCTGCCGAGGCTCATGGACCGGGCACAGGCCTGGGCGACGGGCAATATCGAGCGCATTGAAAACCTGCCCGAGCCGGCGGAGGTGAACGCGTGTCTCGCTGCGCTCGATTCGGGCGCCGCGGCGGGTGATCTGATCGCCCGGATGCGGCGCACGTGGCTGGAGGCGTTGGATAGGTCTCTGCAAGGCGGCGGAGTGACGTTGGCCGTGGTCAACATGGACCTGCTGCTCGGACGCGGCGGCTTGCTCGATGCGCTGCGCGCGCAAGGATACGAGGTCGACGCACCCGTAGGGTAGTGACTCATGGAGCGGCGCTTGAAAGAGCTGTCCTCGGGGGTTACTTCCGCAGCACCACGTAATCGCCCGATTGCAGGCCCGCCGCATTGCCCTCGTCGGTGTCCAAGTGCATTTCCAGCCGGTAAGCGGGCGAGACGCGCACGACGACGTCCCTAAACAGCATGCTGCGATCATTGCTCTGCGCAGCCAGTTCAATGCGATCCTGATCCTTGAAGCCAAGCCGTTTGGCCTCCTCGGGACTCATATGGACGTGGCGCAGCGCGCAGATGACGCCCGATTCGAGTTTCACCGATCCGCGCGGACCCTCCACGAGGAGGCCGGGCGTGCCCGCGAGATCCCCGGACTCGCGCACCGGAGCCTTGATCCCGAGCGTGAGCGCATCGGTGCGCGACAGTTCCACCTGGTTCTCCGCTCGCGGCGGACCGACGATGCGCACATGAGGTATGCGGCCGTGCGGACCGACCAAGGTCACGCACTCCTCCGCCGCGAATTGGCCGGGCTGCGCCAGTCCGGCGTGCACGTGAAGATGGTATTTGTCGCAGAACAGCGCCTCGATGGCGGATTCCGTCAGATGCACGTGTCTCGCGGAAATCGCCACCGGTATGCGCACCTGCGCTCTTTCCGCATGCTGGCTGGGTGCGGATGCGGTTTGATCGTCCGAAAGCTGATCCATGTCCATCTCTTATCGGCGCGTGCGCTGCTCCTGCCGCTTGCCTTTGGCCATGACATCGAGCAGCGCACTCGCGTCGGCCACCAGGACGCGCAGCAGGTCGTCGAGCGTGACGATGCCCACCACACCGCCCTGGTCGTTTACCACCGGAATTCTGCGCACTCCATGTTCGCGCATTCTTTCGATCGCCTGCGCCGTTTCTTCCGATTCATTGGCAATGACCAGGGTCCGATGAATCAAGCTCGCCACTTCGGTGGTCGCCGGATCGAGCCCGTTGCCCAATACGTCCAATACCAGATCGCGGTCGGTGATGAGCCCGATCGGCGTGCGCTCCTCCTCGGGGTCATCGACCACGATGAGGTCGCCGACGTGCCGCTGGCGCATGAGCCGGGCCGCCTCCAGCGCACGCGTCCGGCGGCCGCAGCACACCACATCCATCGTACAGATATCCTTCAGCAACATCACGTCTGCCCTCCTCCCGGGGACCCGCAGCCATGATGCCATGTCCCGGCGCCGATGCGTCAGGAATAGCCGAAATCGGCTAGGGGTAAGACGGTCATCCGGCGCGCAGCGTCCGTTCCACCCGCTGTTCGCGGTTTACCGCTCCTGCAATGTCGCTCAACATCCTGGACAGCATGCGAATCGCATCATCGACCGCCACCACGCCGACCAGGGCGCCGCGCTCGTCGACCACGGCAACCCGGCGAATGCCGTTGTTTCGCAGCCGCGTCATCGCATCCTCGAGGTCGTCCGATTCTTTGACGAGAGAAATTCCCTCCGCTCGCATCGCAGTATTTCGATTTCCTGGCTGCCGCGCCATTCGGAGATACCGCCGCGCGCCGATCGCCTCTTAGGTGTTTATACGGATGCCTCGGCAAATGCGGTGTGCGTAGGATGAATGAATCAAAGGTGCAGCGATGTCCGTCACTCGACCGGTCAATCAAGCAGGGCTGCTCATCGCGCCCCGCGGGGTGCAGGCGCTCATCGATGCGCTGGCGGCGCGCGGCTATCAGGTGCTCGGTCCCACGGTGCGGGACGGCGCGATCGTCTACGACACCATCACGCACGTTGCCGATCTGCCGGCCGGTTGGACGGATCATCAGGAGGCGGGACGATATCGGCTCGAGCGGCGCGGCGACGGCGCATTGTTCGGCTTTGCGGTCGGTCCGCATTCCTGGAAGCGGTTCTTGCATCCGCCGGTGGAGACCCTGTGGACCATGCGCCGGGACGGTGCGGCGGCGACGATTTCAAGCGGGCCGCCGGCGCATGTCAAATGGGCGTTTCTGGGCGTGCGGGCCTGCGAGATCCACGCGATCGCCATCCAGGATCGGGTGCTGCGCGACGGGCGCTATCCGGATGCCGCTTACTCGATCCGGCGGCGGGATGCCTTCATCGTGGCCGTCAATTGCGGCCAGGCAGGCGGCACTTGCTTCTGCGTCTCGATGCAGACGGGACCAAAGGCGACCTCGGGATTCGATCTGGCCCTCACCGAGTTGCTCGACGCCGGCAGCCACCGCTTTCTGGTCGAGGTCGGCAGCGATGCCGGTGCCGACGTGATCTCGCAGCTGCCGCATGAGCCGGCATCGGATGAACAGCGGGCGGCCGCCGGAGCGGTGGTCGCGCGGGCGGCAGGCCAGATGGGGCGCAGCCTGGACACCGCCGGCATCAAGGAACTCCTGCAGAGCAATGCCGATCATCCACGCTGGGATGAGGTAGCCGAGCGCTGCCTGACGTGCGGCAACTGCACCATGGTATGCCCGACGTGCTTCTGCACGACCGTGGAGGATCACAGCGATCTCATCGGGACCGCCGCCGAGCGGGTGCGCAAGTGGGACTCCTGCTTCACCATGGACTTCTCGTACCTGCACGGCGGCAGTGTTCGCTCGACCGCCCGCTCTCGCTACCGCCAGTGGATGACCCATAAGCTCGCGAACTGGTTCGATCAATTCGACACTTCGGGCTGTGTCGGCTGCGGCCGCTGCATCACCTGGTGCCCGGTGGGCATCGACATCACACAGGAGGCGGCCGCGATTCGATCGACCCCGAACGCGGGCAAGGGAGAACAGCATGGAGGGTCTTGAGCTCATATTGGCGCAACATCCCTTCTTTGCAGGCTTCTCCGCCGAGCACAGCCGGCTCGTGGCGGGCTGTGCGCGCAATCATCGCTACGATGCCGGCGAGTACCTGTTCCGCGAGGGCGGTCCTGCCGACGAGTTCTTTCTCATCCGCCACGGCCAGGTGGCGCTGGAGATCGTCGCGCCGGGACGCACGCCGGTCGTGTTCGCGACGCTCGGGGAGGGGGAAATCATCGGCGCCTCATGGCTCATTCCGCCCTACCGCTGGATGTTCGACGCGCGCGCCACGACGCTGACGCGGGCGATCGGCGTCGACGCGGCATGTCTGCGCGGCAAGTGCGAGGCCGATCATCATCTCGGGTACGAAATGATGAAGCGATTTCTGCCGATCCTGGTGCAGCGGCTGCACGCCACGCGGCTGCAGCTGCTCGACGTCTACGGCAAGGGTTGAAATGGCCGCAGAAAACCACCGTACCGGCCCCTGGATTCCTCGGCTCTATCAGGTTGCGCACGTCCGGCGCGAGCTCGCCGGTACCAGGACCCTTGAGCTTGCGCCGCTCGCAGGACCACGGCCGGATTTCGCGCCGGGACAGTTCAACATGCTCTATGCCTTCGGCGCCGGCGAAGCGGCGGTCAGCATCAGCGGCGCTGCGGATGCGCCGCATTTCGTCCACACCGTCCGCGACGTCGGCGCCGTCAGCGGAGCGATCGCCGCGCTCAAGGCAGGAGCAACGATCGGTGTGCGCGGGCCGTTCGGCAGCAGCTGGCCGCTCGAGTCGGCGCAGGGAGCGGACGTGCTCTTCGTGGCGGGCGGGCTCGGTCTCGCGCCGCTGCGTCCCGCGATTTACAATGTGCTGGCCAATCGCCCTCGCTACGGCCGCGTCGTCATTCTGTTCGGCAGCCGCTACCCGAAGGACATGCTGTACCGCCGCGAATTGCAGCGCTGGAGCCGGCGGCTGGACGTGGACATCGAAGTGACCGTCGACCATGCGAATGCCGACTGGCATGGGAATGTCGGCGTCGTGCCCGCACTGATCCGGCGCGTGGCCTTCGACCCCCAGGACGCCGTCGCGATGATCTGCGGACCGGAAGTGATGATGCGATTTTCGGTAAATGCGCTGCTGGAGGCGGGCGTCTCGCCTCAGCGAATCCATCTGTCGATGGAGCGCAACATGAAATGCGCCGTCGGGCTGTGCGGCCACTGCCAGTTTGGGCCCGCATTCATCTGCAAGGACGGGCCGGTCATGCGCTACGACAGGATTGCCGGCATCTTAGCGGTGCGGGAGATCTGACGTGCCCAGGCGAAAGCGGCCGCTGCTCGCGGTCTGGAAGTTCGCCTCGTGCGACGGCTGCCAGCTCTCGCTGCTCGACTGCGAGGATGAGCTTCTGGCGCTCGCCGACGCGGTGCAGATCGCCCGGTTCACAGAAGCCTCGAGCGCCGTGCAGGACGGTCCCTACGACCTGTCGCTGGTCGAGGGGTCCATCACCACGGCGCACGACGCGGAGCGCATTCTGGAGGTTCGCAAGCAATCCAAATATCTGGTCACCATCGGCGCGTGTGCGACGGCGGGCGGCATTCAGGCGCTGCGCAACTTTGCGGACGTCCGCGAATTCATCGCCGCCGTGTATGCCGCGCCTTCCTATATCGAGACGCTTGCGACCTCGACCCCGATTGGCGCCCACGTGCCGGTGGATTTTGAGCTGCACGGCTGCCCGATCAACAAGGCGCAGCTCCTCGAGGTGATCAGCGCATTTCTGGCAGGCCGCAAACCGGCCGTGGCCGCGCACAGCGTCTGCATCGATTGCAAGCTGAGCGGCACGGTCTGCGTCATGGTACAGGGCACCCCGTGCTTGGGTCCGGTCACGCACGCGGGTTGCGGGGCGATCTGCCCCGCCTTCCGGCGCGGCTGCTATGGCTGCTATGGTCCGATGGAAAGCCCCAACAGCGCTGCGCTCGCGCGCGAGTGGCGGACGTTGGGTGCCGCGCCGCGCGACCTCAAGCGCGCGTTTCGGAGCTTCAACGCCGCGGCACCGCCGTTTCTGCGCGAGAGCGGGGCCCATGGGGACTAGAACCATTCGCGTCGACCTGCTCACGCGCGTCGAAGGCGAAGGCGCCCTCGATCTGCAGCTGATCGATGGGCAAGTCGCCTCGGCGCGGCTCAAAATCTTCGAGCCGCCGCGCCTGTTCGAGGCGTTGCTGCGCGGGCGCGGCTATGCCGAAACGCCGGACATCGTGGCCCGCATTTGCGGAATCTGCCCGATCGCCTATCAGATGAGCGCGGTGCATGCGGTCGAGAACGCGTTCGGCATCGCGGTCGACCGCCCGTTGCGCGCGCTGCGGCGGCTGATTTATTGCGGCGAATGGATCGAGAGCCATGCGCTGCACGTGGTGATGCTGCACGCTCCGGATTTTCTCGGCTTCCCCGATGCGATTCAGATGGCGCGTGAGCACGGCGAGGCGGTGCGCAGCGGCCTCGCCCTGAAGAAAGCCGGCAATGAGTTGATGCGCACGCTCGGCGGGCGCGAGATTCATCCCGTCAACGTCAAGGCGGGCGGGTTCTATCGAGCGCCGAGCCGCGCGCAGCTGGCGCCCGTTGAGGACAGCCTCGCGCACGCACGCGAGCTCGCCGTGGGTATTGTGCGCTGGGTGGCGGGATTTCGCTTTCCGCAGTTCGAGCGGGATTATGAGTTCGTCGCGCTGCGCCATCCCGATGAATATCCGATCGATCAGGGGCGGCTCGTGTCGAATCGCGGCATCGATATCGATATCGCCGACTACGAGACCGAGTTCGAGGAGCGGCAGGTCGCACACTCGACCGCCTTGCATTCAGCCGTGAAGCGGCGCGGCGCCTATCTCGTCGGACCGCTCGCGCGCTACGCGCTCAACTTCGATCGCCTGCCGCCGCCGGTACAGGCGCTCGCCCGTGCATCCGGGCTCGGCCCGGTGTGCCGCAATCCCTTCCAGAGCATCATCGTGCGGGCGCTCGAGATCGTCTACGCCTGCGGGGAGGCGCTCAGACTGATCGCGGCTTACGAGCCGCCGCCGCTCGCGGCGCTGCCGGCAGCGCCGCGCGCCGGGACCGGCTTCGGCTGCACGGAAGCCCCGCGCGGCATCTGCTGGCACCGGTACGACTTCGATGCCGAAGGAACGATCCGCTCCGCCCGCATCGTGCCTCCGACTTCCCAGAATCAGCCGAGCATCGAGGCGGATCTGGCGGCGGTCGCCGCGCCGATCGTGCAACGCCCGGATGAATTCATACGCGATCGCTGCGAGCAGGCCATTCGCAATCATGATCCCTGCATCTCATGTGCGGCGCACTTCCTCAAGTTGTCCGTGCATCGAACATGACCGTGACGGCCGCTCAACCCGCAGCGCCGCTCTCCGCGCCGTCCGCAGCGCCGCGCAAACTGCTCGTGGTCGGCATCGGCAATCCGGACCGCGGCGACGATGCGCTCGGCGCGCTCGTCGTTCAAGCGCTGTACGGCAGGCTGCCGGCTGACGTGCGGGTAATCGAATGCCGCAACGACCTGCTGGATCTGATCGAGGATTGGTCCGTCTGCGATGGGCTGGTGTGCGTCGATGCGGCGGCGCCGCTGGGCGCACCCGGCCGGATACACCGGATCGATCTCGACGCCCGCCCGCTGCCGAAGGAAGCTTCAGGAATGTCGAGCCATGACTTCGGTCTGGCGGAGGCGATCGCCCTCGCCCGCACCCTTGAGCTCGCGCCGCGGCGGATCATCGTATACGCCGTGGAAGGCGGTTCGTTCGACCGCGGTGCTCCGCTCACGCCGGCCGTCGCTGCCGCCGTGCGCATCGTCGCAGACCGGATCGTGACCGAGATCCGGCGGTTGAGGGATCCGTAGCCGCTCGGCAGCACTGCCGGGCTCAGCGGGTCGTCATCATCGGGGTCGTCGAAGAGGCCGACGGGGTCCTCGACGGCCTCAAACACCTGGCTCATCAGCTCGCCTGGCACGGCATTGACCCAACTACGTCGGCTCCGCCTCGGCTGAAGCGAAATCAGCCTAAGGTAAGGCCACGGGGAACACTCAGACAGGCTCCTAGCGGCGGACCGGAATCTCGATATAGCTGTCGCTGTACCAGCGGATCTTGAGAGGGACTTTGCCGTCCGCGACCGATTCCTCACTCACGTCGTTGCCGGTACCGTAGTTGATCTCGCGATCCGGCCGCTTGTTGATGCCGAGAACCATGACCAATCGGCTGCCTGCCTCGAGCTTTCTGCCGGTGATCCGTTCACTCCTGAACGCGAGCTCCTGGCGCTCGCCCGACTTGAGGAGGTGACGGTGCGCACGGTCTCGCGCGTAACTCGCGCGGAATTCGTAAGTCGGCTCGAACAGGCGAATATAGTCGCCGCCGGCCTGACGTTCGTACAGCGTCATATGCACGTCCATGTCCATTTTGTTCACCGTGAAATCGAGCCGGCCGGAGAACAGGCCGTCGAACTCGATCGACTTCGCCAGAGGATCGCTCACGAATACGATGCCGTTATGAGGCGCGAGGTTCCGGCTGATCAGATCCACCGGCGGCATCCAGCCGGCGTCCGTGCGATCGGCGAAGTCCACTGTTTGCCGGGCGAACGTGGCCTTGGAATCTCTACGCCGCGTCAATCGGTGAGCCGCTCCGGACGCGGTAGCTTCCAGATAAAACCTGAGCGAGCCTGCGGCCATGGCCTCGAGCGATGGGGCGTGCCGCCATTCGTTTGCGCCCATGACCTCGTAGTTGACGCGGTTGTTCAATAGCGTCGGCATCGCACCGCCCTTGAAGATGTGGTCAAACCACTGATAACGGATTTCACGAAGGTCGATGAGAGCGGCCGGATCGATTTCATATCCGTGCAGAGCGGCGGCCAAAGGTCCGCGCTGCATCACGCTGTCGTCGTAAGGCCCGATGATCAGCATGTGGTCGGCGTGACGGTTGTACCGATAATGCTGCGTGAAGTAATAGAGGGCGCCCGGCTCGCTCGGTGCGAAATAGCCGGTTGTCGTCAGCACCGGTATGTTGATGTGCGCGAATTGCTCCCGGTAAGGGACCATTTTCTGCCAGTACAGATCATAGCTCGGGTGATTCAGCCAGCGGATGAAGATCGGATTGGGACGTCCGTACAGACGACCCAGATCCCGGTATCGCTTCCCGCTGCGATACCACGTCTGATCGAGCGAGCGCCACGCCGCATCGTCGCCCCCGCCGGTGTCGCGCGATGCAGCGGCGTCGGTCAGCTGCAAAGACCACCGGTACCCGGAGTTCTCGAATATATTGCCTTCCATGGGGAAATCGATTCCAGGTGCGCTGGGGGCGGAGGAGGCAATGGCCTTCAGCGCAGGCGGCAGATGCGTTGCAGCGGCCCAGGCGGTGAAGCCGCTGTAGCCCTCGCCGTACATGCCCACGCGGCCGTCGCTCCACGCCTGCTTGGCAATCCAATCGATTACCGCGCGCGCGTCGTCGCCATCGTGCTGATACGGAACGACGCTGCGCGGAGTCGTACGCGTCCCGCGGGCGTAAGCGACCACTCCGGCATAGCCGTGGGCCGCGCACTCCTTCGCATGGCTCGGCGAGTCGTAAATGGTGAATTCGAGCAGCGTGGGCAGCGGCATGGAGGCGCTTTTCGGCCGGACGATCGCGGCGGAGAGATTCGCCCCGCCGGGAGACCTGATCAGGACCTCGTTGTCGGTCGTGTAGCGGCGACCGTCGTCCTCGGCGCCGAGCGATTCCATCAGCGGACCAAAGCTACGGTATGCATCATAGGATAGATACGTCCAGACCAGCTTCACCGCTTCGGATTGCCCGATGCTGTCCTTGGCTCGCTGCTGATCGAGCGACTCCTGCAAAGCTTCCCGAAACCTCGACGGGGATGCCTCGAGCCACCCTTCGACCGCGTACGCGTCCTGATCGTTGAGGCGCGGCACCACCTCGCGAAACGACTTCGTGAAGCTCTCGGCGAATGAAGCTCCGCTCTCCGCCTGCATCGCCTTCGCGTAGGCGTAGATGTCGTATATCACCCCCCGACCGATGGGCCGATTGACATCCGCGCGCCGCCGCCGATCGCGCAGCGATTGTCTCGAGACGTATGCGGCCGCGTAGTCGCCCGCGACCATTTGCAGCGCAGATAGATTTGCGAGATATCGATCGGGATCGGGGTCCTGATAGATGGGAATGAGCCGCCCCGCCAGATCCCGCATGATCGCGGGTATCGCGGGATCTGCGACCGTTGCGGGAGAGTGAAAATCAAGCTCCGGCGACGCGGCCCACAACCGCGATGCCGCAGCGAACAACAGCAGGATGCAAGACCTCGCCGAGCGGGTAGCGGCCAATCTCATTGGCCACTTCCGGCTGAGTTCGATTCCGCCGCATCCTTCTGCTTCCGCGAGGCCTTGACCAGGTGCAGAACTCTCGAGAACAGAGCGTGTGCCTCGCCCGGGCTGCCGATGTGGATGATGCCGGTATGCTGAAGTTCGTTGTTGAACACGTCGATTACCAGGTCGGCCACGTCGTCATCGAGCGAACCAAACGTGCCGTCGATGAGCACCCAGGGCGGCATTTGAATCAAAATGCGCGCAAGGGCGAGGCACAGCTGTTCGTCCTGGCTCAATTCCCGGTCCCAGCGACGGGTCTCATCGAGCAAGGGTGCGATGCGTTCAAGACCCAGCCGGTAAAGAGTACGCGTGAAGACGCTCGCGCTGAAACGCTCCGCCTTCAACGGATATGCCAGAACCTCGCGCAAGGTTCCGCGAGGCAAATACGGGGTTCCGCGAGGCAGGTAAAATATCTGCTCGCCTCTCGGCCGGGTGATGCACCCCGTGCCCCAGGGCCACAGGCCTGCCAATGCCCGGAACAGCTGGGTTTTACCCGTCCCTGGGCCGCCCAGGATGAGCACGCGTTCCCCGGCCTGCACCGTCACCTTCGGTTCCTTGAGAACGTCGGTGTTGGCCGAGGATGCGATCATCAGGTCATCGATTTCTATGGCGCCCGGCTCGCCTTCGGCGTAGGCGATGCGGCTCCCAAAGCCATGCGGTTCATGGGTATTGATCAGAGCGTGGCGGAAACTCGCGACTCGAAGCAGCGTCGCGCGCCAGTCGGCAATGGCGCTGAAATTGTCGATGAACCATCGCAGAGACGACTGCGCCTGGGTGAAGGCGCCCGCCGCCATCATGAGACCGCCGAACGAAACCTTTCCCGTGAAATAAAGGGGGGCGGCAACCAGTATGGGAGCGACTATGGTGACCCAGCCGAAGCCCGCGGTGATCCAGGTCAGATTGGTGTGACCCATCACGATGCGCCGGGTCGCGGCGAGCACGCTGTCGAGATTGAGCTCGATGCGGCGTCTCTCGTCCGCTTCACCCTCCGCCAACGAGATATCGTCGACATGCTCGTTGACGCGCACGAGCGAAAATCGCAGATCGGCCTCGCGCGCATATCGCTCGGCATTGCGGATGACCAGACCCCGCCCGACCCAGTAGCTCAGCAGGGACCCGGCGCTCGCGTAGAGAATCGCCGCCCACAACATGAAGCCCGGGATTGCATAGTCCCGGTCATCGATTCGGAAGGAGAAGTTGCTCGAAAGACCCCACAGCACGCCGGCGAAAGTGCCGAACAGGATCGAGGCCTGGAGCAGTCCGATGCCGAGCTCTGCCGAAAGCTCGCAGAGCTTGCGGGCATCCTCGTGTACGCGCTGATCCGGGTTGACGCCCATCGTTCCCGAACTGGCCAGCCAGAACGCCCTGCGCGGCAGCATCCATTCCTGCAGGAGGCTGTGCACCAGGCCTTCGCGAAGTTTGACCTGCAGCGTCTCGGCGAGCCACCGCTGCACGACGTTGAGCACGAGCAGCGATCCTGCGATCAGGAAGAACACGCCGAGCTCGAAGAAAAAGTCCCGCAGGTCGCGGCGCGACAACGCATCATAGAAGGGCTGATTCCAGCGGTTGAGGCGGATTTGACCGTATGCCGTGGCGACGACGACTACAACGATGGCTGCGGCCAGCATCACCAGCCTCTTGCCCACCGGCGAGGCGAATGTCGCCCGAAATATCATCCTGACCTGTCGCACGAGGCCCAGATCGGCGGCTTCAACCTCAGCCGCGGTGCCGGAGGATTGTGTCGGGCGCTCTGTCACCGGGGCAGGATACCAGTTGGTCAGGACGGTGGGACCATTCAGAACGTGGTGAAGATGATTTCCGCCGGGCTGTGGAGAACCGTCGCGGAATTCTCATCGAACCTCGTGCACGCGATGTCATCGACCAGCACGCTGCGCAGCGGGGCCGCCAGCGGCGGACGCAGGACCATTCTGGCGTTGATCCCGCTGCCGATGCTGAATCGCAGCGTTTTTGAATCGATCCTGCGCAGCGAGTAGCTGAGGTGGCCGTGCACGGTGGGCATTCTGTTCACCTGCACCCCGGCACCCTCGATCCATTCGTCCGCAAGCCCCGCCGCCAGGACCAAGGATCGATCGGCTTCGCGCTCATAGGCGAACAGACTTCGAAGTGCGAGAACGTATTCGGCGCCAATCCACGTATGCGGCAGATCGCCGAGATGAGCAGGCGCCCGATGGTCCCGCCACGCGATCTCCGGCCACTGATTCCAGGGCGGCGGACGCCGATCCGACAGAAAGAAGCGCAACAGCTCCAAGGCCGCATCACGGCTTCCCAGGCGCACAAAAGCGCCGATGATGCGGATCTCATAGGGCGTGTAGCTCGGCGACGCCACGGCGCCGCTGCGCTTGGCGCGCCAATCCGCGAGATACGCCTCGAACGTGCGCTCGACGGCGCTGCGGTTCAGTCCGTCCGGCACATCGAGCAGGTAAATGGCGTTCGCAGTCGCGGTCGGGTCGAAGTCCGCCCACTCGATGCTGGCTGGAATGAAGTCCAGCTTGCGCTGCGTCCGGGTGGCTTCGATCGAGGCGAACAGCGACGAGGCGAATCGCGTGCTCAGCGCTTCCCAACGCTGCGCTGAGGCTTCTTGCCCAAGCGCGTGCGACACGTACACGGCGTCGCGCAGACCCCGCAATGCCCAGAAATCGTCCCAGTAGGAATGTACCGGCTGGGCGAGGTAGCCCTCATGGGAGACCGAAATCGGCAGCAGTCCGTCCTCGCCGAGCAAGCGCTCGATGCAGCCGACCGCGCGGTCCACGAAATTCCACGAGTCCTCGAGCAGATGGTCATCCGAGGTGAATCGATGGTAGTCGGCTATCAACGCCAGTAATTGTCCGTGGCTATCGTGCTCGACCAGCCAATCGATCCCCTCGCTGTCGACGCAGCAGGGCACAAATCCGTCTGCGCGCTGGTGGGGCGCGTACCACCGGATGAATTCTCGGACTTCATCGGCGTGCCCCATGCGCAACAAGGCGGCGCTCATCATCGAGCCGTCCCGGATCCAGGAGCGCGTGTAACGGCGAGGTCCCGGCTGCAGCGCCGGACCGGAGCGGGTCACCAGGATGTGCGCGGTCGCCGTGAGCGCCGCCAGGATCGCCTCCCTGAGCCAGCCGTTGCCCGCCCATTGGGTCACGGCAAGTTTCGCATCCCAGTCGAATGCCGGCGCTGCGCTCGAGCGCGCCGCAGCGAGCGGCACGCAGCTCACCACGCGTTCGCAGATCCGGTGCGCTTCCAGCGACAGCTCAAAATCGAGCGCACCCGTGGCGAAACCGAATGGATCGTGCGCCTCCATGCCCCCGGGCGGCCTGCCTGCAAGAAGATGGGACGCGATGAATCCCTCATCGAAGCTCATCGCTCCGAAGCCGGCTGGCTCGCTCGCGGGCACGATCTGCGCGGTGTCGTCGACGCACACCGCACCTTCGCGCCACGCCAAGCGATGGATCGGGCTCACGCCGCCCAGCTTGCGGAAATTCTGCCACGGCGGCGTGACCTGAAACGGGCGCACCAGTACGAACAGGCGAGCGGACAATGGATGATCGGTGAGATTTTCGAACCCGTAGCGCACGCGCAATGCTCCGCTCAGCGTCGCCTCGGCCTGCATGCGCAGACGCCAATTCACGGTTTCCCAAATCACGGAGGGCACCGGGATCCAAGCTTCCAGCAGTTCGCGGCGCGAGCTCACGTCGGTCCAGGTGAAAAGCCGGTTCTCGACCCACAGCATGGGCTCGATCGAGAACGACCCTTGGTCCACTTCCACCATGCCGTCATCGTTCATCAGCGCGCAATGAACGCCGTTTGAGGTGCCGATCGGCGTCCAGGTGGGTTGTTCACGATGCAGCCAGCGCGGATGCCAGCCGCGCGCTTCGGCGCCGGCGATGCTGTGCCAGAAGGCGTGGATCGAACGCGAGAATTCGAAGCTTTGCGGACGCAGAGCCGCGCCCGCCGTCGGCTCCGCGAGTTGCAGACGAAGATATCGGGTCTTGAGCCCCGGCAAATACACGTAGCTGCGTTGGCCCCCCGCCCGCGTCGCGGTGTGCAGCGTTTTCCAGCGGCGACCTCCACGGGAGGCGCGGACCCGAAAACCGCTTGCCGGTGCATTGCCCAGCCAGTCGATGATCAGACCGCCCAACGTCCGGGGCTGGGTGAAATCGATCACGATCCACGGCCGCAGATCATCGGGACGCGGTTTCCATCCGCGGCCGACCAGGGCGGCGGCGGCTGCAAAATCCGGCCGCGCGCTGGAGGCAGTGGCTGTGGCCGCTGCCGCCGGGCTCAAGTCCTCGATCTGCACATCCGCAATCCACAGGGTGCCGCTGCCGGCTTCGCGCGCGACGACGGCGAACTCGATGAATCCGAGCTGCGAAATGTCGCTGCCGCTCGACGGACCCCAGGCAAACTCGATCTCCCGGCTCTCGACCCGCATTCGTTTCCATCGCGCCGGAAGCCGCAGGTCTTTTTTCACGTGTCGCCACACGTTCTGGCCGGTCGCATCGACGAGCTTCAGCTCCAGATCGATCGGCGCGCCGCGACCGCGCAGCCGAAAATGCACCGCGTACTCTTTCGGCAGCGCGCGCTTGAGCGCGCGCCGCGCGACGGCGAAGCCTCCACCCTCTTTGAAATCGAAATCCATTTGCAGCGCAGGAACGCGCCCCGCTGGGCTCATCGCCAGCTTGAGTTCCGCATTCCCGGAAGCGGTCGGCTGCCATTCTGAAGGACCGGCGGGATCAGTTTGCTTGTCGCGCATCATCGCGCGCATTCAATCAGCACTGCAGAGCGCATATCATTTCCTCGAAAGTAAATTATTTATGTCTTGTAAAGCATTGTTTACAATACTTATAAATATCTAAAATGCAAATGACGAGAAACGCCCGGTCTGCCCGCCGCCTGCCATCCTAGCGTGTCTAGCTGCTCTTGCAATATCGGCCTTGACAATGATTGCCCTAGCAATATAATGCCCTCCAAGGTATTTAATCATGTGCCCCGACCACGCGATCTACGACGTCGAGACCTATCATCCCGCCAGCTGCGTCGGGCAGCTGATGTACCGCGTGCGCGCCGCACAGATGAGTGCGCTCGACCAAGCACTCGCTCAGGATCCGAACCTCGCGCCGCTCGAAATTACCGCTGCGCAGTACATCATCATCAGCGTGCTGGCCAGGCGCGGCGTGGATTCGGCGGCGCAGTTGTGCAAGGACCTCTCGTACGACGCGGGCGCGATGACCCGCATGATCGACCGCCTCGAAGCCAAGGGGCTGATCAGCCGCAGCCGGTGTCCGGAGGATCGGCGGTTGGTGAAGCTTAAGTTGACCGAAGCAGGGCTCGCCGCGTTGCCGAAGCTTCGTGAGTGTTCGGTCCGGGTGCTCAATCACTTTTTGCGCGGCTTCAGCCAGGCGGAGGCGCGGCAGCTCGAAGGATTTCTGGTCCGCATGCTGCAAAACGTTTGATATTTTTTGCCCATGTCATTGCCTAGGCATTGATCGCTAGAGCAGTGTTTTACGAGGAAAGCGATGCGAAACCTTCTCAAGTTTATGATCCGGCGCACGCGACTGACGCTGCAGGAAATCGGGCCCTACATGGGACTGTTGATGTTGCCGGGCGGCTACCTCATCGCATTGAGCGGATGGGTGCAGCGCCGTTGGCCGTTTCACACGGAACGCACATGAGCGCAATGGCGCAGAACAAGCCCGCGAGGCGCGTCCTGCTTTGGTCGCTCGCGACACTGCTCGGCGGTTGCGCGAGCACGCACGGCCTGCAGCCTGCGGCAACCCTGCAGGCAGCGGATAGCCTGACCACGGAACGAACATTTGCCGATGCCACGGTGCGCAACGACGCCTGGCCCGGCCGTGATTGGTGGAGGGCGCTGGCCGACCCGCAGCTCGATCAGCTGATTCGCGAGGGATTGCGCGACAGTCCCAGCCTCAAGGTGGCCGCGGCACGTACCCGCGCGGCGCTTGCCGAAGCGGGGGTGAGCGCTGCGGCGCGCGCTCCACAGGTAACCCTGTCCGGGGACGCCACGCGCGAGCGGCTGTCGGACAATGGCATTTTCCCGCCGCCGTTCGCCGGCAGCACCTCGACATTGAGCGATTTGCAGGTCTCCTTGAGCTGGGAAATGGACTTCTGGGGCAAGCAACGCGCCGCGTATCAGAGCGCGCTGGGACTGGCTCGGGCAAGCGCGGTCGATGCCGAGGCGGCGCGCCTCGCGCTGTCCACCAGCATCGCACGCGCGTATATCGGGCTCGAGCACGCATATCTGCTGCTCGATGTCGCCGATGCCACCTTGAAGCAGCGCGAGCACATCATGGCGCTTACGCGCGATCGGAACGCGGCCGGCCTGGATTCGCGCTTAGAGGTCAAACAGACCGAAGAAGCCGTGCCTGCGGCGCGTGAGCAGATCATTCAGCTGCAAGAGAGCATCGAGCTCGTGCGCCATGAGCTCGCCGCACTCGTGGGCGCCGGTCCGGACCGGGGAGCGGCGATCTCGCGCCCGGCTGCGAATGCGCTCGCGGATGCCTCGCTGCCGAGCCGCCTGCCCTCCGAACTGCTCGGCAGACGCCCGGATCTGATCGCGCAGCGCCTGCGCGTCGTCGCCGCTGCCGACACGATCAAGGTGCGCCAGGCGGATTTTTACCCGAACGTGGATCTCATCGCGTTCGCCGGCTTCCAACGGCTGGGTCCGGGTGCGCTGGTCAGCGCCGGTGAGCGGCAAGTGGGGATCGGCCCCGCTCTCGATCTGCCCTTGTTCGATGCCGGACGCCGTCGTGCGCAGCTGGCCGGTGCGGATGCGGCCTACGATGCCGCCGTCGAACAGTACAACCAGACGTTGGCCGATGCGTTGCGCGAGGTTGCCGACAGCTTGAGCTCGTTGCGCAGCGTCGCGGCCCAGCACGTCGAGCAGCAACAAGCCCTCGATGCGGCCGGCAAAGCCTATGACCTCGCCGTGCTGCGCTACCGCGAAGGCGTCGGCAATTACCTGCAGGTCCTCGCCACGGAAGATCAGCTGCTCGCGCAGCAGCGTCTGGAGGCGGATCTGCGCGCACGGCGCCTGGACCTCTCGGTCGCTCTGGTACGCGCGCTCGGCGGCGGCTATGAGGCTCCCGGCGGCACGCTGGCCTATACCCGGAGAATTCCATGAACGCACCAGCCACACCTGTCGCAACAGCCGCCGCCAACCGGCTGCGGCGCCGCTGGCTTGGCCTCGGGCTCGGCGCATTTGCGCTGCTTGGCCTTGCTTACGGCGCCTATTGGGCGCACACGCTGCGCTATCGTCAGTCGACGGATGACGCCTACGTGAGCGGCAACATCGTGCAGATCACTCCGCAGATCGCCGGCACCGTGGTCGGCATCGGCGTCGATGACACGCAGTTCGTGCAGGCCGGAACGCCACTGGTGCGCCTCGATCAGGCCGACGCCAAGGTGGCGCTCGATCAGGCCGAGGCCCAACTCGCCAGGACCGTGCGCGAGGTACGCACGCTGTATGCAACGTCCTCGCAGCTGCAGGCGATGGTGGACCTGCGCCGGTCGGATCTGGCGATGGCACAGCAGGACCTGGCGCGCCGCGAGCGGCTCGGCAGTTCCGGCGCCATCTCGAGCGAAGAGCTGCAGCACGCGCGCGATGCGGCACGCAGCGCCGCCGCGGCGCTGCTGTCCGCCGAGCAGCAGCTGCGCGCGGGCCGTGCCCGCACGGACGGCACGAATATCGAGGATCATCCCGACGTGCGCAACGCCGCCGCCCAGGTGCGCAACGCCTATCTCACCTACTCGCGCACCATTTTACCGGCGCCGGTCGCCGGCTTCGTCGCCAAGCGCAATGTGCAGCTCGGCCAGCGCGTGAGCCCGGGCGTCGCGCTGATGGCCATCGTCCCGCTCGATGAGGTGTGGGTCGATGCCAACTTCAAAGAGCCCCAGCTGGCGGCGATGCGCGAGGGCCAAGCGGTGCGGCTGACCGCCGATCTGTACGGACGCAGCGTGATCTACCACGGGAGGGTGGCCGGCTTTGGCGCCGGCACCGGCTCGGTGTTTTCGCTGCTGCCGGCGCAAAACGCCACCGGGAATTGGATCAAGATCATCCAGCGCGTGCCGGTGCGTATCGCTCTGGATGCCCGCGAACTCGCCGCGAACCCACTGCAGATCGGCTTGTCGATGCGCGCGGAGGCGGACACGCACGATCGCAGCGGCCCGCGCCTGCCGCAGCTCGCGCGCGTGGACGCGGGTTATGCGACGGAGGTCTTCGATGCGAATGATCGGGCCGCGGACCAGCGCGTGCGCACGATCATCCTCGCCAATGAACCGGATCGCACAGCCGGTTCACTCGCTTCGCCCAGGCGTCTGTACGCCGTGCGCGCGCCTGCCAAGTAGCCACGATGGCAGCCGACACCGCCAGCACTGCCGCGCCGGCCGGGCCCGCGCCGCTTCGCGGCGCAGCCCTCGCCGTCGGTGCGATTGCACTGTCGCTCGCGACGTTCATGAACGTCCTGGACACCTCGATTGCCAATGTCTCGATTCCCGCCATCGCCGGGGATCTCGGCGTGTCACCCGATCAGGGAACCTGGGTGATCACCTCCTTCGGTGTCGCGAACGCCATATCGCTGCCGCTGACCGGCTGGTTGACGCGCCGCTTCGGGCAGGTGCGGCTGTTTACCTGGTCGATCGCGCTGTTCGTCGCCGCCTCGTTCCTGTGCGCGCTGGCACCCACGATCGGCTTGCTGATCTGCTTTCGTGTGCTTCAGGGTGCGGTGGCCGGACCGATGATCCCGCTGTCGCAATCGCTCTTGATCGCGAGTTTCCCAAAGTCCAAATCGGGCATGGCGCTGTCGGTGTGGGCCATCACCACGATGGTGGCTCCGGTCGTGGGGCCTCTGCTCGGCGGCTGGATCACCGACAACATCTCTTGGCCCTGGATCTTCTACATCAATGTGCCGGTGGGTCTGGCCGCGGGACTCGCGGCGTGGATCATTTATCGGAAGCGTGAGACGCCGACGGTGAAGGTGCCGATCGACACGGTGGGCTTGGCGCTGCTCGTCATCTGGGTCGGCGCACTGCAGGTGATGCTCGACCGGGGTAAGGATCTCGACTGGTTCGAGTCCCCGCAGGTCGCGGCGCTCGCAATCGTGGCGGCCGTCGGACTGTTCGCCTTCATGGTCTGGGAACTGACCGAACGTCACCCCATCGTCGATCTGAGCCTGTTCCGCGGCCGCAATTTCTGGACCGCGACCCTTGCCATGGCCCTGGCCTACGGAACCTTCTTCGGCAATACCGTGCTGCTGCCGTTATGGCTGCAGCAGGACATGGGCTACACCGCCACGCTCGCCGGGGTGGTGCTGGCGCCCGTCGGGCTGCTGGCCATTCTGCTCACGCCGGCGGTCGGCCAGGCCATGCGCCGGATCGATCCGCGAGTGATCGCGACGCTGGCGTTCCTGGTCTTTGCATTGGTGCTCGGGATGCGCGCGCGGTTCAGCACCGATACACCTTTCGGCACGCTGCTGGTACCAACGATCATCCAGGGCATCGCCATGGCCTGCTTCTTCGTGCCGCTGATCACCCTGTCGCTGTCCGGATTATCGCCTGAACGAATTCCCGCAGCCTCCGGGCTCTTCAATTTCGCGCGCATCACGGCCGGATCCTTCGGCACCTCGATCGTGACCACACTCTGGGACCGGCGCGCGACGCTGCATCACGCCCGGTTGATCGAGCATCTGACATCCACGGACCCGGTAACGGCGCAAAGCCTGGCAGATGCTCAGGCAGCCGGCCTTGGCGCCGATCAGGGAGTTCCGCTGCTCAATCGGCTCGTGGACAACCAAGCGTTCATGCTGTCGGCCAACGACATTTTCTACGCCTCCGCGGTGCTGTTCCTGCTGCTGGTGGGCGTGATCTGGCTCGCCCGGCCGGCGATGCGTGGCGGCGGCGGCGGCGCCGAGACGACCAGCGCGGCCCATTGAATCCTGCCGCAATCCGCGGCCCGCATGGAAAGCCGCTATGCAACTCACAGACTTTGGCCCGATGCGGTGAGAGAGTCTCGTTCGCATCAAACGGTTGCCACAAAGCCTTCGCCATGCTCTGGATCCTGACTTCACTGTTTTTCCTTTGGTGCGCGTTTCGCGAGATCCGCGGGAGCATCGTCGCCCCGCCCGGCTATGATTTCCCGAGGCCGGTATCGAAACCCTACCTCGCTCTCGTGCTGGCCTTGACCGTGCTGTTTGCTTGGCCGCCGGTTCACAGCTGGCTTTTTCAACGGTTCTTGTCCGCGAAGGCCACGGAACTGGCCGGCAATCATCGCGCCAAAGTTCATTGCAACACCGTCTTCGACACCATGCTCGACACCGAGATGCTGTTCGCCGGCCACGCCAATCCGAAAACCGGCGAAATCGGCATTCAACATCCGTGGTGCGGCATCTTGATGTCCTACCTGGACCATCCCGACCGTGCAACCAGCACGGAACTCGCGAGCCTGAATTTATTCACACACGAGAGCATGCACATCCGCGGTGAGCTCAATGAAGCCCGGACCGAATGTGAGGCTGTCCAACGCAACTACCGTGCGGCCAAGCTGCTCGGCGTTGCCGACAGGACCGCAAAAAGAAATGCCCTTGACTACTACAACATCGATTATCAGCAGCGCGGAAAAATAGGCGGCATGCAGGGCCAATACTATTCAAGCCAATGCGCGCCCGGAAAAGCCATGGACGAGCATTTGGTCGATTCGACTTGGGCGACACCGTAGGCCGGGCGGCAACTCGCGGCGCCTATTGAGCGTTCGCCAACACCGGCCGGCTGCTGTAAAGATTCGGGAAGGTACGCTTCAAATTCTCGACCTTGGGCAGATCGAACATCGTGACATAGGCCTCGGTCGGATTGTTGATCAGATAATCTTGATGGTAGTCCTCCGCCGGATAGAACCCTTTGAGCGGATCCACGCGCGTGGCGATCGCCCGAGGAAATGCATGCGATCGATCCAATTGACTGATGTACGCCTCGGCGATGTGCTTCTGCGTTTCGTCCGCGTAAAAAATGACCGACCGGTATTGAGTACCGACATCGGGTCCCTGGCGGTTGAGCTGCGTCGGGTTGAACACCACCGAAAATGCGATTTGCAATATCTGCCCATAGGAGATTTGCGCGGGATCAAACGTGATCTTGACCGATTCGGCATGCCCGGTTCTCCCGGAGCTCACGGCTGCGTAGTGTGCCGTCGATTGATCGCCGCCGGAAAAGCCGGCCAGAACGTTTTGCACGCCTCGGACGTGCTCAAAGACCCCCTGCACGCCCCAAAAGCAGCCCCCTGCGATCACCGCAGTCTGCGGGGCACCCGCAGCCTTGGGGTTGTCGAACAAGGGCGATGCAAGGACGACGGCGGGTTCTGCTCCGTAGAGCGGCGCCCGCACCACGGCGACGCCGAAGGCTCCCAGCGCCGCTACCACCATCCATTGCACCGGCCAACGCGACGTGAGGATTGACGTCGCTGCTTGTGGAAACATCGTACGGCCCGATTGGGTCTGCTTGAACGTCACGGCACTCCCCCCTCACCCAAAGGACCAATGAACACTGGAATCCATGTAGGTAAGACCGGTGTCATGCGGGTTAAATTTCAGCAGTGGGGTCCTTGCATGCGATACGATTGGGACGCATGACGATCGGAAAATCCATCAAACGCGCCTTTCTCAATCTGCTTTTGAACATCCTGGTGCTTTTCGTGGCGTTGCAGATTCTCGGGTATTGCGTCCAGCTCTGGCCACAAATCTTTGCACCGCTGCCGTGGGTTTACTGGCTCGCTGCGGCCGCACTTTGGTTGAGCATGGCATGGTATGCGACAAAATTGCTGCGCATTCCTTGCCCACGATGTCTGAAATCGCTGGGGGGCGCCGGGCTGGCCGCCGTCGTTGGGATCGAGACGATGAACAAGTGCCCGCATTGCCGCGTCAGCTTCGATGAGCCTGCCGAAGCCGACGGATCTAATCGGCCGTGACGACTGCCTTGCCGGTGACAGTCTCGGCCTGTGCCGTTTCGTGCCCGAGCTTGCGGCACTCCTCTGCCACATCCTCGCGGATGATCTGCGCCAAGCGCAGCGCGCCGGGGCCGGCGTAGTCGCGGTCGGCGAACACGAGGTAGAGATTGCCCCAGCGCTCGCCCCCCTCGCGCAACGGCAATGGCTTGAGCGCGCCACGTTCCAACTCGCCGCGCACCGTCTCTTCCGGATACCAGGCAAACCCCAGCCCCATGCAGGCAGCGTGGATCGAGGTCGCCTTGCTGCTCACCGTCCAGGTCTGCTCTGCGCCGAGCCAACTGCCGCTGCTGCGCTGGCTGCCGGTATCGCGAATGACCAAGTGGCGGTGCTTGCGCAGATCCTGCAGGGTGAGCTCGCGGCCGAGCTGATGCAACGGATGCTCGGGGTGCGCCGCGGCGATGAAGCGCAGGCGCATCAGCGGATCGCCGGCGAAACCGGGCGGCACCTGCGAGCAGATCGCCAGATCAACCTTACGCTGCAGCAGTGCCTCCTCGGTGCCGCTGAGCACGCTCTCGTACAGCTCGATGCGCATCTGCGGCCGCTCCTCGCCGAAGCGCGCGAAGCATCGCAGCAGCAGCCAGGTGGGAAAAATGATCTCCACGGCAAGGCGCAGCTCCGGTTCCCAGCCCGCGGCCAGGCGGCCGGCAGCACCCTCCAGCGCACCGGCTTCCTCCAACAGCGCTTTGGCGCGGCGGTACAGCACCTGGCCGGTCGGCGTGAGATGCGCCTTGCGGCCGATCACCTCGAATGCTTTCACGCCGAGAAGCGATTCCAGCTTCTGCACGGCATAGGTCACCGCCGATTGGCTCTTGTGCAGCGCCTCGGCCGCCTGCGCATAGCCGCCGGCATCGACTACGGCCAGCAGAGAGCGCCATTGCTCCAGAGAAATGCGCGGGTTATTCGTCATCAATCTAGTTAATAGATGGATATGGCCTAAATATTCTCCTTTTTTATCCAATAAATCAATATTTAAATAGCGCCATCCGATAACGGATGGCTCTAACACCGATTTAAGGAGAACGCGATGACCACCCTGCTGCAGATCAATGCCAGCATCCACAACGGCAACGGCCAGTCCAGCCAGCTCGCCGAGCAGTTCGTCGCCGCATTCCGCCGGCGCCATCCCGACGCCAAGATCCTCGTGCGCGACGTCGCTGCGGCCGAGCCGGTGCCGCACCTCGACGCCGAGCGCTTTGGCGCCTTCATCACCAAGCCCGAAGAGCGCAGCGCCGCGCAGCACGCGGTGGTGGCGTACTCCGATCGCGCTGATCGATGAACTCAAGCTGGCGGACGTGATCGTGCTGGGCCTGCCGATGTACAACTTCGGCGTGCCGTCGCAGCTGAAGGCCTACTTCGACCACATCGCCCGCGCCGGCGTAACCTTCAGGTACACCGACAGGGTCCGGTGGGCCTGCTCACCGGCAAGAAGGTATACGTGTTCGCGGCGCGCGGCGGGCGTCTATGCCGGCACGCCGATGGACACGCAGACCAGCTACGTGCGCGATTTCCTGCGCTTCCTCGGCATGACCGACGTGGAATTTGTCTACGCGGAGGGCCTCGCCATCAGCCCGCAGAGCAAGCAGGCGGGCCTGGCCAAGGCCGCCGCCGAGATCGCTCGTCTCGCCGCGTGACACCCACAGCGCAAGGGAGTAATGCACGGTGAGCCGGCCTCCCGCCGGCGTGATTGCGGCGGGATACTTTCAAGGAGACATGCCATGAACATACGCACGTTGGTCCAGATCATCCAATCGATCCCGACGTCCGACGGCGCCGGCGTGAAGCTGCGCCGCAGCGTCGGCAGTCAGCGCGGGCTCTATGTAGATCCATTCCTGATGCTCGATGAGTTCTATTCCGACGACCCACGGACTACATCGCCGGCTTCCCATCGCATCCGCATCGCGGCTTTGAAACCGTCACCTACATGCTCGACGGCCACATGCGCCACGAGGATCACCTCGGTCACCGCGGCGACCTCGGCCCCGGCGACGTGCAGTGGATGACGGCGGCGCGCGGCATCATCCACTCCGAGATGCCGCAGCAGAGCGAAGGGCGTATGCGCGGCTTCCAGCTATGGCTCAACCTGCCGTCGAAGGAGAAAATGAAGCCCGCCGACTATCGCGACATCCCCGCCGGCGAGATCCCGCTGGCGCAGCTGCCGCAGGGCGGCGAGGTGAAAGTCATTGCCGGCACGCTCATTCGGGAAGCCGATGCCATCACCGGTCCGATCAATGGCAGCGGCGCCAAGCTCAGCACCGATCCGCTGTATTTCGACGTGCGCCTGCCGCGCGGCGCGGAATTCAGCGCGCCCGTGGCGTCGGGTCATAATGCCTTCCTCTACATCTATGAAGGCGGCGCCGAGATCGGTGCGGTCGGTTCGACCACGCCGCTACCGCATCGCGCGGCAGGTGTTTTGTCCGATGGAGACGTCGTGCGGGTCCAGGCCGGAGCCGGGGGCGCGCGCTTCCTGCTTCTGGCGGCCAAGCCACTGCGCGAGCCGGTGGTGCAGTACGGCCCGTTCGTGATGAACACGCGCGAGGAAATCGAGCAGGCGCTCGCCGACTATCGCGACGGACGCCTGGCTGCGGCGAGCTGACGCCGGCAGCGCACGCCGTGAAGCACCGGCGGTATGGCGCATTCTGCGCGGCAATGCGACAAGCGCGCAGAACAGGCACGCTTTACGCTCTTGGCCATCCCTGTGTTGGCATGCCGGCTGCGGCCGCCGGTCAATCCAATACGACCAACCCACTCGCGTCAACGAAAGTTCTCGACCAATAAAACCCAGACCGGGGACCCCGGTACTTACTAAAGCCAAGCCGATGCGTGAGCGCTCTGCAGCGCTTCTCGGCGCCTTCGGCGGGCAATGGTCCTATTCGGCTCAGAAGGAGGGTCTAAGTCATGAAAACCCCACTAACCTCATGCCGACCTGCGGCGCACGCCGTGCTGACGACGCTGCTTGCCTTACTGGCCGGCTGCGGCGGCTATGGCTCCGGCAGCGGTATGACAAATACACCCACAAACATGACAATCTCGGGTGCGATTCTGCCCACGCTCACCACGATGACGACCATCGGGTCGACGCTCGATCCCATCGAGCACGGTGGTAACCCTTATGGATTGACTGTGGCCACCGCCACCGCGGGGCTCATCACCGAGGGTGATCTGATCGTGTGCAATTTCAATGACGGCGCCACCAGCACGCAGGGCTTGGGCACCACGCTGATCGGGCTGCACGCCACCGCCGGCGCGAAGCCCTATCGGATTGCGCAGTCCGCGAAGCTGTTGGGCTGCTCCGCGGTCACGAGTCTTCCGGACGGGAGCATCGTTGCAACGGCGAGCCAAGCCCATGCCACGGTGCTGGTCGCGCCGAGCGGCGCGATCTCGACACCATTCTCAGCGGATGCATTTGCCGAGCCGTGGAGCGCCATCTATGCGACCCACGCGGGCAATGCCTTCGTGTACGTCTCCAACGCGATGACCGGGACGATTGACCGCATTGCTATGAACGGCGATACACAAACCTCGTTCACCGAGATTGCCTCCGGCTTCAGCGTCAATATGGGCGTCCCCGGATCGATCTCGGCCCCTGCGGGCCTCACCTACGATGCCGCAAACGACACCCTCTATGTCGTGGACACCAACGCCAATCGCGTGGTGGCACTATCGGACGTTTCAGCGATCGGGACGGATGGCCTAATCGTCTCCGGCACGAGCTTCTCGGGCCCCTCAGCCGCTTCCGCCAAGGTCATCGCCTCCGACAAGCCGCTCAATGGTCCAATCAGCGGTGCGATGCTCGTCAACGGTGATCTGGTGGTGGGCAACACGCTCGATCCCAACGGAACGAATCTGCTGATCGAGATATCACCGACTGCCGGCGTGATCGCCACGAAAAACGTCGACACCGGCGCGGCCGGTGCGATCTTTGGCATCGTCGCAGTACCCAAGACCATCACGACGATGGGGGCCTATGGCCCGGTAAACACACAGACCAACGTGATCTATTTCAATGATGACAACTCCAATAGCGTGATACTGCTCGCCCAGTAGGTGAGCGGCGGCGCTGACGCGGAAGCTCCTTGCCGCCGAATCTGCCGCGCCGGCCTCGTGAACGGGCCCAAACGCCTTGCCGGGCGGAATATTCTATTGATGGTCTGTGTTTTGAAGGCCAATATCGAGTAACTGGACTGCGATAAAGCAGCTCTCATGGGCCTTTGGCCGTCACGGCGCTCGAGAACGACCTATGTATTTGAATGCTATCGGCACGGCACTTCCGGAAAAACGCTATACCAAACGCGATTGCTGGGATGCGTTCAGCGCATCGGACTGGTTCGAGCGCCTCGATGCGCGATCCCATGCGGTTGCGAAGTTGGTGCTGACTCGCGACAACGGCATTGAGGAGCGTTGGCTCAGTGTGGATTCCCTGGACGAAGTATTCGCCATCGATCCGGACACGCTGCATCGACGCTTTGCCCTCCATGCGCCGCGTCTTGCGGCCGCCGCCGCGCGGGCGGCTCTGCATCGCGCAGCCCTGGAGCCTGGGGCAGTCGATGCCGTGATCGTTACGACGTGCACCGGCTACCTGTGTCCCGCCTTGAGCGGATATGTGGTTGAGCATATTGGGCTTCGGCACGATGTGCTGGGATTTGACCTGGTGGGACAAGGGTGCGCCGGTGCGCTTCCCAACTGGCAGCTCGCGAACGCGCTTGTGCAGGCGGGGCAATGTGATCATGTATTGTCGATTTGCGTCGAAGTGTGCAGCGCGGCGATGTATCTGGATGATGATCCCGGCGTCTTGATCAGCGCCTGCCTATTCGGTGACGGCGCCGGTGCCGCCATTCTCTCCCGCGATAGGCCGCCGGCTCGGCGGCGAGTTGAATGGTGCGAAACAGCCTCGCTGATCGATCCGGTTGAGCGCGAGGCGCTGCGATTCGAGCACCGCGCCGGAATGCTCCGTAATATCTTGACCCGCTCGGTGCCGCGGCTTGCTGCGCAGCACGCGGAAGAGATCTTGATGAAGACCGTCACGCGTGCCGGACTCACGCGCGAGCAAATTAACGGGTGGATCTTGCATGCGGGCGGCCGCGATGTATTAATTGCGCTGGAGGAGCATCTAAGATTACCGCCGGAGGCATTGCGCCACAGCCGCGATGCGCTTCGCCGGTACGGGAATTTGAGCAGTGCGTTTGTCTACTTCGTTCTCGATGCTGCGCTCGCGGAAGGCGCTCCGGGCGGCTGGTGGTGGATGTCCTCTTTTGGCGCGGGCTTCACCTGCCATGGCGCCCTGCTGGCGGTCGAGTGATCGGCGCATGAGCGCCATGTGCCGTCGTGTCTGCCCCGAGCTGCTCGATGAGCTCGATCCAGGCGACCCGCGCGCTCAGCGTTCGCGCCGCGACTTGAAGCGGGTGCACCGCGCCATGGGTTCACTGGCAATTCTACGGAATGCGGTGTCGCAGTTACGGCTGGCGGCGCCGCCGCTGAGCATCATGGAACTCGGTGCCGGAGACGGCACTCTGCTGCTGCGACTCGCGGGCGTCATGAAGCCGCGGTGGAAGGGTGTTGCGCTCACGCTGCTGGACCGGCACAGTGTGGTCGACTTTAAGACTCTCGAGGCTTACCGCAGATATGGCTGGAGCGTGAACGTCGTGTGCGAAGATGCGCTGCTCTGGGCCAAGGCACCTGTGACGAAGCGCTACGATCTGTGCTTCGCGTCGTTGTTTCTGCATCACTTCAAGGAACCGGACCTGCGGGTGCTACTGGCTGGAGTTGCAGCACGAACCGAGGCGTTCATCGCGAGCGAGCCCCGCCGGGACCGATTCGCGGATCTCGGCAGCCACCTGGTCGGGCTCCTCGGGGCGAATGCCGTCACGCGAGAGGATGCCGTCACAAGTGTCGCCGCCGGGTTCGCGGGAGATGAAATTTCATCCGCTTGGCCCAAGCATGAAGGAGCCTGGTGGCTGCGCGAATTTCGCGCGTTGCCTTTTTCGCATTGCTTTCTCGCTGTCCGCGCTCGCGCCCGGACGGCGCGCGCTGAGCATGGCTGCTGAGGCCGACGCGTTGGTGATCGGCGCCGGTCCCGCAGGCGCCTCGACGGCCATTTTGCTCGCGCAGGCGGGGTGGCGCGTGCTGCTCGTGGAGCAGCAGACTTATCCGCGTCAGAAGGTGTGTGGCGAGTGCCTCACGGCCGGTAGTCTCGCACTGCTCGATGATCTCGGGGTCGGCCGCGCCGTCCTGCAAAAGGCAGGGCCCGAATTGCAAAGCGTCGGGTGGATGAGCGGTTCATCGACCGTCGTTGCGGACTTTCCAGCGTGCACCGATGGGCCCTATCCGTATGGCCGTGCCCTCGGTCGCGACCAGTTGGATGCGCTTCTCCTTGAACGCGCTCGAGCCCTCGGCGTCGAAATCATGCAACCGGCCAAGGTACGAGCGGTGCGCAGGGCGGCCGCTCGTTTCGATTGTGAGATCGAAACAGCCGATACCCGCTCCTCGCCGATGGCGGTTCCTGCCCGGACGTCTGTCGACATCCGGGTGTCGATTGTCGTCGACGGCCACGGATCCTGGGAGACAGGGCCTGCATACGGCAAGGACGGGCCGGGTCTGCGCGTGCGCGCGATGCGCCGTAGTTCGGATCTGTTTGGCTTTAAGACAAGCTTTTACCAATCGACGCTCCCCCGCGGCCTGCTACCGGTGCTGAGCTTCGCGGGCGGCTACGGCGGACTGGTGGTTGCGGAGGACGACAGGCTCACACTTGCCTGCTGCATCCGTCGAGACACCTTGCGGGAATGCCGCGCGCGGAACCCCGGTGCGCCCGCGGGCGTCGCGATCGAACAATACTTGCGGGATTCATGCCCGGGGGTTCGCGAGGTTCTCGGTCGCGCACAACACGGCGGATTCTGGCTCTCGGTAGGGCCGCTGCGTCCCGGCATCCGAATCGGCAAGACCCGAGAGCCGTTTCTGGTTGGAAATGCGGCGGGCGAGGCGCACCCGCTGATCGGCGAAGGCATCAATATGGCGCTTCAGTCCGCCTTCTTGCTGACGGGCGAACTGCTAAAGCAACCCGTCGCCGCGATCGATGCGCGTCGATTTCGCGAAATTCATCGAGACTATGGCGCGGCTTGGCGCAACGCCTTCGCGAACCGAATGCGGCTCGCCGCAGCCTACGCCCACCTCGCAATGCGCCCTGCACTGTGCAGTTCAGCGACCGCGGCGCTGCGGCGCTGGCCACCGGTGTTGGCCGTAGCGGCGCGCTGGGCGGGAAAAGCCAGAAGCCCAATGATTCCAAGCTCATTGTGCTCAGGCGCTCCATGAGCACGCTCGACACCCTGATCGACATGCTGATGCGAGATTATGGTGTCGCGCGCGAGCAGGTGACCTCAGAGGCTACGCTCGCCATGCTGGGGCTTGATTCGTTGAGCCTGCTCGAACTCATGTTCAAAATCGAGGATTGTTACGGCGTCAAGATCACCGAAGATACGCCCACCGACCTGGTCACGGTCAATGACGTCGTGCGATACATCGACGGGCTTATCGCGAAAAAGTCCGAAATGCGCGCAGCGCGCGGCTCGAAAGCCCCCGCCGGAACATGACCCCGCGCCGCGTCGCGATTACCGGCTTGGGCGTCATCGCGCCGCTCGGCAACTCCAGTAAAGAATTATTTGGCAATCTCATCGCCGGCCGATCCGGTGTGCGGCGCCTCGCCGGACCGGAGGCCCAAGGTCTTCGCTCCCCGATCGGCGCCCCGGTCAATTTCGATGGGCGCGCACATTTTCCCGCACCGCGGCTACGGATGCTCGACCGTGTCAGCCAGTTGGCGTTGGTCGCCGCGGGGCAAGCCATCGCCGATGCGCGGCTCGATTTTGCAGTGGAGCGGCGCGAACGCTGCGGGGTCTTCGTCGGCAGCAGCTTGGGAGGGGCCGGAACGACCGATGAGGGTTATCACACGCTTTACGCCGACAGATCCGATCGAATACAGCCCTATAGCGTGCTCAATGCGATGACGAACGCGCCGGCGTCCTGGATTGGAATCGATCACGCACTATCGGGGCCCATTCTTACATACTCTACGGCGTGCTCATCCTCGGCGGTTGCGCTCGGCGAAGCGGCGCGCCGAATCATTTTCGGGGACGCGGATGTCATGCTCGCGGGCGGTGCCGAGACGCCGTTGGTGTTCGGCGTGCTGCGCGCCTGGGAAGCCATGCGAACCCTCGCGGTTGCGGATCCTCAAGATCCGTCCGCCTCCTGTCGGCCTTTCGCGCGTACGCGAACCGGCCTTGTGCTGGGCGAAGGCGCCGCATTTGCCGTGCTCGAGGAGTGGGACCACGCGGTGTCTCGCGGTGCACCAATTCATGCCGAGTTAGCCGGCTATGGCCTGACCAGCGATGTGGCTCACATCACACGGCCGACCGCAACAGGTCAGGCGAACGCGATGCAAGCGGCGCTTGTCTCGGCGGGCTTGGCAGAAGGAGACGTCGATTACATCAATGCGCATGGAACGGGTACCATGCAAAACGATGCGGTGGAAACGGCCGCCATCAAGTCCACATTCGGTGAACGGGCGTATTCGATCCCCGTCAGCTCCACGAAATCGATGCACGGTCACCTGCTCGGCGCCGCCGGCGCACTGGAATTCATCATTGCGGTGATGTGTCTAGAGCACGCTACCGTGCCACCCACCATGCACCTCGACTCGCCCGATCCGGCATGCGATCTGGACTATGTAGTGGGCCAAGCGCGCTCGGGCATGACGGTGCGCACCGTCATGTCGAATTGTTTTGCTTTTGGCGGCACGAACGCGGTGTTGATCGTAAAAGCTCTCGATGCCCATTAGCGACCCTCGCTCAATGCGTGCCGGTCAACCATTCGGCTACGCCACCGTGGCTCGAGCACGTGCCGCTGTGATGTTGTGATTTCGAATAAGTTCCGTCTTTGCACTTGGCCGTCGCCCCGGTCGGATCGGTGTTGGCCGCCGCCGCGCTGGGCGCCTGCTTGGTGGCGACCGGAGTCGACTTCGCCGCCGCCGCTGGTGCGGCAGCCGGCGCCGGAGCAGCCGCTGCGGGAGCAGCCGCGGTACTCGCTGCGGCCGCAGGCTTGGCGCTGGCGGCTTTTTGCACTCCGCCATGGCCGCTGCACGCGCCCTTGCCCGTGGCGGCGGAGGTCGTGCCGTCCATGCACGTGGTCGGATTGGCCGAGTCGGCCGCATGACTTGGCAGCATGAGCGCGCACGCCAACAACGGCGCCGCAATGGCGCCGAATAAGGATTTCCCATTCATAGTGATTCACTCCCCCTGGTTTTATTCGAATACGCTTGTTAATTGTAACTCGGCGCAGCGATCAGGTCTTGGCGACCACGCCGCCCGGAGTCAGCTTGTCGATCGCCTGCGGCAGAATGGCGGATAGCTTTGCGGCCAACTCCTGCGGCGAGAGTCCCACCGTGGCCGCCAATTGCTTGACCGTATCGGAACCGAAGGCTTGGTGAACCTGATCCGCCGTAATCGGCTGATTGGGCCCGGTGCCGACCCAGGAGCGAACCGTGCCTCCAAGTCCCTGTTGCTCCAATTGCGCAATGACGCCCTGAACACCACCGTGTTTTTCAATGAGTGAATTGACCACGGTCACCATCTCGGCGCCCACCACGCCGCCCAATAATCCGTCGAGTAATCCCATGGCCAGTCCCTCCGATTAACATGGCGAACCTCAATCCCGCTCAACCCAAAAATATCGCGTCGCGGCGGCTGGCGCCAGTGGATCTCGCCTACCAAGGCGACTTGGGGACTGGCGGCATGGTTCCACAACGACACGGGTTCAGGCTCGGAGCAGCTCCAAGAGCGCCTCCGTCACGTGCTGCGGGCGCTCGAGAGTGGATAGATGTCCGCACTCCGGCACAGTCACGAGACGGGAGCCGGCGATCCCACGCGCCATCTCCGCGGCACGATCGGGCGGCGTGAGCTCATCGCCGTCCCCGACGAGCACGAGGGTAGGACATCGAATACCGCTCAGAGAGGGCCGTGAGTCGGGACGCCCCATGATCGCCCTCTGCTGCCGGATGAACCCGGCCGCGCCCGCCTCCTCTGCCATGATCCGGACAATTTCCCGCAGCTGCTCATCGCCGCGGCGTCCCGGGTGGACAAGCCGCGGGAACAGCGTGTCCGCCAATTCAGCGATGGGCGCTTTTTCGGCAAGACCGATCTGAATTCGACGGTTCTCTGTCTGCTCCGGGGTATCGGGTCGCGCGCTCGTATCGAGCAGGGCGAGCTTCACGACGCGAGACGGCGCTTGGCGCATGATCTCGAAGCTGACGTACCCGCCCATCGACAGGCCGATCAGAGCGAACCGCTCGGGTGCCGACGCGAGAATGGAACGCGCGATCGCACCCACGCTCTCGTGGCGAGCGTGCTGGGCGATGGTCACCGGCCCGATGGTCCAGAGCTGCGGAATCTGCTCGGCGTAAAGTCGCGGAGAGCACGCGAGTCCAGGGATGCAAACGATCGGCAGCGGATCGGTCATTGTCGTCACCAGCCTCAATCCATATGCGGAGCGGTGATTTTACATTGCATTCAGCCACCGTCACGCTCTCCCGGCAGCTTCCTGCCGTCCAAGACTTAGGCAGCGCGGCCGAAACTCAAAAGGCGCAGGCTCGATAGAGCGATGTCCGCGAGAGCCGGCATGAAGCTCGGTCTGAGCAGGTTCGCATTGAAGTGCGACATCCGTCGACTGTTTTCGGAATAGCAGTACGAGAGAAACCGCCGAAACGTGAAATCCTGAAGAAAAAGGTTGGCTTGCGTCGCCGAAAAGTCTCGGCCATCGTTGACCTCCTGCCCCCGGCGAACCACTCCGAGCATGCGTCGCAGCGCCCGATAATAGAAGCGCAGTGAAGTCAGCGCTCGGCGCCACGCCGCCCCCTGCCCTTTTCGCACCGCCTCCCACGCCATCCAATTGATGAAGAACACGATGTGGCGAGTCTCTTCGTACATCAGGGTTTCGAAGATCGAAAACATGCTCTCCGGCAGAAACGCCGACTGTCGCGCGAGCTTGAACGCCCCGAATCCAAGGAACGAATCAAGGCATTCGCCGAACCCGAAGTCCTTGAAGGCCAGTTCGACATCCCCTGCAACCGGCTCGAGCGGCAGCTCCGTGACGGTGATCTGGTAGCGGCGGACCATTTCACGCAACAAGTCCGCGTGCCGCGCCTCCTCGCGCCCCTGCAAGTCGACGGCCCTGCGCACGATGGGCTCGTCGATCGTCTTCGCAAACGCCTGCACGATCATTCCGGCTCGGCGTTCCGTATGCAGAACTTCCTGCCAAAACGGCACGCTGCGCAGCCTGTCGAGATCCGCGCCGGACAGCTCCGGCCATGGCAGAGTCGTCGGATCATAGTCCGTGTAGCTGTCGATGAATTCCTGACAGAAAAGCTCCCGATGCGCGTCGGAACCGATCTCGATTGGAGGCGGTGTGTTCATGTTCGTTTAGATTATGCAACCCGGCCGGCGCGATTTCTCGAAAATTACCATCCATTGGCGATGATAGCCGTCCCGGCAGACGCCGACATCCAATTGCAGGGGATCCTTAGAGTCCCCGCAATGGGTTATGCCATCAACCTGCGCGCAGGCAGTTCGTCGTCCGCGCCGTTCGCGCCCACCTTGGCGATGCGCAACAGGTTCGTGGTCCCGGAATGACCAAACGGCACACCCGCCGCAATCACCACGTAGTCGCCGGCGGCGGCAAAACCCTCCTGCAGAGCCGCACGGCACGCCATGTCGGTCATCGTAATCACGTCGGGCGCTTCGGTGGTCAGGACCGAATGGACACCCCAGACGACGGACAGCTGGCCCGCCGTCCGCGCGCTCGGCGTAAGAGAGAGGATCGGGGCTTCCGGGCGCTCACGCGCCGCGCGAAGCGCCGACGCACCCGACGATGTATAGGTGATCGTCGCCTTGGCCGAAACGATATGCGCTGACTGGCGCATGGCGGCACAGACCGCATCGGCAACCGTTGAACGCGCCTCTTCGTGGTTGGCCTCGAGCAATGCCCGGTAATGGGGGTCGGCCTCCACTTGACCGATGATGCGGTCCATCATGGCGACGGCCTCGACCGGATACTTGCCGGCCGCCGACTCGGCCGACAGCATCACGCCGTCGGCTCCTTGAAACACGGCGCTCGCGACGTCCGACGCCTCGGCACGCGTCGGCACGGGGCTTGCGGTCATCGATTCGAGCATCTGAGTGGCAATGATCACCGGCTTGCCTTCGCGACGGCAGGCGCGCACGATCGCGCGCTGCAGGATCGGCACGCGCTCGGGCGGCAATTCGACCCCAAGATCGCCGCGCGCCACCATGATCGAATCCGAAGCGCGTACGATTTCATCGAGGCGATCGACCGCCGCCGGCTTTTCGAGCTTGGTCATCACCAGCGCCTTGTCGCCCATGATGGCGCGGACCGCGAAGATGTCCTCGGGTCGCTGGACGAAAGACAGCGCAATCCAGTCGACTCCCAACTCGAGCGCGTACTGCAGATCCCGCCGATCCTTATCGGTGAGCGGGGAAATCGGCAGCAGTAGGCTCGGTACATTCACGCCCTTGCGATCAGTTAGAAGACCGCCGACGACGACCCGCGTGAGGGCGAAATCGGGACCGAATTCCTCCACGCGCAATTCGAGCTTGCCATCGTCGAGCAGCAAGGTCGCACCGTGAACCAAGGCGGCGAAGATTTCCGGGTGCGGAAGATTGACGCGGCTCTCATCGCCTTCGGCCGGGTTGAGGTCGAGGCGGAACGTGGCGCCGGGCACCAGGGTGACGCCGCCGGGGGCAAATGTGCCGACGCGCAGCTTCGGGCCCTGCAGGTCCCCCAGGATACCGATCGGGCGGTTGAACTCGCGTCCGATGCGCCTGACGGTGTCGAAGCGTTCCTTGTGTTCAGCGGGGGTCCCATGACTGAAATTCAGGCGAAACATGTCGACGCCGGCGACAAACAGTTTGCGGATGATGTCCTCCGAGGAACTGGCGGGACCAAGCGTCGCAACAATCTTCGCGTTTCGAGTTCTGCGCATAATTTTCCGGTTAGGATTTGGGGCACGCAACCCGGGGCGGGAATCGCTTACGCTTCCTGGTGCCGTTCAATGTGTCTGCCATCCATTCGTGGGGTGTTGCAGTCTATACGGATAACCTGCAACCAGCAGCGCTCAGTGGGGGCGCCGAGCGGCGCCCCCACCTTCTGCCGCGAATCGGGCGAGGTGCCCATCGCCGGCCGGCGCTGTGAGAACCGCGCCGGTGTGCGGCTTCAGGCCGCTTTTTTCTTGGTCACTTCGCCAATTTTGGCCGTCGCATCGTTCACCGCTGCCGTGAAGCTGCTCTGAGCCTCGGTCGCCAGCGTGACGAACTCCTGCGCACGTGCGCGCAGCTTCTCGCTCAGCGCTGTGGTGAGTTCCACCTGTTTGGACACGAAGTCGACCGGCGTCTGTGCGCCCAGAGCGGCCTTGGCCAGGGCCAAGCTCGACTCCAGGTAATCGCCGGCAACGGCATACTGGTAACGCCCAACGCGCTCAAGGGTCTTCACGCCTTCTTGCTGGGCCTTCAGCACCGGTGCGAACGCATTGCGATAGGCCTCGACGATTGCCTTGGGATCAAAAATTGAATCGGTCATGTTAGCTCCTGATCGGGATGTGGATACAGGCTTGCATTATAGCGTAGTTTGTATGCAGTGCAAGATAATAATCTTGATCCCATATAGCTCGCCATATCATCGTATCGTATTGTTTATACTGGTATCTAGTCCTACAGAAGGAGGAGAATGGTTAAGATATGTTCAATTATATTTGCATCGCAAGAGGCGCTTACTGCCGTGCACTAAAGCTGTCTTCGGGCCTCAAAGCGCGTGGTGGCGCCGAAAAAGCTTCGATCTGCGCCGCCGGGTCGGCTTCCTTGCAGCTACCTCTCCACCCAGAAGTCGCCGGCCTTGCGGTAGCGACGCTTCACCGCCGCCCATGCGACGCGAAATGCAATTTCCTCGCGCCGCTGCGGCTGCGACGCGCCGTAGCTCTGCCAGGCATTGTTGAATGCTTCGCGAAAGATGTCTTGAGCATGGGTGGGCAGATGCCCTTGAACGGCCGGCGGCAGATCTTCATTGGTCAAATAGGGCATGGCCGGGTGCCTGCTCAGTGCGGCCGCAGACCGACCGCTATGGTCGCTATGAGCAGCAGCAGTGCGGCCACGATGAGCGCGAGCCAGAAATGGTGCGGATGCAGCTTCATATCCTTCCCCTATGCCTAGCGGCGCGCATGCTGTTCATGGCGCTGAGCCTTCGCCATGGTCTCCAAGAGCGCCCCGGCCTCGGCCACCAGCAATCGCAGCAGATCATCGAGCGTGATGATTCCGACCGTCGAGCCCTCTGCCCCCACCACCGGCACGCGCCGCACCCCGTGCGCACGCATGCGCTCGAGCACCGTGGCCGTGTCTTCGGACTCATGGGCGATGACCACGGGCGTGCGCATCATGCTCGACAGTCTGGTCGTCGCGGGGTCGAGCGCGGCCCCGAGGACCTCGATCGCCAAATCGCGATCCGTGACGATCCCGAGCGGTACGCGCTGGTCCTGCGGATCGTCGACCACGACCAGATCGCCGACGTGCCGTTGGCGCATGAGCCGCGCCGCCTCCAGCGCGCTGGTCTGCACACCGCAGCAGACGACATCGGTCGTGCACACCTCTTTCAGCAACATGATCGCGCCTCCTCCCCTGATTTGAATGACTCACATCGACAGCAGCCGCGCCAGTTCCAGCAGACGGATATCCGCGGGCTTGGTCCTGCCGGCCACTTCCTCAAGCGGCGTGCTGGCCGGTTTCCCGTCGCGCATGCCGATCAGCACGCCGTAGTGCTGCTCCAGCGCCGCCTCCACCGCCGCAGTACCGAGCAATGTCCCCAGCATGCGATCGAAGACTCCCGGAGTGCCGCCGCGCTGAATGTGGCCGAGTTTGGTCACGCGCAGCTCGAATCCCAGCCGGTCCTGGTGCTGCTGAAAATATCGCAGCAGCGCATCGGCGTCGTATTTGGCGCCCTCCGCGACCACGCGCGATGGCATGACTCTTGCCGCGCGTATAGGCGTTGCGCAGTTCTTCGGCGACGGTCGCCGGATCGATATCCGCCTCGGGCAATGCGATGGCTTCCGCGCCGCCGGCAATTCCCGCCATCAAGGCAAGAAAGCCGCAATTGCGGCCCATGACCTCCACCAAGAATGCCCGCCGCATCGCTGAAGCAGTGACCCGCAGGCTGTCGATCGCCTGCAGCGCCACATCGATGGCCGTCGTTGCGCCGATGCTGATATCCGAACCGTACAGATCGTTGTCGATCGTGGACGCCACGCCGATGACGGCCGCGCCGCACTGTTGCAGCGCCGATGCGCCCGCTTGGGAGCCGTTGCCGCCGATGACCACCAACGCGGTGATGGCGTGCGCCCGAAGGGCATCCATGGCGAGCTTGAGCCCGTGCGCGGTCTTCATCGCTTCGCAGCGGATCGTCCCGAGGGTCGTGCCGCCCCGGTCGAATGATGCCGCCGACGTCGCGCGGCCCCATCGGCCGCAAATCGCCGTCGATCAATCCTTTGAAGCCGTCGCGCACGCCGGCCACTTCGAAGCCGCGCGCGAGTGCGCCGCGTACCACGGCGCGAATGGCTGCATTCATGCCGGGCGCATCGCCACCACTGGTCAGAACTGCAAGCCGTTGCACCGCGACGATCTCCCCTTGAGGCGCATGATTATCCGCTCGAGCGCCCCAGCGTCTTCTCGGTTGCCGCCACGAATTGGGCGGTCGCGACGAAGCTGTCCGGATTCAGGGAAATGGAATCGATCCCCGCTTCGACCAGAAATGCCGCGAATTCGGGATAATTGCTCGGGGCTTGACCGCATATGCCGATTTTGGTGCCGCACCGGTGCGCGCGTTCGATGACATCGGCAATCACGCGCTTGACGGCGGCATCGCGCTCATCGAACAGGCCGGCCAACTCCGCCGAGTCGCGATCCACGCCCAATATCAATTGCGTCAGATCGTTGCTGCCGATCGAAAATCCGTCGAAGCGGCGCGCGAACTCCTCGGCCAGGATCACATTGGAGGGAATTTCGCACATCACGTAGATCTGCAGGCCGTTCTGTCCGCGCCGCAGGCCGTGATCGGCCATCACCGACAGCACCCGGTCGGCCTCCTCGGGGGTGCGGCAGAACGGCACCATGACGATGAGGTTGCTGAAGCCGATCTCCTCGCGCGCCATGCGAATCGCGCGACATTCGAGCGCGAATCCGTCCATGTAGTGAGCGCTGTAGTAGCGCGAGGCTCCCCTCAGGCCGAGCATGGGGTTTTCCTCCATGATCTCGAATTGACCTCCGCCGATCAAATGGGCGTATTCGTTGCTCTTGAAGTCGCTCAATCGGACGATGACGGGATAGGGGTAGTGAGGCGCGGCGATCTTCGCAATTCCGCGCGCCAGCGTGTCGACGAAATAGGCCTCCTTGCTCGGGTATCCGCGAGTCAGCGCATCGATCTGTCGGCGCGCCTCGTGGTCCTTCAAATCGTCGAAGTGCACCAATGCCATCGGATGAATCTTGATGATGTTGTTGATGATGAATTCCATGCGCGCAAGGCCGATCCCCTTGGCGGGCAGGCGCCACCAGCGCAACGCCGCCGCCGGGCTCGCGATATTCACCATCATGGCGGTCTGGGTTTGCGGTACCGTCGGCGAGATTGATCTCGGTGGCCTTGAATTCGAGGATTCCCTCATAGACCGATCCCTGCTCGCCCTCGGCGCAGCACAGGGTGATCGGCTGCCTGTCGGCGATCAGCTGCGTGCCGTTGAGCGTGCCGACGATTGCGGGCAATCCGAGTTCCCGGCTGACGATGGCCGCGTGGCTGGTGGTGCCTCCATAATTGGTGATCAGGCCCGCGGCCTGCTTCATGATCGGCACCCAGTCCGGATCGGTCGATTCGGTCACCAGGATCGAGCCCTCGCGAAACCGATCGATGTCGGCGGCGCTGTGGATGATGCAGGCCTTGCCGACGGAAATCGCCTCGCCGATCGCGGCGCCCGTGACGATCAGTTTGCCTTTCTTCGGCAGGCTGTAGGTTTTCAGCAGGGTGTTCGATTTGGCCGACTGCACCGTCTCGGGGCGGGCTTGGACGAGGTAGAGTTCGCCGGTGTCGCCGTCCTTGGCCCATTCGATGTCCATGGCCCGCCCGTAGTGCGTCTCGACCGCCATCGCCCAGCGCGCCAGCTGCAAGATCTCCTCATCCTGCAAGACCAACGCTTCGCGCTCGGCGCGCGGAGTCTTGATGTTGTGCGTGCGGGCGCCCCCGCCCTCTGCGTAGATGAGCTTCTTTTCCTTGGTGCCGAGCGACTTTTCGATGATCGGCCGATGGCGCTCATCCGCCAGAAAGCGCTTGAATATAAGGTATTTATCCGGGTTGACGGTGCCTTGCACCACGTTCTCGCCGAGCCCCCATGCCGCATTGATGACCACGACCCCGGGAAAGCCGGTCTCGGTATCGAGCGTGAACATCACCCCGGAACCGGCGCGGTCGGCGCGAACCATCTTCTGGATACCGATGGACAGGGCGACTTGCAGATGATCGAAACCGTTGTTCTCGCGGTACACGATGGCGCGGTCGGTGAACAGTGAGGCGTAGCATTTGCGGCAGGCACGCAGCAGTTCGGATTCTCCGTGGACGTTCAAATACGTCTCCTGCTGCCCGGCGAAGCTCGCCTGCGGCAAATCCTCGGCCGTCGCGCTGCTGCGCACAGCCACCGCCGGCGCGGCCGTTCCGCAGCGCCGCCCAAGCTCCTGGTAAGCGGCTCGGATGGACTGCGCGATCGGCGCGGGGAACTCTGCATCGACGATGAGCCGGCGAATGGCGGAACCGGTCTCGGCGAGCGACTGCCTGCCGTGGTGGTAAGCATCCAGATGCTTGCGCAGCTTGGGCGCCAGCTCATTGGCCTCGATGTACGTGCGGTACGTTGCCGCGGTCGTCGCAAATCCGAGCGGCACGCGAATGCCGGCGGCCGTGAGCGAGCGCGTCACTTCGGCCAGCCCCGCGTTTTTGCCTCCCACGCGGTTGACATCGACGGATTCGGATTGATCGAACCACACGATCGGCTCTTCGGGCGCTCGAGGAGGTGCATTTCCCGCTGCGGGTGATGGCATCGGGGCATGCTTTCGGCTGTGCGCTGGCATCTTAAGTCTCCGCTCGTTGAGATTGCCGGCACTATGCACGGAGCTCCGCGAATTCAGGATGCGGATATGTACGTAGGCCGGGGCGACGAGATCGCGGCAGCTGCGCGCAGCAGTGATAAATTACTTTCAGATATTAATATAATATATTGTAATACCGCTGTTTTTACTTGGCAAGAATGGCAAGTCCGCCGCCGACCAGCGAGCCTCCCATATGGAATCGTGGCGGGCGTGAGCCCGCCACGAAAAGCTGCGCCCGCAGACTTTCTTCCTAGTGCGCTTTAGCCCCGGCATTGATGGGGATTCGCTTCGTGCATTCGACGGATCCGGGACTCTTCGGCGCCGTCACCGTCAGCACCCCATTTTTGAACGTCGCGTTCACAGCACTCTCATCGATTTCCCGGACCATCCTGAAGCAGTACTTCGATATCGCGCTCCTCCAGGCCGGACAGTTCGGCCGCGACTCGATGCTGCGCCGCCACGAAAGGCCTCATCTTTCGGCGCTTGTGCGCTACAGTTGCAGCAGACCTGTCAGCTGCGGATTGATGTATGAGCGCAAGCGCTGCGTTTGATCGACTGAGCGGGCACCAGAGAATGTTGCTCAATCCATTGAGTTATCGCTCGAGCGGTTGGTACGCGTATTCGACCGCCTCGCTGCCGGCGGCGGCAGCCGCGGCTTTGGTGTATCTGTCTGGCCAGTCATTCGTCATCCGCGCGGGTCGCGGCGGTATACCGATCATGAGCGCCAAAAAGCTGCCCGCACAGGCGCGTGTCGTGATCATCGGCGGCGGCGTCATCGGCTGCTCGGTCGCCTATCATCTGGCCAAGCTCGGCTGCCGCGACGTCGTGCTGCTCGAGCGCGCGCAGCTCACGGCGGGCACGACCTGGCATGCGGCGGGCCTTCTGACCTCGCTTCGCGACACCGAAACGCAGACGCGCCTCGCGAAGTACTCCCAGGATCTGTACCGCAAGCTGGAATCGGAAACCGGTCAGGCCACCGGGTTGATCGGCTGCGGCTCGATTCAGCTCGCGATGACTGCGGACAAGGCCGAGGAGATGCGCCGCGGTCTGCACATGGCCGCCTGCTTCGGCGTCGAGGCGCACGAAATCAGCGCCGCCGAGGTCAAGCGAATGTGGCCGCTTGCCGAGGTCGGCGATCTGAAGGCGGCGTTCTATTTCCCGAACGACGGCGCGCGTCAATCCGACCGACGTGACCCAGGCGCTCGCCAAGGGCGCGCGGCTCGGCGGCGCGCAGATCTTCGAGAACACCCAGGTCACCGGCATCCTGACCGAGCGGGGCCGCGTCGCCGGCGTGCGCACCGCGGCGCGGCGACATCCGCGCGGAAGTCGTCGTCAACTGCGCCGGCATGTGGGCGCGGTCGGTCGGCCGCATGGCGGGGGTCAACGTGCCGCTGCAGGCGGCCGAACACTATTATCTGATCTCCGAGCCCGTGCCGGGCGTGCATCCGATGCTGCCGATCCTGAGGGATCCGGGCAATTCGGCCTACATCCGCGAGGAAGCCGGCAAGATCATGGTCGGGCTTGTTCGAGTCGGAGGCGAGGCCCTGGGGCATGCAGCGGCATTCCGGAGGATTTTCGCTTCGGCGACATACCGCCCGACTGGGATCGGATGTATCCGTACATCGAGAAGGCGATGCGCCGCGTGCCCATGCCTGCTCGAGACCGGCATCAAGCTGCTGTTCTGCGGACCCGAGTCGTTCACGCCCGACCACAACTACCTGATGGGCGAGGCGCCGAACCTGAAGAATTTCTTCGTCGCGGCCGGCTTCAATTCGCTCGGCATCCTCTCCGGCGGCGGCGTCGGACTTCGTGATGGCGCATTGGATCGTGGAAGGCCGCGCGCCGATGGACGTGTGGTCGGTGAATCTGCGCCGCACGCATGCCTGGCAGGACAATGACCGCTATCTGCAGGACCGCATCGTCGAGACGCTCGGCATCGGCTATCAGGACCATTGGCCGTTCCGGCAGTCGGCGACCGCGCGCGGCGTCAAGAAGAGCGTGCTGCACGATCGGCTCGCCGCCGCCGGCGCCTGCTTCGGCGAATCGGCGGGCTGGGAGCGGCCGAATTGGTACGCGCGGCCCGGGCAGACGGCCGCGCTACGAGTACGGCTGGGGCCGGCAGAACTGGTTCTCGAACAACGCCGAGGAGCACGCCGCGGTGCGCGAGCGCGTCGGCGTGTTCGAGCAGTCCTCGTTCGCCAAGCTCCTGGTGCAGGGCCGCGATGCGGCGCGCGTGCTCAACCGCATCGCGACCGCCAATGTCGATGTCGCCGTCGGCCGCTGCGTGTACACGCCAGTTCCTCAATGCTCGCGGGCGGCATCGAGGCGGACCTGACCGTTACGCGCCTGGCCGCCGAGCGGTTCCTGGTGGTGACGGCGGCTTTCACGCAGACGCACGTCGAGGCGTGGATTCGCAACCACATTCCGGAGGACGCATTCTGTACGGTGACCGATGTGTCCGATGCCTACGCGATGCTCAATGTGCAGGGCCCCGCCTCGCGCGCGCTGCTGCAGGCCGTGTCGACGGATGATTTCTCCACGACCGGATTTCCGTTCGCGACCTGCCGCGAAATGCGCATCGGCTATCAGACCGCGCTTGCGCTGCGCCTCACGTACGTCGGCGAGCTCGGCTGGGAGCTCTACATCCCGACCTCGTTCGCCCAGCCCGTGTACGACGCGCTTGATCGACGCCGGCAAGGCGCATGGGCTGCAGCACTGCGGCTACCACGCGCTGAACTCGCTGCGGATCGAGAAGGCCTACCGCGACTGGCCGCACGACATCGGCCCGGCGGATTCGCCCTCGAGGCCGGGCTCGCATTCACCTGCGATTGGAGCAAGCCGGGCGGATTCATCGGCCGCGAGGCGCTGCTGGCGCAGCGCGCGGCCGGGCTGCCGCGCCGGCGCCTGGTGCAGTTTCTGCTGGAGGATCCCGAGCCGCTGCTCTACCACAACGAGCCGATCTATCGCGACGGCGAGCGGGTCGGCTTCGTCACCTCCGCCATGTACGGCCACACTCTGGGCGCGGCGGTTGCGCTCGGTTATGTGGCGAATCCGGAAGGCTGCAGCGAGGAGTACATCCATGCCGGCCGCTACGAAATCGAAATCGCCGGCGGCCGAGTGGCGGCGCGCGCTTCGCTCGCGCCGCTGTACGACCCGAAGAGCCTGCGCGTGCGCGCCTGACGGGGAGCCCGGGCGTTGCAAATCGACTTCGACGTGGTGATCGCCGGCGGCGGCGCGATGGGATCCGCTTGCGCCTATTTTCTGCATGCGGAATTCGATTTTCGCGGCTCGATTCTGGTGGTCGAGCCGGACCCGAGCTATCGGCAGGCCGCGAGCGCACTCTCCGCGAGTTCCATCCGCCAGCAGTTCTCCACCCCGATCAACATCGCGCTGTCGACCTTCGGAATGGAGTTCCTGCGCGAGGCGCCGCGCCGCCTGCAGCATGGCGGTGCGGCCGCGGACATGGGCCTGGTCGAATCGAGCTATCTGTATCTGGCGACGCCGCAGGGCCGCGCGGCGCTCGAGCAGCGCGCAGCCCTGCAGCGATCCAACGCGGTGGCGGTGAGATTCCATGATCGGGCGGCGCTTGCCGTGCGCTATCCGTGGCTCAACACCGCGGATCTGGCCGGCGGCACCGATACGGCGGCGGCGAGGGTTGGTTCGACGGGCATGCGCTGCTCTCCGCACTGCGCGCCGCCAATGAGCGCGGCGGTGTGCGCTACGCTCGCGATCGGGTGATCGGATGGGAGCGCTCGCCTGAAGGGCGAATCGGCGCCGCCATGCTGCAGGAAGCGCGGCCGGGTCCGCTGCCGCTGCGCGGTCATTGCCGCCGGCACCCGCTCGCGAGCCCTGGCCGCGAGCGCCGGACTCGAGCTGCCGGTGTACGCGCGCAAGCGCAGCGTCTTCGTGTTCACCTGCCCGACCGAGATTCCCGGGTGTCCGCTGGTCATCGATCCTTCGGGTCTTTGGTTTCGGCCCGAACGGGATCGATTCCTCTGCGGACCTCCCGCCGATCCCGACCCCGACGTATCGCCGGATGATTTCGACGTGGATCTTGCGCTGTTCGAAAGCCGCGCGTGGCCCCTTCTCGCGCAGCGGGTGCCGGCGTTCGAGGCGGTGCGCATGAGCTCCGCGTGGGCGGGACACTACGACTTCAACACGTTCGATCAAAACGCGTTCGTCGGGCCGGTGCCGGGCCTGTCGAACCTGCTGCTGGCGAGCGGGTTCAGCGGCCACGGACTGCAGCAGGCACCCGGCATCGGACGCGGCCTGGCCGAATACATCTGCTTCGGCGAATACCGGTCGATCGATCTCGCGCCGCTCTCCTATGCGCGTCTGCTGGCGAATGCGCCGCTGCGCGAAGCCAATGTGATCTAGGAGTCGCAAGATGCTACAGCTCGATGCCGCGGCGCTCGCCGCACGACTGGATCGGCAGGCGCTCATCGAGGCTCTCGATGCGGCCTTTCGCACGCCCTGCTCGGTTCCGGTACGCGAGCGCTATCAAGTGGCTTCGGCGGTGCAGGGCCAGCGCGACGGCACGCTGCTGGTGATGCCGGCCTGGCGGGCCGGCGGTGCGCTCGGCATCAAGCTGGTCACCGTCTTTCCGGACAACGCGCGCCGGAGCCTGCCCTCGGTGTACGCCAGCTACCTGCTGCTCGATGCGGCGACCGGGCAGCCGCGCGCGCTGCTCGACGGCGGCGAGCTCACTCTGCGGCGCACCGGCGCCGCCTCGGCGCTCGCCTCCCGCTATCTGTCATCGCCCGGCGCATCGCGCTTGACCATGGTGGGCACCGGCCATCTCGCCCCGCATCTCATCGAAAGCCACGCGGTGGTGCGGCCGATTCGTGAAGTGCGCATCTGGGGCCGGCACATCGAGCGGGCGGAAGGTTTGGCGGCCGCGCTCGCCCGATCGGGTCTGGCGCGGCGCGGCCTGGCGCCGCCCGGCCTCTCCATCGAAGCGACCGACGATCTCGCATCGGCCGTGCGCTGGGCCGATATCGTCAGCTGCGCGACTCTCTCGCGGCAGCCGCTGGTGCTCGGCGCGTGGTTGAAGCCCGGACAGCATCTGGATCTGGTCGGCGCGTACAACGCGGAAATGTGCGAGGCCGACGATGAGGCGCTCGCGCGCGGCGAGCTCTACGTCGATACCCGGTCCGGCGCCTTCGATGAATCCGGCGAGATCATCGGCGCGATCGCACGCGGAGTCATCGATCGCGGCGCGGTGCGCGCTGAATTCTCCGAACTGGCGGCCGGCCTGTTCCTGCGCTCGAGCCCGCAGGCCATCACCGTTTTCAAGAGCGTCGGCACGGCGCTCGAGGACTTGGCGGCCGCCGAGCTCGCGCTCAGCGCAGACCCGCCCCGCTCGTGAGATACACCGCGAACGTGCCCAGCCAGTGGCCGCCCTCGTAGTGTTCACCGGTCACGGCGGGCAAAGCGGCGTCCCGATGCCGTCGGGCGGCTGCCAGAAGCGCCGGAACGCGATGATCGCCGGGCTCGAGGCCGGAGGCGATGCCCTCGAGCATCCACGCGCGGCTCAAGTTGAGGCCGTCGATGTGCGCGAGCTTCGGATCGGAGCGATCGGTCACGACCGCCGGCTGCAGCCAGGCGCTTCGCGGGGCGGCGGTGGGGATGTCCGGCAGGAAGCCCGATAGCCATTGGCCGAACGCAGCGCGGTCGAGCACTCGGCGCATGAAATCCGCCTCCGCCAGACACGGCGAAAGGAAGTCCTCGCCGGACGGCTCGTAATTCAGCGGGCAGCGCCGGTCGATCCGGACCGATTGCCCCCTCAGCTGGCAACGCAGCTCGGTCAAACTTAGTCCCTTAAGCTAAACTGTCGCCCACGGAGGCAATGAGAAGACCTCCGACGGCCCTGTCAGGGGGTGATCCGCCGGTGACCGAGCCATCGCACGCGGTGTTCCTGAGCTACGCCTCACAGGATACGGAGCCTGCGCAGAAGATCTGCGAGGCACTGCGTGGGGCCGGCATCGAGGTCTTTTTCGATCAAAGCGAGCTGCGGGGCGGGGACGCGTGGGATCAGAAGATCCGGCACGAGATAATTCCGCACGTCATCCAGAGTATTCTCCTCGTTATTGACAGGGAATATGCCTGACGATAAAATGGAATTATGAAGACCACCGTTAATATTCCCGATAGCGACCTTGCAGACGCTATTCGATTCACAAAGGCGAAGACGAAGCGCGAAGCCATCGTCACTGCCATCCAGGAATTCAACCGCCGCAAGCGCATGGCCGAGCTCACCAAGCACGCGGGAACTTGCAAGGATATGGTGAGCGTTGAGGAACTCTTGCAGCAACGCCGCAAAGGCTAAGATGCCGTGATCCTGGTCGACTCCTCCTCCTGGATTCACATGCTTCGACCGAATGGAGACGCGGCTGTCAGAGATCGGGTTACGCGCGCGCTCGATGCCGGTGAGGCCTGTTGGTGCCCCATCATCCGGTTGGAGCTATGGAACGGCGCAGGTGGCGATCGCGATAAGAAGGTACTTAGGGATTTCGAACGGCTGCTGCCGGAACTCGCCATCGACAATGCAGTTTGGAGCGACGCCTTTGATCTCGCACGCCGCGCGCGTTCCGCCGGTATCTCGGTCCCGGCCACTGACATTTTGATCGCCGCGTGCGCGCGACACCACCAAGTCGAGCTTGAACATGCCGACTCAGACTTTTCGCACCTCGAAAAGCTTTAGCACCGACTGAGCAGAAAGAAAAAATCGCCGCTCAATGCTCTCGGCGGCTCTGCCCCCAGGCACTCCTCGCGCCAGGTCGAGGAGATGATCGAGCGCCTTGAGTATCTCTATGCGCTGCGCATGCACGAACGCATGGGCGATTTTCCCGACGACCTGCTACGCCGCCACGCCCGACGGCTGGAGCGTGCCGAGATCGGGATGGCGGCGGTGGCCGCGTCAGCCCCGGCTTTGCCGTAGTCTCCGGTCCTGAACCCGTGGATGTTATCGGGTCCTGGGGTATTTGTTCTCGGGCCGCTACATATACCCTTCGACACCACTACTGCCGATATCCGCCATTGATTGAATGTCGCCACAGCACTTCCTTCACTGCGTGCGATCGACCTTTGCGCAATATCACGGACGCGCGCTCTCGCGTAGGCCGAATGTTCTGGAGAAGATTTGGCAGATTGATTGACCGCCATATTTCCTGCCCCGTCTTTCTGACTTCTGCTGGCCGCAGATCTTTGAAGTGATGAAAATAGGAGGTGGGCCGTTGGAATACTGTTCTCTGGAGTACCGAGAACCGCGCGACGTACCATTGCTCCACATCATTTTCGTCGGCATCGAGGTAGATGCTAAAGTCAAAGTAGTCCGCGGCCACGGCGGCGCTATCCCGCGACGACCCCTGCAAGACATTGAGCCCTTCGAGAATCAGCACTTGGGGCTGGTTTATGGTTTGAAATTGCCCTGGGACAATATCGTACAACTCATGGGAGTACACAGGCACCCGAAGCTCCGACGTCCCTTCTTTTAGCTCCGCCAGAAACACCAGCATTCTTTCTAGATCATAGCTTTCTGGAAAGCCCTTACGACGCATCAGGTTTCGTTTTTCAAGAATTGCGGTTGGCCACAAGAAGCCGTCTGTCGCGACCAATTCTACCGTTCGGCCTGCCTGAGCCAGCAAGGCGCGGAGAACCCTGGCGAAGGTGCTCTTTCCAACGGCTACGCTACCGGCCACTGCAAGCACGAAGGGACGAACGTCATTGGCGTCCATTTGAATATCAAGGAGTCGGCAAAGAGGTCCAATGACCTCCTCCACCTCCGATATAGCCATTGGCTCATTGACGCCCTTGAGCGAGGTCAGCGCGGCCGGGGCGAGCCAGTAGCTTCCCGCATCGAATCGCGCCCATTGTTGTCGAGTGAATGAATCGTAGAAGTATCGCGACGTGTCACGTCTCATTGGATCAGACCCCGCAAGATGAGCGCTGCGTCATTTATACATTTGGTCCGCTTCGTCGCGGCCGGTGGCGGCCGCCGCCCTCGCCATTCGCGACCTTGCCGCATTGATCTTCTCCGCATATTGCAACGGCATCCGGGGCGCGCAAAACACGGGCTCCGCGCATGCGGCGAATGGGCGGTCATTGGCGGCCGCCCTGGGCTTGAGCGCAGCAGGGAGAGCGCAGCGCGACGGTTTTACATTTACAGCGTCCCGGGAACGAGCAACGATCCGGCCAAAAATCGGCTCCGCCTGTTCTAACGCTTCCAATCATAAAATTAACGTAATGCGCGTCGGCGCAATCGAAGATTCGACGTTCCTATCACTAATAGCCATAGTCGCTTGGCAGCGCCCGGACATCGCAGGTCAGGTATGTATAGACCCTCTTTCAGAATGATTTTGTTCATCGCGATGCTGGCGGCAGGGCACATGGCGACCATGCCGCCGCCTCTTGAGTCCTCGCTCCATCAATTGCCAGTGCAAACATTGGATGAAGCAACGGCCCACCCCGCCGAGCCACCTTGGAGCCCATGACGCCGAATTTCCTCCCGTGTCAACAATTGCGGCTCGCGCGACGTAGATGGCGCCGCCGCGCCGCCTAAATCACCCGCGTTATATCTCTCGGCGTAGTGCAAAAGCGCAGAAAGATTATCTCTAAGCCGTACCAACAACCACGATGCGAATCCCACGGACGACAACCGCAACAAATAACCCAACGTCGGACTCTTAGGGGCCCGCAAGGGCCCCTCCTGTATTCTTCCTCGTCGTTAATCGCGGGCGTCAATGCCGCGCTCAAGCGCTGCGCGATTCCATTTCGCCAGGGCAGCCCCCTGTTCGTAAGTTGATTGCACAAACGCCCGGATCGCTGCTTCAGGAGAGTTAGAGTTGCGCAAAGATTCATATGGCAAAATAAACTCTCCCAATTCCTGGTGAAAGTAAGCTGCATCCGGTTTCACCTTCGCATCCTTGAATCCGGGCGGGTCCGGCACCGCGTATGCGTAAAGGGCCGGTTCGAGGAGTGAGCCGCTGCCCGGCCAGAACCCATGACTGATTACCTCGTGCGAATAGGCGTCGCGAACGAAGGCGGGGCCTGATGGCCGAGGTGAAGATCTTCCAGAAAACCGCGTCAGGGCGAGGTCAAAGCTGCCCCAGAAGAAATGCGCGGGGCTGCACTTACCCACAAACTGACAGCGCTCTGCGGTGAATAGCTGATCCAACCGCGCGACGATGCGCCAAAATCGGTTCGCAAACTCGGGATCGTACGACCCGTGCACGATGTCGTCTTCGAAACGAATCGGCGTCGGAATCTCCACTGGCATCGACCAGATTTTCACTCCGAGTGCCATGTCGCTCAGCACCGCCATGAGCTCCGCGTAAAAATCAGCCACAGTCCGCGGCTCAAGTTTCATCGCTCGCTCGCGACCGTCTGACACGCGAATAGCCAGACGGTGGGCTATGAAGTCGAACTCCAAAGCAAAAAAGCGTCCCGTGTGGTGCAAAGGTCGCGTTGCTAGCCCGCAAGGCGTGACATTCAATGCGATTGCCCAGCAATGATTGAGGGGAGGCGCGAGCGCAAGAGCAACCTTGCCTACGATTTGCGTCCACATGTGTAGAGTGGCGTAGGTGTCCTTCCACGCTTCGTACGGCAGGGCCGGCCAGCGATCTTCGGTCATGGTCGGAACATTGTGCCATGTTGCGCAAGTGTTTTCAGACCCGACCAAAACCCCAACGCGCCGCCCAACCTGCGCGTCCCCGCAAACTGAAACGCAAGACATCAACTCGCAAGAGCCTCCGATGAACCGCATTGAATCCAAGCGATTAACCTCTTGCGTCGATGCCCCTAGCTGGATCACTCTCCGCTGGGATGTTCTCCGTCTGGCCGGCAGTCGCTTGGGTCGGAGCCCTTGCGGTAGGGACTCCGCAACGGAATTGCGGCGCTCTTGCCGAGATTCCGGGAGGCGAGGCGGGCTCGCACGCCTGCCTCGCAAGCGCCGTCGATCGAAGTGGCCCTGCTCGGCGCGCCGCAACAGCCCAAGCGCCGCCGCAAGCGCGGCTACGAGCTCATGAGTTAGAATCAGCCCGAAGGGAGACCCACGATGGAACCACTGCACGAAGCACTGCGCTCGATCAAACGCCAAACCGAGCTAGAGGCCGCAATGCGCCGCCCCGGCGGCATTCGCGTGACCGAGGAAAGGGAGCTATTCCAGCTGCGCGATGCCCTCGCTAGGTTCCCTGCCGCGGTCAGCGCAATCGTCGACGCCGCGGCAAGGATGCGCCGCCCCGTTGACACGATCTCGGCGCAGGACGTCGAACAACTGACCGCATCGACGTCGCATTAGCGGCCGCGCGAGTCACGTGACTACGAAGACACAGGCCCAACAAAGGTGAGTACGGTGTCGCGCCTCGGCAGGCAACTCGCGGAAGTGATTGCAGCGTTGGACCGCCGCGGCGTGCACTTTGCCTTGATCGGAGGCCTTGCGCTCGCGCCCCACAAGGTCATCCGGGGAACCCAAGACGTCGACTTGTTGACCAACGCCGATCGCGCTGACGACATCGATGCGGAACTGCGCCAACTCGGTTACGTCTGTTTGCACCGCAGCGCCGATGCCGGCAACTACACCAGAGGCGACGAACGCGTCGATTTTCTATACGCCAGCCGCCCGACTGCGCTCCAGTTGCTGGCAGAGGCTGCGGAACATCAGACGCTGTTTGGCAATCTGCGGGTTGTAAGCGCCGAAGGGCTGATCGCTTTCAAGCTCCAGGCGCTCGTCAATAATCCGCGCCGCACCCAGGATCTTGAGGATATCCGTGCGCTGATTCGCGCCAATCGAGCCACACTCGACTTCGACACCGTTCGAGAATACTTCAGGCTCTTCGATCGCGAGGCGCTGTTGACAGAGATACTCCGCGATGACAAATGAATCCCTGACGACTCTTTTTCCCGACTTCACCGAGGCGCCCATTGCGCCTCCCTTGACGCAGGATCCATTCCAGGCGCTCGACGACCTGATGCAGGTCATCGAAGCGCTTTGCCCGGAGTGGCCGCCACGAGAATCGTTGGCGCCTTCGGGACCCTTCATTCTTTAGGCCAAAGGCATCGGCCAAACCCCGTCATCCGTGAGGCGCCGACCATCAGTAGGCCAGCCGATTGCCGGTACTGTGAACGCACGAACACTCAACGACGCCACTCCTATCGATGACACGCCCGGAGCTGCAACCATGATCGAACTCCAACCCGAGAACGACCGCTCTCGTTCTGATTGACCTGCAAAAGGGCAGCCTTGCCAACATGCTCGCGCCCATGCTTGAACGGGAACCAGTCGGCGATCTTTCCGGCTGACACGAGCTCCAGAATCTTCGCTTCGCCCAAGGTGCTGAGCCGTGTCACAGCCTCCACCACGGCCCCCAGCGTGGCGGGTGCCTTGGCATCCAACTGCATGAATTTGCTCATTAAATACACCTACCCCCAGCAGTCCATGGCTACTGTACGCCGCTTCCCGATCCGATACCTAGCGACTCTCGCTCAGGACGCGGTTCCGACGGCAGGAACGGCCGGGCCGCCGCTGCCGGTCATCTCTCTATCGGGAGGACGCCGCGGGCCACTGCGTTGATCAGAGCCTGGTGGTCGGCTTCGGTCTGATCCGCATACGCTCGAGCGAAGCGGCATAGGGCCTTGTCCAGCTGGTCCGATGCGCCCACATACCCGGCGATCATCGAGGCCCCGCTGGTGCGGGCATGCCCCTTGCCGAGCAGACGGCCGACGATCCCGGCGTAATCGGTCAGTGCCGCCGCGTCGATCGCATCCAGCGGGATGGTGCCCTTCATGTTGCGGAACTGCCGGACGTAGTACTGCAGGCCGTCGACGGTGGCCCATCCGAGCAGCGGATCGCTGACCGTCTGCAGGGCCTGCTGGTACTCCACGACCCGCTGTCCCTGATGGGCATGCCAGGCCGAATCGCCGTGGACGAACCGCGCCAGCACCGACCGCCTCGCCTGTTTTAGCTGCAGGAATACCACATCGTCGGCGCTGCTGCCCTCGAGCAGCGCGATATAGGCGCGCAGACCGACGCTGCCGACCCCGACAACCTTATGCGCGATGTCGACCAGGGTGTAACCCCCCAGTGCTCGGCCCCAATGGGGCGCCAGAGTGGTCAAGTACTGGTCGAGCCCGACGGCAAGGCGCTTTGCCTCGGCCTTGGCGACTCTGATGATCAGCGGCGGTTTGTCCACGATCTGCAGCCGCCCGCCGCGCCGTGTGGTGAAGCGGGGCAGCGCACGATCGCTGGTTCGGGTTCGGGCGCGCTTTGCAGCGCGCAGGATGACGCCCCGCAAAGATTTCTCCCGAGCCGTCTCGTGCAGCCGGTCAACGTCGAGCCGCTGGTAGGACCGCGACAGCAATGGCTCGTTGGCCAGGAAACGCACTTCCTGACGATAGGCGGCGACGCAGGATGCCACCGAGTCGCGACATTGTCCTTCGTTGGATCCATTGTGCCGCCCGGCGACCCAGATGCTGGCGGCCAGACGCCGCAGATCCCACTCCCAGGCGCCGGGATGCGCCTCGTCGAAGTCGTTCAAGTCGATGACCAGATCCCGCTCCGGAGAGGCGTAGAAACCGAAGTTGCCGAGGTGGGCATCACCGCAGATCACCGGACAGATGCCGGTTGCGGGCAGAGGCGCAATGTCCTGGGCCATCACTCCGGCGGTGCCGCGCAGGAAGCCGTAGGGAGAGGCCACCATGCGAGCGACCCGGATCGGGATCAACCACGGCAGCCTGCCCTCGTGCGATTGCATGATCTGCTTGACCGGATCCGGCCGGTTCGCCGGTGCCTTCCACTCGCCCAGCGAACTGCGGGGCACTTGCCGGCGCAGGCTGCGGCCGAGCTTGAATCGCTCAGCTCGCGGCATGGGACGGCGGCGCAAGGACCGATAGCTGTCGCTATCCGCGCTGGCCAAGACCACGTGCCCCGCGGGCGGCGAAGGTCTCCTCATGCCCTCCGCCCTGCCGGGCAATACGCCGGCGGACGGGCGCGCGCGCTTGCCCGTGCCTTGCCTAACTTCGTGCGATTGACCTGGCGAGCCATTTGCAAATCACAAGCCGTTGGACCCACACGTGATCACTGTGACAGTCCTGCCGGCGCATGTCGATGCAAATAATTGGCGCAAGCCGTACGTCGCGTCTGGTCGGGTACAACGTCTTGATGATAGCTTCCTGCGTATGCTATCGGGCAGGCTGCAATACCGGCCGTTGACGATCGTGGATCTCGACAGCTTCCACGGCCTCGTTCGGGATGAGCACGTCCGCCGGTATCTCATGGACGGTAACCTGTTCCCTCGGGCATGGAGCGAGACGCGCATCCACGAGAGTCAAACGCTGTTCGAGCGGCGCGGTGTCGGCCTCTGGTTGGTCCTGGACCGGACGACGGACGAGGTGGCCGGCTTTTGCGGATTTCTGGAAATCCCATCGATCCACCCAGAGCCGCAGCTGGTCTATGCGATGTTCGAGCGCTTTTCCGGCAAGGGATATGCCACCGAGATGGCGCGCACTTCAATCGATCACGCGCGCAGTCAATCGGGATTCGCGCAGGTGATCGCCAGCGTTGATGAAGTCAACGTCGCCTCGCTGCGCGTGCTCGAAAAGCTGGGGTTCGTGCGAATTGCAACGCAGCAGGGAAGCTTCGGGAACATGTACGTCCTCGCACTGGGCCCCGTCGATTCTGGAGGATCCGCGCAGCCAGACGGCATTGCAGATGGAACGCAACGCTCTTACCGTCTATAGACAACAGGAAATTCCGCTACGTCGAGCGGCGCTCCATCCTCCAGCTTGATGCTCGGAAACGGCGGCGAGGTGCGCCCTTTGCGCCGAACGAATCGAGCGTCGGAGCCCATCCAGCGTGCTGAGAACACGCGACGCGGAACCGTGGAATTGTTGGCCGGCGCCCCGTGGATCGTTCGAAAATGGAACGCCACGGCATCTCCGGGCTTCATCTCCCAGGCGCGAATCGTGAGGCGGTCTCGCTGCGCATCGATGTCCGGCATGGCCCGGAAATCATCCTCCGAATACAGCGGCGTACCATCGAATCGCGTCGGCCGAAAGCCCGAAGCACTCCAGCGGTGCGACCCGGCGACACATTCGAGTGTCACCTCGCGCGAGACCGGATCGAGCGGTATCCAGAAGCTCACGCTCTGATCAGCCTGGACGCAGTAATAGGGTTCGTCGTGGTGCCACGGCGTCACGGTGCTGTTACCCGCATCCTTGACGAGCACATGCTCGTGGAAGAATCTGGCTTCGGCCGACCCCATCAACCGCGCCGCTGCTTCAGCCGCGGGCGACTCGAAGACGAACGAGCGAAAGGTCGAGATGCGCGACCAGTTGCAGTAATCCTGGAAAAAGCTTGCGGTACCGTCCTGGGGGTGGACCGAACGCTCGAATTCGCTGGGCTGAGCTCGAACCTCCGCGATGCCCTGCGCCAACCGGTCAACCCAATCGCGAAAAATGCCGCGCAGGACGACGACGCCCTCCTCCTGGTAGGTTGCAGCGAGCTCGTTGGTAATCAGCACTTGCACACCTCGAATGTTACTCGACGCTCTACGGCATGCTGCCGGGGCGGCTGCTTCATTTCGCCCACCCATCCGTCGGGCACGAGCAGGGTCAGTGCGCCGTGATCTGGTAGTTCGAACGCCTGCGGTGAAGCCGCCATCGCGACGCTGGGTGCGGTGATGACTGAACATGCGACAAGAACCGAACGATGAAGGATTGAGCGCATTGCGATTCACTGCTCCCCTTGCAAACCCGTAAACGCCAGATCGAGTGCCCCGGTGAAATCCAGATACGCCAAGACCGGCAGCAGCACCAGCGACAGCACGGCGCAAATCCGCACGAAGCGCGCCAACGCTTTCGACCGGCAGTTCCCCGCACATTGATAAGTTGCCACGGTCACATAGACGCTGAACAGCAGCCCGAACACCACATAGCTGCGCCGAGCGAATTCGCTGCCCGGAAGAAGCAGGCCGAGCGCGCTCACGAGCAGCGACCCCGCGAGCCCGTAGAGCCAGACGACCTTGGATAACGAGGTCTTCCCCTGCAGCGGATCGGTGATCGCGGTCCAGATATTCATGTTGCCCCAGCGCCACGACGGGCCCTGCTCTTCAGCGCTTCTGCGCCTGGCGTTGGCCGTTCGGGCGCCTGTCCTGGAGATTGAAGTTACACGCCGGGAACGATCCGCACGTCGCGCACAGCTCCCCCATTCAACGCCGCGAGGGCCGCTCGATAGGCTGGGCTATCGTGCGCTGCGAGCGCATGCTCGATCGAATCGAATTCGATGATGACGGTGCGCTCCAACTGGCCGGCCTCGTAGGCTTGCGCAGCGATTCCTCGCGCCACGAAGCGCCCGCCCGCAGCCTCGAGCGCGGGCCCGGCGAGCTTCGCATAGGCCGCAAGCTTGGCCGGATCGAGAATCTTGCGATAACACGTGATCCAATAGGCCTTGGCCATATCGTTCTCCACTCAAGGCAGTGCTTCTAACCTGCGATCGCCCATGCAGTCAATGAAAATCGATGTCGCTCAGATTCAAGTGGAATACACTGCTTCCCTCGTGGAGAACCCATGATGAAGTTGTCGCGCAAAGTTACTCTCGTCACCGGCGGCAACTCAGGCATTGGCAGGGCCATCGCGCTGAGGGCCGCCGCGGAGGGGGCCCTGGTCGCCATCACGGGGCGCGACAAGGCCAAGGGCACCCGCGTATTGGGCGAGCTGCATGCGGCTGGTGCACAGGCGGCCTTCTTCGCCGCCGACCTCGGCGAGGAAATCCAGGCGGCTGATTTGATCGGCGCGGTTGCCGCGCATTTCGGCCGCCTCGACGTGGTGGTGAACAACGCCGGCGCCGGCGCCCGCCGCTCCCTCGTCGAGCCGACCGACGGTCCGGGCGAGCGTCTGCACAAGCTGATGCGCGCGAATTTTGAGGCCGCCTACCACGTATCCGCTCACGCCCTGCCGGTGCTGCGCGCCGCTGGCGGTGGATCGATCGTCAACATCTCTTCGACGGCGGCACTGCATGGGACCTGGGGAGCCTACGGCATCGCAAAGGCTGCCATCGAGGCGTTGACCCGATCGCTGGCGGTGCAGGGTGCGCCGGACCGCATCCGCGCCAATGGAGTCTCGCCCGGCTGGATTGCAACCGAGGTGACCGGCGGCTACGAGGACGTGGATCGAAGCGCCTCCCTGTTTGGCCGCATGGGAACTCCCGATGAGATCGCCCGTGCGGTTGTGTTTCTCGCCTCTTCCGATGCGAGCTTCGTGACCGGTCAGACACTGATCGTGGATGGCGGATTGACGGTGGTGGATTACCCCTCGCAACCCTGGCTCAACGGCGTGGGGGCATGGAAGTTATTTCCCGACATGCAGCCCGGCACCGACTGACAAGACTGCAGCCGCCTCCTCCTCGCCCTACGAATTCCGGCGACCGCGGCTGATGATGTCAGTCCGGAGCATGGCAGGGCGGCGGCGTGGCGTCGTTGCACAAGCCTGTGCGCGCTTCCGAATTGTCGACCGCAGGACTCCCGTCATTCGGCGCAGTACTTGCGCAACCGGACATCAACCAAGCGGCAGCAAGAACACTGGTTAGTAACTTCATGGATTACTCCCAAAGTTAACCCTTCGGCGATCTCACGCTGTGCTATCACATGGACAATGTGTGCCACGAAAATATCAGAGTCAAGAATGCCGCCGCCGAAGGTGATGAGCACCTCGCTGCTCAGCTTGATGCACTGAAGCATGAGCAACGCAGGCCCGGCTTGCCGTTGCAACGCTCGCGGGCGATCTTCGGGCCGGCAGCATTTCACTTAAGCTGGAAGTTCGCCGGCATTGCCGTTTCGCCTTAGAATGAGGCATGGCAAAGGATGCAGAGGCGGATCTCTTTCCGTGGATCCTGAGCGGCGTGCTCATCGCCACCGTCGCAGTCGCGGCGGTGATTGCCTCCACCCACACGCCGGCTTCGAGCACTCCCAAGGTGCCGACTCCAAGGGCCGTCGGTGTGGCGACCCCGGCGCCCGCGCCGGCGCCACCTCCGCCCGCGCCGATCCAGACTCCCCCTGCCGTGCAACCTGCCGCCCAGGAGGGGCTGCCGGCCGGCAGCGTCTGGGAATGCGTTGTGAACGGTGAACGAACCTTCTCCGACGCGCCATGCGGCGCACGCTCTTCCGTCCGGCGGATCAGCGAACTGAATATCATGGATTCCGCAGGAATTCCTCCCGCGTCATACGTTGCGTACGATTCAGGATATACGGCGCCAGGTCCCGATCAGTACACGCCGGATGTCGTGAACGACTCCTCTTCAAATGCAGAAATTATTTTGATCAACGAACGAATGCGACGCGCCCATCCCCCGAGGCACAACAACCGCATTCACCGGCCGCGGAAGGAATAGCCTATCGGGCTCAACCAGCGAGCGCCCGCGCAATGTCCGCGAACGTGACCGCCACGTCGAACGGCTGCACTGCTATGCCCAGCTGGCGACCGATCTGGGTTGCCGAAAAAATGCCGCGGATGCGGGTCAAACACTGTGACCGCATCCCGCTCGGCCACCAGCGCGTGCTGGCGGCCCCATGCCTCCAGCGACGCGACGATATGCCCGACCTCGGACACGCAGAACGTCCTTGATATCGAGCACGTCAATGTCCTCGGTGCGGATCATCAGGTCGCTCACGCGCAGATCGGTACGCTTGCCGCCGCGGTCGTGCAGCCACTGGATCGGTCTCTCGCCCTGCGTATCGCGCGCCGTGATCAGCCCGAGGACGGACTGGTCAGCGGCGACGACCAGGAGAAGTCGGACGTTGCGAGCCATCATCGTGCGCGTCGCATCGCTCAGAGTCGCCTCGGCGCCGATGGTCGCCGCGGTGACCTGGCGCAGGTCCGTCATCACGGCAATCGCCGGCGAGCCGGCGGTGACGCTGGCGAACGTGCTGGGCTGCTGGTAGCCAAGAACCTTCGGGGCCTTGTGAGAGGCGAGCGGCTTGTAGTTCGTTAGTTGCATTCCCGGAGTCCCCTGCCTTCCTGGCCGTTTCGATCGCCGCCGCCAGTTCCACTCGAATCTGGCGACGATCCGAGCGTATGACACGGCGTTCGTCTTCGCAAGCTCAGGCGCTGCCAAAGGCCGACGATCGCAATGCAGCGGCGGTGCTCAGGCCGCGCGGCCGAGCCGGATCATGCGGGGCGATCGATACCATATATCGTGGATGGAATTGCTGCGGATTCGGGCTGCAGGAAGGGTCCCGCCACACTGCAAAAGCGACTATCAAGGCGGCAACGCTTAAGCCAATCAAATACACCATCATGGCCGTCAGCAGTGGTCGACGGTCCAGGGACCTCAATCCCAGTTCATTGCGCTTGTCCGTCATGTTGCCCATCTACAGATCCCGCGTCTGAAGTCAGAAGAACACGCTGGGACGACAAAAGTTGCAATTGGCATTCGACAAATGCAGTGTGGCTTCGTTTCCGCGCCGGCGCGGTTCGCCAGGGCTTGGCATCACTCGGACCCATCACTCGGATTTCCTCGGAATGACGGCGTGTCCGGTGGCGCCGCTGCGCGTGAAGTCGAACCACAATATCCACCCCCGAGAGGGCTGATCGTGAGCCGGTGCGAACCTCCATCCCCTGGCCGCCGCGCTCGCCAAGCGGGCGAAATATCTGCTTGGGCCGGGATGCTCCAGGACCTCATCGACGACATTGCCCGACCCATCGACGGTCACACGAACCGCGACCTGAATGTGGCCGTGAATCGTGTCCCTTGCGCCGCGCGGCACCTGGGGAATCTCTTCATGGAGCACCGAGACTGAGGCGTCCGCCGACGGCCGGGTGCCTCGATCCGATGGGCGAGCAGCAGGGCGCGAGGGCGAGGGTTCAGAGTCTGCGATTTTCGCAGGCGGTGCCTCTTGCTGCGCAGCAATTCGAGCAGCACTTGAAACGGTTTGCTCGGGGTTCGGATTGCGGCCATGCAGCCGCCAGCCGGCCCAAACCACTGCGAACGATATGATGACGACCGCTGCGACAGTCGGGACGCTCAGGCGCTGATCCGGCGACTTCCGTGGAGAAGGGGCCCGAGCAATCGAAGCGACGGGCGTCTGCGGCGGCCGATTCAACTGTGCCTCGAGTTCGCTGACCGTCGGACGTTCGGCGGGGTTGCGACTCAAGCAGCGCCGCACGGCATCCGCGAAAGCGGGAGGCAGACTCGCGGGCAATGAAACGGTGTCGGATCGTTCATCAGACCACGCAGGAGGGCGCTGTGTGAGAGCTTCAACCATGGTCGCGCCGAGAGCCCAGATGTCGCCGGCGGCGGAAATCCCGCCGCTTTTTGCTTCCGGGGGATCGTACGAGGACGGCTTGGCGATGCTCATCGCCGATACGCCGGCCGGCCGGATGGTATCGCTCGCCAGTTTCAGTTGATCGCTGACGACCAGAAAGTTTGGCGGCTTGAGCTGTCCGTGCACTAAGCCTTCGCGGTGAAGGAAATCCAAGGCGTCGAGGGTGGGTGGCAGCATGTCCCCCACCTCGTCGGGGGTAAGGGCGCGGATGCGAAGAATCTGAGAGAGAGTCTGTTCAGCATATTCCATCACGACGAAGAGAAATTGGCGGTCCCCGAGCTGGCACCGACCCGAGTCGAGAAGGCGGATCAGGTGAGGATGGGACAGGGCGGCGGCCGCCCTCCAGTGCGTGAGCTGTGCCTCTGTCAGTGCCGGATCGGCCGGTACGATCTTGATCGCGGCATCGCAAAGCATTTGTGCCTTGTGCTCCGTCAGGAATACCCCGCTGTGATCTGAACCGCCCAGAAATCGGCGCAGCGGAAACGCTCCGTCAATGAGCTCGCCCACCCAGTTCGTCCAGGCCCCGGTCACAGCGGCAGGATCGCCCGCGGGCGCAGCCGCCGCCTCTATTTCACCGGGGCCATCTGGTGCAGGTAGCATCGGATCACCTCTATTAGCGCCTTAGCAAACTCCCGCGACCGAACAGTGTCAAGCCAGCTGGAAGCCAGCCGGGGGCCAAGTGATCCTATGGGGATGCGTGCGAGGACCGAGGATTGAGGTACGATGGCGCCGGTGAGCCGCCGGCGCCGGGTAAAACCCAATTTTCTTGAGGGCACCTCAAACTGAGTTTCATTTTCTATGATCGACGCGGCAACATTGTAACGCCCGACGCACAATCAATGATCAAGCCGCGCCGAGGCGTATTTGCGCTGGTGGTCGCCGTTGATGACGACGCGATCATGCTTTCCGCCGAGGCCTGCGCTCCCGACGTGCCTGAACTTCCCGGCGGCGGCATCGAAGATGGCGAGACGCTCGATGAGGCAATAAAGCGCGAATGGGCCGAGGAAGTGGGCATTGCTTTTGACGTCAGGGGGCCCTTTCAGCGATTCCAGCAGGTGCGCGGCTTCTACGCCGATGATCGCGACGAGTTCTGGATCTATGACCAGACTTTCCGGCTCTATCATTTTGTCGGCCGCGTGAAACTTGGGGAAAAATGGCTCAATCCGGAGGGCGGAACGGCCGGTTGGGAGGCAATAGGATCACTGTCGAAATTGCTGATCAACCGCGCACATTGGTGCGCCATCTCCGCTTTGTCGTCCGGCCCCGCGCAACCATCCGCGTAGACAAGCCGCCGGTCCGTTGCGTCAAAGACCACGGCGGCACCTCGACCCATGCAAATCCTGGTTCTCTCCTACGCCGTCGTTTGCATCTTCGGCGCCGCCGTGGTGCGAGGCTACAGCGGGTTCGGCTTCTCGCTGCTCGCCATAACCTCGCTTTCCCTCCTTCTGCCGCCGACCGAGATCGTGCCGTCGATCTTCCTCATGGAGGTCGCGGCAAGTCTGCATCTGCTGCCCGGAGTGTGGCGTGACATCCATTGGCGGGCGCTCCTGTGGCTTGCCGTCGGCAGCCTCGTGGGCACTCCCTTTGGAGTCTATGCGCTCGCGCATGTACCGGCTGCGCCCATGACTCTGGCCCTCGCGGTATTCGTGCTGATTGCCGCGATCCTGCTGGCCCGCGGCTACGCTCTGAAGTCGCTGCCGGGTCCCGCCGTGACCTTCGCCACCGGCACCGCCTCAGGTCTTTTCAACGGCAGCTTTGGAATCGGCGGTCCGCCGGTGATCCTGTTCTTCTTCAGTTCGCCCGCCGGCGCGGCGGCGGGCCGCGCCTCGATGATCGCCTTTTTCCTGATGACCGACCTTACCGGACTTGCCTGGCAGGGCTGGAGCGGATTGCTCAGCGCGGCGACGCTCTGGCGCGCCCTGCTCTTTCTGCCGGCATTGACCGGCGGAATCTGGCTGGGAAATCGAGGCTTCATGAATGCCGACCCGGTGGACTTTCGACGCTGGGTCCTGCGCCTGTTGATGCTGCTGGCGGTGCTCACCGGAGCAAGGGCATTGGTGCAAATTCGGTGACGCCGTCAGGCACGCGCTCGGTCATCCGAATCAGCGTATACCCAGCTCGGGACCTGACCGAAATACGCCAAAAAACACGTATGGCGTCGTTGCCCTGGTGCCGGGCGCCACTCGCCCGGGCACTTGATTCGCGATCGGCGGAATGCTTCGCAGGTACGCGACGATCGCATTCGCGTCCTCGTCGGACATGTGCTGGTAAAGAGGCCATGACATCACAACCAAGTGCCCGGCGCCGGAACCGGCGTCGCCCGAGCGAATGGCCGACGCTATCTGAGCGTCGCTCCAGTTTCCAAGTCCGGTCCGTTGATCAGGCGTGAGATTCGATGGATAGGCGACGCCTGGAAAGGTGTCGCGGAATGGATTTGTATACGCGATGCCAAGGTGCGAACCGGCAAGCAGCCTTGACGCGTTCGGCTCTCCGATCAGCGCCCCATCGGTGTGGCAGGCCGCACAGCCGGCAATCTCGACGAGATAACGGCCACGATTCACGCGCGTCGCGTCGAGGTGCGAGAGTGCCGCGGGTTCGGGTACCGGCGTTTCGAGGGCCGTCTTCGCATACACCGCCTCGTAGTGCTCGATCGGGTAACCGAGCGAGGCGCAAGCGCTCAAAAGCGCCGCCGCGAATGAGATTCCCAGTCGACGAGTGATGGCAGCTCCCTTTGTTCGAATTCTTGCTGAGCGGGCTCGAGAAAACCTAACACTCGGCAGCAGACCTGTCGAGCGACGGAGGACTGCAGCCGCTCGCGCCCGCCTATCGCTCGCGTTCAGCCCGCGTGGGATGCGGCGGCGGCTTCGTCGGTGCTGGGCCCGTGGACTTCGGTGCGCCCGGCTGCACAGCGGCAACCTGCGCGTGCGCTGCGGCGTTCGGCTGCATGGCGGAATGACCGCCGCTGACTCTCTCCTCGGCCGTCGCGGCCGCCCTGGTGCCGCCCGGCCCGCCGTTGTAGCTCACCTTGTTGAGAGTGACATTGTTGGCCACGGTCTCGTTATACGTGTTGCGAATGACGCTCGCATCCACGTTGCTGACGGTCCGATTGTAGGCGAATGTATCGCCCGCCCAGCGCCCACCCGCAAACCCAGCGCCCGTATAGCCGTAGCCGTAGTTGATGCCGCCGTAGAAACCGACCTGCGGACCCCAATGCCCCCGGTGAAACACATAAACCGCGCCCGCGTATCCCCAGTAGCCGGGTGTCCACAGCACGCCCACTCGCGGCGGCTGCACCCAAACCCCGGGCACCCAGTAGTATCCTCCACCGCCCCAGGCCCAATAGCCCGGGGTCCAAAGATACCCCTCCACGGCGCAAGGCGGCTGCTGGTCGTTCAGCAGGGGCGGCGGTGCTTCGGCGGCGCGCATGTCGCCCTCAGCCGCAGGATCGCTGTCGGCAGTGGGCGCGTTGCTCGCATGGATCGCCTGCATCTTCAGACGCTGATCTCGCTCGGCATTGCTCCCGGGCAACGTGTCGAGCGCGACGCCCCAAGCCACATGGATGTCCGGCACGGGACTGCCGTTCACGGTGATGCCGACCAGCCGATCGTTCGATACCTCACCCTTATAAATCACATCTGAACTGAAGCCGTTCCAGGCCGCAGGGGCATCGTGGCGGCGCAAGATGAGCGATCTGGACGTGTAGCGCTCTACGGTCCAGGTCTCGTCCGAGCCATCCGCCCGCCTATAGAGTCCATCGTCGTAGCTGAGGGTGAAGCAGTTCGTCCAGCAGAAATGAATCATGTCCGGCGGCGCTCGTGCGTCCTCAATTCGCACGACGGACTGCTGTGCCGCAGAGGCATCGGCCCGGTCGGAGTAGACCACATTGCCCGCGGAATCGACGGATTTGTACACCTCGTCAGCCCGCAGCACCCGAGCCGGACAAGCGAGCAGGACCACGGCGACGATGAAAAGCGCACCGTGCCAATGAGCGTCCCAGATCGTCCCTTGGTGTCGGGATTCTCCGTACATTGTGTCAATTTAAGCCTGAATGCGCTCCTTTTCGGCGACGCCGATCACAATAAAGGGGGCTAAATGCGCCAGGGTTCGCGAGTGCCGGATTAGGCCCGCTTGCGGGCTCTCTACCGCTGTGCGCTCAGCGCCGCTCCGACGGCCCGCGCGAGCTTCGCGGTAATCTCCTCCAGCTCCGCATCGCTCGCGTTGTAGGGCGGCGCCAGAATGATCGTGTCCCCGGCGGCGCCGTCGACATTGCCCGAACAGGGATAGCAGACAAGACCGTCGACAAATGCGCGCTGACCGATATCGAAGCTCAACGCTCTGTCCGCCGGAAATGGTGTGCGCGTAATGCGTTCGCGCACCAATTCGATGCCGACGAAAAACCCCCGGCCGCGCACGTCGCCGACCTCATCGAAACCGGCCAAGGACTCGCGCAGGGCTTGTTGAAAGAGCGCGCCGGCCGATCGAACCCGTTCGAGCAGCCGGTCGCGCTCGATGATGTTCTGCACCGCCAGCGCGGCGGCGCAGGCGGCGGTATGGCCGGAAAACGTATGCCCGGTCATGAATGCGCCGTGTTCACGAAAAATTGGAGAAGAGACGTTTGCGGTGACCAGAGTCGCTCCGAGTGGAATGTAGCCGCCCGCCAATCCCTTGGCGATGCTCATGATGTCGGGCACCACGCCGTCGTGCTCCAGCGCACGCCAAGTCCCGCTGCGGCCCGACCCGCACATCACTTCGTCGGCGATCATCAGCACATCGTACTTGCGGCACACGGCCTGGATCGCCGCCGAATAGCCCGCCGGCGCCGGCACCACGCCGCCGGCTGCGCCCACGATGGGTTCGAACACGAAGGCCGCGACTGTTTCCGGCCCGCGAGCGAGGATGGTCTGCTCGAGTTCGGCGGCCAGATGGCTGACGAGCGATGCAGGCGTACAGCCGTCGGGCAGGCGGTAGGCGTTCGCCGCGGAGACGAACGATACGTCGAGCAGGCTCCCCTCGAAGGCGCGCCGGCGAGCGGCAAACCCGGAGATGGACAGCGCTCCCAAGGTGTCGCCGTGCCACGAGCGGTGCCGCGCGATGAAATGGCGCTTGGTAGTCAAGCCGCGCGCGGCGAAATGCTGCAAGGCCACTTTGAGCGCGGATTCGACCGCCTCGGAACCGTCGCAGCCGTAGACGACGTGCTTGAAGCAGTTGCCCGTCAGCCGCAGCAGCGTCTGCGTCAGGCCTTCGAGAGCCGAACTCGTGAATAGATATCGATAGCCATAGGCGATCGACTCCAGCTGGCGCGTAATGGCCGCGTTGACTTCCGGGTGCGCGTGCCCGAGGCTGAATACTGCGGGTCCGCCCGAACCGTCGAGATAGCGCTTTCCGGCCTCATCGTAAAGATAAGAGCCCGCGCCGCGGGCTATGCGCGGCAAATCGTGGATTCCAAATCCGCTGCCTCGTACTCTTGCCATCTGCGTGCCAAACTCCCTCGCTGATCACCGGGCCCGCAGTGTAGCGTGATATGAAGGAAATCATGATTGCAGGCGCGTCCCGATGCGGGTGCCGTTCTTGATCAATAAATGACATTTGATTTTAAATGTAAGTTGTTAATTAATATACTCTTCGAAGGAGCTCCCGCATGTCTGCCGAAAGAACCGACATCGAACGCATGCAGGCAGCGGTCGCCACCTCGCTGCATCAGCACTGGGGCCTGTTTCTGGCCGAGGGAATCGTGCTTCTCATCCTGGGCCTCGGTGCCATTCTGCTGCCGCCGCTGGCCACGCTCGCGGTAGCCGTCATCGTTGGATGGGCGCTGCTCCTGAGCGGCGTCGCCGGTTTGGTCAGCACCTTGCGCATGCGCGGCGCGCCCGGGTTCGGGTGGTCGCTGTTCTCGGCCGTGCTCGGCATCGCGGCCGGCTTCGTGCTGCTGCGCTGGCCGTTGTCGGGTGCCTTCTCGCTCACCGTGATCTTGACCGTGTTTCTGCTATTCGAAGGGATCGCATCGATCATGTTGGCGCTGAGCCACCGCCACGGCTTCTCGGCGCGCTGGGGCCTCATGTTGGTGAGCGGCATCATCGATCTCGTGCTGGCGGGCATCATCTTCCTGGGTCTTCCCGGCACGGCGGCCTGGGCCATCGGACTGCTGGTGGGCATCAACCTGGTCTTCGGCGGCAGCGCGCTCATCTCGATGGCCTTGCATGCCCGCAACGCACCGCCGCCGGCGCCCGGCGCTGCGCCGCCGCCCTAATCAGCCCGCCGCGGCCGCCGCCAGCCAATCGCGGAACAGCTGCACCTCGCGGCGCATGGGCCGCGGGCGCTCGACCGGGTATTTTGGTACCTTTGCCTACCAATTTTTAGGCACGATCCACACGGGTATTCATGAAAACCACTGCACGCGTCGTCGTCGTCGGCGGCGGGATGATGGGCGCAAGCCTTCTCTATCACCTGGCCCTGGAGGGCTGTACCGATACGATCCTGGTGGAGAAGAGCGAGCTCACTTCGGGCTCCACCTGGCACGCGGCCGGCCAGTGTCCGAGCATCACCGGCAGCTACAACCTGGCGAAAATCCACGCCTACAGCAACCAGCTGTACCCGCGCCTCGAAGCGCTGACGGGTCAGTACGTGAGCTGGCACCCCTGCGGCGGCCTGCGCCTCGCCAACCATCCGCACGAGCTCGACTGGTTCAAATACATCCTGGGCTATTCGAAGAGCATCGGCTTCAGCATGGACATCGTCGGCGTCGAGGAGATCCGGCGGCTGAATCCGTTCCTGACCACACAGAATGTGATCGCCGGCGCCTGGACGCGCGATGACGGCCACGGCGATCCGTCCGGCTTGTGCCAAGCGCTCGCCAAGGCCGCGCGCGACCTCGGTGCCACCGTGGTGCGCCATAACCGCGTCGTCGATATTCGCCAACTCCCCGGCGGCGAGTGGGAGGTCGTCACCGAGAAAGGCACGATCGTCGCCGAGATGGTGGTCAACGCGGCCGGCTGCTACGCACGCGAGGTGGCCGCCATGGTGGGCGCCGATGCGCCCATCACCAACATGCAGCACCACTACGTCGTGACGCACCCGATCCAGGCATTCATGGATCGCAGCGAAGAGATTCCGGTGATGCGCGATTCGTACGTTTCCGGCTATTTCCGCCAGGAGCAGAAATCCGGATTGATGGGTATCTATGAGAGCAAGGGCCTCACCGAGGCGTGGGCGCCGAGCGGCTTTCCCGAGTGGGAATCCTCCAACGAACTGTTCCCCGACGACCTGGATCGCATTGCGCCCTGGCTCGAACGCGCGATCGAGCGCATGCCGATTTTCGGCGAGGTGGGCATTCGCCGCATCATTAACGGCGCCATTCCGCACACGCCGGACGGCGCGCCGCTCTTGGGTCCGGCCGCGGGCCTGAAGAACTTCTGGATGTGCTGCGGCACCTCGTTCGGAATCGCGCAAGGCGGCGGCTGCGGCAAGTACCTCGCGCAGTGGATGCTGCACGGAGATGCCGAAATCAACATGACGGAGTTCGACCCCCGCCGCTTCGGTCCGTTCGCCGACAAGTCCTACGTGCGCGACAAGGTGTTTCTCGATTATCGCCTGACCTTCACGACCCGCCGGCCGGGCGAGGAAGAGATGGCCGGGCGTCCGCGCAAGGTGAGTCCGCTGCACGACCGGCTCAAAGCGCAGGGCTGCGTGCACACCGAAACCTTCGGCTGGGAGCGGCCGAAATGGTTCTCCCTCGACGGCCGCGAAGAGGACTGCAGCTACCGGCGCAACAACGTGTTCGAGGTGCTGCGGGACGAGGTCGCGGCCGTGCACGAGCGGGTCGGCATCCTGGATCTGACGGGGTTCGCCAAGTACGACATCAGCGGACGGGAGGCCGAGGCGTTCCTGAACCGCATTTGCGCCAACCGGATGCCGCGCAAGCCGGGCGGCATCGCGCTCACGCACATGCTGTCCCCGGGCGGACGCATTCTCGGGGAAATGACGGTGAGCCGGCTCGCCGACGACCGCTTTTATGCGCTGTCCGCAGCCGCCGCCGAGCTGCGCGATCAGGACCTGCTGCGGCAGAGTTTACGTCCGGGCGAAGCGGTCCGCGTCGAGAACGTGACCGAACGGCGCGGGGTTCTCGTGCTGAGCGGACCGCACTCGCGCGAGCTGCTCGGCGGTCTCACCGATGCGCCGCTCGGCAACGCGGAGTTCCGCTGGCTGAGCGCCCGCGAGATCACCGTGGCCGGGCGCCCGGTCCGCGCACTGCGAGTGAGCTATGTGGGCGAATTGGGCTGGGAGCTGCACGCACCCATCGATGCGCTGCCCGCGATCTACGATGCGCTGTGGGAGCGCGGGCGGGCGTTTGGGATCGCCAACTACGGGCTCTATGCGGTCAACAGCATGCGCATCGAAAAGGGCTACAAGGCCTGGTCGACCGAGCTCACCAATGAGCTGAACATGCCGGAAGCGGATATGGCGCGCTTCTTCAATACCGACCGAGTCGGCTTCGTCGGGAGGGACGCGACGCTCGCACAGCCGCCGCGCCCCTTGAGGATCGTCTATCTGCAGATCGATGCGGCCGACACGGATGCGCGCGGCGGCGAGCCGGTGCTCACCGCGGATCGCTGCATCGGCATCACCACCTCCGGAAGCTACGGGCACCGCGTACGCAAGAGTCTCGCGTTCGCGTGCGTCGATGCGCCGTTCGCCGCACCCGGAAGCGCATTCGACGTGCTCATCCAGGGCGAGCGCCGCCGCGCTCAGGTGCTCGGCGCCGCGGCGTTCGACGCCGACAACGCGCGGATGAGGGTTTGAGGATGGCGATCGACTTTCCGGCCCATGCGCGGGTGGTCATCGTCGGCGGCGGCGTCATCGGATGCTCCGTCGCCTACCATCTGGCCAAGCTCGGCCTGAGCGACGTCGTGCTGTTCGAGCGCAAGCAGCTCACCAGCGGCACCACCTGGCACGCAGCGGGGCTGGTCGGACAGCTGCGCCAGAGCATCAACATGACCCAGCTCGCGCGCTACACGGCAGAGCTGTATCGGGGCCTGGAGGCCGAAACCGGCCAGGCGACCGGCTACCGGCAGTGCGGCTCGATCTCGCTGGCGACGACCGCCGGCCGCATGGAGGAGCTGAAGCGCAACGCCTCCATGGCGAAGGTGTTCGGCCTGCCCGTGAACGTCGTGTCGCCGGCCGAGATTCGCGCGCTCTACCCCCTCGCCAATCTGGACGATGTCATCGGCGGCATTCACATCCCGAGCGACGGCTATGCCAACGCGGTCGACATCACGCAGGCGCTCGCCAAAGGCGCCCGCAATGCGGGCGCGCGCATTTTCCAAGACGTCAAGGTCACCGCGATACACCACGACGGGCGGCGCGTGAGCGGCGTGCAAACCGGGCACGGGCGGCTCGATGCGCACTACGTCGTGCTGTGCGGCGGCATGTGGTCCCGCAACCTCGCCGCGAGCGCCGGAGTGACCGTGCCGCTGCACGCCTGCGAACATTACTACGTGCTGTTCAAGGATGTGCCGGGACTGTCCGCGGACCTGCCGGTGCTGCGCGACTACGATCACTGCAGCTACTTCAAGTACGATGCCGGCAAACTGCTCGTGGGCGCGTTCGAGCCCCACGCCCGTCCGTGGGGAGCGGACGGGATTCCCGAGGATTTCGAATTCGGAGAGATCGCCGGCGACTTCAGCCACTTCGAGCCCGTGCTGCTCGATGCGATGCGCCGCGTTCCCGCTCTCGAACAGGCCGGCATTCAAAAATTCTTTTGCGGCCCCGAAAGCTTCACTCCGGATGTGCGCTACCACCTGGGCGAGTCCACCGAACTCGAGCACCTGTTCGTCGCGGCCGGCCTCAATTCCATCGGCCTGCAGTCGGCGGGCGGGATCGGCAAGGTCGTCGCCGAATGGATCCGCGACGGGCACCCGCCGCTCGATCTGTGGGAAGTCGATGTCCGGCGCAACATGCCGTTCCAGATCAATCGCAAATATCTGCGCGAGCGCGTCTCGGAAAGCCTGGGCCTGCTGTATGCCACGCACTGGCCCTTCCGCCAATACGAAACCGCGCGCGGAGTGCGCAAATCCGCGCTGCATGACCGGCTGGCCGGCGCAGGCGCCTGCTTCGGCGAGGCCTTCGGCTGGGAGCGCGCCAACTGGTACGCCCCGGCGGGCACCGTGCCCGCAGGCACCGTGCCGGTCTATGCCTATAGCTATGGCCGCCAGAACTGGTTCGAGCACAGCGCCCGCGAGCATCTCGCGGTGCGCGGCGCGGTCGGACTATTCGATCAATCCTCGTTCGCCAAATTCCGTCTGGAAGGTGCGGATGCGCAGCGCGTGCTCAACCGGGTCTGCGCGAATGACGTGGCGGTCGCACCCGGAAAAATGGTGTACACGCAGTGGCTGAACGAGCGCGGCGGCATCGAGGCCGACCTCACCGTGACGCGCCTGACCGAGACGGCCTATTTGATCGTGGGGGGCGCCGAGACCGAAGCCAAGGATTTCAACTGGCTCAAGCGCCACATCGACCCGGCCGCGCACTGTGTATTGACCAACGTGACCTCCGGCATGGGTGTGCTGTCGCTGATGGGACCGCGCTCGCGTGAGCTGCTGCAGTCGCTCACGCCCGACGATGTGTCGAACGAGGCCTTTCCGTTCGCGACCAGCCGCATGATCGAGCTGGGCTATGCCCTGGTGCGCGCCTCGCGCATCACCTATGTGGGGGAATTGGGCTGGGAGCTGTATGTCCCGACCGAATTCATGCAGGGCGTATACGACGAACTGGTCGCTGCGGGCCCGCGCCACGGTCTGGTGCATGCGGGCTATCACGCGCTGAACTCGCTGCGCATCGAGAAGGCCTATCGCCACTGGGGGCACGACATCACCGACGAGGATACGCCGTGGGAGGCCGGCCTCGGCTTTGCGGTCAAGCTCGACAAGCCGGGCGGATTCATCGGGCGCGAGGCGCTCGCTGCGCGCAGCGTGAATCCGGAGTGCGCAAGCGCCTGGTGCAATTCAAGCTCAAATCGCCGCAGCCCCTGCTGTATCACAACGAGCCGATCTGGCGGGGCGGCTCGATCGTCGGCTTCGTCCGCTCCGCCATGTACGCGCATTCGCTCGGCGCCGCCGTGGGGCTGGGCTATGTGACCGTGCCGCCGGGCGGCGACGGTGCACCCGGCGGCGGCGCAATCGATGCGGACGGCTACGAGATCGAGGTCGCGGGTGTCCGAGAGCCCGCGACGGCCTCGCTGCGCCCGCTGTACGACCCGAAGAACGAGCGGATCAAATGCTGAACAATCAATCCGCCGTATGAATGACGGCGCCTGATTGCCGCGGCGCGCGACCGGCCTACAGCGCTTCGACCTGCACCAGACAATCGTAGAAGATCGGCGCCCGGCCCATATCGGTGAGCGTGTCGCTGCTGGTCAGCTCGTTCGCATTCTTGCCGTCGCGGGCGAGCTTCTTCCACCACACCGACAGCGCCACCACCACTCCGCGGCGCGCCCGATCGCTGACGCGCGCGCGCAGCTCCAAGCTGCCCCGGTCGTTGAACACCCGCACGTAGCTGCCTCGGTGATGCCGCGCGCGGCAGCATCGTCGGGATGAATGTCGAGCCACGGCTCGCCTTCGGCGGCACGCAGGCTCTGTCACATTGACGAAGCTGCTGTTGAGGAAGTTGCGCGCCGGCGGCGAAATCATCGCCAGCGGATAGCGGCTGCGCGAGCGCGCTGCGTGTATCTTCCTGCGGCGCGATGTAATCGGGCAAGCGGATCGAGGCCCTGCGACCTGCGCAGCCGTGGAATAAAACTCCACCTTTCCCGACGGCGTATCGAAGCCGCCGTCGGCAAATCGCGCGACGCCCTTGGGCGAGCCCGACGCGCTTCCAGCCCGCGCGCGCACCGCATCGAAATCCCAGTCCGCGGCGACGGCGGCCTGCGCGATCGCCTCGTCCGAATCGTCGAAGCACGGCTCGGTGAAGCCCATGGCGCTTCGCCAGCAGGCGGAAGATTTCGGTGTTGGGCTTGGCTTCGCCCAAGGGCGCGATCGCCGGATTGTTGGCGACCATGTAGTAGTGGCCGTAGGGCTTGATCACGTCGAGGTGCTCGAGCTGCGTGGTCGCCGGCAGCACGATGTCGGCGTAATCGGCGGTGTCGGTCTGGAAGTGCTCCAGCACCACGGTGAACAGATCCTCGCGCGCGAAGCCGCGCGCCACGCGCGCGGAATCGGGCGCCACCGCCACCGGGTTCGAGTTGTAGACGATGAGCGCGCGAATCGGCGCCGCGGCGTCCGAGCAGCGCGCGGCCGATGCGTCGACATGTTGATGGTGCGCGGCCTGCTGCCGGCCAGCAGGTCGGGCCGCGACAGCGCCGCTCATCGATCGTGAAATTGCCGCGACGTGGACAGCAACATGCCGCCGGCCGCGTCGCGAAATGCGCCGACCAGCGCCGGCAGGCACGCGATGTTGCGCATCGCCATGCCGCCGCCGCGCACCCGCTGCATGCCGTAATTGGCGCGGATCAGCGCCGGCCGCGTGGTGCCATAAGCGTGCGCGAGCGACTCGATCTTCAGCGGCGCGATGCCGCAAATCGCCGCGACGCGTTCCGGATCGTACAGCGCGCACGCGCTCGCGCAAGCGCCTCGAATCCCAGCGTGTGGCGGCTGACGTAGTCGTGGTCGATCAGATCGTCGCGAATCAGCACGTGCATCAGCCCGAGCGCCAGCGCGGCATCGGTGCCCGGCAGCAGCGCGATGTGCTTGTGGCATTTTTCGGCGGTCAGCGAGCGGTACGGATCGATGGCGATGAGCGTCGCGCCGCGGCGCTTGGCTTCCTGGGCGCGCGCCCAGAAATGCACGCTCGAGGTGATCGGCGTTGCAGCCCCAGAAGATGATCAGCTTCGCCTCGTCGGCGAGCTCCATGTCGATGCCGATGCGCGAGCCCAGGGTGATCTCGTGCCCGGCCGTGCCGGCCGAGGCGCAGATCGTGCGATCCAGCAGGCTGGCGCCGAGCCGGTGGAAGAATCGCTGCGACATCGATTCGCCCTGCACCAGCCCCATGGTGCCGGCGTAGCTGTAGGGCAGGATCTGCTGCGGGATCCTCGCGCCGCCAGCGCGGACGAGGCGCCCGGCGATCGGTCGCGATCGCCTCCTCCCAGCTGATGCGCTCGAAGCGCCCTTCGCCCTTTGCGCCCGACGCGGCGCAGCGGATGCAGCAAGCGATCGGGGTGATAGGTGCGCTCGGTGTAGCGCGCGACCTTGGTGCACAGCACGCCGGCGGTCGGGCGCGTGCTCGGCGGATCCCGTCACCTTGAGCGCGACGCCGTCCTTGACGTGCACGTCGAGCGCGCAGGTGTCGGGGCAATCGTGCGGGCAGGCGCCTTTGACGATCGTGACGGCCGCAGACGCGGTCGCGGGCGCGGCGGAGGGCTCAGGCGAGCCGCGCATCATGCGGCATAGCCCGTGTCGAGAATGCGATCCATGAAGCTCTCGCATTGCGCGAGCTGATCGAGCGCGACGAACTCATTGGGCCGATGCGCCTCGGCGATGTCGCCCGGTCCGCAGATCACGCGTCGGCACGCCCATTTTTTGAAACAAGCCTGCCTCGGTGCCATAGCGACACCTTGCCGACCTGGTTCTGTCTCGCGAGCCGCATCGCCCATTGCACGATGGCGTCGGTTTCGGCGGCGGCGAGACCCGCGGTCTGGCTGGCCCACACCAAGATCGATGCCCGCCTGCGGATCGATCGCCTGCATTTCGCGCGCCAGCACTTCGGCATAGGCGCGAATTTCCTGATACAGCGCATCGGGCGAGGCCTGCGGCAGGGTGCGCATGTCGAAATGAAACTCGCAGTCCTTGGGAATCACGTTGGCGGCGATGCCGCCGCGGATCAAGCCGGTCGACAGAGTCGAATAAGGCACCGTGAAGCCGTAGTCGCGCTGCTCGAATTGCGCCAGCCGATCGGCGATCTGGCGGATGTACACCACCAATCGCGCCGCATACTCGATGGCGTTGACGCCGTGCGTCACGTAGCTCGAATGCGCCTCGCGGCCGTGCACGGCGCAGCGGAACCGGTGCGTTCCCTTGTGCGCGATGATGGGCTGCATCGAGGTCGGCTCGCCCACCACGCAGCCGGCCGGCCGAATGCCGCTCTCCTCCAGATCGCGAATCAATCCGCGCACGCCGAGGCATCCCACCTCCTCGTCGTAGCTCAGCGCGTAATGCAGCGGCGCATCGAGGCGATCGGCATTGAGCGCGGCGACGAATTTCGGCGCCTGCGCGAGCGCGACGCCGATGAATCCCTTCATGTCCGCCGAGCCGCGCGCGTAGAGCTTGCCGTCGCGTTCGATGGCCGCGAACGGATCGGTATCCCAGCTCTGCCCGTCCACCGGGACGACATCGCGTGTGGCCGGAAAGGATCAGGCCCGGCTTCTTCGAATCGCCCAAGGTCGCGAACAGATTGGCCTTCTTGCCGCTGGCATCGTGCGTGAGGCGGGTGCTCGCGCCATGGCCCTTCAAATAGTCTCGCACCCATTCGATCAGGCCCAGATTCGAGTCGCGCGAAACGGTCCGGAAAGCGATCAGGCGCTCGATCATCGCGCGCGCCGCGGCGCCGGGGACAGCGGCTTCGGAAAGGGCGATCATGAGCCATTTTACCTCAAGAGCCGCACCGGGGCCGGCATGATAGGCGCACGCGATTTTTCCAACAACGCGGCCCGGGTTATAGTGCGGGATGCCTGCTTTGCTCCTGTTGTCCGGCCTGCTCTGCGACGAGGCCGTGTGGGGCGACATCCCGCGGCGGCTTGCCGACGTCGCCGACGTGCGCGTGCTGTCCTTTCAAGGATTCCCCTCCATCTTCGCGATGGCCGATCATGTGCTGCGCAACGCACCGGCCCGGTTTGCCGTGGCCGGACATTCCATGGGCGGCCGCGTTGCGCTGGAGATCCTACGGCGAGCGCCGCGGCGCGTGGCGGGGATTGCCCTGCTCAACTCCGGCGTGCATCCGGTGCGCGCCGGAGAGGAGCAGAGCCGCGGCCGCCTGGTCCAACTGGCGCGCACCGAAGGCATGCGGGCGCTGGCCGCGGCCTGGCTGCCGCCCATGATGGGTGCGCCGCCCGAGCGCGTGGCGGTGCTCATGCCGCGGTTGATCAGGATGGTGGAGCGCTCCACGCCCGAGTCGTTCGCCGGCCAAGTCGACGCTCTGCTGCACCGGCCGGACGCCGCGCCCGTGCTGCCCACCATCAAAGTCCCCGCGCTGCTCATGAGCGGCACCAACGACAATTGGTCCACGCTTGCACAGCATAAGGAGATGCAGCGCGGCGTCGCGCACGCGACGCTGGTGGAAATCGAGGATGCGGGCCACATGGCGCCGGCCGAGCAGCCGGCGGCGGTGGCGAACGCATTGAGGAACTGGCTCGCGCCCATTTAGGCCGCGGCGGCGATACAGAATGACCCGTCCTGCCGCGTGCCCCGGAGCCGTGAGAAGCCCGTCAGCGCCGGAGCCGCGCGTCGAGCCGTGGGAAGAGAGCCCGTCGATCTGGCGGGCATCCGGCGATCCCATGACCGACAGCAGCACCGCATCGCGCGCCGCCGTGTCCGCCGGCAAATCCGTCTCGAGAAAGAAGGGACCGCGCGAGGTGCCGCCGCGCATGAACAGACAGGGGATGGATCGCTGCATCAGCTTCGGTCCGCCGGCATTGAGTGGTTACCGAGAAGCGTTATCACGTATACTATCAAGCAATGAGTAGTATACCTGTTATGCCGTATCCGTATGGGCAAGGACGGTACGACCCATGGATTTGAAGCAGCTCGAGTATTTCCGCCATGTGGCGGAACTCGGCAGTTTCACTCGTGCCGCGGCGTTTCTCTCGGTGGTCCAGCCGGCATTGAGCCGCCAAGTGCGGCAACTGGAGGCGGAGCTCGGCCAAAGTCTGTTCGAGCGCAATGGCCGCGGCGTCGTGCTCACGGAAGCCGGCTCGCGCTTGCTCGAACACGCGCGCGGGATCCTCACGCAGATCGGCCGGGCGCGCCAGGAATTGGAGGATCAGCGCAACGGCGACTCGGGACATGTCGCGCTCGGTTTGCCCCCGACTCTCGGCAGCAGCGTCACCGTTCCCTTGGTGAAGGCGTTCGAGACACTGCTGCCGAATGCGCGCCTCGCGACCGTCGAAGGGCTGTCCGCCTACATATTGGAATGGCTGTCCCTCGGCCGCGTGGACTGCGCGCTGGTCTACAACGCGACCGCCTCGGCCACGGTCGACGTGCAGCCGCTGCTGGAGGATCAGCTGTTCTTGATTGCACCGCTCGATGTCGGCGCACAGCGCCTGTCCGCTCGCAGCAAGTCCATCACCCTCGCGCAGCTCGCGGATTATCCGCTCATCATCCCGAGCCGGCCGCATGCCATGCGCATGTCGGTCGAGAACGCGCTCGCGAACGTCGACCGCAAGATCCGCGTCGCCCATGAAATCGAGTGCATTCCCGCGGTGATCGACCTGGTGCGGCAAGGCCATGGATACGGCGTGCTGCCGATGAACGCCGTCAAATCGACCCCGTGGGCCGGGCAGATCGCGGTCAAGCCGATCATCAGCCCCGTGCTCAGGACCTCGCTGTCCATCGCCACCTCCGCGCAGCGGCCGATGAGCCCGCTGATGCGCAAGGCGATCGAGGTGATCCGCGACATCGTCAGGCAGGAGATTCGCCCCAATGGAACCGGCACTACCATGTGCCGGCATCCAACACCGCCGCCGGGCTCATGATTCCGGAAAACAGGAGCGCAGCATGAAAGTTTGTCTCGCCGGCCATGGCGCGTTCGGCATCAAGCATCTCGAGGCGATGGCGAAGATTCCGAACGTCGAGGTGATCTCGCTGGCGGGCTCCAACATGGAGGCCGCGCGCGAAGTGGCGCAGCGCTGGAAGATAGCGCACTGGACCACGAACCTGGCGGAGAGCCTGGCGCTGCCCGACGTCGATGCGGTGATCCTGACCACGCCGACCCAGCTGCATGCGGCGCAGGGCGAGCAGTGCATGCGCGCGGGCAAGCACGTCATGATCGAGATACCCATGGCCGACTCGCTCGCGGGCTCCGAACGGCTCGTCCGGGTGCAGCAGGAGACCGGCGTCGTCGCGATGGCGGCCCATACGCGCCGCTTCAACCCGAGCCATCAATGGGTTCACCGGAAAGTCCTTGCGGGCGAAATCAAGGTGCTGCAGATGGACGTGCAGACCTATTTTTTCCGCCGGACGAACATCAACGCGCTCGGCAAGCCGCGCAGCTGGACCGATCATCTGCTGTGGCATCACGCGTGCCACACGGTGGATCTGTTCGCCTATCAGACCGGCGAGAAGATCGCCAGGAGCTTCGCGTTGCAGGGTCCCAAGCACCCGACCTTGGGCATCGCCATGGACATGAGCATCGGACTAAAGGTGCCGTCGGGCGCCATCTGTACGCTGTCGCTCTCGTTCAACAACGACGGGCCCCTGGGCACTTTCTTTCGCTATATCTGCGACAACGGCACCTATATCGCCCGCTACGACGACCTGCTGGACGGCAACAACCATCCGATCGACGTGTCCAAGGTCGATGTGTCCATGAACGGCATCGAGCTTCAGGACCGGGAGTTTTTCGCCGCCATCATGGAGCGCCGCGAACCGAACGCGAGCCTTGCGCAGTGCCTGCCGGCGATGCAAACCCTGCACCGATTGGAGCAGCTGCTGCAAAGCGACTGAGGCGTGATGTCAAAGGCCCCCATCGAAGGGCAATCCCACGTAATTTTCCGCCAGACTGGTGAGCGCGGCCGTCGACCCCGTCTGCTCGAGCACGCCGGCGCGAATGCGCCCGAGAACGTGCTCGCGAGATTGGCGTTCGAGGATCAGCGTGTCGATGCCGCAGCCGTGCAGCAGCTGCGAGAGCAGCAGGCCTGAGGGGCCTGCGCCGATGATCACCACCTGGGTGCGAGCCATGAAAGGTGATCGGCGGGGTCAACCGTCGACGCGCGCCAAGCGGCGCGTCAGCCCTGCCTCTGTCCCGCCGTCAGTTCAAGTGCCGGGCTTCTGCGCCGCCCACACTTTGCACCAGCCGTCTGCGGGAACACTGTGGCCGGCAAAGATATTGCAGGCCGCCGTCGGGTCGCTGGCCTTGCCCTGCCACTGCACGCAATTGTTGCATTTTTGGGTCGGCTTGAACGTGGGATTCGCGCTGGCATTGACCTTGCTGCCGCTGGTGACGAACCCGAGCGACTTCGCCTGCGCGTCATTCGGATCCAATGGCGGCAGTGCCGCAGCGCCGGCGGTGTTGCCCATCAGTCCGATCGCCGGAATCAGGGCCCCTGCGATGAGCCCCCCTTTGACGAGCGCTCGACGTGAAATCCTGTGTTGCATGATTGAAGTCCTATCGGTGGAATCCGCGCGCTGCGGAAGGTGGATGATGATGAAATGTTAATTCATTAAAGCCGCCGGCGAAAGGCATGACCGCGTGCCGCGTCGCACACTCAGCGGCATTCCCCTACTGTGATGCGGCAGCTACGTAGGAGCCTGTCTGAGTAATCCGCGTGGCCTTACCTAAGGCTGATTTCGCTTCAGCCGAGGCGGAGCCGACGCGGTTGGGTCAACACCCAATGAGGAGGCGACAACGACGGATGAAGCGAAATCTGCAAGGGTACGAAGGGTTGGCTGGGGGAGCGGCGTCTGCGGTGTTGCGCGGCTTGGCCGTGGCGATTACCACGGCCTGCGCCGCGCGCCTGGCATCCGCTCGCGCTCCCAGCCAACGCGGCTCACGTGGATTACTCAGACAGGCTCCTAGTCGGCGGGTCGAACACAATGCCCATGAACAAAATCGTTCCGGTCTGCCGATCCTCGATCAGAAACAGGAAAGGGCGGTCGACGATCATCTGAAAGGGTTTGGGAGCAGGCTTAAGCGCAGTCAGCGCCACCCCGACCGCGCTCACGGCCGCCGCCTCGGTGCCCTCCTCATTTACTTCGACAAAGGTCTTTTGCCGCGCGGCAGAAATGAAGAGTCCGGGCGCGATGCCGGCAAAATCGGCGGTCGACGCATCGAACGCTGCTGTCATACCCAGAGCCTGCAGCGGTCGACGCAGTTCCACGCCGTATTCGATCTTGAACTTCGGCAGCTCGATGCTTCCTTCGCGGGAGCTGAACCCGGTCTTGACGACGTGCCTCCAGGCATCGCCGTTCAAGAGGCCGAGGATGTTCTCGGGACTTGAATTCTCATCCGGAAGAACGACGTACATCGCCAGATTTCCACCCTCGTAAGGCAGCCGCGCCGCCTGATACCCCTGCACTGCCCGGTAGTCGAGAGTTTTCCTCAGGGACATCATGGGAATCAATCTCTGTCCGCCGCCGCGCAGGTGAAATGGCCTCATCTGCGTATCCTTCACTGCAAAAGGCGACGCCCACCTTCCCTTGAAATAAATGGCGTCGGCGAGAAACAGCCGAGTGTGCGCCGGATCGATCATCCGATCCGCGATGCGCTGGATTTTCCCGTGAGTCTGTTCGCTCGCCCAGGAATTGATGATATCCGGCGCATGCGGGTCGCCAAAATCAAGTGCGTCCATCGTCGCGCCGTAGAACTCCTGGTTGCTGGCGATGAACGCCGGCTTTACAGGCGTACCCGGACGGTACCAGACGGCATTCGCCACGGTGAGCATGACCTGGGCATTCCCATTCTTCAGCGATTGCGCGATGTCTTTGTTGGCTGCATTCACGACCCCGGACGACAGGCCGGCGGTTCCAAGCACCCGCTGCATTTCGGTCATTGTCGTCCCTTCCGCGCCGTTTGCCACCATCTGCAGGATGGTGGCGGCGCTGTAGGGCGAAATCGAAACGTTGGCGTGCGGCCGGTCTTTCGCGAGCTGCTCGAGAAGCTTGAAGGCGAACGCGCCGCCGGAGGCCTCCAGTGCCTGGTCGGCGAGCGCCGCATCCCCGCGGCACAATCCGGCGAGCAGCACGCACACGGCCATCAGCGATTTGTATTGCATGGGCTACCGCCTGCTCAACCACGCCAATAGGGACAGGACCAGACTCACGATCAGCATGGTCGTGATGGGGAAAAAGAACTTGAAGCCCGGGCGGTCGATGACAATGTCCCCGGGCAGGTGAAACAGGTGCATCTTCTTGAGCCACGGCCACAGCAGCCCGGCAATGATGAGCACAGTGCCAAGAGTGACGAGGAACCGGTTCATGGCCGAAGTTTATCAGGCTCGGAGGTGACACCGGCCCGAGATCACGCTACCGTCCAATCATGACATCGACTTCTGCAACCACCGGGCTCGACCCGGAGGCGCTCAGCCGATCGCTGGTCAAGCTGCGCGCAGTGGTCCCGGAGGACGCGTTCACGGCGGGCATTTTGGGTTCCCAGCGCATCGGCAGCGGCATGGTCATCGGCGAGGATGGGTTGATACTCACCATCGGCTATCTCATAGCCGAAGCAAGCGATGTGTGGCTGACCACGCACCAGGGACGCCAACTGGCCGGGCATGCCCTCGCCTACGATCAGGCCACCGGGTTTGGTTTGGTGCTGTCGCTGGTACATCCAGCCCTTCCGCCGCTGCGGTTCGGCTCCTCGGACGAAGTGCACGTGGGAAGCAAAGGCTTCGTGTTGAGCTTTTCCGAATTCGCCGGGCCGCAGGCGGTAAGCGTCCTGGCGCGCCGCGAATTCGCAGGCGCCTGGGAATACCTGCTCGACAGCGCGATTTTCACGGTTCCGCCGCACTCTCACTGGTCGGGTGCAGCGCTCGTCGACGAACGCGGCGGCTTGGTCGGCGTGGGATCCTTGCTGGTGCACGAGGCGGCGGGAGGCAAGGAATCGAACGCCAACATGTTCGTGCCGATCGACTTGCTCAAGCCGATACTCGGAGACCTGCGCCTGCGCGGACATGCCGCGGGTCGATCAAGACCGTGGCTCGGCGTCTACTCCGTGGAGGTGAGCGGCAGGGTGTACGTGACGGGGGTGGCCGAGGGCAGCCCCGCGCAACTGGCTGATTTGCGCGAAGGGGACCTGATCAGCCGCGTCGCAGACCATGACGTCGGTACGCTGCCGGAATTCTATCGCCGGCTCTGGGCGCTGGGACCGGCACACAGCAGCGTGCCGTTGACCATTGTGCGCGGCGGCACCCGCGTGAATTTGAACGTGCCCTCGATCGACCGCACGGACCTCCTTAAGCGCCCGCAGGGGCACTGAACTTGGGGCCCGGCGCGGCAATTCGCGACCGCGGAAATCCCTTAATGCGTACGTCACGATTGTGCACTAGATTAGCCATGCTATGAGCCTATCGATCAGCTCGCAGGCGTTCGCAGACGGCCGCCCGATTCCCAAGCAATACACTTGCGACGGCGCGAATGTGTCGCCGCCTCTCGATTGGTCCGGAGTTCCCGCGAACGCAAAGAGCCTGGCGTTGATTGTCGAGGATCCGGATGCACCGGATCCGGCAGCACCCAAGACCACATGGATCCATTGGATCCTTTACAACATCCCGCCGGCCGTACATGGATTGCCTGAGGACCTCGCCCGGCACGGGGCGCCGGCCGGGGCGCTCGACGGCCTCAACGATTGGATGAAAACAGGCTATGGCGGCCCCTGCCCCCCCATCGGGAGCCATCGCTACTTTCACAGGCTTTACGCATTGAGCGCGGTATTGCCCGATTTGCGCCGGCCGCGCAAGGCGGCGCTGGTGCAAGCCATGCACGGAAAGGTGTTGGCGGAGGCCGCGCTCGTGGGCCGCTATGCGCGACCGGTACCGCATTAGGTTGGATCCCTCGTGAGCGAGGCGACGATGAAGAGCAGCGGAGCAGTTGCAGCGGCCTTGAGCCCGCTGCTGATCGGCGTCTCGGGCAATGCGGCGCAGCCGACGCTTGCGCGCCAGAACGAGCAGATGTTTCAGCTGATACAGCAGGAGCGCGGCTTGACCCCCCAGCAGATGGAGCAGGTGCGGACGATCTTCGCGCGCTCGGGCTACATGGGTCAGGGCAATCCGGCGATCAGTGAGCACCCGGTGACCGAGGAAGGCTGCCGCAAGAAGCTGGAGCAGCAACATGTCAGTTATGCGAACCCTCGGTTCGAGAAGATCTGCGGCGCAAGATACATGGCGCCGCTCTATGATCCAAAGAAGACCACCGCGGAGCAGGCAAAGGTCTGTATCGATCAGTTCGAATATCCGGATGTCCCGTGTGCCTACCCGGTGGTGTGGGTGAAGGCACGTGAAGCCGCGCAAGTATGCGAGGCTGAAGGCAAGCGAATGTGCGATGCACATGAGTGGGAGGGTGCCTGCGCCGGAGAGCTCGAGGAGCCTGACTACCGCTTCGACCTGGCGCAAGGCGTGGCGCCGAACGCTGCGGTCGAACGCATGCGTTCGGCTCACAATCGGCTGTACGAGCCGACCAAGACCTGGAGCTATGGACCGGAGTATCAGCGCGGCATCTGTGCCACCGGCAGCTTCAAGACGCCCGGCTGTCCCGGGGGCGGCTGGAATCTATGCGGCTCCAATACCTATCCGGTCGGCGACTTCCCGGCCTGCCATAGTCCGCTCGATGTCTATGATCTCAACGGCAACGCGGCCGAGCACATGAACCTGCCGCTGACTCCCGCGCAAATGGCGAGCCGTGGGAGCAAGGAACTGGGCGTCACCGAAATGAAGGGCAGCTGGTTCATCTTCGACACGTATCGAGCGCATCCCGACTGGTGCCGCTGGCGTGCACCATACTGGCACGGGACTCGGGTGATGGACCCGCAAAGTCATGCGAACTATCACCTGGGATTTCGTTGCTGCATGACAATCGATTCTGCCCCGTGAGCGGCCGATCGACTGCGGATGCCGTCGCGGGTGCCCCCGCCTCCCTCGGAGCCCACTGGGACGGCCGCGGCACCCACTTTGCCGTGTTCGCCGAGCACGCCGAAGAGGTGCAGCTGTGCCTGTTCGATGCCGGCGGGCACAAGGAGCTGCGCAGAGTGGTGCTGCCCGAGTGCATCGACGGCGTCTGGCGCGGCTATTTGCCGGACGTGGCGCCGGGGCAGGCTTACGGCTATCGCGTGCAGGGTCCCTATCAGCCCCAACACGGTCACCGCTTCAATTCGAACAAACTGCTGCTCGATCCCTATGCGCGCCGCCTCGTGGGCTCGCTGCGCTGGAGCGATGCACTTTATGGCTATCGCATCGGCTCACCGCGAGCGGATCTGTCGTATGACCGGCGCGACAGTGCACCGGCCATGCCGAAGGGCGTCGTCACCGGGGAGCGATTCGATTGGGGCGACGATCGGGCGCCGCAGATCCCCTGGTCCGAGAGCGTCATCTACGAGGCGCACCTGCGCGGACTGACCATGCGCCTGGGGGAGATTCCCGAGCGCCTGCGCGGCACCGCGGCGGCGCTCGGCCACGAGCGAACGATTGCCCACCTTCGCGCTCTCGGCGTCACGGCGCTGGAGTTGCTGCCGATATTCGCCTGCGTGCACGACCGCACCCTGGTCGAGCGCGGCCTGGTCAACTATTGGGGGTACAACACCTTGAGCTATTTCGCCCCCGAGCCGCGCTATCTGTCGGACGGGAACCCGGCCGAGCTCAAGGGCGCCATCAAGGCGCTGCATGCCGCGGGCATCGAGGTGCTGCTCGACGTGGTCTACAACCATACCTGCGAGGGCAGCGAGCTTGGACCGACATTGAGCCTGCGCGGCCTCGATAACGCCGTCTACTATCGCCTGCAGGCCGGCAACGCTCGCTACTGCGTCAATGACACCGGCTGCGGCAACACCGTCAACTTCTCGCACCGTCGAGTGATTCAGCTCACCCTCGATTCGCTGCGCTATTGGGTCGAGGAATTTCATGTCGATGGTTTTCGCTTCGATCTCGGCGTGACTCTTGGCCGTGAACAGAATGGTTTCGATCCGGGCGCAGGCTTCTTCGACGCCCTGCTGCAGGATCCGACCCTGGCGCGCGTCAAGCTGATCTCGGAGCCCTGGGACTTAGGGCCCGGCGGCTATCAGCTCGGCAATCACCCGCCCGGCATGGCGGAGTGGAACGCGAGATTCCGCGACGACGTGCGCAAGTTCTGGCGCGGGGATTCGGGGCTGCGCGGGGCGCTCGCGGCGCGCCTGCAGGGATCGGCCGACCTGTTCGACCATCAGCGCCGAAAGCCGTGGGCGTCGCTCAATTTCGTCACGGCTCACGACGGCTTCACGCTGCAGGATTTGGTGAGCTACGGGGAGAAGCACAATGAGGCCAATGGAGAGGCCAATCAGGACGGCACCAATGACAACGAGAGCGCCAACTGGGGCGTCGAGGGACCCACCGACGACGCGCAGGTGCTCGAGAGGCGCGAGCGCGCCAGGCGCGCCATGCTCGCGACATTGCTGTTCTCGCACGGCACGCCGATGCTGCTCGGCGGAGACGAATTCGGCCGTACTCAGCACGGCAACAACAATGCCTACTGTCTGGACTCCGAGCTTTCCTGGTACGACTGGGCGCTCGCGCAGTCGCCGGCCGGCAAAGCGCAACAGGCCTATGTCGCGCGCCTGATCGGCCTGCGCCGCGAGCTCACCACGCTGCGCTGCGGATATTTTCAACACGGCTTGCTCGAGCCCCTGCCTCAAGTGCGCGACGTCGAGTGGTTCGATGAGAACGGCGACACCATGCGTATCGAGGACTGGCAGAATTGGGAAGGACGGCTGCTGTGCCTGCGGCGCGCGCGGCGCCTCGATGACGGGCGCGCCGAGCTGTGTCTGCTGCTCGCCAACAACACGATCGACGAGCAGTTGTTTCAGCTGCCGCAACCGCTGTTCGAATGGTCGGTACGCGTCAATACCGCGGATTTGAAGGTCATCGACCAGCCGCTCGGGCAGCCGTCGGTCCGCGTCGCCGGACAAAGCGTGCAGCTGCTGTCGGCCGTCGTCGAGGCACGCGCGCCTGAAGCGATGCTGCACGCCCCGGCCGACGCGGCGAGCCAGCCGGAAATGGCCCCGCGCCCGACGCCGCGGAAGGCCGCTCCGGGCGTGTAGCCTCCTGGAAGCCGGAATCCGCGGTAGCAGCGCTAATTCTTCATCCCGGAGCCTTCCGTGATGAGAAGCTGCCATTGCGTCGCCCGTCTGGCCTGCATCGCGCTGGCGAAGACCTGGGTTGTCCTGGTCTACAATCCGCCGGTGCGAAACATGACTTTCTCCGTTCTCTCGATACGTGCGATCCGTCCGCACTCTCGAGAACGCCTGCGCGGCATCGCTTCCATGGTGGCGGCGGTCTTCGCATTTGCGATCATGGATGCGCTGATGAAGCGCTTGTCGGCCCATTATGGGCCGCTTCAGGTATCGTGCTTGCGCTGCATGTCCTCCCTGTTGTGTCTGCTGGCGGCGATCGCATGGCAGCGCTCGTGGGCCAATCTGCGCGCCACCATGCCGCTGCTGCATCTCGGGCGAGGTGCGCTTGGTGTCATGATGCTGGCGAGCTTCGTGTATGCGGTCCACCGCCTGACCTTGGCGCAGACCTATTCGCTGTTTTTGGCGGCGCCGCTGCTGATGACCGCCTTGTCGGTGCCGCTGCACGGCGAGGAGGTCACGGGCCGGCGCTGGCTCGCCATCCTCGTCGGTCTCGGCGGCGTGATTTTGATCCTGCGTCCCTGGGGCGGAGGAGTCATCTCCCTGCTTGCGGCATCCGCGGCCGCTTTGGCGACGCTTTGCTATTCGCTGAGTGCGCTCAGCGTGCGCTCGCTCGGCCGCCGCAATTCGAGCATGTCGATGGTCTTTTGGTATCTTGCCGCGGTCAGTATCGGGTCGGGCGCTCTGGCGATCGGCGACTGGCGCGCGGTCGATTCGAGCGACTGGGGCTGGCTCGCCGGCATCGGCGTTACCGGAGCGCTCGGGCAACTCTGGCTGACGGATGCATTTCGGCGCGCGCCGCCGGCCGTGGTAGCCCCGTTCGAATACACCGCCATCCTCTGGGCCCTGGCGATCGACTGGATATTTTGGTCGGCAACCCCCTCGGTAGGCCTGCTGCTCGGAGCGGGGATCGTCGTGTCGAGCGGAATTTTCGTGATCTGGGACGAGCGACGCGGGGCCGAGCTGGCGTTGAACCCGGCCTGCCCGCCGCCCTGACCGCGCGAGGGGACGCAGCGCCTCCCCTGCCCGGGTTCGCGCGCCGTGCGGCATAATGCGAACCACGATAGGAGGTGCGACATGATCAACGTCCGACGCAGCGGCGAAAGGGGCTTTGCCGATCATGGGTGGCTCAAGTCCTTTCACACGTTTTCCTTTGCCGACTATTTCGATCCCGAGCACGTGGAGTTCGGGCCGCTCCGGGTCATCAACGAAGACAGGGTGCAGCCCGGCGCAGGTTTCGCGACCCACGCCCACCGCGACATGGAGATCATCAGCTACGTGCTCGCCGGTGAGCTGGCTCACAAGGATTCGATGGGCAACGGCTCGACCATCCGGCCGGGTGACGTGCAGCGCATGAGCGCCGGCACGGGTGTGCGGCACAGCGAGTTCAATCCATCGCAGAGCGCGGTCGTGCATTTTCTGCAAATTTGGATTCAGCCGAGCCAACTTGACATCGAACCGAGCTACGAACAGAAGAGCTTTTCCGCGCAGGAGAAGCGCGGGCGTTTGCGCCTCATCGTTTCTCCCGATCGCGCCGACGGCTCGCTCCTCATCCATCAAGATGCACGCGTGTACGCGGGCCTTTTCGACGGCGCAGAAGCGGCCGAACTGGAGGTTGCGCCGGGCCGGCGCATCTATGTGCACGTGGCGCGCGGCGGGCTCATCGCGAACGCGATTGCGCTCGAGGCGGGCGATGCGCTAAAAGTGACCGACGGAGGCTCTCTTCGCATCGGCCAAGGCCGCTCGGCCGAGGTCCTGGTCTTCGACCTGCCGGGCGGCCGGGGCTAGGGAGCCTGTCTGAGTAATCCGCGTGAGCCGCGTTGGCATTACTCAGACAGGCTCCGAACGCCGCGGCGGGCTCGAATCGATGATTTCGTAAGCGACCGGTTTGGGAGTCCGGTCCGCTCCGTTAACCGGAGTTATGTCCATGGGACAGGCGGAGAAGATGACGACGACGTCCTGGAGGGCGCGCAGCACGATCCAGTCTCCCGGCTTGCTGACCGGGGCATGGAGCGCGATGCGGTGGTCAGGGAGGACCGGCACATTCATCCAGAAGTTGATGGGGTTCGGAACCTGCTCCGCCGTGATGCCGCTACGGGCGAGCGCGTCGATGAAATTGGCACGGCAGTTCGCGTGCCCGGGCGCACAGCCGTAGAATTCGTACAGCCAATGGTCGCAGCACGCCAGCAGCATGTCGTGCAGGCAGCCGGAGGTGTCCTGTTCGAGCACCAGCAGAGCGGTGCGGCGGTTGCTGTACAACGCGTCGCCCTCGCCCGGAAACAGCCGAGACAGCATGCGACGCGTGTGCTCGACCGAGAGGTACTCGGTGGTGTCCGCCGCCGACAGGCACCAGGTGTCCACCACCTGGGATCCATGCATATTGACCAGCCGGACCGCCTGACCGGCGCGCAGACGAAGCGCGGCGCCCGCACCGCCGGGGATTTGAATGAGGCTCATGCCCCCGCCCGGTACTCGCTGAACCACCAGTAAAACGGCAGTCCGATCAGCAGCATGGCCGCGCCCTGCAGCGCCTGGCGCGGTGTCGCGACGAAGGTATTGACGATCAGCGCAGCCGTCACCAACAGAAAGATGCAGGGAACCAGCGGATAACCGACCGCCCGGTAGGGGCGCGGCGCATCGGGCATCGTGCGCCTGAACACGAACAGCGAGGCCGTGGTCAATCCATAGAACAGCCAGGAGGCGAATATCACCGAGTCGGTCAGCGTATCGTACGTTCCGGACACCGCCAGCACGCTGCCCCAGGCCGCCTGCGCGACGATCGCCCGCGCCGGTACATTGGTGCGCGCCGACAGCTTGGCGAGTCCGCGGAAGAACAAGCCGTCGCGTGCCATGGCAAACGGAATGCGCGAATTGGCGAGCACGCTCGCGTGCAGCGAACCGAAGGAGGAGATCATCATCGCCACCGCGGTCAGAGAGACCGCAACGGGCCCCAAAAAGCGCTTCAGGACTTCGGTCGCCACCGATGAAGCTCGTCGGGATGTTCGCGATCTCGAGCGGGCGTCAGCGCGTAGTAATAGGCGGTGTTGACAAACAAATACAGCGCCGCGACCACCAGAAGGCCGCCGATGAAGGCGCGCGGCAGATTGCGCTGCGGGTCGCGGATTTCGCCCGCGAGCGGCGCAACGTTGTTCCAGCCGTCATACGCCCACAGCGCGCCGAGCATGGCGGCGCCGAAGCCCGCAACGCCGCCGCGTGCGCTCGCGGCGACGCCCTCGCAGCTGCCGGGCAGTCCCGGAACCATTCAAATGCGTCCAATCGCCCGGCGCGAAACAGAAGGCGCCGATCGCGACGGCCAGCACCAGCGCGACTTTGGCGATCGTCAGCCACGAGCGCGGTGCGGCCGCCCGTCGCTGACCGAGGCGCAATTGATGAGCGCCACGGTCCAGATCGTGGCGAGCGCGACCAGATGTCAGTCCGTCGAGCGCAACGTGCAGGCCGGCGAGTTCCGCCTCGATGTGCCAATGCTGCAAGACGCCGCCCGATCGCCACGTTCATGAATATCGCGAGGCCCACGGCCAGCGCGGCCTGCGCGCCCGTGCGAAAACGGCAAACGCCATCCAGCCGAAGAGAAATCCGACGAGCCTGCCATAGGCGCGGCGCAGGTAGACGTAGTCGCCGCCCGCCTCCGGCATCATGGCGGCGATCTCCGAATAGGAGAAAGTGCCGGCGAGCGACAACAATCCCGCGGCCAGCCACACCAGCATGACCATTTTGGCGCTGCCGACGTTGCAGGTCATGACGCGCGTCTTCAGGAACACGCCGGCGCCGATCATATTGGTGACATTCACCGCAATGGCGCGCCCAGGCGCCCACGCCCCGGGTCAGTTCGGGCCGCGCCATGGCCGGTGAGTCGTCGCGGATCATTCGTCGTGTAGTATCTCAGGATATGCCCGCCGGCTACGCGCCAATTTTGCCCTTCGTCATCGCGGCGCTGGCGGTTTTGCTGATCTATCGGCGATTGCGCCGAAGCTTCGGCCAGCAACCCGTACGCCCGAGGCGCATGATCGTACGGATGGGTGTCCTGGCCGCCCTCGGGGTATCGTTCATTCCGCTCGCAGTTCGCTCCGGCGAATTCCTGCTCATGGAAGGCGCGGGGGCTCTGGCCGGCACCGCGCTGGCGATGTGGGGAGCCGGCCGTACGCGCTACGCGAGGCGCGGCGCACAGCTGTACTACGTGCCGCACACCTACGCCGGCATCGCGGTGACGCTATTGGTCTTCGGGCGCCTCGTGTATCGGGCGGTTCAGATGTACCCGCCTGATCGCGCACAGGGCTTCGCGCCGGCATCGATGGTGCAAAGCCCTGCTACGGTCGGATTGCTCTTCGCGCTGATCGGCTATTACGTGTGCTATTACAGCCGCGTGCTGTGGAAGGCCAAGCACATCGGCGCAGAGGACCTCGAGACACCCTCGACCGCCTCCGCACCGTGAACTCGCTCAAGTGGCGTACACGACCACCACGATGGTCAGCAGGGCCGTGGCGGCGAACAAGGCGTCGTGGCCCCAGCGGTCGATGAGTCCAGTCATGTCATATCTCCTTCGAGAGACGAGGCCCACTGCTCGGCGGGAAAATTACCATTTCCACCCGGGTGCGATGCTTGCGCCAGGTCGCAGAACGGGCGTTTCGTGTGGGAAATGGCCCGCTGGGGGGCGTAAGGCCGCGTAAAAGCCGCTACTGCCCCGTTTTGATGCGAGTCCAGACGCGGGTTCGCTGCCGGTCATAATCGGGCCCGAATGCCTCCGGCAAGTACAATTGTGCGCGAACCTCCGGCGACGGATAGATGGACGGGTCCTGAAGGATGGTCTTGTTGACGAAGGGCCGCGCCGCCAGATTGTCGTTTCCGTAGTGAATATCGTTGGTGATCTCGGCGATGACTTTCGGGTCCAAAATGAAATTGAGAAACTTATGCGCCGCCTCCGGGTGCGGTGCCGAAGCAGGAATCAAAAAGGCGTTGTAAGTGATATTGGAGCCTTCCTTGGGCAGTGTGAAAGCGAGGTGTGCGCCGGTGCCGTCCGCTCGCGCAAGCTCCTGCGCGACCGTATAGTCACTCGACCAGGCGATCGCCAGGCAGATCTCGTTCGCCGACAGCTCCGTGTAGTACGCATTCGAATCGAAGGTGCGAATATACGGCCGAATCGCCATGATCAGCTTCTCGGCCGCATCGAGATCCTCGATGCGCTGAGAATTCGGATCGAGGTGCAGGTAGGCGAGCGCGAGCTGGATGACATCCTCCGGAGAGTCCAGGAACGTCACCCCGCAGTCCGCGAATTTGGAGATGACCTTTGGGTCGAACAGCATGGCCGAGCTGTCGGTCGGCGCATCCGGCATGCGCGCCCGGATCATGTCCACGTTGTAGGCGAAGCCGTTCATGGCATGCAGGTATGGGACCGCATACCGGTTTCCCGGATCCGCCTGTGCCTGGACGGCGAGCACGGCCGGGTCGAGATATTTCCAGTTCGGCAGCTCGGCTTTGTCGAGCGGCAGATACGCGCCCGCCTTGATCTGGCGGCCGTAGAAGCCGGTGGTCGTGCTCACGATGTCGAAGCCTGAGTGTCCGACCAGCAAATTCGCTTCCAGCGTTTCGTTCGAATCGTAGAGCTGGTAGACGACCTTGATGTGCGTGGCGCGCTCGAATTCCGCGATCGTGTGGTGGCCGATGTAGTCGGCCCAGTTGTAGATATTGAGCACCTGCTCTTGATCAGCGGGCGCGGCGTGCCGCTCGCCCCCGCAGCCGGCCGTGATGAGGGCGGCGCAACAGGCTGCCGCGCCGGCGCCCAGCCAACGCGGCTCACGCGGATTACTCAGACAGGCTCCTACAGGCGCGACAACTCAGAATTGACCCATTCGTGGAATTGCCGGATGACGTATTCCTCCGGCATGACGACCCCGCGAAGGTGAGGTGCCGCATGCAGTCCGCGCTGATTGAGTTCGCACACTTCGGCGTCCTCCGTCATGACCAGATTCGTGAAATCCACGATGTTGCGCACATCGACGCTCGGATCGGCCAGCGTTTGCGGCGAGAACAGGTACTCGACGCGAAGCTCCGTCTGCTCCGGTCCCAGCGGCCGCAGGCGCACCACGCGCACGTAATCGACGTGGCCGACGATGAACATCGACGGCAGGGCGGTCATGTAGATCGCTCCTGCCCGCCGGTCCTCATCTGAGAGCCCCGGAAACGCCGCTGCGGTCAGATTGCCGTCCATCGACCAGGTGGCGGCGCCGGCGCGCAGCCCGCCCTTGTATTTCGGGTCCGAATCCGCCGCATGCGCGCTCCAATTCGGATCGTCGCGCTCCTCCAGCAGGCCGCGGCCGTAAATCGGCACCAGATTCGACAGCAGCGGATGCACTCCCGGGCAATGCAGACACTCGTTGTAGTTTTCCCAGAAAATTTTCCAGTTGCTGTGGACCGTCTTCACGAGAACATGGCCCACCGCCAGCTCGCTCAACGGCCACGAGTCCAGCCGGTTCAGCGGCATGTCGAAGATGCGGTCGAAGGCCGGCGGATTCTCGGTCAACGCGATGAATATGAATCCGCTCCATTCGCGCACGTTGATTTTGTAGAGCGGGAAATCCGCGACATCGAAACCGTGGGCGTTGCGCTTCGATGAAGTGCGCAGAAGGTTCCCCTGCAGGCTGTAGGTCCAAGCGTGATAGGGACAGATGATCGCGCCGGAGCGCAGCTGTCCCGCACTGTCGCGGCACAGCGCTGCGCCGCGGTGGCGGCAGGTGTTGTGAAATCCCTGCAGCACACCCGCATCGTCCCGCACCAGCAGAATTTTCTGGTCGCCCACCTCGAATGTTTGAAACGACCGGGCAGCCGCGACGTCGCCGGAGCGGCACACATAGAGCCAATTCCGATACCAGATCCGCTGCAGTTCGCGCGCATAATGCCGCGGATCGAAATAAGCATCCGCCGGCAGCCCCGCCGTCAGTTCGGTGAGTCCGTTGTAGCCCGCTGCCTTGTTTTCCGGTGTACCCAGCATATGCCCTCCGCCCGGCGAATTCGCCCGAACGCCGACGGACGAGTATACCCGAGCGCGCGATGCATCGACCACGCGGCCGGCGCTGCGGCTCTCTACGCGCGCATCAGCGCGCCGGTGGAATCGAACGCCGCTCCCGCCAGACGAGCCGCGCGGTGACGCTCACCGATGATCTCGATCTCGAATCCGCCGTCGGCAGCCGCAAGCGCCGCCGGCACGTAGCCGAGCGCCAGCGAGGCACCCACGCGGTGCCCGAATGCGCCGGAAGTCACCCACCCCACGGATTTGCCGTCGTGCCAGATGGGTTCGTCGCCGATCGCATCGGCGTCCGTCGCGGCCACCTGGAAGCCAAGCAGCCGCAGCGCGCCGCCGCCGTCCTTTTCCTCGGCGGCGGCCGAGCGACCGATGAAGGCGTCCTTCTTGAGGTCCACGAACCGCCCGAGGCCCGCTTCGAAAGGGCCGTAGATGGGCCGGTATTCCCGCGCCCAGGTGCCGAAGCTCTTTTCGATGCGCATGGCATTGAGCGCGCGCCCACCGAAGAGCTTGAGTCCGTGCTGGCGGCCGGCCGCCGCCAAAAGATCGTACAGCGCGCGCTGATACTCCGACGTCACCCAGATCTCATAGCCGAGTTCCCCGGTGAAGGACACGCGGCCCACATACCCCGGCACCATGCCGATTTCCATGCGCCGAAACGACATGAACGGAAACGCCGCGCTCGACAGGTCATCGCGCACCAATCCCTGCAGCAGTGCGCGCGATTTCGGCCCTGCCACCGATAAGCCGACGTATTGCATCGCGCACGGCCGCACCGAAACGCCGCCCGCGGGCGGCAGATGCCGCTCGAACCAGCGCATGTAGTACGTTTCGGCGGCATAGGTGCCGATCAGGAAAATGTGCTCCTGCGCGACCCGGCACATGGTGAAGTCGCCGATCAGCTTGCCGCGCTCGTTGAGCATCGGGGTGAGCGCGATGCGGCCGACCGCGGGCACCCGGTTCGCCATCATGCGCGCCAGCCATTCGGCTGCGCCCGGCCCGCGCACCTCGAACTTGCCGTAGTTGGAGATCTCCAGAAGGCCGACGCCCTCGCGCACGGCACGGCATTCGGCCGCCACATGCGGATGAGAGTTGGAGCGCCGGAAGCTGACTTCATCCCGGGCCTCCGCGGCGCTCGGGGCGAACCAGAGCGGATGCTCGAGCGTACAGTAATCGCCGAACACCGCGTGCTCGGCCTTGAGCTTCTCGTAAATCGGCGTGGTGCGCAGCGGTCGCGCGGCGGTGAGCTCTTCGTTCGGAAAGCGAATGCGGAAGCGGCGCGAATAATTCTCGCGCACCTTCGCATTGGTGTACGCCAGGGTCGTCCAGTCGCCATAACGCGCAACGTCCATGCCCCAGATGTCCGCGCCCGGATCACCGTCGACCATCCAGCGCGACAGCGCGAGACCCACCCCGCCCCCCTGGCTGAAGCCGGCCATGACCCCGCACGCGACCCAGAAGTTCCGCAGGCCCCGGATCGGACCGATCAGAGGATTACCGTCGGGCGCGAAGGTGAACGGCCCGTTGACCACCTTCTTGATGCCGGCGGCGCCCAGCGCCGGAAAATGCTCGAAAGCCCACCTCGAGGCTCGGCGCGATGCGCTCGAGATCGTTCGGCAGCAGGTCCTGGCCGAAATCCCAGGGAGTCGTGACCGGCGACCAGGGAACGCCGGCGCGCTCATAGGTGCCCATCAGCATGCCGCCGCGCTCCTGGCGAATGTAGATCTCGCCTTCGAAGTCGATTGCGTGCAGCTGCTCCTTCTTGCCGTCCAATTCGGGCATGTCGCCGGTGATCAGGTACTGGTGCTCCATGGCGAGTATCGGCAGCTCGAGGCCGACCATGCGCCCGACCTCACGCGCCCACAGACCGGCCGCATTGACCACGTGCTCGGCGTGAACGTTGCCGTGATCGGTGATCACATCCCAGGATCCGTCTGCGCGCGCCTTCAGATCGGTGACTCGGGTGTGCCGCACGATTTCGGCGCCGCCGATTTGCGCGGACTTGGCATAGGCATGCGTTACGCCGTACGGGTCCACGTGCCCTTCGATGGGATCGTACATCGCGCCCGCGAAGTGCTTCTTGTCCATGAGCGGAAAGAGCCTGGCCGCTTCGTCGACCGAAATGATTTCGAGCTCCATCCCGAGATAGCGGCCGCGCGCCTTCGCCATCTTCAGCCAATCGAGCCGCTCGCGCGTGCCGGCAAGCATGATGCCGCCGGTGATGTGCACGCCGCAGGATTGCCCGGAGATTTCCTCGATTTCCTTGTAGAGCTGAATGGTGTACTGCTGCAGCTTCGCGACATTCGGATCGCCGTTGACGGTGTGCATGCCGCCCGCCGCATGCCAGGTCGATCCGGACGTCAATTCCGCCCGCTCCACCAGCAGCACGTCCTTCCAGCCGGCCTTGGTCAAGTGGTACAGGACGCTCGCGCCGACGACACCGCCGCCGATCACCACCACTCGGGCGTGACTCTTCATGACCACGCCGATTTCAGCGCCGCGCGCTCACTCATTGGATACCGCCAAATGGATGTTAGGATTCGTCGTGCCCGGTCCGCTGCCGAAGCGCTCGATCAGCCACGAACGGAACAGCGCGACCGCCGTATCGCTCAAAGCTTCCGGATGAGTGATCAGATAATAGCCGTAGCCATCGTCCAGATATGTCCGCGAACGGCTTCACCAGCCGGCCCGTACGGATGTATTCGCCGAACATATAGGTATCGAGCAGCGCGATGCCCTCGCCGCTCAGCGCGTATTGCACGGCGAGCAGCGCCGTATCGAAAACAAGGCCGCGTTCGACGTTCAAGCGAATGCAGACCGGCCTGACGGACGAATTGCGACCACAGGTGGTGACGCGGCGAATCGGACAGGCGCACGTGGACCAATTCGTTCGACTCGATGAATTCGGCCAGGCTCTGGCCTTCGCAGCGCGCCGCGATATTCGGATGGCACACTACGCTCAGGCGGACGGGCCAGAGCAGGTCCTTCACCAGATCGGTCACCGTCGGCTTCGAGTACACGACCGCCACATCGACGTCGCCGGGCGGCGGACCGACTCCGTAGGGACTGACCAGGTCGATCTCCACCTCGGCGGCGGCGGCGCGAAAATCCCGCAGGATGGGCACCGCGAGATGCGCGGCGAAGGTGGGCGGCATCTGCACTCGCAGGGTCCGCAAACTGCGGCGCACCTTCGTTGCGGATGTCATCGAGCGCGTATTCGAGGCGATCGAAGGACTTCATGACGGCAGGCAGCAGATGCTGGCCCGCCTTGGTCAACACCAGAGAATGCGGGCGTCGCTCGAACAGCTGCGCGCCGATCAATTTCTCGAGCGCGATCACGTGCCGCGACAGGGCGCTCTGCGAAATCAACAGCGCGTTGGCGGCGGCCGTGAAGCTCGAGTGCTTGGCCACGCCCTCGAAGGCGCGCAATGCGTTGAGCGGGAGCCAGCGTCGATCGATGGTCGTCTTGGCCATAGCGTCTCAAGGAGCCCAGGATTTAGTGTAGCCGATGGCGCGCTTCTGATCCGCGACGATGGTGCGGGACGCCAGATACAGGTGATACGCGGCCCAGAATCCGGTCGGCGCCAGCACCAGCAGGGCCGCGCGCAGCGATGCGGCATCCGTGGCATGACCGTGCGGCGAACCAATCGCTCATGAATCCGACCACCCAGGGCGCGACGATCAGATTCAAAATGTTGGCGACCAGCAGCGATGATCGCAATGAACATGTTGCGCATGTGGCAGGGCGCGAGGTTGTTGAGCAGCCCGAAACACGGACCGATGTAGAAATAGATGGCGGGAATGAACATCCAGAACATCAGCTTGCAGACCCACAGAGAATGCGTCGAAGTACGCGATGATCGAGGGTATGGTCGCCAGCCCGATGCCCGCGGCGAGCAGCCAGACGCACCGCCGCGGGTCCGCCATGGCCGGGCGCGACAGCACCCACGCGGTTGCGACGGTCGCGAGCGAACCGCCCCGACAGATGAATGTTTCCGGTCACCGCACCCGCCTGGCCGACGTCGAGATGGTAGGCCCGCTGCAAAAAGGTGGGCGTCCAATAGATCAGGCCCCAACCCCACAGCGCGCACAAACCTCCGCCCATCACCACGTGGTAGGCGGCCTTCTGCACCCACAGGAACTTGAGCGACTCCCACAGCGTGGGCTTGATCTCATCGACGATGGCATCGAGCCGGCCGCGCGCCGGCTCGCGCACCGTCAGGTAGACGATGGCGCCCACGACCAGGCCCGGGATGCCGAGCGCGATGAACGCGGCGCGCCAGGAATAGGCATGCGCGATGGCGCCCGCGAAATTGGCGCCCAAAAACGCCCCGATCGGGGCGCCGAGCGCCAGCACGGTCATCGCCATCGGGCGCCGGTCGGGCGGAAAATAATCCGACACGATCGCGGTGGAGGGCGGCGTACCGCCCGCCTCGCCCACGCCGACGCCGATGCGCCCGAGCAGGAACTCCCAGTAGTTGCGCGACAGCCCGCACAGCGTCGTGAAGCCCGACCACACGATCAGCGAGACGGCCAGAATGTTTCGCCGGTTGGCGCGGTCGGCCAGCCAGGAGATCGGAATGCCGAAGGTGACATAAAACAGCGCCAGAGGGAGCGCCGGTGAGGAACGCGACGCCGGCATCGTCCAAGCGCAATTCGAGACGAATCGGCTCGAAGACCGTGGATACGACATAGCGGTCGGCGATATTGATGGCATAGATGAGGCAGGTGAGGATCAGCACGTACCAGCGCAGGATCGAGGACGGCGCATGGGCTCGAGGGACGTCGATGGCGGTGCTGCTCAAGGTGGTGCGTTGCCCCTGGTTTGATCTTGCGCACCATACATGTTTCGAAACCGATATGCGACGGCACGCCTCGCCAGAGGGGCAGCGCGCCGCGGCGATGAAGCTCTGATGTAATTCCAAAATGACATGGGCGAATCGCGAAATGGCATAGCGCTGCCGGGGGATAAGATTAAGCTGCGCTGCCGTGGAGCAGTTCGATTACGTCATCGTCGGCGCCGGCACCGCGGGTTGCGTGCTGGCCGATCGCTTGTCGGCGAGCGGGCGCGATCGCGTGCTCGTGCTCGAGGCCGGCGGCTCGGATGCGCGCTTCTGGATCAAGACGCCGATCGGCTACGGATACACGTTCGCCGATCCGGCCGTGAACTGGAAGTATCAGACGCTCGCGAGTCCCGGCCTCGGCGGCCGCACCATGTACTGGCCGCGCGGGCGCGTCGTCGGCGGCTCGAGCTCGATCAACGCCCTGGTGTACTGCCGCGGCATGCCGGCGGATTTCGACGACTGGCGCGGCTTCGGAAATGCGGGCTGGGGCTGGGAGGACGTGCGGCCGTATTTCGAAGGATCCGAGCGGCGCGTCGATGCGTGCGGCCGGGCCTGCCGCGCGCGGCCTGCGCGGCGCGGCGGACCCCCGCTCGACGTCAAGGACGTCACGCCCTTCCTGCATCCGATGCGCGAGCAGTGGCTCGAGGCCGCCGCGGACTTGGGATTGCCGGTGACCGATGACTTCAACGGCGCCCAGCCCGAGGGCTTTGGCTGCTATCAAGTGACGATCCGCAACGGCAGGCGCTGGTCGGCCGCCGATGCGTTCCTGCGCCCTGCCCTGCGCCGACGCAATGTGAGGCTCGAGACGCAAGCCTGGGTGAGCAGGCTGCGCTGTCGAGGCACGCCGCGTGCTCGGCGTCGAGTACTTTCGCGGCAATGAGCCCCGCTACGCCGGCGCCGCAGCGCGAAGTGATCGTGTGCGCCGGCGCCGGTGAATTCGCCGCAGCTGCTGCAGCTCTCGGGGATCGGTCCCGCGCGCACCCTGTCGCGCTCACGGCATCGCGCCGGTGCTCGACAATCCCGCGGTCGGCGGGAATCTGCAGGATCATCTGGCGGTCGTGTATTCCTTCAAGGCCTCGCGGCCGACGCTGAACGACGAGCTGCATTCCGTCGTCGGGTCGATTGATGGCGGGCCTGCGCTATCTGCTCACCCGACGCGGGCCGTTGGCCCTCAGCGTCAATCAATTCGGCGGTTTCGTGCGCGCCGCTCCCGGCCGCCGCGCGCCCCGACGTGCAGCTCTACTTCAATCCGGTGACGTATGCTGGCGGGCGATGCGACGCGCACGCGCATCAAGCTCGACCCGTTCTCGGGGTTTTACCTGTGCTTTCAGCCGACGCGGCCGACCAGCACCGGCCGCATCGACATCGCGAGCGGCGATTTTCGCCAGCCGCCGCGCATCGCGCCGAACTATTTGTCCACCGACAAGGACTTCGCGGACGCGGTGCACGGCGGGCGCCTGCTGCAGGCCATCGCGCGCACCCGGGCGATGCGCAGCCTGATCCGCGAGCCGATCGAGCCCGATCTTCGAGCATGGGCGACGCCGAGCTGCTCGCCGATTTTCGCGCGCGCGCCGCGACGGTGTATCACCCGGTGAGCACTTGCCGGATGGGCAGGAGCGTCGGCGAATCGGTGGTCGACTCGGCGCTGCGCGTGCACGGCGTGGAACGGTTGCGGGTGGTGGATGCCTCGGTGTTTCCCGACCGTGACCTCGGCCAACACCAATGCGCCCACGCTCATGGTGGCGCAGAAGGCCGCCGACCTGATCATGGCCGAGACCCGATTCAGAGATGACGGGGACGCTATGAAACTCGACAGCGTCAAAGTTTTCGTCGTCGGCAATCCGCCGCCGGGCTTACGGCGGCCGGTACTTCGTTTTCCTGAAGCTCAAGACCGCTGCGGCATCGAGGGCGTGGGCGAGGTGTATGCGGCGACCTTCGGTCCGCACGTCATCGCCTCGATGATCGAGGATGTGTTTGCGCGCCGCTTCGCCGGGCGCGACCCTTTCAGATCGAGGCCATGTGGCGCGAGAGCTACGGCTCGGGCTTCACGCCTGCGCCCGGATCTCTCGCTCATGGGCGTGGTGAGCGGGCTGGAAATGGCCTGCTGGGACATCATCGGCAAGGCGGTCGAGCAGCCGATCTATCAACTGCTCGGCGGGCGGGTGCACGAGCGGCTGCGCAGCTACACCTACCTTTATCCCGCCGACGGCGAAGGCGAGGAGTTCTATCACGACGCGGAGCGCTCCGCGACGCGCGCCGCCGAGTACGTCAAGCACGGCTTCACCGGCCTGAAGTTCGATCCCACCGGCGGATACTCGGCATACGATCCGCGCCAGCCGACCCAGGAAGCAGATCGAGCGCACCGTGCGGCTGGTGCGCCTGGTGCGCGAGGCGGTCGGCGACAAGGCGGATCTGCTCCTGGGCACGCACGGCCAGTTCACCACCTCCGGTGCGATCCGGCTCGCCAAGCGCTGGAGAACTACGATCCGCTCTGGTTCGAGGAGCCGGTCCCGCCCGAGATGCCGGAGCAGATGGCGCTGGTCGCGCGCGGCACCAGCATTCCGATCGCGACCGGCGAGCGGCTCGACCACCAAGTACGAGTTCGCGCGGGTACTGGCCACGGGCGCGGCCAATATCCTGCAGATGAACCTGGGCCGCGTCGGCGGCTTGCTCGAGGCCAAGAAGATCGCGGCGCTCGCCGAAGTGCATTACGCGCAGATCGCCCCGCACCTGTATTGCGGGCCCGTGGTCGGCGCCGCCAACATTCAGATCGCAGCCTGCTCGCCGAATTTTTTGATCCTGGAAAGCATCCAGCAATGGGGCGGATTCCATGCCAAAATCCTGAAGACACCGATCCGTTGGGAGGCGGGATACGTGATTCCGCCCACCGCGCCGGGGCTCGGGGTGGAGCTCGACGAGGCGGTGGCGCTCGCCCATCCGTAGCGCGGCGAGGGTCGGCTTTGCACCTCGAGATGGCCGATCGCCCGCTGGGCTGAGGACGACACCGATGCGTTGACGGCTCTGTGAGAAGGAGAGTACTGCGGTACATTCTGGGCAGGCATCTCGCGGTAAATCTCGCTGCGAATCGCGCGCGCGGCTTCGATGCTCGGCGTCTATGACCTGGACCGCGGCTCCGCCGACGCGGTCATCGCGGCGGGCGCCCATTGGGTCGACTCCGTGGCCGCGCTCGCGCACGGCGAGCGATGGCCTGATCACCTGCCTGCCCTCCCCGCCGCCACCGCGGCGGTGCATGGCGGAGGCTTTGCCCGCCATGCGCGCCGGCAGCCACCTGGATCGAGATGAGCACCAACGATTTCGCCGAGATCGAAGCACTCGCCGCGCGCGCTCGAGCTTCGGGCATCGCCACCCTCGCCTGTCCGGTCACCGGCGGGGTCCATCGCGCCGAGGCCGGCGACATCACCGTACTTGTTGGCGGTGCGCAACAGATGTTTCAGATTCCATCGAGCCTGCGCTGCAAGCGATGGGCGGCCGGGTGATCCACTTGGGCGGCATCGAGCAGGCGGCGGTCACCAAGGTGGTCACCAACATGCTGGCGTTCATTCATTTGATCGCCGCCGGCGAGGCATTGATGCTGTGTGCGAAAGGCGGCGTCGATCTGCGCACGGCGTTCGACGCGATAGCCGCCAGCTCCGGGCAACAGCTTCGTGCACGAGACCGAGAGCCAGGTCATTCTCAATGGCAGCTATGACATTGGTTTTACAATGGATTTGGCCTGCAAGGACGCAGGATTCGCGACTCGAGTTCGGACGCCGCTTCGGCGTGCCGCTGCGGCTCGCCGGCGTCATGGAGCAGACCTTCATCGAGGGACGCGCGAAGTACGGCGGCAGCGCGTGGTCATCGATGATCGTGAAGCTCCTGGAGGATGCCGTGGGCACTCCGCTGCGCGCGCCTGGATTCCCGGCGCGGCTCGGATCCGGAGCATGCCTGAGCACGGTCGGGGCTGCAATTCAGCCATGAATTCGCAGCGCAGTAACACGCTGTAGATCTAGCAAAATGACAAGCGCGCATCGATAGACAGCATAGTTTTCAGGACTTACATGCCAGCAGCGGAACTAAAGCGGCCCTGACGCGGATCGGGGCCGAGGTTGTGACGTGCACCCGAGTCTTTTAAAAGCGGAGACAGTATCTCGTAAGCGGTCGCGCGGGGCGTGTACTGCTTACACGCGGGCCTGCGGCTGAATCGATGGCCGCAATAGCTACTGAGCTCGATTTTCCCGTATCGCGCATCGAAGCCGAAGTGCGTGCGTATGCGGGCGCTGCTGGAAAAAAGCCAGTTCGCCGAGGCGCTCGCCGGCGCGCAAAGAGCTTGCGCGAAGAGGTGCCCGAAAACCGCGACGTGCTGTATATGATCGCGGTGAGCCAGCGCTACCTGCAGCGCATTCCCGAGGCGCTGGCGACGCTCGAGCGGTTCGAGCGGCTGCACCCCGACTACAGCCGCCTGTACCAGGAGCGCGGCCACTGCTACGTCGCGCTGCGCGAAGCGGCGCCGGCGATCGAGGCATTCCTGCGCGCCGTCAACATCAATCCCGCGCTGCCTGCGAGCTGGAAGGCGCTCGAGGTGCTGTACAGGATGACCGGCCACGCGACGGAGGCGGAGACGGCCGCCGCGCACGTCGCCACGCTCGCGAAGCTGCCCGCCGAGGTCGTCACCGCCACCAGCATGTTCGCCGACGGGGAGATCTTTCGCGGCCGAGCGGCTCGATGCGCGATTATCTGCTGCGGCACGGCAATCACGTCGAGGCCATGCGCCTGCTGGCCAAGATCGGCATGGAGCTCGACGTGCTGGACGATGCGGAATTGCTGCTCGAGAGCGTGCTGATGCTCGCGCCCGACTATCACGCGGCGCGCTACGACTATGCGCTGGTGCTGCTGCAGCGGCACAAGTACGCGCGAGGCGCTGCGAGGAGCTCGAGAAGCTGCTTGCAGCTCGAACCCGACAATCGCGACTACCGGACACTCTACGCCACCGCCTGCGTCGGCCTGGGCGACCACGAGCGAGGCGATCGCAGCTCTATCGCGAGCTGCTCGCCGAGGCGCCCGCAGGCCGCCGAGCTGCATCTGTCGATCGCGCATGCGCTGAAGACGCTCGGCAGGCAGCAGGAGGCGATCGAGGCCTACCGCGCGCGCCGCCGCGTGCAGGCCGAATTTCGGCGACGCCTACTGGAGCCTCGCCAATCTCAAGACCTATCGCTTCACCGACGAGGAGATCGCGCGCATGCGCGCCGAGGAGGCGTCGCCGGCAACGCCGCTCGGTCGATCGCTATCATCTGTGTTTTGCGCTCGGCAAGGCGCTCGAGGACCGCGGCGAGTACGCCGAATCGTTGGCGCTACTACGAGCGCGGCAACGCGCTCAAGAAGGCCGAAAGCCGCTATCGGCTCGAGCTGATCGAGCGCAACGCGCGGCTGCAGATCGACGGTCTGCACGCGCGAGTTCTTCGCGGCGCGGCGCGGCTGCGGCTGCCGCGACCCGATCCGATCTTCATCGTCGGCCTGCCGCGCTCCGGCTCGACGCTGCTCGAGCAGATCCTGGCCTCGCATTCGCAGGTCGAGGGCACGCAGGAGCTGGCCGACATCCCGCGGCTCGTGCAGCGAGCTGCAGGGCCGCGAGCGCCGACTCGACAGACCCGCGCTATCCGGCGCGTGCTCGCGCGATCTCGACGCCGGAGGATTTCCGGCGCTCGGCGAGAAATACCTCGCCGACACGCGCGATCTACCGCACCGGCAAGCCGTTCTTCATCGACAAGATGCCGAACAATTTCCGCCACATCGGCCTCATCCATCTGATGCTGCCGAACGCGAGGATCATCGACGCGCGGCGCGAGCCGATGGCCTGCTGCTTCAGCAATTTCAAGCAGCTGTTCGCCACGGCCAGGAATTCACCTACAGCATCGAGGACATCGCCCGCTACTACCGCACCTACTCGAACTGATGCGGCACTGGGACGAGGTGCTGCCCGGCCGGATCCTGCGCGTGCAGCACGAGGACGTGGTCGAGGATCTGGAGGGCAGCGTGCGGCGGCATGCTCGACTTTTGCGGCCTGGAGTTCGAGCCGGCCTGCCTCGAGTTCCACAAGACCGAGCGCAGCGTGCGCACCGCCAGCTCCGAGCAGGTGCGCCAGCCGATCTTCCGCGAGGGGCTCGACCAGTGGCGGAATTACGAGCCCTGGCTGGAGCCGTTGAAGGCGGCGCTCGGCGACCCTGGCAAACATCGCAGCGAATGCCTGCGCGATTGAACCGAGCGGCCGCGAGGCGGTAACCGTTCAACGGCTTGGCATTGGAATAACTTGAATAAAAAAGGGGATGGACGCATGAATTCAATCCGAAGCTGTCGTATGGCGATCGCGGCGATTCTGGGCGGCTCCTCCGCCGGGTTGGTCCACGCCGACCCGCCGCGCCCGCTTCCGCTACCGACACCGAGACCAGCTCGGACATGATTCAGGAGATCACCGTCACCGCGCAGCGCCGCACCGAGAACATGCAGGACGTGCCGATCTCGATCCAGGCGCTTCACCGGCGAGACGCTGGCGCAGCTGAACGTCAGACGTTCGACGACTACATCAAGTATCTGCCCAACGTGACCACGGCGAACAACGGGCCGGGCCAGAACGAGATCTTCATGCGCGGCCTGAGCGCCGGCTCGCAGCCGAGCCAGGGCAGCGGCTCGACGGGCCTGTGGCCGAACGTCGCCATCTACCTGGACAACCAATCCGGGCAGCTCCCGAACCGCAACCTCGACATCTATGCCGCCGACTTCAATCGCATCGAGGTGCTCGAGGGTCCGCAGGGCACGCTGTTCGGCGCCGGCGCCGAGGCCGGCGTGATCCGCTACATCACCAACGAGCCGAAGCTCGACGTGACCGAAGGGAACGTCAAGGCCGGCTACGGAGTGACCGCTCACGGCGATCCGAACTCCGACGTGACGGCGGTGATGAACCTGCCGCTGATCGCCGACACCATGGCCGTGCGCGGCGTGATCTACAACGACAGCCGCGGCGGCTACATCGACAACGTGCCGGCGACGTTCACGCGCAAGAACACCGACATCGGCATCCACTATGCCAACTACGCCACGGCTTGCTCGATCGGCTCTGCCCGGTACGTGGCGTCGTGCCGCCGACCGGTGGCCTGACAGCCGACTGCTTACGGCGTGCCGCCCGGCAGCCCCGTCGATCAACAACAACCGCCGATCGGCGGCAAACGCCATCAACCCCGTCACCTACCAGGGAATACGCGTCGAGGCGCTTTACAAGTTCAACGAGGACTGGAACGTGCTGCTCTCGCAGACGTACCAGGACATGAACTCGCAGGGCGTGTTCTACCAGCAGCCCAACGCCTCGGACGGCGCGCCGCTGCAGCCGCTCGAGGTGACACTGTTCAATCCGTCCTACGACAAGGACAAGTTCGAGAGCACCGCGCTGGACGGTGAACGGCAAGTTCGGCGACTTGAAGGCCGTCTACACCGGCGGCTACCTCGTGCGCAACGTCGATCAGGTCGGCGACTACACGAATTATGCGCGCGGCGTGTATGCCGACTACTATCAGTGCGTACGGTCCCGGCAGGGGCACCGCTTACTACTGTCGGCCTGCTACTCGCCGAGCGCCTTCTGGCACTCGGTCGAGCAGAACGAGCACCTGCAGAACGAATTGCGCTTCAGCACGCCGGACGATTGGCGTTTGCGCGCGATCGCCGGCGCGTATTACGAGGACAACAAGCTGTACGACCAGACCGGCTGGATGTACAAGACCATTCCTCCGTGCACCTCGAACGGGGCCGGCGGGTACGCCGGGCAATACCGGCTGCTTGTCGAACGTCGGCACGGCCCCCGGAACGAACGTCGTGAATCCCGGCGTGCAGAGCGACAACACCTCGTTCTATCAGGACACGATCCGCGAAACCAAGCAGACGGCTTTCTTCGCCTCGGTCGACTTCGACCTGATTCCGAAGGTGTTGACGATCACGGCGGGCACGCGCCATTTCCAGTTCGAGAACTCATTCGAAGGGCAGCGTCAGCGGCAGCTTCGGCTGCTTCGAGCAGGGCGCGCCGGCCGGCGGATGCCATCGTTGCACACCTACAACCTCAACGCCCAGAATCTGCGCGACACCGAGTCCGGCTTCAAGAGCCGCGGCAACCTGACCTGGCACATCACGCCGGATCATGATGGTGTATTACACCTACTCGCAGGGCTTTCGCCCGGGCGGCTTCAACCAGAACGGCGGCGCACTGCATGCCTACGGGCCCGGATGGCCTGCCGCAATACGCGGTTCCGCTCGGCGTACTCATCCGATAAGCTGACGAACAACGAGATCGGCTGGAAGACGGAATTCTTCGACCACCGCCTGCAGTGGAACGGAGCGGTGTACCGGGAGAACTGGAATGACGTGCAGGTCGCGTTCTTCAACCCCGGAGTGGTCGGCAACATTTTCTACAACACCAACGGTCAGAACTTCCTCATCAAGGGCATCGAGACCTCGCTGGTGGCCCGGGTCATCAACGGGCTGACCCTGCAGGGCGCGGCATCCTGGAACCACAGCAGGCAGACCGAATTCGCCGGCGCTGATCGACAACAATCCTGCAAGCGTGAATTTCGGCAAGCCGATCACGGAAGTCTGCGACGCCGGGCACCTGCGCGCCGGTCACCAACCCATTCGGCCCGATCGGCTCCCCGAGCGCCAATGCTCCGCCGATGCAGTTCAGCCTGCGCGCCCGCTACGACTGGATCGATCAACGGGTACAGCCCCTTCGTTCAGTTCGGCGCCACCCACAGCGGCCATTCATTCACGCAGGCGGGCTCGAATCCGACGATCGCCGCAGGCCGGAAGCGTCAGTACCGGCCGCTTGCGGTTCGAAAATCCCGCCTACTCGACCTTCGATGCGTCGATCGGCGTCGCGAAGGATGCGTGGATCGTGACCGTGTACGGAGAAAATCTCAGCAATTCGAACGCGAGCACGTTCGTCAGCACCGATCAATTCATCGTCGCGCAGACGCCGCTGCGGCCGCGGGTGCTCGGCGGCTCGTTCGCCTACAAATTCTGACAGGTCAAGGCTGCATGCCCGCTCGAATTTCGGAGGGCGGCGCCGGCTCGGCCGTTCCCACCGGCTGCGCCCCCTGCGGGCGCTCGATGTAGCGGCGGGTCACGCCGCACCCGTCGCCCGAGAGCTCCGTCACCCGTTGCAGAGTCCCCTCATCGGCGCGTGTATGCCGGCCGTGGGCACGAGCGTAATCGAGCCAGGTCGCATGCTCGAATCGCTCCAGCCAGTGCGTAGGATCATCCAGATCCTGCGACACGGACCAGCGCCGTGCGCCGTCGCGGCGGCGGATCTGACCGAGGGCATGGATGGCAACGCCGAAGCGTGCGGCATTGGCGATCGGCACCGTGTATTCCATCGTGACCGCGATGGGACCCGAGCGCGGATCGAGCGCAACCGCAGGCTCAACCATTGGCTCTGAATGCCGTGCTTCGGAATCCTCCGGTGCGGGATGCAGCAGACGCGTCCAGCGCGGCGCAACGAGCAAGGCCAGCATCGACACACCCGACACGACCAGCGCCTCGCGCAGACTGAATACATGGGTCACCCCACCCCACACCACGCTGCCCAGCGCGATGCCCGCATACGATATCGTCTGGTAGAGGGCGATGGTGCGGCCCACGACCCAGCGGGGAGGGGACATGCGCATGGTCACGTTGAACATCAAAAAGCCGAACATCCACGTCGCGCCGAACAGCCACAGCAGCGGCAGCGCCGCCAGCAGCGTCGTGCTGATCCCGAGCCCCACCGCCGACAGGCCGAGCAGCAGCGGGCAACCGCGCGCCAGTTGATCCGCCGCGAAGCGCAGCCGCAGTCGCGTGCTGAGCACGGCGCCGGACATCGCCCCGATGCCGATGCTCCCGAGCAAGACCCCGTAGATCATCGGTCCGCCGCCGAGCACGTCGCGCGCCACCAGCGGCAGAAGCGCCAGAGTGGCCGTCCCGCAGAAACCGAAGAGGCAGCAGCGGATCATGAGCGAGCGCAGCTGGGGCGACAGCATGACGTAGCGCAGTCCGGATGCGACCGCCGGCACGAGCGACTCGCGCGGCAGATGATGAGCGACGCGGGACGGCGGTGAGCCGTAGACGGCTGCGAACAGCGCGCAGGCCACGAGCGCGTTGACGCCAAAGGCCATGGCGGGGCTGCCGACGGCAAGCAGCGCGCCGCCAATTGCGGGACCCAGGGTGCGCGCGGTATTGAAGCTCAGCGCGTTGAGCGCAACGGCGGCCGCAATATGCTCCCGGGGAACCTGGTCGTTCACCGTGGACTCCCACGTCGGAGCGTTGATGGCGGCACCGCTGCCGATGATGAAGGTGCCGCCGAGGAGGATCCACGGCGACAGTCCGCCCAGGGCGGCGAGCACTGCGAGTCCCGCGCCGGCGGCGATGGTCACGGACTGCGCGCACAGCATGATGTGCCGGCGGTCGATGGTGTCCGCCAGCGCGCCGGCCATCAGCGAGAAGCAAAAGTAAGGCAGTGCTGCGGCGGTCTGCACCAGGACCACCTGGTCGGGCGAGTGCGCGATCGACAGCATCACCCAGGCGGCAGCGACGGTCTGGATCATGGCGCCGATGTTGGCGGCCAAGGTGGCCGACCAGAGAACGGCGAAGGTGCGGTGCTGAAAAGGCATCAGCATCGCGGCGGGAAGGGAGGACTGCGAAGACATTGGGCTGCTACATTGTAAACTGCTGCACAGGATGAGCGCACGGTGCCGCGAAATTTTCTGCTGCCTGGCCCTGACGCTGGCCGTCGCGGCGGCGCCGGCCGGCGCCGCCTCCCAATCGATGCGCGTGGGCAGCATGCTGCTCGAGCGCTGTGCGGCGGTGCCCGCCTACTGCGGCCGGCTCGACCGGCCGCTCGATCCGACCGGCGCAGTGCCGGGGCGGATTTCCATCTATTTCGAGTTCTATCCGCACACCTCGGCGGGCAGGTCCGCGGAGACGCTGGTTGCGACCGAGGGCGGTCCGGGCTATCCCGCGACGGAGTCGCGCGATGACTATCTCGCCTTGTTCGCGCCGCTTCGAAAATCCCGCGACGTCGTGCTGATGGACAATCGCGGCACCGGCAAGTCGGGCGCCATCGATTGCCGAGAGCTGCAGACGGCCGAGAAATGGACCATCGAGTTGGTGGCTGCCTGCGGGGAATCGCTGGGCAGCCGGGCGGACCTTTACAGCACGGCCTACGCGGCGGATGATCTGGCCGCCATCCTCACCGCGCTCGACCTGCGGCAAATCGATCTGTACGGCGATTCCTACGGCACGTACTTCGAGCAGGTGTTCGCCGTGCGGCATCCCGGCGCATTGCGCGCCGTCGTTCTCGATGGCGCGTATCCCCTGGATGCGCCCGACTATGCGTGGTACCCGACGTACGCCCCGGCGATGCGCGCCAAATTCGACATCGCGTGCCGGCGATCGGCGGCCTGCGCCCGGCTGCCGGGCAGCTCCATCGACCACCTATTGCCCACGCTCGCGCAGCTGCGGACAAGACCGTTCGCCGCACGTGCCGCCGACAGCGACGGCAAAGAGCGCGATTTCACCGCGAACGCCTCGCAGCTCGCCACCGTCATGTTCGGCAGTGCGCCGGCCCTGGCCACGGTGCGCGAACTCGACGCGGCCGCGCGCGCCTTCATGGGTGACGATCGCGCCCCGCTGCTCAGATTGATGGCGGAGACCATCAGCGGCGTCGACTCGCGCGACCCCGCACAGGACCCCTCGAAGTGGAGCGCCGGCCTGGCAGCCGCGGTGATGTGCCAGGACCCGCCGCAGATCTACGACATGCGCCTGCCGCCCCGCCTGCGCGCGGCGGACCGCGACCGCGCCCTTGCGGAGCGGCAGCGCTCGTTCCCCGACACGTACGCCCCGTTCACCATCGACGAATACCGCGGGATGCCCCTGGATTACAGCTTCCTCGATCAATGCGTCGCGTGGCCGGTATCCCCCGCGGGTCATCCGGCCTCGCACGTCGTGCCGGCGGACGCGGAGTATCCCGACATCCCCGCGCTCGTCATTTCCGGCGAACTCGACAACATGACCACTCCGGCGGACGGAGCGGCTGTGGCGCATGCGTTCAAGCACGGCCGCCAGATTCTCATCGCCAACAGCTTTCACGTGAACGCCCTTCCCCGCGCACGCAGCGCCTGCGGGTCGCAGATCGTGCGGCGCTTCATCGACACCTTGAGCCCGGGCGATACGGATTGTGCAGCGCGCGTGCCGGCGCTGCGCCTGTTGCCGCGCTTTGCCGCCCATGCGGCCGGGCTCGAACCGGCGTCGGGATTGAATGGAAACGTCGCGGATGCCGCGCAGCTCCGGTACGTCTCCGCTGCGGTCCTCACCGCGGGCGACGTGCTGGTGCGGCTGAGGAGCAATTCCACGGGCCGGGGTCCGGGACTGCGCGGCGGAAGCTTCCACATCGCGAGTCGCGCCGGATCCGTACGGGTCGTGCTCGACGGGGTGCGCTGGACCGAGGATCTGGCGGTATCCGGCACGATCGATGCGCCCGCGGGACGCGGCGGGACCGTGCGCGCGCGCCTCGAAATCGCGGGGCCCGCGGGACTTTCAGGACGGCTGCGGATCAGCTGGCAGGAGGGTGCGGCGGCGCCCGTTGCGCGCATTCGCGGCGCCTTCGGCGCGACCGCCGTGGTGGCGCAGAGCGCGGCGCCCTGAACAAATCCTCAAGCGGCGTGCTCCGCGCCGATCTTGCGCTCCGCGCTCGGCGGATAGCCGTATTGCTGGCGGTAGCATTTCGAGAAATGGGGCGGCGACTGAAACCCGCACGCCGCCGTGATGTCCATGATCGGCATCGCGGTCTGCAGCAGCAGCTCGCGCGCGCGCCTCAGGCGCATTTCCAGGTAATAGCGCTTCGGCACGCAGTTCAGATCCCGCTTGAACAGCCGCTCGATCTGCCGGCGCGACAATCCCGTGGACTTGGCGATGCTCTCCAGCGACAGCGGCTTCTCGATGTTCTCTTCCATGAGCTGTGCCACGCGGATCAGGCCGCGGTGCGACAACCCGATGCGCGCGCGCAGCGGGACGTACTGGCGATCGTTGTCCTTGCGGACTCGATCGACGATGAACTGCTCGGACACCCGCTGTGAGATTCTGGGCCCGAGCTTCGCTTCGATGAGATTGAGCATCAAATCCAGGGGTGCCGTCCCGCCCGAGCAGGTGAAGCGGTTGCGGTCAATGGTGAAGAGCTGATCGCTGATGCGCACCCGCGGGAACTCCTCGCGCAGTGCCGACAGATTTTCCCAGTGAATGGTCGCGCGATAGTGGTCCAGCAGCCCCGCGCGCGCCAGCGCGTAGCCGCCGGTGCACAGCGCGCCCAGCGGTACGCGGCGCTCGGCCAGTCGCTTGAGCGCCGCGAGCAGACCGGGCGAGACGGCCTCGCGAATGTTGATGCCGCCGCACACGAACAAAATGTCGACCGGCCCCAGCTTGTCGAGCGCCCCTGTCGGCGCGAGGCTGAGCCCGCCGCTGGCGTCGACCGGCCGGCCGTCCATGCTGACCACCGACCAGTCATACACGTCTTTGCCGACCAGCCGATTGGCCATCCGCAGCGGCTCGAGCGCATTGGCAACGGCAATCAGGGAATAGTTCGCCAAGGTCAAAAATGCGTATTTGCACTTACGCAGAACCGCGGGCGATTCCAATGCACTCTCCCAGGGAACCGATTGGAAGCCCATTATGCCATTGGCCACCCGAATAATGTCCATTTCCGACATATTTCTGTCGTTTTTCAGACAGACCGCCCGATGAAGGGCCCTTCGAAGAAAGCCGCACGCACGAGTGCGGCGGCAATGGCGCGTTTGTACAAGTGATTGTCGCAATTGGCGTCTTGTTTCAGCAGCCGCTCGTTACACTGCGGGGCGCATTTGCGTTGGGAGGACCACATGAAAACTCATGCCCGCGTCGTGGTGATCGGCGGCGGTGCGGTGGGCGTCAGCACGCTCTACCACCTGGCCCACAAGGGCTGGTCGGACGTCGTGCTGGTGGAGCGGGCCGAATTGACGGCGGGGTCCACTTGGCACGCCGCCGGCCTGCTGCCGCTGTTCAACATGAGCTACACGGTCGGCCAGCTGCACAAGTACTCCGTGGACTTGTACAAGCGTCTGCCCGCCGAGACCGGCCAGGACGTGAGCTTTCACGTCACCGGCAATCTGCGGCTTGCGACCTGCCGCGAGCGCATGGACGAATATCAGAAATACTGCGGCACCGCGAACACCATCGGCGTGCCGTTTCAGGTGATCGCGTCCGCAGGAGGTAAAAAAGCTCTGGCCGCTGATCGAGCTCGGCAATGGCGCCGATACCCCGAACATCATCGGCGCGCTGTATCACCCGGACGACGGCCACATCGCGCCGGCGGATCTCACCATGGCGCTGCGCAAGGGTGCGCGCGCTCGCGGCGCCGAAATCTACGAGCAGACCGAAGTGACGGCGGTGAGGCGCACGCCTTCCGGCGAATGGCAGCTCACCACCAACAAAGGCGACATCGTGGCCGAGCACGTGGTCTGCGCCACCGGCAATTACGCGCGCCAGACCGGTCGACTGTTCGGCATCAACGTGCCGTCGATCCCGGTCGAGCACCAGTACATCGTGTACGACGAGTCGCCCGAACTGAAGGCCTACCGCGAGGGCGGCGGGCGCGAACTCGCGGTGCTGCGCGAGTCCGACAAATCCTACTACCTGCGCGAGGAGCGCATGGGCTGGATCTTGGGTCCCTACGAGGCCGGCGCGCCGGCGCGATTCGCGGACGGCGTGCCGGACTGGTTCGGCAAGAGCCTGTTCGAAGGCGACTTGGAGCGCCTGTTGCCGCATGTCGAGGCGGCGCAGCGCCGCGTGCCATCGCTCGCCACCTGCGGCATCAAGGACATCGTGAACGGTCCGATCGCCTACACGCCCGATGGCAGCCCGCTGATCGGTCCGGCGTGGGGCGTGCGCAATCTTTGGCTCAACGAGGGCCACAGCTTCGGCATCACCGCCGCCGGCGGCTCCGGCTGGCAACTGGCGGAATGGATCGTCGAGGGCGAGCCGGGCATCGACATGCTGGCCGTCGATCCGCGCCGCTACGGCCCCTACACCAGCAAGCGCTATGTGGTGAAGAAGAACGAGGAAACCTACCGCAACGTCTTCGTCATTCACTTCCCGGATGAGGAGCGGCCCGACGCGCGCCCCGCCAAGACCAGTCCTGTCTATGACAAGCTCAAGCGCATGGGGGCGGTGTTCGGCCAGCGCTACGGCTGGGAGCGCGCCAATTGGTTCGCCCCGCCGGGCGTCGCGCCGCAGCGACCAGTGGAGCTTTCGCCGCTCCAACTACTTCCCGCACGTGGGCAGACGAGGCGCTGCTGATCCGGCAGCACGTCGGCGATGATCGACCTGACGCCGTTCACCAAGCACGAGGTGACCGGCGCCCGGCGCGGAGGCCTGGCTCGACGGCCTGGTCGCCAACAAGGTCCCGACCAAGATCGGCCGAATCGCGCTCTGCCACGCGCTCACGCGACGCGGCGGCATCCGCTCCGAATTCACGATCACCAAGATCGCCGAGCAGCACTTCTACGTGGTCAGCGCGGGCGCGGCCGAGCGCTACGACAGCGACTATCTCTTCAAGATGCTGCCGACGGAGGGACGGCGCACGCCGTCGTGACCCTGCGCAACATCACCAACAGCCGCGGCTGCTTCGTCGTGGCCGGCCCGCGTTCGCGCGAACTGCTGGCGAAGCTCACCGACGCGCCGCTCGACAACGCCGCGTTTCCCTGGCTCACCGGCCAGGTGGCCGAGGTGGGCCTGGCGACCGACGTCTACCTGCTGCGCGTCAATTTCGTCGGTGCGCTCGGCTGGGAGCTGCATTTCCCGATCGAGTACGCGCATCACCTGTTCGATGCGATCTTCGATGCCGGCGCCGAGTTCAACATCGGCATGGCGGGCATGCGCGCCATGGAGTCGCTGCGCCTGGAGAAATCCTACCGCATGTGGGGCAGCGACTTGACGCCCGACTACACGCCCTACGAGGCGGGTCTCGACCGCTTCGTGCGCCTGAACAAGGGGCCGTTCATCGGCAAGGAGGCGCTCGAGAAGCAGCTCAGGCAGGGCGTGCCGCACCGCTTCATCACCTTCGAGGTGCACGGCGTCACGGATGCCGATCCGCTCGGCAACGAGCCGCTGTTCGACGGCAAGGGCCGCCTCGTCGGCCGCGCAACCGCCGGCTACTACGGCCATGCCCTGGGCAAGAGCCTGGGCTTCGGCTATGTGAAGCCGCAGTTCGCGGCAGTCGGCGCGCGAATTGCAGATCGAGATCCTGGGCGAGCGCAAGCCCGCAACGGTGCTGGTCGACTCGCCCTACGATCCGGAGAACAAGGAGCTGCGCGCCTAGGTGATGCGACCATGAGCCGACAAACGTTTTCCGCGCTGGCGCTGCTGCGGCGCGGCCTTTCGGGCCACCGCGGCTGGCAGCCGCAATGGCGCAAGGCGCAGCCCAAGGCGAGCTACGATGCGGTCATCGTCGGCGGCGGCGGACATGGTCTGGGAGCCGCGTACTACCTCGCCAAGGAGCACGGGCTCGCGAACATCGCCGTGCTCGAGAAGGGCTGGATCGGCGGCGGGAACACCGGACGCAACACCACCATCATCCGCTCGAATTACCTGTTCAGCGAAAGCGCCGCGCTCTACGACCATTCGCTCAAACTGTGGGAAAACCTCTCGCAGGTATTGAACTACAACGTCATGTTCTCGCCGCGCGGCGTGATGATGCTGGCGCACACGGTGCACGACATCCAGGTGAGCAAGCGCCATATCCACGCCAACCGCTGCAACGGCGTCGACAACGAATGGCTGGAGCCCGAACAAGCCAAGGAATTCTGTCCTCCGCTCAATATCCAGAACAACATCCGCTATCCGGTGCTGGGCGCGGCCTTGCAGCGGCGCGGCGGCACGGCGCGGCACGACGCGGTTGCCTGGGGCTACGCCCGCGCCGCCGATGCGCTCGGCGTCGACATCATCGAGAACTGCGAGGTGACGGGCATCCGGCGCTCTGCCGACGGTGCCGTGGAGGCCCTGGAAACGACGCGCGGCGTCATTCGCTCGCGCAAGGTCGGCGTGTGCGCCGCCGGGCATACCAGCGTGGTCATGGGATTGGCCGGCGTGCGCCTGCCGCTGGAGAGCTTTCCGCTGCAGGCGCTGGTATCGGAGCCGATCAAGCCGATTTTTCCCTGCGTGGTGATGTCGAACACGATCCACGCGTACATCAGCCAATCGGACAAGGGGGAACTGGTCATCGGCGCCGGCACCGACGCCTACACCTCGTACACGCAGCGCGGCGCGCTGCACGTCAACATGCACACTCTCGATGCGGTCTGCGAGCTGTTTCCGCAGTTCCGCCGCCTGCGCATGCTGCGCAACTGGGGCGGCATCGTCGATGTGACGCCGGACCGCTCGCCCATCATCGCCAAAACGCCCGTGCCGGGGCTGTACGTCAATTGCGGCTGGGGCACCGGCGGCTTCAAGGCCACGCCCGGCTCGGCGCACGTATTTGCCTGGACCATCGCCCGCGACGAGCCGCACCCGATCAACGCGCCGTTCACCATCGAGCGCTTTCGCGACGGCTATTTGATCGACGAGGCCGCGGCCGCCGCCGTGGCGCACTAGGAACCGCGATGCTGCTCATTCCCTGCCCCTTCTGCGGCAAGCGCCCCGAGATCGAGTTCGCCTACGGCGGCCAGGCCCATCTCATCCGCCCCGAAAGGCCCTCCGAGCTCGATGATCAGGCGTGGGCCGATTTTCTGTACATGCGAAGCAACATCAAGGGCGTGTACGCCGAACGCTGGCGCCATGCACGCGGCTGCGGCCGTTTCTTCAACGCGCTGCGCGACACCACCACCGATCATTTCCTCGCGACCTACCGGACGGGCGAACCGCGGCCCGATCTTCCGCCCGCCGGACGTGCATCGTGAGCTTTCGCATCCCCGGAGCCGGGCGCATCGATCGGTCACGGCCGCTGCGATTCGTCTTCGACGGGAAGTCGTATGGCGGCTACGCCGGCGACACGCTGGCCTCGGGATTGCTCGCCAACGGCGTGCACTTGGTCGGCCGTTCGTTCAAGTATCACCGTCCGCGCGGCATTCTCGCGGCGGGCGCGGAAGAGCCGAACGCACTGGTGACCGTGAGCCGCGATGCGGCGCGCCGCACGCCCAACCTGCGCGCCACGCAGGTCGAGCTGTACGACGGCTTGAGCGCCGAGAGCCAAAACCGCTGGCCGAGCCTTGAGTTCGACGTCGGCCGCGTCAATGATCGGCTGTCGCGCGTTCTTTCCCGCCGGCTTTTACTACAAGACCTTCATGTGGCCGCGCCGCGCGTGGAAGTCCCTGTACGAGCCCGTCATTCGCCGCGCCGCCGGGCTCGGCGTGGCGCCCACGCAGCCGGATCCCGACCGCTATTCGCAGCGCTACGCGCACTGCGATGTGCTGGTGGTGGGCGCAGGGCCGGCGGGCATTGCGGCAGCGCTCGCCGCGGCTCGGTCGGGGGGCCGCGTCATGCTGTGCGACGAGTCCTCCGAGTTCGGCGGCAGTCTGCTGGGCGATGTCGCCGCGCACGGATCGACGGTGAAGCCGGCGCTCGACTGGCTGCAGCGGTCCGTGCAAGTGCTGGCGCAGCAACCGCGCGTGTCACCCTGCTCCCCCGCACCACCGCCTTCGGCTACTTCCCGCACAATCTCCTCGGCTGAACGAGCGCCTCACGGACCATCTGGCCTTGCCGGCCGCTCATCAGCCGCGCGAGCGGCTCTGGCAGGTGCGCGCGCGCCGCGTGGTGCTCGCGACCGGGGCCATCGAGCGGCCGCTGGTGTTTCCGGGCAACGATCGGCCCGGCATCATGCTCGCGGGCGCCGCGCAGACCTATCTGAACCGCTACGGCGTGCGCGTGGGCGACCGCGTCGTCGTCGTCACCGCGTGCGACGCCGCCTATCAGGCGGCTCTCGATCTGCACGCCGCGGGCGTCGCGCTCGCCGCCGTGGCCGACCTGCGCGCGACTCCGTCCGGAGCGCTGCCCGAAGCGGCCCGTCGGGCCGGGATCACCGTACTGCCCGGGTCGACGGTGCTCGGCACCGAGGGCGATTTGCGGGTCCGCGCAAATCTCGCTCGCCCAAACCGGCGGCGCGTCGCGGCCGCTTCGCATGCGACGCGGTGCTGATGTCCGGCGGATTCACGCCGAGCGTCCACCTGTTCTCGCAGTCGCGCGGCAAACTGGCATGGAACGAGGCGCTGCAGGCCTTCCTGCCCGGACAGTCGGCGGAGAGCGAGCGCTCGGCGGGCGCCTGCCGCGGCATCAGCGAGCCTGGCGCAGGCGCTGGCGGACGGCGCGGCGAGCCGGGGGCTGATGCCGGCGCCGCGCGCCGCGTCGCCGACGCGCCCACCGGCTCGCCGCTGCGCGTCGCGCGCCGATGCGCCGGCGCGCGGCGAGAAGGCCTTCGTGGACTGGCAGAACGATGTCACCACGCGCGATCTGCGGCTCGCCGCGCGCGAAGGTTTTCAGTCGATCGAACACGTCAAGCGCTACACCACGACGGGAATGGCGACCGACCAGGGCAAGACATCGAATCTGAACGCGCTCGCGATCGTCGCCGCAGGGCCTCGATCGTGCCGATTCCGCAGGTCGGTCTCACGACCTTTCGCATGCCCTACACGCCGACTACGTTCGGCAGCTTCGCCGGCATTTCGCGCGGCGATCTGTTCGATCCGAAGCGCACGACGCCGACTCACGAGTGGGCGGCCGCGAAGGGCGCGGTGTTCGAGAATGTGGGCCTGTGGAAGCGCGCGCGCTATTTTCCGCGCGGCAGCGAGGACATGCACGCCGCCGTGGCGCGCGAGTGCCGCGCCGTGCGCGGCGCCTGCGGCATTTTCGACGCCTCGACCCTGGGCAAGATCGAGGTCGTCGGCGCGGATGCGGCCGAGTTCATGAATCGGCTGTACATCAACAGCTGGTCGGGACTCGGCGTCGGGCGTTCGCGCTACGGCATTCTGTGCCGCGAAGACGGATTCATCTACGACGACGGCGTGGTGGCGCGCACTGGCGCCCGACCGCTTTCACGTGACCACAACCACCGGGGGCGCGCCGCGCGTGCTCGCCATGATGGAGGATTACCGCCAGACCGAGTGGCCGGATCTGGACGTCTGGCTCACCTCCACCACGGAACAATGGGCGGTGATCGCGGTGCAGGGACCGAATGCGCGCCGTGTACTCGAGCCGCTGGTCGGGGACATCGACCTCGGAGCGGCGGCCATGCCGCACATGAGCGTCGGCCGCGGGCGGATCTGCGGCGTGCCGATGCTGATGTTTCGCGTGAGCTTCACCGGCGAACTGGGCTTCGAGGTGAACGTGCCCGCCGACTACGGCGCCGCGGTGTGGGAGGCGATCTACGCCGCCGGCCAGGCGCACGGCATGGTCGAATACGGCACCGAGACCATGCACGTGCTGCGCGCCGAGAAGGGCTACATCATCGTCGGCCAGGACACCGACGGCACGGTCACCCCGGACGATGCGGGCTTGAGCTGGGCGATCGGCAAGAACAAGGCGGACTTCGTCGGCAAGCGCTCGCTCGAGCGGGCATCGATGAAGGCCGCCGACCGCAAGCAGCTCGTGGGCCTGAAGACGCGCGACGGGCGCACGCTGCTCGAGGAAGGCGCGCAGATCGCGGCCAAGGCGGCGCAGAAGCCGCCCATGGAACTGATCGGCCACGTCACCTCCGCCTATGCCAGCAGCGTATTGGGCTACCCGATCGCGCTGGCGCTCATCGCCGGCGGCCGCTCGCGGCTCGGACAGACACTGTACGTTCCCATGCCGGCCGGCGATGTCGAGGTCGAGGTCACCTCGCCGGTCTTCTATGATCCCGCCGGAGCGCGCATCAATGGTTGAGCCTGCCATGCGCCGTGCACCGGTCGTTGCGGCGGCGGGCTGGCTCAAATCCCTGCCGCCGGCGGCCCGCTGGGTGCTGCACGGCGATGCTCGCGCACGTGCGCTCGCGGCGCCGGTCTGGGGCGTCGGGTTTTCCGAGACGGCCTGCCGCGCGATCGCCGCAGGGATCGCGCGCGACCCTGTGGCTCGGGCCCGATGAATATCTGCTGCTGGAATCGGCGCCCGATGCGGCGCAAAGCGACACTCAAGCGGCCCTCGCGAGCGCGCTCGAGCGCGCCCTGGCCGGTGCCCCGCATGCGCTGGTCGATATCAGCCACCGGCAATTTGCACTGGAAATCAGCGGCCCCCACGCGGCGGCCATATTGAACGGCGCCTGTCCGCTCGATCTGGACCTCGGCGAGTTTCCGGTCGGCATGTGCACCCGGACAGTATTTGCGAAGGCCGACATCGTTCTCTGGCGCACCCGGGAGGACGCATTCCACGTCGAGGTGTGGCGCTCGTTCGCGGGATACGTGACCGGCGTGCTCGCCGAGATCGCGGCCGAGTTTCACGGCGACGGCGCCTCGCCGTCGCGGCGGCAGGGGCTTTGACTTAATCCCCACCGCCGCTCGGCATACCTGAGCCACTGTTCCCGCGCTGAATGTTTATAATCACCAGCGACGCACCGTCGGTCCAGAACTCGTGGTGAAGCATGAACAATGACCAGGCACTGAAAATCATCAGCTCCAACCTTCCGCAGCTCGTGAGTTTGATGGTGACCGTTCAGAAGGACACTCAAGTGGACGTATTCTGCGACCCACCGGGCAAGTGTCTTTCCTTCGCAAGGCCCTCGGGCGCGGCGAACGTCAAATTGTGCGCGGTCACCGCGCCCGATCTCGAGGGCTGCTACGGCATACGCCGCGCGGGGAACTCGTTCGTCACCGACGAGGGAGAAGAGATTCCAAAGGATCAGCTGGCGTCTCGCCTCACGGAATACATCGTCGGCATGAGGGACGGCGGCGCGGAATGGGGCTGGGAGTTCAAGCTGAGCAGCAACTAGAGCGCTTTGGCTGCATGGCGAATGGCGTTGACCCGCGGGCACCCCGTGCGCCATATTCGTGAAGACATGATAAAGGAGCAGTCACAGGCGCAGATGCGCGCGGCGTATGCAGAGGCGCTCGCCGCGCTACGCCAGGGCCGCGCCGCGACCGCGGAGCGGCAGCTGCGCGCCATCCAGGCAGCAGCACCCGGCGATGTCAACAGCCTGCGTCTGCTCGGGGTCGCTCTGCTCGATCAGGACAAGACCGCCTCGGCCGTCCAGACACTAGAGCGAGTCTTGCTCGCGCAGCCCGAGTTCGCCGATGCGCGCGTCGATCTTGCTCGGGCTTATCTTCGCGTAGGCCAGCCCTCGCGCGCACGCGAGGAGGTGCGGCGCGTGCTCGAGGCCAACCCGCACCATCACTGGGCGTGGCTCGCATACGGCGATGTGCTCGTCGAGCTCGAAAAGTACCCGGATGCGCTCGTGGCCTTCGAGCGCGCTCGACTGACCGACCCGCAGCGGAAGCGAATCGAGGCGGCAACGGCCGCACTCGTGGCGGACGAGCGCCGCAGACCCGAGGAGCTGTTCCGCGAGATCCTCAAGGAGGATCCGGGTCACGTGGCGGCGCTGTGTGGACTTGCGGCGCTAGCATTGAGTGCCGATCGTCCAATCGAGGCGGAGCGACTGCTGCGCCACGCTTTGCGGCAGTCCGCCTACCTCCCGCTAGCCTACCGAGGGCTTGGGCCTGCGCTGGTGCGGCTCGGGCGCCTCGAGGAGGCGGAGGCGGCCGTGCGATATCTCGAGAAGATCGAGCCCGACAGCCCTCAAACCTGGGTGGCGATCGCCTCCGTCGCCACGAGAATGCTGCGGCTGGAGGAGGCGCTCGCCGCCTATGAGCGCGCAGCGTTTCTCAAGCCGGATGAAGCCGGGCTGCGGGTCTCCGCCGGGCACCTGCAGAAAACACTGGGCCGGCGCCCCGAGAGCGAGGCGTCCTACAAGGCGGCGCTCGAGATTGATCCGGCCCGAGCCGAGGCCTGGTGGAGCCTCGCGGACCTCAAGAATTATGCCTTCAGCGACGCGGAGATCGCCGAGATGCAGCGGCTGCTCTCGAGCGGCAAGCAGCACCGTTCCAACGAGGCGCAACTGCAGTTTGCGCTCGGCAAGGCGTTCGAGCAGCGCGCGGCGTATGCGCAGGCCTTCGCGCACTACGCCGCGGGGAATGCCCTGCGCCGTCTGGACGAGCCGTTCGACATCGAGGTGTTCGAGCGTCGCTGTGCACGCATTCGCGCGTTCTTCGACGCCGGCTTCTTCGCAGCGCACCGCGGCAGCGGCAACCCGAGCCCCGCGCCGATCTTCATCGTCGGCCTGCCGCGCTCCGGCTCGACGCTACTCGAGCAGATCCTCGCCAGTCACTCGCAGGTGGAAGGCACCATGGAGCTGTCGAATATCCTCAACATGGTGGCGCAGTTCGACGATCTGGCGTCCAGCCGGGATGGCTATCCGGACACGGTCGGCCAGGCATCCTTTGCGCAGCTCGCCGCCCTCGGCCGCCGCTATCTCGAGGAGACGGCGCCGCTGCGCTCGGGACGCGCGCATTTCACCGACAAGCTGCCCAATAATTTCAGCCACATCGGCCTGATAACCGCCATCCTGCCGCGCGCCATTGTCATCGACGCGCGCCGCCACCCGATGGATGCGTGCTTCAGCACCTTCAAGCAGCACTTTGCCGAAGGGCAGACCTTCAGCTACGACCTGACGGACCTCGGCCGCTATTACCGCTGCTATCTGTCGCTCATGGACCACTGGGACGCGGTGCTGCCTGGGAGGGTGTTGCGGGTGCAGTATGAGGAAGTGGTTCGCGAGCCGGAGGCGAACATCCGCCGCCTGCTGGCGCACTGCGGCCTCACCTTCGAGCCCGCCTGCCTGAATTTCCACGCGACGCGCCGCGCGGTGCGCACGGCAAGCGCAGAGCAGGTGCGCCAGCCCCTGTACAGCTCGGGCGTCGGCTACTGGCGACATTTCGCGCGCGAGCTCGAGCCGCTGCGTCGCGCGCTCGGGGAGAGCCTGGCGCGCTTCGAGGAGCCGGCTGCGAGGGCCGTAATGAACGACCGTTGACTAACGGCGGTCACAGCGACGATCATCAAGAAGGGGGATCGCACGCAGGTGCGAATACCGCGCGGATAATTAATAATCTTCAAAGGGGTAGTACATGGGGGCGAAACCAAAAAAACCGGTAACCCAGGTGATTGCGGCGCCGGGACGTCAAGGGCGCAGCGTGGCGGGGTCGCGGGTCCGGATTGCCGTTGCCGCGGCGCTGGCCGGCGCTGCACTTCCCCACGCGCCGCCGAGCTTTGCCGACGCGGCAGGCGGGCCGTCCGAGTCCGGCAGCCTTGCGGAGATCGTCGTTACGGCACGCAAGGTCGCGGAGAACCTGCAGGAGGTTCCCCTCAGCATCGACGTCTTCACCGCGAAGGACATGAAAGACCTCGGCATCGCCAGCATGGACGACTACTTGCAGAAGACGCCGTCCATCTCCTACATCAGCACAGGACCCGGGACCCAACTCTTCGTCATGCGCGGAGTGTCCGACGGCAGCAACCCCAACTATGCCAACACCGCCTCGACGGGCTTCTTCGTCGATGACCTGTCGATGAACTACGACGGCGCGCAGCCCGACCTGCATCTCTACGACATCGAGCGTATCGAGGTGCTGAACGGACCGCAGGGCACGACCTATGGCGCGGGCGCCATGTCCGGCGCGATCCGTTACATCACCAACAAGCCGGACCTGCACGCCTTCAGCGCCGGGGTCGACACCGACGTCGGCCGTATCCAGTCCGCCAGCACCAATCAGGCCTACGAGGCGTTCGTCAACATCCCGCTGATCGACGGCGTCCTCGGCGTCAGGGCCTCGGCCTTCAGCGTCTCCAACGGCGGCTTCGTCAACAACCAGCTGACGACACGCACGTGGGTCAACGGCGCCGTCTCGAACAATGCCCCGTGGGCAGCCAACGACTACAACCATGAGAATATCAAGGGCGGCCGCGTGGCGTTCAAGGCGGTGTTCAACGAGGGTTGGAGCGCGCTGCTCACCTATGGATTCCAGCAGCAGCACACCAACGGGGCGTGGGACGAGGATCCGACGCTGCCAAAGCTCACCGTGGAGCGCTTCGGTCCGGAGCAGAACCTGTTCGAGACCAACATGGTCGATTTCCATGTCGACGGCGATGTCGGCATCGGCGACCTGGTGTTCGCCAGCGCCTTCTGGAACCAGGAACGGCGGCAGTGGAACGAATATTCCCAGTACGAGCAGAATTACAACGCCGGCGCCGGGAACACACCCCCGACCGGCTACCCCGGCACCCAGGAAGGCTTTACCTGCCTCAACGACCCGTATTATGGCGGTGGTGCTTTCACGGGCTGTAACCCGGCGACGCAGTTCTACGACTACAACATCAATCCCCAGCGCTGGTCGAACGAGCTGCGGCTCTCATCCAAGGCGGGCGGACGTCTCCACTGGCTCGTGGGCGCGTACTGGCAAGTGACCAACGATTACAACTATAGCAACGCGTACTACATGCCGGGGCTGCAATACAAGGGTGCCGCGTTCCAGTACGAGCTCAATTACTACCAAATTACCAAGCCATCGCTGCCGCCGGGTGTCTGGTACGCCTACACCGAGTCCAGTCACGACCTCGAGACCAGCGAATTTGCCAACATCAGTTTCGACGTGACCGACAAGCTGAATGTGGAAGCGGGGGTCGTGCACTTTCACTCCTATTCGAGCTACGACACGCCGTTGTTGGCTTTCGCCTACGCGCCCAGCACCCCGAGCGACTTTAGCGAGACCTCGCACAAGGTGGACGGCAAGGCCGGTGCAAACTACAAAATCACCGATCACGTCCTGGTGTACGCCGATTGGGCGCAGGGCTTCCGGCCGGGTGGCAGCAATTCCGGATTACCGTCCGGTTGCTACACCAGTGGCGTGACCCAGACCTACACTCCGGACACGCTCAATAACTACGAGCTCGGCTGGAAGACGACGAGCCTCGGCGGCCGGCTGCTGTGGAACGGCGCGGCCTACTACATGGACTGGAAGGAGCTGCAGGCGCTCATCTACGACGCCGTGGTCTGTCCCTCCTCCAGCTACAATATCAATGTCGGCGACGCGCGCATCTACGGAGCGGAATCGAACGTCGACTACAAAGTCGACGAGCACTTGGCGCTCCAGGCATCCGTCGACTATACCGACGCCCGGGTAACTTCCGCGGCCACTGCGGCTTACGACCCTTACGTCAATGAACGGCTGCCGTTTGCGCCCTATTTCAGCTGGAGCTGGAACGCGCGCTACCAGAGGCCCGTGAGCGACTCCCTAAAGGGCTATGTGCAGTTCGACATGGCCGACAAGGGCGACATGTTCAATGGTCTCAATCCGGACGACAAGAACACCGGACTGCCGCGCATCCTGCAGCCCTCCTACATCATCATGAACCTGCGCATGGGGGTCAACCCCGGCGGCAGTGAGGCGTGGCTAGCCGAGCTCTACGTCTCCAATCTTGCGAACAAGAACGCGATCATCTACAGCAACACCGGTAACTTCGACCTGCGGCTCACCGTGAATGAGCCGCGCGTCTTCGGAGTGCGCATGTCGTATCGTTGGGGTAAGGCCGCCGCGTCGGGGACGGACTGACGCACGTAGCGCTCGAGTCGATGCGGCTGCGGGGAGAGCGTGATCGAATGGATCTCGACGCATCGCACTGGGCGATCAACGTCACGCCGCAGCCTGCGACGCGGGGCGGCACAGCGGGCTCAGGGAAGGCTCAGCGCTGCGCGCTCTGCCAGTCGGCAGGCACGTAGAACGGCTTCGGTTCCGGCGGCAGCAGGCCTTTGCCCAAGATGTGATCGGCCGCCTTCTCCGCCAGCATGATGGTCGGCGCATTGAGGTTGCCGGTGGTCACCGACGGCATGATGGAGGAATCCACGATCCGCAGGCCCTCGAGTCCATGGACCCGGGTGTCCGGATCCACCACGGCGAGCGGGTCGCCCGCCGCGCCCATCTTGCAGGAGCAGGAGGGATGGTAGGCGCTCTCCACCTTGGCGCGCACGAAGGCATCGATCTGCTCGTCCGTCTGCACTCGCTCGCCCGGCTGGATCTCGCGGCCCGCGATAGCGGTCGAAGGCCGGCTGCGCGAAGATCTCCCGGGTGAGGCGCACGCAGGCGCGCATCTCGACCCAGTCGTCCGGGCTCGCTCAGGTAGTTGAAGAGGATCCGCGGCTTCTCGCGCGGATCGGTCGAGGCGAGTCGCACCCAGCCGCGGCTCTTGGAGCGCATCGGTCCGACATGCGCCTGAAAGCCGTGCTCCTGCGCCAGCGTCGAGCCGTCGTAGGCCACCGCCATCGGCAGGAAGTGATACTGGATGTCGGGATAGGGGATGCCCGGCACGGCTGCGGATGAAGCCGCAGGTCTCGAAATGATTGGTGGCCCCGAGGCCATCCTTGCGCAGCAGCCAGCGCGCGCCGATGAGCGCGCGGTTCCACGGATTGATCGACGAATACAGGGTGATCGGCTCCTTGCAGGCGACCTGGAAATAGAACTCCAGATGATCCTGCAGATTCTCGCCGACGCCCGGCAGATCGTGCACGACCTCGATGCCGAGCGCACGCAGTTCCGCGGCCGGCCCGACCCCGGACAGCTTGAGGAGCTGCGGCGAATTGATCGGTCCGCCGCACAGGATCACCTCCGCGGCGGCGCGCACCCGATGCACGGCCTCCCCGCGCCGGTACTCGAGTCCGCGGGCCCGCCGCCCCTCGAAGACGATGCACGTCGCGAGCGCGTGCGTCACCACCCTGAGATTCGGCCGCCCCATCGCGGGGTGCAAGTACGCCCGGGCCGCACTGCACCGGCGCCCGGCGTCGACCGTCATGTCCATGCGTCCGAATCCCTCCTGCTGAAACCCGTTGACGTCTTGCGAGCGCGGATAGCCCGCCTCGCCCGCCGCGGCCAGCCAGGCCGCATGCAGCGGATTGGCCATCGTGCCGTAGACCGTATGCAGCTTGCCGCCGCCGCCGCGGTACTCATCGCCGCCCTCCGCGCGTTTCTCCGCGCGCTTGAAATACGGCAGCACGTCGCGGTACGCCCAGCCCGCCGCGCCCTCCGCCGCCCAGCGCTCGAAGTCCTGGGGATTGCCGCGGATGTAGACCAGACCATTGATCGAGGAGGAGCCGCCGAGCACCTTGCCGCGCGGCGTGTGCATGCGCCGGCCGTTCAGATGCGGTTCCGGCTCCGTATGGTAGAACCAGTTGTACTTCGGCATGTTCATCGGAATCGACAGTGCGGAGGGCATCTGGATGAACATCGAGCGGTCCGAGCCGCCGTACTCGAGCAGCAGCACGCTGCGCCGGCCGTCGGCGCTCAAGCGGTCCGCGAGCACGCAGCCCGCGGATCCCGCCCCGACGATGACATAGTCGAATGTTTCCTCTGACAAGAGATGTGCTCCGGTGGGGCTTGGATGTCTGACGGGGTTCGGCGGCGGGCCGGCGGATCAGTACGGCGCGTCGACATCGCCCATGGCGACGTAGACGCTCTTCGATCTGAGTGTAATGCTCGAGCGCCGCGCGCCCGTTCTCGCGCCCGAGGCCCGACATCTTCACGCCGCCGAACGGCAGCTCGATGGGCGTGACGTTGTAGTGATTGATCCAGCACGTGCCCGCCTGCAGCTGCGCGATCACCCGATGGCCGCGCGTCAAATCGTTGGTGAACACGCCCGCCGCCAGCCCGAATTCGCTGGCGTTGGCGCGCTCGATGACTTCGCGCTCGTCGGTGAATTCCAGCACCGACATGACGGGCCCGAAAATCTCCTCGCGCACGATCGCCATGTCGTCGCGGCACTGATCGAACACGGTTGGCGCGACGAAATATCCCTTGCCCAGCTCTCCCGCGGTCACGCGCCCGCCGCCGGTCAGAAGGCGCGCGCCCTCGGCGCGGCCGCGGGCGATGTAGCCGAGCACCTTGTGCATGTGCTGCTCCGATATCAGCGCGCCGACCTGCGTCGCCGGATCCATCGGATCGCCGATGCGCATCGCGCTCACGCGCCTGATCAGGCGATCGAGGAACGCCGCCTTCACCGACGCGTGCACGAACACGCGCGTCGCGTTCGAGCACACCTGGCCGGAGGAATAGAAATTCGCGAGCAGCGCGCCGGCCACTGCGTTGTCCAGCTTGGCGTCTTCGAAAATGATCAGCGGAGACTTGCCGCCGAGCTCGAGCGTCACGCTCTTCAGCGTCTGCGCCGCGTCGCGCATCACCGCCTTGCCCGTGCCGACCTCGCCGGTCAGCGACACCTTGCGAATGCCGGGATGGCGGGTGAGCAGACGGCCGGTATCGGCAAAGCCCTGCACCACCTGGAACACGCCCGCCGGCAATCCGGCCTCGCAGCAGGATCTCCTCGAGCTTCACGGCGCTGAACGGCGTGAGCTCGGCCGGCTTGAAGATCATGGCGTTGCCGCACGCCAGCGCCGGCGCCGCCTTCCAGCAGGCGATCTGCAGCGGGTAGTTCCATGCGCCGATGCCGGCGACGACGCCGAGCGGCTCGCGGCGCGTGTAGCCGAAGGCCTGCGCGCCGAGATCGATGTGCTCGCCGCTCAAGGATTGCGCAAGGCTCGCAAAGTACTCGAAGCAGTCCGCGCCGGAGATCACGTCGACGACCAGTGTTTCCTGGATGGGCTTGCCGGTGTCGCGCGTTTCGAGCTCGGCGAGCTCCTGGTTGCGCGCGCGCAGCAGGTGGGCGGCGCGGCGCAGCACGCGCGCACGCTCCGCGCCCGTCATCGCAGCCCATACGATCTGGCCGCGCTTGCGCCGCACGTACCGCCGCGTCGATCTGCGCCGGACCTGCGGCGCTCACATAGCCCAGCACCTCGCCGGTCGCTGGGTTGATGGAGGCGAAGCGCTCGCCCGCTGCGGCGGTTGAAGTCCTGGTGCGCGCCATGGCCGCCGCGTCCGCGCGCTCATCGCCGTTCGCCGCGCCGCCGCGCGCGGCTGGCCTCGAGCCGGCCGTCGACGAACTCGGTGAGCAGTGCGCGCGCGCTGCCGCTGTCCGCCTCGCGCCATCCGGACAGGGCGGCGCGCAGCCACACGCCGTCGATCATCGCGGCGATCATGGAGGCCAGGATCTGCGCCTCATCGGGCGGAACGAGCTGTTTGAGCGAACAGCGCAAATTCGTCAGGGTGCGCCGCTGATACACCGACTGCACGCGCCTCAGGCTGTTCACCTGCAGCACCTGGCCCCAAAACGCCAGCCATGCGGTGCCGGTGCGCTGCTCGAATTCCTCGGGCGCCAAATTCGCGTCGATCACGGCCTGAATGCGTGCGCGCGGCGTGCTGACCTGCCGCAAACTTGCCCGCACATGATCGCCGACGCGCCGCGCCAAGGAGCGGAACGCGGCATCGAGCAAGCCGTCCTTGTCGCCGAAATAATGCGCGACCAGGCCGGGCGACACGCCCGCGCGCGCCGCGATCTGCGCCAGCGTCGTGCCCACATAGCCAAGTTCGGCTAGGCTATCGATGGTGACTTCGATCAGCTGGCAGCGCCGCGTTTCTTCCAGGGGTTCGCGGGAAAGATCCGTGGGACTCATTGATTGACTATTCAATTTGATTGCCTCTGCAATTCGCCCAGCACTTTTGTGGACCTGAGCGCGGACTTCCGATTAAGATGGGAATTGCCGATTTATGCGTTTAATTTCAATCTACTAGGGATGCATGGTGAGCGCCCGCTTCGCACCGTTAAACGCCCATTCAAAATTTGACCTGGCGGCCCAATCATGCCGCCCACCGGGCCGCGTGGTCAAGCCCGCAGCTCGCCCCCGGGCTGGGCGGCGCTGGTCGCGGTGATTGCCCTGGCGCCGGCGGCTCTGCCCTCCCGTGCGGCCGAAACTCGCCGCGGGCGAAACTGCCGCGGCCGGAACCGCCGTGGCAGACCGCCCGAGCTGCCGGACCGTGCGCTTCTCGGATGTCGGCTGGACCGACGTGACCTCGACCACCGCGCTGACGGCCCAACTGCTGCGCGACATCGGCTACACGCCGACCATCACCGTGCTGTCGGTGCCCGTGACTTTTGCTTCGCTGCAAGAACAAGGACATCGACGTGTTTCTCGGCAACTGGATGCCGGCGCAGACGGCGGACCGCGCGCCCTATGACGCCGACGGTTCGGTGGTGGTCATCCGGCCGAATCTGCAGGGCGCCAAGTACACGCTGGCGGTGCCCGCCTACAGCTATGCCGCGGGGCTCAAGGACTTCAACGACATTCACCGCTTCGCACCCCAGCTCAACAATTCGATCTACGGCATCGAGCCCGGCAACGACGGCAACCGCCTCGTGCTGAAGATGCTCAAGCAGGATCAATTCGGTCTCGGCGGTTTCAAGTTGATCGAGTCGAGCGAGCAGGGCATGTTGGCCCAGGTCGAGCGCGCCTACCGCGACAAGCAGCCCATCGTGTTCCTCGCATGGGAGCCGCATCCCATGAACATGCGCTTCGACATCAAGTACCTGACCGGCGGCGACGCGGTGTTCGGCCCGAATTTCGGCGGCGCCACGATCTACACGGTGACGCGCAAGGGATACAGCGCCGAGTGTCCGAACATCGGCCGCCTGCTCGCGAATCTCAGTTTCACGCTGCGCGGCGAGAGCGAAATGATGGCCGCCATCCTGGATCGGCACGAGCAGCCGGACATCGCTGCCGCGGAGTGGCTGAAGGCAAACCCCGCCGTGGTCAAGGCATGGCTCGAGGGGGTGCGGACCTTCGACGGGCGCCCCGCGGCGAGCGCGCTGTGGCGCACCGCGCCGCGGCCGCACCCGGGCGGGTTCGAGCAATGGATCGTCGAGCCACAAGATCCCGGTCGGCGATGCCATGGCGGTGGCCATCGACACCATCAAGGCGCACGGCACCTTCGCTGTTCGACGGCATTTCCATCGTGATCCGCGGCACGGTCGACGGAGTGACCGCGCTGTTGCGCGCCCTGCCCGCGCCGCTGCTGATCGTCGCATTCGCGGCGCTGGCCTGGGTGCTGCGCCGCTCCTGGACGCTCACCGCTGTTCGTCGGCGCTGGCGCTCGCTGTTCATCTTGAACCAGGGCTACTGGGAGGCGACGCTCGAGACCCTGGCGCTGGTGGTGGTCGCCACCCTGGCCTCCGCCGCCATCGGCGTGCCGCTCGGCATCGCCGCGGCGCACCGGCCGCGGCTGTTCGCCGCGCTGCGCCCGGTGCTCGATCTGATGCAGACCCTGCCCACGTTCGTCTATCTGATTCCGACCCTCGTGCTGTTCGGACTCGGCGTCGTGCCGGGCCTCATCTCCACCGTGATATTCGCCCTGCCCGCGCCGATCCGCCTCACGCATCTCGGGCATTTCCTCGGTGCCGCGGCCGCTGATCGAGGCGGGCGAGGCGTTCGGCGCCACGCCCCTGCAGCTTCTGTGGAAGGTCGAGCTGCCGAGCGCGGCGAGCACCATCATCGCCGGCATCACCCAATGCATCATGCTCAGCCTGTCGATGGTGGTGATCGCCGCCCTGGTCGGCGCCGGCGGACTCGGCGTTCCGGTGGTGCGCGCGCTCAACTCGGTGCAGGTGGGCATGGGCTTCGAGGCGGGCTTCACCATCGTGCTGCTCGCCATCATCTTGGATCGCATCAGCCGGCCGAAGGAGCGCGAGGGTCCGCGATGAGCGCGGCGATCGAATTTCAGGACGTCGACATTCTGTTCGCGCGCCAGGCGGGACGCGCCGGACGCGCGGCGCTGCGCGACGCGCTGGCGGCCCTCGACGCGGGCGCGACCCGCGGCGACATCCAGAGCAGGTTCGGCGTCATCGTCGGCGTCGCCGGCGCCAATTTGAGCGTCGCGCGCGGCGAGATCTCCGTGCTGATGGGGCTGTCGGGCTCCGGGAAATCGACTTTGCTGCGCGCGGCGAACGGCTTGAATCCGGTGACCCGCGGCCATGTGCAGATTCACGACGGCGATCGGGCCATCGACGTCGCCACCTGCGACACGGCGCAGCTGCGGCGCGTGCGGCGCGAGCGCGTGGCCATGGTATTTCAGCAATTCGGCCTGCTGCCCTGGCGCACGGTGCGCGAGAACGTGGGTTTCGGCCTGGAGCTGCGCGGCGAGAGCGCCGCCGCGCGAAAGACCATCGTCGATGAGAAACTCGAGCTGGTCGGGCTCTCGCAGTGGGCGGAGCGCTACGTGAGCGAGCTGTCCGGCGGCATGCAGCAGCGGGTCGGACTGGCGCGCGCCTTCGCGACCGACGCCGACATTCTGCTGATGGACGAGCCGTTCTCCGCGCTCGATCCGCTGATCCGCGGCAAGCTGCAGGGTGAGCTGCTCGCGCTGCAGGAGCGGGTCAAGAAGACCATCCTGTTCGTCAGCCACGACCTGGACGAGGCGCTGCGCCTCGGGGACCGCATCTCCATCCTGCAGAACGGCCGCATCATTCAGACCGGAACGGCCGAGGACATCGTGCTCGCGCCCGCCGATGACTACGTCGCCGAGTTCGTCCGCCACATGAATCCGCTCGACGTGCTGACCGGCGGCATGATCATGTGCGCAGCGGGCGCAAATGCCCGCGGAGGGCGGCATCGCTGTGGCTCGACGAGCGGCGCCGCTACCGGCTGTCGCTGAACGCTGCCGGACGAGGCGCTCGGCGCTGCAACTCGACGGCGTCGAGCACGCGCTGCGGCACGTGCGCGACGACGCGGCGCTGGCCGCGCGTCGAACCCGGCCTCGCGGTCGTGCCCGCCTCGTTCTCGCTGCAGTCCATCATCCGGCTGCGCCAGGCGACCGGTCATCCGGTGCTGCTCGCCGAGGGCGGCAGGATCGTCGGGCGTGTGCGGCGAGGCGGAGATCATCCGCGCCCTCGCCGGCAGCCGGCATTAGACGGTGTCGCCGGCGCCTCGAGTCGCCGCGGACCGTTGCCCGGATCTAGATCGCTTAAATATTATGATCGAAATAATATAAACTCTTGGTGCCCGGCTCACGCGACTCCAGTCAGGGGGATTGCCATGAATCACGACGTCATCATTTCCTGCGCCGTCACCGGCGACGACACCAAGGTCACGAAGAGCCCGCATTGCGCCATCACGCCGGCAGAGATCGCCGCCACCGCCATCGCCGCGGCCCAGGCGGGCGCCGCCATCGTCCACATCCACGTGCGCGATCCGGAGACCGGCGCGTTCAGCATGGAGACCCGGCACTACCGCGAGGTGGTCAAGCGCATCCGCGAGAGCAAGGTCGACGTGATCGTGAATCTGACCTGCGGCATGGGCGGCTACATCGTCGTCGGCGAGCACGGGCTTGAAGGATACCCCGGCGCCGGGCAGCGATTTCGTGACCCAGGAGGAGCGGATGCGGCACATCATCGATCTGTGCCACGAGGGCCTGTACCGGCCCGACATCGCGACGCTCGATTGCGGCAGCCTCAATTTCGGCGACGGCAACCGCGCCTACGTATCGACGCCGAACTATCTGCGCCAGGGCGCCGCGATTGCGCGGGACCTCAAGGTCAAGCCGGAGCTCGAGGTGTTCGACACCGGCAATCTGTGGTTCGTCAAGCAGATGATCAAGGAAGGCCTGCTCGCCGCGCCGACGCTGATCCAGCTCTGCATGGGCATTCCGTACGGCGTGCCGGCCGACGTCGGCCATCTGCTCGCGATGGTCAACGCGCTGCCGGAGAACTGCAATTGGGGCAGCGTTCGCCATCAGCCGCATGCAGATGCCCTGGGTGGCGCAATCGGTTCTGCTCGGCGGCAACGTGCGCGTCGGGCTCGAGGACAATCTGTACCTGAGCAAGGGCGTGTATGCCAGCAACGCGCAGCTCGTGGAGAAGGCCCGCACCATCATCGAGGCCATGGGCGCCCGCATCCTCACCCCGGCGCAGGCCCGCGAGCGGCTGCAGCTGCACTGAGCGCATGCGCGCCGTGACCGAGCTTCCCGCCGTACCGTGCCGAGATCCAGCCGGAGTGGATCGATTACAACGGGCATTTGCGCGATGCCTACTACATCGTGGTGTTGAGCTACGCCATCGATGAGGTCATGGATCACCTGGGGCTGGACGCCGCCTACCGCGAGCGCACTCGCTGCACGCTGTACACGCTCGAGCTGCACATGCACTTCCTGCACGAGGTCAAGGAGTCCGACGAGCTCGACCGTCGCGACCTCGGTGCTGGATTTCGATCGCAAGCGCATCCATGCCGGCCTGCGAATTCATCTGCCCGCGGCATCGACGGTGCGGTGGCGACCGCCGAGGTCATGCTGCTGCACGTGCATCAGGGCGAGAAGCCCGCGAGCGCCTCCTTCCCGCCCGAGGTCGCAGCGGCGGCTCGAGGCGCTGAAGCTGACCGCCGGCGGCGCTGGCGGCGCGCGGCCTCGGGTTCGCGCAAGATCGAACTGAAGCGCCGGTGAGCTGCAGATGCCGCAGTTCGACATTCGACGACTGATCGCGCCGCGCACCATCGCGCTCATCGGCGCGAGCGCCTGGACCGACGCCGTGGCGGCCGGCAATGCGGCGATCGGCTATCGCGGGACCGATTTGGCGCGTGCATCCGACGCCGCCCGTCGACCGCCGCCGACCACGTTCTATCGCTCCGTCGCCGAGCTGCCGGGCGCACCCGACGCCGCTTTCATCGCCGTGCCGAATCACGAGGCGCCCGGCGGTCGCCGGCGAGCTCGCCGCGCGCGGCGCCGGCGGCTTCGTGTGCTTCAGCTCCGGGTTTCTCCGAGCTCGGCACCGAATCGGGCGGCAGCTGACCCAGGCGCTGCTCGACAATGCCGCGGACCTGCCCTTCTTCGGCCCGAACTGCTACGGCTTCGTGAATTTCTTCGATCGGGCCGCATGCTGCCCGATCAGGTGGTCGGCGCTCACGTCGAGCGCGGCGTCGCCTTGATCTGCCAGAGCGGCACCATCGCGCTCACCTTGAGCTTCAACGAGCGCTCGGTGCCGATCGGCTATCTGTTCTCCGTCGGCAACCAGACCCGATCTGGCGGTCGAGGATCTCATCGAGATCCTCTGCGACGATCCGCGCGTCACGGCGTTCGGCCTGTATCTCGAGGGGATCAAGGACGCCGAGCGATTCGCGCGCGCCGCGGACAAGGCGCGCGCGCCGCGGGCAAGCCCATCGCGGTGGTCAAGTCCGGGCGCACCGCCGCGGCGGCGCGCACGGCGCACAGCCACACCGGCGCGCTCGCGGGCGCGGACAGCGTATTCGACGCGTTCTGCCGTCAGGCCGGCCTCGCGCGCTGCGATACGCTGGGCACGCTTGTGCGAGACGCTCAAGGTGTTTCATACGGGCGGCGCCCTTCCCGGCCGCAAGGTGCTGGTCATGGGCGCCTCGGGCGGCGACATGGCGATGACGGCGGACGTGGCGCGCACGCTCGATCTCGATTTTGCGCCGATTCCGCCCGAGCCGCGCGGCACACGCTTGCGCGGGCTGCTCGACGGACCGCGTGACCATCGCCAACCCGTTCGATATCCACACCTATCTGTGGTTCGACCCGCCCGCGCTCGGGCGCGTGTTCTCCACCGCGATGCGCGCCGGGATACGATGCCGTCGGCTTCATGCTCGACTTTCCGCCGGAGGGCAAGGCCGACAGCCTCCTCGTTCGATGCGGCGATCGATGTGTACATCGAGGCCGCGCACGACCCACGCCGCGCGCGTCGCGCTGATCTCCTCGCTGCCCGAGACCATCAGCGCGCGGGTGCGCCGGCGCTGCCTGGAGCGGCGGCGTGATTCCGCTGCAGGGACAGCGCGAGGCGCTCGAGGCGCTTGGCGCTGGCCGGGCGCCGTGGGCAGCGCGTGGCGCGCCGGGCCCGGGCGTGCAGCTGCGCACTGCCGCCGGCGCGCGCCGCCCGCGGCGTCGCCGGTACACCTGAGCGAATCACGAGGGCAAGGCGGCGCTGCGGCAGTTCGGGGTTCGCATCCCGCGCGGCGCAGCTCGCGACGCCCGGCGAGGCAGCGCAGTGCGCCGCAGCCGCTCGGGTTTCCCGGTCGTGATCAAGGCCGTCGGGCGCGCATCTCGAGCACAAGACCGAGGTCGGCGGCGTCGCGCTCAATATCCGGAACGCCGCCGAGGCGGCGGCCGCCGCGCAGCGCCTGGGCGCGCTGTCCGAGACGCTGCTGGTCGAGGAGATGACCGGCGACGGCGTCGCCGAGATTCTCGATCGGCCTGATCGTCGATCCGCAGTTCGGCCAGGTCCTGGTGCTCGGCGCCGGCGGCGTGTTCACCGAGCTGCTCGCGGACAGCGTCACGCTGCTGCCGCCGTTCACGCGCGAGCTCGATCGCAGCGGCGCTTGCGCGGCCTCAAGGTCGCGAAGCTCCTGGCGGGTTATCCGCGGCAAGCCGCGCGGGCGATATCGAGGCGCTGATCGATGCCGTGCTGGGCGTCGCCCGCTACGCCGCCGCCCACCTGCGGCGCGCTCATCGAAATCGACGTGAATCCCGGTCATCGTGCGGCCCGCCGGCCACGGGGCGGTCGCCGTCGATGCGTTGATTCGTCTGAACAACTCGGCTAATAACAGTAAGAGGTCCGCCATGTCCGACGGAGTCAAGATCGTCAAAGACGGCAGCATACTCGAAGTCACGATCGATCGGCCGAAGGCGAACGCCATCGATCTCGCGACCAGCCGCCGGCTTGAACGAGGTATTCGTCTCCTTCCGCGACGACACGGCGCTGCGCATTGCCATCATCACCGGCGCCGGCGAGCAATTCTTCTCGCCCGGCTGGGATCTCAAGGCCGCGGCCGGCGGCGAAAAATCCGACGAGGACTGGGGCGTGAGCGGCTTCGGCGGCCTCAATTATCCGCGCAATCTCAACAAGCCGATCATCGCGGCGGTCAACGGCATCGCCTGCGGCGGCGGCTTCGAGGTCGTGCTCGGCACCGACATCATCGTCATGGAGGAGCATGCGAAATTCGCGCTGCCCGAAATCAACGTCGGCGTGCTCGCCGATGCCGGCACCATCAAGCTGCGGCGGCGCATCCCGTACCATGTGGCGGTCGAGTTCCTGCTGACCGGACGCTGGATGGATGCGGCGGAGGCCAAGCATTGGGGGCTCGCGAACCACGTCGTGCCGAAGGGCCAGGGACTCGCCAAGGCGCGCGAAATCGCCCGGCAGCTCGCGGAGGGTCCGCCGCTGCTGTTTCCCGCGATCAAGCAGCTGTTGCGGCACACCGAAATGGTACCCGAGCACCAGGCCTTCGAGCTGCACGACTCGCTCGATATCGTGCAGCAGGTCATCCGCTCCGACGATCTGAAGGAGGGGACGCGCGCGTTCACCGAGAAGCGCAAGCCGCACTGGACCGGCCGCTGAGCCGCGATCCTCACGCCATGAACAGCGCGGCAACACGAGGTGGCCAGCGGCTCGCGTGATTCCGGAGGCCTGAGCCGGTCCTCGAGAGGCGTGATCCGGTCCTCGACATGAGTTCCGGCTTGACAGATCGGAAAGTATCTCTATCCTTCGTGCCGGGCCATCCGCTCCCAACGGCGGACGCTCATCTGTAAGGATGGGAGTACAATATCGATGACACGCATACCGCTGCCGGGCGTCCGTCCGGCTGATGCCCGATTCTCTTCGGGCCCGACCAAGAAGCGTCCCGGCTGGAATCTGCAGGCCCTCGAGGGCGCGCTGCTCGGCCGCTCGCACCGCTCCAAACCTGGGAAAGCCAAGCTCAAGGAAGCGATCGACCGCACCCGCGCGCTGCTGTGCGTCCCTGCCGATCACAAGATCGCGATCGTGCCCGCATCCGACACGGGCGCCGTGGAAATGGCGCTGTGGTCGATGCTGGGTGCGCGCCCGGTCGATGTGTTCGCCTGGGAAAGCTTCGGCGAGGAATGGGTGACCGATGCGGTCGAGCAATTGAAGCTTGCGGATTGCCGCATTCATATCGGCCGGCCCTATGGAGTGCTGCCGGATCTGTCGCTTGCGCGCGCGACGGCCGACATCGTCTTCACGCAGAACGGCACGACCTCGGGCGTGAGGATTCCGAATTTCGACTGGATCGCCGCGGACCGCGAGGGCATTACGATCAATGATGCGACCAGCGCCGCATTCGCGCAGCCGATCGAGTGGTCCAAGTGCGACGTGGTGACCTTCTCCTGGCAGAAGGTGCTGGGCGGGGAGGCCGCTCACGGCATGCTGATTCTGTCCCCGCGCGCGGTGGCCCGATTGGAGAGCTATATACCCGCCGCGGCCGTTGCCGAAGATCTTTCGCATGACCAAGAAAGGCAAGCTCGATCAGGAGTTGTTCGAGGGTGCGACCATCAATACGCCGTCGTTGCTCGCCACCGAGGACTATATCGACGCGCTCAAATGGGCGGAGCGCATCGGCGGCCTTGCGGCGTTGCAGGCTCGCGCGAATGCCAATGCCGGCGTGCTGGCGGAATGGGTGGCGCGGACGCCCTGGGTCGACTTTCTCGTGTCCGATCCGGCGATTCGCAGCAACACGAGCGTTTGCCTGAAGGTGGTCGATGATCGCGTGACATCGCTGCCCGAAGCCCGCCAGGCGGAGTTTGCCAAGAATCTGGCCGCGATCCTGGAGAGGGAAGGCGTGGCGCTCGATGCGGCATCGTATCGATCCGCGCCGCCCGGATTGCGCATCTGGTGCGGCGCCACGATCGAGCAAAGCGATCTGCGAGGCGCTGACGCCGTGGCTCGACTGGGCGTTCGCCAGCTGCCTCGCGCTCGCTCCAGAGCGCCGCATAAGGATGCCCATGCCCAAAGTTCTCATTGCCGATGAGTTGAGCCCGAAAGCGCTCGACATTTTCCGCAGCCGCGGGCGTGGAGGTGGACGTGCGCATCGGCCTCAAGAAGGCCGATCTGGTGAAGATCATCGCCGGCTACGACGGCCTGGCGGTGCGCTCCGCGACGAAGGCGGACAAGGACGTCATTGCCGCCGCGACGAGGCTCAAGGTGATCGGTCGCGCCGGCATCGGCGTCGACAACATCGACATTCCTTCGGCCACCGCGCGCGGCATCGTGGTCATGAATACTCCGTTCGGCAATTCGATCACGACCGCCGAGCACGCCATTGCCCTGCTGTTTGCCGCGGCTCGGCAGATCGCCGCGGCGGATGCCTCCACCCAGGCGGGAAATGGGAGAAGAGCCGCTTCATGGGCGTGGAGCTCTATGCCAAGACCCTGGGACTCATAGGCTGCGGCAATATCGGTGCACTGGTCGCGGAGCGGGCGCTGGCGCTCAAGATGAAAGTGATCGCCTACGATCCGTTTCTATCGCCGGAGCGCGCAGTCAAGCTCGGGGTCGAGAAAGTCGAGCTGGACGATCTGCTTGCGCGCGCCGATGCGATTTCGCTGCACACGCCTTTGACCGACAAGACCAGGAACATCCTGTCGGCAGAGGCAATCGGCAAGACCAAACGAGGCGTCATCATCGTGAATGCGGCCCGCGGCGGACTCGTCGATGAGGCGGCGTTGCGTGCGGCTCTCGAAAGCGGGCACGTCGCAGCGGCGGGTTTCGATGTTTTCGTCACCGAGCCCGCCAAGGAGAGCGTGCTGTTCGGCGCACCGAATTTCGTCGCCACTCCCCACCTCGGCGCCAGCACCAACGAGGCGCAGGAGAACGTCGCTCTGCAGGTGGCCGAGCAGATGTCGGATTACCTGCTGGCCGGGGCCGTCACCAATGCGCTCAACATGGCCTCGATCAGCGCGGAAGAGGCGTCGCGTCTCAAACCCTTCATCGGGCTCATCGACAAGCTCGGCGCTTTTGCCGGGCAGATTGCCGACGACGGCCTCGAGGCGGTCGAGATCGAATACGAAGGAGAAGTCGCGCAGCTCAACACCCAGCCCCTGACCGCGATGGCGCTGGCTGCATTGATGCGGCCGCTGATGCCGGACGTGAACATGGTGTCCGCGCCCGTCGTACTGAAGCAAAAGGGCATCGCCGTTGACCGAGTCCAGGCGCGATACCTCCCCGATCTACGGATCGCTGATCCGGATCAAGGTTCTCACCGGGGGGCGTTGGCGCACGCTCGCCGGCGTGGTCAACGCGGGCACCGCGAAGATCGTCGAAGTCAAGGGCATGGCCCTGGAAGCGGACTTCCATCCGGTGATGCTGCTCATCAACAATCTGGACAAGCCCGGTTTCATCGGCGCGCTGGGCACGATGCTGGGGGAGGCCAATATCAATATCGCAACTTTCCACCTGGGCCGCCAGGCCGCCGAGCAGGACGCCATCGCCATCGTGGGCGTCGATCAGGTGGTGCCCGAGGACATTCAGCAGAAGCTGCGCGCGTTGCCCCACGTACGGTACGTGAAGGTACTCAGATTCTAGTGTCGGCTGGAGGTTGCGCCGCATGCGGCGTTGATTCGTCCGGGGCTCAAATCTCGAACTCGACGCCGATCTCCATCACCTGGGCAGGCGGAATATTGAAATAGGCGCCGGGCCGCAGCGCGTTGCGGTGCATGAGCGCAAAAATCGCTTTGCGCCAGCGCGCCATCCCGCTCGGCCGATCCGTCGGAATGATGGTCTCGTGACCGGTGTAGTAGGTCACTTGCCGCAGATTGCATTCTGAAATCTGCCGGCGTTCGAGCGCGCAGCGCAGTCCCTTGGGAATGTCCGCTTTTTCCATGAAACCGAATCGCAGTTCCACGCGATCGATGTGGTCGGAAATCGGCGTGACCTTGACGCGATCTTCCTCGGAGACGCGCGGCGTCTCGGTCATTTCCACCGCGACCAGCAATACGTTCTCGTGCAGCACGTGATTGAGCTAGAGGTTGTGTGTGAGAGACAGCGGCACGCCATGCATCATGCGACCGAGCACCACCGCGGTGCCGGGGATTCGATACGGCGGATCGGCTTTGACGCGTTCGATGAACTCCGCCGCCTTCTCCCGGACCTCCACGCGCACCTTGTCCATGATCTCCATGCCCCTGCGCCAGGTGAGCATCAGGAACGCGATGATGATTGAGATCGCCAAGGGGAACCAACCGCCGTCCAGAAGCTTCGTGGAGGTCGATGCAACGAACAACAAATCCAGCGCGAGCAGGCTGCCGTTCACGGCGTAGACGATCAACGGATTGTGCTTCCAATCCAGTGCGACGAACGTCGCCATCAGCGTGGTGATCGCCATCAGCAGCGACACCGCGATTCCATAAGCTCCCGCCAGCGCGGCCGACGACCCGAAACCGATGACAGCCGCCAACGTGCCGACCGCGAGCGCCCAGTTCACGAGCGGCATATAGATTTGGCCGATCTCGTGGCCGGCCGTGTGAACGATGTTCATGCGCGGCAGAAAGCCGAGCTGGATGGCCTGGCTCGTCAGCGAATAGGCGCCGGAGATGATCGATTGGGAGGCGATGACGGTCGCGAGCGTCGCCAGTGCGACCAGAGCCGTAGTGCGACCATTCCGGGGCGAGCTGATAGAAGGAGTTCTCCACCGCCCCGGGCTCGGTCAGCAGGAGTCCCCCTTGGCCGAAATAATTGAGCGTCAAGGCCGGCAGCGCCACACCGAACCAGGCGACGCGAATCGGGCAGCGGACCGAAATGGCCCATGTCGGCATAGAATGCCTCACCGCCCGTGACCGCCAGAAAAGCGCCTCCGATCACCGCCAGCGCCAGCGGTCCCGCGTGCGATAAATAAGTGATCGCCGGCAGGGGACTGAGCGCGGCGAGAATGGCGGGCGCCTTGGCAATTCCCACGATGCCAAGAATCCCGATGAGCACGAACCACACCAGCATGACCGGTCCGAATATGCCGCCGACCCAGGATGTGCCCTTGCGCTGGATGACGAACAACACCACGAGGATCACGAGCGTCAGCGGGACCACGAATCTCTCCGTCTGGGGCGCGTAGAGCTTGATGCCTTCGATGGCGCTCAGCACCGAAATCGCCGGAGTGATGGTGCCGTCGCCGTAGAGCAGCGTAGCCCCGATCAGACCCACGATGACCATGGCCGCACGCCGCCGGTTGTCTTGGCGCGACGCGGACTCACCAAGGCGAGAAGCGCCAGGATACCGCCCTCGCCGTGGTTGCTCGGCGCGCATGATCAGGATCGCATATTTGATGGAAATGACGATGATCAATGACCAGAAGATCAGCGACACGATGCCGAGGACTGCCTCCGGCGAGATCGCTCCGCTCGGGCTCGCGGCCTTCGTGGCGATCTGCAGGGTATAAAGGGGGCTCGTTCCGATGTCGCCGAACACGACGCCCATGCATGCCAGCGCGGCCGGTGTCAAGGCGGTCCGGTGATGGGTCTGAGATCCCTCACTCGTAGTTGCTGTCACCGGCACGCGCTCCTGATTCGATCGGTTGCATTCCAATGATGCCCAATATCTTATTGCCCCGCCCGGGAGACTTGATATTGGCCTTTGTGAGGCGGAGGCTCGATCCTGCGGTTACTCGCGGAGATGCATGTGGAATCGAATGAGCTCGCCCGGTTATTGCGCAATTGGAAAGCCGAGCGCGACAGCGCCGCGCTGTACCAGGCGCTTGCGGCCATCGAGCGCAACAGCAGTTTGAGCAGTGTGTTCAACAAGCTGGCGGCATCTGAGCGCGAGCATTCGACGTTCTGGGAGGAGCGCCTGCGCTCGATGGGACACCGCGTTCCGCCATTCCAGCCCTCGCTGCGCACGCGGATGCTGACGCGGTTGGCGCGGCAGTTTGGCGTTGCCTTCGTGATCCCCAGCATCACGTCGCGGGAGCTTGCGGACCGGGATCTTTATTCGGATCAGGAAGACGCCAAAGCCGCAGGGTTGGCCAGGGAGGAACGGGGCCATGCGGCGGTCATGCGGACCATCGGGAACTATACGCCTCCACCCGGCGAAGCGAAGGCGGAGCATCCACGCTGGGGCGGAAGTAATTTGGCCAACAATCTGCGCGCCGCGGTTCTCGGCGCGAACGACGGATTGGTATCGAATTTCTGTCTGTTGATGGGGGTTGCCGGCGGCGGCGCGCAAAACTCGACCATTTTGCTCACCGGCGTCGCCGGCCTGTTCGCCGGAGCCTGCGCCATGGCTCTGGGCGAGTGGTTATCGGTGACCAATGCCCGTGAGATGGCGGCGCGCCAGATCGACCAACAGGTCGAGAACGCCCACGCTACATCCGCGCTGGAACGCAGGGAATTGGTGCTGATCTACGAGGCCAAAGGAATGACCGAGGATGGGGCCCGACGTGCCGCCGACAAGGTCCTCGCCGAGGATCCGGGCGCCGCGGATACGCTGGTGCGCGAAGCTCTTGGATTCGAGCCGGCTCATCTGGGGGCCAGTCCCCTGAGCGCAGCGTCGGTGTCATTCGTGCTTTTTGCACTGGGCGCCATCGTGCCCTTGCTGCCGTTTTTCGCTCTCGCTACACGGCCGGGAATCATCGGCAGCGTCGCCATGTCCCTGGCGGCATTGTTCACCCTTGGCCTGGTGACGTCCTTTTTTAACGGCCGCACCCCCCTCTTTTCGGGTGCTCGGCAGGTCGCCATCGGCGCCGCCGCGGCCCTGATCACCTATTGCGTCGGACGCCTATTCGGGGCCGTGGTCGGCTGAGCGAGTGCGAACGGCCTCAGAATGCCAGGTACGGCCAATCTCCCGCCATCGGCCGAGCCAGCGGCTGGCCGGCCGTGCGGCTCTCGGCTCCCCACGTGCTGTGGGTCTCATGTGCCAATGAGGCCATGAGCGATCGCATTTCCAGCTGCGATCGGCCGAACGCATCGCTGAGATCCGGCGACCACGTCAATGCCCGCGCGTCATCCAGCAGACGCGACATCCGCCGCAGCTGCGATTCACATTCCCGAAGCGCCTGCAGGCGACTTCGGATCATCAGCGCCGATAGCCATGCCAGCACCGAACTGCGCACCCGAGATGCGATACCCACATCTCTCTGATAGCGCTGGTACGGATTTGCCCTCAGGCGTCCCGACACCGTCCGTGCGATGCGCCAGCTCGAGCATGCACTGCGCGCCAGCAACGGTTCGTTCGAAGCCCATCGGGTCGAGCTGAGGGCTCGAGAAACCGCCCGGGCACGCAATGCGTAGTTGCGCAACTGTCGCAAGCGTGCGACTTCTGGGTCGATCATATTTTCCCCTTTGTACTTTTCAAGCAACAGCGAGGTTAGCGCTGCAACTGTATTGTCAAGGATATTGCCCGCAATTGCTCGAGAAATTGTACGTATTGCGTTACGGACGAGCCCAATTACATTATGTTGCCTGAACAAGACACGAGCGGACCGCAATATAGGCCCGTCCATAGCGCATGGACTGCGCTTGAATAAAATTGAGTAAGTACAGGAAGGACAAGCACATCGAAGGACCGGCCCTGCGGGCTGCGCGCCGCCGGCCGCTTCCCGTGCATGCCGTCGTGCGCCGCCACACGGGCATTTTTGCCATAATGCAACGCCCGCTCGACTAACCGCCCAGCGGTCGCAGCAAGCTGCGCGAAATGATGTGGCGCTGTACTTCGCTGGTACCGTCCCAGATGCGTTCGATGCGCGCATCGCGCCAGATCCGCTCCAGCGGCAGGTCGCTCATGAGGCCCATTCCGCCATGAATCTGCAATGCCTCGTCGGCCACCATGGCCAGCATCTCGGTCGCCTTGACCTTGGCGATCGCCATGTCCATGTCGGTGTCGATCTTGTGGTCGCGCTTCCACGCCGCTTCCAGCACCAACAGCTCCGCGGCGCGAAGCTCCACCGCCATGTCCGCGAGCTTGAAGCTCACACCCTGAAACTTGCCGATCTGCTGCCCGAATTGCACCCGGTCGACCGCCCACTGCTTCGACAGTTCCAGCGCACGCTCGGCGCGGCCCAGGCACGTGGCCGCCACCTGCAGGCGCGTGGCGCCGAGCCAGGTATTGGCGACCTCGAATCCGCGATGCAATTCGCCCAGGATGGCGCTCTTCGGCACGCGGCAATTGTTGAATTCGAGAATGCTGTTGGTGTAGCCGCGATGCGACACGTTCTTGTAGCCGGGACGCACCCCAAAGCCGGGGGTGCCCATGTCCACCAGGAACGCCGTCATCTTCTTGCGCGGCCCGTGCGCGCCCGATTCCTCCCCGGAGGCCGCGAATAGAATGACGTAGTCCGAGTGGTCCGCGCCGCTGATGAAGTGCTTCGTGCCGTTGATGACGAAGTCCCCGCCGGACGCGACCGCGGAGGTTTTCATGCTGCGCAGATCCGATCCGGCGCCCGGCTCGGTCATCGCCAGACACTCCATGCGCTCGCCGCGCACGGTCGGCTTGAGGTAGCGCTCCCGTTGCTCGCCCTCGCACGCCAGCAGAATGTTCGAGGGCCTGCCCACACAGGAATAATGCAGCGCGTAGTTGGTGCGTCCGAGCTCCTTCTCGTACATCACCCAGCTGACCGTGTCCAATCCGGCGCCGCCCACCTCCACCGGCATGTTGGCCGCATACAGGCCCGCATCGATGGCCTTCGCCTTCAGCTCGTGGTGAAGATCATCGCGCAGCACGCCGGTCTCTTCGACTTCTTTTTCGTGCGGGTAGAGCTCATTTTGCACGAATTCACGGGTCGTCTTGACGATCAGCTGCTGTTCATCGGTGAGCGAGAAATCCATCGCGATCCTCCTTTGGCCTAGCCGCGCGGCAAGGCGCCTTTCAATGGTAAGGTTCGGCGCGCCCGGGCTCTCGCCCAGCGGCGCAGCAGCTCCAGTTGCAGGCCCAGTTGCTCGATCTGCATCCGCGCCGGCCAGTCGCGCGCGCTCGTCACCGCGCCCGCGGTCAGGCCATTGATGAAAGTGACCACCGAGCGCAGCACCTGGTTGCGCACGGTCTGCGGCCATCGCGGCCACTCCGGCCAATGTTCTGCGAAGCAGCGCGCGAACAGGCGCATGTATTCGCGATGCACCCACGCGTTCAGCCGCTTGAGCCTCGGATCCGCGGACACCTGGCCCCAAAAGGCCATCCAAAACGCGCATTCGGTGAACCGCTGCGCGTCGATCGCAAGCGCCTCCGACAGCACGCTCAGCAGATTCGCATCGCCGCTGTCGCGCTCGCGGGTCAGCCGCTGCTCGATACGCAGCAGAATCAGACGCAGCGCACCGAGAATGATGTCCTGCTTGGAGTCGTAGTAGTGAGCCACCATGCCGGTGGTGTATCCGGCCGCACGCGCGATTCGCGCCAGCGTCGCCTGCTCGAAACCGCGGCTCGCCACCACCTGGCATGCCACGTGCGCGATTTCATCGCGGCGCTTGGCGTGATCGACGATCTTCGGCATTGGGTTCGCTAGCGCGCGGCGCGGCTGCCGATCGGTTTGCCGGCCTCTTCCGGGCCGGGCATTGCGGCGTGCGGCCGGCGCAGCGACTCGAGCTTCGCGCGCAGCGGCGGGTCCATCGGTACCGCCTTCGCCGCCGCGGTATCCACGTGCAGATGCATCTGCTCACCGGTTGCGATCAGCACGTCGTCGCGCCCGCGGTAGACGCGGTGGAACAGGTGAAAGCGCTTGTCGTCGAGCGCGAGCACCTGGGTCGTGACATACAGCGGCTCGTTGACCTTCGCTTCGCCCAGGTGCCGGACATGGCTTTCGACCGTATAGAACATCCGGCCCTTCTTGCGATAGGCCTCGTCGACTCCGACGCTCCGATAAATCGCGTCCATGGCCGTGCCGAACAGATGCACGTACAGGAAATCGGACATGTGGCCGTTGTAGTCGACCCACTCCGGCCGCACGACGCTGTCGAACCGCGGCAGCGTGTCCGCGCGCGCAGGGATGCCGCGCGCAGCGGGGCCGCCCGCGTCCTTGTATAGCCGCTCCTCGAGCGCGCGCAGCGTCGAGCCCGCGCCGATGTCGAACTGCCGCAGCACCTGCTGGATGGCGACGAGATAGTCGTCGCGCAGCCGCTCGAGCTCGCGAATCGAGCGGCCGGCGGCCTCGCTCTGCGTGCCCTCGACCATCCGGTCGATCAGCTGTTCCGTGAGTTCAGGCGCTTCGAGCTTGGTCCACGGCCACTTCAGGGCCGGTCCGAACTGCGCCAGCATGTGCCGCATTCCGGTCTCCCCGCCCGCCAGATGATAGATGAGGTTGGTGCCCATGCCCGCCCAGCGCAGCCCCGGGCCGTAAATGATGGACTCGTCCAGCTCACCGGTGGTCGCGACGCCGTCGTTCACCATGTGGAGGATCTCCCGCCAGATCGCCTCTTGCAGCCGATCCGTCAGGTGGCCCGGCACCTCGCGCCGCACCCTCAGGGCATGCATGCCGATGTAGGTGAAGAACTTGGCGGCCGCCTCGATGGTGGCGGGCGCCGTCTTCGCGCCGCCGACGAGCTCGACCAGCGGCAGCAGGTACACCGGATTGAACGGATGCGCGACGCAGAATCGCTCCGGCGCGACCATGTCGCGCTGCAGGTCGGTGGGAGTCAATCCCGAAGTACTCGAAGCGATGATAACGTCCGCGCCGGCGTGCCGGCTCACTTCTGCGAGAATGCGCTGCTTCAACGGCAGCTGCTCCGGAATGTTTTCCTGGATGAAATCCGCGCTCTGCGCCATGGCGCGCAAATCGGTGGTGAACGAGAGCTTCCCCTTGGGCGGCAGAGGCGCGAAGGTGAGCCGCGCCAGCGCGGGCTCCGCGTTGGCGACCGCGCCGCGGATCCACGATTCCATTTCGGGCTTGACATCGGCCGCGATCACGTCGATGCCGAAGTGCAGCGCGCGCGCAGCCCAGCCGCCGCCGATAACGCCGGTACCCAGAAGTCCCAGAGTCTTCACGTTCCGCATGATTCTTCCCCGCGATGCCGCAACCTTTATAATGTAGTCATTATAATATAAAAATGGGGCCTATAAAAATTGGAGCGCGAAGTTTCAATCTGCAGAGCCGCGCCGCTGCGGGGCCGCAGCGCGCCATGGCCCGGCGTGCTCACCAGCTGCCGGAGCTTCCGCCCCCGCCCGAACCGCCGCCGCCGCCGGAGAATCCTCCGCCGCCTCCCGACGAGCCGCCGCCGGAGAATCCGCCCCCCATCACCGTGAAGCCGCCGATGCTGGCCCTGCCTTTCGACTTCAGATCCTCGGCAGCCTTGGCGTACCAAGCAGTGCGCGCCACCAGCACCTTCGCGATCGGGAAGCCGATGAGGTAAATGACAAACACCACCAAGGAGACCTTCATGCCGAGAATGACAACCGGGAACATTGCCCAGAACGGGACCAGGAAGACATACAAGAACCAGCCGCCGAACCCCGGCGTCATGACGCCCATGAAAGTGAAAAGCCCGATGATGCCGAAGATGAATGCCCCCAACAGTATGCGCATCGGCCAGGGCATCGGCGGAGAGAAGCCATTCGAAGACGGCTTTGCGGCATTGGTCGCTGCGGGTTCCGGTGCGACATCGGCTTGGCCCTCGAGCTGTGCAATGACCGCCATCGTGCCGTCCTCCACACCCTTGTCGTAGTTCCCGGCTTTGAACTGCGGGGTCATCAGGTTGCGAATGATGCGGCTCGAGGCGACGTCCGTCAGGGTGCCTTCCAGGCCGTAGCCGACCTCGATCCGCATTTTGCGGTCCTGAGGCACGATCACGATGAGCACGCCGTTGTCCTTGCCCTTCATGCCGAGCTTCCACGTCTCGAACACCTTGGTTGCGTATTCCTCCACGCTCATGTCCCCTATGGTGGGCACGGTGAGTACGACGATCTGGTCGGTGGTGTGCTGCTCATGCGCTCTGAGCGCGATGGTGAGCTTGCTTCGGGTTACGGGCTGCAGGATTTCCGCATTGTCGACCACCCGCCCGGTCAGGAACGGCACATCGGCTGCACGCGCCGGAGTCAGGAATGCGAGAGCCAGAAAGACCACGCACGCCCGCATCAATTGGCACGCCCGCGGTGCATGGCTCACGCGCCCTTCTCCTCGATCAGCGGCTCGGGCGGCCCGCTGTCCGCGGCGGTACCTGCCTTGTAGCCGGCGCGCACCAATATCTCTTCTATGCCCGCAAGACCTGCCTGCAGCGCATCCGCGGTCCGCATCTCGCGCAGCGCCGGCTTCATCCGCTCGATCACCGCCTGCCACTCGGCCTCCCCGACCGTACCGCGCAAGCCGGTATCGCCAAAGATATGCACCCGGCGCTCGAGCCGGCTCACCAGAATGAGGATCGCGTCGCGATTGGGTGTCTTGAAAAGCTCGCGTCGCAGAAACAGCGCCTCGGCATAAACGCCGACTTCGACCTCGCATCGCGCGCCGTGCAAAAAGAGCCGGCCGAAGGCGGGAATGAAGATTGCGAGCAGCGCGGCCAGTGCGCCGACCGCAAGCGGCATGATCGCCGACAACAATACCTGCTGGTGCAGCGTCCCCCAGGATGGGCCGAAGCGACCCGCACCGGCCACCGCCAGCGCAGCCAGCGCAACCCCGAGCGCAAACGCCTTCCAAGGCAGCTCCTCGTACGTGTCCGCCTTGCCGATTTCCGCGGCGACCACCCGTACCCCCGTCGCCGCGTGGACGCGGGCTATCTGTAAATCCACCGCATCGATTTCTGCCTTGCTCAGGAACATATGGCGGTGGCGGGATTGCCGGCTTATAGGACCCGCGATTGCCGCTGCGTCAGCGTGGGCTGCCGCCGGGCGTGGCAGGCATGCCCGGCATGCCTGGCATGCCTGGCATGCCAGGCATCTGTCGACAATTGTCCGGATGCACGAATAGCGAGGCGTCAGGTTCGGCCAAGCTCACGTTCTTGTACTCCGTGGTGATGAGACCATGGGCGGTCTGCGCCTCGACTTTGAGAGGAAACCCATGCAGGTCCTGCGCTTCCCAGACCTTCATCTTGGTGGACTGCCCGGCGCGCGGACCGCTGTGCGGAGTGATCGTCAGATTCTCCACCTTGCAGACATGGCCATCCACGGTGTCGGTGCCCGCCGCGGAGCGCTCGACCGTGGCATCCGGAGCCTGAGCGAATGGATTCTGCTGCTCCTTGGCCGTCATTTGCATGCACATGCCGCTGCCCATGACCATGTAACTCGTGCGCTGACTGATATCGACGATGGTGTAGCCCGCACCACCCGGCAGATCGGATCTGATCTTGTTGCCGGAGCGATAGATCTTCGCCTCAGCCTGCCCCTGATGCATGCTCGCGGGCATCCCGCTCATCACGAAAGTCGCTGAGAATGCCTTGATCGCCTCGAACGGATTCTGCGCCCGCGCACTCACCGCCACGCAGGTCATCGAGATCCCGATTGCCAGGGTGCTGAATTTGGGCATCGCGCTTTCCTCCTCGGCACGCTTATTGTTTCGTTGTGTTCCAAGGCCCGCTGAGTGTACACCCCTGTTGCGAGAGCGGTCTAATGCGAAAAGCGGAACGACTGCAGCGCTCGGCGCAAGCGCTGCCGAACCTTCGCCTCATCCTGGGAAGTGAATTCCTTGAATGTGCCGGATTCATAGGCCCCCGTGTTGACGTGGACGCGCTGGATCCCGATTTCGTAGCACGTCCCTGCGTGAAATACGCGGTCGATGATGGAAACCCGTTCGTGCATCATCCAGTTCTCCACCGTATGGAATTGCGCCGACGGCTCATCGGCAATTGTCGAGTTCCCCCTACTCTGAATGTTCCAGGCCGGGTTGGCCTGTAGACAGAGTTCCTTGGTGGAGGCGTTTGCCACCCCTGCGACGAAGAGGGCGCCGGCCCCAAACCCCGGCTTCTCGGAAAATTCATCCCCGGAATATGCAACACAAGCAATCGTGCTGGCTGAAGGCAACGACTGGTCCTCGCACACCTCGCGTCGGCAGGAATCCGGCAGCCACGCGCCGCCCTCTACCGGCTGAGTGGGGTTCCGCGCGCAGCGCACCAGCGGCGGAGAATACGTAAGACGGAATTCACCTTTGGGGCTCGTGAATACTTCAGCCGGCGTTTGCGCCATAATCCCCGTCGAGAGGGAATAAAAGAGAATCGCTGCGACCGATGTTTTCACTGGCGCGTTCCAGGCCGCACTCACATCTTCACCAGCTCCACGCGCCGGTTCTTGGCTCGCCCCTTCTCCGTGCTGTTGTCGTCAATGGGCTGGTCGGGGCCGAATCCGCCCGAGCTCAAGCGCGCCGGTGCGATGTGCGCCGCCACGAGTGCATCGACGACGGCAGCCGCGCGCATTTGCGAGAGCTTGACGTTGTAGTCGTGCTGCCCCACGTTGTCGGTGTGCCCGTTGACGGCGAGCGTCAGGCTCGGCTCATCCGTCATGAGTTTCACCACCTGGGCGAGAATGGGCTTGGCATCGAGCCGGATGGTGGCTTTGTTGAAGTCGAAATTGATGTACAAGATGGCACGGCCGTGCTTGTCGAGCTCGGACTTGATGGAGTCGGCGGTGGGCTCCTCGACATCCGCGTAGGATCCAGCGAGCCCGATGACAGCCCACATGGTGGGCGCGAATTCCGAGGGCTGACTGGACGCGGTGTTCTGACCGGGCCAGGCGCCGCTGTCCTGTTGCGTGCCGAGCAGATATTTGACCCCGCGCTGGAACTCCGCAGATCGGATGTCGACTCCGGCTTCCTTGAACGCATACAGCACCTGCCCGGTCGCAAAGGCATTCGGCCCTTGCAAATCGCTCGACTCGCGCCAGCCGCCGCTGGCGTCCTGCTGCGCTTTCAACTGGGTAATGAGGCCGTTCACCAGGGATCGCTGCTGCGGATTTCCGAAGCGCGACAGGGCGAGGATCACGAACACCTCGTCCTGGGTGGTTTTGGGCTTGCCCGCGGCGATGAATTCCATGGCTTTCTCGCCGGCCGCCTGATAGCGCGCATCGCCGCTCTCCGCGAACGCCTGCATGAAGGCGATAGCGGCATGCGCCGTGGTCATGAACGATCCCTGGCAGATCGGCGCCCGATCCAGATCCGGGACGAGCTCGCCGGTGGATTGCTGCTTGCCGGCGAGCCAATCCGCATACTTCAGGAGAGTCCCGTCGGGCTTGTTGTCCGACAGCTGATCGAGATAGGCGAAGCTCATCGCCGCGAACTGGGTCGCCATGATCGGCTGATCGGTCGGTGTGTGGGTGCTTTTGGCTGCGAGTTCGGCGCTCATGACGGACTGATTGTCGAGCAGCAGCATGTTGCTTTCGCTGCCGTCCTTGTCCTGCAGGAGGCGCATGTAGTCGGCCAGCTCCTTAACGGCTGTGCGGCTGACGAGATAGCCGTTGCGCTCGGCAACCGCGAGCCCCATCGCCGCCTGCGCCTGCACGTGACAACCGAAACATTGATTGCTTCTCTGCCACTCGACGGCCGCAGGCTGCAGCCACTCGATGCCACGCTGCGCGGCAAAGCGCGCACTGCGCTTCCAGCCCGCGATCTCGGGGTGGCGTACGCGCAGCGCCGTGTAGCCGGGGCGCGATCCCTCGCTGACCTGGATTTTGGCGATTTCGAGCACGCCGGGCTCACCGCTCGAGAGCACCCGAAGCTTGGCGTAGCGCGCCTCGACCGGAGCAAAGGAGATCACCTGCACCGGCTTCGAGGCGTTCAAGGTGGCGGAGGCCACCTTGGTGAAGCCGTCCTTTGAGTCATTCATCGAGGTCCACACCTCGACGTCCTTCGGCCCGTGCGACCGCTCGGGCGGCATCGTAACGATGACCGCCGACACCAGCGCCGAGTCCTGCTTGAAAAAGCAGATGACAATGTCCTGCGGGAAGGTGAAACCCTTGCCCTCAGGCTGCCAGGCCGAGTCGGTCGATGCATCGATGAGGCTGCGGCCCGTGTGGCCGGGACCGAAGGTGCCGGTGATGCCGGCGATGCCGCCGCCGGCATCGAGCGCGGCGATGTTCGTGCCGGTCGCCGACGATGCCGGCCCGACGCGCGTGGCCGGAGCGCCTACGACCATTCCGAGGCAAAGGCACCACGCAGCCGCCGCCATGCCCCACTTCGGCGCGCTGCGCGCCCCGGTGCGTTTACTTCGCGGAAACATCCGGCAGAGCCTTCGTGGTGTCCGATTGGAAGCCGCGGTAGCGGAGCGACAAATGAGCCGGCGCTGTCGTCACCTGGTAGACGACTTGAAATCGCGCCTGGCCGTGGGCCGGTATGACGCTGTTTTCCGTCAGCCCATGCGGCAACGCTCCGAGCGCGTCGGGGTCGACCGCAATCTGATCCTGCCCGTCGAGCAGCAGCAACTGCTCGGCGGTCTGGAATTCGATGCCCTGATCGACCTTCGAGGCAAAGAGAACGTCCAAAATGAGAAAATCCTTGCCGCTCTCGGCGGCATTGCCTCCGATCGACGCTGCGCGGCTCAGCCCGAGCACGCTGAGCGTGAGTGTGTCGGGATCCTCGAAGCTCACCAAGAGTTTCCCGGGACGGCTTGCTGCGGGGCCGGTATTCGGTATTGCAAATCCAAGCGCCGGGTAGTCCGGCAGATTGATCGCGAGAGTCAGTGCGGAGTGCGAAGCGGGAACGAGATAGACCAGCGTGCCTCGGGACGGGGCCAAGGGAAGCAGCTGCGTCGCCGCGGTGAACTCATCCTCGAGTCCTTCGACCGGTACGAGGTGATAGCTGTAGCCGTCCGCATCCCCCAGTACAGCGTACGGGTTCGGATCGAAGCGGACCAGGTTGCCCGGCGACAAACCTCGCATCCTGAGGTCAATCACGGCATACGTCTGTCCCGGCGGGGCATGCACGCCGCCCACCGCGGCTGTCTGCTGTATGCCCAATATCAAGGCCTCGATCAGGCCGTTGCCGGCAGGACCCGCGATGGCGCGTGGTTCAGGCGGCGCGTGCCCGAACAGCGGCACGTGCATGTCTCCCTGATCGGAATCGATGAAGAACAATTCCAGACTCGTCACCCCGTGATCGGGGATGTCGAAGACCGCGTCGCCGGATACGGTCGTGCCGGTCGCCGGGACGACCAGCTGATCGATCGAGAGCGGATGCGGCGCCGAGGCGGTGGCATCGCTCAATACGGCATTGGCGATCGCCGTTGATCAAGAGGAACAGATGATTGGCCATCTGCGGCACGAGGTATTGCGTTGAGCTGATGTTTGTCCACTCCGTGCTGACGATGAGAAACGCGCGGTGCGCAGGCGGGTGCTGATCGCCGACGCTTGCCGACACGCGAAATCGCGGCACCGCCAATTTCACCGCCCGATTGTTTGCTGCCGCAGTGGCGGCCGCCTGCGCCGGGCTGTAATCGCCGGGTGCCAGTCCCGACGGTGGCGCCATTGGCGCAGGCGGCGCGGCATTCGCGGGAATCGTCGCGATAGCGAGACAAACGCGGAGCATAGCCGCGCACGCCAACCACCGGGAGAGTCTCACGACACGATTCCCGATGGGCTTATTGAACTCGCGCATGATCGAGGATGCTTTAACGACGAGCGTTCCGAGGGATTCGCATTGCGGCCATGATGCAACAGCAACATTGGCGGCCACGCCGCATGTATGCGAGGCGAGCTGCAATGACATTCTCCACTAAGGGCAGGAGCCGCACCAAAATAATTCGGGAAAACAGGATCGCCGCCGTACTCATGATCGACACAAAGAACGAGGTCGGTTGTTCAGCCAGTGTAAGCGCCTTGTTCAAATCCCGCGAAAACCGAGCCGGCACACTCGTAAGAATGAACAAGACAACCAGCGATGTATTTACCTGGCGACCCAACTCCAAACCTGCCTCGCTAAGAATGGCTTCGCCGCGAGTTCCTTCTGGTATTTAGTCAACTACAGCAATGACGGCACCAACCACGCCGCTAAATAGGGATATGCTGAACATAACTGCCCCTGCCTCCTCGACGGCCACTATTCCCGCTGTTCCTTCGACAAACATACCCGCTCCACCGAACACGCCCGAGAGTATGCAGTAGGCAAGAGCTGCAAACCCCGCCTGTCTATTTTTTGCCGCACCCGCTGCCATAGTGCACAATGAAACGCCGACTATTGTGCCCGCGTATTCCGTATAGGCATTCCCTTCGACCGCCAGGCATGACATCCGATGAGTTCTCCGGACGCATCGTCGAGCCTCCACCAAGCCAGCTGAGACACTCCACTGATCGTCGGTGCTTTCGCAGGCAGCACGAGCGTATTACCCGCCCCAAGGCTTTCCGACAGTTCTGACTTGATAGAATCCGGTACAGAAAGGCCGGCAAGTTGCTTCAGTCCCACGGCGCCGGGACGTAACACAATCGAAGGCACTCCCTGTTCTTGAGCGGCCGCAATCACCTCCGTGGCATTCAGGACGTTCGCTTCCCTACCCGCGCCGGACATTATCATCAACACCCATTCGAGCCTCGTTGCAAGAACACCCTGCATGATATGGACCGATCCTACCGCTCTGCTAGCATTCTCGGTGTTGCTCGCCGGATTGGCGACAACTCTCGCCTCATACGCCACAATATCGTAACCTTCCTTATGGTCTGCCAGAGAAGATGAATCAGAACCAGCCCATTCGAAGGCAATCAGCCCTGCCTGTCCAAAATAGCTTCTAAGTCCAGGGAATTGAGCGTTGGTGAGGCTGTTAGCTATCTGCATCGTCCCAGCGGAGAGAAGATTGTTAGCTACCGGCAGTCTGGACGAATTCGGTGGGGCCTGATCGGACGTCAGTCCAGAAGCCATCTTCGACAGGGAGTTCAATAGTTGGCGATTTTGCATCAAGGTCTGCAGCTGCAAATAACCTATGTACTCAGCGGAGATTGCACCCGTCACCGGCAATAATTCCACAGCCCACAGCAAGCGTCGACGGAGCGCATCTTTTCCGAGGTTGGTAGGATCCGTTTCTGACCCTCCGTTGACCGTCCACGATTTGACCGTTGAGGGAGCTACGATATCTCGGTGATAAGTGTGGATCATCGGCCTTCCGGTATTCGGTCGCGGCGATGTAAACTGATAGTCTACCCACTCTCCGATGATTCGGGTGGGGTTTTGCGCTGGCGCGCCACCGCCAAACACGTCATTTATGCCTCCGGTGATCCCACCCACACTCTTGCCTATACCTCCTGCGTTCGTCACGACGTCGCCTACCGGTCCTCCAAGCGTGTCAGAGACTTTCCCTTCAAGGTCAAAGTACTTTCCAGGAATGACTCGATCACCAACCTGCAGCACCGTCTGGAAACCCTTCGTAGCTGCCAACGCCTCAACAAGGCCCACACCTGATTTCATAAGGTTGGGGGTTGGAACCGGAGAATTAGCCAGAATAATGTCCTGGCCCTGTTCATCTGAAACACGCAGTCCTTGATCGAGCAGCACGGTGTCGCTAAAAGGGCCGTCGCTTCCATCTACGATTTGCATCACACGTATCGTGAGTGAGATTTGCAGATGATGGTACAGAGCTTCGGGGACAGAATCAGGGGCAAAAATATCAGTTGCCGACACAACTGCCTTTCCTGGCTCAGCGTCGGTGAACGCGGAGTCCAGGTCCACCCACTGCCCATCAGAATTCTGATACTGGACCCAGTAGTGATCACTTGCCTCTGCTAGTAACTGATCGTTGGGCGTGATCACGCCCGCATTGACACCGGCTTTGCTCAGGAGCTTCGATAGAAGGTTGGTTTCTCCGTCGACGTAATTTACGAGTTCCTTCCTCTGCCTCTCACCGGTCGCTTGCATCATGTCTGCTGTTCCCAAAAGTTTCGCTTTATCAACGCCTAGAGCGCGCATGAGGTCGGGTGCCAGTGCGCCCAGCGTTGGTACTGCGCTGCCCACCGGTTTGACTGATTCAAACAGTCGACTGACAAGGATTTGGGCCTGTTGCGCTGTCAGCTGTCCACTGGCGATCTGCGTCTTGAATCCTCGCTTGTCCAACAAGGCCGCAAGCAGCAAGCTGCGATCGAGCGAATTCCCAGCCCGACACAATAATGTTCCGAGCGCGCCGCGCAGCACTCCAGTGTAGGGCTCGTAGCGGATCTCATCCCGCACGAAATGAAACATCACCGCTGGATCGGAACCCAGGCGATCGGCGAGCGCATCTATCTCGAACAATGAGCGGTCCATTTTTTTGTTGATCACGTCTAGCCCTGCGTACATGCGATTGAGTTTCTCACTCGCCTGCTTGTAGCCGGCCTCTCCCTGGAGGGGCTTTTCGGGGGTCCCGGAAGGCCCCGCGGGATTGGCAGCCTGACTGGCGACGGGCGTGTCGGCCGCTGCTGCGAAGGCATAATCCATCGGCAGTTGAATTGCAGCGGCCGTAATGATCATGCCTGCGGCAAACACGAGCAACTTCGGGGCAAATCTCCCCACAGCGGCGCCTTGCAGCTGGACGGCAGCATGCTTTGGAGCTTGCAGAGATTTGCGGCAGCGCTGACAGAACGCCTTAGCCGTAACTTCGTGTTCGCAGGAAGGGCAGCGCATGGTTCACCCCGACGTGAGTTGCTGAGGAGCCGCAAATTAGAGAAATTTTTAAAGGCGGAGGAACTCTTCGTATCCGGATATCACGCGCGCCCGAAAGCTGTCAAGCGTCAGGGGCGCCCGCGGCCGCTCTATTATTTCGCCGCGACCTCCGCGGCTGAGACGACGCTCCTCACATGCTCGAACTCGGACCGGCGCGACTGCGAACCATTGTTGGTCGACTTGAGCAGGGCCGCAAAGTAGCTTCGGGCTTTCGCGCGATCTCCCGCCGCTTCCGCGGCCCGCCCCGCGTTGTACAGTGCGTTGAAGCGGTTGGGCTGAGCGCGAGCGGCGCTGATATTCGGCGAGCGCCTCTGCGGGCCGGTGAGATTCCAGCAGCATGTCCGCGAGCATCTCGCGCGCCGGGAATGTCCACCTCGCCCTGACCGACTTTGTCCTGCAGATCGGCGCCCTCGCGCATCTGCTTGAGCGCATCGGCCTCGTTGCCCTGCGCAAAGGCGACCCAGGCCAGCGCTTCGCCGCGCTCGATCCGCGCCCAGGTCGAGTCCGCGTAGTAGGCGTGCTCACCCTTTCTCACCTGGTCCTCAGAGCGCATCGTATGCGGCCTTGTCGGTCACGCGCTTCCTGCGCCTGGCGCAGATGCCCCCGAGCCACGATGCGCGCCCAGTAGGTCAACGCCTGGCTGTCGGGCTTCGCGCCGGGGATGGGCTCGAGCGCCGCGGCGGCCTTCCAATCTCGCATTTCCAGCGAGTAGAAAGCCGGAAATTTGCTCCGGTAGTAAGGGAACATGCCCCTGCATGAAATGCGAGCTCATACCGGGCATCGACTGCAGGTGCGTCAGCGGCACCGCCGCCTCGTCGATCAGGCTCTTCGCGCGCGCCTCCTGGCCGCTCTGCAGATAGGCATACAGCAGAAAATCGTCGGAATGAAACTGATCCATGCCGTCGCTCTCGTGCCGCGGCTCTCGCGGCGGCCGACGGCCGCCACCGAGGCACATTCGAATCGATGTCCTCCTGCCACATGCCAAGCCGTGCGAAAATATGCCCGGGCATGTGCACCGCATGGGCCCCGAAGCCGCAATTTCCCCGTAGTGCCGGGCGGCGGCCAAACCTTGCGGCGCGAGCGAGGGCGTGTCGCAGGCGTGAATGATGTAATGCACGAGCCCGGGATGGTCCGGGATATGCGCGCAACAAGGGAGTGAGCACCGCGATGGCGCGATGCGCTGCGTGAGGCTGGTGTCGTCCGGGCGCTTCGGCCGCGAGCAGCGACAGCGCGTAGAAAGCGCCGGCGTCGACATCGGGCGGATAGCGCCGGTAGAAGCTCGCCCATGGCCGCGGCATAGGCCTCGATGCGCGCCTGATAGCCTTGCGCCCCGGGCTTGAAGAAGCGGCTGAGCGCGGCGACGTACGCGCGCTCGCGCGCGGTTTTGGCCGGGCGTGCCTGGCGGCCTGCATCTCCGCCCAGCCAGCGCCATCGTGTCCGTCATCGGGGCGGTCCCAGATCTGGTGATAGACGCTCATGGCGATGCCCCAGTGCGCCATGGCGCAGCCCGGGTCGGTCTTCGCGATCCGCTCGAATTGCCGCTGCGCTTCGTCGTACCAGAAATCATGCAGCAGCGCGACGCCGCGGTTGAAGGGCGCGCGCACCTTCGCCGAACACGAGACCGTGAATGACACCGTCCCGAGGCGCTCCTCGGCGCGGGGCGGGGCCAGGACGGCCGCGATGGGCTCCGCAGCCCGCGGCACAGCCGCGTGGTAGTCCTTGCCGACGAACGCCGCCACGGTGGCCGCGATCTGCGACTGCGTCACCCGGGCCACGTGGCTGCGCTCGCCCAGCGGCGCGGTATCGGGTCCGATCACCGCAATCCAGATGTTCTCCGAGCCCTTCTCCTCGACCCCGTGCTCCTTCCATTCGGTGAGCCCGCTGCCCCGTCCGTGGTCGGTGGTGATGATGAAGGTGGTCTTATCGCGGTACTCGGGGCATGGCCTGCATGGTGTCCCAGAGCTGCTTGACGAAGTGGTCCATGCGATGGGCGCTGTCGAGCACCAGATCGTAGCGGCCCTGATGCGCCCAGTTGTCCGTCTCTCCATAGCCCACGAACAGCACGCGGGGCTTCGCGCGACTTCACATAGTCGAGCAGCGGGATCTGCAGAAACGAATTCGGCACGTCCTCTTCGTCGAATTCGGTCGTCGTCGCGTACAGCTCGCGCAGCAGCCCGTCGCGCCCGCTCTCACGCGCCTTCTGCGGGAGCGTCCAGCCGGTTTGCATCACCAGGCCGCTGCGCTGCTTGTTGAAGATGTTCTCGTACGGTTCCAGGTGCCGTAGATCGCCACGCGGCCGCGAAATTCATCGAATTTGTTCAGCCACTCGAACACGCTCGGAGTCGGGTTCGGGCCGAACTCGTTGCTGTCGATGGCATCGTTCGGGAAGCCGGTGCTCATCTCGTTGTACCCGGGGTAGGAAAACGCCTTGCCGTTGGTGACCTGCGCCACGCTGCCCAAGGCCTGATTGCCGAACATCTGGCCGCGCTTCGCGACCGTTCCCCACAGGAAGGGGAAGAGCACGGCGCGGCGCTCGGCCGCGCTCGCCCGCCAGTAGCGCTTGCGCAGATCCTCATCCGACAGCCAGCTGCCGCCCGCCTTGTCGTTGAGCAGATCCTCCTCGGCGCCGGTGAATATCTCCTGCCAGCGCAGCCCATCGCTTACGATGAGCACCACGTTCTGCGTCTTGGCGGCGAATGCGGAGGCGGCGAACAGCAGGCACAGAGCGCCCGCGGCCCAGCAGCTGCGCAGCGCATCACGGCATCGCGCGGGGGTATGCATGGATCTCCTCACTGGGATAGCAGCACTGCGCAGTTCGCGGTCCAGCTCAGGTACACCTCGTCGCTCCAGTCGATCGACCACTCCGAGGTGCGGCGGTCGTTCTGTGCGAACACGGTGACCATTTTCCCGGTCTCCGTCTTGATGTGATACGTCGATCGGTTGCCGAGATAGCCCAGCTCCCACACCATTCCTTTGATCTGGTTCACCCGCTCGCCCGTCGCCGGCGCCTTGCTCAGGCGAATCTTCTCCGGACGCAGCGCCACCCAGACGCGCTGCCCGCCGCCGAAGTGCCCGAGCTCATCGACGATGAGGTCGCAGCCCGCCTCGGCGCTGCGCACGACGATGTGGCCCGGCTCACTGCGATCGACCGTTCCTTCGAACAGATTCGTGGTGCCGATGAAATCGGCCACGAAGCGGCTCTGCGGGAACTCGTAGATCTCCGACGGCGTGCCCACCTGCACGCACCTGGCCGCGGTTCATGACCGCGATGCGCGTGGACAGCGCCATCGCCTCATCCTGATCATGGGTGACGAACACGAAAGTGATGCCCACCTCGTACTGAATGTTCATGAGCTCGAATTGCGTCTGTTCGCGCAGTTTCTTGTCGAGCGCGCTCAGCGGCTCGTCGAGCAGCAGCACTTTGGGCCGGCGAATGAGCGCGCGCGCGAGCGCCACGCGCTGCCGCTGGCCGCCGGAGAGCTGGTGCGGCTTGCGCTTCGCGAGCGGCCCCAGCTGCACCATGTCGAGCGCCTCGCGTATGCGCTTGTTGCGCACGCTCGCCTCGAGCGCCATGCGCCGCAAGCCGTAGCCGACGTTCTGCTCCACCGTCATGTGCGGAAACAATGCGTAGGACTGAAACATCATGTTGACCGGGCGCTCGTGCGGCGGCACATCGGTCATGTCCGTATCCTCGATCAGGATGCGGCCGCTGCTCGGGCTGGTGAAGCCGGCCAGCATGCGCAGCAGCGTTGTTTTGCCGCAGCCCGAGGCGCCGACCAGCGCGAACATCTCACCCTTGTAGATGCGCAAATTGACGCTGTCCACCGCGGTAAAGGCGCCAAAGGTCTTGTTGACGCCTTCGATGAGGACTTGCGGCTTCGCATCGGGATCGAGCCACGGTCGATCGGCGGTCGTTTTTTGCTGCGGCGACAGCACGCGGGCTAGGCTCCTAGTACTCCGCCGGCGGCGTCGCGCGGCGGCGGTCGGGGGCGAAGAAAGGACGCTCCACCACCTGTGCACGCGACATTCGACGCTCCCACACGAGTTCTCTGTTCAAATAGATATCCGCCCAGACCGTCGTTCCCGTCCGGAAATACGGCGCGTCGACCATAGCAAGCGCGATATTGCGCTTGCAAGTCGGCGACCAGGTTGCCGAACTCACGCTGCCGATTTCGCGCTTGCCGTTCGCCGCCGCGTAGAGCAGCGCATTATGCGCCGGTTTGTTGCCGACGACATCCAGGCCGACCAGCTGGCGGCGCGGACCCCTGCTGCGCTCCGCGAGCAGCGCCCGCCGGCCGGTGAAGTGGCCCTTGTCGAAATCGATCAGCCAGGCGAGCCCCAGCTCCAGCGGCGAGCGGTCGCGGCCGGGCGAATCGTCTGCTCCGCCGACACGAAATCGACATGCGGACTCAAGAATCCCGCCTCGATGCGCGCCATGTTGAGCGCCTGCGAGCCGATGGCGCGAATGCCGCGCGAGCGCCCGGCGGCCATCAATGCATCCCAGACTCGCTCCGCCGCTTCGGGCGCCATCCACAGCTCGTAGCCCAGGTCGCCGGTAAAGCCGGTGCGGGACACCGTGAGCGGCGTCCCTGCCAGCGAAAAATATCCGATCTCGAAGGGCTTCAGCCGCTCGACGCCGGCGAGGCCGAGCCGCCTTCAGCACGGCGCAGGAGGTCGGACCTTGCATGGCCAGTGCGGCGATTTGCTCGGTGACTTCGCTGATCTCGACATCGAAACCGATGGCCGAATCCAGCAGCCAGTCGAGCTGCCGTTCGGCCGTGCACAGCCGGTACTCGTCATCGCCGAGGCGGAAGACGGTGCCGTCGTCGAGGATGTGTCCGGCATCGTTGCACCACACGCAGTAGCCGACCCGGTCGGCCTTGAGCTTGGCGAGATTGCGCGTGACCAGGCGATTCAGATACGCCATGGCGTCCGGACCGGCAACACGGTACTTCACCATCGGCGTCAGGTCATAGAGCGTCGTCGCATTGCGGATCGCGAAGTATTCCTGCTCCGCCGTCGTGAACACATCGACAGTGGTGTATCCGGCCCACGCAATGAAGCTGTCGACCTGGCTCAGCGCGCGCGCGCGCTCGTGAAACGGGGTTTTGAGCAGCGGCTGCTGGAAGTGCGGTGCCGAAGGCTGTGCGGTATTCATGTCATGCGACCTGGTTGAGGACCTGCTGCGCGGCGTTGCGGCCGGCGATGCCCATGACGCCGCCGCCGGGATGGCAGCCCGCGCCGCACAAGAACAAGCCGGCCAGCGGCGTGCGGTGCTGCGCGGCGCCCGGCACCGGCCGCACCATGAAAAATTGATCGAAGGCGAGTTCTCCGTGATGCCAATGGCCGCCGCTCATCCGAAATTCGCGCTCGATATCGAGCGGCGTGAGCAATTCTGCGCCGATGACGCTGCTGCGCAGTCCCGGCGCGAACCGCTCCAGGGAGTCGATGCACAGTTCGGTGAAGCGCGAATGCTCCTGCTGCCAGCCGCCCTTGAGCTCATAGGGTGCGTACTGCACGACGGCCGAAAGCACGTGCTTTCCGGCCGGCGCCAGGCCCGCATCGTTGACCGTGGGCACGGTGATCTCCATCGCCGGCGCGGATGAATATTCGCCGTACTTCGAATGGTTGAACGCTCGTTCGAGATACTCGAGCGACGGGGCGAGCAGCAATCGTCCGCGCAAGGCTTCCGCCTGCACGCCGGCAAACTGCGGCAGGCGATCGAGCGCCAGGTGCAGCTTGGCGGCCAAGCCGCGCGCGCGCAGATGCTTCACGCGGCGCACGAACCCGGTATCCAAGTGACGCGCTCCGAGCAATTGCAGGAAGGTGGTCTTCGGATCGGCGCTCGAGACCACCGTCTGCGCCGCGATGCGCTCGCCGGACTCGAGCAGCACGCCGGCCGCGCGGTCGGCCTCCACCAGGATCTGCGCCACCGGCGCGGCGGTGCGGATCCTCGCCCCCGCCGCGCTCGCCGCGCCCGCGAGCGCGGAGCACAGGCTCCCGACACCCCCCTTCGGCTGCGACAGCGCACCGCCGGCCGCCGCCTCGGCCGCCATCCGGTAGAGCAGCGTCAGCACGGTGCCGGGCGAGCGCGGCCCGAAATTCGTGCCGAGCACCGCGTCGAAGGCGAGCGCGCCCCGGAGCGCGGACGACTCGAAATGCTCTTCGAGCAGATCGTGCACGTTCATGCCGCCGATGCGCAGCAGTTCGCGCATGTCGCGCCTGCCGAGCCTGCGAATTTGCCAGCCCAGGCCGAGCAGCGCCGAGAGGTCCTTCCAATCATTCGTCCCGAGGCGCGGCGGCACCCGCGACAGCAGCGGCACCAGCGCCTGCGCGAAGCGGCGCATCCGCATTGTGTAGAGGCGGTAGGATTCCGCGTCCGGCCCCGCCAAACCCGCTCCGACCGCGAGCGGTGCGCCTTGCTCCGCCAGGGACGTCGTCGGCATGGACTGCGCGGCCCAGGTCAGGCCGTGCGAGCTCAACTGCAGTTCGCGCACGAGCTCGGCCGGCATCAGATGCACCAGGTGCGCGCCGGCCGAGACCTGGAACCCGGGCGCAAATTCGCGCGTGAGCGCCGCACCGCCGACCTGCGGCCGAGCCTCCAGCACCAGCACGGAGCGCCCGCCGCGCGCCAGGGTGGCGGCGCAGACCAGGCCGTTGTGCCCGCCGCCGATGACGATGCAGTCGTAGCGGGTCGATGCGGCTTGGCTGTGCATGATCAGTGCGCCCTGCCGAGATCCTTGAGCACCGCGCGCGCCGCGTTGGCGCCCGGCGCGCCCATGACGCCGCCGCCCGGATGCGTGCTCGAGCCGCACATGTACACGCCGCGGACCGGCGAGCGGTATTGCGCGAAGCCCGGCACGGGCCGGTTGAACAGCAGCTGATCCATGGTCAGTTCACCCTGAAAGATGTTGCCTTCCGTCAGTCCGACTTCGTTCTCGATGTCCCACGGCGTGCGTATTTCGGCGTGCAGGATCAGGTCCTTGAAGTTCGGGCTGTGCCGGGCGATGGTGTCGATGACCGTATTGCCGAAGCCCTGGCGCCTGGCCGCGTTCCACTCCCCGTCGGCGAGCTCGTACGGGCAGTACTGCACGAACACCGACATGTAGTGCTTGCCGTCCGGCGCCATGGTCGGATCGATCTGCGAGGGGATCAGCATGTCGATGTAGGGCGCCCGCGACCAGCGGCCCTCCTTCCAGTCGTCGTAGGCGCGCTCCATCATTTCGAGGGTGTCGGTGACGTGCATGTCGCCGCGTGTGCACGGCGCGCCGTGCGGAATCGCCGGAAAGCGCGGCAGGCCGTCGAGCGCGATGTTGAGCTTGCCGGAAGAGCCGCGGATCTTGAAGTTCCTGCACCTGGTGCAGGAATTCGTCGGGCAGGTCCTTCGCATCCATGGTCTTGAGGAACGTGCGCCGCACGTCGAGATTGGAAATCACCAGCGGCGCACGAATCTCCTCGCCGTCCTCGAGCACCACCCCCGCCGCGCGGCCGCTCTTCACCAGAATCTGCGTCGACGGGCGCCGCCGGGCGAATGGTGCCGCCGCTCGCCTCGAGCGAGCGGCCGAGCGCGTTGCTGATCGCGCCCATGCCGCCGCGCGCGAACCCCAGGCGCCGACGGTGTCGTCGATGTCGCCCATGTAGTGATGCAGCAGCACGTACGCCGTGCCCGGCGAACGGGGCCCAAGCGCCGTGCCGATGATGGAGCTGCCGGCGAAATGCGCCTTGACGATTTCGCTCTCGAAGTACTCGTCGAGGAAGTCCGCGGCGCTCATGGTCCAGAAGCGCAGCGTGTCGTACATCCGCTCCTCGCCCAGGCCGTGGAAGCGCCGGCCGAGGTACAGCAGCTCGCGGATGTCGCGCGGCTTGAACGAGGTCGGGTCGGGCGGCTCGCGCATCAGCAGCGGCTTGATGAACTTGCACTGGCGCATCACGTCGCGCGCGTAGCGGTCGTACGCCTCGGCGTCGCGCTTCGAGTGGCGCGCGATCTCGCGGCGCAGCGCGTCGTGGTTGTCGTACAGCGCGAGGTGCCCGCCGCCCTGCATCATGGTGCAGCCGCCCTCGTAGGGAATCATCTGCAGCCCGTACTTCGGCAGCTCGAGCGTGCGCATGATCTCCGGCCGCAGCAGGCTGCACACGTACGAGCAGTTCGAGTAGGTGAAGTCCTTGTACAGCCGGCGGCTCACCGCCGCGCCGCCGATGAAGGCGTTGCGCTCGAGCACCAGCACCTTGAGGCCGGCGCGCGCCAGATAGCAGGCCGCGACCAGGCCGTTGTGCCCGGCCCCGACGATGATCGCGTCCAGGTTCTCGGGCGCTCGCCACCGCGCTCGTGCTCAAGCCGGCACTTTGTGCGTGGCGCCGCGTGGCCTGCAGCGTCGCGTCGACCGCGATCTCGAACGCCTTGAGCGTGTCGCTGAGGCACGAGGCGTCGTGCGCCGCGGATACGAACCAGGGCTCGCGCGAGTCGGGCTCGCACAGCACGCCCTCGTCGTGCAGCACCTGCGCCATCGCGTCGTAGAACGAGTAGTCGCTGCTCTTCCAGGCGCGGTAGTTGCGCGGCGGATCGTGCGCGAAGTACAGGCCGCTCATCGACGGATGGCCGACGAAGCTGTGCGGCGATGCCGCGCGCGCCCAGGACGGCGCGCATGCCGTTGCGCAGGCGCGTGCCGTAGTCGGCGATGCGCTCGAGCGCGTCGGTTTCATCGAGGATCTCGAGGGACTTCTCCGCGGCCGCCAGCGACACCGAGTGCGCCGTGTAGGTGCCGCCGTGGGCGACGCCCTTGCCGATCTTGCGCATGATGTCCTCGCGGCCGGCGAGCACCGAGATCGGATAGCCGTTGGCGAGCGCCTTGGCGAAGGTGCACAGGTCGGCCTTGACGCCGTACAGCTCCTGCACGCCGCCGCGGGCGACGCGAAAGCCGGTCTTGACTTCGTCGATCAGCAGCACCACGCCGTACTTGTCGCACAGCGCGCGCGCGGCGCGCAGGTACTCAGGCTCGGCGGCGATGCCGAGGCAGTTGCCCATGATCGGCTCGATCAGCATGCAGGCGATGCGCGCCGCATGGCGCTTGAACACATCCTCCAGCTGATTCGCGTCGTTGGCCTGCACGAAGTGCGCGAAGCTGCGTGGTGCTGACCGGCATGCCCTCGCTGTAGGGCTTGATCTCCGGATCGCCGACCTGCGACCATTTCTCCATCGGCGTGTACCACATCGCCGCATCGAACAGGCCGTGGTAGCTGCCCTCGAGAATGACGTAGTCGTCCTTGCCGGTGTAGGCGCGCGCGAGGCGCAAACCCGCCATGACCGCCTCGGTGCCGGAGTTCGAGAAGCGCACCAGTTCGGCGGCCGGCACCATCTTGCGAGATGCGCTCGGCGACCTGCAGTTCGCGCTCGGTGGACAGCGCGAACACGCCGCCGACCTCCATGCCCTCGCGTGCGGCCGCATCCACGCGCTGGATCGGCGTAGCCCAGGATCGCCGGGCCGTAGCCCATGCGATAGTCGACGTAGACGTTGTCGTCGAGATCGACGATGCGCGCGCCGTTGCCGTGCTTCACATAGATGGTGCGATCCTCGCCCCAGTAGCGGAAGTTGGAGGCGACGCCCAGCGGCAGGCGTTTGACGGCGCGCTTGAAATGCGCGTTGCTGTTGGTCAGTTTTCTGGCCATGGCAGTCCCCTTGCATTGTCGGATTCGGCGGTGTCTCGGATGCGGCGCCGTCGCGGCTACGGCTCGCTGCAGTCGCAGAGTTTATATGACTATATAAATAAATGCATCAGCGATCGCATCGCGAGCCCCGCGCGCCGGCACAAATCTGCGCGTCTACATTGCTTAAATAACGCTTATGCTGCGCCGTAGCGCAGATTTGCCAAGCAGCGCCGGGCTCGGCGTAAATTGAATGATCATATAACGTATCGGGGAGCGCGCCATGAACAACCTGTCCGCCGCGCACCTCGATACCGTCAGCGAAACCACGGCTCGGCCGCCGCACGCCCTGCCGGCCTGGGTCTACAACCACCCGGAAATGACCCGGCTCGAGATCGAGCGGATCCTGCTGCCGAGCTGGCAGATCGTCTGCCACGTCAGCTCGATTCCGAAGACCGGGCGACTACGAGACCCTCGATCTCGGCCCCGAGAGCGTGCTCGTGCTGCGCGACCGCGACGGCACGATCCGCGGGCTTTCACAACGTGTGCCGCCATCGCGGCGCGCGCCTGCTCGACGGCGGCGGGCAACTGCCCCGCGACCATCACCTGCCCCTATCACGGCTGGAGCTACCGGCACGACGGCGCCTGATCGGCGTGCCGATGCGCGAGAGCTTTCCCGGGTCTCGACCGCGCCGCAGCACGGCTTGCGGCCCGTGCGCGTCGATACCGCCCTCGGGTTCGTGTTCGTCTGCCTTGCGCGGCGATCCGCCGCCGGTCGCCAAGACCTGGGGCAGACTCGCGCGAGGAACTTGCGCCGCTATCGCTTGGAGGAGATGGTGCCGCTCGCGCCGATCAGCTCCAGGACGTGTGGACCGGTCGACTGGAAGATCGCGATGGACAACTACCTCGAGTCCTATCACGTGCCGATCGGCCATCCGGGCCTGTACCGCATGTTCACGCCGGACTACGAGGACCAGCCTCGGTGCCGGGCGTCGCGCGCGGCGTGAGCTGGATGCGCGAGCAGCCCTCGTCGCGCTGGGCGGAGCGGCTGTATCAGAAGATTGGTCGGCCGGGCGGCGGCGCACCTGCCCGAAGCCGAGCGCCGCTGCTGGCGCTTCTACAGCGCGCTGCCGAACCTCGGGATCGACGTGTTTCCCGATCAGATGGATTTCTTCCAGCTGCTGCCGGCGGGCCCCGGCAAGTGCACGTGCGCGGCGCCGTCTTCGGCCTGCCGGACGACCGCCGCGGAAATGCGTGCGGCGCGGTACTTGAGCAACCGCATCAACACGCAGGTCAACAACGAGGACAAATGGCTGTGCGCGCGCGTGCAGCGCGGTCTCGCGTCGAGCAGCTACGCGCCAGGGCCGCTGTCGCACCTCGAGCGCTGCATGCTCGAATTCCACGATCTGCTGCGCGCGCGCATCCCCGAGTTCCGCTTGGCGAGCCCGCCGAAGCAGTTCGCCTAGCGGGCGGCGCCTCGCCGCCCGCGCTCAGCCGAGGCGCTCAGCCGAGATGGATCCAGGCGGATTTCGTCTGCGTGTAGGAGATCAGGCTCTCCACGCACTTGTCTCGACCCTGCCCCGATTGCTTGTAGCCGCCGAACGGCTGGGTCATGTCGCCGTGATCGAAGCAGTTCACCCAGATGACGCCGGCCTCCAAATCGCGCACCGTCTTGTGCGCCGTGGTCAAGTCGCGCGTCCACACGGAGGCGGCAAGGCCGTAGATCGAGTCGTTCGCGACGCGCAGCGCCTCGTTGATGCCGTCGACCTCGATCGCCGCGGCCACCGGCCCGAAAATCTCCTCCTGCGCGATGGTCATGCGGTTGTTCACGCCGGAGAACAGCGTCGGGTTCACGTAGGCGCCGGGCAGATCCGGCGTATTGCCGCCGAATTCCAGCCGCGCCCCCTCGCTCTTGCCGCGCGTGATGTAGCTCATCACCCGGGAGCGGTGCGCCGCCGTGACCAGCGGCCCCAAATTGGTCGAAGGATCGAGCGGGTCGCCGGCGCGATACGCCGATCTGCCCTTGTCGATGAAGCGCGCAAGGAACTCCTTCGCGATCGGCCGATCGATCAGCAGCCTCGAACCCGCGTTGCAGACCTCGCCCATGTTGCCGTAAATGCCGTTGATGGCGTAGGTCACGGCGGCATCCAGATCGGGCAGATCGGCCAGAAAGATCTGCGGAGTCTTGCCGCCGCATTCCAGACTCACGCGCTTCATGTTCGATTGACCGGCGTAGATCAGCATCTGCTTGCCGATTTCGGTCGAGCCGGTGAATGCGATCTTGGCCACATCCATGTGCAGCGCGAGCGCAGCGCCGGCGCTCTCGCCGAGGCCGTTCACGACGTTGAACACGCCGGGCGGCCCGCCCGCTTCGATGAACAGCTCAGCCATCAGAAGGCCCGAGAGGGGCGACTGCTCCGCCGGCTTCAGCACCACCGAATTGCCCGCTGCCAGCGCCGGAGCGACCTTCCATGCGGCCATCAGCAGCGGGTAATTCCACGGCACGATGCAGCCGACGACTCCGAGAGGCTCGCGCAGAATGTAGTGGAAGGCATCCGCCGCGGTGGCGGTCACCTGCCCGTCGATCTTGTCGATGAGCTCGCCGAAGTAGGCGAAATTCTTCGCCGCCGAAGGCACGTCGATGGTCACCATGTCGTTGATGGGTTTGCCCATGCACAAAGTGTCGAGCAGCGCGAAACGCTCGGCATTCTCCTCCAGGAGCCGGCTGAACGCCGCCAATACGGCCATGCGGTCGCGCGGCGCCTTGCGGCTCCATATTCTCGAATAGAACGTCCGCTTCGCCGCCGCCACCGCCAGATCGACGTCCTCCGAGGTGCCCGCACTCACTTCACAGAGGGGTGCGCCGGTCGCGGGATTGACGACGGTGAAGCGGCCTTTGGCGGCCGAGTCGACGTACTTGCCGTCGATGAAATGCCGCGTCTCGAAACGCACGCGCGCGGCGCGCGCCTGCCAGTCGGTGGTGCTCAATGAAGCCAGGGTCATGCGCAATTCTCCGGATAAGTGGTCGGGGGCGGCCGCGTATTATAGTGAATTTTCCTGCCATTCGGTCGGCGGACGGTCGAGCCCCAGCAGCGGGATGCGCGCCAGCAGCTGCCGCCGAAACCAGGCGACCGCGGGCGAGATCGGCCGCGTCGCCGCCGCCTGATAGCCGAAATCGATCACGCCGCGCTGCACGGATTCGACGAGGGCGAGCGCCGAGGGGCGCTCGAACGAGCTCATTCGCGCCGCCAGATACTGCATTGCGCGCGCCGCGCGCCCCGCCCCGCACAGCGTGTACTCGAGCCGGCGCACGCGCGAGCGCCCGCAAGCGGCCGGCATCGCCTGCAGAATCGACAGCCCATCGGGACGCAGCTGCAGCAACTGATTCGGCGCGATGAATCGCATCTGCCAGGCGCCGCTCGCGCCGGAACCGGCAAGCGTTCGATAGCGCTGCGCACTCCATTGACGCGCATCGGCCGGAGGCATCGTCCAGTGAAGCGATTCCGCGCCGCCGTTCGGCGCGCCCTCCAGCGCCGCCGAGTCGAGCCATTGCTCGACGATCAGCTTCCAATCCGCCGCGACTGCGGTTTCCGCGGCCTGCCCCAGCGGCAGCAAGCCCGGCGGGATCGGCTCGAAGGCATTGCCGGGATTGGCCGGCGAGGCGCGCGCGGATTTGGGCGACCTCACGACCAGAAGGCCGCGAATCTGCTGAAGATCGAGAGCGCTCAAACCGATGCCGGGTCCACCGTCGGCGCGCCGGCCGTCCAAGGCAAAATACAGTCCGTGGACGCGGCAGGCGATCATCCCGTCGAATCGACCGCTGCCGCCGGCCACCAGCGTATGCGGCAGCGCCGGGCAGCTGTTGCGCAGCGCATGCATGCACCCACAATTATCGCGCACCAACAGCGCGCGCTCCGCGCCCGTGTCCACGGTGAAGTACTCGCCCGCCCGGGCAATCTGCGCTTCATGTCCCGCCACCTGCCAGGCGCTTTGGAACACCGCGCCGCGCTCGAGCGCATGGGCGCGCGCGCTGGCATACGCCCAGCCGGCGAACCGCGCCGGCTGCCCCGAAGGGCCGGCCTCGCCGCCGCCGCGCGTCGGCAAATGCGAAAATTGCTCCGGAAAGATAGAGCGCAGGTACGCCATGCACCGGCGCTTCGCGGCTTGGCGATCGATATCGCCCTCCGACTGGAAGGCGAAGTCCTGCCACATCATTTCCAGCGCGCCGATGAGCCCGAGCGCGATTCCGTCCGCATCCAGATGCGGCTGGGAGGATTCCTCGACCAGCCGCCCGATGAGTTCGCGTACCAGCGCCGCAAAGCTCTCGTCCTTTTGTCCGCAAATGTCGTAGTATTCCTGCCGCGAACTGGCTTCGCCCCAAAACGCGTACCACACAGAGACCTTGCGGGGGCTGGCGATGTCGGGGTCGAGATAAAGATCCACCATCAGCTTGAGGGCGGCGACCGGCCTCGCCTTGAGCTCGGCGACGGGCACCAGCACCTGCTCCTCGAATTCGGCGGCGAGGAACTGCAGGGAGGCGACCAGCATCGCGGCCTTGGAGTCGAAGTAGAATCTGACAATGCCGGGGGACATTTTCGCGATTGCCACCACTTTTTCCACCGTCGTGCGCGACGGGCCATAGATGTGCAGGGCCGAAATGCAGGCATCGATCAAGCGCTGGCGCTGCCGCCCGCGAATATTGCGTGCGCGCGGCGCCCGGGCGGGGGCGTCGAGCTTTTTTTTGCGCGCACTCACCTTAGCGGAGGCCCCGCATGAGTGAGTGGCTCAAGCGGCACGGCAAATGGTTCATCATTCTGCCGCCCATGCTGTACCTGCTGGTTTTTTTTCTCATTCCTTTCGGATTCGCATTGATGATCAGCTTCGCGGATACGGCGGTGCGCATACCGCCGTTCAGCGACATTCTATCCATCAGTCCCGATCGGCACATCCACCTGACGCTGAATCTCGGCAACTTCCGGTACCTGTTCACCGATGAAGTGTATGGGCTTTCCTATGTTTATTCGATAAGAACAGCCTTCTTCTCGACCGTCATCTGCCTCCTGCTCGGCTACCCCATGGCGTATGCCATCGCGCGCACCTCGAAGAGCACCCAGAGCGTGCTGCTGCTGGTCATCATTCTGCCGTTCTGGACCTCGTTCCTGCTGCGCGTCTATGCGCTCGAAGGAATCATACGGGAGACCGGCCTGCTCAATACGGCGCTGCTGTGGCTGGGGATCATCCATCATCCGCTGCAGATCATGCGCACCACCCTGGCGGTCTACCTCGGCATCATCTACTCCTATCTGCCGTTCATGGTGCTGCCGCTGTTCGCCACGCTCGAAAAGCTGGATTTTTCGCTGCTCGAAGCGGCAGCGGACCTGGGCAGCCCGCCCTGGCGCACATTCATCGATGTCACCCTGCCCCTGTCGATGCCGGGGGTGATCGCCGGCTCGATGCTGGTATTCATCCCCGCCGTCGGCGAATTCGTCATCCCGACCTTATTGGGCGGACCCGACAATCTCATGATCGGGCGGGTGCTCTGGGACGAGTTCTTCGGCAATCGCGACTGGCCCGTGGCCTCCGCGGTCGCCATCGCCTTTCTGGTGTTCCTGGTCGGGCCCATCGCCCTGTATCAGCATTACAGCACCAAGCAGCTCGAGGCTTGAGATGAGCGAACGCGTCTCGCCGCTGCTGATCTCCATCCTCGGCATCGGCATCGCCATACTCTACATTCCGATCCTGGTGCTGATCGGATACTCGTTCAACGCGTCCGCCCTGGTGAGCGTCTGGGGAGGCTTCTCCACCAGTTGGTACAGGCAGCTGCTGCACAACGACCAGATTCTCGATGCGGCCTGGCTGTCGCTCGAGATCGGGGTCGTGGTCTCGACCGGCGCGGTGATTCTCGGCACCCTGGCCGCCATTTCGCTGGTGCGGTTCAAGCTGTTTCGCGGCCGGCTGCTGCTCACGGGGATGGTGAACGCACCGCTGGTGATGCCGGAAATCATCACCGGAATCACACAGCTGCTGTTGTTCATATCGATGCTGAATCTGCTGGGCTGGCCGCATCGCGGATTCACGACCATCGTCATCGCCCACATCGCATTCTGCACCGCGTACGTGACCATCACCGTGCAATCGCGCCTGCAGACCGCCGATCGCTCGCTCGAAGAGGCCGCGATGGACCTGGGGTCCGGCCCCGTGCGCGCATTCGTGGACACGACCTTGCCCATCATTGCGCCGGCGCTCGCCTCGAGCTGGCTGTTGAGCTTCACGCTCTCGCTGGACGATCTGGTGATCTCGAGCTTCGTGTCCGGTCCGGGCGCGAGCACGCTGCCGATGGTGATCTTCTCCAAGGTGAAGCTCGGCGTGAGCCCGGACGTCAACGCGCTCGCGAGTTTGATCATCTGCCTGGTCGGCGTTGTGCGTGCTGTTCGCCGGATATCGTCATGCGCCGCGACCGAACGCCAGCGTCTGCTGGATGCGCAGATGGCCGAGCGATGAGCCCTCGAGGACGACCGGATGTGCCGCCGCCGCCCGATATGCCGGGCGGAGATTGCTGCCGTCCGGCGGCCCGACAATGTTCCCGTCGGCGGCCCGACAATGTTCCCGTCGGCGGATCGACAATGTTGCCCTTCGATCGGCGGTATCCGGCCGGGTACGCTACTCCATTACCCGCTCCTCGCCGGAGCAGTTGGCCCATAAGCTATATATCCCGCAGGCTCCCCGGCCGCGTCAATAGATCAATATTGCGAGTTCGCGCAGTAATTGCTGCCTGCCGTCTTCAAGCCGCTTCGACGTAGCGCGGATCCCACGCCTTGCGCGTGAATATCTGCCGCACCAGGGGCTCGAAGGTCGCAAGCGGCTGCCACGGGTAGCTCGGGTCAAAGGAATTCTGGTCCCAATTCGCGCAGAAATCCTTGCACGCCTGGTACCAGCGGTGCTCGCGAAACTTCTCGCGTCCGTCGCGATTTCCACCGAGATGATGCGCGTAGTAGTAGCTTTGAAACAGTCCATGCTGCTCGACGATCCAGGTCACCTCGGGCCGCACGTACGGCCGCAGAATTCCCGCGGCGACTTCGGAGTGATTATACGGAGCAAGATCGTCGCCGATATCGTGAATGAGCGCCGCCACCACCATCTCATCGTCGGCTCCGTCCCTCCGGGCGCGGGTCGCCGCCTGCAACGAATGCTCGAGGCGCGTCACGGGATACCCTCCGAGGCCCGTCGTAAGTTCACCGAGAGAGGCGAGAATCCGGTCCGGAAGGCCGCGCAGGTATTCCCGCTCGTAGCTCTCGAGGAGTTCATAGTCCTCCCGAGTTCCGTTCTGCATTTGCGTAAATCCGACGATGCGGTTCATATGTCCTCGAGTATCGGCGTCGTCAATCATTTGGCCGTCTTGATCCGCGTCCAGGTGCGCGTACGAATGCGCTCGGTCGCGGCATTCACTTCGGCGGATTTGTAGAGCCTGGATTCGATCTCGGGAGTCGGATACAGCGTCACGTCCGCCAGGATACCGCGGATCGATCAAGGGGCCGCGACGCGATGTTATCGTTGCCATAATAAATCGAGTTGCGTGATCTCGGCAATCACGTCGGGACGCAGGATGAAGTTGATGAATTGGTAGGCCGCTTCGGGATGCGGCGCGCCGGCGGGAATGAGCAGCGACGAAAACGTCTCGTTGGCGCCTTCCTTGGGCACCGTGAAGGCGAGATTGACGTTCACGCCCGCCGCCAGCGCGCGCGCATGCGCCAGCGCATAATCGCTCGACCACGACATCGCGACGCACACCTCGCGGTTCGCGAGGCCGTTCAAGTATTCGGAGGAATCGAACGAGCGTATGTAGGGGCGGACCTTCAGGATCAGGTTCTCCGCAGCCTTGAAATCCTCGCGCTTGGTCGTGTTCGGATCCAATCCCAGATAATTCAGCGCGAGCTGGATGACGTCTTCGGCGGAATCCAGGAACGTCACGCCGCAATCGGCGAACTGTGACGACGACTTCCGGCTTGAACAGCATGTCGAGGCTGTCGACCGGTGCATTCGGCATGCGCGCCTTGACCATATCGACGTTATAGGCAAACCCGTTGATGGAATGCAGATACGGCACGGCGTGCGCGTTGCCCGGGTCATAGGCCGCTTGAATGGCGAGGATTCGCGGGTCGAGGTTCTTCCAGTTCGGGAGCTTGGACTTGTCCAAGGTCTCGTAGACGCCCGCCTTGATCTCGCGGCTGAAGAAATCGGTCGAGGCGCTGACCACATCGTAACCGGAGCTGCCGGCCATCAGCCGCGCCTCCATGGTCTCCTCGGCGTCATAGACATCGTAAGTCACCTTGATGCCGGTAAGCTTCTCGAACTTCGCGATCGTGTCAGGGCCGATGAAATCGGTCCAGTTATAGATGAATAGCCGCTTCTCCTCGGCCGCCGCGGCCGCGTGCGCGCCCATGCCGCCGACGCGCTGCGCACAGCAAGCCAACAGTACTCGCGCCGACTTGAAATCGACTGCTCGACATCGAGTTAGTTTACCATTGGGTGGCGCCGCGCGATCGCGCCTCGAGACTCGCGGGCGGATTGTGCGGACGGCGGGGCCTTGAAGGGAGAGATCTTGCATGCAGCGTTGGGTCCGATCGTATTCCATCGTGATCGCCGGGTGCTGTTGGCTCGCAGCGTATGCGCCGGCCGGTAGTGCGCCGACTACCGGCGGACCGGCTGCGCCCGCTGCGTCTGCGTCTGCGGCGGTGCCCCGCGCGCGGGATCTGGGCGTCCCGTTCGACGGCACACCGGGGCCCCTCAACGCCATCACCGACGTGGCGGGCGTGCTGGTCGGGCATACCACGCTGATTTCGGGCTCGGGCAAGCTTAAGGTCGGCCAGGGCCCGGTGCGCACGGGGGTCACCGCCGTGCTGCCGCGCGGCCGCGATTCGCTGACAAATCCGGTATTCGCCGGCTGGTTCTCGCAAAACGGCAACGGCGAGATGACCGGCACCGCCTGGGTCGAGGAGTCCGGCTATCTCGAGGGGCCGGTGATGATCACCAACACCCACAGCGTGGGCGTGGTGCGCGATGCCGTGATCCGGTGGCGCTTCGCTCACGGCGGCGCCGATCCCGAGGGATACTCGTGGTCGCTGCCTGTGGTGGCGGAGACCTGGGATGGCTGGCTGAACGACATCAACGGCTTTCACGTCAAGCCGGAGCATGTCGATTCACGCCCTGGAGACCGCGCACGCGGGCGCCGTGGAAGAAGGCAGCGTCGGCGGCGGCACCGGCATGATCTGCAACGGCTACAAGGGCGGCATCGGCACGGCGTCGCGGCGGCTCGATGTCAAAGGGCGGCGGCTACACGATCGGCGTGCTCGTGCAATGCAACTACGGGACGCGCGACAATCTGCGCATCGCCGGCATCAACGTCGGGCGGGAGATACCTGCGCCGGAGCCCTATGCGTTCGTACCCTCCGATATCGCCGGAACACGGCTCGATCATCGTCGTCGTGGCGACCGACGCGCCGCTGCTTGCCGCATCAGCTCAAGCGGCTCGCGCGCCGAGTCACGCTCGGATCGGGCCGCAACGGCAGCATCTCGGGCAACGGCTCCGGCGACATCTTCATCGCATTCTCGACCGCCAATTCCGGCGCCGCCGCGGAGGATCGTGTGGTCGACCTCAAGATGCTGCCCAACGATTCTCTTGATCCCGTGTTTCGCGCGACGGTCGAGGCCACGGAGGAGGCCATCGTCAATGCCATGGTCGCCGCGCACGACATGGATGGCGTGGACGGTCATCGCGTGATCGCGCTTCCACATGAGGCGCTTCGCACGGTGCTCAAGAAATACGGCCGGCTCAACCAAGCGGACTGATGACCGTGCACCCCGCTCCGCTGAAAGCACTGTGCGTACCTCTATGCTTGAGCCTTGCTGCCCTCGCGACCTCGCAATGGGCGGCAGCGGGCGAATTGCGCCTCGCGCAGCCCGAACTCCCCCATGCGGCACTCGCGCACATCGAGGCCCACTATGCCGATTGGCTCGACGCCACCGGCGCGGTGGGCACGATCGATTCCGGGCTCACGACCCGGATCGACGGACTCGATCGCGAGACCTGGTACATGATCAACTACGGTTTGGGGGCCGTGCTCACCGCCGACATCCGACGGCGCACCGGCGAGGCGATCGGATCGTTCGATGCCGGCAATGCGCGGTGGTATCAGTGGACGTCGAAGCATCTGCTGCGGTACGGCGCATCGCTCGACACCGCGACCCTACTGCGTCAGTTTCTGGGCCGACCGGTCTCCCTCGGCGCCTGCTCAGCCAGCTGCGACGCCTCGACTGACGGTCGGATGCTCGCTCGCGAGCACGTCCACGAGCGCCCCCTCGAGCAGCTCGACGGCCTCATCGACGTCCGCGGTGCCGATCATGAGCGGCGGCATGAAGCGCACCGTGCTCTGTCCGCAGGACAGCAGGATCAGCCCGTTGTGGAAGGCGCGCGTGATGAGCGCATCGCAGAGCTTCTTCGCCGGCGTCTTGCTCGCCCGATCGGTCACCAGCTCCATGCCGATCATCAGTCCCTTGCCGCGCACCTCGCCGACGGTCGGATGACTTGCCGGCCAGCGCGCGCAGCTTGTTCATGAAGTACTCGCCCACCTTGGCGGCGTTCGCGCGATACTGATGTTCGACGAGATCGAGGGTGGCGAGCGCCGCCGCGCAGCACAGCGGGATTGCCGCCGTAGGTGTTGCCGTGCGCGCCGCGCGTCCACTTCTGCATGATGCTGCGCTTGGCGACCACCATGCCGATGGGCATGCCCGGACCCCAGGCCCTTGGCCAGCGTCATGATGTCCGGCTCCACGCCCCAGTGCTGCGCGGCGAACATCTTGCCGGTGCGGCCGATGCCGGACTGCACCTCGTCGAAGATCAGCAAGATCCCGTGCCGGTCGCACAGCTCGCGCAGCCCCGCCAGAAATCCGTCCGGCGGCACCAGGTAGCCGCCCTCGCCCTGGATCGGCTCGACGAGGATGGCGGCGACTTCATTGGCCGGCACGTTGTGCGCGAACAGCTCCTCCTCGATGTAGCGCAGCACCGCCCTGTCCCTGGTCGGCGCCGGCGAACAGCGGCCGGTAGTTGTTCGGGTACGGCACGTGCGTGACGCCGGGCATCGTCGGGAAGAAGCCCTTCTGCTGGGTGTACTTGCTCGAGGTGAACGGCGAGCGAGCCCATGGTGCGGCCGTGGAAGCCGCCGAGAAAGCCGATGAAGCGGCCGCGACCCGTCACGTAGCGCGCGAGCTTGAGCGCCGCCTCGACGCTCTCGGTGCCCGACTGCGCAAAGAAGCTCATCGCCGGCTCCTTCATCGGCGCGAGCTCGTTGATGCGCTCCGCGAGCCGCACCTGGCCTTCGTGCCAGTAGTCGGAGGAGATGTGCAGGAACCGATCCGCGGCGTCCTTGATCGCCTGCACCACGGCCGGGTGGCTGTGCCCGGTGCTGCAGACGGCGATGCCGGCGGCGAAATCCAGGAAGCGGTTGCCGTCGACGTCCCAGACCTCGGCGCCCTTGCCGTGCGACATCACGAACGGATAGTCGCGCGGATAGGAGGGCGAGACGACCAGCGCATCGCGCGCCAGCAGCTCGCGCGCCTTCGGGCCCGGCAAATCGGTCTTGATATGTGCTCTTTTCATGGACTCACCCCCGCGTTTGGGATCCTATGATATCGCCACCGCGGGGATTTGGCGTTAGCATCCCCGCGATGCGATCCGACTGCGCCTGCACCCCTCAAGATCGCTCGTGAAGGCGCCCGACCGACCGCAGCTGCTCGGCCTTTGGATGTGCGTCGCCCTGGTGGTCGGCAATACCATCGGCGCCAGTGTATTCCTGCTGCCCGCCGCCCTCGCTCCCTTCGGCCTCAACAGTGTGATTGCCTGGGGATTCACGGCCTGCGGCGCCGTGCTGCTTGCGGTGGTGTTCGCACAGTTGAGCCGCGCATTTCCCCAGGCCGGCGGTCCTTATGCGTACGTCAAACTGGCGTTCGGGCCGTTCACCGCATTCATCATGGCGTGGGGCTATTGGATCTCGATCTGGGTGGGCAATGTCGCCATCGCCACCGGCGCGGTGAGCTATTTGAGTCCTCTGCTGCCATGGATCGCCACCGTACCGGGCGCATCGGCGGCGGTCACGCTGGTCTTTTTGTGGGCGCTGACACTCATCAACTGTTACGGCATCAAGGCTTCGGGCTGGGTGCAGGGCATCACCACGGTGCTCAAGGTATTGCCGCTGATCGCAATCTCGGGATTGGGCTTGTGGTCGGTGCGCGCGGCGACGGTGACGGCCGCGGCCGGGATACCGCTGTCGATGAGCGGCACCACCGCCGCCGCCACGCTGACGCTGTTCGCACTGCTCGGCCTCGAGTCTGCCACCATTCCCGCGAGCAAGGTGCGCGATCCGGGCCGCACCATTCCGCGCGCGACGTTGCTCGGCACGGTGCTGACGGCGCTGATCAGCATCGTGGCATGCACCAGTGTGCTGCTGCTGGTCCCGCCCGCCACGCTCGCCGCTTCGAACGCGCCCTTCGCCGATCTCGCCGCGCATTTCTGGGGCCCAAACGCCGGCAAGGTACTGGCCGTATTCGCCGCCATCAGCGGCTTCGGCGCGCTCAACGGCTGGGTTTTGCTGCAGGGTGAGCTGCCGAACGTGATGGCGAAAAACGGCGTGTTCCCGCGGATTTTCGCGCAGGACTCGGCGCGCTTCACCCCGGTGGTTGCGCTGCTGTTCTCGAGCGGCCTGGTGAGCATCCTGATCCTGATGAACTACCAGAAATCCATGGTCGGCGTTTTCACCTTCATGGTTTTATTGTCGACCACAGCCTGCCTGGTGCTCTACCTGCTGTGCTCGCTGGCGTTGCTGCGCCTGCAGTGGACCGGCCGGATGCCGGCGCCGAGAGGCAGGATCGTGGCGCTCGCGATTGTCGGGGTCATCGCCACGATTTTTTCTCTGTGGGCCATCGTCGGCGCCGGACTCGAAGCGGTTCTGTGGGGCGCGGTATTGCTGGCGCTCGGCGTCCCACTGTACCTCTGGGTTCGCCTCGGCCGGCGCGGGGCCGGTCCCTGAGCCGGCGCATCAGCCGCGCACGCAATGCCGCGCAGCTCTTCCCACCGCGTCATGCTGGGGGTTTCAGCCCAGCGCTGTTCATGGTACATTAGTTAGATAGCTAACGATTAGAGATCTTTTCAATGCCGGACCTGGAAGAGCGCTTTTCCAATGCCTTGCACAACACGGCGCGCGCCTGGCGCCAGGCGGTCGACCGCCGACTGAAGTATTTGGGTCTGAGCCAGGCAAGCTGGATGACCATCGCCATCGCCGCGAAGGCGCGCACGCCCCTGTCGCAATCGGAGCTCGCGGAGCGGCTCGGCGTCGAGGGCGCCACCATGGTGGCGATGGTGGATCGGCTGGTGAAGGCGGCCTGGTCGTCCGCGAGCCTCGAGCACCGACCGGCGCATCAAGCACGTCGTGCTGACCGAGCCGGGAACCGGCTGTACGGAACGGTCAAGGCCGAAGCCGCCGCCTTGCGCAAGGAACTGCTGGCGAATATCGACCCGAGAAAGCTCGCGCGTGGCCACCGAGCTGCTCGAGAGGCTTGCAAGGCTGATCGGCGCATCGACAATCGCCCCGCGGTGAATGCCCGTGCCGCTCAACCGCCGCATGATCACGCTGTCCATCATGGCTGGCGACGATCATGCAGACGCTCGACAGCACCATCGCCAACGTCGCGCTGCCGCACATGCAAGGGAGCGCTGTCGGCGTCGCAGGATCAGATCGCCTGGGTACTGACCTCCTACATCGTCGCCGCCGCGATCGCGACGCCGCTCGACCGGCTGGTGGTCGATCGCTTCGGCCAAAAGAATGTCTTTCTCGCCTCGGTCGATCGGCTTCACCGTGGCCTCGGCGCTGTGCGGGCTGTCGAACAGCCTGCCGCAAATCGTCGCGGCGCGCCTGCTGCAGGGGGTGTTCGGCGCGGCCCTGGTGCCGCTGGCGCAAGTGGTGCTGATGGACATCAATCCGCCGGAAAAGCAGGGCTCGGCCATGGCGGTGTGGGGCATGGGCGTGATGGTCGGCCCGATTCTGGGGCCGACCCTCGGCGGCTGGCTCACCGACAGCTACAACTGGCGCTGGGTATTCTTCATCAACGTCCCGTCGGCAATGCTCGCGTCCTACGGCATCTGGCGCTACATCACCCGATGCCCGGCGCGCGGCGCATGCACTTCGACTTGTTCGGTTTCGCCACGCTGAGCCTCGCCATCGGCGCGCTGCAGATGCTGCTCGACCGCGGCCAGCAGAACGACTGGTTCTCCTCGACCGAGACCTGGATCGAGGCGATCGTCATGGTCGTCGCGCTTCACCTACTTCGTGGCGCACACCGCCCTCACGCCGCGCGGACAAGTCCTTCTTCGATTCCGGCTGCTGAAGAACCGCAACTACGTCACCGGACTGCTGTTCATCTTCATCGTCGGCCTGGTGCTGTACGCGACGCGCGCGCTGCTGCCGACGATGCTGGAAACTTGCTCGACTATCCGGTGGCCACCACCGGCCTGGTGACCGCGCCGCCGGCATCGGCACCATGTTCGCCATGCTGATCGCCGGCCGCATCATCGGCAAGGTCGATCTGCGCCTGCATCCTGTTCGCAGGTTTCGCGATCACCGCCTTCGCGCTGTGGCAGATGACCGGCTATTCGCTGGAGCTGTCGCAGAGCGACATCGTGTGGCCCGGCGTCATCCAGGGCATCGGGCTTGGGCTTCGTGTTCGTGCCGCTGAGCGCGGCGACATTCGCCACCTTGAGTCCCGAGATGCGCGCGCAGGGCACCGCGATCTTCAGCCTGGTGCGCAACATCGGCAGCAGCATCGGCATCTCGATGGTGCAGGCGCATCCTGGTGCGCAGCACGGTGAGATCGCGCACGCCGCGCTGGTCGAGCGGATCACCCACGCGCAATCCGGGGTGGTCCAATCCGGCGGTGGCCGCGGCGTATGACCTGCGGCGCCTCAGCGGCGCAGCGGCCCTCGACGGCATGATCACGCAGCAGGCCTCGATGATCGCGTACATCAACGATTTTCGGCTGATGCTGTACCTGACCGTGGCCGTGATTCCAGTGCTCTTGCTGATCCGCGCGCCGCGCCGCGCCGCCGCCGAGCAGGCGCATGCGGTCATGGATTAGGATTGCCCCTGGCGCCCGGCTGCCGGTGGCAGACGATGCAGCCGGACACGGGTCCGTGGCGCTTGAAGGCCGCCGGTGGATGGCGGTGGCACTCGAAGCAGAAGCCGTGAAATCTCGCCTCGGCTCCCTCCTTGAGATCTGCTCGGCTGCTGCGGTGACACGAGACACAGGTATCGCCGCCGGGAGTGTCGACGTAGTTGTGGTGGCACTTGAGGCAGTTGACCATGCCGTGCTTGTCGTGCGGGAAGTCGAGCGGAAGTGGGGCTGAACGGCGCAGCAGGGGCTCGCGGAGCGCAGCGTCCACCGCATCCGGCAGCACTGCGGCGAGTACGGCGGCGCTGAGCGCCGCGATCCCCACGATCAATGTCGAATGTCGTCCAAAGACCAGCCGCCGCCCGTGAGTCCGGGACCCGCGATGCGCGGCAGCGCTCGGCCGGCGGCTGCGCAGCAGCATGAGAATCGCGCCGATCGTGACCGCGACGAACCAGACCCGGCGTCCGACGCCGCCCAGATACCTCGCCGTCACCACCACATGCACCGCGACGAGCGCGGCGAGCAGACACGCGAGAATCACGTGCACCGCCTGGAAGCCGCGATGGCTCGCCCAGAGGCGGCGGCGCACACTGGCGACCGAGCTCAGCACCACGATCAGCAGCAGGCAGGCCGCGGCAATCCCCGCAAGCTGGTACAGAGGCGTGGTGGGCTTCAGGTACTCGACGACGGTCCGGTCCGCCGCCACGAGCCCGCCGGCATGCACAACAGCCGCCCCCAGCGCCCCCCAGCCGATGAGCGTATGAAGCCGCAGCGACAACAGAGTCGGCGGCGAGGAATCGCGCGGCCGGACGGGCAGCGCGCACAGCGCGATGCAGGCAAGGCTGCCGACGAGACCGGCCAATTGCGAGAGCTCCCAGACCAGGCCGGCATAGCCCGCGAGCGCCGGTAGGGCTGCAAGCGCAAGCAGTCCCACACCCCAGAATGCGTAGCGCGCATCGAGCCGTGGGGAGTTACGCAGCCACATCGCGTGATGCTACTACGGTGCGTTCAGGGGATGCCGCAGCGGAGCGGCGAAATCCTGAGTCCAGTACACCGCCTCGCGATCGGACAGATTCACCGCAAATGCAATGCCCGTCTCGACGAAGCGCGGGTCCATGATGTTCTCGCAGTGTGCCGGACTGGATAGCCAGCCCTGGGTCACTTCCCGGGGCGTCAGGGCGCCGGCCGCTATGTTCTCGCCGACCACCCGGTAGCGGCCGTAGCCGGCGCGCTCCACGCGCAGCGCCGGCGTGCTGCCGTCGCGGCCGCGGTGGGCGAATTCGCCGTAATGCGCCATCTCGCGCGAATGTGCGAGCGCGGCGTCGGTCAATGCCGGATTGAAGGCCAGCGGCGCGGCGGGCGCAAAGTATCTGCCGCCGCAGCGGCGGCCGCTCGCGCGCGCGGCATTGACCAGATTCAGAATCTGCCGGCTCACGCCGGCCGCATCTTCGAGGCTGGGTACAACGAGCGGCGCCGCCATCACGAGCCACACCTGCTGTCCGCGCCGCGCCGCGCCGAATTCAATGAAGTGCGGATCGGCCAATGTCGAGCAAAAGCCGGCGGAGAGAGACCGCGCCACCTGGGCGTCGCTCACCGCACCCGACAAATGCACCGCCGCGGACTGCGAGGCCCGGTAGCCGCTTGCTTCGAGTGCCGCATGCAGCAAATAGCCGCGGCTCAGGGCGAGTGCCGCGTGTCGCAGCACGGAGCTGTCGCGCAGCGCCGCGCGCTGCGAGCCCGCCGTGCAGCCGCGCGTGCGCGCCCAATTCACCGCATCCCGCAGATCCGCATGGGCCGCCTGCGGCGCGGCTGCGGCCAGCGCGCCCATCAGCAGCAGCGTTGCTCTCAAGCAACTGGATCGGCGCGGCCGGCGGAGACGCGGCCGGCGGAGGCATGGACGGCCGTGGCGTGGCCAGAAGCGCCGTCCGCAGCCGCGCCGCCGGCGGGCTCTGCCAGCAGCTTGCCGGCCTTGGGCGCCGCCCAGCGCTCGATGTCGTCGAACACCGTGAACACCGCCGGCACGATGACCAGCGTCAGCACGGTCGAGGTGATCAAGCCCGCCGATCACCGCGATCGCCATCGGCGCGCGAAAGTCGCTGTCTCCGCCCCATGCCGACGGCCACGGGCAACATGCCCGCCACCATCGCCACCGTGGTCATGACGATCGGCCGCGCGCGCTTGTGTCCGGCCTCGAGGATGGCCTCGAGCCGGGACTTGCCGGCGCGCATCTCCTCGATCGCGAAGTCGACCAGCAAGATCGAATTCTTGGCGACGATGCCCATCAGCATCAGCACGCCGATCACCACCGAGATCGAAAACGGCCGATTGGTGAGCAGCAGCGCCAGCGCCGGCGCCGCCCAGCGACAGCGGCAGCGCCGACAGAATGGTGATCGGCTGGAACACCCGCGCGAACAGCAGCACCAGCACGGCGAGCACCATCAGTACGCCCGGCGCCGATCGCCAGCGCGAAGTTCTGCATCATCTCCCCGAAGTATTCGGTGTCGCCGCGTTTGACCAGGTGCACGCCCTGCGGCAGATGCTTGAGCGTCGGCAGCGCGTAGATCTTCTTGGTCGCGGTGCCGAGTTCCACGCCCGGGCTCAGATCCGCCTCGATGAAGACGCGCCGGCTCTGGTTGTAGCGGCGCACCGCCGAGGGCCCCTGACCGAAACTCAGGTCCGCCACCGATCTTGAGAGGCACCGCGGCGCCGGACGCGGTCGGCACGGGCAGGTTCTCCAGGGTGGACAGGTCGCGGCGCGCGCTCTCGAGCAGGCTGACGCGGATCGGGATCTGGCGGTCGCTCAGGGAGAACTTGGCGCCGTTCTGCGGCAGATCGCCCAGGGTCGCGATGCGAATGGTCTGGCTGATGCTCTGCACGCTCACGCCCAATTGCGCGGCGATATCGAGCCGCGGATGCACGACGATTTCCGGCCGCGGCAGATCGCCGCGGATGCGCGGCGCGCGGATCTCATTCAGGCCGCGCATTTCCTCGATGAGCTGATGAGCCGTTCTCTCGACCAGCGGCGGATCGTCGCCGGTCAGGTAGAGCTGCACGTCGCGCCCGCCGCCGCCGTTGGAGAAATTCAGATGCCCGTCGGGAACCTGGTTGAGGAGCGGCATCATGCGCTGCTCCCATTGCTTCTGGCTCATCTTGCGCTGACTGCGCGGCACCAGACTGACGTAGATGATGGCGCTGCGAATATCGCCGGCATCGCTGCTGCCGACGAATTCGATGACGTCGGTCACTTCGGGCGACTTGCGCAGCAGCGCGGCCGCGGCCGCCGAGACGCGCGCGGTGTCCTCGCAGCGTGCCGCCGGGCGGCAGCTCGATGTTGAGCTGCGCAGTTGGCGAAATCCTCCGGCGGGCAGGAAGGCCTGCGGAATGATCGCAAAGCGCCGCAAGCGACAGCGACGAAGAACAAGCCGCCCCAGCGCAATGGTCTTCCAGCGATTCGCGACGCACCAGCGCAGCAGCGGACAGGTACAGCGTCATGATCGGGTCCGTCGCCATGCGCTGCGTGCGCATGGCATCGCGCGCTGCAGCGCATAGGCGGCGAGCACCGGCGTGATCAGCCGCGCCACCAGCAGCGAGATGAACACCGCCGCCGCGACCGTCAGGCCGAATTGCTTGAAGAACTGGCCGGTGATGCCGCCCATGAAGCTCACCGGCAGAAATACCGCGATGATGGTGAAGGAGGTGGCGACCACCGCGAGGCCGATTTCGTCGGCCGCATCGAGCGCCGCCCGGTAGCCGCTCTTGCCCATGCGCATGTGGCGCACGATGTTTTCGATTTCGACGATGGCATCGTCGACCAGCACGCCCGCCACCAGCGACAGCGCCAGCAGGGTGATCTGGTTGAGCGTGAAGTCCATCCACTGCATGAAGGCGAAGGTCGGGATCGCCGACAGCGGAATGGCGAGCGCCGAGATGACGGTGGCGCGCCAGCTGCGCAGGAACAGCCACACCACGACCACCGCCAGGATCGATCCCTCGATCAGCGCGTTCAGGGCGGAATGGTAGGTGCGCAGCGTGTGATCGACGGTGGTGAAATGAGCGTCGATGTGCACGGCCGGGTTCTCGGCTTGGATCTTGTCGAGCTCCGTCTGCACCGCCTGCGACACGCTCACGTCGGAGGCGCCCTTGGCCTTGAAAACGCCGAATGCCGGTCGCCGGCCGGCCGTTGAGCCGCGCGATGCGAGCGCACCTCCGCGATGCCGTCGTGCACGTCGGCGATCTCGCGCAGGCGAACCGAGCGGCCGCCGCTGCGCGATGATCTGCGTGTCCGCCAGCTCCTCGGCCGATTTGGCGCCGCCGAGCACGCGGATCGCCTGCTCGCCGCCGCCGACCTGGGCCCGGCCGCCCGGCGGCATCGAGATTCAGCGCCCGCAACTGCTCGTTGACCTCGACCGCGGTGAGCCCGAGGGCCTGCAGCCGCGCCGGATCGAGCTCCACGCGGATCTCGCGGTCGACGCCGCCGCTGCGCGACACCTGCGCGACCCCGGGCACGGCCAGCAGCCGCTTGGTGACCGTGTTGTCGATGAACCAGCTGAGCTCCTGCGGGGTCAGCGAGGTGGTGGTGACCGCGTAGTAGGCGATGGCGCCGCCGTCCACGTTCTCCCGCTGCACCAGCGGCTCCAGGATGCCCTGCGGCAGATCGTTGCGCACCTTGGCGATCGCGTCGCGCACGTCCGTCACCGCGCGATCGATCGGCGTGCCGATCTGGAACTCGATGCCGATGTTGACCGTGCCCTCGACGATGTAGGTGGTGATGTTGCGCACGTTGCCGATGCTCGCGATCGAGCCTTCGACCTTCTGCGCGATCTGCGTCTCCATCTCGGTCGGCGCGGCGCCCGGCTGCGAGATGCTGACGTTCACCAGCGGAAACGAGATATCCGGATTCAGATTGATCGGCAGGCGAATGAAGGCGACGACGCCCAGGAAGAACAGCACCACGAACAGCACGATCGGCGTGATCGGATGGCGGATCGCCCAGGCGGAAATGTTCTTCACGAGCTGCCCGCGGTCTTCAGCACCGGCTTCACCACTTCGCCCTCCTGCAGGAACGCGCCCGGCGGTGGCGACGACCTGCTCCTTGGCGTTGAGGCCGTCGGCGATGGTCACCCCGTTCGCCACGATGCCCGACACGCGCACCGGCGCGCCGTTCGACCTTGTTCTGCGGCATTGACGATCAGCACGTAGCTGCCCTTGTCGTCCGTCAGCACCGCGGTTTGCGGCAGCACGATCCGCTCGGCATTGCTGACCGTCACCTCGGCGCGCGCGAAAGCGCCGGGCCGCAGGTTCGGGTCGGGCGCGAGCGAGACTCGCACCAAGCCCAGGCGGGTCTGCGGGTCGATGACCGCGCCCAGCAGGCGCACGTGGCCCGGAGTACACCTTCGCACGTGCCGGTGAGGCGCACGTTCACGGCTGGCCCACTTGCAGCAGCGGCAGGTCCTGCTCGGCCACCTGGCCGCGCAGCTCGACCTCGCCGCCCTCGGCCAGACGAAACAAGCGCGCCGCCGCCCGGCGCTCACGGTCTGTCCCACCTCGACGCTGCGGGTCAAGATGATGCCGTCGGCCGGTGCGCGCACCTCGGCGCGCGCCAGGCGCGCCTCGCGCCTCGGCCAACTGCGCCGCGGCCACTTTGACCTTGGCGGCCGCGGTCACCGAGCTGGAGCGGCGGCGCTCGGTTTCTTCGGCCGACAGCGCGCCCGATGCGCCGACCGCCACCGCGCGCTGGTATTCGGCGGCGGCGAGGTCCGCTTCGGCGCGCGCCAGCTCCAGCGCCGCCTGCAGATTGGCGACCTGCGGCTCGAGCACCGAAATGTCGAGGCGCGCGAGCACCTGACCGCGCTTGACGTGATCGCCCGCCTCGACGTAGACCGCCGCGACCCGCCCGCCGTCGCCTTCGACGCCGATCGGCGTGTCGTAGCGGGCGGCGATGGTGCCGATGATGCTGACCGTCGTGGGCACCGCGCTGCGGCCCACCTCGGTGACCGAGACCGGCGGGCATGCCGATGCTTGTTCGAGCATGTTCTTACGTCGCGAGGTACGATGGGTCAGAGCGCACCGCCAGCAGCGCGGCGACCACCGCCGCCAGCGATCGCGAAGCAGCCAGACGGCGCGCCGCGCGCGTGAGCCATGTGGGCGGCGCCCGGAGTGCGCCTCGGATCGAACCGGCGCTCGTTCATTCGATCCACGTCCCAGGGATAGCTCCTTTGTCCAAGATGAACCCAGCCAGCTGATCCATCTCCTCGTCCTCATTGCGCTCGATGCGGCGCACGTTGTTGGCCATGCGGCGCTTGGCCTGGCGCGCGAATACCTGCGCCATGCCCACGGCCTGCCTGCCCGCATCGCCCGGCTCGGCGGCCAGGGCGGTGGCGCGCGACAATACGCAAAGACCCACGAATAGATCAATGGTGATGTCGGCCACGCGCTTGAGCGCGTGCTGACGGCCTGCAATGCTCTTGCCGTATTTGCGCAGCAGGAAATCGGACGCCTTGGCGAGCTCCACGGTGTATTTCTCGTAGATCGCCGCGGCCTCGCGCAGCTCCGGCGGCATTTGCCGAGAATTTTGTCGCGCCCCACGCCCGTGGCGTGGGTCAGGCGCTTTTCCGCATAGTCGGCCAGCACGCCGAATCCCTTGATGGGGTGATTGAAGATCTCGTCGACCGCCGCCTTCATCTCGCCAAGCGACTTGCCCAGATCCTTGAGGCCGGACAGCGCGATGTACAGCCGCAGCACCTCGTTGGTCCCCTCGAAAATGGTCAGGATGCGGCAGTCGCGCGCTCGTCTGCTCGTAGGGGTAGTCGCGCATGAAGCCGTTGCCGGCGGCGATCTGCAGCGCCTCGTAGGCGCTGCGCTGGATGGCCTCGCTCGCATACACCTTGCTGATCGCCGCCTCCACCGAGTAGTCGTCGAGACCGGAGTCGATGTAATGGGCGACCATCCACACGACGCTCTCGGCGGCGAAGCACTCGACCGTCATCTGCGCGATTTTCTCGCGAATCAGCCCAACTGCGCGATGGGCTCGCCGAACTGCTTGCGCGCCTGCGCCTGCTGAGTCGCGAGCGCGATCAGCGTTTTCATGCCGCCCACGGCACCGCCGCCCAGGCCCGTGCGGCCGTTGTTCAAGATGGCCATCGCCACCTTGAAACCCTTGCCCTCCACGTCCAGCACGTTCTCCGCCGGCACCTTCACGTCGGCGAAACTCACCGTCGTGGTCGAGGAGGCGCGGATGCCCATTTTGTCCTCGTGCTGTCCATGGCTCACCCCCGGCCAGCGCGCTTCGACCAGGAAGGCGGTGATCTTGCCGGCGTCCGACGCGGTGCGCGCGAACACGGTATACAGGTCGGCGATGCCGCCGTTGGTGATCCAGATCTTCTCGCCGTTGAGCGTCCAGGTGCCGTCGGCGTCCTTCTCGGCGCGCGTGCGGATCGATGCGGCATCGGAGCCCGCACCGGACTCGGTCAGACAAAACGCCGCGATCATCTCGCCGCTGGCGAGCTTGGGCAGATAGCGCGCGCGCTGCTCGGCGTGCCGAACAGCAGGATGCCCTTCATCCCGATGGAGCTGTGCGCGCCGATGGTGAGCGACACCGAACTGTCGTGCGAGCTGCTCTGGCTCAAGACGCGCGCATAGCCGGCATTCGAGAGCCCGAGACCGCCGTGCTCCTCCGGAATGATGAGGCCGAACAGACCCGAGATCGCGCAGGCCTTGAATGAACTCCGCCGGCTGCGCCGCTTCGCGATCCCAGCGCTTGAAGTCCGCGGTGATGCGGCGCCAGGAACTGATCGATGGCATCGAGCATCATCCCCAGAACTTCGCGATCCTTCTCGCGCAGCCGCGGGTAGGGAAACAGGCTGTCCTCGACGATGCGCCCGGCCAATGAGACTCTTCGCGACGCTCACATCGGTTAACCTACTGCGCAACCCGATCGATCACCAGATCGCGCGCGCCGTCATGGCCGACATCATAGGTCAAGTTCGCCGTACAGATCGCCGGCGGCGGGCAGCGGCTGTCCGCTGAAGGACACCCGCGCCGTGATGGAGACCCGCTGGCCCGGCGCTCAGCACGCGGCCGGGCATCATGGAATCCGCCGACGGACAATTGCATCTGCGTGCCGATGGCGGCGCTCGTGAGACGCTTGGCGGCCAGCGGCGGGCCCCGGCTGCCGGGTTCGCGCGCAAACACGAACAGCGGCGCATCTCCGGTCAAGCCGCGATTTTAGTGCGGGCGCAATGCGTCAGATTGACAGTCGCCTGCGCCGCGGCCGCGCTCGAATCGCCGCCGCCGGGGGCGCGCCGTCGGAGGCCCGTTGCCCGGCGCCGCGCCGCCCGCCACCGACGGCCCGGGAGGTCCCAGTTCGGCGATGCGCTCGTCCAGCATGTGTCGATTTCGGCCGGCGGATGCAGATCTTTCAGCGCCAGCCAGCGGCTGCGCGCCAGCTGCCCGATCGCCCCGCGTGGCGGCCGCGAATCCGCCGTACAGCAGAGCCTTCGGATTGTCGGGCGCCAGCGTCACCGCCCGTTCGAACAGCTCCGCCGCCGCCGGCGTGATGTCGCCGCCCGCGCGCAAGCTCATGGCCTCGCCCAGGCCCAGCATGCGCCTCGACGTTGTTCGCGTCGAGGCGGTGCGCGTGATCGTAGGCGATGATGGCATCGTCCATGCGCTCGAGCGCCAGATAGGAGCGCCCCAGCATCAGCCAGCCCTTCAGGTCGTTCGGCTGGTCGCGCATGTGCTGCTCGAGCTTGGCGACCATGGCGAGCACCTCGGCGGGCTCGATCTGCTCCTGCGCCGGCGCGTGCCAGTCCCAATTCGACCAGAGCGGATACAGGCCCGCGGCCGCGCCGATCACCAACACGCCCGCTGCTGCGCCGAGCGATGCGGCTCTGCGCGGTTGCGCAGCAGCGGCAACGCGACGGCGGCCGCGGCAATCGCAGCCATGCATGCTGCGACGACGAGAAATGTGTTCATTGATTACTTCAGGCCCTCAAGCGGGCTCATCGTCCAGCGGCAAGCGCGAGCGCTGGCGCACGACGCGGATAAATGATGAGGCCGCCCAGCAGCACCATGAAGAACGGCGCACCCCAGATGAGCAGCGTCTTCGGCTTTAGCGGCGGCTGGAAGCGCACGAATTCGCCGTAGCGGTCGGTCATGAAGGTGAAGATCGCGTCGTCGCTCTTGCCGGCAACCAGCATCTCGCGCACCTGCCGGCGCAGATCCGCGGCCAGCTCGACGTTCGAATCGGCGATCGATTCGTTCTGACAGACCAGGCAGCGCAGATCCTGCGTGATGTGCTCGAAGCGGGCCTGCAAGCGCCGGATTCTCGCAGCTGCGCCGTAGTCGTCCAGCGGCGTGGCCGGTGCCGCAGGCACGCACTGCTGCGTTGAGCGCAAACGCCGCGCTCATCAGGCCGGCGGCAGCGCCGGCTGCCGTGCAGTGAGCGCCGCGAGCTGCGCCGAGCGCTCGCGCCGCTCACGCGCCGCTCCGGCGCGCGCGGCGATCCGCGGCAGGAACTCGTGCTCCCAGACCTCGGCCGTCATGGGCGAAATGAACTTGAAGAGCACGCGGCCGCTGCCATCCACCAGGAACGTTTCCGGTGCGCCGTACACGCCCCAATCGATCGCCGTGCGGCCATCGGTGTCGAAGGCGACCGCCGTGTAGGGATTGCCGAGCTGCTTCAGCCACTGCTTGGCCTTTGTCGACGCTCGTCCATGTAATCGAGTCCGATGATCGGCACCACGTGCTGCCGCGCGATGGCGAGCAGCGCCTCATGCTCCTGCCGGCAGGCGACGCACCAGGTTCCCCAGACGTTGAGCACGTACACCTGGCCCTTTTAGATCGGCATTGCTCACGATGCGCGCGGGATCCATGCACATCCGTCAGCGTGAACAGCGGCGCCGGCTTGCCGATCAGCGGCGACGGCAAGGCATGGATGTCGCGGTTCGGATTGAGGCCGAACGCGAACAACACCGCCAGCGCGATGAACGCCGCGAACGGCAGGAGGAACTTCCACATCAGGCTGACCTAAGTCGCGGCTCCGGGCCGGGCGGCGCCGCCACCGTATCGGGGGATGCCGACTTCACGCGCACGCGGTAGCGCCGGTCGGTCGCCGCCACCACGCCGCCGAGGGCCATGACGATTGCGCCCAGCCAGATGTAGCGCACCAGCGGCTTGTACTGGATGCGCATGCTCCAGGCGTCCTCGCCGAGCGGGTTGCCCATGGCCACGAACAGATCGCGCGACCAGTTCACCGAGATCGCCGCCTTGCTGTTGTCGGTCTGCTGCACCCAGAAGTGGCGCTTCTGCGGCAGCAACATCGTCACCGGCTTGCCGCCGCGCGTGACCTCGACCATGGCCTGCACGGCGTCATAGTTGGGGCCGCGCACGTCGGCGGCGCTCACGAAGCGGAACTCGTAGCCGGCGATCGAGAAGCTGCCGCCGGGCTTGAGCGCCACGTCCTTCTCGATCTTGTAGCTCTCGACGCCGCTCGCGCCGATCGCGAACATGCCGACGCCGAGGTGCGCAATCGCCATGCCGAGCAGACCCGCGGTGAGCGTTTGCCCCTGGCGCCAGCGGCGCACCGGTTCAAGCAGCGCCGAGAAGATGATCCAGAACCCAAAGCTGAAACCGATGAGCCCGACCCAGTGAAACGCACCGAACCCCAACCCCTGGATGCCGACGGACAGCAGCACCGCGAGGCCGAGCAGCCACCCCAGCGATCGCGCCGCCGCGGCTGAGCTTGCCGCGCCGCCACGCCGAATGCATGCCGACGGCGAGGAATACCATCAGCGGCAGCATCGGCACCAGGAACATCAGCGCGAATACCGGCGGGCCGACCGATATCTTGCCGATTCCCAGCAGCTCATAGACCAGCGGCGAGAGGGTGCCCCACAGCACCAAGCCCGGCGACGCTCACCAGAATCACGTTGTTGACCAGCAGGAAAAACTCGCGCGAGAACAGCTCGAAGCCGCCGGGCACGTACAGTTTCGGCGCGCGCCAGGCGTACAGCGTGAGCGAGCCGCCGATGGTGACGACCAGGAACGCCGAGGATGTACAGGCCGCGTGTCGGGTCGGTCGCGAAGGAGTGCACGGAGACGAGCACGCCCGGAGCGCACCAGGAAGGTGCCGACCAGGCTCAGCGAAAATGCAAAGATCGCGAGCAGCAGCGTCCAGCTCTTGAAGATGCCGCGCTTCTCGGTGACGCTCAAGGAATGAATCAGCGCCGTGCCGACCAGCCATGGCATGAACGAGGCGTTCTCCACCGGATCCCAAAACCACCAGCCGCCCCAGCCGAGCTCGTAATAGGCCCACCAGCTGCCGAGCGCAATCCCGATCGTCTGGAATATCCATGCGAAGATGGTCCACGGCCGGGTCCATTTGGCCCACGACTGATCCAGCCGACCCTCGAGCATCGCCGCGCAGGCGAACGCGAACGCCACCGAGAATCCGACGTAGCCGGTGTAGAGCATCGGCGGATGAATCGCCAGCGCGAAATCCTGCAGCACCGGATTCAGGTCGGCGCCGTCCCGCGCCGCGGGAATCAGCCGCAGGAAGGGATTCGAGGTCCACAGCGTGAACAGCATGAAGCCGCAGCTGACCAGGCCCATCACGCCGAGCACCCGGCTCGAGAAGCTCGCCGGCAGCTGGCGGCTGAACGCCGCCACCGCCACGCTCCAGATCGACAGGATCAGGATCCACAGCAGCAGCGAACCCTCGTGCGCTCCCCACAGCGCCGCGACGCGGTAGAACAGCGGCAATTGCGAGTTGGAATTGCGCGCGACGTAGAGCACCGAAAAATCGTTGTTCACGAACGAAATATACGAGGCAGGCAAATGCCATGATGACGAACACGAACTGCCCCGTGACCGCGGGACGCGCCACGCTCATCCAGGCCGGATTGCCCCGCCAGGCGCCGACCAGGCCGAAAAAGGCCTGCGACACGCTCAGCACGAAGGCCAGTATGAGAGCGAATACCCCGAGTTCCGGTGTCATTGCGCGCCCCGCCTAGCCGATCGGACCGGGCGGCGTCGTGCCGGGCACCGGCCCCGCCGCCGGCGCTTTGTAGCCCGCCTTCTGCTTCAGCGAGGCGGCGACTTCGGGAGGCATGTATTTTTCATCGTGCTTGGCGAGCACCTCGTCGGCGACGAAAGCACCCTTCGAGTCCATGGTGCCGTGCGCGATGATGCCCTGCCCCTCGCGAAACAGATCGGGCAGCACGCCGGTATACTCGACGGGCACCTTGTGTGCGAAGTCGGTCAGCACGAATCTCACCTGCAGATCTCCCGGTTTGCGCACCACGCTGCCCTTCACCACCATGCCGCCGACGCGAAAGCGCTTTGCGGTGGGCGCCTGGCCGGCGGCGATCTGGCTGGGGTCGTAATAGAACATGATGTTCTCGCGCGAGGCCATCACGGCGAGCGACACCGAGGCGGCCACGCCGCCCAGGATTGCGAGCACTACGAACAGGCGTTTTCGACGCGGCGTCATTGCAATTTTACTCACTCATCGCCAGGGCGCGCAGCGCGCGTTGCCTTGCCTTGGCATGATAGCGGCGCGCCGCCCATAGGTTCCAGGCGAGCACGGTACAGGCAAACCCGAAGGACGGCCAGACATAACGCGCATAGCCCCCCATGGACCAAAAAGCCTCCCCGCTCACGATTTTACCGCCTCCCGCACCCAGTGTGCTTGACGCTCCCGATTGAGCACCTCGCCGCGCAGCCGCATGCACAGCACCGCACCAAAAAAGCACGTGAATCCCAGAAACATGGACAGCAAGGGCCACAACATGCTGCCGGGCATGGACGGCTGGCCAAGCTTAGCAACCGTGGCTCCCTGATGCAGCGAGTTCCACCACACGACCGAATAATGAATGATCGGCACGTTCACGACGCCCACGATCGACAGCAATGCGGCCGCCCGGTCACCTCGGGCCGGGTCCTCGAACGCCGACCGCAGGGACATCACCCCGACGTATAGAAACAACAGGATCAGCTCCGAGGTCAAACGCGGGTCCCAGGCCCAGTAGGTACCCCACATCGGCCGCCCCCACAGCGACCCGGTAACCAGCGCCAGCAACGTGAACGAGGCGCCGATCGGGGCCGTCGCAGCTGCCACCGCATGGCCCATCTTGATGCGCCAGATCAGTCCGATCGCGCCCGCCACCGACATGGTGGTGTACGCGAACATCGACATCCACCCGCTCGGGGCATGCACATAAATGATTCGAAACGCATCGCCCTGCTGGTAATCGGGGGGCGCCAACACCAAGCCGCCGATCGCACCGCAGCCGATCGCGATCGCCGCCGCGGTCAAAAACCAGGGCGCCAGCGCCGCGGCACTCCGGTATACGTAGGGCGGCGAGGCGAGCCTATAAAACCAGGTCCACATACATCCTGTCTCGATCAATCAAGCGTGATGCGCAGCGCGGTCGTCGCGGCAAAGGGCGCCAGAGTACACGTGAATACGCATAATGAAGCCAAAAAATACAGCGCGCCCGCCGCGTTCGTCCCGGAAATCGCGCGGTCCGTCGCGCCGGCGCCGAAGATGAGCAGCGGCATCGCCAGCGGCAGTACGATCAGGGACAGCAGCACATTGCCGCGCCGCAAACCCACCGTGAGCCCTGCGCCGATGGCGCCGAGCCAGCTCAAGGTCATCGTCCCCAGGCCCAAGCTCAGCAGCATGGTGGCGAACGCCGTGACCGGGATACCGAGTGCGACGGCGACCACCGGCGACACCAGCACCAGCGCAGCGCCGCTGACGAGCCAATGCGCGAGGGATTTCGCTATCACGATGACGGTCAGACTCTGTCCAGACAGCGCCAACTGCTCCAAGGTTCCGTCATCCGCGTCGCTCTTGAACAGCGAATCGAGCGACAGCAACGAGGCCAGCAGCGCTGCCACCCACAGCACCCCCGGCGCCATGTCCCGCAGCAGCGACAATTGCAGGCTCAAACCCAATGGAAACAGGGTGGTCACGATCAGGAAGAACACCAGCGGCTGCAGCAGTTGCTCTGGGCGCCTGAAACTGAGGCACAATTCACGGTGGATGACCAGGAGCAGGGCTCGCCCGGCGCCGACGCTCGTGCCTGCGGCGGTCATCCCGCCAATTCCAGACGCCGCAGAGTCCCCGCCAGCTTGAGCTCGTGGTGCGCCACCACCATCGCCAATCCGCCGCCATTGACATGCTCCGCCAGCAGCGACGAAAGCAGCTCCGATCCGGCGGCGTCGAGATTGGTGAAGGGCTCGTCGAGCAGCCACAGTGCGGCCCGCGCGGCCAGTACCCGCGCCATGACGACCCGTCGACGCTGTCCCGCCGACAGCACTCTCACCGGCAAATCCGCACAGCCCGCGACGCCCGTGCGCTCCAGTTCTGCCCGCAATTCCGGCAACGTGACGCGGCGCTTCAGACCGATCATGAAGCGCAGATTCTCCATTGCGGTCAGATCTGCCTTCAGCGCCGGCTCGTGCGCGGCATAGGCGAGCGCGAATTGATAGTCCGACCGCACGCTTGAGATCGGCTTTCCCAGCCATGCGACGCTGCCCTGTTCGGGTCTGAGCAAGCCGCTGGCGACCCGCAGCAAGGTGGTCTTTCCGGTGCCGTTGGCACCCGCGACTTGCAGCAGTTCGCGAGGTTTGAGTTCGAGGCTCACGCCCTTGAGTACATGACGCTCGCCGCGCCAAACATGGACCTTTTCGACGGATAGACCGTCAACTGCGCTGCTCATGGGGCGGCGAGCTTAGCGAAATCAAAGGGTTGAAGCTACCAAAAGCCGCGTATCCTCGAGATTGACGATGCGCGCGCCGACCGCGCCCCCTGCGATGAGCAGTTCGCCAATCGCGATCGGCAGCTTGAAGCGCCGCGGTCCGGCGCTTCCGGGGTTCACGAAGAGCACCCCGTCGCGCCGCTCGAGCATGGGCCGGTGCGAATGGCCCGAAACGACCACCTGCACACCGACGGGCGGCGGGTCGAGGTCGAGTTCCGCCCGATTGTGAATGACGTATGCGCGCACGCCGCCGGCCTCGATCAAGTGTGTTTCGGGCAGGTGCGCAGCCCACGGCTCGGTGTCGTTGTTGCCGCGAACCGCAATCACCGGAGCGATCGAGTGCAATTCCTCCAGGATGACGCGCTTGCCGATGTCTCCGGCATGCACGATGAGGTCTGAGCCGAGGAGAAACGAGCGCGCCTCCCGACGCAGCAATCCGTGTGTATCGGCGATCAAGCCCACGCGGATATCGCTCATGGCCCCCTCATCGCTGTGACTCGGCCCATCCCGCGGCGTTGCCGCGCCACGCCCAATAGCCGGGTGCCCAGACGAAACCGGGCCGCGGCGCCGGTACGACCTCCACCATTGGCGCAGGCGGCGCAACCGTGATGTCGATGCCCACGGCGGCCCGGGCGGCCGCGGGAGCCAGCATCGCACCGCCGGCCAGGCAGAGACCAGTCAGCAAGGCAGGTAAGCGATCTCGCATGTCAGTTTGCTCCTTCGAACAATGCTCATCACAACGCCGGACGCGGTGCTAGGTTGACCGCGGCACGCCGTCTGCAGGACTGCGACCCATCTCCCCGGTGCGCTAATCGGCCCGCAATTCGGCCGAATAAGGCGTGATGGCCTCGGCCCGCAAGGTGGGCAGCGTCTTGACGCTGCGAATCACTTTGAGGCGTGAGGCGACGCCCGCCAGCAGCAGGGCCGTGCCGCCGGCGAATCCAAGGGCGGCGCGCAGACCGATGTGCTCGCCCAGCCACCCTCCGATCAGCGCCCCGGGCCCCGCCGGCAGCAAGATCAACCAGCGCATCGTGCTGGTCATGCGCCCCAACATCGGCGCCGGGGTGACGGATTGCCGCAGCGACAGAAAGTTGATGAAAATGAACACCGCGCCCATCCCGTAGAACAGCAGCATCAACGCGTAGGCGGCGACGCCGAGGCCGTTCAGCGGGGCCACCGCGAGCAGCAGCCAACCACCGGCGCAGATCGCGAAGCCGAGCAACATGGTCGGACCCGGTCCGAGACGGCGCACCACCCGATAGCCAAGCGCGCTCGCGGCGACCGTACCCATGCCCAGCGCCACATAGCACAGACCGACGCCGCGTTCGCTCAATCCCAGCTGGCGCGTCGCAAACAGAATCTGCACGACCATCGCGGCCTGATTGCACAGCTGCCACACGCCGACGCAGCTGGCCATGGTGACCAGCAGGCTGTGGCTGCCCACGAACTTCAGGCCCGCGCGCATCGCGGGCCAGAACGGGGCGTTGGTCGCGCTCGGCGTCTCCGCACCGGTACGCCGCGCAGAATCGTCGCCGAAATCAGCAGCAGAAATGCATCCGCGAGCAGCGCGAGCGGCGCGCCGGTCACCTTGATCAGGGCGCCCGCAGCCCCGGGTCCCGTGACTTCGGCAGTCGAGGAGGCAAGCGCGTTCTTCGCATGCGCTTCGACCAGCCTTTCGCGCGGCACAATTTGCGTGAGGACGATTTGCGCCGCGCTGCCAGCCGTGGTGTTCACCGCACCGATCAAAAACCCGACCAAGTACAGCCAGTGCATCGACAGCCAGCCGAGCCACCAGGCGAGCGGCACTGACGCGACGGTCACCGAGATCGACAGCTCCCCCACCACGTAAACCGGCAATTTGCGCACCCGGTCGAGCCACACGCCGGTGGGCAGCGAGAACAGCACGAAGGGGACCAGTTCCGCCGCGGTGAGCACCCCCATTTGCGTGGGCGAGGCACGCAGCAGCACTGCGGCCGACAGCGGCAGAGCGAGCAGGGTCACTTGTCCGCCGAACGAGGAGATGAGGATCGAGCTCCACAAGCGTCGATAGGTCGCATCGCGCAGCAGATCGTTCGGGCTCAGCGCGAAACGCTGCAGCCACTGAATCGGCAGCATTGTGCGAATAGATGGTATTTTCATGAGCCGGCTCGCCGTGATGGCGGCTGACTCATAAGCATAGCGGAGGCGGCGCCCGCCGGCTGATCAGTTCACCCGAAGCTCCGCGGGGCAGCCCGGCCAGCTCAAAGTGATAATGTTCTCTTGATCGATTGAAATGGGGCGCGCGCTCGATGCTGCTGCCATAGCCAGGCCGCCAGCTCCCGCGGCGTCTGCATCAGCGAAAGGTTGCGCGCTCGGCGCCTACCGTGGGCATGCGGTATGATCGCAAAAAAAAGGGTCAGGAGTCTCTGTAAATGGCGCAATCCGCTCGAGCCGTGATCTGCCGCAAGCTGAATGAGCCGGTGGTCGTTGAACGCATCATGGTCGACTCGCCGAAGCGCGGCGAAGTGATGGTCAAACTCGCCGCCTGCGGCGTGTGCCACTCGGACCTGTCGGCGACGAACGGCACCCTGTCGATGCAGCTGCCGCTGATTCTCGGCCACGAGGCGGCCGGAGAGGTGATAGAAGTTGGCGAAGGCGCGGGCGAGCTTGCGCCCGGGGATCACGTCGTCTCCTCCTTCATCTACATGTGCGGCAAATGCCGCTTCTGCGCGATGGGACGCCCGGTGCTGTGTCTCGATCAGGGCAAGGCGCTCACCACGTTGCCCGACGGGACGCTGCGCACGCGCGACGCCGAGGGCCGCGCGCTCAATGTCTTCTGTGGCTGCGGAGTGATGGCCGAATACGCGACGTTGTCGATCGAAAACGTCGTCAGGATCGATCGCACTGTACCGCTCGATCGGGCGGCGCTGGTGGGCTGTGCCGTCACCACGGGCGTCGGCGCCGTCTTCAACACGGCGCGCGTCGTTCCCGGCTCGAGCGTCGCCGTGTTCGGCTGCGGCGGCGTCGGCCTCAACGTCGTCCAAGGGGCGCGGATCGCCGGCGCCGGGCGCGTCCTGGCCATCGATACCCTGGAAGCGAAGCTCGAGATGGCGAAGCAGTTCGGCGCAACCGACACTCTGCTCGCGCGGCTCGGGGAGGATCCGGTCAAGCAGATCAAGAAGCTTACCGGCGGCGGGCCGGATTACGCCTTCGAATGCGTGGGAAGCGGCGAGCTCGCCGCGCTCAGCTTTCGCGCCATCGGCCGCGGAGGCATCGCCGTGGTGGTCGGCATCGCCAAGCCGAGCGACTCGACCGCGGTGCGCACCATGGCCCTGCCGTTCGAGGAGAAGACGCTGACCGGCAGCTATTTCGGCTCTTGCGTGCCGCGCGTCGACTTTCCGCGGATGCTCGCACTGTACATGGCCGGCCGGCTCAAGCTCGACGAGCTGATCACGCGCCGCTACACGATCGATGAGGCGCCGCAGGCATTCGCCGACCTTCAATCAGGCCGCAACGCGCGCGGCGTCATCGAGTTATGACCCTTGAGCGCCGCGCTGCTGCCGGCCTCGTCCTACCGCAGGCTGTGATCCGGCGTGTGGGGCGGCACCGTCTTGGCCATCCGGCCGTGAATGGCGCCCCGGCGAATATCCTCGAAGGTTCTCTCCACCACTTCCCGGCCGCCGCGGCCGGCATGGTAGACGTTCGCTAGAAAATAAAGCGTGCAGATCGCCGCATCGGTGAACACGAAAACCGAGTCAATGAGGTTGTTGTCCTGAAAATTAGGCGACGGTTCGCCGCGATAAACGAGCTCGCAATTCTTGAAGGTGCAGCCGTGAAATGCATTGCCGTTCAGTTCCACGCGCTCGCCGGTGAAGGTCTTGTCTTGGTAGAACATCGCAGCGCTCCTGACAGCAGACACATTTATATATGGACCTCGCCGTGGGCCGCTGTCAAGGGGCGGCCGTGCGGGTCAGGCATTGCGCGGAAAGACTCGGTCCTGCATCCTGTAGCGCCACGCTCGCGGAGTTCGCCATGAGATACTTTCTCGCTGTCGCAGCCACGATGGCCGCACTTTCCGTGTACGCCGCGCCGCCACCGGACAGCGCAGCCGGCGAACAGCGTTTCCGCGAGCTGTATAAGGAGCTCGTCGAGACGAACACCACTCTGTCGGCCGGCAGCTGCACTCTCGCCGCCGAGCGCATGGCCGCGCGGTTGAAGGCGGCGGGATTCCCGGACAGCGACCTGCACCCGTTCACCGCGCCCGGCCACCCCAAGGAGGGCGGCCTCGTCGCCGTCTATCCGGGCCGGGATCCGCAGCTCAAGGCTATCCTTCTGCTCGCGCACATCGACGTCGTGGAGGCGAAGCGCGAGGACTGGACACGCGATCCGTTCACGCTGGTCGAGGAAAACGGGTCGTTCTATGCGCGCGGTGCAATGGACGACAAGGCCGAGGCATCGATCTGGGTCGACCTGCTGATCCGCTACCGGACCGAGAACTACCGGCCGCGGCGCACGCTCAAGCTGGCGCTCACCTGCGGCGAGGAGACGGCGGGCGCGTTCAACGGCGCCGAATGGCTCACCCAGAACCGCCGCGATCTGATCGACGCGGCTTTCGCGCTCAATGAAGGCGGCTGGGGCGAACTCGATGCAAGCGGGCGCCGGGTCTCCCTCGATGTCGAGGCGGGCGAGAAATTCCCGCAGAATTATCGGCTCGAGGTGACGAACCCCGGCGGACACAGCTCGCGGCCGGTGAAGGACAACGCGATCTACCATCTCGCGGCAGGCCTCATCCGCATCAGCGCCTACGTTTTCCCGGTGCAATTCAACGACGCCAATCGCGCGTACTTCACCGGCATGGCGAAAATCCAGGCCGCGAAGGGCGAGACCGAGGTGGCAAGCGCCATGAACGCCTTCCTGCGCGACCCCGCCGATGCACAGGCGATCGCGCTCGTATCGAGCAAGGACCCGAGCTGGAACGCGACGCTGCGCACGACCTGCGTGGCGACGATGCTCGACGCCGGCCACGCCACGAACGCACTGCCGCAGCGCGCGCGGGCCATCATCAACTGCCGCATCTTTCCGGGCGTATCCGCCGAGGCCGTACGCGCAAAGCTCGAGGAGCTGGTTGCAGACCCGGCCGTCAAGGTCACGGCGCTAGAGACGCGCGGCCCGACTGCGGCACCGCCGCCGCTGACGCCCGCGGTGCTTGGGCCGATCGAGAAGCTCACCGAGCAATTCTGGCCGGGCGTCCCGGTGCTGCCGATCCTGCAGGCGGGCGCCACGGACGGCGAGTTCACCAACGCCGTCGGGATCCCGACCTACGGCGTGGAACCGGTGTTTCTCGGCTCCGATCTCGGCCATATCCACGGCCTCAACGAGTACGTGGGCGTCAAATCGCTGCTCGAGGGCCGCGAGTTTCTGTACCGCCTGGTGAAGATCTACGCGGAGCAGAAGTAGCTGTGGTGCCCGAGGCCGGAGTCGAACCGGCACAACCGTGAGGCTGAGGGATTTTCGTCCCACTTCGGCTTTCGCCGCCAGCATTTTGCTGTTCGTGGTCTGGAGCACGCCTTCACCGTGGCCTGCGGCCGTAGGTGCCCGCCGTCTGCTCTCTACACCTTCCCATGGATCCTATGATCACGGGCTTGGCTCGGCGTTGGCGCGGATGCTCGTTATCCAGGGCGTTCGCCGAATTTGACGGGCTGCACCTTCGGGGTTTCCTCCGAAGGGCTCAAATTGCTTCAAGTCCCTTGTGTCTACCAATTCCACCACTCGGGCGGGACGTTATCGTCCTCAATTGTCGCGCAGCCGCTGCCAACTTGCATACTGTTCCGCTCATCCAGGAACCGCCGCGACTCGATCCCCGGAAGCGGGGAGCGAGTCACGCGGACCATATGGTGTTATTCATCGAAAATCGACAGGTCGACGGCATCGGCCATCGCCTTATAGCCCGTCTCATTGGGGTGCAGGTGGTCGCCGCCGTCATAGGCGGGCAACAAACGCGTAGGATGTTGCGGATCGCTCGTCGCGAGATCGAAGTCGATGACGGCATCATAGGCTCCACTGTTTCTGATCCACGCATTGACAGCCGTGCGATTCGCTTCGTCCAAAGCGGCATGCTTGAGGAGTGCCGTACCCCCAAAGGGTGGGATCGTCCCGCCCATGATTTTCAGCCCCAGTGCGTGCGATTGCACGATGATTTGACGGTGTCTTGCAATAATCTGCTCCGCCGTCACCGGCTCATCCCGGATGCCGTCGAGGAAGATGAGGTACTTCGGCGTGCCTTGCGTCCTCGCGTTGCCCTCGAGTTCGGTCAAAGCGCGGGATGCTTCCGACGCGGGCAGCAACCCCGACCCGCCAGCGCTCTGCCGAACGGTGATGGGCCGGGAAGGGTCGCCTTCCGATCGCAACCGCTGCCCCAAATCGTTCGGCCAACGATCGTTCGCGGCCTGCGTCGACTTGCCAGCGCCGATTACCGAATCGTCCAACGCGACGATGACCCGGGTATCCGCAGAAAGCGCGGCGCCCACGGCGCCCACGGCGCCCACGGCGCCCGCCGCCCGACTGCCCGTTAGTTGCCGCGTCGTGATGCCCGACTGCGCCGCGGACGAGGAATCCGCGCCACCCTTGCCCGCTTGGCGACCGGCTGCGGCAGCCGGCTGACCCACGCGCACCGTCCCGCCGGCAAGCACCGCCGACAAGCCACCCGCCGCGACGTGCGGCGGATTGGCCGACGCTCCGCTCTGCGCGACCGCCGCCACGTTGGTCTGATACTCATCGCCGATACTCGCATCGTCCGCCCACACATCCGAGTTCAGCAGCGTGCCGTTCGCCGGCGGCGTGGTGGTGCTCACCAGCGCCGGATACGTCACCGTCACCTTGCCGCCCGCAGTCACGTTGAATGCGCCGAAAGCCAAGGTCTGTCCCGCCGCACACGTTGTAAAGGCAACACCGTCGCAATTGGCGCCAAGCGACAGCCCGCTGCTCGCCACGGTCGTGTCCACCGGCACCGTCGTCCTCAGGTACACCGTGTGCGTCGCCGCCGCCATGTTCGACACCGTCACCGAATAACTTACCGTCTGCCCCGGGGCCACCGGGTCCGGCGTCGCTGCCGCGCTCACGCTCAGCGCCGTCACCGCCGCACTGCCCACCCCGGTGGTCAATCCCGCATGCGCCAGCGCCGCCCCGGTCGTCGGATTAAGAAGTGCCGCATCCGCCGCCAACTGGCTGCCCGCCGTCGCCGTGCTCGCCACCTGCAGCACCACTGTTTGGCGCGCCGCGCTGCCCGCCGCCAGCGTCCCCAGCGACCAGCTCACCACCCCGCCGGTGTTCGTCCCGCCGCCCGAGGCCGACACGAACGTCGTCCCCGCCGGCAGCGGGAAACTCAAATTCGCCGCCACCCCCGCGGTCCCGGGGTTCCCGTACGTCAGCGTATACGTCACCGTACCGCTCGCCAGCGCCTGCGCCGGCAGCGCGCTCGCCGTCAGGTGCAGCCCGGAGACCCCCGTCGCGCTCTGCGCAACCGCCGCCACGTTGACTTGATACTCATCGCCGATACTCGCATCGTCCGCCCACACATCCGAGTTCAGCAGCGTGCCGTTCGCCGGCGGCGTGGTGGTGCTCACCAGCGCCGGATACACCACCGTCACGCTGCCCCCCGCGGGTACGTTGAACGCACCGAAAGCCAAGGTCTGTCCCGCCGCACACGTCGTAAAGGCAACACCGTCGCAATTGGCGCCAAGCGACAGCTCGCTGCTCGCCACGGTCGTGTCCACCGGCACCGTCGTCCTCAGGTACACCGTGTGCGTCGCCGCCGCCATGTTCGACACCGTCACCGCATAATTCACCCGCTGCCCCGGCGCCACCGGGTCCGGCGTCGCCACCGCACGCACATTGAGCGCCGTCACCGTCGAATTGCCCACCCCGGTGGTCAATCCCGCATGCGCCAGCGCCGCCCCGGTCGTCGGATTAAGAAGTGCCGCATCCGCCGCCAACTGGCTGCCCGCCGTCGCCGTGCTCGCCACCTGCAGCACCACTGTTTGGCGCGCCGCGCTGCCCGCCGCCAGCGTCCCCAGCGACCAGCTCACCACCCCGCTCGTGTCCGTCCCGCCGCCCGAGGCCGACACGAACGTCGTCCCCGCCGGCAGCGGGAAACTCAAATTCGCCGCCACCCCCGCGGTCCCGGGGTTCCCGTACGTCAGCGTATACGTCACCGTACCGCTCGCCAGCGCCTGCGCCGGCAGCGCGCTCGCCGTCAGGTGCAGCCCGGAGACCCCCGTCGCGCTCTGCGCAACCGCCGCCACGTTGACTTGATACTCATCGCCGATACTCGCATCGTCCGCCCACACATCCGAGTTCAGCAGCGTGCCGTTCGCCGGCGGCGTGGTGGTGCTCACCAGCGCCGGATACACCACCGTCACGCTGCCCCCCGCGGGTACGTTGAACGCACCGAAAGCCAAGGTCTGTCCCGCCGCACACGTCGTAAAGGCAACACCGTCGCAATTGGCGCCAAGCGACAGCTCGCTGCTCGCCACGGTCGTGTCCACCGGCACCGTCGTCCTCAGGTACACCGTGTGCGTCGCCGCCGCCATGTTCGACACCGTCACCGCATAATTCACCCGCTGCCCCGGCGCCACCGGGTCCGGCGTCGCCACCGCACGCACATTGAGCGCCGTCACCGTCGAATTGCCCACCCCGGTGGTCAATCCCGCATGCGCCAGCGCCGCCCCGGTCGTCGGATTAAGAAGTGCCGCATCCGCCGCCAACTGGCTGCCCGCCGTCGCCGTGCTCGCCACCTGCAGCACCACTGTTTGGCGCGCCGCGCTGCCCGCCGCCAGCGTCCCCAGCGACCAGCTCACCACCCCGCTCGGTGTTCGTCCCGCCGCCCGAGGCCGACACGAACGTCGTCCCCGCCGGCAGCGGGAAACTCAAATTCGCCGCCACCCCCGCGGTCCCGGGGTTCCCGTACGTCAGCGTATACGTCACCGTACCGCTCGCCAGCGCCTGCGCCGGCAGCGCGCTCGCCGTCAGGTGCAGCCCGGAGACCCCCGTCGCGCTCTGCGCAACCGCCGCCACGTTGACTTGATACTCATCGCCGATACTCGCATCGTCCGCCCACACATCCGAGTTCAGCAGCGTGCCGTTCGCCGGCGGCGTGGTGGTGCTCACCAGCGCCGGATACACCACCGTCACGCTGCCCCCCGCGGGTACGTTGAACGCACCGAAAGCCAAGGTCTGTCCCGCCGCACACGTCGTAAAGGCAACACCGTCGCAATTGGCGCCAAGCGACAGCTCGCTGCTCGCCACGGTCGTGTCCACCGGCACCGTCGTCCTCAGGTACACCGTGTGCGTCGCCGCCGCCATGTTCGACACCGTCACCGCATAATTCACCCGCTGCCCCGGCGCCACCGGGTCCGGCGTCGCCACCGCACGCACATTGAGCGCCGTCACCGTCGAATTGCCCACCCCGGTGGTCAATCCCGCTTTCGCCAACACCCCCAAAGTCGTCGGATTAGTCAGTGAGGCAGTCGCCGACAACTGGGTCCCCGCCTTGTGCGTGCTCGGCACCTGCAGCACCACCGTTTCCCGACCCGCGCTGTGCGGCGCCAGCGTGCCCAGCGTCCACGTCACCACCCCGCTCGTGTCCGTCCCGCCGCCCGAGGCCGACACGAACGTCGTCCCCGCCGGCAGCGGGAAACTCAAATTCGCCGCCACGCCGGCCACGGCGCCCCCGGGGTTCGCGTACGTCAGCGTGTACGTCACCGTCCCGCCGGCCAGCGCTTGCGCCGGCAAGGCACTCTCCGTCAGATGCAGGTGCGTAGATGCAGATGAGTTGACAGTTGCCGAAGCTGTCCCTTTGAGTATGGTCGCGCCGATGGTTGCGGTTGCCGTCGAGCTCATTTTGGTTCCGTTCGGCGGCGGCGTGCTCGTGTTGACCAGCGCCGGATACACCACCGTCACGCTGGCGCCCGCGGGTACGTTGAACGCACCGAAAGCCAAGGTCTGCCCGGCCGCACACGTCGTAAAGGCAACACCATTGCAATTGGCACCGAGGGATAGCTCGCTGCTCGCCACCGTGGTTCCGGTCGGAACGACGGCAGTGAGCGCCACGCTCGCCGTCGTGGTGTTGGAATTCGACACAGTCACCGCATAGCGCACGCGGTCACCCGGCGCGGCAAGGCTCGGATTTGCGACGTTTTTCAGGGCTATGGCCGCCATTGCATCCACTGACGCGAACGTCATGAGCGACAATGCGGCGAAGGAGACGATATTCGAACGCACGGTATAGATACTCATAGCGTAAGCACTCCCAGTAGCCCGGCGCTTCGTCCAAACGGGTAGAGGCGTAGAGGCGTATTTTTCTAAGTGACGCTCGAAATTCGTTTTGGCAATTCCTCGGCCAAAACAAATAATTCCTTGTTAATGTGCGTGACCATTTACGCCTCGCCACCAGCAGTGTCAACTGATCATGTGCGGCTCGGGCGGGGGCGAAACGCAAAGAAAGTGCATGCCAGCCTCACATTTTCGCGATAACGCATTGAATAAATGTCAGTAACCTCTCAAATGAAATGCGGTCTGCGCGCGCGGCAAGGTACCGCGCACAGATTCCCGCGCGCCGCGACCACGGGCGCCGAGGCGAAGAGCAGCATCGTTGGCTGTCATGGAGCAAGCGAGAAGAATTGTAGGTTTCGACCGGGCGACGGCACTCGAGGCCGGACGCCTTTCGATCCTGTATGGTATTGCAATGGCAAACAGCGTGATGCCTGCGCTGCGCGCACAGACCGCGCGATGCATTGGACCCAGGACTCAAATTTCGACGGATTTCCGGAAACGCAATGCTACGCCAAGCGATCAGTCATTCAATCAGGAAGATAGGCTTCTCGAATTCGCCTAGGCGCATATGCGCACTAAAACGCGAGGCGCTGGGTCGCGGGCACGCACCAGATATCGAGAGGCGCGCTGCGTCCACGCAGCTCGAACTGCGGCAACTGCAGGAACGGGAGCCGCTTCGGATCCGGTCCACCCTCGGCTCCGTCGGTCTCGAGCGCCGTCGCCACTGTGCAAGACAGCAGCACCTCGCCGGCGCGCGCCCGGCTGCAGAGCCGCGCAGCGACGTTGACGGTATCCCCTACCAGTGTGGTGTGCCTGTGCCCCGGCGGCCCAAGCAGCCCTACAGCCACCTCGCCCAGATGCAGCCCGACCCCGATGCCGGCCTCGATCGACAGGTCGCGGCGCCAGCGCTCGGCCACGGCCGCGAAATCCTGCAGCATGGCGTGGCCTGCGGCGAGCGCCTGCCGGGCGCCGCTATTCGCCGCATCGTGCACGCCGAAGCCGGCCATCATGGCGTCGCCCGCCATGTGGAACACCCGCCCTTCGTACCGCGCCGTTGCGCCCGCGAGCACGCCGAAGAACTCGTCGAGCAGCGGTACGATTCGCGCCGGCGCCAGCCGTTCGGCGAGGCCGGTATAGCCCCGCAGGTCTGCGAACAGCACCGTGCCGCGCGTCGTCTTCGGCGCCAGCGCACGCGCGACCCGGGTCACTGTCATGGCGCCTGCAACTCGGAGTTTGGCCGGAGCGTCGCGTGTCCCATCTGACTTTGATCGGGATCTAGTCATTTCCTTTTTATACGCCGAGCTTCCCCGCCGCGGCGTTCTGTGAAAATTTAGGTGATTCTGCGTGCGGGCACAGCGCTATGCGTGCCAGTATGCACCAATACGCCTGCCGGTGCAGCACGCCGGGAAATCTAGGCGCGCTTCGGAATATCGATGCCGCGGCCGACCGCGGGGCGCGCGAGGAAGCTGCGGAGAGTGCGCGTCACGTGAGCGAATTGCGCGATGCCGACCAGATCGCCCGCACCGTAAAATCCGACGAGCGTATTCACCCAGGGGAACACCGCCATATCGGCGATGGTGTAGGCCTCCCCCATGATCCAGCGCCGATCAACGAGGCGCCGATCGATCACGCCGAGCAAGCGCCTCGCCTCATCGACATAGCGGTCGCGCGGTCGCTTGTCTGCGTAATCCTTTCCGGCAAACTTCGTGAAGAATCCAACCTGCCCGAACATAGGACCCACCGCGCTCAGTTGGAACATGAGCCACTGGATGGTTTCATAGCGGCCCGCCTGATCCTGCGGTACGAAGCCGCCGGCCTTGTCCGCCAAATAAAGAAGTATCGCTCCGGATTCGAACAGCGGGAAAGGTCCGCCCGGACCCTTCGGATCGATGATTGCCGGGATCTTCCCGTTGGGATTCAGAGATAGGAATGCCTCCGACAGCTGTTCACTGGCCTCGAAGTTCACCCGATGGGGCTCGTAGGGCAAGCCGGTCTCCTCGAGCATCACCGAAACCTTGATGCCGTTGGGGGTCGGCAAGGAATAGAGCTGGATGCGCTCCGGATGCAGCGCCGGCCACCTCTTGGTGATGGGAAAATCAGACAGGTCCGTCATGATGCGTGACACCGTGCGTCGCGCCGGTGCCGCTCGCTTCGCCGCGTACCCGGGGGATGCAGGTTAGGGTCGCTGAAAAACATGAACTAAGTATTTGATTGCATTAGATCTGACGGCACCAATGCACGCATGTTGCCTGCAGGCTTGCCCCCGTTGGGCGCCTCAGTAATGGCCCCGAAGATCCGTCGCCGAAACCCCACCTGCCGCATTCGACCAAGCCTATCAGATCTGAAGAGAGGGCACTTTAGACCCAAAGCACCCGCGTGCTGATGAGGATTCAATCACACACATCGTGCGGTATATGGAAAGGTGGCCTATCCTTCCTATCCGCCGACGCGCCGGGTAGCGGCCAGCATTCCACCGTTCGTGGTGTACGTGAGGGAGGCATCCGCGCGACGTGACAATACATGCGCTTTGGAAATGAAGGGCTATGGTTTGGTAAGGGAGAAGCTGCGCATCTTTGTCTCCTCGCCCGGGGACGTCAAAGCCGTGCGGGAGATCGCTGCGCTGACGATTGAGCGCCTGGCGCAGGACTATGCGCGGTTTGTCAAGATCGAGCCCTACCTGTGGGAGTTCGAGGCGATGGTCGCCTCGGGGCATTTCCAAGACTCGATCGAGCCACCGAGTGCGTTCGATGTGGTCGTTCTGATCGTATGGTCCCGTCTCGGTACCTCCCTGCCGGAGCGCACAGCGGTCCGCGAGTACCGCGGTATCGACGGGCGCACACCCGTGACCGGCACCGAATGGGAATTCGAGGAAGCGTTGCAGGCCGCCCAGAAGCGCGGCACGCCCGATCTTCTGGTGTACCGAAGCCGCAAGCCCGCACCCGTTTGATACCCGGGACCCCGATCGATTCGAACAGCAGTCGCTGCAGCTCAAGGCCTTGAATCGCTTCTGGGAGCGGCACTTCGCCAACCAGGGCATGTTCATCGGCGCCTATACCTCGTTCACAAACGACGCTGAGTTCGCTGCAGCCTTTGAGAATCATCTGCACAAATTGATCGAGAGGCGCATCGCGCGCGGCTCGCCTCAGGTCGATACGGCCGCCATAGCGTGGGCGCAGCCGCCGTTTCGCGGACTCGAGGCCTACGAGTTCGAGCATGCGCCGATCTTCTTCGGCCAGGACGAGGCGCTCGCCAAGGCGATGCTGCAGCTGACGGCGAACGCCGAGATCGGATTGCCTTTTCTTCTGGTATTGGGTGCGAGCGGCTCGGGCAAGTCATCGCTCGTCAAAGCGGGAGTCGTGCCGAAGTTGTTTGTGCCGCGGCGCATACCCGGCGCGGCGTTTCTGCGACGCATCGTGTTTCGACCCAGCGATGCAAGAGACGGTGAAGACCTGTTCGATGCGCTGGCTCGCCGGCTGACGACGCAGGTGAGCGAGCAGGAAGGTCTGTCGGAACTGATCGGACCTGGACAGTCAACGGCGAACCTGGCCGCTCATTTGCGAAGCGCCACGGCAACACCCGCGTATCCGCTCGGCACTGCACTCGGCCAACTCACTGTGCAGGCGCGTCAGTCGGGTCGCATGCTGGAGTACGAGAACGCGAAGCTCGTTCTCATCGTCGACCAGCTGGAAGAACTGTTCACCAGCGATCGCATACCGCCCGGCGAGCGAGTGCAGTTCATCGAGCTTCTGGCCGGCCTCGTGCGTTCGGGCTTCGTGTGGGTCATTGCAACGATGCGCAAGGACTTCTGGCATCGGGCCGACGAGACACCGAACCTTGTGCGCCTCTCGGAAGGCGCCGGGCGGCTCGAACTGCTGCCGCCCGGGCCCGCCCAATTGAGCCAGATGATCCGCCGGCCGGCCGAGGCCGCCGGGGTGAGCTTCGAAGTGCATCTCACGACAAGTGTGCCACTCAATGAGGTGATCTCAGAGGAAGTGGCACGCGAGCCGGGTGCGCTTCCGCTTCTTTCGTATCTTCTTGACCAGCTCTATCGAAACGATGTGATGCGAAGCCCACGGACACACGCTTACCTATGCGACTTACGAGAGTCTGGGCCGGCTCGAGGGCGCGATCGCCACGAAGGCCGAGGCCGTGCTGCGAGCGGTGCGCGCCCGAGGATCGCCAGGCGCTCGGCTCGGTACTGTTCTCGCTGGTTGAGATGGGCACTGCCGAAGGCGATGTCGACCGGGCCGTGGCCCGACGAGTTCCGCTCTCGATCTTTCCCCCGGGCACGCCCCAGCGGCGACTCGTCGACGCCCTGCTCGATCCGCATGCCCGTCTCCTGGTGAGCGACGCGGAAACGGGCGGCAGCCCCACGGTACGCCTCGCCCACGAAGCGCTCATTTCCCGATGGGCACGAGCGCGGGAATTTGTACAGCGTAACGCCGAAGCGCTCAAGATCCGCCGCCGCATCGAGGAGCGCTATGTGCGGTGGCGCACACTTCAACAGCGGCAGACAAATGCGGCGCTACGGTGATACGGCATCTCCCACTCGAATGACCACCATACTTGCGCCGTGGCGCACCCGCTTCGCGTCGACAAAAGGCTCTTCTGAGCGACATCGATCTGACGGACGGACGGCGCCTGCTAAAAGAGCACCGGACCGACACCGAGCCGCATCTTGTCGAATACGTTGAGCGCTCCATCGCCGACGATAAGCGCATTCGCAATCGAACAGTACGCGCTCTGACTGTCATCGCGAGCGTCGTGGCAGTACTCGCGGTTGTTGCCGTCAAGCAGCGGAATATCGCCCAGTCCGAGGGCGCGATCGCCAATCGGACAACGAAATTCATGCTGGATATGTTTGAAAACGCTGATCCTGACAAGAGCCGAGGAGCGTCCATTACGGTGCGGGAAGTGTTGGATCACAGTGCCGAAACGATCCGCTCCGAACCGGGCCTGGGCCGCGAACCCCGTGTCCGTGCCGATCTGCAAACCGCCATCGGACAGGCCTATACGGGGCTTGGACTCTATCAGTCTCGCAGAAAAGCAGCTGGCACAGGCTCGCGCGGATGAGGCCGCCGCATCGGTTCCGGACGAGTCGCACGTACGCACGCTGGTGGCATCCGGAACGACAGCGTTTCTCGCGGGCGACAACGACGAAGCGGCCAAGTTTCTGCGCGACGCGGTCGACCTCGCGCGCAAGGGACTGCAATCGTCCGATCCCTTACGCTCCGCAGCACTGACGGGATTGGCCGATCGTGTTGACCGCTCAAGGCAACTATGTTGACGCAGAGCAACTTTGCCGCGAAGCGCTCATGGCCGATCGCAAGCGTGGAACGAGTCCGGAAGAAGCTGCAGTCCTCGCTGATACTCTAGAATCGCTCGGTACCACATTGTTTTATAGCGGCGATCTTGACCGCAGCCGAAGCGCCGATGCGCGAAGCGCTCAAGTTGCGCCAACAGGCGCTCGGCATGGATCACGCGCGCACCGCCAACTCCATCAACAATCTTGGTGTTTTGTTATACCAATCCGGCCGGTACGATGAAGCCGCGGTGGAGTATCAACTAGCGCTGCCGATCTACAGGAAAGTGTACGGCGCCGAGCACCCGCAAGTGGCGGCGATCCTGAATAATATTGGCCGCTCGGCTTTGATGGCAGGGCGCGTCGACGAAGCGGAGCCGCTGCTGCGCCAATCGCTCTCGATGACGGAAAAATTCGAGGGCGGCGACCACGAAGATATGGTGGCGCCGCTAAACAGCGTTGCAATGATCGATGCCTATCACGGCCGATTGGATGCTGCGCGAGGTGAAATTCAGCGAGCCGAGGCGATCGCTCGCCTACCCGACCACGGCGAGTTGCTCGATCAGGTCCTCCTCAATGAAGCCGATATTGAGCTCAGGAGCGGCGATCGAGCGCGAGCCGCTGCGCTGCTTGTTGAGTCTAAAGATTTGCTGCAGAAGTCACATCCCAATAGCAAGGCCAATGCCTGGCGGTACGCCGTATGGGACACCGTGAACGCCGGGTTGCTGGCCGCGAATGGCGACGCGGCGGCGGCGCAACGCGCTCTAGTTGCCGCTCAGGAGATTCTCCGTGATAGGTTTGGACCAACCGGCTTTTACAGCCTGCTTGCCGAGCAGCAGACGCAGCGGGTCAAAAAATTCGCCTTGGAAGGGAAAACTTCCTGACCGCCCGTTGATTAGCGAGGCCGGTGGACTTTAGGTGGACCTTGTCGTAATTTAGACTCTGAGATGGCCTGAAAGCCGACCGTGCCTTCGTACGAGTAAAATATTCTAGGCCCGTGTTTACCCCGCCGAGCCCAAACCCCCGGCATTTCGACTGAAGCCTTTTCGCTTTACTGAGCCAAGAACAGAAGGGAGTTGGTAATGACACTCAAACACCTGGTTATTGTTGCAGTCTGCACCGTGTCCGGATTTGTCGCGTCGCAAAGCTATGGCGTCCAGAGGCATTCGCGCCGACAATCCGGGTTTCCAGTGTTTCGTGCCGGATTGGAGTCCGATTGTCTTCGATCCCTATTCGACGTTCGATGGTAACGCTGACGAATCGCAGAATCCGACCACTTTTTTCAGCCCAGGCACGATTGTGACTCAGGCTGCGGTGTTCTGCGCACCGACAATCGTTTTTTCCACTACCGCTCCTTCGTTGGGTGATTCGGCAAACCCGGCCTCGAAACCCGACTCGACCGGAGCACCCACTATCGCCGCTCTGACGGCCACGGGTGGCGTGATGTACGAGTGGATCAATGCAACCGATTCTGAGCTCACTCCCGATGCCGAGGTTATCGTCTGGACCTTGCCCAGCAGCACGACCTTGCCCGCCGGCGCGCTCGAACTTGAGTTCGACAATTGGTGCAGCAATAACGATGGCGGAATCGGCACAGCCCCGCCGCCGTCCGCCGTACCGTCCTTCACTTGGAACGGCAACCGATATGACTATTACCTGAAATGCGCCAACTTCAACGGCGATGACCTGTTGCTGAATAGCTCGGCCTGGTAATCGGATACGTCGATGATTCTACAAGTGATTTTAACAATACAATTACTACCAATACGGTGCCGGGGTGGCAGGTCGCTTATGCGACTACGACCAACCTCGTTGTTACGCCCGCCTCAGCCGTTGAGGGCACAAGCGTGACTATTCGCGCAGCCGTGAGCGGAATCCCCGGCAGCACCAAGCCCGCGGGTACGGTGACGTTTTTCAATGGAACTTCTCCGCTCGCCGCGGTGAAAGTGAACGGCGTCGGGCAGGCAACTTTTAAGACCTCGGCGTTGGCCGTCGGCACGTACAGCATTACCGCCGCCTTTACTACCGATGCCACAGGCAATGCCAATTATGCGGCCAATTCCGTATCAAGTCCCAAGTCGTTGAAGATAACGAAATAGAGGCGGAGCCGCCATGGGGGACCCACAGTTCGCCAAATATGCAGCTTTCTGTGGCCGGATCGCGAAATGGAGGCTAGGGTCGGAATCGAAAGGTGCGCGTAAGTTATTGTCGGCCCGACATTAACTCGTCTGCGCCGATCTGGCATACCCCAGGCACGTACCCCGGTATGTACTCGTAAGTCCCAGGTTGCCTGTCGATGCCCTATCGAGGGGGACGTTCAGATTGGCGACCCTCCCCAAGAGCTAGCGACCACGCGCACACTTCAACACCATCGGAACATACTTCCCGCCGTTTCTCTCAACACAGGCGCCGGCAACGATGAACCCGAACCGCTCGTATACCGGCACTGCTTGCAAGCTCGATTTCACCGTAAAAGGCACGGAATGGCCCGCATGGATATTGCGGTCCCGCAGAAACTCCCAGAGCTTGCGCCCCAGGCCCTTGTGTTGGTGCGAAGTTTCAACGAACAGGTGCATGAGCGTGCCGTCATTTTTCATTCCCCCCGCGGCCGCCAGTGACCCAAGAATCGCATCCTTCGCAACAACGTATTCGATATCGCTGCGCGCGATTAGCGCACTAATCGCCGGCTCGCTAATGGATTCAAGGAAGGTCTCCGCGCCACTCAATGCCGTGCTGCAGACCGCGCAGGCCTTACGGCGCACGCCGGACGCGGTCTCGGTGCGCGACGTGGCGGACTTCGGGTAGTCGAGAAAGCGAAAGCCCCAATGAGCGTGTCCATCAGAAAGTTCTTGCTCGATCGGGACGACACTCTGTACCGGCTCCCGAGCGCGACCTTCGACCGAATGCTCCGCTTCCCTAAAACCCACCGCCTCCCCCGGTTCGCCGGCCAGCGGGTGCGCAGCGCCGAGGTCGTCGTGGAATTGATGAACGGTCGACCGATCGCAGTTGTCCGCTCAGTATTCAGCGTGATGACGTTTAAGCGCGACGGAACCTTGGTGTCCCCACTGCAGGATCCCCATGTGCTGGCGCGCGCGGAGCTCGGGCTCGCGATCGACTCACCGGACCCCCTCGCGAGCGTCGCCGACGCCGCCAGTCGATTTGTCGCTCGCGGTGGCCAATGGAAGCCACCCGCTGCGCTCCTGCGGCGCATCGAGCAAACCGCCCTGGGGCGTCTGAAATGCCCCCGGATCTCACCCCCGTAGCCCGGCACTGAATGACCGCTTGCTTTGCCGTCAGGAGTCATTCAAAAGGGGTCCCGGCCAAAAGGCCACTAGCGTGGCCTAAAGGTCCCTCCAAAGCCGACACTCGAGGCGTACGTATTCGGCGTTGGTTGCCAACCCATTCGCCGTCCGGGAATATGCGGGTGACTTACGATGAACCCATGCCATGGATGAAGCTGGTAAACCAGGAAGCGCTAAAAATGCGGCTGGCCACGCGGAAGCGGTTGGGTCCCAGCGCCGTGTGTTCATCAGCTACGCATCGCACGATGCGGCTGTCGCGCAGAAGGTGTGTTCGGCGCTAGAAGCTGCTGGATTTCTCTGCTGGATCGCACCGCGGGACGTTGTGCCCGGGACGCTGTATGCGGACGGCATTGTTCACGCGATCGACGAGTCATCAATCTTGGTTCTCATCCTGTCGGCGCCGGCGGTCGCGTCCGCGCATGTGGGTAGGGAGATCGAGCGAGCGGTCTCGAAACGCCACCCGGTCGTTGCGCTTCGGATTGATAGCGCGCCGTTGACGGCCGCCTTCGAATATTTTTTGAATCAGTCGCAGTGGATCGAGGGTGGCGCAAGCGACGCCGCAATTGGTCAATTGATCGGCGCGGTTGGGCAGCATCTTTCACCGGGAACTGTGGCACCGAATCGCACACCGCAACCTTCAGCCGCCCCGAGAAAGCCATCAATGCCGCGCCGACTCTGGTTAGTCGCGGGAGCCCTCGCCCTCGCACTGGCTGCGGCGTACTTCTTGGTTGACAAGACGTGGCTGTATGGCCGTGACGCATCCGCGGCCCGCACAGCTGGGACTGTGACTGATAAGTCGATTGCGGTGCTGCCATTCACGGATATGAGCGAGAAGAAGGATCAGGCCTACTTTGCCGACGGAATGGCGGAGGAGATCATTGATCTCTTGGTAAAGGTTCCGGGCCTCAAAGTCATCAGTCGCGCCTCGTCGTTTCAGTTTAAAGGCAAAACCGAAGACCTGCGCAGCATTGGCACGCAGCTCGGGGTCGCCTATGTGCTGGAGGGCAGCGTACGCAAGTCGGGTGATCGGCTACGCATAACGGCCCAGCTCATCAACAGCCGAGATGGCGCAAACCTGTTTTCGCAGACCTATGACCGGGACTTGAGTGATGTCTTGAAGATGCAAGATGAGATTGCCATCGCGCTCGTGCGAGCGTTGCAAATCGAAGTCAGTCCTGAAGGGCTAATTTCCCGCCCGGCGCTTCAGAACACGGAAGCTTACACGCTGTATCTGCAGGGGTTGCATGCTTTCGATCGGGTCGACCAGCAAGGCTTTGAGCAGGCCGCGAGTTACTTTCAACAGGCGTTGGATCTCGACCCGTCCTTCGCAGCCGCGGCAAATATGCTCGCCGGCTCGTATTTCGTTCTTGGACAGTTCGGATTCATGCCTCCAGCCGCCGCTTTCGAGAAGGCTCGTCATGCCGCACAACACGCGTTGGAACTGGATCCGAATTTGGCAGGAGCGCATGCCCAACTGGCGGAGGTGTATCGCGCGTCCGATCAGGATTGGCAAGCCGCCGACCGGGAAATCCGGCTGGCGAGGTCTCTTGCGCCCAGGGATCCCGACGTGCTTTTCATATCGGCCGTGCAGGCAGAAAACTTGGGTCGCTGGGACGATGCGTTGGGGTTTATAAACGCGTCGCTGGCACAAGACCCGCTCAACGCTAGCGCCTACATGGTGCTCAACCACATCGACCTGGGCCGCGGCCGGTTGGAGGAGGCCGAAGCGGCCATACGCCGGACTCTCGAACTTAATCCCTCGTTCACTCCCGCGCACTACTTTCTCGGCTGCGTTCTTCTTGTTCGTGGCGAACCTCAAGCGGCGTTGGCGGAGATACAGAAAGATAAGCAGGATGCCCCTCGCCTCAGCGGCTCCGCGATGGCCTATTTCGCACTCGGCAACAAGGCCGATTCCGATGTTGCACTTCAGCAGTTGCTTAAAAATGGAACCTCGCACCCATATTTCATCGCGCAGATTTATGCATATCGCGGCGAGTTGGACGAGGCGTTCAAATGGCTCGACCGCGCGCGTACGCAAAAGGACCCGAGTCTCGTCTTGCTCAAGAGTCAGGCGAAGTTCATGAAACTCGAGGGGGACCCGCGGTATAAGGTTTTTTTGCGGAAGATGAATTTGCCGGACTAGTCACCTCGTCGAACGAACTTCAGATCTGTTACCTCCTCGAAAGCTGCCGGTGGCGACCGTCGCATAGGGGTCGAGAGTACTCATTGGCGGCCGGCGCGGACTCCACCGGCTCCACCCGGCCACTTCCGGTCTTTCGACCCCTATAAATTCCATCCACAAAGCAGCCGCTCACGGCCGACAATTCATTCAGCACGACTAAAGTCCAATAGGCACGCCCGATCTGGCGGTGTTAATTGCACGCCATGGGGCTGCGCGACCCCAGGTGGTGGGCGCGCGCGTCCGCGTCCAATCTTCCGAAGAATTTTAGGAGAGAATGATGGACCGTGATGCAATTAGGTTTTTGCTCTCGCTGGTCATCTTTACGTCATGGACGCAGGTTGGCGCGGCTCAGCAGATAACGGGCGTGCCGGGTTCGCCGAGCGCCACCATGACGATCCCCGGAAATCAACTCCCGCCACCGCCCCCGGAATTCGGCGGCGTGATCAAGGAAAGTTACCTCGATTCGAAGCCCTACTGGCCACCCCGAGTCGTACCGCCCAAGGGCGCGCCCAACATCCTGCTCATCATGACCGACGACCAGGGCTATGGCGTATCGAGCACCTTCGGCGGCGTCATCCCGACGCCCGCACTGGATCGCATCGCCAAGGCGGGGTTGCGCTACACGCAGTTCCATTCCACGGCGCTTTGTTCGCCGACGCGCGCGGCCCTCATCACCGGCCGCAATCACCACTCGGCGGGCTTCGGGGTCATCGGCGAATTATCAACCGGCTACCCCGGCTACGACTCCATCATCGGCCCTGAGAATGCCACCATCGGCACGATACTTCGCGACAACGGCTACGCGACCTCGTGGTTCGGCAAGGAGCACAACACACCGGCATTTCAGTACAGCACAGCCGGGCCCTTCAACCAATGGCCGGTCGGCATGGGCTTCGAGTATTTCTACGGGTTCATGGGCGGCGAGACCGACCAGTGGAAGCCCTATTTATTTCGCAATACGACGCAGGTGTTTCCTTGGATCGGCAAGCCGGAATACAACCTCATTACGGACATGGCGGACGATGCCATCCGACACATGCGCGAGTTGAATGCGGCCGCGCCCGACAAGCCCTTCTTTGTGTACTACGTGCCCGGCGGCACTCATTCTCCGCACCAACCGACCCCGGAATGGATCGCGAAGTTCAAGGGCAAGTTCGACATGGGGTATGAGAAGCTGCGCGAACAGATCTTTGCCAACCAGAAGCAGCTCGGCGTAATCCCGGCGGGCACCCAGCTCACGCCCTGGCCGGATGGACAGGCGGAATACGAGGGCGCCAAGCTGCCGCGCTGGGACTCGCTGTCGTTGCCCCTAAAGAAACTCTTCGAGCGCCAGGCGGAGGTCTTTGCCGCCTACGCCGCTTATACCGACCACGAGATCGGCCGCGTGATCCAGGAAGTCCAAGACGAGGGCAAACTCGACAATACACTGATCATCTATATCGCCGGTGACAACGGAACGAGCGCGGAAGGCACGCTCTACGGCGCGTACAACACGCTCACTGCCTACAACGGCATTATGAAGGCTCCCGAGGCTCTGCAGCTCTTGCACTACGAGGACTGGGGCTCGGACAAGACTTACCCGCACATGGCGGTGCAATGGGCGTGGGCCTTCGACACGCCGTTCAAGTGGACCAAGCAGGTGGCATCGCACTTCGGCGGCACCCGCCAGGGCCTGGCCATTTCCTGGCCGGGCCACATCAAGGACATGGGGGGACTTCGCACCCAGTTCCATCATGTCATCGATATCGTACCGACCATTCTCGAGGCGGCCGGCATCAAGGCGCCCGAGGTGGTCGATGGCATCAAGCAAAGGTCGATCGAAGGCGTGAGCATGCTCTACACCTTCGACAAGACCAATGCCAATGCGCCATCCAGGCGCACCACGCAGTACTTCGAACTGGCCGGCAACCGCGGCATCTACCACGACGGCTGGATGGCCAACACAGCGCCTCCTTCCCCCGTCTGGGAGCTGGGCACTGGAAAGCTGCCCGATCTCGCCACCGGTTATCGCTGGGAGCTCTACCACATCTCGGAGGACTACTCGCAGTACAACGACCTCGCCGCGAAAATGCCGGACAAGCTCAAGGAAATGCAGGCGTTGTTTGCCAGCGAAGCAGCGAAATACAAAGTGTTCCCGCTCGACAACCGGGCCTTTGCGCGCCTGCTGACGCCGCGGCCCAGTGCCGTCGCCGGCCGCACGGTATTCACCTATGCCGGTGAAATTGCCGGCACTCCTGCGGGTAACGCGCCCAGCATTTTGGACAAGGACTACACCATCAGCGCCGACATCACGATTCCCAAGGAGGGTGCGGAGGGCATGATCGTGACCCTCGGCGGACGATTCGGCGGGTACGCCCTGTACTTGCTCAAGGGCAAACCGGTGTTCGTGTACAACCTGCTCGATCTGGAGCGCTTCAGTTGGGAGGGCGGCGTGGGCGGCGAGGACTGGTTGGGTTCTTCGCTCAAGGCCGGCAAGCACACGATCGTGTTCGATTTCAAATACAACGGCCCCGGGCCGGGCAAGGGCGGCACGGGCGTACTCTCGGTGGACGGCAAGGAGCTGGCGCGCAAGACCATCGAACACACGATTCCGCTGCTGATGACTATCGATGAAACCTTCGATGTCGGGATCGACACGCGCACCGCGGTGGACGACAGCTACCAGGTGCCGTTCCGCTTCAACGGTACGATCAACAAGCTCACTTTCAAGTTGGGACCGGAGCAGCTAACGGCACAGGATAAAGAGGAGGCGGCAAGGAAATTGGCGGCGGACAGAGACTAGTCGGGATGTGCAAGCGACAACCCCGCGCGGCCTGAAATGATCGGTCGCGGATTTTAAGGCTACAGCTAAGGACATGATTCCGTGAGTCAGCACCGCTTTACTCTCGGCTCCTCCTTAAATAGCACGGCCGACGCGAAGGCGCTGGCGGCGCACTGATCGGACTACTCCGAAGCAGACGCTCGCGACAGACCGCTCCGGGTCGGGTGCGGCGGTGACGCGCCTTGTGAGCCATTTCCTGGTCAGGGGTGGCCCGAAGACCCCCTCCGCCGGCGGCCCACCGCGGTCCAGGGGACTGAGGGGGGCCGATGGAAGTGGAGTGCGCCGACGACGGTCTGTCGGCGCCTGTGCGGACCAACACTAAACTTCCGTTTGCTCCGCCATCTCCAGGGCGTCATCGACCTCAATCCCAAGGTACCGCACTGTACTTTCGAGTTTCACATGTCCTAACAGCAACTGCACCGCGCGCAAATTCTTGGTACGGCGGTAGATCAAGGATGCCTTGGTACGACGCATCGTGTGTGTTCCATACGCTCCCCTGTCCAGGCCGATCTCGGCCACCCAGCCTTCGACGATTCTGGCGTACTGTCGCGTTGAAAGATGCACGGATTGACTCAGTCGACTGGGAAACAAATAGTCATCCGATTTGAGTGCTACATGGCGGATCCATGCCAGCACCGCCCTTCTGGTGGGCTCGGTAATTTCGAACTGAACGGGACGCTGCGTTTTCTGTTGCATGACGATGGCGCGCGCCATAATGTGATCTCCGTGCGCAACATCACGCACGCGCAGCCGAACGAGATCGCAGCCGCGAAGCTTACTGTCGATCGCAAGATTGAATAGCGCGAGCTCGCGCCTCCGGTCATTAAGTTCCAATCGTACTCGAATAGCCCAAATGTCTTTGAGCTTCAGGGGCGCCTTCTGCCCGACTAATTTCCCTTTGTTCCAAGGGACGCGACGGGTCGGCGTTGCATTTGGTAACAACATTGAGAGCTCCTACTTGTTTGACGGGAGCCCAAAGACTGGAAGTCACGCCCCTGCATTTATACCAACCGGTTAACATTTTTATGTGGCAAGGTACCGTGTCACGCAAACCACCACCGCCGCAC
>CAVZGU010000007.1:0-198185 GCA_963774865.1 uncultured Gammaproteobacteria bacterium
GCTGGATGGCGCATATCCAAGGAGTGCCCTGCCGAGCATGGTGCCTTCGATGCCTCACCGCTGCCTTGGCGCTCATCCGGTCATCTCAAGCGTGCGAGAGACCAGATTCGATCAAACCTTCGGATTCGCTTCCAAGCGTCCAGTCGATCCCATCACAAATCACCCGTATCGAGCACTGTCCGAGATGCGTCCATGCCTCTCTCGTTATTACTACAAGAGTGGCGTCGGAGATGTTAAGACTGATGTGCCCTGGAGCTTGTGCCAATGACGAGCAACGCGACTGCCGCGGCTGCGAACGGCACGGAGAAAACAAAGTAGAGCTGCGCCGGTGCCCACCCACGATCGAGTAACGTGCCGCTCGCGAACGGCGCAAGTATCGCACCAAAGCGACCGATGCCAATCGCCCAGCCCATGCCGGTCCCCCGCACGGCAGTGGGGTATAATGGCGGGCCGACCGCGTATAAGCCAGCCATCGCGGCGTTGGTGATGATGCCGAGCAGTAGTGCGGTCCAGAGGGCGATGTCCAGCCGGCTTATCGTAAGTCCGAACGCGGCGACCAAGGGGTGCCAATCAGGGTACCCAACAGCAAACGGCGCGGGTCCGCGTGCGCTGCGGCAAAAGCGAACAGGGCGCAGCCCGCGATGCCGCCAAGATTCAGCAACACCCCACCGGTCAAGCCTTGACTCGCGCTTAGGCCCGCGGCGTTCAGAAGCCGCGGAGTCCAGCTAACGATGAAATAGAAGCCTGCCATCGTGCAGAAAAACGTAAACCAGACGAGCAAGGTCGAGGCTGTCATCAGCAGCGCCAGCTGCGAACGAACCGAGGCGTGCCCCCGTTGCCCACCGACCGGCTCCGGCATCACTGTGATTGGGGATTGTCGCATCGCCTCGAGCAGTGCGTTAACTCGTTGCAGCGCGGACCGAGGGCGGCGAGTGAGCAGAAAATCGAGCGACTCCGGTAGCCGACGCCAGGCGAACAGCAACAGCAGAAGGGACACTGAGCCGCCGATAACGAACGCTGAACGCCATCCGTAACGCGGAATGGCGTACGTGGCAAGCACACCGCCGATCGTCGCACCGATGGAATACCCGGTGGCATAGTCGCGAGCGCAGTACCGCGCCAGCGGTCGGGGGCGTACTCGGACACGACGACCGCGACGCTTGCAATCGGTCCGCCAATGCCGACACCCGTGAGAACCCGCAGGACCAGCAAATCGAGATAGCCACGTGCGGCCGCTGAACTCAGCATGCCGAGCCCGGCCAGCGCGACTGATAGCAGGATAATGATGCGGCGGCCCGAGCGGTCGGCACAAGGTCCCAGGGTGAGTGAGCCCAGTCCCATGCCCACAAGGCCAGCGCTCAGCAGCGCGCCAAGCTGGCTGTCGAGCAGATGCCAGTCGGCCTTGATTCCGGATGCCGCGAACGACATCGCGAGGATATCGAAGCCATCCAGCATGTTGAGTCCGATGCAGATACCGATCGCGACCAGCAGATAAGGCGTCAGCGGTGCCTGCGCCAGCAAGCGCTGAAGATCCCGGTTCAAGGGGAGGTCTTCCGGTTCACCCGAAAGCGCCCGATAAGGCTGTAACTCGAGCCGGGGTGGATGAGACGTGCGCTGCTGACCACCACGCCGCCGGACCACGTGCGCCGCCTGACGTGCAGGACTGGCTCCCCAGCCGGGATCTTGAGCAAAGAGCGCGTCGCCCGATCCGCATCAGCGACTGGATGATGTGCTCGGCCGCCTCGAGCGGTCCAAGCCTCATCAGATATTCGTTCGGCGTCGTCTTCGTAAAATCCTGCTGAAGATAATTCGGGGCAAACAAAGGCCTAACGAACCGATTCTCCAATTGAATGGGGCGATCGTCCTCGAAGTGTACGATCACTGAATGAAATACCGCTGAGCCTGGTGCGACCTCAAATTCCGTCGCGGTTGCCAGGTCGCACGCCTCGGCCGTGAGGCGATGTACCTTGGCAGAATGACGATGGCCGCGTTCGACTATCTCGTCATGGATGTTGCGGATCTCAAGAAATGTCGACTGCGGCCTGCGCGGTGCAACTCGGGCTCCTGCGCCGGGCGTCGCACAAGAATGCCGGCCGTCGCAAGATCGCGGAGTGCGCCATGGACGGTGATTCGCGCGGTACCGAAGGCGTTGGACAACTCAGTCTCAGACGGAACGCGGTAGCCTTCAGGCCAAGCACCATTATTGATCTTGGCGAGGACGAACTGCTTGATGCGCTCGCCAAGCGGACGCTCATCGTCCGGCCCGCCGGGCAGTTCCAAGTCGTGCCGGTGGCGTGCTGTGGTCAAAATACGTTTACTCATGTGCTTGACATTTCATTGCCCTAGCGCAATTATTATTACCTAGGCTAATAAAAGTGCAAGGGCCCTGCGCCCGCAAAGGAGAGCGCCGTGACTAAACCACAAGTTCTGCATGAAGTCCGAGCCCAGGGGGGCAGCGAGTTGCGCTGCAAGGGCTGGAAACAGGAGGCCATCCTGCGGATGCTCGAGAACAACATGGAGAATGCCGAGGACGCCAGCCGCCTCGTCATCTACGGCGGGATCGGCAAGTGCGCGCGGAACTGGGAGTCCTACCACGCGATCGTCCGATCGCTGAAGGAACTCGAGAATGACGAAACACTAGTGGTTCAATCCGGCATGCCGGTGGCGGTGTTTCGGACCAACCGGCTCGCGCCACGGGTGGTGATGGCGACAACTAACATCATGAAAGCCACTTGGCCGGTGTTCTACGAGCTGCAGGATCAGAACTTGACGATGTTCGCCCAGTATACCGCCGCGCCATGGGAGTACATCGGCAGGCATGATCCAAGGCACCTTCCAGACGCTGGTCGCGATCGCCGATCAGCATTTCGGCGGAGACCTAAAAGGTCGAATCCTGCTAACCGCCGGCATGGGCGGTATGGGCGGTAACCAGCCGCGCGCGATTACGATGCTTGGCGGCGTCTGCATCTGCGCCGATGTCGACATCGAGGTCGTGCGGCGGCGGCAGCGCATTGGCTATTGTGACGTTGTCGTTGAGGATTTCGACGAGGCTCTGCGACTTGCGCGCGAGGCGGCCCGTGCGCGCCAGCCGCTTGGCATTGCGCTGGTCGGCAACGCTATTGAGACCCTGCGCCGTGCATCGCAGTTGAATTGGAAGCCAGACATCATCACTGATATGACGCCGGCGCACGATCCGCTGGCTTACGTACCGGATGGACTCACCGTCGCCGAGGCGCGGGCGCTGCGCCGTAGCGACCGAGCGGACTACCTAAAGAGAACCGGCGCATCGATGATCGAGCACCTAACGCTAATGAACCGCTATCTCGATCAAGGGGTGCAGGTCTTCGAGTATGGCAATCACTGCGTAAGGAAGCGCGCGATGCCGGTATGCCCGAGCCTGAGGCGATGAGGATCCCGGGGTTCGTAGCTGCGTACATACGCCCACTTTTTTGCGAGGGGCGGGGCCCGTTCCGGTGGTTGTGTATATCGCGCGACCCGGCCGATCTCGCCCGTCTTGACGATGTCGTACTCGATCTCTTCGCCGACGATCCACTTGTCACCCGATGGATCCGCCTCGCTCGCGAGCACATTCCGATCGAGGGCCTGCCGGCACGCATTTGCTACCTTGGCTTCGGCCAGCGCAAGATCTTTGGCCTTAAGGTCAATGAGCTGGTGCGCAGCGGTGCGCTCAAGGGCCCTGTGGCGTTCTCGCGCGACAATCTCGATTCTGGTTCGATCGTCAACCCGACTTTCGAGTCGGAGCGAATGCTGGACGGAAGTGACTTGATCTCCGACTGGCCGTACCTTAACGGGCTATTGAATGTGGCTGCTGGCGCTGATTTGGTAGCGATACAGCAGAACTACTCGATGGGTGAGGCCGTGCATACCGGTGTCACGATGATTGCGGACGGCTCGGCGGAAGCGGATATGCGGCTTGAGGCGTGTTTGACAACCGACTCGGGAATTGGTGTCGTGCGCCACGCACAGGCCGGCTACGAGATCGCGCGGCGCACCGCCGACCGGCTATTCGCCCGCGACCACGTGCAGGTGCCATTGTGGTGGACGCGTGAGGCGACCTTCGGTCCAGAGGAAGGCTGAATGAACGTGGTCGGCGGCGTTACTCCACTGCTGACTGCAATCGTCGACAATGCGGCACAGGTGCTCACCTGCGCTGCCGCTGCGGTCGACGGCATTGGGCTCTCACCCGGTGCTTCGGTCGCAATCGCGGGTGGCCGCATTGCGGCCGTTGGCACCAGACTGCGCTTGCAACTGATTATGACCTCAGCGGCGTGCCCCGCATCAACGCGCGAGGCGGCATCGTGCTGCCCGGCTTCGTCGACTGCCATACACATCTTGTGTTCCACGGCTCGAGGGTCGAGGAATATAGCCACAAGGTGCGCGGTATGTCGAATACGGAACTCAAGGCGCGGGAGCCGTACGGCATTGTTGCAACCGTCGCAATGCTCGAGCATGCATCCGCGGAAGAACTCTTTTCTGAAGCGCCACCGATCGCCTCAATGAGATGCTCTCCTTCGGCACGACCACCGTCGAAAGCAAGAGCGGCTACGGCCTGTCGACCGCGGCGGAGCTCCGCATGCTTGAGGTCAACCGTGCACTCGATCTCACCCACCCGATTGAGATCGTCAGCACCTTTCTCGGAGCACACGCGTTCCCGCCCGACCTGTCACGGGCGGCTTACCTTGACCTCTTGACAGAGGAAATGATCCCGACCGTCGCCTCCGGCCGGCTCGCTGAGTTCAACGACGTCTACTGCGACGAGGGCTACTACACGGTGGAAGAGTCGCGCCGCGTCCTCGAAGCTGGTGTGACGCATGGACTTAAGGTCAAGATTCACACGGACGCGTACTCGCATATTGGAGGCTCGCTGCTTGCTGCGGAGCTCGGCGCGGTATCGGCCGACCACCTCAATTTTACGCTGCCGGAGGAATATTCGGCACTCCGTGCTGCGGGCGTCGTCGGCGTCGTGATGCCGGGTCTCGATTTTGCCGTGCGGCACGCACGGCCTTTCGCTGCTCGAGCGATGCTCGATGCCGGTCTCACGCTGGCCCTCGCAACCGACATGTGTCCTGCGTGCTGGCTTGAATCGATGCCACTGGTCATCCAGTTGGCGTGCCGTCTGTACGCTTTTGGCGTCGACGAGGCCATTCGCGCCGCGACCATTGGGGCCGCGCAAGCGCTCGACCGCGCGGATACGATCGGATCGCTGGAGCCCGGCAAGCAGGCCGACATTGCCATTTTTCCGTTACCACGCTTCGAGGACCTCGCCTACCGGCTCGGCCGAGGGCGCGCCAGCCTGGTCATCAAGAAAGGCCGCGTCGTATTCGATGCGGATACATAGATGTCGGGCGCACCCGAATCGCGGTCCGTGGTCTATGAGATCGAGCACCTGCACCAGCCCGGCGGCTGGCTGTCACCCGGCTTCCTGACTGTCACCGACGGGCGCATCACAGCGGTCGCGCCGACCGCACCCGATGGTATTCGGATCGAAAAGTGCCGCGGCTTTGGGATCCCGGGGATGCCGAATCTGCACTCACATGCGTTTCAGCGAGCACTCGCCGGACGCACGGAGTCGGTCGACAGGGCGCTTGCGAACGATGACCTGTTCACTTGGCGCGAGCAGATGTATCGACTCGTGGAAAGGTTGAGTCCGGATCAGTACCAGGCGATTGCGGAGTTCACGTACGTGCAGTTGCTGAAAGGTGGATTCACCAGCGTCTGCGAGTTCCATTACTTGCACCATGCCACGGGCGGTGCCCGTTACGCCAATCCTGCGGAAATGTCCGAGCGCCTGCTTGCGGCCGCTTCTGCGGCCGGCATTGCGATCACGTTGCTCCCGACCCTCTATCTCCACGGCGGCATCGGCGTCCCGGCTGCCGGTGCGCAGCGTCGATTCGCGCACGCAAGTGCGACCGAATACCTCGCACTCATCGAGGCGTTACTCCGCAGCACGCGGGATGCAGACGCCTCCATGATCGGTATCGCACTTCACAGCCTTAGGGCAGTGGCGCCCGCTGAGCTTGCCGAGGCCGTCACGGGTGCCACTGAGCTCGACCCATCAACGCGCATCCATGTCCATGTATCGGAGACTGAGCAGGAAGTCATCCAAGTGCGCGCTGGACTCGGAGCGCGGCCGGTTGAGTGGTTGCTTGATCATGTGGGAATAGACAAGCGCTGGACGCTGGTTCACGCGACGCATCTGGATGCGCACGAGCGGGAGCGGCTGGCCCGTAGCGGATCGGTCGCAGGCCTCTGCCCGTTGACGGAAGCTATGCTCGGCGATGGATTATTTCCCCTGGTCGAGCACAGCGCGCTCGGCGGCGTCTGGGGCGTCGGCACCGATAGCCACTATTCCGCTCAGGTTGCATGGGAGCTACGCATGCTCGAGTGCGGTCAGCGCCTGCACCGCGGCCGACGCAACGTCCTCGCCGATCCGTCCTCGTTGCTGACCTCGCACAGTGGCCGGCGCCTGTTCGATCTTGCCCTCTGCGGCGGTGCCCTCGCGAGCGGCCGTTCGGCAGGGACGCTAATCGCGGGGCACTGCGCAGACCTCGTCATGCTCGACCCCGATTCACCGACGCTCCTCGAGCATGACCCCGAGACGGTACTTGACGGGTGGATTCTCGGCGCGGACTCCAATTCCGTACGCGACGTCATGGTCGGCGGCCATTGGGTCGTGCGCGACGGATGCCATGCGCGCGAGCAAGAAGCGACCCGACGTTTCGCCGCCGTGCTTAAGGCAGGAGTCGGCTGATGACCGAACTAAGGGCTATTCGGGGCGTTATTGCCGGCGCTTCGCGCTTAGCTCACTGATCAGTGTGGGCGTCTGCGTAATGGATGCACATAGCGGTGAACATCTTGAGGCGTTGGGTATTCAAGATTGGGCAAGACGGAATACTTCTCCAAGAGCGCATCAAACTCAAATCCGCATCTTTTGAGGACCCGAATTGAGGTGTTGCGCGTGGCATGGGCATATGGACGGCGTACTTCCAGCGAATCCGCTAGTGCGTGTATTTACCGATAAATGGCCCGTGTAGATTCTACTTCACTCCGTGAACGACCATTCATTGTCGTGAGCCGGCGACACAGAATGTTTAAAAAGTAAATTTGTGTAAAAGCCAATCCATGTAAGGGACGTGTAAGGATTGATGTGAAAAATGCGTCCATGGCGTCGGTTAGCGAAATGAGCTTTTCATACTTTTTCATCTTGTTACCGCACTTTACGCCTACCGATGACAAACTTTGATCCATTGAATTGAACCAACGTTACAGGAGATTGACATGAATACTTTCAGCAAAAATTACGGCGACTTCTTCTACCGCTCGCTCGCAGGCGTAGCGATGATCGGGCCGATTCTTTTGGTCATTGCAGCTAGCACAATGCCTGAAGGCCCGGAGACGGGCGAATTTATCGTGTTCGGCCACGCAGCAGTTCTAGCCGTGCTTGCCACCGCGCTGGTTCTGCGCGCTGCGTATACTTTGGGTTTCAGCAAGGCGCTCAGAATTGCGATCTCGGAGCCGAATCGCGCCGTGACCGCCTGAGCCGGGAATGCGCACTTTTGCTAGCCGGGGTCGGCCCAATAGTCGAGTCAACAAGGGCTCAAGCGACATCACTGTTGGGCCTGCCCCCGAAAAGCCATCCGAGGGGAAACGAGGACCGCCGGATCTATTTTTTGAAAACGCGCTCGAACACCTCGGTTTGCCCTTAATCGACTGCTCCTAACGCGTATAGTTAGGAATGCCCGACCTACAATCCCAAGACCGATGACGTCTGGGAATGCTTGGTGCCAAAATAGCGCCCTTCGCACTTCCGTCTTCCCTCGTGTGGCGGGCCAGCGCCGGCTTGATCGCGATTAACCGAGGATGAGTGGCGGTGGAAAGTCCCAAGGCTGGCCCTTGGCCTTGGGGATCCCCTTGATTCTAATCGACCGCCATGGTTCCGCTCATGGACGTTGTGGCGATGCAGAATTAATGTTGGCAACCGAGAGGGGAAACCAGCGTGATTTGAGAGCCTCGAGCAGAATCAAGCTGGCCACACCGACCGCACCACATGCGGCAAGGTCATCCCAATGCAGTCGGCCAAAATGAAACAGCGACTGCGCCGGCGGCCAAAACACCGCAATTGCCAGGAGTACGGACACGCCGCTTGCCAGCATCCACAAAGCACGGTTCGGTTTCAGGATCGCGCGTGATGAGGGAGGATTCATACGAACGATTCACCAAGATCAATCCCATGTTGATGAGCACGAGCGAGGTGAATACGAGTGCGCGCAGGTCCGGCTCGGGCATCCCCATTCGCGCCGCGCTGATCAGCACGCCCGCCAGAATCGCTAAAGCGATAAGCCCTTGAAGCAGCGCCCATAAAATGCGCCGCGGCAAAAGCAATGGACTCTTAGGATCACGCGGCGGCCGCCGCATCACGTTCGCCTCTTCGCCTTCAGCCTCGAACACCATGGAGCACGCCGGATCGATGATCATTTCTAGAAAGGCAATGTGAATGGGCGAGAGCATGAGCGGCAGCCCGAGCAGCAGCGGCAGGAGCGCAAGTCCTGCGATCGGGATATGCACGGCGACGATATATTCGACGGCTTTGCGCAGATTGTCGTAGATGCGCCTGCCTAAACGAATGGTTTTTACGATCGATCCGAAATCGTCGTCGAGCAGCACGATGGCCGATGCTTCTCGCGCAACGTCCGTGCCGCGTCCGCCCATGGCAATGCCGATGTGGGCAGCTTTTATCGCCGGCGCATCATTCACACCATCGCCGGTCATGCCGACGATTTCCCCGTTCGCCTTCAGGCTTTGTACGATTCGAAGCTTTTGGTTGGGCCGGATGCGCGCAAAAATCGAGGTAGTTTTGACGAGCGCCGCTAGATTGCCGTCGCTCATGCTTTCGATTTCATCCCCAGACAGGACGTGCACCGCATCGAGACCCGCTTGTCGCGCGATGGCGCACGCGGTGGCGGGATAGTCGCCGGTGATCATCACCACCCGAATTCCCGCCGAACGGCATTCGGCAACGGCCGCGGGCACGTTTGAACGCAGGGGATCGGCGAACCCGATCAAGCCAACGAACTCGAATTCAAAGCCGCGCAGTGAATCGGGCAATAGTTCGGCATCTTCAACGTCAACGGTGGACGAGCGTGCAACCCCAAGCACACGAACGCCCTTGGCTGCAAGAGCGTCCGCTTCGCTTTGAATTGCCGTCAACCGGGCGCCGGAGAGGCGACTAAGCTGTGCTATCGCCTCAAAAGCGCCCTTGGCGTATGCCCTGCCCACACCCTCGACCTCGCCGGCGATGACGTTGGCTACCGCGAACAAATCCGATCTCAGGCCATACGCCCGAATGAGCATACGTCCGGACATCGCGTCCGCGCGCGGGTCTGGATGTGCTGCCGCGATGGCGTGCACGGCGATGTCCATCGAATCGGTGGGTTCTCGCGGGCAGGCCAGCAGCGCGCCAGCCAATGTTTCCCGGACCGGCTCGGACAGCGGCGCACCGCCAGCACTGTCCCAATGACCGTCGGTGCCGCCGATAGCAACAACGGTCATGCGATTTTCGGTGAGCGTCCCCGTCTTGTCGGTACATAGCACGGTCGTTGCACCGAGCGTCTCGATCGCGGCCGCGCGGCGGGTCAAGACGCGTGCCTGCGAAATGCGCCACGCCCCCATCGCCATGAACACGGTCATGACCAGCGGAAATTCCTCGGGGAGCAGAGACATTCCCAAGGCGATGCCGCCCAGCATGGCTTGCAGCCACGAACCGCGCAGCAGGCCGAACAATAGGACTGTGAGCCCGCCTGCTATGGCGCCGACAATGGCAAAATCGCGTATCAGCCAACCCATCTGTCGCTGTAGTTGGGGCTGTTCCGTTTCGATGGTGCGAAGCTCTTTGCCGATCTTGCCCATTTCGCTGCGCGCGCCGGTCGCGTGGACGAGTGCCCGGCCGGTACCGCGAACGACCAGGGTACCGGCGAAGACATAGGGCAGGTCTTCGCCACCGGCGATGGCTCGTGCGGCGTCGGTTTTAGCATCAATAGTAGGTGCCAATTTTCGCACCGGTACGGATTCGCCGGTCAACAGCGACTCATCGAGCATGAGGTCATGGGCGGCCACCAGCGTCGCATCGGCCGCCACTCGGTCGCCCTCGGAAATTACGATGACATCGCCGCGGACGACTTCCCGCCCGGCGATTTGTATTCTCGCACCGTCGCGGATGACGAGTGCCCGCGGGCTGGCGAGATTGCGCAGCGCTTCCAGGACTCTTTCGCTGCGCGATTCCTGAACGATCGTAATCAAAACCGAGAGCGACGCAAAGATCAGCAAGAGAATGGCCTCCATGCGATCGCCTAGCAGCAGGTACACGATGCCGCCGGCAATCAGCAGTGCAAACATCGGTTGTCGAATAACTTCGAACAGGATTCGAAGCACTCCGCGCCGCTCCGCCACAGGCAATTCGTTGAAGCCGTCCGATTTCAGGCGGGCAGCGGCTTCGGCGGCGCTAAGACCAATACTCGGCACCCGGCTCATTTTCTTTAATTCCACAGGCGGATTGATGTTCACGTCAGAAACAGGCTGCTGGCCACCATCGGGCCGTGGGCGCGAACGGAATAGACAATCGTGTGTAGGTTGGAGCGATGTTCCCGCTTATCCCGACAGTAGTGGCAGTTCGATGTTCACGCGTAAACCGCCTCCGGGGACATTCGACGCCACGATCGTTCCGCCATGGCTCTCAATCACGCGCTTCGCGATCGCCAGCCCCAAGCCCGTTCCTTCCTTGCGCGCATGGATGGAACTGCGGAAGAACGGATCAAATATGTGCTCGATATCGGATTCTGGAACACCCGTACCGGAGTCCCGCACCGATATGACCGCGACACGCCCACCGGTACCCAGCGCCATTCCCACTTCCACGGTGCTGCCGGGATCGCTGTATTTGATGGCATTACGCACCACGTTTTCGACCGCGCGGCGCAGCAGCGCGACATTTCCGCGCACCATGCCGTCGATCTCCGATTCGACGTGAATGAGCCGGCCGTTGGCGCCGGCCTCGAATTGCGCATCATCGACGATGTCGGAGAGCAATTCGCGCAGATCAATCTCCTCGTCCAACTGGTTGTCGACATCCGCCTGCAGTCGCGAGAGCGCCAGCAGTTCTCCGATCAACTTATCCATGCGCGCCGATTCGCGCTGAATGCGTTCCATCAGAGTCTGCGCCTGGTCGGGCTGCTGGATCGCCAAGCCGATGGCGGCCTGAATCCGCGCGATCGGCGAGCGCATCTCATGTGAGACGTCTTTGAGCAGCTGACGCTGCGCGACGATGAGCGTACGCAAGCGCGAGATCATGCGATCGAACTCAACCCCCAAATCCCTCAGTTCGTCATTCCCCGGCCCCATCCGGTCGGCAATGCGCACATTGAGGTTGCCGCTGGCCGCATCGCTGAGCGCCGACTGCAAGCTGCGGATGGGTTTGGAAAAAACCCACGCGAGCAGCGCCGCGCAACCCAGGCTTGCCATGATGTCCGCCAGGATATCCTCGATCTCAAATCGCGGGTGCGGTGCGAGCGAGGGCGGCTGCTGACTCATTAAATGATTCCCGCTGCCAGTGATACTGGCTTGAAGCTGGTGAAAAATCATCGCTATGTGCTGCCTCTCAACAGTCCACACGCGGACCAATAGATCCGAGCCGACCTGGAACACCGTGATGAGCACGAAGAACTTCCAGAATAAGCGGCCTACGCGCTCCTTTCTGGGAGTTGCTCGTCGCGTCTTCACTCGGGAATCAACTGGTAGCCTAGCCGATAGACGGTCGCGATGGGGGAGCGACCATCGGCAAGCTGACCAAGCTTCTGCCGAATGCTGCTCACGTGCACGTCGGTGGTGCGATCAAATCGTCATCCACGAGCAGGACCGAGGAGGTTTTGGGTGCAGAGTCGGGCGGCATGAGCGACTCGATTCTAGCAGGAGTTCTTCAAGCGAGGCGGTGCCTCTGTCGCGAGGGGGCGACAGCGAATGCTGGGAATGTAAATCCTTGTAAGTGTGCATGTGAATACGACGCGAACGGCGGCCTTCAGCGAAAAAGGCTTTTCATACCTTTACATCTTGCTAACCGCACTTTACGCCTGCGGCTGACAAACTGCGTTCCGTCGATTGAGTAACTTTCATAGGAGATTGACATGACGACTTCCACGAAAACCCAGAGCAACTTCCTTTACGGCGCGCTCGCGGCCGTGGCGATGATCGGACCAATTCTTCTGGTCATTGCCGCTGGCACGATGCCCGAAAGTCCGGAGACGGGCGAATTCATCGTGTACGGCCACGGACTGGTTCTGGGCATCCTTGCCGCTGTGCTGGTCCTGCGCGCAGCGTACGAACGGGGCTTCAGCAAGGCCTTGAGAATTGCGGCTGCGCGGCCGAATTACTCAGTGACCGCCTGAGTCGCAGTGCGTATGTTCTACCAGGGCAATCGTGTCACCAGGTGCTGCCTGGTGGCGCGATTCCTGGCACAACGCCGGCGCCCAGATCCAGTCGCACCTCAAATCCGGATCGACCGTGTGCTAGCGCTAAATTGGAAACAGGCCCAATGTCCAGATGGCGAAGCTGCCGCTCCGGCCTAGGCCAACCGACCGCGGTTGGCAGCATCCTGCAGTTGAAGGCGAGAATCATCTCAAAACGCGGGCGTCGGGCATGGCTCGTTTGATGTGAGCGCAAAACGGGGCCAGCCGGGCGAGACTATTGCGGATAGGCTTTGACGCTGTCGGCGACCGAGTCAGCGACGTGCTCCTTGGTGATCACGCCGGCAACGTCGCTCCCACGTGGAATCCCGTGCCCGCGCACGACCACCGCCATGATGGCGTTCCGGCGCCACATGCGGCGGATAACGTCGAAGGCAGTCTCGTCCTCGCGGACCACGGTGAAATTTCGGCTGGAGACATCTCCCAGGCTCACCCCGGTGTGGGCGCCCTCCAACCCGCGGCGAAGGCCCGTATTGACGCGGATCACCCCATAGATGTGGCCTTTGTCGGTGACCACGACGTGGCGCAAGCGCCCGGCGTGCTCGGGCTGTCGCAGATACTCATCGAAACTCGCCTCCGCCGGCAAAACCTGGATGTCAGCGTCCATCACCTCGCGCGCGGAGCGGACCAGAAACATGTTGACGTGGCGCGCCTTCGGAACGGCTCGGCCGCGGCGCACAAGCTTCAAGGTGTAGATCGTCTCGCGAGAGAGCACACGGCGTGCGCCGATGCTCATCGCAACCGCCACGATCATCGGCATCACGATGCTGTAGTCGAGGGTCATCTCGAAGATCATTGTGACAGCGGTCATCACCGCGCCGGTTCCGCCGCCCACCATCGCGCCCATGCCGACCATGGCGAAGGCGGGGACGCTGAGCTGAATCGGCAGGCCGGCGGCATTCAGCAGCGCCGCGAAAGCCGCCGCCAAGCGTGGCGCCCATGAACAACGACGGCGAAAAGATGCCGCCGGATGAGCCCGACCCCAGACTGATGCGAGGTCGCCAACAACTTGCAGACGCCTAGCAGCCCCAGCAGCCAGAATGTCGAGATCTGTCCCGCCAGCACCGCCTGAACGGTGGCGTAGCCGACGCCATCGACGTAGTACTGACCCAGGGTGCGGAAGAGGAGGTACATGAGCACACCAACAATCAGCATGCCCAGCATGTGCCGTAGATAGCGGAACTTGATCCGATCGAAGATATCTTCGGCCAGATGCAGTCCTCGGATGAAACCTGCCGCCGCGAAGCCGGTGAGGGCGCCCAAGCACAGCGAACAGGACCAGCACGAGGAGCGTGCTCGAATCGACGGCCATGACTTGAAGCGGCGGCACATGGAAGGCGGGCGCATCGCCGAAGAACCAGCGGCCCACGAACGTCGCCGTCCCCGTCGCAATCGCGACTGGAAGGAACGTCTCGACGCTTACCTCGGGCATCATCAGTTCGATGGCGAACATGACGCCGCCGATTGGAGTATTGAAAGTCGATGCGATGCCCGCGCCGGCGCCCGCAGCGACGAGCGCGATTCGCTGTCCCGCCGGCATGCGGATGATCTGACCCAGTGTGGAGCCGAGTGCCGAGCCGATCTGGATGATCGGCCCCTCCCGCCCGACCGACGCGCCGCTGCCGATCGCGAGGGCCGAGGCCAGGGATTTGACCAACGCTACAACGGGTCGAATCACGCCGCCCTTGTAATAGATCGCGTCCATGACCTCCGGGACCCCGTGGCCTTTGGCCTCGGGTGCAAAATTAGTCACCAGGAAAGTCACGCCGACGGCGCCTAGCACAGGAACCAGTATTACCAGCGGGCCCCACGGCGCGGCCGCGGTGAAGATATTGGCGTCGTAGTGGACGACGGCCTGACCGGTGAAGAGCAGGTTGTGAATGAGGCCGATCAGATCTCGGAAGAGCACCGCGCCAACACCAGTGACGACGCCCAGACCAAGCGCCAGCAGAGAGAGCTGCGCCAGCGGCAATTGGCGGTTCTCCTCGCCGTCCATCACCATTGCCGAAGCAAGTCTAGACCCCCGCATGATGCGGATGGTGGGCTCACCTCAAAAAAGCGAATAAGTAACACGCGATGCTCGCTCTTTTGTTCGTGATCGCCGATCGGTAGTGCAAAGGTTGGACAGTGGTAGTTAATCAATGCTGTAGTTTGATTTGGCGCCTGCGCGCAATCCGCCCCTTAAAGATAGCTTCCCAGTGACGATTCGCCTCGGCATTATCACCGTGCGCTTGAGCCTCCAGAGCGGCTTGCGCATGCTCGGCGGCAGCTTTTGCTGCATCGTACACACGCTCGCGGGCGTCGCTCGACGGACTCGCGACAATCACGCCGGATGGGCCAGCGGGATCGGAGAGACCTCGTCTATCCGATCTCGGCGCTTGGACGCCAAGCGGGGGTTCGGTACTTCGTCATCGATTACTCCTAAGTTTCAGTTCCTTGGCGTCCAGTGCACGCCCTCGTGCGCATCAATCACCGAGAAGCTCAAACGGCAGCGCGGCGGGCCGCTCGTCCGCGATGGGGTGCGTGTCGATGTGCGCATCACAGGTCCGAGAGGGGCTTGTCGGCAGCCTGCTCATCCTGCAAATGAAGTCCATCGATCAGCTTGCCGAGCCGTGTCGTCAGCGTTTGCAGCGTGGCATCCGAAAGCCCCATCAATGCCTCCGGAATCAAGCCTTCAGCAGGGCCGGGTGCATTCTTCAGAACCTTGGCAGCACTGCTCGTGATCGTGAGGCCAACGCGACGCTGGTCCTGTTCCGATCGCGTCTTCACGACATACCCACGCGCCACGAGCTTCTCAACCAGCTGGCTGCATGTCGTTTGATGGATCGAAAGGCGATGCGCCAGATCGGATACGCCGATTCCCGGTGCCGCTTGTAGCTCATGAAGCATCCAAACTTGGGATCCGGAGACCCCGCAGGTCTCCTCGATCTGCCGAAAATGATGCCGGACAGATCCGTAGATCAACCTGAATTGTTTCAACACGTCGAGCGTCAGCTGTTTATGTCGCTGGTGGTCGCGCGGACCGGTTGGCAATTCCCTGCGCGCGGTGGCGGTTCGCAAGTGTCACCTTCCCGCAATATGCAATTATGGCAATATAATGGAGACCAATGTACGTGTAAATGAAATTGTCGCGCCTCCTGGCCGAGCTATGGAGATCATGACGTTGATCCGTCCATCACCGCCGCCAGAGAAACTCGATCAGTCGTTGCCGAAGGACACGCCAGAGCTGACGTCGCACGACAACTCGCCGGCTCCTCCCATGCCGCAGCTGGGCTCGACGCGGCGGGTGCCGCCGGCGGCGATGCGTTCGGGCTGTTCGCGCCGCGGTGGAACGGAGCTGGGTGGCACCGGTGCGGGCGCCCCACGCAATGTGCGCGCCCCCGGGAGCCGCGCTCGCGCCTACAGTCTGCCGGTTATTGACCCATTTGCGCATCCATGGCAAACCCTCTCCCATTGTAAGGTCGCGGGCCCCTATCGCACTCCGCTCGACAACGCTTCGAATCCGGAGATCACGTCGAAGAGTTCTTCGTCGATGCCGCTCTGGCGCAACTGGTGGAAGGTGCCGTTAAGCTGTTCTAGTAGGTCGTTGATGTTCTTGTCGGCGCGTTGCATTGCGGCCAAGCGGCTCGCGTTCTCGCAGGCGAGCGATTCGGCGCAGGCGCGGAAGAGCGAGATGAAAAGATATTCGCGGATTAGCGCGCGCATAGTCGCGATGCCACGGCCCATGACCTCGGGCAAGTTCGCGGTCGGCCAGTGGATTTTGGTGAGCCCTTGTTGCCATTGGGCATCGAGCGGCAACAGCCGCTGGCTAACCGGTTCATAGAGCGCTCCAGCCAGCGGTCGGTTATGGAACACCCATAGAGGCGCATTCTCGCCTTTGTCCCGATGCGCTTCGCCTTTAATTTGAATCTGCCCGACGAGCGGGGTGATGGCCTGGACGGAGTTGGGCACCGTGAAGAGTCCGACCGGCGGCAGGCCCGCGTCCGCCAGACGCGCATGAACACGCTCGCCGACCGCCCAGACGTGACATTTTCCCGGCAAAGCCGCGAGGGTCTTGATCGCATAATCGGCGACGACGTCGTTGAATTGCCCCACCAGACCTTGATCGGACCCGAAAACGATTGCCCTTATGGCACCGACATGGATTGGTGCTTTCCGTTTCACCATCGTGGCTACCGGCTCGTATGCCCGAAAGCACGCCCCCAACCCCAGCTCCACGCTCCGATAATAGTCGGCCAAGGCGCGCACCGATTTCTCGTATTGTCCGATATTCGATGCGGCCAAGGCTTTCATCGTGCGGACGACGGATCGAAGATCGCCGGCACTGCTGATCTTTCGCCGCAAGCTCTCCGTGGTGTCGCTCATGACTTATCTTTGGCTTGCGGCTGGGGTTGGAAAGGGGCAAGCGCCTGGCGGGCGATCTCAATGATGGTATTACGATCTTCATCGCTCAACTTGTCGGCACATTCCAATCGCCCGCACACGTCCACCGAGATGTTCGCTGCCGCCATTTGGACCGCCTGCTCCGCCTCCGGCATCTGGTCGAGTGCCACGTCGTCGAAAAGTTCCGCGCTTAATGCCAGCAAGACGGCGATCTGTGCAGGCACGGACACCGGCGCGCATTCCGCCTGTTTGAGGCAGGCGCGGATGCGCCGTCCGTGCTCGATGATCTTGCGGGTGCTTTCATCCAGCCGGGCGCCGAATCGGGCGAAGGTCTCGAGTTCCTCGAACTGCGCGTAGGCGAGTTTGAGGTCGCCCGCCACGGTACGGTAGGCCGCGCGTTGCGCTTTGCCGCCCACGCGCGAAACGGATTTGCCGACATCGACGGCAGGCAGCACGCCCAATTCGAACAGTGACGGTGAGAGATAGATCTGGCCATCCGTGATGGAAATCAGGTTGGTTGGAATGTAGGCGGAAATGTTCTGCGCCTCAGTTTCAATGATGGGCAGAGCGGTGAGGGAGCCGCCGCCGAGTTCTTTGCGCAAGTGCGTCGCTCGTTCGAGCAATCGTGCGTGAATGTAAAAGATGTCGCCGGGAAACGCTTCACGGCCGGGCGGGCGACGCAGCAGCAAAGACAGCTCGCGATAGGCGCGCGCATGATGCGTGAGGTCATCATAAACGACCAGCACGTCACGGCCTTGCTCCATGAAATGCTCCGCGATGCTGGTCGCGGCGTAGGGGGCGATGAATGCGAGGCCCGGCGGGTCGTTGCCCTCGGTCACAACGAGGACGGTGTAATCCATCGCGCCCTTTTCCCGCAAGGTTGCCACGGCCTTCGCGACGGCGGACGCGCGCTGTCCGATGGCACAATAAACGCACAGCACATTCTGGTCGCGCTGGTTGAGGATGGTGTCGATCGCAATGGCTGTTTTGCCCGTCTGGCGGTCGCCGAGGATCAACTCACGCTGGCCGCGCCCGACCGGAATGAGCGCATCGATGACTTTCAATCCGGTCTGCAGCGGGACCGTAACCGGCGCGCGATCCATGATGTGCGGTGCCGCGCGCTCGATGGGCAGTCGCTCGCCGGCGGTCACCGGGCCTTTGCCATCAAGTGGCCGACCAAGCGGGTCGATGACGCGCCCCAGCAATCCGTCGCCGACCACCACATCCATGACCCGGCCTGTGCGCTCGACTTCATCGCCGGCGTTCAGATGCCAGTATTCGCCGAGCAGCACGACGCCGATTTCCGCCTCGTCGACGTTGAAAGCCATGCCGAGCAAATCGCCGGGAAATTTTACCAATTCCTCAAAGCCCACAGAGGGGAGACCGGACACCTTGGCGATGCCGGTGGCGATGCTGGTGATGGTGCCCACCTCTCGCGGTGTCAGTTGCGGCGCGAAGGCTTCCCGAATCTGGCCTATTCCAGCAAATGTGCCGTCGAAGATGGTCTGCAAGCTTTCAGGCTCGATGATCATTGGTGCTTCGCTGCGGGCTTGGGTTCAGGTTTGTCCTGTTCTTTCAGAAGCTCACCGACGCCTTTTTCCAGAGACGCGAGGTAGTCCGCGATGCTCCACGCTATCTTCAGTCCATTCGTGGTGAGTTCGATCCCGCTGACTAGGTCCGGCGCGGTCTCGAAGCGGACGTGGACTTCGGCCGAGAAGGTCTCGTTGAGCGCCTTTTGTATTGCCGCACGTTGCGCCGCAGGCAGGTCAAACGCGCTGCGCAGGAGGGCGGGCTCAGAGGCCGATTTGAGGGCTTCGCCGAGGCTCTCTTTGGCCTTGCCGTCGATCGTGCGCAGGCGACGGGTGAACACTTCGCACATGCGCTCTTCCAGACTTGTCGCGGCAAGATCCGTCAGCGCCTTTACGCGCGATGGCGAACACTTCCTGCTGGGTCCGGCGGCGGATGTCTCGATTGAGGTTGTGGGCGTCGCTTCGCAGCGCCTCCTGTCGCTTGGCACTCAGAGCATCGGCTGCCTTTCGCGCATCGTCGAGGAGTCGTTGGCGTTCGACTTTCGCTTCGTCCGTCGCCTTGCGTCAAGAGTTGCAGCGCGCTGCTGGTCGAACTCTTTGTTCTTGCGCTGGAACTCATCGCGCTCCCTCCGCGCTTCGGTCTTTTTTGCGTCGGCATCCGCGAGTTCCGCGGCGATCCGCTTCTCGCGCGCGTCGACGGCGTTGAGGATCGGCTTGTAAAGAAAGCGCTTCAGCAACCACACCAGGATGATGAAGTTGAGCGCTTGCGCACCGACGGTGAACCAATCGATGAGCATGAATCACTTCCCTGCGGTTTGGGCGATGACGTGGTTCCAGAACGGATTGGCGAATAGAAGAATCATCGAAACCACGAAGCAGTAGATCGCAATGGACTCGATCATTGCCAGCCCAACAAACAGGGTGCGTGTGATGGTCGTGGCGGCATCGGGCTGCTGCGCCAGAGAACTCAATGCCGTGGCGACCGCTCGGCCTTCGCCAAGCGCAGGTCCGATACTGCCCAGGGCAATCGTCAGGCCGGCGGTGACGATTGAGGCGATGGCAATGAGCGTCATGTTATCCATAGTGTCTTTTCTCGCTGTCGTTGTTCATGCTTTAAATGTGTTGCGTCGGTTCAGACCTGGACTTGCGGCCGCGCGTAGCGGCCGCAATATAAACCGCAGCCAGGATGCTGAAGATGTAGGCCTGCACCATGCCGGTGAGCAGACCAAGCGCACTCATGGCGATCGGAAAGATGAAGGGCGTGATGGTCAGCAATATGGCAAGAATCATCGTGCCGCTCATCATGTTGCCAAACAGGCGGACCGCGAGGGCCAGCGTGCGCGATAGTTCGCTGATCACGTTGAACGGCAGCATGATGACGGTCGGTTCCACGTAGGATTTGAGGTAGCCGCCCAGCCCTTCCTCCTCGATGCCGAAAAACGGTACGGCTGCCAATACGCACAGCGCGAGCGCCGCGGTGGTCGAGAGCGATCCCGTCGGCGGCTCATACCCGGGAATGATGGTGCAGAGGCTGGCTAAGGCGATGAACAGAAAGAGCGTGCCCAGAAAGCCGATATACTTTCTCTGGCTGGCGGAGACCGACATCTTGGATTTGCTTCTCGATGCCGGTGACCACGATTTCCAGCAGGTTCTGCCAGCGGGATCGTTTCAGATCGGTGGAGAGCTTGCGCGTGACGAGTTTGGAGCCGACAGCGAGCACGAACATCAGCGCCCACGTGAACACGATCGTGCCGTTGAGTTTGAGAAACCCGTGCTGCCAAAAGATCATCGCATCGGGACTAAGGCGCATAAGGGGTCTCCGGTGCGCGGGCGTTGCGGTGTGCAGCCGGCGGGCGGGTCAGCCACTGCACGACGAGCCGCGCCAGGACAAAGCCTAGGAGACACAGCAGCCACCGTTTCCAATTCTCGTGGCCCGACAAAGTAAAATCCCGCCAGGGTAATGCTCATGCGCAGCAGCATGCTGCCGAAGAACCAAAGCGCCGGCCGCTGAGAAGAAACGCCCCGGTTAACCGTCCACCAAAGGCCACCGAAGAAGAACGCGCCGAGCAACAAGCCGGCCGCCAATGGCGGTGCCAGAAACAACACCTCATTCATCGTTGTCCTCCTGTTCGTCCCGAATCTCCTTCTCTTCCTTGGCCACCCAATGCCACGCATTCAAACAGCCGATGGAGAGCCCGGCCACCAACAGCGCCAGCGTCCAGGCATGCTTGCCTGGATGATGTCGGTCCAGCCAGATGCCGAGCGCCGCCCCGAGCAGCGTCGGTACCACTACCGACCAGCCAATCAGCCCCATCATCCCCAGGCCGAACCAGACGCCCTGCGCGGATTTGCGCCGTGCCTTGAGCTTACGCGCCGCCTTCACGCCAACCTCCTGGCTCAACGACGGCCTCAGCTTCGCGAGTTCGCTTTGAGGTTCCTCAGTCATTGTGAAGGCTCGCCATGCGCCGTATGAGATCGCCTTCCATTTTCGCCAATATCGAGCGCATGCTTTGCTCGCGCTCATCCAGGGTCAAAAATTCTCGCTCCACCGCTTCGCGCAACCGGCCGAGATCCCGTCCGACCAGCGCCCTGCGCACGGATACGAGAACGTCGGACCGGTCTTGACGAGCACCCCTTCATCCACAGCCACGAAAACTTCGCCGTCCGACGTTGTCTCGTAGGTCAGAATCCCCGGCGCCAGTGCCACCACACAATCGAGTCGGTGAGGCAGGAGCCCAAACGACCCCTCGCGCGTCTCGGCGACGATACGGGACACGCCGGTCTTTTCGGCGAAAATCTGGAACGGCAGGAGGATTTTAAGATTCATGCATGGTCCGCAGCCCGGCGCCATCCTTCGAATCCGGGCTTCGCAGAAGTTGATTCCGGTTTGGCCGGGAATGCGGGCGCGATCGGGTTCTGCCTTTACCTTCGCTTCGTCGATCGTCCCGATCATGTAGAGCGCGCTTTCCGGATAGTCTTTGAAGTCATCGCGCAGGATGCGCTCACAACCATCCAGCGCGTCCTTGAGGCTGACGAGCTTGCCTTCGAGGCCGGTGAACTGTTCCGTCGTGAAAAAGGGCTGGGTGAGAAAACGCTCCAACCGGCGCGCGCGCGACGACCACGTTGCGGTCCTCCGGCGAGAGTTGCTCGAGGCCCAGCATGGCGATGATGTCCTTCAGTTCGGCGTATTGAGACAGCGTTCGCCGGATTTCCTGCGCCAGGCCGTAATGCCGCTCCCCGATGATGCCCGGCGTGGCCATCTTGGAACTGGATTGCAGAGGATCGATGGCCGGGAAAAGCCCCTCGCTTGCGCGCTTGCGCGAGAGCACGATCGAGGCGGACAGATGCGAGAACGTATGCACCGCCGCCGGATCGGTGAAATCGTCCGCCGGCACATACACGGCCTGAATGGAGGTGATGGCACCGGTATCCGTGTTGGCGATCCGCTCTTCCAGCCCCGACAGCTCGGTGCCCATGGTCGGCTGATAGCCCAGCCGCGATGGCATCTGGCCCATCAGGCCGGATACCTCCATGCCGGCCTGGATGAAGCGAAAAATGTTATCGACGAGCAGCAGCACATCGCGATGCTCATCGTCGCGGAAATACTCGGCCATCGTTAACGCGGCATGACCGACGCGGAACCGGGCACCCGGCGGCTCATTCATCTGGCCGAAGACCATCACCATGTTCGGCAACACGCCGGCTTCCTTCATCGCGTCATAAAGCTCCTCGCCTTCACGACACCGCTCGCCAATGCCGCAGAATATGCTGACTCCCTCGTGATGGCCGATCATGTTGTGGATCATTTCAGTCAGCAGCACCGTCTTGCCGACGCCTGCCCCGCCGAAAAGCCCCGCCTTGCCGCCGCGCTCCAGCGGTACGAGTACGTCGATGACCTTGATGCCGGTCTCAAAGACTTCTGACTTGGTGGAACGACGCGCTAGCGACGGCGGAGCCCGATGCACTGACCGCCATTGGACATCGGACAACGCCGCTTCGCGATCGATGGTGTTGCCGAATACGTCGAACATCCGCGAGAGAACCGCTTTGCCGACCGGCGCCTTCAGCGGCCCTCCCGTGTCCTCCACCGCCATGCCGCGAGCGAGACCTTGCGTGGGCGTCAAGGCAATCCCGCGCACGTGACGCGCATCTTGCTGCGCCAGCACTTCGATGACGATCTGCTTTTCCGCTCCCGCCAGGAGCACCGAATAAATGGGCGGCAAATGCCCATCGAACCGAATGTCCACGACACTGCCGCGCACAGAGACGATCACGCCGCAATTTGATAAACTGGTTTTGTTTTCCATATTGGCCCAATTGGCTCATGCTGATCCAGCGTCACTCCAATGCAGCGCTTGCGTCCTGGTCGCTGTACTGATGAGATTGTCCTGCACCCCGATGAGACCCCATAGTGGAGAATGCAAAGATCGCGCGCCGGAGGCTCGCGGCAAAGGTAGCTCATGTTGATCCACATTTGATCCAAGGCTTTCAAACAGCGATATCACGGGTCCCCGTTCATGCGGCCTGCCCAAACTAGTTCAAAGATTTGCGCTCGACACTTTGCTGGACTCTTTGCGCGCTTGGGGACCACTATCAGAGAACGTCAACACTACATCGGCCGACGGACAAGGGGGTACTGGGAGTATTTCTCATCGATCAATCGTATACACCGCAAATCAAGAATCTCCAGGGGATTACTGGCCTCAAGTTCCCCGCGCCATTCTGGCACTTCGGATTCCGCTCCGCGCAACTTTACCATCTACTTCCCATCCTCGATTGCCTTGTGCAATGCTTGGATTTTCTCTTCCGGAATCCCGGCACCGTGTAAAGCGATAGCCAGTTTGAGATGCTGCCATCCTGCCAAGGTAGCGTCTCCCACTAACGCTGCGCACGCGATCACTTACACAATATATCCGGCTGCGGCCACCGGGCCAATTCCGCGAATTAGGAAAAATCCACGAGCGCGGGCAAGCATTCCCCAGAATGCACCTTAAACAACGCCTTTCTTGCCCCAAGCCTTCATGCGTTCAGTAGCGTTAAGGTTATATATTCCCAAGGTATCATCGCCCATTGGGTTGTATCTGTCCTACGACGGAAATAGGATCCATCTGATAATTCTTGTCGATCAGGCGCGATGGCGACTCCACAGCCGCGGTGCAGCTCAGCCGTTGACTTGTTTACCTGGGCGATGCCCGTTTCCCGTTGCTTATGGCGACAGAGCCGCCCCGCTTGCGCATGTGCGGAGCTCGATACAAACCGTATGATAAAGTTCCGCATGATGTGTGCATTTTCAGTTCCAGCCGATGTCCGGTGAGGCAAGGCGAACGCTCGCGGCGCGATCAGGCGCGCGACCGCAGTTCAAGTCCGCCTCGGCGGCTGCCCGAAGGCGCGGCCGGCCGAAGAACGAGTGCATCGACGTTGAGGTCGTCGCCGCGGTGCTCGACAGGCTGCGCTCGCGGGGCTATCGGGGGGTCACCATGGAGGGCGTCGCGCGCCAGGTGAAGCGCGCCCGCACCAGCTTATATCGCCGTTGGCCGAGCAAGCGCCATCTGGTTGCGGATGCGGTAGTCGCGGAGCTGGGAGCTCAGCCCGCGCCTGACACAGGTTCATTGCGCAAGGATTTGAAGGCTGCGGTGGGGACGCTGCTCAGCGGCTTTGCCGGGCCCCTAGGCAAAGCGCTTCCAGGACTCGTCGCGGATATGGCGCTTGATCCCGCCCTCGGCACCCCACATCCGTGTGGGGCGCTAGGTCGTGAGCCACCGATGGGCGCGGCCGGCGTGTTGTTGACCTTCGATTTCATCAAAACCCTATGTCACATCGTCACGCCACTCAATCCGGCGAGCCCGCCTCCCTCGAGGTGTTTTCGACAACACATCTGACGCGCGCGGACGACAGGCGTGAGTATGGCAGCGACGTTTGTCGCGCGCCTCCAATTCCTGCGCCGGCTTGCGGCGCATTCGACGATGCTCGAGTTCCGAATCGGTGAGCGGTCTCTTTTCTTCCCGATAGGCGGTCGGGGCGGGGCTGTAGTCCAGGAATAAGAAGAAAACTGGAGGAAGACCTGCGACGTGTCGAGCGTTTGTTGGACGCACAAGCCGGCAAAGCTGCCGGGATGCAAATCCCCGCACGCAACCGCGGAGACTCCGTAATCGCAAAGCGAAGCACAAATAGACTTAGGCTTCTAAGGCTCAGCAAAGTTCCTGGCAATCGTCACTGTCGCGAGCCATTCGGAATCCGTGGAATCTCCGCCCCAGATCCCGGTCTAAAATCTAGTGAACTGCTATCTCTGGTAGGTGTGTGTCATGATGACTAGTAAGTACATCGCTCAAGCGCGTGCAGCGAGCGGCGTAAATGTGGTACTCGGTGTGTGTCTAGCCGCGTCCCCATGGGTGTTTGGCTATCATGTCGCCGGGCCGGCAGCGACCTGGAATAGCGTAATTGTGGGAGCGCTCATCGCCATACTGGCGGCCTCGCGCGTCTATTTGCCGCGCGTGCACCCGGGCGTGAGCTGGATCAACTTCTGTCTGGGTTTGTGGACCATCATGTCGCCTTGGCTGTGCGAGTATGCTGGGAATATGCACGGCCGTTGGGACAACGTGGCGCTGGGGATCGTGATCGCCGCGCTCGCCATCTGGAGCGCAAGCGCCTCGGTGACGGAGATTGAGCATCACCCGCCCGCTGCTCCTGCGCACTAGGGATCGAATCTAGCCTTCGGCGCGCGTCCGTACTGTCGCCAATACGATATCGAGGGCACGGTCCGGGGGCTTTACCCGGGGCCGCGGCATTTGCCCTCATGCCCGGCGCGACGAAGTCATTTCCCTCATCGCGGACCGCGGAGGCACGTGCTTGGATCATTGCGAAGTGAGATCTGTGACGTTTGAGTTGCCGGATAGCTGCCGTTGGTGACGGGCCGCTCTGGGTCCGACTCCGCTCAGATTGTCCCAATTGCCGCCGGCCGGACGGCGAACTGCTACCCGCCATGAGCTGCCGATCACCGTGCTGAAAGGAGCGCGCTCGCCCCCTCAGCCGACGGCTGAGCACTACCTCCCGCCCCAGATAATCCGCCTTCCCGATTCGCTGCCACTCGTCGAGCGGCAGCTCATCTGCCATGCTTGCCCCATCGGCGCCGCGGGCCAATTTCACAGAGTCATTTTTGCGCCGGAAAGTAATTAGCCGCTCATTGATCTCTCTCTCCCCCGCCAACCAGTCGTCAAGCTCATGGCCCGGTGCAAAACCACAGTGTTCGGCGAGGAAATAGGCCGCCTCGGCAATCGCCGTGTGACGATCGCTGAAATGCGGAGCTGCTTGCTCCATCGCATAGTAAGGTAACTCGGAACGTGGCATTGTATGCGCGCTCATATCGCATTGCTCAGATCTAAGTGCACGGGTAATTTCCTCTCTTGGTCCCATCCAGGCTATCGGGGGAAATCTTCATGTCAGCGCGCGGCAGGGCAAAGCGGATGGCATGGCCGGCGCTCCTGCGGGCCGTCGCGACGTGCGACCGCCGGCCACTATTGGAAGGTCCGCGGCCTCACGTGCCATGACGCAACAATACCGTGGCGAGAGGCGGCAATGTCAGCTCGAGCGAGAACGGCTGGCCGTGCGAGCCCTCGGCATTCGCTTGCACCCAGCCGCCGTTGCCGAGATTCGAGCCGCCGTAGATCTCGGCGTCCGTGTTGAGAATTTCATGCCAGGCGCCGCCGTGCGACACCCCGAAGCGATAGTGCAGGCGCGGCACGGGCGTGAAATTGCAAACTGCGACCACTGTTGCCGTGCCGGGACCGCCGTTGCGGCAATAGGCGTAGACGCTGTTGCTGTAATCATCGACCACGAGCCAGCCGAAGCCGGCACTGTCGTTGTCGAGCACGTGCAGCGCCGGTTCATGGGCGTAGAGCCGATTGAGGTCGGCGACCAGGCGCTGCACACCGCGATGCAACGGATGCTCGAGCGCCGGCCAATCGATCTCCGCATCGTGATTCCATTCCCAGTCCTGGGCAAATTCGCCCCCCATGAACAACAGCTTCTTGCCGGGCTGTGTCCACATGAAGCCGAAATAGGCGCGCAGGGCGCACCAATTCACCGGGAGGTAGGTCATTCAGGCCAGCCAGGAATCGGTATGTTTGGTGTGCGGGGATAGCCGACGCATGAAATCCGACTCCATTTCGACATCTGTCATACGGATGGGCCGAATGGACACTTTCTCCGGCGATCGCCGGCTGTAGCTCCGAGGTCATGATATCGATACTCCCTGTGGAAACGGTCCGATGGTAAACAATCGGCGCCACGCCGACCATCGTGGGTTTCCGCGACTCGCAGAAATCTCGCGGGCCGTGCCGTGCGAGAGTTTCCGCATGGCGCTTCGAGAAGCCTTCTTTTAGAGGCGAAGACCAGCACGCCTGTAAGCACGGTGGGCGGTTCAATCGAGCAATCCAAGACGCCTCCCGAAGTGTTGGGCCTGGCGCGGAGAAGCGGAAATGCGCAGTGGTATCCACGGATAGCTTTCGAATCGCTTGTGGTTCAGATTGATTCCAGCCGATATTCAAACAAGCAGTTCTACTGAGTTGATGCACATACGCCTCCATCGCCCTTCATCAGCTGCGCAAACGTCGGGGGTAACCGGGTGAGCGACATCACTAAGATCGCCCAGGGCACGGAGCTCGAGAGCCAAATCTCGGCCGAGGCGGTGCAGGAGGTGGTAAGCGCTCTCTGCACGGAGCTGCATCACGTGCAGGCCGATCCGGGCGCAGTGGGACTTAGCAGTCGTCTTGATCGCGATCTGGGATTCGACAGCCTCGGACGCGTCGAGCTCGTGTTGCGGCTGGAGCAGCGCTTCGGCGTGCATCTGCCCGCCACCGCTTTAAGTTTAGCAGAGACGGTTGCGGATCTGATAGCTCTCGTCAATTCTGCTGCGAACGCCGGCGGTATTCAACCACGCTTCGCAGCGGTTCCCGGACCGATTCTGGCCCTTCGGCCGCTGCTTGGCACCCCGCGCACAGCGACGACACTTAATGAAGTTTTGGCATGGCACGCCGAGCGGCATCCGCAGGCCACGCACGCCATGGTGCTCGGTGATGAGCAAGCACGACCGGTGACTTACGCGCAGCTTGCGGAGCGAGCGAGGGGCGTCGCCGGAGCCCTGCAGCATGCAGGAGTGCAGCCGGGCGCATCGGTCGCGCTCATGTTGCCCACGGCCGTCGAATACCTGTACGCATTTTTCGGCGTCCTTCTCGCGGGCGCCGTGCCCGTGCCCATCTATCCCCCGACGCGCGCGTCGCAAATCGAAGAACACGTGCACCGCCATGCGGACGTGCTGTCGAACGCCGCCGCTTACGCGCTCATCACGGTGCCCGAAGCACGTATCGTCGCGCATCTCTTGAGAGCGAAGGCCCCAGGCCTGCGACACATATTGTCAGCAGCCGAGTTGGCGGCGCAACGCGAGCCTTTCCAGCCACTTCGCAGTCCACCTACTGCGGAATCGATCGCCATGTTGCAATACACCTCCGGCAGCACAGGATCGCCGAAGGGAGTCGTGCTGACGCATGCCAACCTGCTTGCCAACATCCGCACGATCGGCAGTCAAATAAGCGCCAAGGAGTCGGATGTTTTTGTCAGCTGGCTGCCGCTCTATCATGACATGGGCCTGATCGGTGCGTGGCTCGGGTCCCTGTACTTCGGCTGCCTGCTCGTCATCATGCCGCCCACGGCGTTCCTGACACGCCCGGCCCGGTGGCTGCAGGCCATTCATCAATATCGTGGCACCCTGACTGCCTCACCCAACTTCGGCTATGAGCTGTGTGCACGGCGATTGACCGATCTCGATCTCACGGGGCTCGACCTGTCCTCGTTGAGAATCGCATTCAACGGCGCGGAGCCCGTGTATCCGGACACCCTGCAACGCTTTAGCCATCGTTTCGCCCCCTATGGCTTTCGCGCCGAGGCCATGACGCCCGTCTATGGCCTGGCGGAAGTCGCCGTGGGGCTGACGTTTCCACCCATGGGTCGCGGTCCCATCGTGGATTGCGTCGATCGCACCATTATGATGCGCGAGCGTCGAGCCGTCTCGAGGCCCTCGAGACGTGCCCAACGTCCTTCGATTCGTTTCCTGCGGGCGTCCCCTGCCGGGATATCGCGTGCGAATTCTCGATGAGGCCGGCACGGAAGCGCCCGAGCGGGTGGAGGGTGTCCTGCAGTTCACGGGTCCCTCTGCTACCAGCGGCTATTTTCACAATGAAGAGGCGACTGCGCGATTGGTGCATGGGGAATGGCGCGACACCGGCGATCGCGCGTACCTCGCGGCAGGTGAGCTCTATATCACCGGTCGCGTCAAGGACATGATCATCCGCCGCGGGCAGCATATCTATCCGGATGAGATCGAAAATGTGGTCGGGGAACTGGCAGGCGTTCGCAAGGGCTGTGTCGTGGCGTTCGGCACAAAGGAACCTGCCACGGCAACGGAAAAACTCGTCGTGCTGGCCGAAACGCGGCTCACCGACGCGTTACTGCGCACGCAGCTGAAGACACGCATCAACGAGCGCGTCATGACGTGCATCGGCGAGCCCCCCGAGGAAGTCGTGCTCGCCGCGCCCCACACGGTGCTCAAGACCTCGAGCGGCAAGCTGCGTCGCGCAGCGACTCGCGCCGCCTATGAGGACCGTTCCCTGGGACACGCGCCCGGACGGCCCGTGGTGCAGATGCTTCGCCTCGTGATCGAAGGCGCAATGGGCCGCTTACGGCGCGCTCGCGAGGCAGGTGCCCACGCGGCATACGGTCTGTACGTTTGGTCGGTGCTCTTCGTGATCGGTATTCCTGCGGGTCTGCGAATTGCGCTCTGCCGCGAACCCGCTCAGGCCTGGCACCTCACCCATCGCGTGGCGAGCCGGCTGGTGCGCGCCTGGAGCATCCCTTTCTCCGTGAAGTGGGAGACCGCGATCGATCTGCCAGTACCCCATGTCATCGTGGCAAATCATTGCAGCTACATGGACAGCATTTTCGCGGCCGCGCTGCTGCCTCAACCCCACATCATGGTGGCAAAAGCCGAGCTGCAGCGTATCCCCGTGGTGCATGCATTTCTGCGAGCTCTGGGCACCATATTTGTTGAGCGCTCCGCGCGGGGTGAGCACTCGAGCGAGCTTGAGCAGATTAAGCAAGCGCTGGCCCGGGGAACTTCGATTTTCATTTTTCCAGAAGGCACCTTTACACCCGTAACGGGCCTGCGCCCCTTCCAGCTCGGAGCATTCGAGATCGCGGTCGCCACCGGTTCGCCGGTCATTCCTGTCAGTCTGTACGGCACGCGGTTGGTGTTGCGCGATGGTCAGCGGTTGCCGCGCCGGCTGCCCGTCGGCGCTGTGGTCGGCGCGCCGCTTGCTATGCCGTCAGGCGTGGGGGCTTTCGCGGCGGCCGTTCAGCTGCGAGATACGGCCCGCGCCGAGATTTTGCGTCATTGTGGGGAAGCTGATTTGATCTAAGTCAGTCGGGGTCCACTAGCCTCGGTGGACGTTCACCCACGCGATGCATCTGCAACACTGGCCGCAAGCAATGCGATCTCTTCAGTTCCTTGCAAGTGCCTAGGGAATGTTCGCCGGATCTCGCGTGCGTTGATCCTGCACCACGGATTCTCCCGAGGATCGAACTGCGGAAGTTCAGCGCACCGAATAGCCTTCTCCCAAATCGTCAGTCGCAGGCGAGTTCGTGCGAGCAGACAAGTCAAAAAGGCGCTACCGATACGCCCACAAGACCTTTTTGAGTCCCCGCTGCCTCTGCATTATCCAACCACACCAGCAGCGTCACCGATTTGCTCCTGGCCATGGTCGGAAATAGGTAGATCGATTCCGTGCTCGTGGGCGGTGCGCCGCTCACAGCGATCTGCAGATTGGCGCCACTCGGCAGCGTGCCTGCCGTGCTCACGCGTGCTGCGTAAACGCATTCGCCGGGGTTCCCCTGCAAATCCGGCGAATCCCACGCCACCAGGTACTCCGATCCGGTGTAGATGATATTCGGAGAATCAACGGTACTCGCGCCACTGGCAGCAGGGGATATCAAAAAGCCGCTGCTGGCGGCCGTTCCGTCCAGCAATGCGCCAGCTGGCGATAGCCGGGCTCCGTAAATCTCGCGCAGCTTCGAACGTAGATCCTCCCAGGAAATAAGATAGTTACCGCCGTCGAAGGCGACACTGGGATTCTCTTGACCTAATAGACCTGTGGATATGGCAATGTGCGCGGTATCCAGAACCACGCCCGCCTGACTGACCCGAGCCGCATAGATGAGATTATTATCGCTCCCCACGATCTTGGGGTCGACCTGCTGCCAGACGACGAGATAGTTGACCCCATCGAAGGCGACGACGGGGGACGCGTGGTCATTGCCGTCCGCCGCAATTGGAAACTCGGCGCCTTGGACGGTACCGTCCGGAGCGACCAGGATTCCGTAGAGATCTTGCGGAGACAGGTTGGAGTGTGGATAGACAACCAGACCGTTGCTGGGGCCGAAGACAATCTTCTGATGCGAGACGCAAGAGGAACCGCTCGAAATCACAATGGGGCTGGCATCCAAGATCGTGCCGGATGGCGTTACACGCTGCGCAAAGCAGCCTGGAACTGAACTCGGGTCGTTCGAGAACACGACCCAGTAATTGGTGCCGTCGAATGCCGCTACCGGCCTGTCACCCACCGCAAGCGGAGGATTAAGGGTCGTGATCAACTTGCCTTGAGCGTCAATCAGCGTCGCCAGAATTGGCCCCATTGCGACGGGGGACGATGTCCCACTGACCACCAAAAAGTTAATGCCGTCGCTGGCGATCCCTGGCGCACCCGGATTGCGTGAGGGATCCGCACCACCGGGGAACAATCCGCTTGCGACCTGGAACGGCAAGCTCAATCCATGTGCGACCATCGTCACACCGTCGCTGACCACATAGCCTCGCGCCTCCATGTCCACCGTCGAGGTGGCTGTCGTCGTGCCGGACAGCGCTGTAGCTGTTTCGCTGGTTTTCAAGACTCCGATGCCGGGCGCCGACCAGCGCGAGGAGGATCCCGAGAACGGTACGCTGGTCTTGGTTTTCGACAGGATGACGCTGCCGCTGATGCTCTCAGTACCCTTCGCCGTGCGCGGAAATGCGCCGATGCCGATGGCAAGCGATTGAAAGCTATCGACGGTGTTCGTTACCGATACATTGAGGGTTTCATTGACGCCATCGCCATCAAGATCGAGGCCCAAATCGAGGCCCGCTTTTTGGAACTTGGCTACCGTGCCCACCGCCACCGGGAAAAGCGCCACGATATAAGGGACGATCTGCGGGGTCACTGTATCCGTGAGGTCACTTGTTCCCAAATAAGCCAAACCACCCGCATTCTTCAAAAAATAGCCGGCCGCGGCAACGCCGCTGCCGGAGGGATTCGACTCCTGGAAAACACTGGCGGTCTGCCCGATGACGGATTTCGTACCGGTGACCGTCACGGAATCCAGGAAGTAGACGGGCTCGGCCGTCAGCGAACTGGTGGCCGTGCCGAAATAGCTCCAAGAGGAACCGACCGTAGTGGGAAAGAAGTTTTCAACGTCCCCCGGTCCGGTCGCGGGAGGGATGCTGTTTCCAAACTCCGATGACGGCGGCGGCGTTGTACCGCCTCCTCCTCCTCCTCCTCCGCAAGCAGCGAGCGCCAGCAACGATAAAAATATAAGTATGCGTCGCATACGAATCACCTCGGTCGAATTGCGCAAGAAACAATGTACGCCGGCGACTCGGCGAAGCTATTAGGGCTTTCGCGTACAGGCCCGCGGTTCAAAAGAATCCCGAGCTGTGCGGATACTGCAGGCGACGGCGTTGACTCTTTTTAAAGACGCAGTGCGGGTCGACTCCGGTCAGATTGTCGCGATTGCCGCCGGCCGGACGGCGAACCGATACGCGCCATCGGCTGCCGATCACTGTGCTGAAAAGGAGCGGCCTGCTTCCTGATGTTGATTAATTGCCATGTTGAGTCGCGTACGCGATATCGCAGCGATGAGTAAGCCGATCGAGCAGCGTCGTTACCCCGAAAAGTTACCCCAAGATAGGATCAGGACCCCCCATTGGACGTTTGCGGACCCCGGGACGGAGCCACGGACATCGCGTCGTCCCGGCCAGGAGCTCGAACATTCGCTCAGGCAGCCTTTAACAGGAAATCTACATGAATGGCGTCATACGGAAACACAACGCCACCTTCCTCGGCCTTTTCCAAAACGCCCACCCGAAGCAGAACATGAACATCGCTGTGGACGGCGCGGACATCGCGTTTCGCCCGGCGCGCAATCTCGCGAATAGCCATCGGCCCCTGACCGGCCATCAACTTGAGCAGCGCCCACCGTTTGGGCGTAAGCGTCCTCCAGAGAAGATCCTCAGACGCGAATGATATGCGCGCTCCCTGCTTCTTGCCGCGGAATGCGGCCGATGCACGTCGCCGAGTGTCACCAACAGAAGCTACGCCGATTGTGACGGTGCTCACTTTCGCCTCCTACGCTTGTTCACTTCAGCAAAAAAGTCCGTTCGCAGAGCGTCGACGCTGGTGAAGATGTAAGGTGCCTCGACCTCATCGAGATGCTTGTGATCGCCTTTGCCGGCTTCATTGTCGAAGCGCAACACGCAGCGCTGATTCGCGATGTAAGCCAAGCGGTACTTGAAGGCATGCCGGCTGTACGGTAGTGGCTGCGGCAGCTTCCAGATTACAATCTCTACGAATGCGCGACTACTCAATATCAGCCGTTCGCGCATCAGTAGCTCGGCCTTCATGTTGCTTACGATAGCAACATTCAAAGCATGTTGTCAATGAAAGCAACAGCCTGTCTGAAGTTCCCACGCGGGAACGGCTGTTTCCGAACAGCCATTTTGGGCGCGCTGACCGTCTCCTTCGGGGTCCGTAGGGAGACCTCTGAGAGCGCGTCCCGTTGATCGTGACTTCGAACCTCTCCATCGGCTCATGAAGTGGATCATCCCGAGGATGCAACCTGCCGATCTTCCCCAAAGGGCAGTAGTCGCGTCGCGATGCGTCCGCGTATTGTTCGGTCTTACGGAAGGCCGTTAGGGGAATCCTAGGGTAGGAGGCTGCGGGCGCACCAAGAGCCAAGACTCATGAAGGCCCATCTATTGTGAAGACCGGCATGACATCAGTAGACGATCACCAGGCACGCGGCCGCTTCCCCATCCTACAGGGGGTGCTGCCGATCACGGCCGCAACGTCGCTGCGCGACGTTGTCGAACCCTGCTTGTCTTATGTCGGGGGTTCGAATTGTGGCCAACAAGCGGTGGAACGTAATTTTGCGATTCTCGGACTTTTTGCGAGTATGCCGGCTGAGGGAGCAGCTGTTTTGTAAGCGGTTATAACGACAAAAAATACGGAGTTACCCTAAAAGTTACCCCGCCGGCGGATGAGAAATTATTGGATCTCTTTGGACGTCTGTGCCCCCAGGCCAATGCACGTATCACACCAGCGGCGGCGCGAATGCGAACAATCGACCCTCCAGCCGATCACCGGCGGCAGCTATCGGGACATAGAACGCACAACACATTTCTTTCAGTCCGTCGACCGTCAAATGTGTGGGAGAGAATATCGGTGTCCAAGGGCCGCGAAAGCAACACGACCAATGCGGCCGGGAATGCGATCGCGCAGCGATCAGCCACGGGCCGGCACGACGAGCACCGGGCGAGTAGCGCTACGGACGATGGCCTCCGCAATACTGCCTACCAGGAGATCGTAGACGGCGCCATGGCCGTGACTACCGACGATGATGAAGTCCGCCCCGAGCCGCTCGGCCTCATGCAGCACGGTTGCGACCGTCGGACCCTGCGCGACGAACGCGGTCGCTTCAGCTCCGCCACGGCGCAGCTCAAGCGCCAGCTGCTCGAGCCGATGATGCAGTTCACCGGATTCCTTCGCAATCTGATTACGCACAGTCGCGGGACCAGCGTCGTAGCCAACAAAATCGGGGACGGGCGGCAAGACGTGCAAGAGCCAGAGTCGAGCCCTTCCTGAGGCGCCAATCCGTGACGCGGTTGACATCACCTGCGCAGTGACCGCCGAGAAGTCAATGGTGACGAGTACGTTCATCTATGGGCCCTGCGTTATCATGGGCTTTCAGCCAATCCACGTGATCAAGCAGCACCCGCACGTAGGCGTCGGTGAAGATCAGCGCGGACGGCTCGGACAGATGCGACCACTCGGGCACGTTGAGGTTCTGCATCTGCGGGTAGTCTTCGAAGTGTACGCCGAATGACCCTGAGTCACGCAGGAGGCGGTCCCAGACCTTGTCCCGCGGCAGCGCCGACCGTTCGGCGTCCCGGAGCGGGCCGGCGGACGGCGGTCGGATCCAGACCACCTCGCCGCCGCGCGCGCGAATCCGGTCGATGTCGGCCTTGCTGGTCGCGATCATCCGGTCGATCATCTCCGGGGTCGGCGGCTTCTGTTTCGAACTGAGCCACACCCGCCGCGCGTGCTCGCGCAGGTAAAAGTTGGATTCGATCTGCGGCCATAGCCTTGTCTGCCGATCGTCGTAGGCCTCACTGAGCTTCCATGGTTGAAGATACGGCCCGTCAACGCCCGGGCGCTCTGGCCAGTCGCGCTGTTCGAGCAGCTTCAGCAGCGTAGTTCGGCTGTCGAGGAAGGCAACGTACCGCGACAGGGCCACATAGATGCGGTGGCTGAGGCGCTGGGAGGGCGATTCGTTCCGAATGTAGTCGAGCGCGCCGGCCATCAGGCCGGCGCGCTCGCGAAAATAGACCTGCTCGGCGATCCCGATGACGAGCAGCCCAGCGAAGTGGTCGTCCATGGCGAGATCGTGCAGGAACGGCCGCGCGCTCGTCCCAACCAGTGCCAGCTGTATCGGCCGGCGGCCGCTTAGTGTCTGCCAAGTCGCGAGGTCCGTGTCGAACAGAATGCGCGAGTCGCCGATGATGACGATGGGATCGCGTGGGCCTTCGTCGACCTTGCGCCGCTCCACCGCCCAGTGCGCTTTGCCATCGTCTAGATCCCCGGCCCGCAGCCCGAACTGCCGCATCGCGATTTCCCAGCCAGTGGTGCCGATCAAGGTGGCGCATGCGACGACCGCGAGCGTACGGAGCCAGGGCTGCGTCGGGACCGGCCGCTCGAGCCCCCGAGGTGACGCGGCGCCTCCGCGGGCGCCACGCGCAGCCGGGCTGGCCTTAGAATTGAAAGTAGATGAAGGCATCGCCCGTACCTTGTGCGAGTATGACCGCGAGCGCCATCGTGGCCCAAGCGCCAGCGACCAGCCCCCACGAGGCCCGCGTGACCACCTCCTCGATGGAGCGCTCGCGCATGTACCACTGAACCGACAAGAGCCCGCTGGTGCAAAAGACCGTTTCGAGGATGTGGACTGTGGGCACGATGGCCGTCGTGTGGGCGTGCATGCCGAACATCGCGGCCAACATGCCAGCGGCTGCCGGAAAGGTCTTGGCGCGAAAGAACACCCAAGTGACATTCACGAGCGTGTACGTAATCAGCGCCAAGAGCAGCTTGAAGGCGACACCCGTAGGCAAGAGCCAAGTCGCGGTCCGCTCCTTGAGCCAGCGTTCGGCGGCGAGATACAGGCCATGCAGTCCGCCCCAGACGACGAAGGTCCAATTCGCGCCGTGCCAGAACCCGCCCAGCAGCATTGTCGTCATCAAATTCGCGTACGTGCGCGCCTCGCCTTTGCGATTGCCACCGAGCGGGATGTATAGGTAGTCGCGCAGCCACGTCGACAGAGAGATGTGCCAGCGTTGCCAAAAGTCCGAGAACCCGATCGCCGCGTACGGACCGCGAAAGTTGTTAGGAATGTTGAAGCCCAGGCACATGGCGGCACCGTTTGCGATCGTCGAGTAACCGGCAAAGTCGCAAAAGATCTGCCCCGAGAATGCCAGTGTGCCGAGCCACCCATCGAGGCATCCGACGGCCTCCTTCGCGCCGTACACGGCATCCGCCGTCGGTGCCAGGGCGCCGTCGGCTAGCACCACCTTCTCGAACAGACCAAGCGTCATTAGGGCGAGCCCCCAGCACAGCTGGTCGCGTGTCGCAGTATGCGGGCGCTGGAACTGCGGTACCAGATCGGCGGTGCGCAGGATGGGACCGGCGACCAGTTGGGTGAAGAAGGTGACGAACAACGCGAAGTCGAAGAGCTTCGGGATCGGCGCGACACGCTTCCAGTAGACGTCGAGGGTGTAGGACATCGAGTGAAACGTGTAGAAGGAGATGCCGACGGGCAACAGGATGTTCCACGCGGGGGGCTGGTAGCGCACGCCGACCGTGGCCATGAGCGCCTGCCAGTTGTCGAGCAGGAACTTCCCGTATTTGAAGAAGCCCAGAAAGCCCAGGTTCACAACCAGGGAGATGACGAGCCACGCTTTGCGCCGAAGCGGCGTGAGCTGCACATTGATCTGCCGGGCAACTGACCAGTCAACCACCGTGGAGGCCCAAAGCAGGAGAATGAACGGTGGGTTCCAGGCCGCGTAGAAGAGGTAGCTTGCAATCAGCAGGTTGAATTTCTTGACCGACCACGGGAACGGCAGGTTGTGCAGCAGAAGCACAATCGCAAAGAACAGAACGAAGGTCAGCGAGTTGAAGACCACGCGAGGGCGCCTCTTCGTCTCAATTGTTGTCGTCTACAGGCGAACGACGTTAGTGGGAGCAGCCGTTTAGCTACCCGCGTCGGTCCGCTCGCGATTCCCCTTATTTCGCTCCGCGCAAGCGTAACACTTCGGCGCCTGTCAGTCGCGCGAGTGACTACTCGCCGATTGCCGCGCCTGTATTCTGACGGGTGATGGCGATGTGCCCCAGCAGTCGATAGCTGGCCGCCAGCAACACAGAAGGCTCAAATACTTCGTAAGTCGAGGAGTAGGAAAGGTCGTGTTCCTGATCTGCCTAACGCGCCCTGCGCACATTCATCGCCCGCGACCGTCGGCTTTCCGGCAGGCGTTCTAACTCCGAGGGTGACCGCAGTTCGCCGGGAGCGGCGGTTCCCAGCCGGATTATCGGAATCAAGCAGTGATGTTTAGATCGACTCCAATTCGAACGTTGGCGATCGACAGCTACGGAGAACTCCGCCGAACCGGTTTACTGGACTCGTACTTGAGGATTATCGGGTGGGGCGCCGCGGCTCTGATTCAGGGGAAGTACACGACTGCTCGGATCGAACGGTGGGATCGCTGGCTCACGACCGAAGTCTCCGTGTACTGATTGACGATATCGATCAGAATTGATCACCAGCTAGATCGACGATTGCTCACAATCTTGCTATAAGATCGTTCAATAGAGAAATGTAATATATCTTATTGATTTAATTTAAGATTTGCCGGCTGAGGGATTACTCGGCGCTGCGCGCCTCGCCCCTTCAGGGCCGCCCTTCGGGCGTTCAACTCGGCCTAGCGGCCGAGTTAATACTCGGCGCTGCGCGCCTCGCAACATGCGGGGCAGGTGCGTAGCGGCTTCACGCAGTCGCGCGCGCAATCGTGGAGCAGCGAACACCGAAGTTGGACGCAGCGCGGCGGTTATAACGGCTACCGAATCCCTGACGACCGCTTCCGAATGTACTTCGGGCATGAACACTTTTTCCGCGTCGGCAGGCTACCGCTGGTCTTCGTCGGCGGGTATCCGCGCTTCCAGTACGACGGCTATTGGGTGACGTGCATGGATCCGTGGCCGGAATCGTGGCCTGCTACGTGGTATGAAAACGACGACGTATATCTCGATTACACCGGCGACGGGTATTATCTGTATGACCGCAATTACCCCGGCGTCGGGATCGCAATCACTGTCACGTTTTAAACAAGATGGAAGGGAACTACACGGGCCTCGTGTTTGAGCCGCGATCCACACCGCCAAGGTCGAATTTCATTTGAGGTAGCATTCGAAGTAAGAATCTTGCGCGGGCCAGAATGCAAATGTTGGGGCAACGAGCTGCACACGTATTGAAGCATCCCGGCGTATTTGCCGTTCAGGTGCTGAAGAGTTTTCGTGCAAATCAGGGGTTGCTACTGGCAGGTGCGGTGGCCTACTACGCCCTGCTGTCTATCGTGCCATTGTTGATCCTCACGGTCATTGCGCTATCGCACGTCATCGATCAGACCGAATTGCTTCAGACCCTCGGACGTTACCTGGAGTGGTTGGTTCCTGGACAGTCTGGGGTTCTCATCGTGGAACTCAGGAATTTTCTCGATCATCGCGAAGTGATGGGTTGGGTGCTGTTGGTGACGATGCTGTTCTTCAGCTCCCTGGCATTCACAGTACTCGAGAACGCGATGTCCGTGATCCTCCATCATCGCGTCGCAATTCGCAGGCGCCGCTTTCTTGTCTCGGCGGTGATTCCGTACTGCTACATTCTCTCGCTCGGTTTTGGACTGTTGCTGGTGACCCTTGTTGCTGGGAGCCTGAAGGCCATGGGACAGGAACAGGTTGAGTTACTCGGACACAACTGGTCGCTTGGTGGTGTGTCGGGCGTGCTGCTGTACCTTCTTGGTGTGGCCGGTGAGATCCTTATCCTTACCTCCATCTACATGGTGATGCCGGTGGGACGCCCGTCGCTACTGCACGCACTTATTGGCGCCATAGTAGCAACAATACTGTGGGAGTTGACACGCCATGTACTTGTTTGGTATTTCGCGACGCTTTCTCAGATTGGCACGGTCTATGGATCGCTGACGACAGCCATCGTCGTTTTGGTGAGTTTTGAACTTGCGTCGACCTTGCTGATGTTCGGCGCCCAGGTGATTGCGGAGTACGAGCGAATCGGGAGAGTCCCCTCGCCGGCACCTCCGGGAGCAGATGCGCCTTGATAAAAGCTGAAATGGATGCTTTGCACGGATTAACTACGTCCCGGGCCCGGTAGATTGGGTTCAGAGCGAATGCTGGGCGTGGCATGGCGTCTATCGTTCACGATTGTCCATTTCGGGCGTTAGGCAACCTCCGGAGTGAGCTTCATTCCCAGTGCCTTTACTACCTTAAGTACCGTGCCGAGGCTGGGATTGCCATCGGCCGACAAGGCCTTGTATAGGCCTTCGCGGGTTATCCCGGTGTCCTTCGCCAGCCGGACCATGCCGTACGCTCTGGCGATGTTGCCAAGGGCGACCGCAATGAAAGCCGGGTCGTCACCAGCCTCTTCCATGCATGCCTCGAGGTACGCCACCATGTCCGCCTCGCTCTTGAGGTAATCAGCGGTATCGTAACGAGAGAATTTCTCTTTGATTCGCTTCTTTATCGCCATAGTTCACTCCTTCCAGTCCGCGGCGATCTTGATGGCGCGTTTGATGTCGGCGGTTTGAGTCCGCTTATGGCCGCCACACAGAAGCACAACGACCGTCGATCCACGTTGAATAAAGTAAACGCGATAGCCTGGACCGTAGTCGATCCTCATCTCGCTCACACCCGATCCGACCGGCTTCACGTCGCCAGGATTGCCGAGCGCCAGTCGATCGATTCGTGCCGCAATCCGCGCTATCGCCTGACGGTCCTTCAGACGTGAAAACCAAGCGTCGAAGGTCCCTGACTTGACGATATCGCGCACATTCGGATTGTAAACTATAGATTACGGATTGTAAACTGTGGTTAACAGGCGCACGCACACTGAGCCACGGTTACTGCGCTCCGGTCGTGAGGACTCATTCGCTGTGCCGCTGAGTTCCTCGCCATCCCGACCCGATCGAACGACTACACAACTCATGCCTTTTACTTTGCGTGTCTCGGACGGTGTGAGTAGTCACAACCTTTGAACTGTGGCGCTACCCAGCCTTTTTCCGATGAAGAATCGATGATATTCCTAGAGTGAGTGCACTACCGCTGCGGTTTTTACCGACGGCGCATCCTCTCCCCCTCAGGGCGACTCCAGACCGCCCTGAAGGGGTTTTTATTTCGTAGATCTCTTCCTTGACATATCGCTTGGCGAGCCGCGACACACGACGCGCTTGTGCAAAATCGCCGTTACTGCGATCCGACCACCGCATAACATTCGCGTCAACCGGCGATGCGGAAAATTAGGGGAGAGAGACAGAGCATGAAAGCCCTAACCGAGCAGCAATGGTGCGCGAAGGCGCGGCGGCATCTTGAATGGGGGGCGGCTTGGCACGCCGAAATCGCAGGGCTTGAGGAGAGGATTGAAGGCGTGGACGATATTCTGTCGGTGCAGGAAATCATCTACCGAGCTGCAGGAATTGAAAAGCGGATAAAACGGCTCAAACGAATCATGGCGCGGCATCTCGAGCGCCTTCCGGGTCGGTTCCTTTGTCTCGATAGTTCCTCAGCGCCGCATGCTATCGATTGCGGCGACAGGCTGAGCACTAGCACGGCTTGTGCGGCCGACAGGCCGCAATGATCGCCTCATCGGCCTGATTAGTCGCTTCCTCGGCTTGCGCGAGCGCGATAAACGCATTCGCTTCGGCCTCGTATGTGATCACCGCCGCTTTACAGACAGCGTTTTTTGATCGAGACGGGTAGGCCAGGGGGGTCGGTCAGCAGCCGGCCCCTTTGAGACATCTGACGCTCGCGCCGCTCCGGCGCCACTGCTGGGCGCATTAATCCTTCCAGAAACGACAGTAACCTCTGCCGACCGCGCGGCTAAGGTCCAATTGCCAGGCGGTGCGGATATGAAAGCATTTTTGGTTCAATTCGAACGATCAGGGAAGCCAAGATATGAAACTCGAGAATCCCTGCGCCCGTTCAATCGCGCTGTCCGCTGTACTCGCACTCCCGCATGCTCAACGAAGAGACGGTGCCGCCCGCAGATCTGCAAATGACGGGAATGTTGCTGCCGCTCGGCATCGAGAAGGGTAAGGAATTCAAGCCCGACGCCGCTATGGTGGCTCAGTTGAAAACGGCGGCAACGCAAACGAATGAGTGGCTAATGGAGAAAGCGGCGACTGACATCACCCCGTGGTGGCCGGGAAGTCAGTGGGTGCTTCCTTCCCCGCCCATTACGATGCCCACGGGTTTTAAATGGGGGAACCCGAATTATTTTGATGTCAATTCGCGAGCTATCGGTCTTTCGCAATATTTCTACCCAACCGCAAAACTCGGCACCGGTAGCTTTTACTTCGGAACCTTTCACGATAGCCATGGCAGGCCGCTGCTAGGCGAAGAAACCTACCGCCTGCACGTTGCGGCGGGAGTACCGGTGCGGGAGTGTTGGTCCATCACCGTTTACAGTCTGGCAACATCGAGCTTCTTCCTCCATTCGACGCATCTCACATTGGGCGGCATGCAACGCCGTATTCCGCCTTGTAATGATCGCGGACAATTTGCAGGTTCAGTGGCTCAGCCGCAGCATGCCTTGACCGAATAAATTGCATCAGCTTCGCGAGAGTCGCCAGCTTCGAGATCGTATGCTCGTTCACGGCGTCGGGGTCGACGTTATTAGCACGTAGGGCCTGAACCCGTCCACCGTAGGGGCGGTGGGCTGCTTGATACAATCCATTTCCAGAAGACGTTGACGTCACCGCCTTCGTGCACAGAGCCTTACCCGTCGAAGCGGCGTCGTGAATGAATTGATCAACGTCTACCTTTGTGTATGGGAGATGATGGCGCCGAATATCACTAGCCGACAGACCCGCCGCTTCCAGGGCTTGGGCCCAACTCCCAAATTGTCTAACAGCAGCCGCAAATTCCCGCGGGTGATTTGTCTTGACGTACAGGGAGTTATTATGGCGTGACGGCAGTTGCTGGATGAACTCAAGTAGCTTTTCTTCGGTCCAGACTCTCGACCAGATCGCGAGCTTCGTATTTGGCACCACGTAGGCCCTCAGCGCCCGCAGTGTTTCGAAGATCTCCTGGAGTTCTGCAGTGGTCGCCTGGGCCTCGAAGCCAAAGACCGATTGAAATGCCACCTTGGGCCGCGACGCTCTCGATCCGTTCAGCGTTATGAAGCGAAGACTGCTCGCATAGGGAGAATACTTTTGGATACTGCCGTTAACTGACGCTCCCCAGGCCACAAGTTTGAAGTCAATCCACTCATCGACTAATGGGTCATAGGCGTCCGGAAGAAGGGGGCCCGTATCCGTCTGAAAGCGGAAATCAAGGCGCCACGTTGGGCGAATCGCACGGAAAAGAGCATCGCACAAGTTATCGAAGAGCCGGCCTTTGCCAGCCTCCGTGTGCATATCCCAGGCGAATGATCTTTGGATCGAAGCCAGCCTCGCGAAGGGCGACATCGCAAGATCCGAAGAACTTAATCGCTAATGCAACTAGACTGCTTTGTTTGTGCTGCACGGCAGAGACGTTCAACTCTATACCTTTCTCCCCTAGCAGAGAAATACTCCTCAGCACCGCCTCCGGCGTCCAATCCGGAGCTATTAGCCGCACTGCCTCGTACCTGAAGCCGGCCGCTTCGACTGCACCTCCGTAGGATCCAAATTCGCGTGAAGCAGCGCGGCACAAACCCCAAAGGCCGTCGCGATTCACAGCGCCAACGTTGATTTGTAGCCCCGCCCCATGGCGATCCTTAAGCGTCGATAAAATCTTCGCACGAGTCCACTTAGTCTTTGTGGCACTCGATCGTGACCGGCTGCTCATTGCAATCGCTTGAGGGTCTTCGCCCGCAGCGATTAGCGCTCTTCGAAAGCCACCGCAGAAACATAGTGCCGCCCCGTACAGATCTAGATGGTGCTTAAGAACATAGGAGTGGCTAGGCACGACCCCTGAGGCTCGAATGGCCCGAATGTGGTCTGCAACCAGGGCGGCGGTCCATCGAGTGCGGGTCTTACTCACGAGTAAGGGCCTCCCCAGGGGCTACGCACCTACGTCAGATTCCATCTGATCGTCGCGATTTCAGGCCACTGGCGGTGCTTCGACCGTGACAAATACCGTCCGCGAAGCGTCGCTCATGACCGCAATTCAGGAACTGCCACCAAGGTCCAATAGGCACGCCCATTTTCGCGGTGTCAACTCCAGCCTGCGAGCCTCGCTCCCTAAATCTGACCGAGGCGGTAGCTCGGTTCGCCATCATGGGTTAGCCCTGACAACGCGAAAAAGGTCATCATGCAGAGTCGATCTCCTCTGAGTTTACTGCCCCGCCCACCCAGCTGATGAGGGGCGGCGGGTTCTGGCCGACCGATTCGTCGACGGACGGCCTGATCGGCGTCAAGAGCGCGCTGCGGCTCTCGCATGACGGCATATGGTTTGCGCCCTCTTGGAGATCTCACCGTCGAATCGCGCGATTTTCGCTGAAGGGACCCAGACTGTTGGTTAATCGCAACGGAATTTGGACCAAGGTCTCATACGACCGCTCCCCGGATCGGTGGCATTCTGATATCCCGCAGGCTCCATTACCAAGAAGACCATCATGCAGCAAGTCAAATTTCTGAAGTCCACAGTCGCAGCGCTCATTGCCGGTCTCGGTGCGTTCGCATCGGGGAGCGTGTGGGCTCAGGACGTCATCGCCGTCGCCGACGGGATTAACATGTGGGATGGCCAATGGCACTTCGAAGTATCGCCCTACGCCTGGGTGCCGTGGATATATGTGACGTCGCAGCTGCCGCCGATTGCGGGCGGCGGCAATCCGACCACCGAGATCGAGCCGAACCAATACCTCAAGTATGTGAAGGGCGGCGTGCTATTCGACGGCAGCGTTCGCAAGGGTGACTGGAGCGTTTGGACCGACCTGGTTTTTCTGAACCTGCAGAACAGCCCCACGCATGAGAGGGAGATCGGCCTGCCCGGCGGCAACGCCTCGCTGGTGGTCACCCGCAGCATCGACCTCGGATTCCGGGCGGCGATCTGGACCCTGGCTCCCACGTACACGGTGATGAACAACGACGTCGGGACCCTCGATGTTCTGGCCGGACTGCGCTACACCAGCGTGAGAGTCTCGCTCGCCTATGAGTTCACCGTCCCAATGTTCCCGGCGATCATGCCGCGGGGCGGCGGGTTCTGGCCGACCACCGATTCGACGGAAGGCATCATCGGCGTCAAGGGCGCGCTGCGGCTTTCCCATGACGGCAAGTGGTTTGCGCCCTATGAAGCGGACATCGGCGACGGCAACGAGAATTGGAGTTACAACGGCTATGTCGGCGTCGGCTATCACTTTCACTGGGGCGATCTCGGGCTCGGCGTCCGCAATCTGACGTATAACCTATCCGACCGGCCGATCCTGGAGAAGGCGCGGCTGACCGGCCCCGTGCTCGGCGCATCGTTCCGCTGGTAGTCGCGAGGTGAGGCTAGGCGCTCTCGAAGCCGGTGAGCACGTTCGCGGTGTTCACGCCGACTTCCGATACGGCGTAGCCGCCCTCGAACACGAACAGCGTCGGCAGTTGACCGCCACCTGAATCAACAACAACGTAGGTGGGGTACTTGCTGTTGACATGAGCGGAACGCTTTACTCCGATTCGGATGCATTGCTCGTCCAACGTTGTACGTTCGGCAGGTGAGAGCTTCTGGATCTTCCCTTCATTTACGAATGGAAAGGACCTTTTGACCGCTTCGAACACCGATCAGGGCGCACACCCGCCGCGAGGATCGGTGATACCCGCTTCCTTTGCCTTCCTCAACAAAATGGCGGTTTCACCGTTGATGATCAACTCGACCAATGCGCCAATAGGATTTGTCTACTGATTGCCAACCGTATAGATCAATTCGACTGCCATAGCTTGTCAGCTCAAGTGTCATGATTTCAGCATGATCGTTTGCCAGCAGTAGCGCGACTTTGGCCTGCGTATTCATGGATGCTGATGACATAGTGCGCCCGACGGGGCGCAGTGGCTACTGTCAGTCTTTACAGGTTTATGTCGTGCGCGAAGTTGATATAGATCCGATACGCGGAAAAGGAAGATATAGGCACTTATGCGTGACACGTCTGCATGCACTTGGAGCTAAGCAAACGCAATGAACTCGCACACTCGGAGAAGCCAATGATCATAAGCCCGTTAGGACAGCGTACGAGCGCAAGCATGCGGGGCATGCTCGTGATTCTTTGGGCCGTGGTCTTAGCGGCTGGCAGCACGTTGGCAGAACTGGGTTCTGCGCCTTTTGCGAATGCGCAGTCGCCTTCAGGTACTGCGGCTCCGCTGATACCTCCGGACCAGCTTGACTCCTTGGTGGCGCCCATTGCGCTGTATCCCGATCCGTTGCTGGCGCAAACACTGGCGGCCTCCACCTATCCTCTTGAGATCATCCAGCTGCAGCAGTTTCTGGCAAGAAATCCGGGGTTGAAAGACCAAGCGCTTGCGGATGCCGTGCAAAAGCAGCCCTGGGATCCAAGCATCCAAGCGCTCGCCGCGACCCCGGAGGTAGCGAAGCGTTTGGCGGATGACATTCAGTGGACCACGGACCTCGGCAATGCCTTCCTGGCTCAGGAGGCCGATGTAATGGCGGCCGTGCAGCGCATGCGCAAGTCGGCCATGGACAAAAATGTCTTGAAGACCACCGAGCAGCAGGTGGTGCAAACCAAAGTCATCGAGACACAGACGGTGGTGGTGATCGAGCCGGCGAACCCGCAGGTGATCTACGTGCCCACCTACAGCCCGGTGGTAGTGTGGGGCCCGCCCATTTATCCCTATCCTCCGATCTACTATCCACCGCCGCCGCCGCCGGGATCTTTGTTCCTTGCCTTCGGTGTCGGCGTGGCCATGGGCGCTTGGTGGGGTGGAGGCGGCGGCTGGGGCTGGAACTGCGGCTGGGGTAGATATGGAAGCGTCACCATCAACAACAACAACACTTTCATACGGAACACGAACATCCGCAACGGCAACACCAATATAGGCAGCGGTAACCGGTGGCAGCACCAGCCGGTACATCGGGGCGGCGCGCCCTATCGGGATCGTGCCACGGCCGACCGTTTCGGGGGCGCAGCGCGCGGAGACTCGCTGGCCAATCGGCAAACGAATGCCCGTAATCAGATTGGAAAGCAAGGCGGCAATGTCGCATCCGCTCGTCCCTCACCAGGCGCCGGCACGGGCAACCGGCCCCAAGGCAGCCTCGGCGCCGGTGGTGCTGCGGCCGGCGGCGGAGTCGGCGCCGGCAATCGTGCCGGCGGCGGGCTTGGTGCCGGAGGCGGTGCCGGCAATCGAGGCCAGTTCGACACGGGTGCGGGAGCCGCGAACCGCGCCGGTGCGGGGGGCGGAGCGGGCAACCGATCGCAGTTCGACAGGGGCACGGGAGCCGCGAACCGCGCTGGTGCCGGCGGCGCCGATCGTGTCGGCAACCGGGACTTGTCGCGCGCTGGTGGCGGCGGCGGCGGCGGAAACCGCAATGCCTTCGGTGGAGGCAGCGGCGGATACAACGGCTCGAGCGCCCGTGCGTCGAGCAACCGTGGGGCTGCGAGCGCGCAATCTCGCGGCGCCAAGAGGCGGCGGCGGCGCGCGCCGTTAGTCAGTACAGAGCCGAATGTACAGCAGGAGCACACAGATGAATTCAGTATCCGCGAATACTAGACTCTGCCGGCTTCTCGGGATGCTGGGCGCATGCGCGTTGGTATCTCTTGCAGCCTCAGGTCCGCTGGCCGCGGAGCAGTCGGCCGCGAAAAAACCGGCTCCCGCAGTTGCCGCGCAGGCTGCTGAAAGTTTTGCTACGCCGGAGCAGGCGGCCGATGCGGTTATTGACGCCGCCGAGAAGTTCGACGTGGGCGCCCTCGTGGCGATTTTCGGCCCCGGCGGAGAGCAAATAGTTCTCTCGGGCGAATATCCGCAGGACCGTCAGCGCGCGCTGGACTTTGCTGCGCAGGCTCGGGAGCAGAAAAGCGTTGCGCTGGACCCCAAGACCAAGAGCCGTGCATTTCTCCTGGTAGGCAAGGGGGACTGGCCGTTCCCGATTCCCATCGTCAAACGCGGCAGCGGATGGCAGTTCGATATCGCCGCCGGTCAGCAGGAGCTCGAGTACCGGCGCATCGGCCGCAACGAATTGGACGCCATCGAAGTCTGCCGCGGTTATGTGGAAGCGCAGTACGAGTACGCCTTTGAGCCGCGCGACGGCTACGATGTGAACCAGTATGCGCAGCACATCGTCAGCGCATCCGGCAAGCACGATGGCCTGGCCTGGCAGAATCCTGATGGAACGTGGGGCGGCCCGGTCGGCGAAAACGTTGCCCGCGCCATCGAACAGGGCTACGAGTTCGAGCAGGGCAAGGCAACGCCCTTTCACGGCTATTTCTACAAGGTTCTGAAGGGGCAAGGGCCGGATGCGCCCCTCGGAGAAATGGACTACGTGCTGAAAGGCCTGATGATCGGCGGCTTCGCGCTGGTTGCCGCTCCCGCCGAATATGGTGAAACCGGCATCAACACCTTCATCGTCAGCCAGGACGGCGTGGTGTACCAGAAGAATCTAGGGCCTGAGACGCTCAAGGAATTCCAGAAGATAGAGCGCTTCAACCCGGATGATTCGTGGATTCCGGTACCCGATGACGAATGAGAGCGCTTCGGCCTCTGCCCGCTGGTCGATCAGGCGGAAATCGCGTTGAGGTTTTGAGAGGTCGATGCCGCTGGCGCCATTGGCATCGATCGCCTTCGAGTTCCAAGCAGCTCTTCCCAGTTTTCGGGCGCGCTCTCGCCGACGTCGCCCAACCGCGCCGCACGAGCGGGCCATGCCCTGCTGGAACGGCAGCGGGAAGCTATCGAGCGAATCCTGTGAACAGAAGCCCACGCGCCGCCTGTGGTGGCGCTCCCCCAGTATCAAGCTTTTGGTTGCCGCGGCGGCGATCACGGATCACAGGGGTCGTCATATTCAGGCGAATAGCACCTCGGACCATTCACCGCGTTACAGGCGCGCTCTGAAGCGCTTGGGCCCACGCCGTATACTCTGAAAGCCGAAGCCGGTGTCGAGCAATGTTGAACTCATTCAGCCGCTGGAACTCCTGGGTCGCGAGATCAACGAACCTCGGTAGGTCAGGCGCCTCAACGACCTGCACAGCCCGCGAGCGGATCTCATTGACGGTAGGCTGCCTTTTCTCACGCACGATTTGACCGACTACGTCTGTCAGGGCCTCACGGTAGCGCATGCGGAACCGATCCGGCTCTGCAATCGAGTCCCGCACGACAACGTATCTTTGACAGGACCGCTCATACGCCCACACGAACACATCCCGCAGCAGTTCTATGCGAGTCATCTCGTACAGCCCGAGATTCCCCGCGATGTACGCACGTTCGGGTACGTCGACGAATGACAACGGGCAGAGATCGGCTCGAATCAGGGGTATGTTAGCGGCCAGGCGTGAGACGCGCTTGTTGACGTCCTCGAATGGCTGCAAGTACGGCAGTTGCACCATCAGGAAAAACGCCCGTTCGAAAGGGTCACCAATCGACTTGGCCTTCATGAGGATCTGCGAGAAGCATTCCTCAATGACCTGCGGTATCGCAATCGGTGTGTAGACGCTGCCACTGATGTCGACGGGCCTGCGGCGCAGGCGGCCCGACGCCTCGGGATCGGCCATCAAATTTTCAGGGCGTGGCCCCGGTCGCACCGACGGGGCCACCCATTACGGTTACTTACCCAAGGCGGTCTCAAAGGGTCCTGGCGGAGATGATCAGCGAAAAGCCGAACGCCCTCGCCGCCTAGTTTAGTTAGCCAGTGCGTGGGAATTTTTTCACAGGTTTATCACACCCGCAACGCTAGAGTGCTCCTCGCCAAAGCGGCGGAGACTCGAACCATGATGGACGCTATTTACTTATTGATGCTGGCCGGTCTGTATGCGGTTACCCACGGCCTCGTTTTGGCGCTTGATCGCCTAGGAAAGACATCATGAGCATCATGTATTGGATGGGGGCTGTGCTTGCGCTGCTCTTGCTCGGCTACCTACTGTTCGCCCTTTTGAAGGCGGAGCGATTCTGATGAGCGCCAACATCATGTTTGGTCTGCTGCTGCTAGCGTACTTCGGCATCCTCGCGCTCGGCGTTAAGCCGATCGGCGGCTACATCGCCGATGTCATGGAAGGCCGACCCAATTTCGCCCGGCGCGCGGGCAGCCGGGTGGAAGATCTTTTATATCGCCTTTGCGGGGTCGATGCTCGCGAGGAGATGTCCTGGAAGCAATACGCGATCGCCTTACTGCTCTTCAACGTGTTGGGCGCCGTCATCGTCTATGGGCTACAGCGCCTGCAGCTCTTTTTGCCACTCAACCCACAGAAGTTCGCGGCGGTCTCCCCGGACTCATCATTCAACACGGCCGTCAGCTTTATCACTAATACCAACTGGCAGGGCTATTCCGGTGAATCGACAATGGGGTATCTGGTCCAAATGGCAGGCCTCGCCGTGCAGAACTTCCTGTCCGCGGCGACCGGCATCGTGGTGGCGATCGCCGTGATTCGCGGCTTCGCGCGGCACACCGTCAAGACGATTGGCAACTTCTGGGTGGATATCACGCGCTCCACGCTCTATGTGCTAGTGCCGCTTTCGGCCGTGCTCGCGCTCGCACTCGTCAGCCAGGGTGTAATTCAGAACTTCGACGGCTATAAGGACGCGACGACCGTTGAGAAACTCACGTACCAGAATCCAAAGACGGATGCAGACGGTAATCCGGTCAAGGACGCCGCTGGCAATGCCGTAACCGAGACGGCGACCACTCAGACGCAAACGCTGCCGATGGGGCCGATCGCGTCGCAGGAGTCCATCAAGGAACTCGGCACCAATGGTGGCGGCTTCTACAACGCAAACTCTGCGCACCCCTATGAGAACCCCACGCCCCTGACGAACCTGCTCGAGATGCTGGCGATCTTCATCATCCCGTTGTCCCTCACCTACACTTTCGGCAAGATGGTCGGGGACACCCGGCAGGGCTGGGTGGTGCTGGCCGCCATGCTGATTCTATTCGTGCCGCTGGTGATAACGGCGTTCAACATCGAGCAGCATGGCAATCCGCTGGTCGCTAAGCAGGGCATCGACCAAGTGGCGAGTGCGGTGCAGGCTGGCGGCAATATGGAGGGCAAGGAGACCCGCTTCGGTATCGCCGCCTCCGCGCTCTTTGCGGCGCTCACGACCGCAACCTCCTGTGGCGCTGTGAACACGATGCACGATTCGATGATGCCGCTTGGTGGCTTTGTGCCGCTGTTCCTGATAGAGCTCGGTGAGGTCGCGCCGGGCGGTGTCGGAACCGGCATGTACTCGATCCTGATGTTCGCCATCCTCGGCGTATTCATCGCCGGACTCATGATCGGTCGGACCCCGGAATATCTCGGCAAGAAGATCGAGGCGCTCGAGATGAAGTTGGCCTCGGTCTTTATTCTGACGACCCCGTTCGTCGTGCTGATCGGGACCGCTGTCGCCGTCGTGACGGTTGCCGGCAAGGCCGGGGTGGCCAATCCCGGTCCTCACGGCTTCAGCGAGATTCTCTATGCGTTTTCCTCGGCCGCCAACAATAATGGCAGCGCGTTCGCCGGTATTTCCGCGAACACGGTCTTTTACAACGTGTCCACGGGCCTTGCGATGTTCATTGCACGGTACTGGCCGATCGTGGCGGCGCTCGCCATCGCGGGATCGCTGGCGGCGAAGAAGCGAGTTCCCGTCACCGAAGGCACCATGCCGACGCATGGACCGCTGTTCGTGGCGCTGCTCATCGGTTCGATCCTTCTGATCGGTGTCCTCACTTACGTCCCGGCGCTCGCGCTGGGGCCGGTCGTCGAGCACTTCATGCTCGCGGCTGCCAAATAACGAGCTCCATATGTCGCGGCAACAACTATCGCTCTTTGATCGCAAACTCTTGGGAAAGGCGCTCCTCGAATCCGTGATTAAGCTTGACCCGCGCATCCAATGGCGCAATCCCGTGATGTTCGTGGTCTACATCGGCACGATCGTGACGGCGATCCTCTATGGCCAGGCGCTCGCGGGCCACGGAGAGGCACCGGCGGGCTTCATTCTGGCCGTCACCGTCTGGCTGCTGTTCACCGTTCTGTTCGCCAACTTCGCCGAAGCGCTCGCCGAGGGCCGCAGTCGAGCACAGGCGTCGGCACTGCGCGGCATGCGTCAAACGATCATGGCCAAGCGCATTGTCCAGAACAGCCCGGGTTCCCGTCAGACCGTGCTCGTCAAGGCGGAAGATCTGAGGAAGGACGATCTGGTGCTGATCGAGACTCACGACACGATCCCTGCCGACGGCGAAGTCATCGAGGGCGTCGCCTCGGTCGATGAGAGCGCGATTACAGGCGAGTCGGCACCGGTCATTCGAGAATCGGGCGGCGACTTTTGCTCGGTGACGGGCGGCACGCGAGTGCTGTCGGACTGGATTGTGGTGCGCGTATCGGTCAATCCCGGCGAAACTTTTCTCGACCGGATGATCTCGATGGTCGAAGCGGCGAAGCGACAGAAGACGCCCAACGAGATTGCGCTCACCATCTTGCTGGTGGCGTTGACCCTCGTCTTTCTGATCGTGATCGTCACGCTCTTGCCGTATTCGCTATTCGCCGTCGAGGTCAGCAAGGTGGGGACTCCGGTCACGATGACCGCACTCGTGGCGCTGTTGGTCTGCCTCATTCCGACGACGATAGGCGGCCTCTTGTCGGCGATCGGTGTGGCCGGCATGAGCCGCATGATGCAGGCTAACGTCATCGCGACTTCCGGCCGCGCCGTCGAGGCGGCCGGCGACGTCGATGTGCTGCTGCTGGATAAGACCGGCACCATTACGCTCGGCAATCGACAAGCTGCCGCATTCCTGCCTTCGCCCGGCGTGACGGAGCAAGAACTGGCCGATGCCGCTCAACTCGCTTCGCTGGCCGACGGTACCCCCGAAGGGCGCAGCATCGTCGTGCTCGCCAAGCAGCGCTTCAATCTGCGGGAGCGCGACCTGGGCGCCCTCGGCGCGAGCTTCGTGCCGTTCTCGGCCTATACGCGAATGAGCGGCGTCGACATCGGCGAGCGCCAGATCCGCAAAGGCGCTCCGAGTGCGATCGGCAAGTACGTCGAAGGCCTCGGGAAAAAATGCCCGCCATTGGTCGACGAAGCCGTGCAGCGCGTCGCGCGCGAAGGCAGTACACCGCTGGTCGTCGCCGATGGCGGCCGTGTGCTCGGCGTCATCGAGCTCAAGGACATCGTCAAGGGCGGCATCAAGGAGCGATTCGCGGATCTGCGGCACATGGGCATCAAGACGATCATGATCACCGGCGACAATCGCCTGACCGCGGCGGCGATCGCCGCTGAGTCTGGAGTCGATGACTTTCTCGCTGAGGCGACGCCAGAAGCCAAACTCAAGCTCATCCGCGAACACCAAGCGCAGGGACGGCTCGTCGCCATGACCGGCGACGGTACCAACGATGCGCCGGCGCTGGCGCAGTCGGATGTCGCGGTGGCGATGAACACCGGCACGCAGGCGGCCAAGGAAGCCGGGAACATGGTCGATCTGGACTCGAATCCGACCAAGCTCATCGAGATCGTGGAGACGGGTAAGCAGATGCTGATGACGCGCGGTGCATTGACGACGTTCTCGATCGCCAATGACGTGGCGAAGTACTTCGCGATTATCCCGGCCGCCTTTGCGATGACCTATCCGGAACTCGGTGCGCTCAACATCATGCATCTGGCGACACCCAACTCCGCAATCCTGTCGGCGGTGATCTTCAACGCTCTCGTCATCGTCGTGTTGATTCCGCTTGCCATCAAGGGCGTGAAGTACCGTGCGCTGGGCGCAGGTCCTCTGCTGCGGCGAAACCTGCTCATCTATGGGCTCGGCGGCATCATCGTGCCGTTCCCCGGCATCAAATTGATCGACATGATCTTGTCGGCGGCCGGCTGGGCATAAGGAGATCAACCATGTTCGTGCGACTCATTCGGCCCGCAATCAGTCTACTTGTGCTAATGACGGTCATCGTCGGGATCGTATATCCGCTCATTATCACCGGCGTGGCGAAAGTAGCCTTCCCGCGCCAGGCGGAAGGGAGCCTCATCTACAAGGACGGCAAACTCATCGGATCGACGTTGATCGGGCAGAGTTTCTCGGATCCGAAATACTTCTGGGGCCGGCCGTCCGCCACGAGCCCTCAGCCTTACAACGGCATGGCCTCGTCGGGTTCGAACTTGGGCCCGCTCAACCCCGCGCTGCTCGATGCGGTAAAGGCGAACGCCAAAGCCCTGCACGACGCCGACCCTGATAACCGGCAGCCGATTCCAGTCGACCTGGTGACTGCATCAGCGAGCGGTCTCGACCCCGAAATCAGCCCCGCAGCTGCGCATTATCAGGCGGCTCGCGTGGCCCGCGCTCGCAATCTGCCTCTCGAGCAGGTCGAGGCGCTGATCGGGGAGCACGAGCAGGGGCGCCTGTTCGCACTTGTCGGCGAGCGGCGAGTTAACGTTCTCAAACTCAATCTCGCGCTCGATCGGATGCGCTGATCGCGTTCGGGCGAAGCTGCCCGTTGCCGGGACGACCCACGCAAGTGGATCGCGATTCAGATCCTTCCGTATTCGGAAGAAAGCTTAAAAGGATTCCTCATGAAAAAAACCATCGTCTCTGGTGCTGTCTGCGCGGCGCTCGGTGCCGGTTCCATGACTACATGGGCCGATGACCAGCCGGCGACTGCCACTAATGCAGCTCCCGCTGGGCCGACGGCTATGTCAACGCCGTCGATGACTTTTCCGCTCGTAGCCAACCCAAATCCGCTTTCTCTCGATGCGGGACCGCTCGGAAAAGTTTACATCACAGGGGCTCTTACAGGTCTTGGATTCACGCAGAATAACGCGGGTCCCCCCATTTGCAGCAGCTGCGATAAAAGCTCGGTTTTGGATATTAGCAATGGTCAGATTTTTATCCAGAAAACCAATGGCCTGGTTCAATTTTTCCTCAGGGCGGCGGCTATTCATTCCCAACAATAGGCCAACCCTACGTGCGCTCGGGCGATGCGACCAATGATACCTTCGGGGTTTTTCCGGTGGGTTACCTCAAACTGGCTCCGGGCAATGGCAATTTCTCGATTGAGGCCGGCAAACTTCCGACGCTGTTCGGCGCAGAGTACTCATTTACGTTCGAAAACTCGAACATCGAACGTGGGTTGCTCTGGAATCAAGAGAATATAGTGACTCGCGGCGTGCAGGCTAACTATACGGCGGGCCCGCTCGCTTTCTCGCTTTCATGGAACGATGGCTATTACACCAAAAGATACAACTGGGTCACGGGCTCAGCTGCTTGGACGATAAATAGTGCCAACACAGTGAGTTTTGTGGCCGGCGGCAATTCCGGGACAACCAGCATCAACGACGATAGCAGTGTTCCGTTGGCCCAGGATAACGGATCCATGTACAACTTGATCTATACGCATACTGCCGGCGCCTGGACAATAGAGCCCTACCTGCAATATCAAAACACTCCGAGCAACGAGTCGATTGGCATTGCAAGCAGCGCGGACGCGTGGGGGGGCGCATTGTTCGTGAATTACGCTTTCAACTCCAATTTTAGCTTACCTGCTCGATTGGAGTACCTGGATACCAGTGGCGGGACTAACTTGCTCTATGGCGCAGGCAGTAAAGCCTGGTCGGTGACGGTAACGCCAACCTATCAGGAAAAGATCTTCTTCGCGCGCCTGGAGCTTTCGTATATTGGGACAGAGAACTCGACGCCGGGCTTTGTCTTTGGCGAGACGGGCGCACAATACTTCGCAGGCCCGCGCGATGATTGAAACGGGTATCATCTTCTAAGCATCGAGTTTGACGAACGCGAGTCGACATGTGACATTGCTGCGCGTACTTTGCGCACTTTAGCCAATGGAACCTGCGAGATACGCAATGGCCGAAACCGAGCGCCGCAATCCGGACGAACTGCTGGCCGACGTTCAGCGCGAGGAGGCGCGAGCGCGGCGCGGGCGGCTGCGGATGTTCTTCGGCGCCTCGGCCGGAGTCGGCAAGACCTACTCGATGCTGGAAGCGGCCCGAGCGGCGCGGGCTGGCTGGTGCGGACATCGTCGTCGGCTACGTCGAACCGCACGGGCGTGTCGAAACCGAGCGCTTGCTCGAGGGGCTCGAGCAGCTGCCGTTCCTCGAGGTCCATTACCGCGGCATCGTTCGGCGCGAGTTCGATCTCGACGCCGCTCTACGCCGCGCGCCGGCGATCGTGCTCGTCGACGAGCTAGCGCACTCGAATGTCGCCGAAGGCGAGCCGCTGCCCCGGCACGCCAAGCGCTGGCAAGACGTCGAGGAGCTGCTCGATGCGGGCATCAGCGTCTGGACGACGCTCAACGTCCAGCACTTGGAGAGCTTGAACGACGTCGTCGCGCGGCATCACGGGCGTTCGCCAGCAGGAGACGCTTCCCGATCGGGTATTCGACGAGGCGGACGAAGTCGAGCTGATCGATTTGCCGCCAGACGATTTGCTGGCCCGCCTGAAGGCAGGCAAGGTTTATGTTTCTGACCAGGCGGTCACTGCGACGGAGCGGTTCTTCCGCACCCCGAATCTACTCGCGTTGCGCGAGCTTGCGTTGCGCCGTACGGCCGACCGAGTTGACGCGGCGGCGCAGGAATATCAGGGCAAGGAACGCGTCTCGCGGCCATGGCTGGCGCGGGACCGATTCCTGATTGCGGTGGCCCCCGACGACCAGGCCGAACAGCTCGTGCGCTTCGGCAAGCGATTTGCGGATGCGCTTGACGCGGAGTGGCTCGTGGTGGCAGTCGAGACGCCGGAGCTCCTCAAGCTGTCGGAAAGCGAACGCAACCGGCGCATCGATGTCCTGCGCCTCGCCGAATCGCTGGGTGCCGAGACGGTGACGCTCGATGGCCCGTCAGCCGCCGACGCTCTGATCGATTATGCGCGCTTGCGCAATGTCACACGCGTCGTGGTCGGTGAAGCGAAGCGTGCACGGCTGGCGCGCATGGCTGCGTCGTTCGACGGCAACCGAGCTCGTGCGCCGCGCGGCGTGGTTTTGACGTCTCCGTTATTGCGCGTCAGGACGCGCAATCGGTCCGGCGACGCAACTTGCCGAACAGCGGCCCCATCGAGATCCGCTGGGAACGGTACTGGGCCGCGCTCCTTATCACGGCGTCCTGTACCGGCATCGCGGCGCTGATGTACCCATATTTCGAATTGACTAATCTCGTCATGGTGTACCTCCTTGGGGCGACCGTCGCGGGTTTGCGGTTGGGGCGCGGCCCCGCCAGCCTCACCGCGGTCGGGAACGTCGGCTGCGTTTGACTATTGCTTCGTACCTCCTCGCTTTAGCTTCGCGGTGAGCGACCTCGAGTACCTCGTAACATTCGGGGTCATGCTGGTGGTGGCGATAGTCATCTCAAGCCTGGTCGCGAGCGTCCGCGCGCAAGCGCGGGTAGCCGGAGCGCGCGAACGGCGCACCTCGTTGCTGTACGCGATGAGCCGCGAACTCGCGGCCACGCGCAGCTTCGATAATCTGGCGCGGGTTGCCATCAAGCACGTGGCCGAAACATTTGCGAGTCACGCCGTCGTGCTGATGCCGGACGCGAGCGGTCGCTTGCAACAGCCGCGAGGCGCGGCGCCGGCAGGAGCACTCAAAGGCGCCGACCTGTCGGTCGCGCAATGGGTGTTCGAGCACGGGCAACCGGCGGGACTCGGCACCGATACGCTACCCGCCGCTCCCGCCCAATACTTGCCGCTGACCGGCACTCGCCGCACGCTCGGCGTGCTCGCAGTGTGGCCAACCCAACGGCGCCGACTGTTGCTCCCCGAACAGCGGCACCTTGTCGAAACCTTCGCCGGGCAGATCGCCCTGGCGGTCGAACGAGCGCAGCTGGCCGAGGAGGCCGAGATCGCGCGGGTCGCGGTAGAGACGGAAAGCCTGCGTAACACGCTCCTCGCATCGATCTCGCACGACCTGCGCACCCCGCTCGCGGTAATCACCGGCGCGAGCAGCGCTCTTAGCGACCCTGACCTCGAATTGGATCCGGTAGCGCGCTCGCAACTGGTGCGCTCGATTGACGCGAAGGGACACGAGATGTCCGATCTCATCTCCAATGTCCTCGACCTCATGCGATTCGAGGCCGGTGAGGTGCATCTGCGACGCGACTGGCAAACCGTCGACGATCTCGTGGGCACAGCGCTCACCCGCCTCGAAGGGCGCTTCGGCGACCGCCCAATCGATGTGGTTCTGCCGCCCGAGCTTCCCGCGGTGCACGTCGACGGGCCGCTCCTCACGCAGGTGATCGTCAATCTTCTCGAGAACGCCATCAAGCACACGCCGCCAGGAACCCAGATCAGCGTTTCTGCGGAACTCGAGGGTGAGGCTGTTCGTGTCACGGTCGAGGATACGGGCCCCGGCTCTGCCGGGTGATCCGGAGCGGCTCTTTGCGAAATTTCAACGTGGCCGCGACGAAGGCAACGCAGGCGGAGCCGGTTTGGGGCTCGCGATCTGCCGGGCTATCATCGATGCGCACGGCGGCCGCATCTTCGCCGCGCCGCGCCCTGGCGGCGGCGCGCGCTTTGTATTCACGCTGCCGACCGCGGAGCCCGCGCCGTGACCGAGGCGATGTTCCTCGTGTTGATCGTCGAGGACGACGCCGGTATCCGCGGTATGCTCAGGGTGCTTCTCGAGTCGCAGCACTACCGGGTGGTAGAAGCCGAGTCCGCTGCACGCGGAACCGTCGAGGCGCGCAATCATCGACCGGATCTCGTCGTCGTCGATCTCGGCCTGCCTGACCGGGACGGGCTGTCCGTGATTCGAGATATCCGCCGCTTCTCGCCGATGCCCATCCTCGTATTGTCGGCGCGCACGATGGAGATGGACAAGATCGCCGCCCTCGACGCCGGTGCCGATGACTACGTAGCCAAACCCTTCAGTACACCGGAACTGTTGGCGCGGGTGCGGGCCGCGCTGCGCCGAAACGTGCGCCACGGTGACCAACTGCCGGTGTTTCGGCTCGGAGAAGTGACGGTCGATTTAACCAAGCGCAGCGCTCAAGGTCCGGACGGCGTTCTGCACCTGACTCCGCTCGAATTTCGCGTCCTGGACGTTCTCGCGCGCAACGCCGGAATGATCGTGACCCAAGCGCAGCTGATTCGCGAAGCCTGGGGGCCGGACCGCCTGGGTGACACCCGCGGCCTGCGCTCCTACATCAAGATGCTGCGTCAGAAGCTCGAGCCAGATCAAAGGCAGCCTCGGTACTTGATCACAGAGGCCGGTGTAGGTTACCGGCTCCGAGTCGACGAAAAGCGAGAGACGCCAGAGGATCATGCGCGAGAATCCACCTCGACGACCTAAATCCGAAGTGCGACAACGCGTTGCCGATTTGGATTCACAGGCCAATCGTATTTGTAACTTATCGGATTTTATTCAGGTCTGCCGGCTGAGGGATTACTCGGCGCTGCGCGCCTCGCCCACTCGCTTCGCTCGGGGCCGCCGTCGCTACGCTCCGGCGTTCAACGTCGCTGCGCGACGTTGTCGAACCCTGCTTGTCTTATGTCGGGGGTTCGAATTGTGGCCGACGTGCGGTGGAACGTAATATTGCGGTTCTTCGACCGCTGTGCGGGATATGCCGGCTGAGGGATTCGAATGGGCGCCATAACACACTGTTTCGTAAGCGTTTATCAAGATAATCGAGACGAGTTACCCCGAAAAGTTACCCCGTGAGCGAGCGAGATATTATTGGACCGCTTTGGACGCCAATGGCCCCCGGGCCCAAAGCGCCTTTGGACCAAGCGGCGCCGCCGATTGGAACCTTCGACCCTGAATTGCCTGCGACGACGGTGCCCGACGAGATCGGCCGGATCGTCGGCTTGGACATCATCGCCTCAGCGTCTCTCTCTCTGTCATCCGAAAACTTCACCGCGATCGATTCCGCGTACAAGTTGCGACGGGCTCTGCGCGACCTCGATTCAGGTCAAGGCTCCTCGAGCGTGAAGTCGAGCTGGGATCAATCCAAGGAACATGGGAGTCGCGATAACGCCGCTGCTCAGACCACTGATCGAAGCCGTACCGCCACAATCCAGGCATAGAGCCACAGACACGTGAGTACTATCAATGCGTTTAAAGCGACGAGTGCGATCACCAATGCGACCACATCAATCACCAGATCCCTTCTCGAGCGACTCGCCCAGCCCTCGTGCACCCGACGTCGGAATTGACGCGACCCGATATATCGCCATCCGAGGCCCCAGCGCACCACGAAATCGACCACCGCCACGCCACGGTTACTCAGTTTGTGAAGCATAGTTGCAATCCAACCCAGCGATTCCCAATTTCGATCGACGCCAATCAGCACGCGGCAATCACCGATAGTTTCCACTATGCTGGGTAACCAGTGATGTCTTATCGCGCGTGACCTCCGGTCGCATATGCAAATATAGCCTTTCCGCGAGGCGACATTAACGTATTACTGAATGTGCATGTGTCAGGTCCGTATTTCCGCGAATTTCACCGCGCCGCCCTGTGGCGCATTGCTGCGCGGCGAGAAGGGCTCGAAACGAGAGGGCAAATCATGAACACTGTAGGCAGCGCGCGCATTGGTCATTGGTATCTGGATTGGGGTGGGAAGGTGAACTATTTCAGATAACCGGACTTGACGCTGAGTCCCTAACGATTTAAATGCAGACCTTCGACGGAGGGATCGGCGAGATCGACGAGGACAGCTGACCCACCCTGGCCCTCAGTCGTGCTGAGCCACCTGAGGGCTGGGTGGCTCCCATCGAGGCCCTGAACCTTGCTGATCTCATTCCTAGGGTCATTGTCCGTAGGGAATTCGACGGGAATCTCATCGACTCGTGCCATAACATTGGGATCCGTCGTGGAGACCTACAAAGGCGAAAGCTGCGAGTTCGAGGTGAGGGATCAACCCATCGATCCAATCGACTCGCAGGAACATTTGCTGTTGAACCCATGGCTTCTGTTGATCATTGGCGAAGGTGCGGATACGCACCAGAGTTGACCCTGACAGGGAAGAAAATCTCGGCGTGTGGTGCAGTCGTGTGTTTCTTACTTGAAGCCCCGGCTGTATGGCTGCAAATCTGCATCCGAAACCGTGCTGAGCGAGAGGTCCTCGCTGTGTGCTCGAGTCTGCCGGTCTACGAGGCGTGCGAGCGAACCGAGCTGCTCCGAGATAATGCCGAGCAGATCGTCCGTCGACACGATGCCGACGAGATCGCCGTTAGGGGCGACCACCGGCGCACGCCGCACTCCGCGCTGGCGGAGAAGTGCCATGGCGTCGACAATGGATTCGTTCTCCTGCAGCACGAGCGGATTGCGGGTCATTACATCGGCCACACCGGCAGAGCGCTAAGGTTGTCCGGGTGATCGGGCAGCGCACGCACTATATCGCGGTCGGTCACGATCCCGATGGGAGCCAGGGGCGTGCCGCGCTGCTGCTCGACGACGATGATTCAGCCGACGTTTCTGTGGCACATCTTATGCGCCGCCTGAAGCAACGACTCGCCAGGGGTCATCATATAGACCTCCCTCGTACACATTTCACCGATGTTCATGGAACCTCCGTGGCAGCGACCGCTGCCTGCAGTTCTGCCGGCACCGCCACTCCAGACATTGTTCGAAGAGCCATATCTTGATCGCACCACATTTACTGACAAGCCCGCGAATATCGCGTTGCGGCTAGGTGGAACTCCTCAGCGGTTGCCGAACAGCCCTTTGAAAGCCCGAGGTCACCTTACAACGTAAGGACAAGCCCGTATGGGCAGGTACACCCCAAGCGTGCAGCATGAACTCGTCCCAGGTCACAAGGAAGAGCGATGGGCATGCGAATGGTCGTCGCCGACCAAAGCGAGGCGCGGTTCTACGATACCGACCACTTCGATTCGGAGTTGAAACTTGTCGCGCGTCTCGCCGATCCGAAGGCCCGGCTACACGACCGCGACTTCAAGGCGGACCGTCTTGGCCGGTATTCGATCGCGCTCCGCCCGCGACCGGACGCCGAGGTGGCGTATGCCACCACGGCAGGGGCGGTGAGCGGCATTCCCATAGACACGAGGCGGAACTCTTCGCCCAGCAAATCGCTGCCGAGTTCGAGAGTGCACTGCGGCAGGATCAATTCAAACGCATGGTTCTTATCGCTGGCACTAAGTTTTTCGGGCAATTGCGCGCGGTTCTGTCCAAATCGCTCGATTTGGCGGTCGCTGCCGAGGTCCGCAAGGACATGGTACACGCTACCGATGCAGTGATACGTCAACACGTGCCGCGTGAGGCATTTGCAAGCGTTGCCGGATGACGACGCCTGTAGCGCACGCATGACCATCTTTGCCACTTAGCGAAGGGGCGGATCGAGGAGGTGTGCGATGACTCTAGTGATGAAGTCTACAGCCGCCTCCGAGAGGGGGGGTAAGTCGCATGACTGAGCTCGCCGAAACACATCTATCGCACTTCATCTGGCAGACCCGGTATCGCGACACGGACGCGCGGCCGGCCGAGAGCACCATTGCCGATACTTGGACGCGCGTCGCACGAAACGTCGCGGCGATTGAGCACGATTCTGACCGGTGGTATGAGAGGTTCTTGGGGATTCTGCGCGACTTTCGCTTTCTCCCTGGGGGGCGAATCCTGGCAGGAGCCGGTACGGCCCGTCAGGTGACACTGCTCAATTGCTTTGTCATGGGCCCAATCGATGACTCTGTCGAAGGGATTTTTGAGGGACTCAAGGAAGGTGCCCTCACGATGCAGCAAGGCGGTGGAGTTGGTTACGACTTCTCCACTTTGCGCCCAAGCGGGACCCGTGCAGAACGATCGGGAATGCTCGCATCCGGTCCCGTATCCTTCATGCGGATATGGGACGCCATGTGCGCAACGATTCTATCCACAGGTGCTCGCCGCGGCGCGATGATGGCGACCTTGCGCTGCGATCATCCGGATATCGAGGTGTTCATCGACGCCAAGCGCGCGGGGGATTCCCTGCAGCGGTTCAACCTGTCGGTCCTGGTGACCGACGCATTCATGGAGGCGGTGAAAGGCGACGCCGATTGGCCACTGATTTTTCCCGACCGCGAGTTCAAAGGCTCTGACAGCTCGCGGGGGGTCGAGCGGACCTGGAGCGGCAGCGCAACTCCGCTCCCGTGCCGGATCTGGAGAGTCGTCCGGGCCCGCGAACTATGGGCCCGACTCTGCGAAAGCGCCTATGACTGTGCCGAACCCGGCGTCTTGTTCATCGATCGGATCAATGCCGCCAACAACCTGGCGTACTGCGAGACTCTGAGTGCCACCAATCCATGTGCCGAGGACCTCTGCCACCCTATGGCGCGTGCAATCTCGGTTCGCTGAACCTCACCGCCTTCGTGAAGGATGCGTTTACGCCCGCCGCTCATTTCGAGTACGAACGCATTCTCGCAACTGTACGCGTGGCGGTCAGATTTCTGGACGATGTGCTGGAAATTTCGCGATTTCCTCTCAACCGACAGTATGAGCAAGCTCACCGCTCGCGCAGACTCGGGCTTGGAATCACGGGCCTTGCGGACGCATTGGCAATGCTCGGCCTACGATACGACAGCGAGAGCGCCCGCACCACGGCAGCGGGACTCATGCGACAGGTACGCGACGCGAGCTACCAGGCTTCCGTGGAGCTTGCCCGAGAGAAGGGGTCATTTAGCGCATACGACACTGAGAAGTATCTGGATCGACCGTTCATTCGAGCCCTTCCGGCCGAGAGTCGCGAAGCGATTCGCCGCTACGGCATCCGCAACAGCCATCTGCTCGCGATCGCCCCTGCCGGCACGATCAGCCTGCTGGCCGGAAACGTGAGCAGCGGCATCGAGCCCATCTTCGGAATCGAGTCGCTCCGCCGCGTGCTGGATAGCGAGGGAAAGCATCATCTCTTCCAAGTGACCGACTATGCCTATGCCGTTTGGCGTGGGCTGCAAGTGGGACAACCTTCACTGCCTGATTACTTCGTCGATCGGAAGGGGATTTCGCCCCGGGATCATCTTTTGATGCAGGCGGCCTTACAGCCTTATGTGGACGGTGCAATTTCGAAGACGATCGCGCTTTCGCGGCAGCTCGACAGGGTGAGCGTGCAGGAGATCTTCCGGACTGCGTATGAATTGGGCCTGAAAGGTTGTACGGTGTTTCGCGAATCAGACCGGCCTGGAGTGATCGGCGATCACTCCTTCGCTGATCCTTTTCGGCAGCCTGAACGCGGCAGCGCTCATTGTTGCGAGACCGATCGCGAGAACGACTAAGTCCCTGTGTGCATCGTGCGCCGAAGCAGCGAGCGCAGTAAGGCGATGGGGCGGGTATTCAAAACATCGCTTCGAGTGATCCATGCGCGGCGCGCCTGCCGCGCGCCGTTCTCCAGAAAGCCGAGCTGATCTCTAGAGTGCGCATCGCTCGCAATGCAAGATCTCCGGTCACGAGTGGCTTTCCCGTGCAAATCGTCGAGATCGAGAGCATGGGTTGCGCATTGACCTCGAGGTAGCACGGGCGGTCGTGCACCGCCTTCAGCACCCGCTCAAAGTCGAGCGCATAGGGAGCCCGCTCATATCCAGGTTGCTTTCAGCGCGCCTTGGATTCGGGCGTAACCCCAACTCGGATTATCGTTCGCCATGCACACGATAAGAAGTTCAGTGTCGAGCGTGGTTCCTTCGCGACTCTCCGTGCTACCACATGGGGGCGCTTTTGCCGTATCGCAACGACAGCGACAAAGGCGCATCTAAAACTGTCGGCCTTCGCTAATTAGCCGCTCATTGATCTCTCTCTCCCCCGCCAACCAGTCGTCAAGCTCATGGTCCGGTGCAAAACCACGGTGTTCGACGAGGAAATAGGCCGCCTCGGCAATCGCCGCGTGACGATCGCTGAAATGCGGAGCTGCTTGCTCCATCGGATAGTAAGGTAACTCGGAACGTGGGATTGTATGCGCGCTCATATTGCATTCCTCAGATCTAGGTGCACGGGTAATTTCCTCTCTTGGTCCCATCCAGGCTATCGGGGGAAATCTTCATGTCACCGCGCGACGGTCATTGTTCGATTGAATCCGTTCGCCGCTACACGCCCGGAGCGGCCTTCCGCGGCGTCGGGCGCGGGGCCATTTCCGGCTGGCTCGCCGCGTCGGCCGGGGCGTGCAGCATCGCTTCAGGCGCGCGTGCCTCGACGACGGCCGACAGCAGCTGCACGCTTTGTCCGGCGACGCGGACCGACGGCTGCCCGAGCGGCTGGTCGATGACCTTCAAATCCGCGGTATTGACGCGTACCGACCATTCGAACAGCGGTTGCGGCAGCTGAAACAACTGCTCGTCGATCGTGTTGTTGGCGAGCAGCAGACACAGCTCGGCGCGCCCGTCATCGAGGCGCCGCGCGCGCCGCAGGCACAGCAGCCGTCCTTCCCAATTCTGCCAGTCCTCGATCCGCATGGTGTCGCCGTTCTCATCGAACCACTCGATGTCGCGCACCTGCGGCAGCGGCTCGAGCAGGCCGTGCTGAAAATATCCGCAGCGCAGCGTGGTGAGCTCGCGGCGCAGGCCGATCAGGCGCGCGACATAGGCCTGCTGCGCTTTGCCGGCCGGCGACTGCGCGAGCGCCCAGTCGTACCAGGAAAGCTCGGAGTCCTGGCAGTAGGCATTGTTGTTGCCGTGCTGAGTGCGGCCGAATTCGTCGCCGCCGAGCAGCATCGGCGTGCCGTGCGAGAACAGCAGTGTCGCGAGCATCGCGCGCTTGGCGCGCTCGCGCCTCTCGAGCACCTGCGCATCGTCGGTGGGTCCCTCGACGCCCCAGTTGTTGCTCTCGTTGTCATTGGTGCCGTCCTGGTTGTCCTCGCCATTGGCCTCATTGTGCTTCTGGTTGTAGCTCACCAAATCCTGCAGCGTGAAGCCGTCGTGCGCGGTGACGAAATTGAGCGACGCCCAGGGCTTTCGGCGCTGATGGTCGAACACGTCGGCCGATCCCTGCAGGCGCGCCGCGAGCGCGCCGCGCAGCCCCGAATCCCCGCGCCAGAACTTGCGCACGTCGTCGCGGAATCTCGCGTTCCACTCCGCCATGCCGGGCGGGTGATTGCCGAGCTGATAGCCGCCGGGCCCTAAGTCCCAGGGCTCGGAGATCAGCTTGACGCGCGCCAGCGTCGGATCCTGCAGCAGGGCGTCGAAGAAGCCGGCGCCCGGATCGAAACCATTCTGTTCGCGGCCAAGAGTCACGCCGAGATCGAAGCGAAAACCATCGACATGAAATTCCTCGACCCAATAGCGCAGCGAATCGAGCGTCAGCTGGATCACGCGACGGTGCGAGAAGTTGACGGTGTTGCCGCAGCCGGTGTCGTTGACGCAGTAGCGAGCGTTGCCGGCCTGCAGGCGATAGTAGGCGGCGTTATCGAGGCCGCGCAGGCTCAAGGTCGGTCCGAGCTCGCTGCCCTCGCAGGTGTGGTTGTAGACCACGTCGAGCAGCACCTCGATGCCCGCGGCATGCAGCGCCTTGATGGCGCCCTTGAGCTCGGCCGGGTTCCCGTCCGACAGATAGCGCGGCTCGGGGGCGAAATAGCTCAGGGTGTTGTAGCCCCAGTAGTTGACCAGGCCGCGCTCGACCAGCGGTGCGGTCGTGCACGCAGGCGAATATCGGCAGCAACTCCAGCGCCGTGACGCCGAGAGCGCGAAGGTGGGCAATCGTTCGCTCGTGGCCGAGCGCCGCCGCGGTGCCGCGCAGGCGCTCGGGAATCTCCCCCAGGCGCATGGTCAGTCCGCGCAGATGCGCCTCGTAGATGACGCGTCTCGGACCAGGGGATCTGCGGCGGCCGATCGTCGCCCCAATCGAAGCGCTCCCCGGTGACGACGCCCTTCGGCATGGCCGGTGCACTGTCGCGCCGATCGAACGACAGATCCGCGCGCGGTGAGCCGATGCGATAGCCATAAAGCGCATCGCTCCAGCGCAGCGAGCCCGCGAGGCGGCGCGCATAGGGATCGAGCAGCAGTTTGTTCGAATTGTAGCGGTGACCGTGTTCGGGCTGATAGGGACCCTGCGCGCGATAGCCGTAGAGCCTGCCCCGGCGCCACGTCCGGCAAATAGCCGTGCCAGACGCCGTCGGTGCATTCGGGCAGCGCCACTCTGCGCAGCTCCTTGTGCCCGCTGGCATCGAACAGGCACAGCTGCACCTGTTCGGCGTGCTCGGCGAACACGGCAAAGTGGGTGCCGCGGCCGTCCCAGTGGGCTCCGAGCGGAGCGGGGGCGTCCGCAAGCGCGCGGCAGGGCAAAGCGGATGGCATGGCCGGCGCTCCTGCGGGCCGTCGCGACGTGCGACCGCCGGCCACTATTGGAAGGTCCGCGGCCTCACGTGCCATGGCGCAGCAATACCGTGGCGAGGGGCGGCAATGTCAGCTCGAGCGAGAACGGCTGGCCGTGCGAGCCCTCGGCATTCGCTTGCACCCAGCCGCCGTTGCCGAGATTCGAGCCGCCGTAGATCTCGGCGTCGGTGTTGAGAATTTCACGCCAGGCGCCGCCGTGCGGCACCCCGAAGCGATAGTGCAGGCGCGGCACCGGCGTGAAATTGCAGACCGCGACCACTGTTGCCGTGCCGGGACCGCCGTTGCGGCAATAGGCGTAGACGCTGTTGCTGTAGTCATCGACCACGAGCCAGCGAAAGCCGGCACTGTCGTTGTCGAGCACGTGCAGCGCCGGCTCATGGGCGTAGAGCCGATTGAGGTCGGCGACCAGGCGCTGCACACCGCGATGCAACGGATGCTCGAGCGCCGGCCAATCGATCTCGCGCATCGTGATTCCATTCCCAGTCCTGGCCGAACTCGCCGCCCATGAACAGCAGCTTCTTGCCGGGCTGCGTCCACATGAAGCCGAAATAGGCGCGCAGATTCGCAAAGCGCTGCCAGGTATCGCCGGGCATGCGCCCGATCAGGGAGCCCTTGCCGTGCACGACCTCATCGTGCGAAAGCGGCAGCACGAAGCGCTCGAAGAATGCATACAGGAGCCCGAAGGTCATGTCATGGTGGTCGTAGGAGCGATACACCGGGTCGTGCGACATGTAGCGCAGCGTGTCGTGCATCCATCCCATGTTCCATTTGAATGAAAAGCCGAGCCCGCCGTAGTGGGTCGACTGGCGTGACGCCGGGCCAGGCGGTGGACTCCTCGGCGATCGTCAGCACGCCGGGATGGCGCTCGGCGACGGCGTCGTTCAGATGGCGCAGAAATTCGATCGCCTCGATGTTTTCGCGGCCGCCGTAGCGATTCGGGATCCACTCGCCCGCGCTGCGCGCGTAATCGCGATAGAGCAGCGAGGCGACCGCATCCACGCGCAGGCCATCGACGTGGTAGCGCTCGATCCAGTGCAGCGCGCTCGAGAGCAGGAAGGCGTGCACTTCCTGGCGTCCGAGGTTGTAGAGCGCGGTGTTCCACTCCGGATGAAATCCCTCGCGCGGATCGGCATGCTCATACAGCGCCGTGCCGTCGAACGCCGCCAGTCCATGCGCATCGGTCGGAAAGTGCCCCGGCACCCAGTCGAGAATCACCCCGAGGCCGGCGCTGTGACAGCGGTCGACGAAACGTGCGAACTCCGCCGGGCTGCCGTAGTCCGCCTGCGGCGCGAATTGACTCAGCACCTGGTAGCCCCACGAGCCGCCGAACGGGTGTCCCATGATCGGCAGCAATTCGACATGGGTGAATCCGAGTCCCGTCACGTATGGGATGAGCTGATCGCCGAGCTCGTCCCAGCGCAACGCGCGCCAGCCCTCGTGGGCCACCCGGCGCCACGAGCCGACGTGCACCTCGTAGATCGAGAGCGGCGCGTGCGTCGGTTGGGTCCGGCCGGCGCGGGCTGCGAGCCAGTCCGCATCGGTCCAGCGAAACGGCGCGGGATCTGCGATCACCGAGGCGGTGCGCGGCGGTGTTTCGACCTCGAGCGCGACCGGATCGGCCTTGAGCGGCAACAGGCCATGCGGACCGATGATCTCGTACTTATAGAGAGTGCCTACCGGCAGCCGCGGAATGAACAGCTCCCAGACGCCGGCCTCGACGCGCTTGCGCATCGGGTGGCGGCGCCCGTCCCAGCCATTGAAGTCTCCCACCACCGACACGCGCTGCGCATTGGGCGCCCAGACGGCGAAACGCACGCCCAAGATGCCGTCGATTCTCATCACCTGCGCGCCGAGGCAGCGGCCCAGCTGCTGATGAGTGCCCTCAGCGAACAGGTGAAGATCGAGCTCGCCCAGCAGCAGCCCAAATGCGTACGGGTCCTCGGTCTCCTGCGTCATGCCGCCAGGCCAGTGGATGCGCAGGCGATAGGTGGCGCCCGTCGGAATCCGTCCGCAAAACAGGCCCGGCATCTGCAGCGCCGACAGCTGCGCCAGCACGGTACCGCCCGCGTCTATCGCCTCGACCGCCTCAGCCGGTGGCACGAAGGCGCGCACCACGGTATCCCGGCCGCCGCCCGCTGCGCCGTCCCGTTCCACCGCATGCGGACCTAAGAGCGCGAAAGGATCAGGCGCCAGGCCTGCGGCGAGGGCCTGCGCTGCGTGCGGATCGATCAGTAGCCCGGGACCGTCTACAGGCCCGATGCGCGAGGCTCCGGGCGCGCCGTCGACCGCGCTCAGCGCCGGGCAGGTGCCCGATACGTCACGATTAACCATCATGGGCGCACCAATTACGGATGGGCCGAATGGTCACAGTTTCTCCGGCGATCGTCGGCTGTAGCTCCGAGGTCATGATATCGATACTCCCTGTGGAAACGGTCCGATGGTAAACAATCGGCGCCACGCCGACCATCGTGGGTTTCCGCGGTCCGAGCGCGCGTTCGGTAGATCCATGTTTCACGCCCCGCGAGGCACCAGCCGCCTTAGCGCATTGGTAGTACTGCACGCACTCTTCTTCACACCCACGAACGATGTGCTCCCCTCTCAGCGGGCCGCGCGTCGCCGTAATCACCGTGCATTGACGTTCCCCATCGGCGATCGAAGTACAACACCAAGTCATCCGTGCGTTGCGCCTGATGGGCTCGCGCCGTGTTCGAAAACAACGCCGTATAGTGTCGATCGCCACGCTGGCTGTTGCAGCACGGGTACAGGCGGTGATCGAGATCTCGGTGCCGTCGGAAACCCCGATTGAAGACGGATTTGTTGCGCAATATTGCGCGGATCGGCTTGCCCAACTTGACGGAATCAAAGCCGCTCATGACTGAATTGCTTCATGAGCGCAGGTTAAATCGTATGCATTATGAGCAAGCAGGCTTGTTCGACCTGCGATTTGGGCCTGAAGGGTTGTACGGTGTTTCGCGAATCGGACCGACCTGGGGTGATCGGCGATCACTACCTCGCGAATCCTTTTCGGGAGCCTGAACGCGGCAGCGCTCATTGCTGCGAGATTGATCGCGAGAGCGACTGAACTGCTTGTCAGTGGATCGTACGCCGAAGCAGCGTGCGCAGTTCGGCGAGAGGGCGGGTGTTCAAGACGTCGTCTCGGGTAATCCAGGCGCGGCGCGCCTGGCGCACGCCGTTCTGCAAAAAGTCTAGCTGATCCCAAGAGTGAGCATCACTCGCAATGCTCAGAAGTATCCCCTGATCGCGAGCGGCTTTCGCGTGCAAATCGTCGAGATCGAGGCGCAGGGGTTGCGAATTGACCTCGAGGTAGCAAGGCCGGTCGTGCACCGCCTTCAGCACCCGCTCAAAGTCGAGCGCATAGGGAGCCCGCTCACCCAATAGGCGTCCGAATGGATGCGCGAGAATGGACACGCAGGGATGCTCAAGGGCGCGCAACACCCGCGCAGTCTGCTTGGCCTCGGAAAGGGCGAATTGCGTGTGCACGGCGATGACCACAACATCAAGTCGGCGCAGCACAGAGTCCGGGAGCGCGAGACTTCCGTCCGGCAGAATGTCGACTTCGGCGCCCTTGAGAATGGCGAAACCGGATAGCGTTTCGTTCAGTGCATCGATTGAATTCATTTGGCGCGAGAGACGCGCGGCGTCGAGTCCGTGCGTCACGCCCACATGCTTGGAATGATCGGTGATCGCGATGTACCGGAAGCCCCGGGCCTGTGCGGCTGCGATCATCCTCTTTAGCGAATCGTTGCCATCCGAGGCGTTCGTATGCACGTGAAGGTCGCCTTTGAGGTCGCTGGTTTCGATGAGCTTTGGCAGCGCCTGCCGTTCCGCGGCCTCGATTTCACCCCTATCCTCGCGCAGCTCGGGCGGTATCCACGGCAGTCCGAGGGCCGAAAACAAGTCCTCCTCGGTCGCCCCAGCGATCCGGTGGTTGCCGCGGAACAACCCATATTCGTTGAGTTTGCAGCCTCGCTCCTGCGCCCGTCGGCGGATATGAATGTTGTGATCTCGGCTTCCGGCGAAATAATGCAGTGCTGCCCCGAAGCTCTCCGACTCGAGGACTCGCACATCCACCTGCAGGCCGCTGCGCAATATGCCCGAGGCCTTCGTAGCACCCGCTGCGGTGAGCTTGCGTAACTCTCCGTATCCCTTGAGCGCCAAGATCGGGGCGGCATCCCGCGTGGCGCACACGAGCACATCGAGATCCCCGACCGTGTCGCGGCCGCGCCGATAGCTTCCGGCGATTTCCACCCGGCTGACCCCGGGAAGGGACTCGAGAAAGGTCTTCAGAGGCTTCGCATACTGGGTTGCTATGGAGAGTGGTACCCGCTGCGGCGGATGGTCCTGTCTTTCCTCAAGTGCGTGGGCCAATTCCGCGAGGATTTTTGGTCCGAAGCCTCGCACGCTGCTGAGTCGCCCATCGGCGAGTGCACGCCTCAGGCCGTCAATTCCGCGAACATGCAGTTTGGCGAACAGCGCCCGCACACGCACGGGCCCGAGCGATGGGAGGCTCAGCAGCTCCCGAACGCCCTGCGGTACCTGACGTCGCAGTTTCTCGAGCGCTCTCAGGTGCCCCGTGCGAAGCAACTCCTCGATCTTCTCCGCGAGGTCCGCACCTATGCCGGGCAGCGCATCGAAGTCCTCGGTACCGCGCATCTCCGCGAGTTCACGCGACAGGCCGCGTACGATCTGGGCGGCACGCCGATACGCTCGGATCCGAAACACATTCTCCGCCCGGATGGACAGCAGATCCGCCATCTCGTCGAACGCGGACGCGACCTCTTCGTTGTGCGCGGCCACCGATTGGGTCGTAAGGCCCGGCGATTGCTGACGCTTCGTAAGCTCTACTACAGCCATCTCAATCCGAGTATTCTGAGTTGCGCGGTCAATGGCCTAACAATCTATACGCACGATCTGCTTTGGCACATCCGGACTTATACGCACACGCCACGATCGTCTCTATTATCAGCTCAACGCTCCTGAAATCACCGACGCCGCCTACGCTCGCGGTTCCTGTGGCCAATCGCGCTCGCAAGCCCCTCGAGATACTCCGCAAATCCCCATTCACTGTCGTCAGTTGATCAGTGATCTTAGCTCCAAGCGGATGTAAATCTCGACAAAACTGAGCTGACACCGGGACTTTAGGATTCAGTAACATTAGCGCCTCGTGATACGTGCTTTGCGGCGCGAGCCGATTTCTTCCTTTCTGGTACATTTCCCAGATCTCTTGAACGCTCGTCGCTTGCTGCGCTGTCTTGTCATCTCGTAGGCGCAACAGGCGCGGGAAGCGCAATGCAATCCCGCCCTTCTTTAATTTGTCTCTCGCCACCGTATGGACAGGACTAATGGTGAGGTCCGCGCCGGAGATTTCGATGACTTTTGCCGGCTCGAACCACACGTCCATTTCCATATTCGTTTCCACAAGCCGATGCTTCCGAGGAATCACATAGGGCTTCAGCATCTCCGGAAGATCGGTCACAAGTCTTTCAGTGAGACCCGCTCCGACTTTCGTGAATGAGTAATACTTGTTCGTTTTCGGATCGAACGCTGCAGCAAGTACAGAGCCGTAGCTGCCGGCGCGCGAACCTCTGCCGTGAAGAGCGCCGACGATCACAACGTCGAACGTATCAGCTAGCTCTCGTTTATATTCTTTCTTGAACTTAATCCAGCCCCATCCCCGATGCCCGGCTTGGTACGGGCTCAACGCCGCCTTTAATAACGACCCCTTCTGCCCCTCGCGACGATCGACCTCATTAAAGTACCTCTCCGCATCGTTATATTTCTGGGTCCTGAATAAATGTGCCGAAGTTGCTACCGAATCCACTTTCATATGCTTTTGAGAAGCCGCTTTCGGTCCGAGAGCGGGGTCGGAAAGCAACATTCTGCCATCGAGGTAGAGGATGTCGAATAGGAAAATCGCGACTGGGACTTCTTTCTGATACCTCTTGATCTCGTGCTTGCGCTTGCGTTTCATAACGATCTGGAACGGAAGAAGCGTCTTGGTTTTTCGGATCGACCGCCACGACTTCGCCTTCGATGATCGCCGATGCGGGCCTTCAAGCCCCTTTCGTGCATGCGCTATCACTTCAGGATACTGATACGTAATATCCTCCAGACGACGCGAGAATATCCGCATGTCGCTGCCCGAGTCTTTATGGATTTGCGCGCGCTCACCGTCGTATTTGTATTCAACAAACACTCACCTTTGAGATGAAGCGGTACTTCGCCGAGGTCCTCAACGCGCGTCGCGAGCATCATTCTGATAGGCACTCCCGGCTTTGGGTTCGACGCGCTTAAGAGATCTCAAACCGCTGTGAGCAGCACGAAAGGCAACCTCTCCGAGATCCGAAAGGACATTGTATGCGCGGTCCAAATCAATCGTCTCTTGTCTTCGACCCGCCAAATGCCTTTGACAGGCCCCGTAAAAATGTCGCCTCTGCCACTCCAATCCGATGAATGCCCAAGACCGTCCGGACGATGTATTTGGCCTCCTCAGCCGTCGCTCGTTGCAAAAGCGCCGCGAGCTTGCCGATTTTAGACTTTTGCGCTCCGGAACCCGTCGTGTTCGCGATTTGCGTGAGGAAGTCGAAAACATCCGCGATCTGTAAACTCTTGCGCACGCGTTTCGGCCGAATTGTTCGGCAACCGCGCCCATGTCGCCCGATTTGACGGCCATCTCATAATGTGAGCGAGCGGAACACCGAAAGCCAGTGACACCGCACGGGTAACCAGCTTCTCCGCCATACCAAATTCCGGTGCCGAAAAGCTCGGCCCTACTTTCCCTGAAAGCAGGTATGCGGCTAATCCTTATTTGTTGTGGAGAGAGTTTCGGCAGAAATCGCGCCAATATCTCGATCATGGAGGAATTAGAAGAGGTCCTCTCGAGCTTTGCGAAAACCATGGCGAGATCCTTGAACGTAACTGACTTCCCATGCGTCATTTGACGTACATCCCGTTGAGTTTCTCGAGCACTGGGCATGCTACTGAAGACGTCACGATTGTGTAAGCGATTTTTGACGCACCGCGCCGCACGCGAATTAGCCCACAGCTGCTGTCAGTCAATCAGTTGCCAAAATCCGGCCGCGGCAATCTTTTAAAGATAGTTGCAGGATCCCGATAGCCTCATAAACAACAAGATTTCGCTGAATTTCACGATCGACAATGGCTCAAGCAATGTCTTTATTCCCGCCGACGATTTTTCGACTCTGATTTTCGCTGGTACGGTATCGCCATATGACTTCTTGGGCAGGGGGGAATATGAATTAGCAGACGGCTCTCAAAGAGGCTCCCAGCGATTTCGTAGGTGGTGTCCGACTCTATCAATCGAAGGCTCGAAGGCAGCGTGGCCGATTGCGTTTGGTGCGGTCGTGGCGGAGGCAAAGCTCGCCGAAACCACCAAGATCGCGCGGATGTCATGACGACCGGTGACGTGCGCGCCGGAAAACACGCTGGAGGACTGCGTATGGTTGATGCAGAAACACCAAATTCGGAGACTTCCCGTGGTGGACAAGGAGGTGCGATGCATCGACATGATCGCGCAAGCCAATATCGTTTTGCGTGCTCCGGCAACGGCCGTGGTGAAGACACTCGCAGAAATCTCGCGGGCCGTGCCGTGCGAGCCGGCCGTGAAATGCACGCGGCGAGCGCGTAGACTTTGAGGTTGTGCTGTCGCTGCTGTTGGAGATGAGCGAAACGACGTCAGACACGGTTGAGTTCAAAGCGAGAACGAATGTGGGTCTCTTCGACGAATCTATGGTGTTTGACGATCGAGCAGACGCCGGCCGCAAGCTGGCGAAACGTTTGGAGGCGGCGTATGCCAAGCGCAAGGACGTAATCGTGCTGGGGATTCCGCGCGGGGGCGTTCCGGTCGCCTTCGAGGTGGCAAAGGCGTTGGAGGCTCCGCTCGACGTGTTCGTGTCGCGGAAGCTCGGCGTGCCAGGGCAAGAAGAACTTGCATTTGGCGCGGTAGCCAGCGGCGATGTGCGCGTGCTGGACCGGCAAATCATCGAGGCGGCCGGCGTTTCCGAGCAGCAAATTGAGCAGACGACTCAGGCTGTGAAAAAGGAACTGGAGCGCCGCGAGCGCCTCTTTCGCGGGAGCCGGTCGCCGCTCAACGTGGTAGGACGCACTGTTCTTCTTGTGGACGACGGCATTGCCACCGGTTCCAGCATGCGGGCAGCTATAAATGCGTTGCGCCAGATGAAGCCAGCGCGCATTGTGGTGGCGGTTCCGGTGGCTCCTGTTTCGACGTGTAATCGCCTCAGACCCGAGGTCGATGAGCTGGTCTGCTTGCACATGCCGGAGTCATTCTTTGCCATCGGCCAATTCTATGCCGACTTCTCGCAAGTACCGGATGAGGACGTGGCGGGCTTCCTCAAATAGGGCGCAGAGCCGGCTGTTCAGAAGGCGACACAGACTAGGGCTGCGGAGAAAGGAGATTCACCATGATTTCCGGGCGGAAAGCCAAGCACGACGGCATCGAGAGCGAAGTAACTGTAGAAGCCGACAAGGTAACGCTGGGAGGCACTCTAGCACTCCCGGACAAGGCTGCCGGGATCGTACTGTTTGCGCACGGAAGCGGCAGCAGCCGTCATAGTCCGCGGAACCGCTACGTCGCACAAGTGCTCCAGTCAAAGGGCGTCGGGACTCTGCTATTCGACCTTTTGACCAGCGAGGAAGAATCGATCGATCTGTACAACGCGGCGCTTCGTTTCGACATACCCTTTCTCGCGAAGCGGTTGGTCGGCGCGACGGAATGGATACTGCGCAGGCCGGATACGAAGGCTCTCAAGGTGGGCTATTTCGGTGCCAGCACCGGAGCTGCCGCGGCGCTCGTCGCAGCGGCCGAGCTTCCGGATACGATCGCCGTAGTCGTATCCCGCGGAGGCAGGCCCGATCTCGCGAAAGACGCACTCGGTACCGTCCGAGCTCCCACACTGCTGATTGTGGGGGGAGACGATGTGCCGGTGATCGCCATGAACCAAGGCGCCCTCGCAAAACTCCGCTGCCCGGAAAAGAAACTAGTCATCGTTCCGGGAGCCACTCACCTGTTCGAGGAACCAGGAACGCTCGAGGAAGTGGCGCGACTCGCGGCGGAGTGGTTCGCCCAGCACCTTACGCCCGCTGTCCAAGCCAGGACCCGGGCATCGACGCGTGACTGAGCAGTCTAGCGGCGTGGTGTTTTGCCGGACTGGCCGTCCTTGTTGATTTAGTTTTCACAGACGGGTCCTTGTCAATTCCCACAAGAGTGGGTTCGTACCGATCCGAGTCAGAGGCGGCCTATTGCCGGTAGCCTGCAGCTTATGCGATATCGGGCCGGCATGCTGGGAGGTCTGATCGACATTCAGGCAGTTCGAAGCGGTGGCACCAGAGTCCGTTGCGTGTGCCGCGAAACGGCATCGGTTGAAGCGCCAATGCTTAGGTCAGTGTCATTGACTTAAACGATTAGGTCTCTGGACACGCGCAGGCGAATTGAAGGTCGTGCTGACGATGCGAAGTCCTTGCGACCGAAAATCGGCCGGAACGAAAGCTTTTTGCGACATCGGATATGGACAAGCCGGTTTAGTTGATGCGCTCTTGTTCTCGCGTGCCCGAATTTGGCCGCTGACGGGATAAGTGGTTGCCAGAGATTCGATAGTAGATCAATTCACATATATTGGTCGCCTGGTCACCAACCCGCTCTAGGTTCTTTGCAATGGACATGAGGTGCGTTCCCGCATCAATTGTTTTCGGATCATCTTTCATGGATTTGACAATCGCGCACAGTAAATCTGTCCTTAGCGCATCGAGTGCTTCGTCGCTGTGCCAGGTTTCAACTGCGAGATTGAGGTCCTTTTCACGATAGGCCCGAACGGTATCTCGCAGCATCTTCAAGGTCAGCTCACCCATGCGCGGGAGTGAAAGTAGATTTGCCGCAGAAAAATCGCTTGGGAACATCAGCGATCGTTTCGCGACATGGACCGCGTAATCGCCGATTCGCTCCAAATGCACCGCAGCCTTAAATGCGCACGTCACATGGCGCAAATCACTCGCGGCGGGTTGACGAAGTGCGATCAGTCGTACGACCAAATCATCGACCTCGGCTTCCAGCGTGTCTTCGCGAATATCCCCTGCGATCACGCTCGCAGCAACCGCCGAATCGCGCCCTTCGAGCGCTAACATTGCCCGTTCAAGCTGACTGATTCCGTACAATCCCATGCCCAGAACCAAATCGTCCAAACGACCCAACTCGCGGTCGTAAACACTCATCGTATGCGGCGTCGACATGTTGAATTTCCTTAGGCTGACCGAATCGACCGGTTACGTACCGTTCAAGTCCCTTTTCCTTGGGGGTTCGCAAGGGTCTTCGGGTCTGGCCGGGCCTCGATGAGTTCATCCAGGTACATAAAATCTGTGTAAATCGGAGGCTCGCGCAGTGAGCGGCATATTATATGTCACGATGGATGGAGTCGATTTGATTTTGCAACAAAAACGCCGGGTAGGATTGTTCGAGTATTCATTGGCCGGAGGGCAATTCGGATTTCCACGCGATGGAGACTTAAGCGGCGGCAAATACGTATTCACCGCTGGCATACGGCGAGCAGAATGAGCCAGTCGATTACCCGCGTCGTGAGAACAATCCCCCGGGAAGGCACGAGCAGGATTATCCTTACAGCTGTTCTATGAGAAAGAGCGAGCATGGCAGCGGCGGTGGCGCAGTGGGAGCATTTCGATCATGGCGCGGATATCGGCGTGCGCGGCGTCGGTCGTACGGCCGCGCAAGCCTTCGAGCAGGCGGCGTTGGCGCTGACGGCCGTCGTCACCGATCCGGCCAATGTGCAATTGCACGAGGTGAGGCGATTGGAGTGCGAAGCTGCGGATCTCGAATCCCTGTTTTATAAATGGCTGAATGCCGTCATCTACGAGATGAGTGTGGAGCGGATGCTGTTCGGGCATTTCGATGTCGTCATCGATCGCGGCGGATTGAAAGCTACGCTGAGTGGCGAGGCTGTCGTGCGCGAGCGGCATCAGCCAGCGGTGGAAGTCAAGGGCGCCACGTATACCGAACTTAGCGTTGGACAGCGGACCGACGGCCTTTGGTATGCCCAGTGTGTTGTGGATGTTTGAGTGGTATGTGAGTCGACCATATGGATATTGGCAAACTACGGCGCGAATCGACCTGTCGCTGGCGAATTGAGCCCACCGGCGCGATGCGCGTGCCCGGAATTTTGTACGCTGACGAGGCGTTGTTGCGCGACATGGACGACAAGGTGTTCGTGCAACTCAGTAACGTGGCGAGCCTACCTGGCATTGTCAGGGCGGCGTACGCCATGCCGGACGCGCACTGGGGGTACGGTTTTCCGATCGGTGGCGTCGCGGCATTCGATCCGGATACGGGGGGCATCGTGTCCGCCGGCGGGGTGGGCTTCGATATTTCCTGCGGCGTGCGTACGTTATTGACGGATCTGCCTCGTGAGCGCGTCGAGGCCGTCAAGCCAGAGCTCGCGCACGAACTGGGGCGTGCGATCCCAGCCGGCGTCGGCAGCACGGGGCGGATTCATCTGAATGAATCCGAGATGGATGAGATGTTGGCGGGCGGCGCGCGCTGGGCGGTTAGCAAAGGTTACGGCAAACCAGAGGACCTCGAACATATAGAGGAGGGCGGACAGATTCTGCACGCTAAGCCGAGTTCAGTCTCGCGACGCGCGCGCAAGCGGCAGTGCAATGAGATGGGCACGCTGGGGTCCGGCAACCACTATCTGGAGGTGCAGCACATTGCCGAAGTTTATCGGCCTGAGGTTGCGCAGGGATTCGGGCTTCGTGCGGGTGAGATCGTCATCAGCATTCACTGCGGCTCGCGCGGGCTCGGTCACCAGATCGGCACGGACTATTTGAGCGAAATGGTGCAGGCCGCGCCATCATATGGTATTCACCTGCCGGACCGGGAGCTTGCTTGTGCGCCAATCCGTTCGGAGCTCGGCGAGCGCTACCTCGGCGCGATGCGTGCCGCCATGAATTGCGCGCTCGCCAATCGCCAGATCCTTACGCATCTGACCCGACGCGCCTTCGCTGAATACTTTCCGCAAAGCCCCCTTAATATACTTTATGACGTTTCGCACAACATCTGCAAAGAGGAAACTCACATTGTCGACGGCGTAACCCACCAACTATTTGTTCATCGCAAGGGCGCAACCCGCGCTTTCGGTCCAGTTCATCCGAGCTTGCCCGATTGGCTGCGCGTGTATGGACAACCGGTACTGATCGGCGGCTCCATGGGCACCGCCTCTTATGTGCTTGCAGGAACAGCGGACGGCGAAGGCTTGTCATTCAGCTCCGCTTGCCACGGCGCCGGCCGCAGCATGTCGCGCCGACAGGCGATGGGCCAGTGGGACGGTCGCCAGCTGGTCGACGAGCTAAAAGCACGCGGCATCTGGATACTGAGTCCCTCCATGCGCGGCATCGCAGAAGAGGCGCCCGGCGCTTACAAAGATGTCAACGCAGTCGTGGATCTCGCTGAGAGAGCCGGACTTGCGTGCAAGGTTGCACGGCTCGAACCGCTCATATGCGTGAAGGGGTGACCCGCAGCATATCGGCATGTTGCGGCTTTCTTGGCCGCGCCGCACGAGCGCGGCAAACCGCAATTTAGGCTGGGTTACGGAGAGCGTAGCATTTGGTGGCGGTTTAGGTCTGCACACTTTGACATCCAGCGCACGTCCAGGCCAACTTGTAAGGCGATCGATCGCAGCGGAGGTTTCGGATGGCGGTAAAGAGACGCTGAGGCGATGATGTCGAAGCAGGGCCTACCAGGCGAGTTTGAGCTGATCGCGCGGTATTTCGCGCCGCTCGCACGTGCGTTTCCCGGCGCCTACGGGTTGCTCGACGATGTGGCTGTTATCAGCCCGGCATCCAACAACGAGCTGGTGGTAAAAACCGACACCATAGTTGGCGGTATCGATTTCCTGCCCGACGATCCGGCCAATCTCGTCGCGCGCAAAGGACTGCGCGTCAATCTCTCCGATCTCGCGGCCAAGGGTGCAGTCCCGCGCGCCTATCTACTGGATCTCGTATTGCCGAATACGGTCGACGAGCCGTGGATTGCCGCCTTTGTCGCCGGTCTTGCCCACGACCAGGCCGAATACGGCATGCATCTGATCGGCGGCGACATGAGTTCGACATCAGGTCCAATCACGATCGCAGTCACGGCTTTTGGCGAGGCGCCGATTGGTCGCATCATCCGGCGCGGTGGCGCGCAACGGGACGACACCGTCTTCGTGACCGGCACGATCGGCGACGCCGCGCTAGGACTCTCGGTACTGCGCACCACGCCGTCCGCGCTCGACGCAGCTTCGACTGCGTTTCTCATCGATCGCTACCGATTGCCAGAGCCGCGCGTCACCTTGGGCCCACAGCTGATCGGCATCGCTACCGCAGGGCTTGATGTTTCGGATGGGCTAGTCGCCGATCTGCGTCATATCTGCGAGGTCTCGCGCCTCTCCGCGGTCATCGAAGCCAGGTCGGTTCCGCTGTCGCCCGCCGCCAGCGTCGCGATAGCCGGCGATCCGCGTTGCCTCGTGACCGCGCTGACGGGTGGTGACGATTACGAAATCCTGTTCACGGCACCCTCAGCAGCATCGGCCCGGATCGGCGAATTATCACAGTTGTACGGTGTGCCGATCACGCCGCTCGGCCGCATGACGAGCCTGTCGGGCGACGAGGAGCCTCGTGTAATGGTACTCGACGACCTCGGCCGCCCGGTCAGTTTTGCCTCGGAGGGCTGGACGCATTTCGGCAACAGCCCCTGCGTTCCGGCGTAACGAGAGGCGCGAACATTCGAGGTAATCGGCTATGAAACGTCGCGACTCCTGCGATTCGGTCCAGGTGACAAGCTGCTCAGACCGACCGACTCGCAATCTACGGGTCGTAGCGCATCCGATGATGGTGCGGCGGGCGTCGGCATCCCGCGACCGGTAGAGTTCGATCTGGCGTTCGACCTCGGCGCGGTCGAGCACGGTGCCTTGGACGACCGTCGGATCATAGTGGGCGAGCCCGTGCTTGACCGCGGTGATGTTAGTCACCGCGCCACCCATCGCCACCAGCGCGGCGGGAACCTCACGTCCCTCGATGCGCGACAAGTCCGCCGAAATCGCCGCCATGGCCCGGTGCAGCACGTCGAGTGACACGGCGCCGTCGAGCTTGAAACGCTCGGTGTAACGCACGGCGCCGACGTCGACGCTGAACCGCTCGTCCACGCTTGAGTCGTGCCCGAATGTGAACTGCGTACTGCCGCCTCCGGTGTCGAACACCACGAGCGAGCCCGCGGTTATCCCGAGCCCGGACCTGGCTGCCACGTAGGCAAGTCGACCTTCCTCTTCGCCCGGGATCATTTCGATGTGCACGCCGGTGCGCGCCTCGATTGCGGCGACGACCTCATTGCGGTTGGACGCAATTCGCAGGCCAGCGGTACCCACCGCGGCGATTGCCAGCACGCTATGCCACTTCGCTTCATCAGCCATGCCAGCGATCGCGGCGGCGGTGCGCTCGAGCGCGGGCTCGACGATTTCTGCTGGCGGGGGGTCTGGAGCAGGTCATCGAGTACCTTGAGCAGCTGCGCTTTACGACCGATGACCTCGAGTTTCTGCGAGGCCTGGGGGCCCTTCCGCAACCCTTCTTGGATCACCTCGCGACTCTGCGCTTTACCGGCACAGTGCATGCGATGCGGGAAGGGACGCCCTTCTTTGCCGATGATCCGATTCTTCGCGTGATCGCGCCTATTGCCGAGGCTCAGTTGATCGAGAGCCGATTGCTCAATATCCTTCAATTTCAGACGTTGATCGCGAGCAAGGCGGTACGGTGTGTCCTGGCTGCAGGCGGCAAGCAGCTCGCCCATTTCGGAATGCGTCGAGCGCAGTCTCGCTCGTGACCGGCAGGGCAACGGTGATGGGTAAATGTCCTCATGCGATCGTGGAAATCGCGCATGGTAAGTCGCGTCGCCGCATGCGACGTTGAGCCTGCACTGCAAAGGCTCATCCAGCGAAGGAGTCCCACTGATGACACGGCGCGAAACTGTTGCGGGGATTCTCGCGGGGGCCGCCGCTGCGGCGGCGATTCCGGCTTCCGGTGCGCAGATGAAGACGATGCCGCTCCCGGCGCCGCGGCGCGAAGGCGGCCGGCCGCTGCTATCGGCACTGAATCTACGCCATTCGACGCGCGCATATTCGAATCGCACGCTGTCGACGCCAACACTCTCGGATCTATTGTGGGCGGCGTTTGGCGTCAACCGACCTAGCGGCGACCGTACCGCCCCTTACTGGCGCCATATCATGGTCATCGACATTTATCTCGCGATGGCCGACGGCGTTTGGCTCTATGAGCCCAGGGCGCATGAGCTGCAGTTTTATCTGCCCGACGACATCCGCGCGCAGACCGGAACGCAGGATTTCGTCGCCGCTGCGCCGCTCAATCTCGTCTACGTCGCGCACGGCGAGCGCATGCAGGATCTCAAGGTCGAGGAACGACGGCTCTACAGTTCGGTGGACACTGGCTTTATCGGACAGAACGTCTATCTGTTCTGCGCATCGGAAGGTCTCGCGACGGTGTTCCGAGGTGCGGTCGACTACGCGAAACTCGCAGAGGCCATGAAGCTGCCGGTTCAGCAATTCGTGACGTTTGCTCAGACCGTCGGGTACACGGCAAGCTAGCCGGCGATTGACGGACGTATCGTGGACCGGAAGTTGTCGAGGCGAGGTTTCCTGCAACAATCCATGCTGACCACGGCGGGCACGACCTTCGGTTCGCTGCCGCTCGTTGTAGCCGCGCAAGCGGTCGGCGCCGCCAGCGCCGGCGGCTTCGTCGCAGATGCCGAACGATCCGCGGAGGGCCTCATCGGCATTACGCTCGAGGTCAACGGCAGCGCGCGAAAGCTCGAGGTGGAGCCTCGCGCTACGCTCGCCGAGGTGTTGCGGGGGCCGGTCGGGCTCAAGGGCACGAAGATCGCCTGCAACCGGGGCGCGTGCTCGGCATGTACGGTGTGGCTCGACGGCGCGCCGGTATGTTCATGCATGATGTTGGCGATCGACGTCGGCGAGCGTCGCGTGACGACGATAGAAGGCCTCGCGCCACACGATGGCTTGCATCCCGTTCAAGCGTCCTTCATCGAGCATGATGCCGTTCAATGCGGATTCTGCACGCCCGGGATGGTCATGAGCTGCGCGGCGCTGCTGCGCGATCGGCCGTTGGCCACTGAGGCAGAGGTTCGGCGCGCCATCAGTGGCCACGTTTGCCGGTGCGGCACGTATCCGCACGTCATCGCCGCGACACTCGCGCTCACCAAGCCACCGAGGAAGGCATGAGCGAGGAATCGATGCGCACCGTGACGATGCCCTTGGGTCTCGGGGGCCACGAGCAAGTCGTGCGCGAGATTCCGGCCGACGAGCCGCCGCCCTTGCCTCCGAATCGCGAACTCGCCGTGATCGGCAAGCCCACGGCGCGACACGATGCCGAGGCGAAAGTGCGGGGCGCAACTCGCTTCACGGTCGATGTCGCGCTGCCCGGAATGCTCTATGGACGAATATTGCGCTCTCCGTACCCCCATGCACGGGTGCGTGCGATCGACGTGTCGGCCGCCACCCGCGATCCGCAGGTTCGCGCCGTCATTCTCGCGCTGCAGCCAAAGGATGGCACGGCCATCGTGCGCTACGCGGGCGCGCCGGTCGCGGCCGTTGCGGCCACCTCGATGCTCGCCGCGGAGGAAGCGCTGCAGCGGATTAAAGTCGACTACGAGCCCTTGCCGTTCGTCGTGGACTTGAGCGAGGCGCGCGCGCCGGGCGCACCGCCGGTCTATGACAGTGCCTCGGCGCCATCGGGCAGCGCCTCGGGTTACCCTGCGCCCGCGGGATTGCCGCTCGAGGGCAATGTGCGCGGTCCTGCGATCGCCCGCCGCGGCGATATCTCACAAGGCTTTTCGCAGGCCGCGACCGTGATCGAGCAGGAATACGCGACCCAAGTCCAGACGCACTGTTGCATGGAGCCGCAGTCGATCGTCGCCGACTGGCGCGCCGATGGGCTTACGGTCTACATGTCCACGCAATACACCGCCGGCGTGCGACGCGAGATCGCCGGGCATTCGGCCTGCCGCTCTAGCCGCGTGCGCGTCTCGTGCGAGGCATGGGCGGTGGTTTCGGGTCGAAGTCCAGCGCTCGGCAACTATGGGCGCCTTGCCGTGAGCGCTATCGCGCAAGGCGCAAGCCCCGGTTCGCATCATTCTCGACCGGCGTGAAGAACAGACCGACGCGGCAATCGGCCGGCGACGGCAGCAGCGCATACGCGTCGGCGCGCGACGCGACGGCTCGTTGACCGCGATCTCGGTGCAGAGCCTACGGAACGGCGGGCGTTGCGCTCGGTGCGGGCATTTGGACCTTCGCCCGGGATCCCTCTACACCGTGTCAGAACTTCGAGAGCGCGCAGTACGACGTATTCATCAATGCGGGCCCCGGATGCGCAATGCGAGCGCCGGGCAACAGTGCCGGGCGCTTGGGCGATGGAACAAGTCGGTCGACGAACTCGCGGAGAAGCTCGGCATGGATCCCTGGCGCTGCGTGATCGGATCGATCCGAGCCCGGTGCGCCGCGAGCAGCGGCGCATCGGGCGCGGCGCGATCGGTTGGCGCGGCGGCATGCGCCGGCGCGGATCGCGGTCCGGTCAAGCGCGGCATCGGCGTCGCGCAATCCCTCTGGATGTCCAACGTGCAGATCAACGCGTCTTGCGAAGTGCGCATCATGCGCGACGGCACGGTCGAGGTGCTCTCGGGCGTTCAGGACATCGGCACGGGCATCCGGACGGTGCTCGCACAGGTCGTGGCCGAGGAGTCCTCGGTCTGCCGGCGGCAGACGATCCAGATACGCATCGGAGATACGGATTTCCCCGCCGGGCCCGCCGTCCTACGGCAGCCTCGCGACCGCCTCGATCACGCCGCCCGCTCGCAACGCCGCGCATGGCGGCGTGCGCAATCGCTCTGCCGCGAGGCCGCGCCGCTGCTCAGGCGGCGCCCGCGGCACTCGTCGCCGCGGATGGGAGAATCACGTTCGCGACGATCAATGCCCACAACATGAGCTTCGCGAGGCGGCGGCACGGCTACGCACGGACTTCGCGAGCGCGGTTGCCTCGCGATTCCGACGATTACGGCGGGTTTCGCCGGCGTATGGGGGATGGCGCCAGCGCGCAGAGGATGTCGGGCGGAGTGCAGTTTGCGCGGTTGCCGTGGATACCGAGACGGGAATCGTGCGCGTCGAGCGCATGGTCGCCGTGCAGGATTGCGGTCGACCGATGAATCCGCAGCCAAATCGAGAGCCAGGTGCAGGGCGGGGTCCTCATGGGCGTGTCGTTCGCGCTTTATGAGGAGCGGGTCATGGATCGCGCCGGGCCGCGTGATGAACGCCGACCTCGAGCACTACAAGATCGCAAGGCAGCTGCGAAACCCCGCAGATCGAGGTGGTGCTGCTCGAGGACTATCGCGCCATGAGCGCGACGGATGCCTATGGCATCGCCGAGCCTTCGAACATCGCCACGGCTCCCGCGATCGGCAATGCGGTCTACAACGCGATCGGCGTGCGCGTTCGATCGCTGCCGATGACGCCGGCCGCGATCTTAGCGGCGCTCGGGCGAGTGCCGAAGGCGGGAAACGCATGAACCGATTTTCGTGGCTCGGTGCTCGATCGGTGGCCGAAGCCGCGGCAGCGGCATCCACGACGACCGCCGCGGCAATGTCGACGGCGGACGGCGCGATCGTCGCCGAGGGCTCGGTCATCAAGGCGGGTGGAATCGACGTGCTCGACTTGTTGAAGGAAGGATTGATGGCCCCCGCGACACTCATCAGTCTCTCGAGCGTCGCGGAAATCGACGCCATCGCCGAGGAGCCGGGCGGCGCCATTCGCATCGGTTCTATGATCACGCTCGCCAGGATCGCGGGCCATGCGCTGATTCGAGAGCGCTACGCTGCGCTCGCCGAGGTCGCGGGCAGTTCCGCGAGCCCGCAGATCCGAAACGTGGCGACGATCGGCGGGAACCTGCTGCAGCGACCCCGTTGCTGGTATTTCCGCTCGTTGCAATACCACTGCTTGAGGAAGGGAGGGGACCGCTGCTTCGCGCACTCCGGCGACAATCGATATCACGCAATCTTCAACAACCGGCCCTGCGCGATTGTCCACCCATCCAGCGCGGCGACGGTGCTTGTGGCGCTAGGCGCAGAGGTCGAGCTGGTCAACGCGGTCGGGAACCGGCGGCGTTTGCACCTCGAGGAATTCCTCGTGCCGCCGTCGGGAGACGGCACGCGCGAGAATCAGATCAAGCCGCGCGAGGTCCTCACGGGCGTGCACTTGCCGCGGCCGGCAGCCGATGTACGCACGGCTTATCTGCGGCTCGGCGAAAAGACCGCTTTCGACTGGCCGCTGGCCGACGTCGCAGCGACGCTCGAGCGCTCGTCGGGTGGACATTGCCGACGCGCGATCATCGTATTGGGTGCCGCGGCACCTGCGCCGTACCGCGCGCTCGGCGCTGAAAAAGCGCTCGCCGGCCGCAAGATCAACGAGGATGCGGCGAGCGCCGCAGCTCGCGCAGCCATCGGGGGCGCCACGCCGCTTTCCGGCAATGCTTACAAGCTGCCGCTATTCGAAACGCTGATCCGGCGGGCGATTCTCGCCGCAGCCGGCCAATGAGGTCTTCCGCGGCATCGCGCCCCTGCGCGCTCCCCGGCTGTGTGGTGATGCCCACAGCATCATCCTGCGATGGGTTACCCGGTATTGAAACGCTGGAATCACCCCGGTCAGCTGGACCACATTGAGCGTCAGTCTACCAGCCGCAATGACGCTTATGGACACAACCGACGGCGTGCTGATGTCGAAGGCCTACGACTGGGCTTTCCTCAATCCCGTCCGAAAGATTTTCTACAACGTCACGACCACGGGACTTTCGGTCGGCGTGGCGCTTGTGATCGGGTCCATTGAACTAATTGCAGGTGCTCATCGGCGCGCTCGGCCTCCGCGGCAGCGTCTTTGACGGCATCGCGCAGCTTGAGGTTCGGCCGGAACGCGCCCTAGCCGATTACTTAGAACTTATGGCGAAGCCCCTGGCTGATAAATGATGACGGTAAAAGCCCCGGACGGCCGGGGCTTTTCTTTTTCAACTGAAACACGTGTTGCAGTTACTTCCCACTCAGCAGGGCGTCGAGTTCAGTATGACCAGTCACCGGCTTGCCCTGCACAAGATGCGAGTACCTATAAGTCATCGAAGGTGACTTGTGCCCCAGCACCGAACCTATCTTCAGTAGCGAACGCGGCGTGCAGTATATTTGCAGTATTGGCCTATTTTGGCCTTGTTGAACACTTGCCCAGTAGCACGTAAGATATTGTTTTAATTGGGTATGCCGGCTGAGGGATTCGAACCCCCGACCTACGGTTTACAAAACCGTTGCACTACCACTGTGCTAAGCCGGCATTCAAGGACACGTGCGCGATCGAAGTCGCACATTCTACCTTGGCCAACGGCGCGGTGAGCAAGCTGGACCGGGAGGTTTCCCCGGTATATACAACGAGGGTCTACTGATCTCACGGACGGCCAGCCGCTGGCCTGGATTGTGCACATGCCGCCGGCCAAACAGCCACTCGCAGCGAGCTTCGTGTCGGGCACCAGCGACCGGCCGCTGCTGTACCGCACCGTCGACGGCGTTCTCAAGGCCGCCGTCGAGGAGGGACCCGAGCGCGCCGCGCTCGTGGTGCCGCATCAGTCGGTGCGGCTCACCTTCGCCCAACTCGATCGCGAGGTCGAGCGGGTCGCGCGCGGCATGCTCGCATGCGGGCTCGAAGCCGGGCGAGCGCATCGGCATCTGGGCGCCGAACTGCGCCGAGTGGGTGCTGACGATGTTCGCGGCGGCGCGCGCCGGACTGGTGCTGGTCAATATCAATCCCGCCTACCGCACGACGGAGCTCGAGTTTGCGCTGCGCCTCGTCGGCTGCCGCGCGCTGGTGTTTGCGCCGCGATTTCGCGGCAGCGACTATGCCGCAATGCTGCATTCGCTGATCCCGGAGCTGCGCGGTTGCTCAGCTGGGCGGTTGCCGTGCCCGGCCTTCCCGGAGCTGCGCCTGCTGATCCAGTTGGGCACGGAACCCTTGAGCGGCGCTCTCTCGTTCGACGATCTGACGATCGCGGGGCACGGCCTCGATGAGACACTGCTCGCATCGATCGGAGCGCAGCAGGATGCGGACCGGATCTTCAACATCCAGTTCACCAGCGGCACCACGGGCACGCCGAAGGGCGCGGCGCTGACGCACTTCAACATCGTCAACAATGGGTTCTTCTTCGGTGAGGGCATGCGGCTCACGTGCGACGACCGCGTGTGCATCCCGTTCCGCTGTACCACTGCTTCGGCATGGTCCTCGGCGTGCTCGCGGCCATGACGCACGGTGCGGCGAGCGTGTTTCCCGGCGAGGGCTTCGAGCCCCTGGCGGTGCTGGAGACGGTCGCGAGCGAGCGGTGCACGGCGCTTCTCGGCGTGCCGACGATGTTCATCGCGGAGCTGGAGCATCCGCGCTTTCGCGAATTCGACCTGTCGTCGCTGCGCACCGGCATCATGGCCGGATCGCCCTGTCCGATCGCGGTCATGCGCCGGGTGATCGCCGAGATGCACATGCCGGAGGTCACGATCGGCTACGGCATGACGGAGACCAGCCCGGTCAGCTTTCAGACCCGGCACGACGATCCGCTTGAACGGCGCGTGGGCACCGTCGGCCGGGTGCATCCGCACGTGCAGGTGAAGATCATCGATGCAGAGGGGCGCGTCACGCCGCGCGGCACGCCCGGTGAACTGCTGACCCGCGGCTACAGCGTGATGCGCGGCTATTGGGATGATCCCGAGCGCACGCGGGAGGCGATCGACGCGGCCGGCTGGATGCACACGGGCGATCTGGCGGTGATCGACGAGCAGGGCTATTGCAACATCGTCGGCCGCGTGAAGGACATGATCATTCGCGGCGGCGAGAACATCTCGCCGCGGGAGATCGAGGAATTCCTGTACCGCCACCCGGCGGTGCTCGACGTCGCCGTGGTCGGCGTGCCCGACCACAAGTACGGCGAGGCGGTTTGCGCCTGCATCCGGCTGCGCGACGGCATGACGGCCACCGAGGAGGACATCCGCGAGTTCTGCCGCGGGCAGATCGCGCACTACAAGGTGCCGCACTACGTGCGCTTCATGGACGGCTTCCCGCTCACCATCAGCGGCAAGGTGCAGAAATTCCTGATTCGCGAACACCTGCGCACCGAGCTCAAGCTCCACGAAGAAGCGCACGCCTGAGCGAACGCGCCGCGGCTCAGGCGGCCGGCTACGCCGCGTGCTTCTGACCCAGCAGATCCACCGCCGACTGGTACAGCTTGGCGCGCAGCTGGTATCGTTCATGCGCTCGCGTCAGATAGCGCACGGCGATCTCCACGCCGCCCACGACCGGTTTGATGTTGACGCCCGGTGCGCCTGAAAATGTCTTGCTGCGCTGACTCGGAACCGCACGCTGCCATTCCTGCTCCGCCTGGCGCACGCTCTCGGCCGTCGCATCCGCCACCTGCTTCGTGATGGCATCGACGATCGGGTACGGGTCCTGACCGGCGGGCACCACCACCTGCAGCGTGTCCCACAGCCACTGGCCGGACGTCGAAAAATTGAAGTAATGGCCCTCGATGGCGAAGCTGTTGGTGAACGTCACGCGCCGTCCCGTGGGATGTCCCGCATCGCTCCAGTTGCCGGTCTCCAGCATCACCGTGTGGAACATCCCCAGCTCGGTCACTTCGCCGCTCACGCCGTTGATCTCCACCCAGTCGCCGAGGCGAATGCCGTTGCGGCCCATCAGCACCAGCCAGCCGAAGAACGCCACGATGAAATCCTTCAGCGCGACCGTGAGGCCGGCGCCGACGATGCCGATCATGGTGCCGAATTGGCTCGGCATGCCGATGACGATCAACAGGATGACCACCGCGGCCAGTACGCGCAGACTCATCCGGGTCATGCTGCGCAGCGTTTCTGCCTGGCGGCGGTCGAGCTTCGGCCCTGTCAGCAGATGCTCCACCCACTTATCGATCAACAGCAGTGCGAGCAGAATCAGCGCCACGATCACGCCGTCCAGCAGCAATTTGTGCACCTGTGCAGTCGCCTGCGACGACACTACGCCGGCCCATTGCCGGTAGACCCCGGCGAGCTGGCGCTGGTCGGCCGTCTGCCGGTCGAGCAACGTCAGCAGTTTTTGATTGGCGGCGATCTGTTTGGTCTGATCGAGCAGTGCCGCCGCATCTTCATGGCTGTGCGCCGCGCGCGGCACGGGATTGGCCGGCTTGCCGGCGGCTTTGGCGCTCTTCGTGTGGTGAGCGAGCTCGGCGATTCCGCCCTTGGTTTCCTCCAGGCTCGCCCCGAGCGCAGAGTGCTGCTCGCTCAAGGCCTCGCGCCTTTTGCCGGGCGAGGTCTGCGGCGTCGGCGAGTTGCTGCCGTTCTTGTCGCAATTCCAGCCACTCGCGAAACTCCTTCAGCGAACCGGCCTTTTCCAGGACGCCGATCGCGACCGGCGTAGCGGCGGCCGTCGCCGCCGCGGCCCGCGCTTTGACCTGCGCGTCGTGCTCCTGAATCATGGCCTCGATGCGCTGCTGGGGATTGCCGCCGGCGGCGACCAGGTCCTGGTTGGCTTCCTCCACTTCGTCCTTGTCCAGATCGAGCTGCGACTGGGCGAGTTCCAGCTCGTCGCGCAGCGCATCCCTTTGCGACTCGCTGGCCGCCGCGAGCGCGGCGCTGAGCTGGGTGACTCGCTGCTGATCGCTGTCGAGCAATACCTGGGACTTCACCAGGCGGTCTTGAATCGCGCGCGCCTCGGGACTCAAGGCCGGCGGATGCGCCTCCACGTCGCGCAGCGCGGCGGTGAATGCGAGCGCCAGCTCGTGGTCTGCCACGCGCAGCGCCGTGAGCGAGTACGGCTGCTCTTCCGGGGTCTTCGCGAGCCGCGCCACCCGCAGAGCGGTGGTGTAGGTGCTCTCGTCGACTAGTGCGGCCGAGGTCACGGCCGCGGCGCGTTTCTGGACCGCGTCGGGCGAGAGCGGCTTGGTGAGCCACCATCCCGTGCCCGCGGCGATGAGCAGCAGCGCAAATGCCGCCCCCTTTGCTTTGTCCGCCGGCTTCATGATTCGCTCGGCGGTGTCGGTACGGGCAGCAGGGCGGCGAGCGCCGACTTGAGCACTTCCGGATGCTCGAACAGCGCGTCGACATGACCGCCGAAGCCGTCATCCGCCGCAGCGTCGAAGGTGATCAGGCGCTTCGGTTCGTTCGCGGCCGAGAACAGGCGCAGCGCGTGCGAGTACGGGACCAGCGTATCGGCGCGGCTGTGGGCGATGATGACGGGCATGTGCACCTCGTGGATCCTGGACAGTGAATCGAACTGGACGGAGGCCACGTAGCGCACCGGAAGCAGCGGATATTGGTCGGCAGCCGCATCGGGGATCGACGTAAAGGCGCCGAACAGCACCAGTGCCGCGGCCTCGTGGCGCGTCGCCAGCAGCACCGCGGGTCCGGAGCCCAGGGAGTGGCCCAGCAGGATGATGCGGCTCGGCGGTACGCCGCGCAGCAGCAGCGATTTGTAGGCCGCTTCGGCATCCTCGTACATGCCCGCTTCGGAGGCCTCCCCCGGGGTCAGACCGAAGCCGCGGTAATCGATGTTAAGGACGCTGAAGCCCACGCGGCGCAGCGTCTCGCAATGCCGCACCTGCCAGATCGAGTACGCAGAATCGGCATTGCCGTGCAGCTGCAATATCCAGTAGCCGGTGTCGTCGGCGCGGTCCGCACGAAACAGCAGTCCCGCGAGCCGCGCACCGGCGCTCTCCGCCACCGTCACGCGCTCCGCTTCCGCCGGCAGCTGCATGAGCAGGTGCAGCCGGCTGCGCTGCGTGGCGAACACAAGCTCGTTCTCGTCCAGTTTGAGCCATGCGACGGCGCCCCCCATCACAAGCATGAGCGAGAGCATGCCGATCAGGAAACGGCGAACCCAGCGGCGCACGAGGGAATTGCGTGCCATGCGCGCTTAGTGCCAGTTACCGACCGCGTCCCGGGCGGCCTGATTGAGCGGCCGCGCGACCAGACCGGTTTGAGAGACCTTGATTTCGTACAGCGCTCCGTCCGCCATGGGCAGGTAGACCGCATTGCCGTACAGCGCATCGAACCACGGCAGCCAGGCATGGTAGCGACGGATCAATTCCCATAGATCGACGCGGTCCGGCGGATACAAGGGATACACCGTGCGCGGCTGGCTGCGTTCGTCCTCGATGCGCGAGTACCGGCCGCTGATTCTCTCGAGGCGGTACGCCGAGTCGAATCCCAGCAGATTGGCAAAGGGCTGCCATTTGAGAATCCGCGCATCGACCTGCCACTCGTCCCCGCGCATCGAAAAGACCGCACGCTCCCCCGCGGGGAAGGTGAGAACTCCGTTGTATTGGTGCGCGCCCGTGGCCGAGAACTCGAGTTCGCCGGCCCGCTGCTCCGCGCTCAATCGCTGATAGGTGCGCAGATTCGCCGCGGCCAGCCACGCGCACGCAGTTAGCAGAAACAGCGCGAGGGATGTGAGCCCGCTGAACAATCCGCCGATCACGCGGCGTCGCCGCAGGCGGCGGACTGCGATGATGAAGAACAGGGCACCGGCGAGCCCGAGGACGGCGATCAGTGCGGTGAAAGTCATTGTGGGCAGGCTTGACGGGAACCGGAACCGAACCTCATGGGACTAACGAAAAACACTTAGCTCGGTCCCGGTGTCTCGTTGCAGACGCCTATTCTTGGCCGCGAACGGTTGGATTTGCAAGTGCCGCACGTCACAGATGACGCAATCTTAAGCGCCTCGGGCGGCGCGCGCTCGCGCTCGAGCGACCGGCTGCGTAAGATCGCGGGCGTCCGATCACCGTGAAGCGGTCGCACCAACCTCGTTTGTTTTCCGGCTGCCCAGATAATGTGGATCGTTCAAGTCGCGCTGCGCCGGCCCTATACCTTCCTAGTAATGGCGCTGCTGATTCTCCTCGCAACTCCGCTGGTGCTCTCCAAGATGTCGACCGACATCTTCCCGGAAATCAACATTCCGGTGATCAGCACTGTGTGGAACTACGCTGGGCTGTCGGCGCAGGAGGTCGGTCAGCGCATCACGGCTGTCAACGAGCGCAGTCTGACCACCAGCGTCAACGATATCGAGCACATCCGAAATCGCGAGCGACCGCTACAAGGGCGGCGTCGCCAGGTACTTGGATGTGATCACGGCCGAGCAGACACTGCTCGGCAATCAGCGCCAGCGGTGCAGATCCACGGCCAGCAATTCCTCACGGCGGTGTACTTGATCAAGGCCCTTGGAGGCGGTTGGCGGGAGAATGCCACGACGGCGCGGGGCGATTAGCATTAGCTCCTCGCCTTTTGTTCTGTCGACAGCGAGTCGATAGAGGTGGGCGGCGACATGGCGTAGGACTGGACGAAATCGACGCCGAGCGCCGTGAGCCATTCCTGCTCGGCGGGGGTCTCGGTTCGCTTAGCCACCGTGTGCATCCCGAGGACGCGCGCCATTTGCACGACCGCCGTGATCGCCGCCTGCGACAGCTTGTCGGTGCGCATATTCGCGGTGATCTCCGGCGCGAGCTTGATGTACCGAACGCCCGGTAGGCGCAGCAGGTCGAAGCACTCGGTGCGCAGCCCGAAATCGTCGAGCACCATGGGGCAGCCGAGCCGGTCCAAGGCCGCGGCGACTTCGGAAATCCTGGTCGCGAGCTTGGTTGCCGTCGGCACGTCGACCTCGAAGGCGATTATCGACTTCGGCAGCGAGGCCTTCGCCAGGCACAAGCCGACGAATTTGATGAAGTGCTCGTCGTGCAACGCCGTGGTGGTGAGATTCACGGAAAACATCACGGCATTGGTCTGCCACACGTCGGGGTGACGGACCAGCCAGCCGATGAGCTCGGTCACGACGCGCCGGTCGATCATCGAGCCCAAACCGTTGTCGACGGCCGCCTTGAGCATCGCCTGCGGCGCGGCGTCGGGGGCGACTTCGGATTTGGAGCGCAGCAGCACTTCGTAGCGCTTCAGTTGGCTGCCCTTGGCCAGCGGCACGAGGCGCTGCACGTGCAGCGCGATCGGGCTGCGGCGCAATGCCGCATGTAGTCGGTCGATCTCGGGGGTGACCTCTTGCTGGGCGCGCCTGTCATGCGCCTGTACGGCGGGCGGGGCGGCCGCGGAGGCTGGCGCCGGCGCCGGGTGAGGCTTCGCGGCCGGCATGCGCACCGAATCCGCCAGCGAGAGTTCGAGCGGCGACCCATTCGCATGCGCAGCCGTATCGCGCGGGGGCGCATCGCGGGGACGCGCGGAGTGAGGAGGCGCATCGCGGGGGGGCGCAGGGCGGGGAGGCGCGGGGCGGAGAGGCGCGGGGCGGAGAGGCGCGGGGCGGGCGCTTGTGGACGGTGCGGGTGCCCGCTGCGCGGGTGCGGAGGGTTTGGCTGTCGCGGGCGACGGGCTCGATCGGGGGGGCGCGGGCCGCGCGGCGGCCGATGGCTTGGGCGGCGCAGGCACTGCGGCGGGAGCCGCCTTGCGCGCCGGCGAGTCGGACTTGCCGAGCGTCTTCACGCTCGCGAGCCCCGCCTTGACGGCCGGCGCAGCCGCGGATGCGGGCTCAGGCTCGACGGCCGGTCCGCTGTCCGGGCGCATGCCGGCGAAATCGGCCAGCGCACGCTGCAATTTCGGCGTCATGAAATTGATGTTGCCGCGGGCATCCTTCTTGATGACCCGGCTATCGACGATGAGCATGACGGCGCCGACCGTTCTGCTGCGCGCGTTGACCGCGCGCAGCAGCAACGCGGAGCGGAAGTCGCCGAGGTCGTACGCCAGCGCCGAGGGGGCATCCTTGCTCGAAAATGCTTCGTTCGCCTCGCGCACGGCATTGTGCTCGTCCGGGCCCATCGAGCTTTCGGTCAGCCACAGCAGCTCGCCGTGCTCGTCGTGCAGGGAAACGGCATGCGCGCGCGCCGGCTCGATGGCCGCGCGCACTTTTTGGCAAACGGCATCGAAATCGACGAGCGGACTCTCGGTTGCGCTGAAGGGTTTGCCCTGCTCCATAAGTCCGGCACTTTTAAGGTGAGACATATCTACCGTACCGGGCCCATTCTTGATGTGATGGTCTTCGCCAAACCGCTGGAGATCCTGCGATTACGTGAGCGGCGAGAATTGAATGGGCGTCCAGTCCGTATGACATATCATCGGCGTCCATGGCGCCTGTACTGCAAACCCGACAATACCGCTATTACGATTTTGTGATGGCGTCCTACGTCTGTGTGCTGCTTTGCTCGAATTTGATCGGTCCCGCCAAGGAGACATCCTTCCAGGTGCCGATCTTCGGCACAGTCACCTTTTTGGCCGGGGTTCTGTTCTTCCCCATCTCGTATATTTTCGGCGATATTTTGACCGAGGTTTACGGCTACGCCCGCGACCGCCGGGTGGTTTGGGCCGGGTTCGGCGCGCTGGTATTCGCCTCCTTCATGGCCACCGTGATCGTGCATCTGCCGCCTTCGCAGAGCTCGCGCGCCGCTCAGCCGGCGGTGGAGGCCATTTTCGGCAACACGCCGCGCATCGTTGTCGCATCGACCAGCGCTTTTCTGTGCGGTACGTTCGTCAACAGCTATGTGCTCGCGAAGATGAAGATCTGGACTCGAGGCCGCTGGCTGTGGACCCGCATCGTCGGCTCGACGCTGTGCGGCGAGCTGGTGGATTCGATCATTTTCTATATCGTCGCCTTCTACGGCAGCAAGCCCCTTGCCCATCTGGTGGAGCTCACTTTCACGCAATACGCGCTGAAATGCGGCTGGGAGTTCCTTGCCGCGCCCGCGACCTACCGCGTCGTCGCCTTCCTGAAGAGGGCGGAGCGGGAGGATTACTACGACATTGGGACGAACTTCACACCCTTCTCGCTGCAGGCGTGAAGCGCATCCGGTTGCGGCAGGCGGCTCTGCAATTGATCGGCGCTGCGCCACGATTTGCCACAGACTCTTCAGCGCATCGCCCCAATGGCGGCGCGAAATGGCTCCCACAAGGCGGCGAGGGTCGTCGCCTGAAGTGGCGAACGTCAAAGTGAGGAGCTGTTATGAATACTGCAAGTGCCAAGGCCGTTTGGGCGATGGGATTGGTCGGCATCAGCACGGGGGCCCTGGCGGATGCGGCCAGCACCGCACCGCCCAAGACCGTACCGCCCCAGGAGCCGGCCGGCTTCATCGCGGGGGGAGTGATCGGCGCGTTTGCGGCGGGCCCAGTGGGCGCGGTGATCGGCGCGGGCCTCGGCACCTGGCTGGGGCAGCGCGTGCACCGCGCCGGCGAGGCGGCCAAGGCGCAGGCCCGGGTGGCGGCGCTCGAGACCGAGAGGAATGACCTGACCGAGACCAATCGCACGCTGACCGCGCGGCTCGACGAGCTCTCCCATCGCGTGGAGACGGCGCAAGCGCCCTCCGGCGGCGCCGCTGCGCATGAGGACGCCGCTGCCCGCGAGGGCTCCGCCGCAGTGCTCGACGGTTTGCAGGGCGACGTGCTGTTCCGCACCGGCAGTGCGGAGGTGGCCCCGGAAACGGCGCACGAAATTCAGGTATTGGCGGGCGCCGTGGCCAGATCCCCGGGGCTCAAGGTCCGGGTCGACGGTTACGCTGATCCGCGCGGTACGCTGGATGCCAACCTGAAGCTCTCCGAAGCGCGCGCCGATGCGGTGCGCGACCTGCTCCTCGCGGCGGGCGTCAGCGACGAGGCGCTCGAGGTCAACGCCTACGGCAAAAGCCAGAGCGTTGCCGAGGACAGCGACGGCTATGCGCTGGAGCGGCGCGTGCGGTTGACGCTGCAAGCCGCGGGGCCGGCCGCGGTCGCGCAGGCAGGCGCTGCGCCGCCGGCGGCCGGAGCCGCGCGGCCGGCCGATACCGCCCGAACGAGCGGAAACGAGTGACGACGGGCGGCGGCCCGGCACGCAGAGGTGCCGGGCCGCTCTTGTTTCCGCCGCCGGCACACGCCTACGATAGCGGATGGCCGACCATCCGAAGATCGTGTTGCTGGACCGCCTGCAAACCGGCGAGTCCGCGAATCCCTCGCCCGAGAAGATCCTGGCCGGCATTCCGCGCACCCGCGTCTCGAATCAATACACCGATGCCACGCAGCAATTCTTCTGCGGGTTGTGGACCAGTACCAGCGGCAAATGGCGCGTGCGCTACACCGAACATGAGTTCTGCGTGCTGATCGAAGGCCGGGTGCGGATCGAGTCGGTCACCGGCGAGAAGCACGAGCTGCGGGCCGGCGATGCCTTCGTGGTTCCCGCGGGCTTCGAGGGCATATGGGAAGTGGTCGAGCCGTGCAAGAAGTGGTACGCGATATTCGAGGCGAAGAGCTAGCGCGGCCCGCGGCCGCGCCCGGCTTGCCTCAATCCGTCTCGCGAATCACTGAACCCAGGGTTTCGATGATCTGCGCGATCTGCTTCGGCTCGACGATCAGCGGCGGCGACAGGGCGACCACCTCGCCGGTCTGACGCACCATGACGCCGCGCTCGAAACACTTGAGGAACACTTCGAAGGCTCGCGCACCCGGCTTCCCGGCACGCGGTTCCAATTCGACGGCGCCGATCAGGCCGTAGTTGCGCACGTCGATCACGTGGGGCTCGCCGCGCAGCGAATGCACCGCGTCCTCCCACGCTGAGCTGAGCGTCGCCGCGCGCGTCAGCAGTTCCTCCTTCGCGTAGATGTCGAGCGTCGCCAGGGCGGCGGCGCAGGCGGCCGGATGCGCCGAGTAGGTGTAGCCGTGAAACAGCTCGATGGCGTTTTCCGGACCCTGCATGAACGCATCGTAGATCTTGCGCTGCGAGAACACGGCGCCCATCGGGATCGCGCCGTTGGTGAGCCCCTTGGCCGTGGTCATCAGGTCGGGGGTCACGTCGAAGGCCTGGGCGGCAAACGGTTTGCCGACGCGCCCGAAGCCCGTGATCACTTCGTCGAATATCAGCAGGATGTCGTGCTTGTCGCAGATCTCGCGCAGGCGCTTCAGATACCCGACCGGCGGCAGAACCACGCCCGCGGATCCGGAAATCGGCTCGACGATCACCGCGGCGATGGTCGAGGCATCGTGCAAGGCGATCAGGCGCTCCAGCTCGTTGGCGAGGTGCATGCCCCAGTGCGGCAGGCCGCGCGAGAAGCGCGTTGTGTCCGATGTCCAGGGTGTGCGGCAGATGGTCGACGCCCGGCAGCATGGACGAGCCGAAGAATTTGCGGTTATTGACCATGCCGCCCACCGACATGCCGCCGAAACCCACGCCGTGATAGCCCTTCTCGCGGCCGATCAAGCCGGGTGCGCTGGCCCTGCGCCGCGGGCCCGCTGGTAGGCGACCGCGATTTTCAGCGCCGTGTCGACGGACTCCGAGCCCGAATTGGTGAAGAACACGCGATCCATCCCCGGCGGTGCAATTGCCGCCAGCCGGTTCGCCAGTTCGAACGCAATGGGATGCCCCATCTGGAAGGCCGGGGCGTATTCCATGGTGTTGAGCTGCGCGCGTCACCGCGTCGGTGATTTCGCGCCGGCCGTGGCCGGCGTTGACGCACCACAGGCCCGCCACCGCATCGATCACCTGGCGGCCCTCCGCGGTCCAGTAGTGCATGCCCTCGGCGCGCGCCAGCAGCCGCGGGTTGGCCTTGAACTGGCGATTGGCCGTGAACGGCATCCAAAAGGCGTCGAGCTCGCTGTGTGCGGGAGCAGGGGTGATTCGGGCGTTCATGGCGGTCCTTCGGGCTGTGGCGGGCGGCACGCTGATGATAAGTAAATTCAACACATTCCTCAATTTTAGCGACATTCAGGCCTGTAGTGTTTAATATAATGAACATTATGAGTCTGGATGTGGGAGCCCATTTGAAGGCCGTGCGGCAGATGTACGGCCTGTCGCAGCGCGAATTGGCGAAGCGCGCCGGCGTGACCAACGGCCTGATTTCGCTGATCGAACAAAACCGCGTCAGCCCCTCGGTCAGTTCGCTCAAGAAGGTTCTCGACGGCATCCCCATGGCGCTGGCGGATTTTTTCACGCTGGATCTGGCCGGCGCGCCCGAGGTGTTCTTTCCGCGCGCTGACGCTCGCCGACATCGGCACGGGCGCGGTGGAACTGCGGCTGGTCGGCGGCCGGCTCGCCAAGCGCAGCATGTCGATCCTGCACGAGCGCTATGCGCCCAACGCCGATACCGGCGAGGAGATGCTGACGCACGCGGGCGAGGAGGGCGGTGTGATCGTCAAGGGCAAGATCGAGCTCTCGGTCGGCGGCGACTCGCGCGTACTCGGCGCGGGCGATGCGTATTACTTCAAGAGCTCCATTCCGCATCGGTTCCGCAACGCCGGGCGCGAAGAGTGCGAGATCGTGAGCGCGAGCTCGCCGCCCACGTTTTAGCACCGGCCATCGAGGTAGCATACGGCTGCATGAGCACCGTCACGGTAGCCGCCACGCAAATGGCGTGCAGTTGGGATCGCGACGCCAATATGGCGCGCGCCGAGAAATTGATCCGCGAGGCGGCGCGCCGCGGCGCCAACGTGGTCTTGATCCAGGAATTGTTCGAGACTCCGTACTTCTGCAAGGACCACGACTCGCGGCATTTCGATCTGGCGAGGCCCCTGGAGGGACATCCGGCGGTGGAGCATTTTCGCGGCCTGGCGCGCGAGCTCGACGTGGTGCTGCCGGTCAGCGTGTTCGAGCGCGCCAACAACGCCTTCTACAACTCGGTGGTCGATGGTCGACGCCGGCGGCGCGGTGCTCGGCAGCTACCGCAAATCGCACATTCCGGAGGGACCGGGATATCACGAGAAGTTCTACTTCTCGCCGGGCGACACGGGCTTCAAGGTGTTCGACACCAAGTTCGCCAAGCTCGGCGTCGCGATCTGCTGGGACCAGTGGTTTCCCGGAGGCCGCGCGCTGCATGGCGTTGATGGGCGCGGAAATCCTGCTGTATCCCGACCGCGATCGGCTCCGAGCCGCAGGACCCGAGCTGGATTCGAGCGCGACACTGGCAGCGCACCATGCAGGGCCATGCGGCGGCGAACGTCATGCCGCTGGTGGCATCGAACCGCATCGGCACCGAGCAGGGCGAAAAATACACCATGACCTTCTACGGCTCATCGTTCATCGCCTCGCACACCGGCGAAAAAGTGGCCGAGGCCGACCGCCGACGAGCGAGACCGTGCTGACCGCGACGTTCGATCTGGACGCCGTGCGCCGCTACCGCCGGGCGTGGGGCGTGTTCCGCGACCGGCGCCCGGATCTGTACTATCCGATCCTGTCGCTCGATGGACGCGGCTGAGGAGTTCGCGAGCTTCCGCAGGATCTGGTATTTGTCGACTTGGAGACGACCGGCGGCAACGCGGCTCATCATCGAATCACCGAAGATCGGCATCGTGCGTGTCGAGGCGGGCATGGTGATCGAGGAATGGAGCACGCTCGTGAATCCCGAGTGCCGCATTCCCTCCTACATCGAAAGCTTCACCGGCATCAGCAACGAGATGGTCGCAGGGGCGCCGCGCTTCGCCGACATCGCCACGCTGCGTGCTCGAGAAGCTCACGTCGCCGGCGCCGGCGGCGCCGGTGTTCGTCGCGCACAACGCGCGCTTCGACTATTCGTTCCTGCGCGCGGAGTTCCGCCGCCTCGACGTGCGCTTCTCGCGCCAAGGTGCTGTGCACCGTGAAGCTGTCGCGGCGCCTGTTTCCCGCAGCATCCGCGCCACAGCCTGGACGCGGTGATGGAGCGGCACGATCTGACCTGCTAGCGCGCGCCACCGCGCGCTCGGCGATGCGCGCGTGCTCAGCGACTTCTGGTTCAAGCTGCGCCGCGAGCTGCCCGAGGCGGCGCTGGCCGCGGCCGCCCGAAGCGTGCTCGGCGCGAGCCAATTGCCGCGCGCATTTGCCCGACGGATCTGGCCGATGAATTGCCCGAAGGGCCCGGGGTGTACCGGCTTTTCGGGCCGGACGGACGCGCTGCTCTACGTCGGCAGGAGCAAATCGCTGCGCACGCGCATTCTCGGCCATTTCGCCGCCGAACACTCCGCGGCGAAGGAGCAGAGGCTCGCGCGCCAGGTGCGGCGCGTCGATTGGTTGCGAGACCGCCGGCGAACTCGGTGCGCTGCTGCGCGAAGCCGAGTGGATCAGGACCCAGCAGCCCTTCTACAACCGGCGCCTGAAGCCCTCCTGCGAGAGCGTGACGTCAGGCTGGCCGCGGAGGGAAGGCGCGGTCGAGATCGCCGCGATCGGCGAGCTGGAGCCCGCGCGAGCTCGCCGGCTGCTGTCGGCGTGTTTCATTCGCACAAGGATGCGCGCAAGGCATTGATGGACATCGCCCGCGCGCAGCTGCTTTGCCTGAAGGTCCTCGGTCTGGAGCAGAGCGCCGGCTCGTGCTTCGCCTACCAGCTCGGCCAGTGCAAGGGCGCGTGCGTCGGCAAGGAGCCGCTCGTCCTGCATCGCGTGCGGCTGCAGATGGCCCTGTCGTCGCTGAAGCTGAAGGCGTGGCCGTTTCCCGGACGCGTGGCGCTGCGCGAGCGCGGTCCGCTCGGCGCAGCGGAGCTGCACGTCCTCGACCACTGGAGCTATCTCGGCACGGCGCGCTGCGAGGAGGAGCTGGCGGCGCTCGCGGCGAAGCAGGCGTCTGCCGCGTTCGATCCGCACGTTTACCGGATCCTGGTGCGCTATCTCGCCGCCCATCCGAAGGCTCGACTGGCACGATTTGCGGGCGCCGGCCGCGCATCCATTGACGTTCGTGAACGACAATGTGCGCTACTGGATCGCGACCGCGCCGGTGGGCGCCGCTTCGGTGCTGGCGCGAGGAGCTCGCCGCAGTTCGGCGCCGGCGACATCCGCGAGCGCAGCCACGACGTGAAATTCCAGGGCACGCTCGAGGTCGGATATCGGACCTGCCTGTGGTCGCGCACCGCGACCCGGGTGCTGCTCAGCGTGGGCTCGATCGACGCCAGCAGCGCGCGCAGGCATCTTCGATGCCGTGAAGCGCATCGATTGGCGCGAACATCTCGCGCCGGGCGCGACGCTCGCGTGCGACTGCAGCGGCGGCAACGAATCGATCCGCCACACGATCTACGGCTCGCAGCTGCTCAAGGATGCGGTGTGCGACAGTCTGCGCGAAGCCACCGGCGAGCGCCCGAACATCGAGCCCGAGCGCCCGGACGTGCTGCTGCACCTGCATGTCGAGGGCGCCACGGCGCTGCTGTCGGTGGATTTCTCCGGCGAGAGCCTGCACCGGCGCGGCTATCGCACCGAGGGCGGCCGTGCGCCGCTCAAGGAGAACGTGGCGGCGGCGGTGCTGCTGCGCGCCGGTTGGCCGGGCATATACGCCGCAAGGCGGCCCGCTGGTCGATCCGATGTGCGGCTCCGGCACATTCCTCATCGAGGCGGCCTTGATCGCGGCCGATGCCGCGCCGGCGCTCGGGCGGGAGTATTTCGGGTTCGCTGGGCTGGCGCGGACACGACGCCGCGCTGTGGGAGCGGCTGTGCGCGGAGGCGCGCACGCGCCGCGCGGCGCGGCCTGCGCGGCGCTGCATCTTCGGCTCGGACATCGACGCGGACGCCGTGCGCGCGGCGATCGCGAACGGCGTGCAGCGCGGGCGTTGGCGAATGGCTGCACGTCGAGAGGCGTGCGCTCGAGCGAAGTCGCCGCACCGCCGCGGCGCGGCTGGGCCTGGTGGTGGCCAATCCGCCCTACGGCGAGCGCATCGGCGCAGAGTCCGCCCTGCCCGCGCTGTATTCCGAGCTCGGGCGCACGCTGCGCGAGCGGTTTGCCGGGTGGCAGGCGGCGATTCTCACCGGCAACCCGCCGCTCGCCCGTAATCTGGGGATCTACGCCAAGCGAACCCATCGCGTGTTCAACGGCGCCATCGAATGCCGGCTGCTGCGCTTCGATCTGAACGAAGCCAGCGAGCAGCGCCCGGCCGAGGCGGTCCGCGCGGATTGGTCGAGCCGCCCCGGCGCGCAGATGTTCGCCAATCGGCTGCGCAAGAACCTCGCGCGTCTGGAACCGTGGGCCGAGCACGAGCACATCGATTGCTACCGCCTCTACGACGCGGACATGCCGGAGTACGCATTCGCCATCGATGTCTACGGCCGTGGCGCCCGCCACCTCTTCGTGCAGGAATATGCTCCGCCAAGGTCCGTCGATCAGGAGAGCGCGCGGCAGCGCCGCCGTGAGGTGCTGGCGGTATTGCCCGAGGTGCTGGCGGTGCCGCTGGCGCACGTGCACTCGCGGGTGCGCAAACCGCAAAAAGGCGCCGGGCAGTACGAGAAGCGAGCGCTCACCGCCGAGCGCCATGTCGTGCAGGAGGGCGGGCTCAAGTTCTGGGTCAATTTCCGCGATTACCTCGATACGGGGCTGTTTCTCGATCACCGCATCGTGCGCGGGATGCTGCGCGATTGGGCGAGGGACACGGACTTCCTCAATCTGTTCTGCTACACGGGCACGCGCAACCGTGTATGCGGCCGCGGGCGGCGCGCGCAGCAGCGTGAGCGTCGATCTGTCCAACACCTATCTCGATTGGGCGCACGAGAATCTGCTGCTGAACGGCTTCGACGGTGCAGGAGCACGAACTGCATCGCGCGGATTGTCTGCAGTGGCTGGAGAGCCGGGCGGCGTGGCGGGCCGCGCTTCGATTTGATCTTCCTCGATCCGCCGACGTTCTCGAATTCCAAGCGCATGGAGGGAGTGCTCGACGTGCAGCGCGACCACGTGGGCATGATCCGGCGCTCGTTGCAGCTGCTGCGTCCGGCCGGCCGGCTGGTGTTCTCGACCAACTACACGCGCTTCAAGCTCGACTCCGAGGCGCTGGCCGATCTGAGCGTGCGAGGACATCAGCGCCCAGACCATCCCCAGGGACTTCGAGCGCCAACGCGCGATTCACCATTGTTTCGTGATCCGCTTCAAGTGATCGGGCGGGCGTCGTGACCACCCCGCCCGCGATTCTCAAATTTCTGCTGAAGCGGGTGCTGCTGTCGCTGATCACCCTCGGCATCTTGTCGATCGTGGTGTTCCTCGGCGGCCAGCTGCTGCCGGGCGATGTGGGGCGCGCGATCCTGGGTCCGCTGGCCGATGCCAGCGCGGTGGCCGTCTTCAATCACCAGCTGGGCGTCGACCGGCCGCTGCTGGTCCAGTACTGGGACTGGATCAGCCATTTCGTCACCGGCGACATGGGCATGTCCTTCATCTTTCCGCGCGCCGGTGGCGCCGTTCATCGGCGACGGCCTTGGTCGAATTCCCTGAAGCTCGCGGCGGTCGCCTTCGTCCTGGTGGTGCCGCTCGGCATCGTCGGCGGCGTCTGGGCGGCGCTGCGGGTCGGGCGATGCGAGCGATCGGGGCATGGTGCTGCTCGGGCAATCCGCTCGGCATCGTTGCCCGAATTCGTTTCCGCGCATCGTGCTGATTCTGATCTTCGGCGTCTGGCTGCGCTGGCTGCCGATGTCGGCGGACTGGCCCGAGGGAGCGGGGCCGCTGACCCAGATCCGGTATCTGATCCTGCCCTCGCTGCCGCTGGTGCTGGTGCTGTTCGGCTACATCGCGCGCAGTGGCGCGCGGCGGCACCATCGAGGCGCTGGATGCCGACTACACCCGCACCGCGTGCTGAAGGGCCTGCCCTGGCGGACGGTGATGTGGCGCCATGTGCTGCGCAACGCGCTGCTGCCGACCATCACCGTGATCGCGAGCCAGGTGGGCTATCTCATCGGCGGGCTGGTGGTGATCGAGACGCTGTTCCACTATCAGGGCATCGGCGCGCTCATCTATACCGCCGCCCGCGCCAAGGATTTCCCGATGCTGCGAGGCGGGCGTGCTGACCGTGGGCGTCATCTATGCGCTCGCCTCGCTGCTCGCCGATCTGTCTGAGTGCGGCGCTCAATCCGCGGATGCGCGCGCGGAGCGCGTGACATGAGCGCGACCCGGCCGGCGCCAGCAGCGCCATCGACAACAGCAGCCTGCGCAGCCTGCGCGCGCGAGCGCCTGCAGCCTCGCGCTCCGCTCGCCCACGTTCATCGGCGGCGTCGATCGATCGTGCGTTCTGGATCGTCTGCGCGCTGTTCGGCGCCAGCTGATCGCCCGTATCGATCCGTACGCCGACGATCTGCTCGCGACGCTCGCGCCGCCTTCGGCCGACCATTGGTTCGGCACCGACCAGCTCGGCCGCGACGTGTTTCTCCCGCGTCATCGTCGGCGCGCGCGACATTCTGACCGTGGCGCCGCTGGCGACGCTGCTCGGGCACGGTGCTCGGCACCGCGCTCGGCCTCGTGCATCGGCTATTTCCGCGGCGTGCATCGACGATGTCGTGAGCCGCGTGATCGACGCGCTGCAGGCGCTGCCGCTGGTCATCATCGCGCTGCTGGCGCTGGCTGCCGTCGGCACCTCGAACACCACGGTGGTGCTCGTCATCGGCTTCGTCTTCGCCCCGATCATCGCCCGCACCGTGCGCTCGGCCGTGCTGTCGGAGCGCGAGCTGGACTATGTGGCGGCGGCGCGGCTGCGCGGCGACGGCGCGCTCTACATCATGTTCGTCGAGATCCTGCCCAACGTGCTGCCGACCCATCTGGTCGAGATGACGGTGCGGCTGGGCTACGCCATCTTCACCGTGGCCACGTTGAGCTTCATCGGCTTCGGCATCCAGCCGCCTTCGGCCGATTGGGGCCTCGCGATCTCCGAGAACTACGGTCTCATCGATCGGCGGCTACTGGTGGACCGTGCTGTTCGACGCCTTTGCCATCGCCTCGCTGGTGGTCGGCGTCAATCTGGTGGCCGACGGCGTGCAGGGCGTGTTCGAGACATGAGCGCGCCCGCGCCTGACATTCAGCGGGACGCCGGACGCGCATGCCGATGCGCTGCGAATCGAGCACCTGGATGTCCTTATCGGGTCGCGCGGACGCGACCGGCTGGTCCTGCGCAAGCTCTGTGCCTGCCGAATCGGCCGCGGCGAATCCTACGGGCTGGTCGGCGAATCCGGCTGCGGCAAATCGACCGCGGCACTTCGCCGCCGATGCGCTATCTGCCGCGCAACGGGCGGGTGAGCGGCGGCCGGATCCTGGTCGACGGGCGCGATCTGTTGGCAGCTGGGCGCCGGCGAGCTGCGCAGCTTGCGCGCGCAGCAGCGTCTCGATGGTCTATCAGGATCCCGGGCCGCGCGCTCAATCCGATCGCTTCGCATCGGCCGCCAGATGGCCGAAGTGTTCGAGCTGGCGGAAGGCCTGCAAGGGCGAGGCCGCACTGACCGGGCGGCAGCGATGCTGGCGCGCGTGCAGATCGCCGATCCCCGGCCGGTGCTGCGCAGCTATCCGCATCAGCTGTCCGGCGGCATGCAGCAGCGCGTCGTCATCGCCATGGCGCTGTCGATCAATCCCGAGCTGCTGATCCTGGATGAGCCGACCACCGGCCTCGATGCCACGGTCGAGGCCGAGGTGCTGGACCTCATCGCCCGGCTGCGCGGCGAGATTCCACCTCGATCCTGTTCATCAGCCACAATCTCGCCGGTCATCGCCCGCATGTGCGACCGGGTCGGCGTGCTCTATGCCGGGGAGCTGGTGGAGGAGGGCCCGGCGCGCAGGCGGTGTTCGACGATCCGCGCCATCCCTACACGGTCGGGCTGCTGCGTTGCCTGCCGCGGCGCGGCCGGCGCAAGGATCACGGGCGCCTCGAATACCATTCCCGGGATTCCTGCCGCTGCCGGGCAGCGATCAGCGGCGCTGCGTCTTCGCCGAACGCTGCGCGCAATGCGACCGATCGGTGCCGCCGCGAGGAGCCGCCGCCTCATCGATCTCGGCGGCCGCGTGCAGCCGCTGCTACTATCCCGACAAGGCGCCGGACCTGCCGCGTGCCAGCGCCAAGCCGCCGCGGCTCGCGCGCACTCGCACCGCGCGCGCCGCACAGGCGCCGCTGCTGCGCATGCGGATCTCTCCAAGACCTATCAGGTAGCGGGCAAGCCGGTGCGGCGGTCACGAGGTGGCGCTCGATCTGTGGCCGGGCGAAACGCTGGGCCTGGTGGGCGAATCCGGCAGCGGCAAGAGCTCGCTCGCCAAGCTGCTGCTCGGCCTGTCGACGCCCGACGCGGGCAGCCGGATCGAGCTGGACGGCGAGCCGCTGCCCGGCGCGCGCCGGACGATCGCACGCGCCGACAGGTCAAAGCGCTGCAGATCGTCTTCCAGAATCCCGGCTCGGCGCTCAACCGCTCGCAGACGGTGCGCCGGCTGATCGGCCGCTCGCTGCGCCTGGTCGGACTGCACGGGCGCGGCGACGAGAGGCGCGGCTTCGCGAGCTGACCGCCTCGGTGCGGCTGGCCGACGCGGCATCTCGACGCGAAGCCGCGTCAGCTGTCCGGCGGGTTGAAGCAGCGGGTCGCCATCGCCCGCGCCTTCGCCGGCGGCCCGCAGGTGGTGGTCTGCGATGAGCCGACCTCGGCGCTCGACGTGTCGGTGCAGGCGGCGATCCTCAATCTGCTGGCCGATCTGCAGGCCGAGCGGCAGGTGAGCTATATCTTCATCTCGCACGATCTGAACGTGGTGCATTATCGTGTCCGACCGCATCGCCGTGCTCTATCTCGGCCGGCTGATGGAGATCGGCCCGGCGGAGGCGGTCTTCTTCGGGCCCGCATCACCCCTATACGGAGGCGCTGCTGTCCGCCAATCCCGGCGTCGAGGATCGGGCGGCAGAACGCATCCGCCTGACCGGCGAAATGCCGAGCGCCGCGAACCTGCCATCCGGCTGCGTGTTCCATACCCGCTGTCCGCGCAAGCTCGGCGCCATTTGCGAGCTCGAGGAGCCGGCGCTGGTGTATGCCGGCGAGGGGCACGCTATTCGCTGCCACATACCGGCGGCGGAGTTGGGCGCGGCCCAGCGCGCCTGAGCAGCCGAGCGCGCCTACGCCGAGCGAGTGCCGGAAAAGCGCGTCCCGGCCAGGTTGAGCTGCCCCATGGCGGTCGGCAGCACGCCGCTGATGTGCTTCGCCGTCACCGACAGCCAGTCGTAGAAATAGGCGGTGATGACCGGTGTCTCCTCCAGCAGCAGGCGCTGTATGCGGCCGGCAGCGGCGCGCTGTGCGGCTGGGTCGAGCGCGGCGATGTAGCTCGCGACGAGCCGGTCGTATGCCGGATTCTTGAAATGCGCGGCATTGAAGGTTCCGTGACTGCCCAAACACGCGGTGAGGACGGTGTTGGGCACGCCGCGGTGCGCGTAATCCTCGATCCCCATCCGCGAATCCAGCCAGTCCGAGGACCCGAACACCGCACGGCCGTAGTAGGCCGATTGGTCTTCGACATTGAGCGTGAGATCGACGCCGATCTTGCGCACCGCGTTTTGGATGACGACCGCGTAGTCGGGCAACTCCTGGAAACGCTCGGTGGTCAGCGTCGCCTTGAAGCCATTGGGCACGCCTGCTGCGGCCAGGAGCTCCCTGGCCTCGACCAGATCCTGCTCTCGCTGCGGCACCGTGGGGTCGGTTGCGGGAAACAGCGGCGCGAACGGCGAGTCATTGCCGACGACCGCCCGTCCTCGGAACATGCCCTGCACCAGGTTCTTGCGGTTCAGGCAGAGCGCGATCGCGCGGCGCACCCGCTTGTCGGTGAACACGCCCGCGTCGGTGCGCATGTGCAGCTGTTCGTGCGCACTCGATTTCAGGGCCACGATGTTCAAGCGCGGATCGGCGAGCAGCGCTTGACTGCCCTGCAGCGGTACGTGCAGCAGCACGTCGAGCTGACCGCCCTGCATCGCCAGCACCTGCGCCTGGATGCTGTCGTAGAAGCTGAACGACACGCGCTCGGGGATCGCCTTCGCGCCCCAGTATTGTTCGTTGCGCACGAAGGATGCGTGGGCCTTGGCGGTGTATTTCTCCAGCCGGAAGGGGCCGGTGCCGTTGAAGTCGCGTTCGAATCCGCCGGCGTAATTCGCCGGCAGGATGATCGCGTTGAAATTATCCGACGAGACCAGGTAGGGGAAACTGCCGTTCGGCGCATCGAGCTCGGAACTCGACGGTGTCCTCGCTTCGCGCCGTCGCGCCGCCCTTCGAGAGCGTGCCGGCGAAGGCCGACAAGGCGATCGAGCCGTTCATCGGATCGGCCAGCCGGTCCATGGTCGCCACCACATCGGCCGCGGTCAGCGTGCGCCCGTCATGGAACTTGACGCCGCGGCGGATCTTGAACGTCCAAACGCTGCCATCCGCGTTCGGCAGCCAGCTCTGCGCCAGCGCGGGCTGCAGTTGAAGGGCGGGGTCCGAGACTGCGAGATATTCCCCGGTCTGGGATAGCAGGCAGATGCTGCCGGTATCGGCCACGGTCAGCGGATCGATCATTCCCGCCGGCACCGGCATCCCAACCGTCACCACGGCGCCCGGGCTGCCGGCCGCGCGCAAGCGCTTGGGCGCGAGTGCGGTGAGAAGCGGCGAGGTCATGCCGAGCACCGCGGCATAGCGCAGGAATGCCCGACGGTCGAGCCGCCCGCGCGCGGTACTCATCCATCACGGCGTTCTCAACCGCTGTGCCGTGCCGTCGGATCCGGTCGAGGTCGCTCACGCGCTCTTGGAGTCGATGTTCTCGGCGCCGAAGACATTTGCGGTGATGGCGTCGGCGAGCTGCCCAAGCTCCGGGCCGAGGATGCGGTCCTCGGTCACCGGCGCCACGTGTTTGCGAACGAGCTCCATGAATCCACGCAGCGCGGGCGGCGCAACCCGGTCGGTGACGAACAACGCCTGCGAGGCCACCACCGCGAGCATGGCCAGGGAGGCATCGAGGCATCGGCCGGCGCGCGCCTCCTTGCTCCAGGCGAGGAAGGCGGGGGTGGCGACGTCGTCCTGACCCGCAGCGCTGCTCATTGCCGGGGATGAAAGTGCGCTGTGCCGCCCCTTTGGCGAGTTCGATATAGCCGTTCGCCGCCATCGTCACATAGCCGACGTTGCCGCGCCCGTCGCTTTGGCCGGGCTTGCGGCCGACCAGCAACTGGTCGGGCAAATGCGAAACGTGGCCGTTCAGCAGCTTGGCGGCTGTGGCGTTCGCAAAGCAGGCAGATATCGGCCCAGATGCCCGCCAAGTCATCGAGTGCCGGGGCCGCCATCGCGTTATGGTAGCCGCCGGTGCTGATGCAGCGGCCGAAAGGGTGGCTGGCATCCGGCGCCAGATAAACGGGATTATCGGAAATCGACGGCAGCGATACGCTGGCGGCATGTTCGGCCGCAGCGCACGGCGCGGTGCGCGTGGCCCAAGATGCGCGGCACGATGCGATAGCTCACCGGCGCCTGGTAGTTGCGGCGCGTGCCGCCCGTGCTCAAGGTATCTGCGCAGGGAGCGCAAGATGGCCGCCTCGTCCCGGTCGCCCCACAACGATTCGAGCGCCTCGTCGTAATGCTCGAGCGGCGCTCGAATCGCTTCGATCGACAGGGCGAATGTCTCGAGCGCGAGCTTGAGCCGCCGGCGCCCGGCAATCGCCGCATCGGCGACGAGCGCCGCGGCGCAGGGCGAGCCGTTGATCAGCGATCCGCGCTCCTTCACCTCGAGTTCGAAGTGGGTCGAAAGCTCGGCGAACAGCGGATACAGTGCCAGTATTTCGCCCGCGCCGCCTTGGCCGGCGGCGGCGACCGGCGGCATCGGCCTGCCGTCCAGCATCTGCGCAACGGCTTGTGCGATGCGCGGTGTGGTGGCGGAGTGCCCTTCGATGAAGTTCGCGAGCCGGGCGAGGACGATGCCGCGCACCACCCGGTCGGGCAGATTTTCGCCGAAGGAGGTTGCGGCCGGGAAAGGTTTGATGCGGGCGTGGTGTTCACGCTCTTCGGGCGTCAACCGGTGGCTGGCGCGCTCGCCCATGGCGGTGGTAACGCCGTAGATCACCACCGAGGGGTCTTTGTCGATGAGCTCGAGAAAGGATGCCCGGCTGGCGGCAATGCGCTGCATTGCGGCCTCGGCGATGCGCACGTCCTCCCGCTGCCAGGCCACGCGGTAGAACGCGGCGAGATTGATGTCCGAGCGGGAATTGAGAACGACGGTCAAGATGATCCACCAATTACGAGGTTAAACGTGCGATGTTATGCGAATTGTACTGGAGCGCGCGCCGATGAGCCCGTTGTCAGCGAACGATAGTCAGTCCATTCGGCCGTTTCTCGCCGCAGCTCGAGCGGCAGGGCGCGCTGCTGCGCGATCGACAAGATGGTCGACCCGTGTTTTGAGCTTTCCGCATTCCTGTCGGCGGCCGATGCGGGGCCGGCGCTTTGCTTCGAGCAGATCAAGGGTTCGAATCTGCGCATCGCGGCAACTTGTTCAACGGGCGGGAGCGGATCGCAGAGGCGCTTCGGATCGGGGTCGGGGAGATTCTGCCGCGGCTGCGTGCGGCGATCGAGGCGCCGTTGGCGCCGGCCGAGGTTGCCGATGCGCCCGTGCAGAGCGTGGTGATCACCGAGAACCCGCTCGGCACGCTGCCGGTGCCGCGCTTCTTCGAGCACGAACGCTGGCCCTACATCACCGCCGGCACGATCGTGGCGCGCGATCCGGAGAGCGGCCGCGGCAATCTGTCGTTCGCGCGGCTCGCCATGCTGGACGGTGCGCGCGCGATGATCGGCATCGCCCCGAACCACCACCTCGCCCTGTTCGCGCGCCGCGCGGCGGCCCTCGGCCGTACGCTCGAAATCGCGGTCATCGTCGGTGCGCATCCCGCCGTGCAGCTGGCCGCCTGTCTTTATCTGGGCGTGGGCGACGACGAAATGGAATGCGCCGGACGCCTGCTGGGCGAACCGGTCAGAGTGGTCAGGTCGCGCACGGTGGATTTGCTGGTGCCGGCCGAGGCCGAATTGGTGCTGGAGGGATGCATCGATGCGAGCCGGCCGATCGAGGAAGGCCTCGTGTCGGAGTTTCACGGCATGTACGAAGACTACGGCAGCGGATACCTGGCCACCTTCGGTGCCTTGACCCGCCGCAGTGATGCGATCCTGCAGGTCATCGAGCCCGGATATCACCGGGAGCACATGTACCTGGCAGCACTGCCGATTGCCGCGGGGCTGCAGCGCGCCATCGCGGCTGTGGCGCCGAATGTCCGCGACGTCGCGGTGACCGAGTCCGGCGCCGGCCGCACGGACGTCGTGGTGCAAATCGCGGCGCCGCGCCCGGGACAGGCCCGCCGTGTCATGTTCGCAGTTTTTGCAGCGGTCAACATCGCCAAGCGCGTCACCGTGGTCGACGATGACATCGATCCATGGGATGCGATTGCGGTCGACTGGGCGCGCGCCAACCGGATGCGGCTCGAGCGTGACTTGATGCTGAATCCGAATTCGGGCGCCGACCGCTCCGAGCCGATGGAGCAGGGCGGCCTGGTCACCAAGATCGGCTTCGACGCCACGGCGAAGGCCGGCGATCGCGCCGAGGGAAATCTGCGGGCGCAGCCGCCCGCCGGCGTGCGCGATTCGGTCAACCGCTGGCTGATCGAACAGCTTCCCGCCGCGAGCCGGCGCTGGTTGAAGTGAGCAAGCCGCGGGTCATCGTCGCGATCTCGGGAGCCTCCGGCGCGATCTACGGCATCAAGGCCCTGCAGCTGCTTCGCGAGCTCGGTACCGTCGAGACGCATCTGGTGACTTCACCGGCAGGGGCGCGCACCATCTTGGAGGAGACCGAGTTCACGCCGGTTCAGGTCGACGCCATGGCCGATGTCTGCCACGCGTTTCGCGACATCGCGGCACCGCTGGCGAGCGGCTCTTTCGCGGTTTACGGCATGCTGGTGGCGCCTTGTTCGGCGCGCACGCTCGGCGGAATCGCGGTGTCGCTCGGCGACAATCTGATCGTGCGCGCCGCGGACGTCTGCCTCAAGGAGCGGCGGCGGCTGGTGTTATTGTTCCGGGAAACGCCGCTGCATCTCGGCCATATCGAGCTGATGGCGAACGTCACGCGCTTCGGCGCGATCGTCATGCCGCCGGTGCCGGCGTTCTACACGCGTCCCGCCACGGTCGAGGAGATCGCCACCCAGACCGCGGCGCGCGCGCTCGAGGTGCTCGGCATCGAGGTGCCCGCGCTCAAGCGCTGGCCGGTCCAGGAGGATTGACTCATGGCGGACTTCGATCTCGTCGTAGCGGGCAATCTGGTGTTCGCGGATCGCGATCGTCGAGGACGGCTTCGTGGCGGTGTCCGAGGGCAAGATCGCCATCGACCGGCCGCGGTGCGCCGCCCGCCGCGCACGAGCATGTCGATGCGCGCGGCCAGTGGGTGCTGCCGGGCGTCATCGACGGCCAGGTGCATGCCGCGAGCCAGGCCAACCAGGAAGGGCATCGGCCGCGCCTCGCGCGCCGCCGCCGCGGGCGGCGTGACGACCATGGTCGACATGCCGTACGACGATCCGGAGCCGGTCTGGCACGGCGAGCTTGCTGCGCGCGAAGATCGGAGCAGGTCGAGCGCGATTGCCACGTCGATGTGGCGCTCTACGGCACCATCTCCGAGGCGCACGGCACCGTCGACCATCGCCGGCCTGATCGAGGCGGGGGCGTGCGCCTTCAAGTTCTCGACCTTCGAGGCGGCGCCGGGCCGATTTCCGCGCATCGAGGAGGATCTCCTGCACGATGCCTTCGCGCTGATCGCGCCGAGCGGACTGGCCTGCGGCGTGCACAATCAGATGCAGGAGCTCACGCGCAAGAACATCGCGCGCCTCGACCGCGGCGCGAGGATACGGGCTGGGACGCCTTTGGCCGCGCGCACCGCCGCTCGATCGAGCATCTGGCCACCGCGCTGATCTTCGAACTCGGGGCGCTCACCGGCGCGCGCGCGCACGTCGTGCATTGCTCGCTGGGGCGCGGCTTCGAGCTGTGCGAGAGCTACCAGCGCGGCCGGGCCACAAGGCGAGCATCGAGACGTGCGTGCAGTACTTCATGCTGAACGGCGAATCCGACATGAAACGGCTGGGCGCGAAACTCAAGCACTATCCGCCGGTGCGGCCGCAGTCCGAAGTCGATCTGCTGTGGACGCACATCGCCGCCGGGCGCTGCAGCTTCGTCTCATCGGATCACGTTGCCTGGGGGCTCGAGCGCAAGTCGAACCCGAACATCTTCAAGAACTCCTCCGGCGGCCCGGGCCTGGAGACTCTTCTGCCCGCGTTCTGGACCGGCTGCGAGGAGCGCCGGATTGTCGCCGACGATGGTCGTGAGAATGCTGTGCGAGGGCCGGCGCGCCATTTCCTGCTGCGCGATCGCAAGGGGTCGCTCGACGATCGGCGCCGATGCGGACATCGTGGTCGCCGAGCCGGGGCGCTTCGCATTCGATGCCGGGAAGAGCCTGTCGGCGGTGCAATGGAGTGCATTCGACGGTCGCGAAATGCATATCCGCGTCGCCGCGACCTTCGTCCGCGGGCAAGCGGTATTCGACGGCAGCGGAATCTGAACAAGGCGGGAGATGGCCGCTTTCTGAGGCCGCGATCGCATGGCGAGGAGCGCGCGCCGTGACCACCCGCCCGTCGATCGACGCCGAACGACTGTGGGACGACATCATGGCGCTCGGCGCCATCACCGAGCCCGACCGCCCGTACACCCGCCGGTCGTTCTCGCCGCTGTTCATGACGACGGCCGCGCCTGGCTCGCGCAGCGCATGCGCGAGGCCGGTCTGGTCACGCACATCGATGCCGCGGGGAACTTGATCGGCCGACGCGATGGCAGAATACGCGTCGAACCGGACGATCGTGGTCGGCTCGCACAGCGATTCGGTTCCCTCGGGCGGCCGCTTCGACGGCATGGCCGGCGTGATCGGCGGCATCGCCATCGCCCGGGCGCTCGACGAACACGGCGTCGCCCTCGATCATCCATTGGAAATCATCGACTTCCTTGCCGAGGAGCCCAATGAATTCGGGCTGTCGTGCATCGGAAGCAGGGGCATCACCGGCTGGCTGACGGCCGAGCACCTGGCGCTTCGCAACCGGCAGGGCGAAACGCTCGCGGCCGCACTGGCGCGCGTCGGCGGAGATCCCGCGCGCGTCGCGCGCTGCGCGGCGCGACGACATCGCGGCCGCCTTCGAACTGCACATCGAGCAGGGACCGGTGCTCGAATCGGAGGGAATCGACATCGGCATCGTCACCGCCATCGCCGGCATCACCCGGCTGGAAATCGAATTTGAAGGCACGGCGGGCCACGCGGGCACAACCCCGATGCAGCTGCGGCGCGATCCGCTCGTCGCCGCGGCGCGGGTCGTCGGCTGGGTCCACGCATGCGCTCTGGAGCTCTCGGCGCGCGGTCAGGGCCACTTCGTCGCCACGGTGGGCGTCATCGAAGCGCTGCCCGGCGCCACCAACGTCATTCCGCAGAACCGCGCGGATTCTGATCGATGCGCGCAGCGAAAATCGCCGCTTGGTCGAGGAATTCCGCGGCGCGCTCGACGCCGAAAGCAGCGCGGCGGCGCAAGCCGCCCGGGTCGAGCGCAGCAAGTTCAGCTGCCTCTCCGATAACCTGCCGGCCGCATGCGACCCGCAGCTGCGCGATGTGCTCGACCGCTGCGCGGCCTTGCTCGGGTTCTCGAGCAGGGCCATGGCGAGCGGCGCAGGCCACGACATGGCGTTCATCTCGCAGGTTGCGCCCGCGGCCATGGTTTTCATCCCGTGCAAAGGCGGCCGCAGTCATACGCCGGAAGAATGGGCCGCCGCCGGCGCCTTGGCGGCCGGCACCCGGGTGATTCTCGAGGCGATACTGCGCGTCGACGCGGCTACAGCATATCCCGCAGACGGTAGTACAGCATCGCCAGCACGAGCGACGGGCGCCGAGCAGCGGCCCGCCGGGGAAGTCGCGGTGCGGCAGGCGCGCAAATACATCGAAGCGCTCCGCCGTTCCAGCGGCCGCCTCGGCCACCAGCTTGCCGGCCAGCCCCGTCAGGGACATGCCGTGGCCGGAAAATCCCTGCAGGTAAAACACATTGGGAGCAAGCCGGCCGAAATCGGGCGCGCGGCTCATGGTGATGTCCAGGAACCCGCCCCACGTGTACTGCACCTTGACGTCGGCAACCTGCGGGAAAGACGCGCACCATGCGCCGGCGCATGGATTCGGCCAGGCGCGGGGGCTCGAATGCGCTGTAGCTCACACGACCGCCGAACAAAATGCGATGGTCGGCGGAGCGCCGGAAATAATCCAGGATCCAATTGACGTCCGCGATGGCTGCGTCGCTCGGCAGCAGCGCGCGCGCGCGCTCAGGGTCCAACGGCTGCGTCGCGATGATGTATGTGCCCACGCCCAGAATACGCCGGGCGAGCACCGGTGCGAAGGAACCCAGATAGGCGTTGCCGCACAGCACGAGCTGCGCGCAGCGCAGCGCGCCGTGCGCCGTGCGCACCATCAATTCGCGCCCCTCCTCGTAGTCGAGCGCCTGGGTGTTCTCGAAAATGCGCACACCCGCCGCTTCCGCGGCGCGCGCCAGTCCTTGGGTGTACTTGAGCGGGTGCAGATGGCCGCTGCGCGAATCGATGAGTCCGCCGAGATAGCGCTCGCTGCGCACGTGGGCCTGCAGCTCGTCGCGGTCGAGCAGGCGCGCCGACTCGTAGCCGTAGTCATGGCGCAACTCATGGACCCACTCCGCCAATTCCCGAAGATGCCGCGGCTTGGTCGCGACGTGCACGTGATTCGGGCGGTAGTCGCAGTCGATGCGGTAGTCGCGGATCAAGGACTGGGTCAGATCGAGCGCTTCGATCGACAGATCGAACAGGCGGCGCGCATCCTCGGCGCCGACCTGGGCGGCGAGCGCCTTTTGGCTCGCCGCCAGGCCAAAGATGACTTGCCCGCCGCTGCGGCCGGATGCGCCGTAGCCGACGGAGCGCGCCTCGAGCAGCGCCACCCGGTAGCCGCGTTTGGCCAGGTGCAGCGCGGCCGAGCAGCCGGCTATTCCGCCGCCGATGACGCCGACGTCGGCGCGCCGTTCGCCCTGCAGCGTCTCGCGCCGCGGGTTCGCGCCTTCGGGACTCGAGGCGGCGTAGTACGACGAAGCGGGCGGAAAATGTAGGCGCACTTGACAACTCGAAGCGGACTTGCCTGTTTAAAATTTTGTGGCTATTGACAGGATTTGGGAGCTGTGAGCCTAACGGGTTATCCGGCCTCGACGCAACATTGACGCGTCGCAGCAATCGCGGCTAAGTGTCGGAAATGCCTAAATCTTAGCCAATTTTGCACGAGCAGCCGGGACGACTAAGCGGCGGTGTGGTGTAATACAGTCGTTAAGAAAGCCTAGTCGTCCATCTGGGCGTTTAATATATTAAACATGTCTCGCTTGCCGCTCATCGGAATTCCAGCCGATCGCCGGCTGTGTGGGAAGCATTACTTCCACATGGTCGGCGAGAAGTACATCGAAGCCGTCGCCGTCGGGGCGAATGCGCTGCCGGTGCTCGTGCCTGCTCTCGGGCCCGAACTCGATTTGGGCGCATTGCTGGAAGCCTGCGACGGATTGCTGCTCACGGGGAGCGCATCGAATGTCGAACCCCATCACTACGGAGGACCGGCGAGCGCGCCGGGAACGCTACATGACCCAAATCGGGATGCTACGACGCTTCCGCTGATTCCGCAGGCGATCGCCACCGGACTGCCGGTGCTCGCGATCTGCCGCGGATTTCAAGAGATGAACGTTGCCTACGGCGGCACGCTGCACCAGCGCCTGCACGAGGTGCCGGGATATTCGGACCACCGCGAGGATGAGTCGACGCCGCTCGAGGTGCAGTACGGACCCGCGCACGAGGTCCTGCTGGAGCCCGGAGGAACACTGCGCAAAATCGCCGGACAGGATCGCCTGCAGGTCAATTCTCTGCATTGGCAGGGAGTCGAGACGCTCGGCGGCGATCTGCTGGTCGAAGCCCGCGCGCCGGACGGCGTCATCGAGGCGTTCCGGGTGGCCGACGCGCCGAGCTTTGCGATCGGCCTGCAATGGCATCCGGAATGGCAGTTTGAGAAGAATCCATTTTCCCGCGCGCTGTTTGCCGCATTTGGCGAAGCCAGTCGACGGCGCGCAACAGGTTCAAGGTGATTTATGGCGAGCACGATTCAGCAGTTCTTGAAAGAGCACGGCATATCGGAGGTCGAGGCAATCATTCCCGACATGGCGGGCGTCGCTCGCGGCAAACTCATGCCCGCCGAAAAATTCGCCGAAGAAGAGGGCATGCGGCTTGCCGGAGGCGATCTTTCTGCAGACCGTCACCGGCGACTACCCGGATGATCAAAGTGCGATGAATCCGTCGGACATCGACATCGTGTTGAAGGCCGATCCGAAGACCGTGCGGGTCGTGCCCTGGGCGGCCGAACCGACCGCGCAGGTCATTCACGATTGCTTCTACGGCGACGGCCGACCGGTCACGATGGCGCCGCGCTATGTGCTGCGCCGGGTGCTGGAGCTGTACGAGGCGCATGGCTGGGAGCCGGTGGTGGCGCCGGAGCTCGAGTTCTTTCTGGTCGAACCGAACATCGATTCCGATTATCCGCTCAAGCCGCCGGTGGGCCGCTCCGGGCGCCCGGAGATCGGTCGCCAGGCGTACAGCATCGCCGCGGTCAACGAGTTCGATCCGCTGTTCGACGACATGTACTCCTTTTGCGAGGCGCAGGACATCGAGATCGATACGCTGATCCACGAGTCCGGGGCGGCGCAGATGGAGATCAACCTGCTGCATGGCTACCCGATGAGTCTCGCTGACCAGGCCTTTCTGTTCAAACGCACGGCGCGCGAGGCGGCGATGCGGCACAAGATGTATGCCACGTTCATGGCGAAGCCGATGGCCAAGGAACCGGGCAGCGCCATGCATCTGCATCAGAGCATCGTGGATGCCAAGACCCGGAAGAACGTTTTCAGCAATGGCGACGGCTCGCCTTCTCCCTTGTTCTTCGGGCACATCGCCGGGCTGCAGAAATATCTGCCCGCAGCCATGTCGCTGTTCGCGCCCAACGTGAACAGCTATCGGCGCATCAGCCGCTACTCGGCGGCGCCCATCAATGTGCATTGGGGCTACGACAATCGCACCGCGGGCCTGCGCGTGCCGATGTCCGGGGCCGACGCCCGCCGCGTCGAGAACCGAGTGGGCGGCGCGGATGCGAACCCCTATCTGGCGATCGCCGCCTCCCTGGCCTGCGGCTATCTCGGCATGGTGGAGGCGTTGAAGCCGACCGAGCCGGTCTCCGGCAGCGCCTACGATCTGGCGATTGCCCTGCCGCGCACCCTGGCCGAATCGCTGCGGCTGCTGCGCGAATCGAAGCCCCTGGTGGACGTGTTCGGCGATCGCTTCGTGCTCGCCTATACGGCGGTCAAGGAAGCCGAATACGAAACCTTCGCGCAGGTCATCAGCTCTTGGGAGCGCGAGCACCTGTTGCTGAACGTTTGACGCTCACGCCCGAGTGCGGCGCGCCGGCTCTGTCCCCCGGGCGCCGGCTGCGATATAACTAGCGCTCTCAACCGCGAAGGGGATGCGTTCAATGTTCAGCGTTCGTCGGATGGCGATTCTCGCGCTTGGATGTTCGTTTTTGTTGAGCGCTTGCGGCGGCGGCAAATCCGGATCCGGGAACCCGCCGGGAACCGCGTCGCGGAGCCCGTCCGGAGCCCCGCCGGCGCGGCGCCGCTGCCGGCAGCGCAAAGGTCCTCAATCTGTTCATCTGGTCGGATTATCTGGCGCCGGACACCCTGTCTAATTTCGAAAAGCAGACCGGCATCAAGGTGCACGTCGCCTACTTCGATACCAACGAGACCCTGGAGACCAAGCTGCTCGCGGGCAGCAGCGGCTACGACATCGTGGTGCCGACCGCATCGTATTTCGAGCGTCAGATCAAGGCGGGAGTCTATCTGCCGCTCGACAAATCGAAGCTGCCCAATTTGAAGAACATGGACCAGCAGCTGATGGCGCGGGTGGCGAAGCACGATCCGAACAACGACCACGGCGTGATCTACACCTGGGGCACCAACGGCATCGGCTACAACGAGAAGATGGTGAGGGAGTTGATGCCCGACGCTCCGTTCGACAGCTGGCGGCTGGTGTTCGATCCGAAGGTCGCCTCGAGAATCGCAAAGTGCGGGATCAGCGTGCTCGACTCGCCCGCCGAGATGATGCGCGCGGTGCTCAGTTACCTCGGACGCGATCCGAACTCGCAGAAGCCCGAGGATCTGGCGGCGGCGGAGACCACGCTGTTGCAGATCCGGCCCTATATTCGCAACATCAACTCCTCGGAATACATCGAGGCGCTGGCCAACGGCGATCTGTGCGTCGCCGTCGGCTACAACGGCGACGTGCTGCAGGCGCGCGACCGGGCCCGGGAGGCCAACAAGGGCATCGAGGTCAAGTACGTTGTGCCGAAAGAGGGCTCCATACTCTGGTTCGATATGCTGGCCATCCCGAAGGATGCGCCGGATCCGGACAGCGCGTACGCCTACATGAATTACATCATGGACCCGCAGGTGATCGCGGCGATAACCAACTTCAAGCGCTACGCGAATGCGAATTCGGCGTCGGCGCCGTACGTGCTGCCTTCCGTGAAAGACGACCCGTCCATTTATCCCCCGCCATGGCTGCGCGAAAAGCTCGCGGTGCAGCTTGCGGACTCGCCCGAGCAAACCCGCGCCATCACCCGGATGTGGCAAAAATTCAAAACGGGTCAATAGGCGATGACCAACTCCGGCGAAACCGTCAAAGCCGCGCCGTGGCGGGATCCGAATGCCCGCCCCTACGTGCAGATCGAGCGAATCACGAAGTCCTTCGGCGATTTCAAGGCGGTCGATGATGTCAGCCTGAATATCTACAAGGGCGAGATTTTCTGCCTGTTGGGCGCGTCCGGCTGCGGCAAGACCACGCTGCTGCGCATGTTGGGGGGCTTCGAAACGCCCAGCGTCCGGCCGGATATTGATCGACGGCGAGGATATGACCGGCGTCCCGCCCTACGAGCGGCCGGTGAACATGATGTTTCAGTCCTACGCCCTGTTCCCGCACATGAACGTCGAACAGAACGTCGCCTTCGGGCTGAAGCAGGACCGCGTTCCGAAAGCCGAAATCGCCGAACGCGTCGCCACCATGCTGGAGCTGGTGAAGCTCAGCGGCTTCGCCAAGCGCAAACCGCATCAGCTGTCCGGCGGCCAAAAGCAGCGGGTGGCGCTCGCGCGCTCACTGGTCAAACGGCCCAAGGTGCTGTTGCTCGACGAGCCCCTGGGGGCGCTCGACAAGAAGCTGCGCGAACACACGCAATTCGAGCTGATCGGTCTGCAGGACAAACTCGGCGTCACCTTCCTGGTCGTCACGCACGACCAGGAGGAGGCGATGACGCTGGCGAGCCGCATCGGCGTCATGGATCACGGAGAGATCGTCCAGGCCGGCACGCCGTCGGAGATCTATGAATTCCCCAACTCGAAATTCGTGGCGGATTTCGTCGGTACCGTGAATATCTTCGAGGGCAAGCTCATCGAGGACGAGCCGGAGCATGTGCGCATCGGCTCTGAGGAGCTCGGCGGGACGATTTACGTGAGCCACGGAATCAGCGCCGCGCCGGAGGCCATCGTTTGGGCCGCCATTCGGCCGGAGAAGATCTTCATGACGCACCGCGCAGCCGCAAGGCGCGGACAACGTGGTGCGCGGCGCAGTTCAGGACATCGCCTACCTCGGGGATCTGTCGATCTACCTGGTCAAGCTGCCGACGGGCAAGGTCGTGCGAGTGACCCAGCCGAATACCTCGCGCCATGCCGAGGCGATCACCTGGGAACAGCAGGTGTATCTGTCCTGGGATGCTTCGAGCCCGGTGGTCGTGACCCGATAGCCGCATGAGACGTCCCGGCTTATTGCACAAGGTGGGAATCACGGGCCGCGGCCTGGTGGTCACTCTTCCCTATCTGTGGCTGATGCTGTTTTTCGTCGTCCCCTTCGTCATCGTCCTGAAGATCTCCTTCTCCGACATCGATCTTGCGATCCCGCCCTACAAGCCGCTGCTCGAATGGATCGGCAAGAATTCGCTCGCGATCAAGGTCAACTTCAACAACTATGCGTTTCTGTTCACCGACTCGCTGTACATCCATGCGTTCTTGAACTCGATCAAGGTCGCGTTCATCTCCACGCTGCTGTGTCTGGTCATCGGCTACCCCATGGCCTACGGCATCGCGCGCTCGACCTCGACGACGCGCAACTTCTTACTGCTGCTCGTGGTGCTGCCGTTCTGGACTTCGCTGCTGCTGCGCGTTTACGCCTGGATCGGGCTGCTGAAGGCCAACGGCGTCATCAACAACGTGCTGATGTCGCTCGGATTGATTCACGAGCCGCTCACCATGCTGTACACGCCGTTCGCCATGTACGTCGGCATCGTGTACTCCTATCTGCCGTTCCTGATTCTGCCGCTGTACGCGAATCTCGAGAAGATGGACTGGCAGCTGCTCGAGGCGGCGGAGGATCTGGGCTGCAGGCCCTGGCAGGCGTTCTACAAGATCACGCTGCCGCTGTCGCGCAACGGCATCCTGGCGGGCTCCATGCTGGTGTTCATTCCGGCGGTGGGCGAGTTCGTGATTCCGGCGCTGCTCGGCGGTCCGAACGCGCTGATGATCGGCCGCGTGCTGTGGGATGAGTTCTTCTCGAATCGGGCGTGGCCGGTGGCGAGCGCCGTGGCGATCCTGCTGCTGATCCTGCTGGTGCCGTTCATGATGTGGTACCAGAGCGTGCAGGCGCGCGAATCGGCGGGTGCGCGGTGAATTACCGACGCTCCTTTTTCATCCTCACCTGCCTCGCCTTCGGCTTCGCGTTTTTGTACGTTCCCGATCCTCTCCATGGTGGTGTTCTCCTTCAACGCCTCGAAGCTCGTGACGGTGTGGGACGCGGCGAATTCGCCCACCCTCAAGTGGTACTACTCGCTGCTCAACAACGAGGAGATTCTCGACGCCGCCTGGATCTCGCTCAAGGTCGCGGTCATCAACGCCTCCGGGTCGGTGATACTCGGCACGCTCGCCGGATTCGGCCTGGCGCGCTTCGCGCAGTTCAGAGGGCGCTTCACGCTCAACGCCATGACCACGGCCCCTCTGGTGATGCCCGAGGTGATCACCGGACTCTCGCTGCTGCTGTTGTTCGTCGCGATGGAGCAAGCGATCGGCTGGCCCGCCGGCCGCGGCATCACGACCATGACCATCGGGCACATGACCTTCTCGATGGCCTATGTCACGGTGGTCGTGCAGTCGCGCATGGCGACCTTCGATACCGCACTCGAGGAGGCGGCCATGGATCTGGGCGCGCGCCCGCTCAAGGTGTTCTTCGTCATCACGCTGCCGATCATTTTTCCCGCGATCTTGTCCGGGCTGGCTGCTCGCCTTCACGCTCTCATGGGACGATCTGGTGATCTCGAGCTTCACCTCCGGCCCGGGCAGCAGCACGCTGCCCATGGTGGTGTTCTCCAAGGTGCGGCTCGGCGTGAGTCCGGAGATCAACGTGCTGGCGACGCTCACCATCACCGTTGTTACGCTGATGATCGTGGGCGTGAGCTTCTGGATGTCGCGTGCCGGCAGGCTCGAAAAGGCCGCGACGTAGCCCGCGCCGTAGGATCCGGCCTTTCAAAGCGGGGGCCGCTCGATTATCGTGGGGCCATGAAAAACACCACCTTCGTGAATCATCCGCCGGCGGTCGATATGCCCGCGGACAATCGCCCGCTGGTGGCGCCGATCTATCAGATCGGTCAAGTTCTCGTTCGACGATGCCGCCGAGACGCTGCGCTATCTGCGCGGCGAGCCGTGAAGGCTACTTCTATTCGCGCTCCTCGAATCCTACCCTGAGGCAGCTGGAGCTCCTGCTCGCGCAGCTGCAGGGCCGGGAGGTTGTCTGCTGGTCGGCTCGGGGGTCGCGACCATCGCCGCCACCGCGCTCGCCCTGTGCAAGCAGGGGGACCACGTCTCGCCTTCATCGAGATCCTACGGACCACGCGCTACATCGTGCAGCACCTGTCGACCAAATACGGGGTCACGCACAGCCTGCTGTCGATCGAAGATCGCGACGGCATCGAGCGGGTCTGAGCCGAACACCGACGCGGCTGGTGCTGTTCGAAAGCCCGACCAATCCGGTGACCAAGATAGCGGACATCGAGCATCTGACCGCGCAAGCGCGCCGCACGGGATGTCTGACGGTCATGGACAACACCTTTGCGGGCTTTCACAACCACGGCGGCTTCGACGTCGACATTTTTCTGCACAGCCTGACCAAGTACGCCTCGGGTCACGGGGATGTGATGGGCGGCGCGATCATCGCGCGCAGCGAATTGATCGGCGAGATGCGCAAGGACATCGTTTCGATGGGGCCGACGCTCGATCCGCACGCGGCCTTTCTGATTCAGCGCGGAATGCGACGTATTTCCTGCGCTACGAGCGGCAGTGCGCGAATGCGCTGGCGGTGAGCCGATTCTTGCAGGGTCACCGCGGGTGCAAGCGCGTGCATTATCCGGGACTCGAGACCCACCCGCAGCACGCCCTGGCGAAGCGGCAGATGAGCGACTTCGGGACCGTGGTGAGCTTCGAATTGGACGCCGGATTCGAAGAGGGCAACCGCTTCGCCGAAGCGCTTGGATTGTTCTGCCATTGCGGCGAGCTTGGGCTCCACCGAGTCGCTGGTGATGCCGCCGCAGCTGCTGGCGGCCAGGAATACACACCCGAGCAGCGAGCCGCTTCGCTCATCACTCGCGGAACGGTGCGCCTCTCCATCGGCATCGAGGATGAGCGAGGATTTGCTGCAGGACCTGGGGCAGGCGCTCGACAGGCGTTCGTTTAGCTCATCGTTTGACATATTCCCGGGCCTCGCGGCTCAAGCATCCGCGGCGATTGCCGATGTAGTGATTGGGCAGTCGCGTAGCGAGGGGAATTTTTGTGAGTCTCGAATCCGGCGTTGTTCTGTCAGCGCTTCACAGCCAGACCGCGCGGACCTATCTGAGCGAATCGCTGAGCGCCCCGCAAACCATCGCGCCGCTGCCGCGCGTGTGCGCGCAGCTCGCCGAGCTCACGGCCCAGCAGGCACGATGCCGCGCAACTCGCGCGGCTGATTCAATCGGATCCGGCGCTGGCCGGGGAGATCATGCGCGTCGCGAATTCCCCGGCGTTGCGGCCGCGCGCCGCCATCGTGTCGCTGCAGCAGGCGGTGTCCTGGCTCGGCGTCGCCGAAGTGCGCAACATCGCCATGGCGGTGATGCTGCGAGGGCGAGGTTTTCGACGCGCCCGGTCATGAGCCGGAGTCCGAGGAGCTGTGGCGCGAGGCGTGGCTGGCGGGATTGTGGGCGAAGGAGATTGCGCGCGAACGGCGCAAGCAAGTGGAGAGCGCATTTCTCGCGGCATTGATGCACCGGACCGGCGCGGCGCTGGCGCTGAAGATTCTCTCGCATTTCGAAATGGATCAGCGCACCGTCATGGATGCGCGCATTTTCGCCGAGCTGGTGGTGGAGTTCGAGCCCGCATTCGGCCGCCTCCTGATGAGCACTGGCGCCTGCCCGGCGACGTGCAGGACGGCGCGAGCGGCTGGCGCAATTATCGCGAATCCCCGCACAGCGATCTGGCCGGCACCGTGCACGCGGCGCATTTGCTGGCGACCCACACGCTCCATCCCCAGCTGTTCAGCGAGGAGCTGGTGATCGAGAGCGAGGTTTTCGAGCAGCTCGGTGTATTCCCGGACGATCGCAAGGCCATGCTGGCGAAGCGCGACCACGTGCGCAGCCTCGCAGGCATTTGAGCGATGCAGTCTGCGCCGGATTTCGATCTGATCTGTCTGGGCTCCGGTCCGGCGGGCCAGAAAGCCGCGATTCAAGCGGCGAAAGCGGGTTACCGCGCGGCCGTGATCGAGCGGGAACCGCAGGTCGGCGGATCCTGTCTGCTGTCGGGCACCATTCCGAGCAAGGCCCTGCGCGAACAGGCGCTGCGCTATCGGCGCATGCGCGGCAGCGCCACGCTCCCTGGCGGTCGAGCTGCGCGGCGATGCCCCGCTGTCGGCGCTGCTGCAGGGCGTCGATGCGGTGATTGCCGCGCAGGATCGCTATCTGCAGGCGCAGCTCGCGCGCAACCAGGTCGAGCTGATCCGCGGCCGCGCCGCGCTGCTCGACGCCAATCGCGTCGAAGTGCAGCGAGTGGACGGGTTCCGCAGCGTGCTGCACGCGCCGCGCATTCTGCTCGCCACCGGCTCACGGCCGCGCCACGTGCCGGCCATCGAGGTCGATCACGAGCATGTGCTCGACAGCGACTCGATTCTGAGCCTGTCGTATATACCGCGCAACCTTGATCGTCCTCGGCAGCGGCGTGATCGCCTGCGAGTACGCCTCGATATTCGCCGCCTTGGGCTGCGCCGTGACGCTGGTCGACAAGGCGGCCGAGCCGTTGGGTTTTCTGGACGCTCCGCTGCGCGCGGGGTTTCTCGCCGGCTTCCGCGGCGATGGGCGGCAAATACCGCGCCGGCGTGGATGTGACCGGCGCGCGCTTCGACGGCTTTTCGCAGGTGGAGGTTCGCTCGGCGGCGGCGAGGTATTGAAGGCGGACATCGTGTTCGCCGCGTTCGGCCGCGTCGCCAATCTGGACGGCATCGGCTCGATCGCGTGAAGCTCGGCATCAGCGCGCGCGGTCACGTGCAGGTGAACGAGCGCTTCGAGACCAACATTGCCGGTGTGTATGCGGCGGGCGATGCGATCGGGCCGCCGGCGCTCGCTTGCGCTGCGGCGGATCAGGGCCGGCGCGCGGCGCTCGCGGCATTCGGACTGCCGCCGCCGGCCGCCACCAGTCTGGTGCCGACCGGCGTATACACGATTCCGGAAATCGCGTGCGTCGGCCTGTCGCAGACCGAGGCGCCGCGAAGAAAATCGAGGTGATCGTCGGGCCGCGCCGACTTCGGCGAAGTTGCGCGGGCGCACATCGCGGGAGAGCCGGCCGGCTTCTTGACGCTCATCTGCGAACGCGCCGGGCCGCGTACTCGGCGTTCAAGTGCTGGGCGAGGGAGCACCGAGCTCGTGCACCTCGGGCAGGCGCGCAGTCGCGACGGGCGCGACCGCCGACTTCTTCATCGAGCAGATCTTCAACTTTCCGACCATGACCGAGGCTTACCGGATCGCCGCCTTCGACGTCATGAAGCAGCGTGCCGCGCCGCAGATATGCAGCTGCGGCGCGCTCGGCGCGCGCCGCTAGAGATTGCGGATCGGATGTCGCCGAACTCGCTGCACTTGACCTCGGTCGCGCCCTGCATAGCCGCGCGAAATCGTAGGTCACGGTCTTCTGCGCCGATGGTCTTGTCCATCGCGCCGATGATGGCGTCGGCCGCCTCGATCCAGCCCATGTAGCGCAGCATCATCTCGCCCGACAGGATCACCGAACCCGGGTTGACCTGGTCGAGGTCCGCATACTTCGGCGCCGTGCCGTGCGTGGCTTCGAACACGGCGTGTCCGGTCATGTAGTTGATGTTGCCGCCGGGCGCGATGCCGATGCCGCCGACCTGCGCGGCGAGCGCATCGGAGAGGTAGTCGCCGTTGAGGTTCATCGTGGCGACCACGTCGAACTCGTCGGCGCGGGTCAGCACCTGCTGCAGCGTGATGTCGGCGATGGCGTCCTTGATGAACATCTTGCCGGCCTTGAGCGCCGCGTCCATGCTCGTGCGTTCGCCGCCTTCTCGCCCTTGGCGGCTCTTGGTGCGCTCCCACTGCTCCCAGGTGATAGACCTGATCCGGCGAACTCGCGCTCGGCCAGCTGCGTAGGCCCAGTTGCGGAACGCGCCTTCGGTGAATTTCATGATGTTGCCCTTGTGCACGATCGTCACGCTCTTGCGCTTGTTGGCGATCGCGTACTCGACCGCGGCGCGGAACAGCCGCTCGGTGCCCTCGTTCGAGACGTTCTTGATGCCGATGCCGGAGGTGTCGGGAAAGCGGATCTTGGCGTAACTGCTTCGGGAAATTCTGTCTTGAACAGATCGAGGAACTTCTGTTGTCCTCGCGTGCCCTGCCTCGAATTCGATGCCGGCGTAGATGTCCTCGGTGTTCTCGCGGAAGATCACCATGTCGACCTTCTCCGGCGCCTTGACCGGCGAGGGCACGCCCTTGAACCAGCGCACCGGACGCAGGCAGACGTACAGATCGAGCAGCTGGCGCAGCGCGACGTTCAGTGAGCGGATGCCGCCGCCGACCGGCGTGGTGAGCGGGCCCTTGATCGAGACCAGGTAGTCGCGGCAGGCGTCGACGGTCTCATCGGGCAGCCAGCTGTTGTAGGCCTTGTTGGCCTTCTCGCCCGGCGAACACTTCCATCCAGTCGAATCTTGCGGCTGCGCGCCGTAGGCCTTTGCACCGCCGCGTCGAGCACGCGCACGCTGGCGCGCCAGATGTCCGGCCCGGTGCCGTCGCCCTCGATGAAGGGCACGATCGGCTGATCCGGCACGCGCAGCTTGCCGTTGGCGATGGTGATTTTCTCGCCCCCCGCGGGGACCTGCACGGCGATCGGCTTCGCTTCGGACATGCGGCTGCTCCTATAAATTCAGCGGCAATGCTAGCATGCGCGGCCGGAGACCCGTATTGCGCACATTGAGATCCACGCCCGCCAAAGACGGCTTTCGCATGCCCGCCGAATTCGAGCGGCATTCCGGATGCTGGATGCTTTGGCCCGAGCGGCCCGATAACTGGCGCGAGGGCGCCAAGCCCGCTCAAGCGGTGTTTGCGGCAGTCGCGGCGGCGATTTCCGGCGGCGAGCCGGTCACGGTCGGGCGTCTCCGCGGCGCAATTTCAAAACGCGCGCGCGCGGCTGCCGCGCACGGTGCGCGTCGTCGAGATCAGCAGCAACGATGCCTGGATGAGGGACTGCGGCCCGACCTTCGTCATCGACGCCAAAGGCAGGCGCCGCGGGGTCGATTGGACCTTCAACGCCTGGGGCGGCATCGCTGGAGGTTTGTACTTCCCCTGGGACCGCGATGATGAGGTCGCGCGCAAGGTGCTCGAGATCGAGGGCGCCGACCGGTACCGCACTCGATTCGTGCTGGAGGGGGGCGCCATCCACGTCGACGGTCAGGGCACCTGTCTGACCACCGAGGAGTGTCTGCTCAACCCGAACCGCAACGCGGACATGACCCGCGCCGACGTCGAGGAGGCGCTGCGCCGCTACCTCGGCGTGAGTACGGTGATTTGGCTGGGAGCCGGCGTCTACCTCGACGAGACCGGCGGGCATGTCGACGAGCTGGCGTGCTTCACCAGCCCCGGACACGTGGCGCTGACCTGGACCGAGGACCGCACCGACCCGCAATACGAGATTTCGTGCGACGCCTACCAGCGCCTGCGGCATGCGCGCGATGCGCGCGGTCGGGCGCTCACCATCCACAAAATACACCAGCCCGGGCCGCTTTATATGACCGCCGAGGAGGCCGCCGGAATCGACGTGCGCGACGGAACGCGTCCACGCCGTGCCGGAGACCGTTTGCCGGCGTCGTACATCAATTTCTACATCGCCAACAGGTGCGTGGTGATGCCGCTGTACGACAAGCGCTGGGATGCGGCGGCCGTGCGTACGCTCAGGCGCCTGTTTCCCGACCCGCAAAGTGCTGGGCGTCGCGACGCGCGAAGTGCTGCTCGGCGGCGGCAACATCCACTGCATCACCCAGCAAGTACCGCGCTCGACGGCCCGTTGAGCCGTCCAAATGGAACTTTGCCGCACGCTCGCTCTCGAAAGCCTTTATTCTACGCACCCTCGATTCCTCAACCCTTTCGCAATACTGGAACTCTGCAGTGCACTCATGTTTGGAAAATACGCTCGTCGAGCCCTGAGCGCGCTGTGCTGCGCCGTGGCGATTCTCGCAGCCGGCTGCCACGGCACACCCCAGCACCAGCGGCTACGGCATCATGTGGGTCACGGTGACCGATGAGCCGGGCGATTACACCAGCTACATCATCACCATCGACTCGGTGACCCTGACCGCGCAACACCGGGGCGGTGGTGACCGTGGTCGGCGACCCCCGAGATCGTCGAACTTCGCGCAGTTATCCAACATCGCCGAGATGTGGGGTTCGGGGGCCGTTCCGGTCGGCACTTACGTGTCCGCGACCATCACCCTGGATTACACCAACGCCGCCATCACGGTCATGCGAAAACGGCGTGCCGGACGCAGGCCAAGCTCGTGGATGCGGTTACCGGCGGGACTCCGACCACCTATTCGGTCGCGGTGAATTTCGATCCCGCGCATCAGCCGACGATCACGTCGACTTACGCCTCGACGAGCGCCGCTGCGTCTTGCCATCGATTTGAATCTCGCCGCCTCGAGCGTCGTCGATGCCACCTCGAGCATCCGCCGGTGGTTCGTGCGTCCGTATCTGACGGCGGCTCGTCATGCCCGCCGACACCAAGCTCATTCGCGTGCGCGGCCCGCTGATCAACTCGAGCACCGATGTGAGCACCTACACGGTGTACGTGCGGCCGTTCTACGACGAGGCGAACAATATCGGATCGCTGTCTCTGTTCAGCCAGCCGAACACCATCTATACGCATCAACGGCAATACGTACGTGGGCGCCCCGGGGCTCGCCGCGCTTGGGGTATTGTCGGCGGGCACGACAATGACCGCCGGCTTCACGACCTTCGAGCCGGACTACAACCCGGCCAATCAAGCGTACGCCGGTAAATTCAATCTGGTCTACGTGATCGGCGCCAGCAGCCTGGAGGATCAGTACACGGAGGGCTTGAGCGGCGATGTGATCGCGCGAAATGGCGATACTCTGACTCTGCTCGGCTCGACGCTGTTTCTCAATACCGCCAACGTCTACCAATACCTTCTGCCGACCGCTCAGGTGCTGCTCGGTCCCGGCACCATCGTCACGGCAGATGACAATACCACTCTGAAGGGGCTCAACTATCGCTCCATCGGCGTCGGGCAGCACATATCGGCGCGCGGCATCGCTATACAGGAGTTTGCGCGGGGTCCAGCAGCGTGACGACGCTGGACGCCACCGGCACCTCCAGCACGAATACGGGCTCGGTGCGCCTGCAAAGCACTGAACTGTGGGGTTCGCTGGTATCCTCCGCGACCGGCAGCGTGGTGATGAATCTGCAGACCATCAACAACTGGCCGGTGAGCGATTATAACTTCGCCGGCAACGGCGCCACCGCGGGCCAGAATCCGACACCGGCCGCCTACTTGGTGGACAGCGGAGCCATTCCGCTGCCCGCGGACACGGTGGCGGGCGATCCGCTGTGGGTCAGCGGCTTCTCGACCCCGTTCGGCTCGGCGCCCCCCGACTGGACCGCCGTGGCGGTCAACAACGAGTTGTCCGTGCAGACGGCGGGGGGGCAGGTCGGCGGTGCATTGCCCACCACTCCGGGCACCCAGATCTGCGGCGTTGGCAGTCAGGTGTGCGACACTGCAAGCCTGGAGGTAATTTGGACGCAGACCACCGGCACCACCACGCCGTTCAGTGCTGTGTCCGATGCCGAGTTCTCGATCGATCTCAGCAATGCCGCCTATGTCTCGGGGGTCATCAGGATCGGTCCGGAAAGCATCGATTTGAAGTCGCTCGCCGCAAGTCCGCTGGTGGTGCCGACCACTCTGCCCGCCACCTTGACCTTCGCTCCCCAGTTCGGATACGGGAACCCGAAGACCTCCACCACGACCTCGACCAGCAGTTTGACGACCGCGCTCGTCGTGTACAGCAACTTCCCGGCCTTCGTCACCGGGCTGAACAGCGTCGTTGAGCGCAACGGACCCCGCCCTGCAGCTGGAGGCGCGCGGCGTATTCGATCGCACGACCAACACCTTTACCGCGACCAGCATCACTTCGTGCTCTAAACTAGCTCCCCACTATGGGGAATCGCCGTTCACGACTTGGATTGGCCGCGGCGCTGATTGCAAGTTGCGCATGGAGCACGGGCGGCGGCGTGCGGACGGCGGCGGCGGATCCGGCGCCCGCGGATCCGGCCGCCGCGCGCCGAATGCGACACCTGCCCAAGGCGGGTCGCCCGCGCATCTGCCTGGTGCTGTCGGGCGGCGGCGCGCGCGGCATGGCGCACATCGGCGTGCTCAAGGTACTCGAGGAGCTCAAGGTTCCCATCGACTGCATCGCCGGCACGAGCATGGGCGCCGTCGTGGGGGGACTGTATGCGAGCGGCATGAGCGCGCGCGAAATCGATGCCACCATGCGCTCGGTCGATTGGCAGGAGGCGTTCCGCGATGCGCCGCCGCGCCGCGATCTCGCCTTCAGGCGCAAACAGGACGATCGAGAATTTTCTGGTGCGCCTGCCGCTTGGGACTGAAGCATGGCCACATCCTGCTGCCCAAGGGATTCATCCAAGGCCAACAATTGCAGGAGACAGCTGCGGCAGCTGACCCTGCCGTTCGGCAGCGACACGAATTTCGATCAGCTGCCGACGCCGTTCCGTGCGGTCGCGACCGATCTGGAGACCGGCCAGGTCGTGCTGCTGGAGAAGGGCGATCTGTCGGTCGCGATGCGCGCGAGCATCTCGGCGCCCGGCGTGTTCGCGCCGGTCGAGTACGAGCGGGCGGCTGCTGGTCGATGGCGGACTGGCGGAGAATCTGCCCATCGACGTGGCGCGAGCGATGCACGCCGACGTTCTCATCGTATCCGACGTGAGCTTTCCCGCTGCAGCCGCGCGGGCGGCTCGATTCCGCGCTGTCCATCTCCAACCAGATGCTGGCCATCTTGGTACGCAAGGATTCAGACCGGCAAAAGGCCAGCCTGGGCCCGAACGACATATTGATCGAGCCCGCGCTGGGCACGCTCGCCGCCGACGGATTTCACGATCGCGGCCGGCACCATCGCGCAAGGCGAGGCGGCGGCGCGCGCCGAGGCGCCCCGGCTCGCCGCGCTCCGCGTGGGCGACGAGGCTTACGCGGCATATATGGCGCGGCGTGCGACCCGCGAGCCGGGATTGCCGATGATCCGATTCGTGCGCGTCGATCCAGAGTCGAAGCGCTATGAGAAGACCATCCTCGCCGAGATGCAGCCGCTGGTCGGCAAGCCGCTGGATCTGGACGCGGTCGCCGCACGCATCACCGAACTGTACGGCCTCGGGTATTTCGAGACCTTGGATTACTCCGTGGTCACCCAAGGCGAGGGGGCGGACGAGGAGTCCGGCCTCGAGGTACGCGCGCGCCGCAAATCGTGGGGCCCGACCTACGTGCGCTTCGGTTTGAACCTGCAGGATCGAATTTTCAGGGCAGACACCCAGTACAACGCGGCGGCGCGATTTCTTGATGACCGAGATCGACGATCTGGGCGCGGAGCTGTTGACGGACGTGCAGATCGGCAGCGATCCGAAGATAACCAGCGAGTTCTATCAGCCGCTCGATGCGCTGCGAACCTGGTTCGTGGCGCCGAGCCGTGCGCATCGAGGCGACGCGATCTGCCGATCTACGTGAACAATCTCGCAAATCGCCGATTTTCGCGATCGCGAGGTCGGAGGGCGACCTCGATTTCGGCCGCAACCTCGGCAACTGGGGCGAGATCCGCGTCGGGCTTCACCGGATCAACGGCTGGAACTACGACCGCTGCGGCAATCCGGACCTCGTCGACCCGCAGTACAACAACGGCGAGTATTTCTTCAAGTTCAGCTACGACCAGCTCGACAACGTGCACTTCCCGCGCGAAGGACAGACGTTCACCTGCAATGGGACGCCAATCGCACCAATTTGGGCGCCGACATCGCCTTCGATCGGGTGACGGCCGATTGGCTGATCGCCGCTTCGCGCGGGCGCAACACGCTGCTGTTGTGGACCTCGGCCGGCGTCGACCGTGGACGGCAGGCTCAATCCGACGGATGTGCAGGATTTCTATTCGCTGGGCGGTTTTTTCAATTTATCGGGTCTCGCGCCCCAATCGCTGCTGGGACCCGACTTCGCGATCGCCCGCGCGATTTACTTTCGCAAGATCAGCCGCGGCGGCGAGGGCTTCTTCGAGTTTCCCGCCTATATCGGCGCATCGCTCGAGATCGGCAATACCTGGAGCCAATCGCAGCGACATCAGCTTAGGCTCCGCGCACAAGGACGCCTCGGTGTTCGTCGCGTTCGACACCTTTCTCGGGCCCGTCTACTTGGGATCCGGCTACGACCCAAACGGGCAACGCCGGCTACTATCTATTCCTGGGCCGGACCTTTTGAGCGGTCCCGGGGCGGCAAGGAGCCGGTCGTGAAATCGCCGCTCGGTCGCGGCCACGGGGATTACTCAGACAGGCTCTAGAGCCCGCGGCTCTCGGCGAGCTTCTCGACTTTCTCGAACACCAACGCCGGCTGATCGCCGATGCGCGAGTATTCGTGCTTGCGCGACATGTCCTCCAGCGACGCGGTCGCGCTCCGCCGCGGTGAAGAACCAGTGGGTTTTCTGCCAGTCCGTGCCCAGCAGCTTTGCAAACGGATCGCCGCGCTTCAGGCGCACGCGGATGCCGTAGGGCTGCGGCAGCACCGGCACGGTGCGCGACCATATTTTGAACGCTGGCGATTCCCATGATGCGCGAACGATAGCCGAATCGCGCGGAGCCCGCCAGCTGATGAGCGGCGGATTCGCGTGCTAGACTCCGCCGCCTTCCAACGAGGTAATTGATGGCATCGTCCTACACGGCCTCCGACATCGAGGTGCTGAGCGGCTTGGATCCGGTGCGCCGGCGGCCGGGCATGTATACCGACACCACGCGTCCGAATCATCTGGCGCACGAGGTGATCGACAACAGCGTCGACGAGGCGCTGGCCGGCTACTGCGAGAACATCGACGTCACCGTGTTCAAGGACGGATCGCTGCAGGTCGAGGACGACGGCCGCGGCATGCCGGTGGACATCCACCCCAAGGAGAAGATCAGCGGCGTGGAGCTGATCCTCACGCGCCTGCATGCGGGCGGGAAATTCAACGACAAGACCTACCAGCACTCCGGCGGTCTGCACGGCGTCGGCGTGTCGGTGGTCAACGCGCTGTCGAAGCATCTCGAGTGCTGGGTGCGCCGCGGCGGCAAGGAGTACAACCTGAGCTTCGCGGGCGGCAGGACCGACTTCGAAGCTCGAGGTGGTGGGCGACGTGCCCAAGTCGAAGACCGGCACGACGATGAGGTTCTGGCCCGATCCGAAGTACTTCGACACCGACAAGTTCGCGATTCCGAGCCTCAAGCAGGTGCTGCGCGCCAAAGCGGTGCTGTGCCCCAACCTGCAGGCTGACGCTCAGCAATGAATCACCGGCGAACGCGACGAGTGGTTCTATACGGGCGGCCTGCACGAGTATCTGGCCGAAGAGCTGGGCAAGGGAGAGTGGCTGCCCGCGGAGACCTTCTACGGCAAGCGCGACATCGAGGGCGGTTCGCTCGATTGGGCGTTCGCCTGGGTGCTCGAGTCCGAGCAGCGCGTCACCGAGAGCTACGTCAATCTGATTCCGACGGTCGAGGGCGGCACGCATGTCAACGGCTTGCGCGTCGGCACCGCCGATGCGGTGCGGGAGTTCTGCGAGTTCCGCAATCTCGTGCCGCGCGGCTTGAAGTTGACCGCCGAGGACGTCTGGGACGGCGTGAGTTTCGTGCTGTCGATGAAAATGCGCGAGCCGCAGTTCGCCGGCCAGACCAAGGAGAAGCTGTCCTCGCGCGAGTCCGCCGGCATCGTCCAGGGCGTCATCAAGGACGCGTTCGCGCTGTGGCTCAATCAGCATCCGGATCAGGGCGAGAAAATCGCGATGCTGGCGATCGCCAATGCCCAGCAGCGCTTCAAGGACAGCCAGAAGATCGCGCGCAAGCGCATCGTGGCCGGGCCGGCGCTGCCGGGCAAGCTTGGCCGACTGCGTGAGCCAGGATCCGGCGCGCGGCGAGCTGTTCCTGGTCGAGGGAGATTCGGCCGGCGGATCGGCCAAGCAGGCGCGCGACCGCACCACGCAGGCCATCATGCCGCTGCGCGGCAAGATTCTGAATACCTGGGAAGCGGACACCCGCGAGGTGCTGCAATCCCAGGAGGTGCACAACATCAGCATCGCGATCGGCGTCGATCCGGCAGCGGCCGATCTGTCGGGCCTGCGCTATCACAAGATCTGCATACTGGCGGACGCCGACAGCGACGGGCAGCACATCGCCACCTTGCTGTGCGCCCTGTTCCTGCGCCACTACCGCGCCGCTGGTCGCTCGCCGGGCACGTGTACGTGTGCATGCCGCCGCTGTTTCGCATCGACGCCGGCAAGGAGGTCGTTTACGCGCTCGATGAGCGGGAGCGCGAAAAGGCCCTTGCGCGCATCGCGGCGGAGAATTCCCGCATCAAGCCGGTGGTGACGCGCTTCAAGGGTCTCGGCGAGATGAGCGCCACTGCAGCTGCGCGAGACCACCATGGCGCCGCAGACGCGCCGGCTGGTGCAGATGACCATCGACGCGAAGGACAGCCCCGATCAGCTGCTCGACATGCTGCTGGCGAAGAAGCGCGCCGGCGACCGGCGCGAGTGGCTCGAGAGCAAGGGCAACCTGGCGCACATCTGACGCGCACGTCTACGGCCCACGACCATGAAAGAACAAGAGCTCAATTTCGAAGGCGTCGAGAAGGAGCCGCTGAAGTCATTCGCGGAGCGCGCCTACCTCGACTACTCGATGTACGTGATTCTGGACCGGGCGCTGCCGCACTTGGGCGACGGCCTCAAACCCGTGCAGCGGCGCATCGTCTATGCGATGAGCGAGCTCGGGCTTGCCGCCGGCGCGAAGCACAAGAAATCCGCGCGCACCGTCGGCGACGTCATCGGCAAGTTCCATCCGCACGGCGATTCGGCGTGCTACGAGGCCATGGTGCACATGGCGCAGGATTTCGCCTACCGCTATCCGATCGTCGACGGCCAGGGCAATTGGGGTTCGACCGACGATCCCAAATCCTTTGCCGCGATGCGCTATACGGAATCGCGCCTCACGCGCTACGCGGCGCTGCTGCTGCAGGAACTCGGGTCGAGCACGGTCGAGTGGGCGCCGAATTTCGACGGGTCGCTCGAAGAGCCCACCATGCTGCCGGCGCGCGTGCCGAATCTGCTGCTCAACGGCGGCTCCGGGATCGCGGTCGGCATGGCCACCGACATACCGCCGCACAATCTGCGCGAGGTGGTCAAAGCCTGCGTCGCTCTCCTCGATGATCCGGACTTGAGCACGCGCAAGATCATGGCGCACATCAAGGGGCCGGATCTGCCCACCGGCGCGGAAATCGTCTCGCCGCGCGAAGAACTGGTGCAGATGTACGAGACGGGCTCCGGCAGCTTCAAGGCGCGCGCGACCTATGTGATCGAGGACGGCGAGATCGTCATCGAGGCGCTGCCGTTTCAGGTTTCCGGCAGCAAGGTGCTCGAGCAGATCGAGGCGCAGCATGCAGCAGAAGAAGCTGCCGATGGTCGAGGACTCATGCGCGACGAGTCGGATCACGAGAATCCGACCCGTCTGGTGATCGTGCCGAAATCCAACCGCGTCGACGTCCAAGCGCTGATGGCGCACCTGTTCGCGACCACCGATCTCGAGCGCAACTACCGCGTGAACCTCAACGTCATCGCTCTCGACGGCCGGCCGCGCGTGATGGGGCTGAAGGAATTGCTGCTGGAGTGGCTGGAGTTTCGCAAGGCGACGGTCACGCGGCGGCTGAAGCACCGCCTCGACAAAGTGAACGCGCGGCTGCACATCCTCGACGGCTTGCTGATCGCCTACCTGAATCTCGACGAGGTGATTCGCATCGTGCGCACCGAGGATGAGCCGAAGCCGGTGCTCATCAAGCGCTTCAAGCTGTCGGAAGAGCAGGCGGAGGCCATACTCGAGACCAAGCTGCGCCACCTGGCGCGCCTCGAGGAGATGAAGATCCGCGGCGAGCAGAAGGAACTGGCCGAGGAGCGCGATGAAATCGAGCGGATCCTGAAGAGCAAGGCGCGGCTCACCAGGCTGGTGCGCGAGGAGCTGATGAGCGATGCCGAAGAGTACGGCGACGAGCGGCGCACTCGAGCTGGTGGAGCGCGAGGCCGCGCAGGCCATCTCCGAGGCGGAGCTGCTGACCAGCGAGCCGACCACCGTCGTGCTGTCGCGCCTGGGCTGGGTGCGCGCCGCCAAGGGCCACGACATCGATGCGCGCGGCGCTCGCGTACAAGAGCGGGCGATGAGTTTCAGGCCTGCGCCAAGGGCCGCAATCTGCAGCAGGCCGTGTTCATCGATTCCACGGGCCGCGCCTACAGCCTGGACGCGCATCAGCTGCCGGCTGCGCGCGGCTACGGCGAGCCGCTGTCGGGAACCGTGGATCCGCCCGACGGCGCCACGTTTGCCGCCGTGCTGATCGGCGAGCCGGACGATCTGTGGCTGCTGGCGAGCGATGCGGGATACGGCTTCTCGGTGAAGCTGCGCGAGCTCTATGCGCGCAACAAGAAGGGCAAGTCTGTGCTCAAGGTGCCGGAGAATGCGAGGGTGCTGCCGGCGCAGCCGATCGCGAGCCCCGAGGCGATCGCGGTGTTCGTCAACAACGACGGCGAAGTGCTGGCGCTGCCCGGCGGCGCAGATCGAGGAGATGAGCGCCGGCAAGGGCCAGAATCTGTACGGCATTCCCGGCAAGAAATCCGCGGAGCGCGAGGAGTACCTGGCCGCGATGGCGGTGGTCGCCCCGGGCGAGATCCTGACCGTCTACAGCGGCAACAGCGCGCCGATGAAGCTCAAGTACGAGGAGCTCAAGCAGTTTCAGGACAAGAAGGGCCAGCGCCGGCAGCGGTTCTCCAGGGCCTACAAGCAGATCGACCGGCTCGAAGTCGCACCTGCATAGCCGCGGAAGCGGCGGGTTGCGCGGCGGGGAGGCGGGGCGGCCGAGGGGCGCCGGGCCGCGAGCGAGCGCTATCGGTCCCCGGACATGGTGACATCCTCGGGCGCGTTCACGAAGTAGCCCTGGATGAACTCGATGCCGAGCTGCCACAGCACGGCCATGGTATTGGCGTCCTCGACGCGTTCGGCGACCGTCTCGACGCCTTTTCGCTTGGCGGCTTCGACCAGCCCCTTCACGCGCTGCTGCTGCAGCTGATTGGTCGGACAGGCCCTGCATCAGCGAGCCGTCGATCTTGATGAAGTTCATGCCGATGTCGCCGAGCAGCTTCAGCGGATCGCGGCCGGTGCCGAAATGCTCGAGCGCGAAGCGAAAGCCGAGCTTGCGCAGATGCTCGGCGAGCTCCTTGGTCTGGCGCACGTATTGCGTGGCGATCTCCTCGGTCACCTGGATGCACAGGCGCTTGGGCTCGATCCTGCAGCGATTTCAGCTGGGTCTCGAGCCAGCCGATCAGGCTCTTGTCGAGAATCGTGTCCTTCGATACGCGCACGAAAATGCAGGCCGCCTTGCGGTTGGCGGCGAACGACATCGAGGCGCCGATGACCCAGCGGTCGATGTTCTTCATCAGATCGTTGCGCTCGGCCGCGGCGATGAATTCGGCCGGCAGCACCTCGTTGCCCTGCTCGTCGAGCATGCGCACCAGCACGTCGAACATGCCCTTGTCCTCGCCGAGCAGGCTCGCGATCGGCTGCTGCACCAGCCGGAAGCGGTTCTCCATCAGCGCGCTCTTGATGTGCTTGACCCAGATCTTGTCGTAGGCCTGCACGCGCGTGTCGGTGTCGGCCTTGTCGACCGCGTACATCTGATTGCCGCCGAGTTCGCGCCCGCGGCGCGCGGCGTTGACCGCATCGGTGATGGCGGCCGCGACGTCGGGATTGGCCGGCGGCAGCAGCCCGAGGCCCACGGTCACGGTGCCGACAGGTTCTTCTCATCGAAAACGAAGGTATGTTCGTTGACGCGCTTGACGACGTTCTCGGCCCAGGTCTCGACGTCGCGCGCCGTGCCGCGCTCGAGCAGGACCAAAAAACCGTTGCCGCCGAAGCGGCCGCACAGATCGGTGGCGGTGAGCTGCATGCGCAGCAGCTCCGCGAGCTGCCCCATGAAATCCTCGCTCGCGAGCACGCCGATCGCGTTCTGGATGTCGATGAAGCGGTCGGGCTTGATGTACGCGAACTGGCGCACGCCGCCCTTCATGCTGTGGGCGCAGCGCGCATGCACCGCGGCGATCAGATAGCGCTGCTGCAGAAAGCCAGTGGTGGCGTCGTTCTTGACCGCATCGGCGAGCTGCATCTCGAGGTCGTGATCCTTGTTGTTGCGCGCCGGTATGCTGATGCGCGTCGCCGGCTCGCCCTCGTAGTCGGCCCTGGTGAGCGTCAGCTCCAGCGGCAGGCTCGAGCCGTCCGAGAGCAGCGCTTGCACCTTCAGGCCGTGGTCCGTCCACTTGCCCTGCAGGCAGGCGACCAGCGCGCCCTTGAGCGCCGGATGCGTCTCCTGCTCGAACAGATCCATGAGCGGCGTGCCGGTCAGCGCGTCGTCGCCGGAGTAGCCGAACAGCTCGAGCCAGGCGCTGGTTGGCATCGACGATGATGCCCTCCTGCACGTGCGTGATGGCGTCGGCCGAGCCCTCGAGAAACTTCTGCAGCTGCTCGCGGTACTCGCGCGCCGACGACAGCGTCGTGGACAGCGCGCGCTCCAGGCGATATGCGCGCAGCTCGCGCGTCACGACCGACTGCAGGCGGCTGCGGTTGGCGAGCGTGACCACATCCTGCGCGCCGAGGCGCATCGCGTCGGCGATCGCGGCCTCGTCGACGTGCTCGCGCACGATCAGCACCGGCATCTCCGGGGCGCGTCTGCTGCTTGACCTTCATGATCGATGCGAGGTCGATGCCGAGCTCGTCGATGAACGCGATCAGCATCTCGGGATTGAGCTGCGTCAGCGCGTCCGCCGAGATCGCGGGCGTCCGGCAGCCAGGTGCAGTGCACCGGATGGCCGGCCTTGCGCAGCGTGCTGTTGATCGCCTCGACGTGGTCCTGCGACCGCGTCATGACGATCATCGGAACGGCGCCCTGTTCGCTCACTGGTCAATTCCCTCGCGAAATGGCGTGCAAAGTGTAACATCAGGTCCGGCTCGTTGACGTCTGGGATGCAGCGTCTGGCCAGACCGTGATTTGCGACCGCAATTGGCGTCAGATAGGCGTTGCGGCTATCATACGCGCCCTTCAAATCCGAGGCCTTCGATGGCGAACTACAGCACGAACGAATTCAAGTCCGGACTGAAGATCCTGATCGACGGCGACCCGTACACGATCGTCGAGAACGAGATGGTCAAGCCCGGCAAGGGCCAGGCATTCAACCGCGTCCGGGTCCGCAACCTGAAGACCGGCCGCACCATCGAGCGCACCTGGAAGTCGGGCGACACCGTCGAGGCCGCCGACGTCGTCGATACCGACATGCAGTACCTGTACAGCGACGGCGATTTCTTCCATTTCATGGTGCCCGACACCTTCGAGCAGGTCACGGCCTCGAAGCAGGCGGTCGGCGAGGGCGCGCAGTGGCTCAAGGACGGCACGATCTGCATCGTCACGCTGTGGAACGGCGTGCCGCTGCAGGTCGACGCCGCCGGCGCACATGGAGCTCAAGGTGGTCGAGACCGACCCGGGCGTGCGCGGCGACACCGCCACCGGCGGCTCGAAGCCGGCGAAGCTCGAGACCGGCGCGGTGGTGCGCGTGCCGCTGTTCATCAACGAGGGCGAGATCCTGCGCATCGACACCCGCACCGGCGAGTACCTGTCGCGCGGCAAGGGCTAGCGAGCTGCGGCTCAGGCGTTGTCGATCGGGAAGGCCATGGCCTGCGACAGCGCGGTCGCGCCGAGCGCGACGGCGACCAGCCGATCGAAGCCGAGCGCGACGCCGGCGCAGTCCGGCAGGCCCGCGGCCAGCGCCGCCAGCAAGCCGCTCATCCAGCGGCGGCTCGACCTGACCCGCGCGCGCGGCGCGATTGCGAGGTCGCGAGCGAATCGCTCGCGCTGCTCGTCGGGCATCGGCGAGCTCGTGAAAGCCGTTGGCGAGCTCGATGCCGTCGAGATAGAGCTCGAAGCGCGCCGCCACGGGCGGCACGCCCGGCTTGAGCCGCGCGAGCGAGGCCTGCGAGGCCGGATAGTCGCAGACGAAGCAGGGCCGCTCGCGGCCGAGCTGCGGGCCGACGCACGAGTCCCATCAGCAGATCGAGCAGCGCGTCGCGATCGAGCTCGGCCCGGCACGCGATGCCGTGGCGCGCGGCCGCGAGCTCGAGCTCGCGTTCGCTGGCGGTGTGCGGATCGACTCCGGCGTGCCGCCGCAGCGCCTCGCGCGTAGGTGAGGCGTTCCGCCGGCGCGAGCGCGGCGCTCGGGCGCGAGCAGCGCGCGCGACCAGCGCCTCGACCTCCGCCATCAAGCGCCGCATCGTCGAAGCCCAGCCGATACCACTCGAGCAGGGTGAATTCGGGGTTGTGCCAGCGGCCGCGCTCGCCGTCGCGAAACACCTTGCAGAGCTGATAGATGTCGCCGCTGCCCGCGGCGAGCAGCCGCTTCATCGCGAAATTCCGGCGAGGTGCTCAGGTAGAAAGGCTGCGTGCATGCCGCGCGACGCGGGTGACGAGGGACTCGATCTGCGGATCGCTCACGCCCGGCCGCGCTCAAGACCGGCGTCTCGACCTCGAGCACGCCGCGCGCGGCGAAGAACTCGCGCGCCGCGCGCGAGCATGTGCGGCGCGCTGCCGCAAGCGCGGCGAGCGTCGCCGTGGGACGCCAGTCCGTCGGCGGCCGCTCATGCCGCGCTGCCCAGCGCTTGCGCCCAACTCGCACCGCCGCACCGGCGCCGCAGCGAGCGGATGCCAGCGGGCGCGGCTCGGCCTCGAACAGCAGGATCACCGTCGAGCCCATGTTGAAGCGTCCGAGCTCGGCGCCCTTCGTCGAGCACCAGATCGCGGCAGCGGGCATGCGCGTCACGACGCGCCGCGCGGCCGGCGTGATGTCGCCGGCCCAGACGGTGGCAATGCTGCCGACGTTCAGCGCGCCGACCAGCACCACGCGCGAACTGCCCGAACTCGCCCTCGAACAGCGTCAGCACGCGCTCGTTGCGCGCAAACAGCCGCGGCACGCGCTGCGCCGTCGCCGCGTTCACGCTGAACAGGCGGCCCGGGCACGTAGACCGTATCGAGCAGCCGCCCGCGCGACCGGCATGTGGACGCGGTGATAGTTGAACGGCGCCAGATAGATCGTCGCGAACGAGCCGCCCGCGAAGCGCGCGGCCCACGCCTGCTGCGGCCAGCAGTCGGTCGAGCGTGTAGCGCCGGCCCTTGGCCTGCAGCAGCGTATCGCCATCGATGGCTGCCGCATTCGCTCACGCGTGCCGTCGACCGGACATGCGATGGCGGCCGCGCCGGCGGCGATCGGCCGCGCATCCGGCCGCAGCGCGCGCGTGAAGAACTCGTTGAAGCTCGCGATAGCGTACGGATCGGGCTCGACCGCCTCGCTCATGTCGACGGCGAACAGCTGTGAGGAACGCCGCGGATCAGCAGGTTCTTGAACCAGCGGCGCGCGCACGCGGGTCGGCGGCGAGCACCAGGCGCGACAGCCGGTGCTGCGGCAGCGACGTGCTGCAGCCAGACGAACACGCGGCCGCGGCCGCCCTCGGTCGGATCGTCCCGTTCATCCGCGGGCGGCCACGATGCGCTCGAAATCCGCCTGCAACGCGTCGGCCGTGAACGGTCCGGTGAGAACGCGGCGACTTGCCGTCCGGGTCGAGCACGAAGATCGCGCTGGAATGATCGACGGTGTAGCTGCCGTCGGGCGTCGGCGTGAGCGTCGACGCCGACTCCGAGCTGCGTGCGCGAGGGCTCGATGGTCGGCTGATCCGCCGCGGTCACGCCGATGAATCGGGATCGAAGTACGGCACGTACTTCGCGAGCTGCTGCGGCGTGTCGCGCTTCGCATCCACCGACACGAAGATCACCTGCGGCCGCACCGCGGCGCCGCTCGCCCGCAGCCGCTTCTCCAGCGCCGCGAGCGTGGTGAGCGTCGTCGGGCAGAAATCCGGGCAGTTGGTGTAGCCGAAGAACAGCAGCGACCAATGCCCGCGCAGATTGCGCGGCCCGAAGGGCTCGGCCCCGCTGATCGATCAGGCTAAAATCCGGCAGCGCGCGCCGGGGCGAGAGATAGGTACCGGTCGCGAGATCGACCGGCGCCGTGGATTGCCGCCAGACGAGCGCGGCGCCTGCAGCCCGAGATACCGGCGACGAACAGATGACGCGCAAGACCCAGGTTCTCGAATTGAGGTGCCATGCGCTCGATTATCCCATACGGCGACCCGAAACGGTGGGCGCCGCCATCGACCGCTGCGCGCGCGCGCTCGCGCGCGCGCGCGTGCATTTTGGCCACGGCACCGACAACGCGCGCGACGAGGCGGCCGCGCTCGTGTTCTTCGCGGCGGGCATCGCGCATTCGCAGGGCCGCGCCGCCTACCGACAAGCCGCTCGACGCCGCGCCGCCGCGCGCGCATCGATGCGCTGCTGCGCGGCGCATCGAGCGCCGCGTGCCGCTCGCTATCTCACGCACCGGGCTTCTTCGCGGGTCTGGAGCTGTACGTGGACGAGCGCGTGCTGGTGCCGCGCTCGCCGATCGCCGAGCTGATCGCAAGCGCTTCGCGCCCTGGGCGAAGGCGCCGCGGCGTGCGCCGCATCCTGGACATCGGCACCGGCTCGGGCGCGATCGCGCTCGCCTGCGCCAAGGCCTTTCCGCGCGCCCGGGTGGATGCGGTCGATATCTCCGCCGCCGCGCTCGCGGTGTGCCGCCGCAACGTGCGCAGCCTCGGCTTGAGCCACCGCGTGCGGGTGCTGCGATCGGATCATTTCGCCGCCGTGGCGGGCTGCCGTTACGATATCATCGTCAGCAACCCGCCCTATGTCGGGCGCGCGGAGATGCGCGCCTTGCCGCGCGAGTACCGGCACGAGCCGCGGCTGGGGCTGGCCGCGGGGAGCGATGGGCTGGACTCGGTGCGCGCGATCTTTGCCGCGGCGCCGCGAGCACCTGGTCGACGACGGCATCCTGGTCGTCGAGGTCGGCAACACCGAGGAGGCGCTGCTGCGCGCGTTTCCGCGGCTGCCGTTCATCTGGCCCGAGATCGCGATGGGCGGCGGCGGCGTGTTCGTGCTGCGGGCGCGGACGTCGGCGGGACCTTGAAGGAGAGATAACACGCGTGTCGGGAAATACATTCGGCAGGCTGTTCACGGTGACGAGCTTCGGCGAGAGCCACGGTCCGGCGCTCGGCTGCGTCGTGGACGGCTGCCCGCCGGGGCTCGCGCTGAGCGAGGCCGATCTGCAGGCCGATGTGGACCGGCGCCGCCCCGGCACCTCGCAGTACACCAGCCAGCGGCGCGAGAGCCGGACACGGTGCGGATCCTCTCGGGCGTGTTCGAGGGCAGGACCACCGGCACGCCGATCGGCCTCCTGGTCGAGAACGAGGATCAGCGCTCGCGCGACTACGAGAAGATCAAGGACCGGTTTCGTCCGGGCCATGCCGACTACACCTACCAGCAGAAATACGGCTTTCGCGATTATCGCGGCGGCGGCCGCTCCTCGGCGCGCGAGACGGTGATGCGCGTCGCCGCCGGCGCCATCGCGCGCAAGTACCTGCGCGAGCGCCTGGGCGTGACGCATTCACGGCTATCTGGCGCAGATGGGCCCGCTGGTGCTCGAGCCCAAGGATCCGGCGAGCGCCTACGAGAATCCGTTCTTCTGTCCCGATCCGAGCCGCGTCCCGGAGCTGGAGGACTACATCTGGCGCATGCGCGAGGCGGGCGATTCGATCGGCGCGCGCGTCACCGTCATCGCCAAGGGCGTGCCGCCGGGCTTGGGCGAGCCGGTGTTCGAGCGGCTCGATGCGGACCTCGCGAGCGCCATGATGGGCATCAACGCCGTCAAGGGCGTGGAGATCGGCGCCGGCTTCAGGGCGGTCGGAGCAGCGCGGCTCGGAGCATCGCGATGAGCTCACGCCGGCCGGGCTTCAAGAGCAATCATGCCGGCGGCGTGCTCGGCGGCATCTCCTCGGGCCAGGACATCGTGGTGAGCATCGCGCTCAAGCCCACCTCGAGCATCACGGTGCCGGGCGCGACCATCGACGTCGACGGCCGACCCGGCGAGATCGCGACCACCGGCCGCCACGATCCGTGCGTCGGATTTCGCGCGACGCCGATCGCCGAGGCGATGATGGCGCTCGTGCTGATGGATCATTACCTGCGGTTTCGCGCGCAGTGCGCCGATGTGGTCTGCGCCGACGCCGGTGATCACCGCGGGAGCCGCGAGTGACGGCCGCCGCCGTCGCTGCCGCGCATTGCCGTCGTCGGCGTCATCGAGCCTCATCGGCGAGGCGGTGATTGAGGAGCTGCGCGCGCGCAAATTTCCCTACGCCGACGCTGCATGCGCTCGACGACGAGCGCAACATCGGCCGGCCGGTGGCGGACGAGGAGGGCGCAGGCGATGACGGCGGCTGCAGGTCGAGGATGTCGCGGCTTCGATTTCTCGCGGGTGGATCTCGCGTTTTTCTGCGGCCGCGCGGCGCTTGCGCGAGCGCTATGCCGAAGCGGCGGCCGCAGCACGCCTGGGTGATCGACGGCTCCTCGCGCGTTTCGAACGCGCGCAGGATGTGCCGCTGGTGGCGGCCGACGTCAACGCGGCCGCGCTGCGAGGGCGTCGGCGCGCGCGGCCTGGTCGCGTTGCCGGGCAGCGCGAGCGTGGCGCTCGCCACCGCGCTCGCGCCCCTGCACGCCGTCGCGGGCCTGGTGCGCGCCGAGGTCGCCACCTACCAGGCCGTGTCGGGCAGCGGGCGTGCGGCCGTGGATGAGCTCGCCGGCGAGACCGTGGCCATGCTGAGCGGCAAGCAAGCCGCGCGGGCGTGCCTTCGGCCGCCAGATCGCCTTCAACGTCATTCCGCAGGTCGATGCATTGGAGAGCCGACGGCGTGACGCGCGAGGAGCGGCGGCTGTGGGAGGAGACGCGGCGAGTCCTCGGCCTGCCCGAATTTGCGCATCAACGCGACCGCGGTGCGCGTGCCGGTGTTCTTCGGCCACAGCCTCGCCGTGCATGCGGCGTTCGAACGGCCGCTTGACCGCGCTGCGAGCCGTCCGAGGTGCTGCGGCGCGGCAAGGGTATCAGCGTCATCGAAGCCGATTCAACCGCCGAATTCCCGACGCCGGCCACACTGGCGACGGCCCCGGATAGGGTATATGTAGGCCGCGTGCGCGCCGATTCGACCCGTGATCGGGCTCTAAATTTTTGGGTCGTTGCCGATAATGTTCGGAAATGTGCGGCACATAACGCAGTTTCGGTCGGCCCAGATTTTGGTAAATAGTGCCCGGTAAGATATAGTTGACAGCTTATGTCAAAGGGGAAGGCAAGTGAGAATTCGCTTCCAAGCTCTTATTGCACAATGAACTTTATCCGCTTGCCTACGCAGAATTCTGGGAGTAGAAATGTCAGTGACGATGCCTCGCATGATGCTGATGGCGGGCTTGCTATCTCTGTCCTCTTTGTGGCCGTACTTGTCGTGCGCGTTGGGGCTCGGTGAGATCCATCTGAATTCGGCGCTGAACGAGCCGATGAACGCCGAGATCGACCTGATTGCGGCGACACCCGATGAATTGACAGCGCTTGCGCGCATCGCTGGCCGGCCGCGAGTGCCTTCACGCGCTATGGCATCGATCGTCCGCCGTTCCTGTCGTCGCTGACCTTCAAGGTCGGCAAGAGCAAGGACGGCCGCGACGTCGCTGCTGGTGCACTCGACCGACGCCATTCCCGAGCCGTTCGTGACGTTCCTGGTGGAGGTGAACTGGGCTCGCGGCCGCTTGATGCGCGAATACACGGTGCTGCTCGATCCGCCGGTGTATACGCCCGGCGAAAATCCGAATGCAGCGGCGCCGGTGACGGCGCCGACCACGGCCGCCGCGCCGCCGGCACCGGCCACGCCGCGTGCGCCCGCGCCCCGTGCGCCCGCGCCGGCAGCGGCTCCCGCACCGAGCACGGCAGCGACAACGACCCCGCTGCCGACGCATGCGCGCAGCCACCGCACCAAGCGTCACGGCGCCAAGACGCCGCCTGCGCCCGCCGCCGAGACCGCGGCTCCCGAGGCGGCCGCGCCAGCGGTTTCCCGGGCCGCGCCGTTGCCGCCGTCGGCAGAGTCCGCGAACCCCGCCACCGTGACCGGTCGCCAAGGGCGATACGCTGACCAAGATCGCGCGCAGCCTGCACGCCGATACGCCGGCGGCCGTCGATCAAACCATGATCGCTCTGTATCGCGCGAACCCGGAGGCGTTCGGCGGCAACATCAACATTTTGCGCCAGCGGCGCGGTGCTGCGCGTTCCCGATGCCGACGAGATCGCCGCCTTGAATCAGAAGGAGGCGATGGGCGAAGTGCATCGCCAGATGGACGCCTGGCGAAGCGCCGGCGGACGGCGGCGGTCACCGGCGGCCATCTGCGCCTGGTGACGCCGGGCGCCGGCGGCAGCGGCACCGCGGCGGCCACTGCCGCCGGTGCCGGCCCGACCGGAGCGAACGCCGACACGCAAGCGCTCAAGGATCGGGTCAAGGATCTCGAAGGGCAGCTGGCCGAGTCGAAGCGGCTGATCGACATCCGCAATGCCGAGCTCAGCGCGCTGCAGCACAAGCTCGGCACGCCGGCGACGCCCGCCGGCCGCCGGCACCTGTCGCAGCCTCCGGCCGCCGCGCCGCAGCCTGCCGCCGCGCCGCAAGCCGCACGCCTCCGCCGAGTGCAGCACGCGCCGCCGCCGCGCCCCGAAGCCGGCACCTCTGCCGCCCGAGGCGACCACAGCAGCGCCGACACCCGCTCCTGCGCCGGCCGCGTGCACCTCCCGCGAAGGAAGCCGGCTGCGCCGCGCCGGCCGCGTCCGGATCGTGGATCGATTGGGTGCAGGACAACCTTGGGCTGCCGTTGGCGCTCCTGGCTCGCGGTCCTGGTCGCCGCTCGGGCTTTGCCGCCTGGCGGAAGCGCCAGGCAGGGTCCGGTACGGCCGGTCGATGATTTCGGCTCCGGTGCTGGATGAAACGCACATCGACGACATGAGCGAGTCGGCGCCGTCCAAGCTCGCCGCGCAGCGCAAAGGCAACGACTCGTTCGTGGTCGAGGAGTCGGGTCCAGCATCCGGCGCCGGACTTCACCGCCGAGACCGGCCGCTTCGGCGATACCGGCGAGTTGAAGTGCGCCCGAGGACACGATGTCGAGCGAGAGCGCCGTCAATCTCGACCAGGGCGATCCGCTGGCCGAGGCGGATTTCCACATGGCGTACGGCCTGTACGATCAGGCGGCGGATCTGGTGCGCATCGCGCTCGAGCGCGAGCCCGGATCGGCGCGATCTGCGCCTCAAGCTGCTGGAGATTTATTTCGTCTGGGGCAACAAGGACGCGTTCCTGCAGACCGCCAAGGGGCTCGAGGCGACGCGCGATCGCGCGCCCGCCGGCGAGTGGGACAAGATCGTCATCATGGGCAAGCAGATTTGCCCGGACGAGCCGCTGTTCGCCGCGAGCGCCGGCAGCGGCCGCGGCGCCGGCGCGCTGGTCGACCTCAATCTCGAGGGCGGCGAGAACCGCGTCGACATCGACCTGTTCGGCGAACCCGAGGGCGAGCGCAGCAGCCTCGATCATCCGCTGGCCAAGGAAACGGACGACACGGCGGCCACCGGCGAGTCGCCGGAGCCTGCATTCGCGATCGGATCTCGACTTCACCCTCGACACGCCGGAGCGCGGCGCGGACGATCGCCGACGCGCGAGATGCCGCCGCGCGATGAGCCGACGGTCGAATCGGAGCTGATGAATTTCGCGGACTGCGCCGACCACCGAGTCGCCCGGCGCTGCAAGACCGACCGGAGATGCGCGACCGCGTCTCCTCGAAGCTCGCCGGCGTCCAAGGCGGATCAGACCGCCGAGGTGTCGATCGACGACCTCGGGCCTGCGACCTCGATCAGCTGGAACAGACCGGCGCGCCGTCGGCCGACAGCATTCTCGCCGCTCGCGGAGACCGATCATCCGGCCGATGCGCCCACCATGGTGGCGGGCCTCGACGAGCGCTCGCGGCGGATGATGGAGGAGGCGGCGAAGAATTCCCGCGACCGCGATCTGACCGAGCTCGAGCGCGAGCTGGAGGCCTCGTTCATCGCCGATCTCGACGCGCATCAGGAGGAGATCAAGACCGCGGTGCTCGGACCGGAATCCGCGCCCACGGTGTTGATGCCGCGCGAGAGCCGCATGAGCAGCCGCGACCGTGCGCGCCAAATCCGTCGCCCGAGTTCTCCGACATTCGCGATCCGGAGCAAGGTCGACCTCGATTCGACCTCGAAGCTGCGCGGCATCAATGCCGACAGCATCGATCTGGATCTGGACCGACTGGCGACGGCGCTCGGGCAGCGGCGATACCGTCGAGCAGCCGCGTGCGGCCGAGGAAGTGTTCTCGACCGAGGTGTTCGAGGCCAGTCAGCGCAGCCGGCGCGTCGATCTCGACGTCGGGCGAGGCGATGAACGGCGCTGAGCATCCGACCAATAAACTGCAGGCGCAGACCAACAAGCTGAAGGCGGTCGATCTGGCGATCGCCGGAACTGGAGCCGGTGACCATGAGCGAGGTCGGCACCAAGCTCGATCTGGCGCGCGCCTACATGGATATGGGCGATCCGGAAGGCGCGCGCAGCATCCTCGAAGAGGTCGTGCAGGAAGGCTCCGCCAGCCAGAAACAGGAAGCCTCGCGCCTGATCGAATCGCTGCCCGGCTAGGAGCCGATGCGGACTGCCCGTGGCGACGCCCGGCGCGGCGATCGCCCGGCGCGTCGCGGCCCTCGTCGAGTACGACGGCAGCGACTATGCCGGCTGGCAGTCGCAGGCGCACGCGGCGTCGCTGCAGGACGCCGTCGAGGATGCGCTCGCATTCGTCGCCGGCGCACCCGTCGCCGCGATCTGCGCCGGGCGCACCGATGCCGGGCGTGCACGCCGAACGGTCAGGTCATCCACTTCGACACCTGCCGCGATGCGCACGCCGCGCGCGTGGGTGCTCGGCGCCAACACCAGATTGCCGCCCGCCATCGCGCTGCAGTGGGCCGGCGAGGTCGCGCCGGGATTTCACGCGCGCCATACGGCGCTGCGCCGCATCTATCGCTATTACATTTTGAATCGCAGCGCGCGCTCGGCGCTGCACCGCCTGCGCGCCGCTTGGATTCATCGGGCGCTCGACGCCGAGGCCATGCACGGCGGCCGCGCAGGCGCTGCTCGGTGAGCATGATTTCTCGGCGTTTCGCTCGGTCGAATGCCAGTCGAAGAGCAGCATGCGGCGCGTCGAGAGCGTGGCGGTGCAGCGCGCCGGGCGATAGCGTGTGGATGGAAATCGTGGCGAACGCCTATCTGCACCACATGGTGCGCAACATCGTCGGGACGCTGCTCGAGGTGCAGCGCGAGGCGGATCCGTTCGGCCGCCATGGCGCGCATTCTCGCGGCCGGCGAGCGGCGCCTGGCGGGCGCGACCGCCCCCGCCGCCGGGCCTGTATCTGTGGCGCGTGGAGTACCCGGCGAGTCCACGGCATTCCTGCGCCCGACGGGCGGTTTTGCTAGACTAGCGCATGACCTGGTTCGAGCGAATCGTCCCCTCGCGCATCAAGACCGAGCGCCGCACGCGCTCGGTTCCCGAAGGGCTTTGGACCAAGTGTCCCGCCTGCGATGCGGTGCTTTACCGCGCCGAAATCGAGCGCAATCTGCACGTCTGCCCCAAGTGCAGCCATCACATGCGCATCAACGCCCGCGAGCGCCTGCTCAAGTTCCTGGATACCGGGTCGGCTCAGGAGATCGCCGCCAAGGTCGAGCCGGAGGATCCGCTCAAATTCAAGGACTCGAAGCGCTACAAGGACCGCCTCGTGCAGGCGCAGAAGCAGACCGGCGAGCGCGATGCCTTGATCGTGATGTCGGGACAGATTGCCGGGTCTCGACGTCGTGGCCTGCGCATTCGAGTTTCGCTTCCTGGGCGGCTCGATGGGATCGGTGGTCGGCGAGAAGTTCGTGCGCGCGGTCGAGCATTGCCTCGAGCATCGCACGCCGCTGGTGTGCTTCTCGGCGAGCGGCGGGGCCCGCATGCAGGAGGCGCTGTATTCCCTGCTGCAAATGGCAAAGACCAGCGCTGCGCTCAAGCGCCTGTCGGAAGCGCGGCTGCCGTTCATCTCGGTCATGACCGATCCGACCACCGGCGGGGTGTCGGCGAGTCTCGCGATGCTCGGCGACATCAACATCGGCGAGCCGAAGGCCTGATCGGCTTCGCCGGGCCGCGCGTGATTCAGCAGACGGTGCGCGAGACCTTGCCCGAGGGCTTCCAGCGCAGCGAATTTCTGCTCGAGCACGGCGCGCTCGACATGATCGTCGATCGGCGCGAGCTGCGCGATCGGATCGGCGCGATGCTGCGATTGTTGACCGGCAAAGAGCCCGCAGCGGCTTGAGATCCGAGGCTTCGGCGCCTTGCGCAGCTCTCGAGCAGTGGCTCGCCTACCAAGCACAGGCGCACCCGCAGTCGATCGATCTCGGGCTGGAGCGCCTCGCAGCGCGTGCTCGAGCGGCTCGACTGGCGGCAGCCATCCGTGCCGGTCATCACCGTCGCCGGCACCAACGGCAAGGGCTCGGTCGCGGCGTACTGCACCGCGATACTGGCGGCCGCAGGCTACCGGGTCGGCACCTTCACTTCGCCGCATCTGCGCGACTATCGCGAGCGCATCCGCATGCATGACGCGAAGGTCAGCAGCGATGCGCTGCTGTGGGCGTTCGAGAGAATCGAGGCGGCCTGCGCAGGCGCGGCGGTGCGGGCCGGTTTCGCTGACTTTCTTCGAATACAACGCGCTGGCGGCATTGCTCATCTTCGAGACCGCGCAAGCTCGATGCCTGGGTGCTCGAAGTCGGCATGGGCGGGCGCCTGGACGCGGTCAATGTCGTCGATCCGACGGTTGCCGTGGTGGTGAGCATCGGCCTCGATCACCAGGAGTTTCTCGGCTCGACGCTCGAGGCCATTGCGCGCGAAAAGGCCGGTATTTTTCGCCGCAACGCGCCGGCGGTGTTCGGCAGCCGCGCATATGCCGCCGGTGCTCGAAAGCACCGCGCGGGCGATGGGCGCGCCGCTCAAGCGCCTTGGACGCGAATACTCCATCACACGCAGCTCGAGCCGGCTGGAGTTACCGTGGCACGCGTTGGGACTTGCCGGATCTGCCGCCTCCCGCGCTCGCGGGCGAAACGCAATATCGACAACGCGGCGACCGCCATTGCGGCCGTCGAGGAGCTCGCTCCGCCGCTGGCGGTGCCGGCGGCCGCCGTCGCGCGGGGCTTGACGTCGGTGCGGCTGAGCGGGCGCTTTCAAGTGGTCGCGCCGGCGCGGACCGGCCTGCCCACCGTGGATATTGGATGTTGCGCACAATCCCGATGCGGCTGCGCGTGCTCGCGCGGCAATTTGCGCGCCCTGCCGATCGCAGGCAGGACGCTCGCCGTGTGCGGCATGCTCGCCGACAAGGATGCCGCCGGCGTTGCCGCGCAGCTGCGCGATTGCATCGACGCGTGGTGGTTGGCCTCGACCGACGGAGCGCGCGGCACCAGCGGCGCGGAGCTGGCCGTGCGGATCGCTGCGCAGATTGCGGCCCCGCTCAATCTGGCCGCGCGACATCGCCGCCGCCTGCGCGGCGGCATTGGCGGCCGCGGGACCTCCGGACCGAATCGTCGTGTTCGGCTCGTTCCACACCGTCGGGTCCGGCGATGGATTGGCTCGAGGCGCGCGGTATGCTGCCACCGGATACTCTTCGCGAATATACTGACCCGCCGCGCAGATTATGAAGAGCAGGGTATCCATGGATCGTCCCGTCAAGGAGCGCCTGGTCGGCGCCACGATTTTGGTGGCGCTGATCGTGCTGATCGTGCCCGAGTTGCTGTCGGGTCCGAAGCCGCCCGCTGCACGCCGCTCGTCGGCGGGCCCGCCTGCGCCCACGCGCAATGTGTCCGTCGACTTGACGACCAGCAAGGCAACGCCCGTGCCGCAGTCCGCCGAACCGGCGGCCTCCGCAGCCACCTCGGGCGCTGCTGCGCCCGATGCCGCGACCCCTGTCGGCGATGCACCGGCGGCGAGCGCGGGTGACCGCCGCAGCGCCCACGGTCTCGACGCTGCGCGCGCAAGCGGCGCTCTGAAAGCCGCGCTTGAATCCCGAGCCGCCGGCCGCCCAATTCGCCTGCAGAGACGGCGACGGCGCATGGCTGGGCGGTCCAGCTGGGCAGCTTTGTGAGCAGGGCAAACGCGGAAAAGCTGGTGCACCAATTGAAGGCGACGGGATCGGTGGTCTACGTGACTTCGAGCGGTTCAGGGCCCTCTCTGCGATATCGGGTGCGAACGGGCCCCTACGCCGATCGCGCCGCTGCGGAACACGCGGCGGCCAAGCTCAAGGCCGCAGGGCCATACGGCGACCATTGTCTCGCCGGCATCGTGATTTCGCATTTGTGCGATGGTTTCACGTATTGTGCGATGGTTTCACGGCAACGGCCGCCGAGGTTGGGTAGAATGGCCAGCTCTGGACGATGCAATGCTAAAGGCGGAAGCTTGACCGGAGCCGATGTCCTAATTCTGTTGGTTCTGTTGGGCTCAACGTTGATCGGATTATTGCGCGGTTTCGTGCGCGAAGCCGTCTCGCTGGGATTCTGGATCGTCGCCATATGGGCGGCATGGAGATTCGGTTCGCTGGTCGAGCCGCACCTTGGCGGAGTGCTGGCCGATCCGCGGGTGGCGCCCTGGGTAGGACGACTGGTCATTTTGGTGCTGGTGCTGCTGGCTCGGTTGGGTCATCGGCATGCTGCTCAGCTACTTCACGCGCAGCGTCGGGCTTGGGGCCGCTCGACCGGGTCATCGGCCTGCTGTTCGGCATCGTGCGCGGGATGGTGCTGATGGGGCTGATGATCATCGGCGCGGAGCTGTTGCATCTGAATCAGGAAGCCTGGTGGGGCCGCTCAAAGCTCGTGCCCTACGGGGAGACGGTCGGCGATTGGCTGCGAGCCATGGTCGGCGAGCGCGGCGAGCCTTGGGCCAAGCTCGAGCGCCTCACCGGAGTCAAAGAGCAGACCCAAGTAGACCGGAGGTCCGTTCATGTGCGGAATCGTCGGTATGGTCGGAGTGAGTGCGGTCAATCAGCGGATCTATGACGCGCTGACGGTGCTGCAGCACCGCGGCCAGGATGCGGCCGGCATCATGACCACCGAGGCGGGCGAGCTGTTCATGCGCAAGGACTCCGGGCTGGTGCGCGACGTGTTTCAGCAGAAGCACATGCTCAAGCTCAAGGGCAACGTCGGCATCGGCCACGTCCGCTATCCGACGGCCGGCGCCGACAGCGCGCACGATGCGCAGCCTTTCTACGTGAATTCCCCCTACGGCATCTGTCTCGGCCACAACGGCAATCTGACCAATGCCCGCGAGCTCACCGAAGTGCTGGTGCGCGAAGACCGCCGGCACCTGAACACCGGTTCCGATTCCGAAGTGCTGCTCAATGTGCTGGCCTCCGAGCTGCAGCGCGTCGGCACGCCCCGCGTCACGCCGGCCGACGTCTTCGCCGCGGCCAACGCGGTGTATCGGCGCTGCCGCGGCGGCTACGCCGTCGTCGCGATGGTGATCGGCCACGGCATCCTGGGATTCCGCGATCCGAACGGCATCCGGCCGCTGGTGATCGGCAAGCGCGATACCAAGAAGGGCACCGAGTGGATGCTCGCCTCGGAGAGCGTCGCGCTCGACATGCTGGGCTTCGACATGGTGCGCGACGTGGCGCCCGGCGAGGCGGTGTTCATCGACGAGCAGGGCCGCTTCTACGCGCAGCAATGCGTGGCGATGGCGCGCCACACGCCGTGCATCTTCGAATACGTATATTTCGCGCGGCCCGACTCGATCATCGACAACATCTCCGTGTACAAGGCGCGCCTGCGCATGGGCGAGCGCCTCGCCGAGAAGATCAAGCGCGAGCGTCCCGATCACGACATCGACGTGGTGATTCCGATTCCGGACACCAGCCGCACCAGCGCCGTGCAGGTCGCCCAGCTGCTCGGCGTCAAGTACCGCGAGGGCTTCATCAAGAACCGCTACATCGGCCGCACCTTCATCATGCCGGGCCAGGAGCAGCGCTCGAAATCGGTGCGCAGCAAGCTGAACGCCATCGATCTGGAATTTCGCGGCAAGAACGTGCTGCTGGTGGACGATTCGATCGTGCGCGGCACGACCTCGGCGCAGATCATCGACATGGCGCGCGAAGCGGGCGCGAAGAAGGTGTATTTCGCCTCGGCCGCGCCGCCGGTGCGCTATCCGAACGTCTACGGCATCGACATGCCGGACGCCTCGGAGCTGGTGGCCGCGGGACACACCGATGCGGAGGTGCGCGACATCATCGGCGCCGACTGGCTGATCTACCAGGACCTGGAAGATCTCGTGCACGCGGTGCGCCACGACAACGCGAAGATCACCGATTTCGATACATCGTGCTTCTCGGGCGAATACGTCACGGGGGACGTGACCCCCGAATACCTGAAGCGCCTGCAGGGAGAGCGATCCGACGAGGCGAAGCAGCAGCGTCGCGATGGCGCCGGTCGTGGACTCAAGTCCGTTCGAACACTGTAGGGCCGCGATCGAGGCGGCTCGGGTCCACGGGCCTTGAGCCTGCGTCTGTTGCTCATCGCGGAGCGCCCCGAGTATCGACTGCTGGTGAAAAAGCACGTCGAGATCGAGTGGCCCGACGCGACCGTCGCCGAGCACCGCCTGGGCGAGGACGAGCCGCTGGAAGCGAATTTCGCCGCCGCCGGGTACGATGCAGTCATCATCGTCGAGCGCGCCGCCCACCGCTGCCGCGGAAGAGCTGGTGTCCTCGCTGTTGGCCAAACCCGAATTCGCGCCGCTGGTGCTGCTGCTGCTGCAGGATGCGCCGACGCCGCTGCCGGCGGACGTGCCGGGATTGCAGCGGCTCTATGGCCGCAAAATCGATCGCGACCGGCTGATTCGGGCGATCACGATCGCCTCGCGCGAGCACAAGCGGATGTTGACCGCTCTGCGCTCGCGTCCGGACTTCGAGCAGCGCTACCGATTCGGCACGGTGATCATCCGCGGTCATCGATGCATCCGACAAGTCGGCAGCGGCGGCATGTGCAAGATCTACCTGGCGGAGAGCGAACGCGCCGGCACGCTGGTGGTGCTCAAGGTGTTCAGCCAGGTGCCCGACGTCTCCGAGCGCCTCGTCGGCTTCGACCGTTTCCTGCAGGAATACGAGATCGTCGCGGGCCTCAAACACCGCAACATCGTCCGCATCTACGATCTGGGAGTGGCGGACGATCATGCCTACATCGCCATGGAGCATTTTCCCGCCGGCGATCTTGCGGCAGCGGATGAAGGCGCCGCTCTCGCCGGCGATGGCGCTGCACTTTCTCGAGCAGATCGCGAGCGCGCTCGACGCCATCCATGCCGTCGGCGTGCTGCACCGGGATTTGAAGCCCGCCAACGTGATGCTGCGCACCGACGGATCGCTGTGCCTGATCGATTTCGGCTTGGCCAAGGCGAACGAGCTGGATGCCGAGCTGACCGGCACGCGCGAGATCTTCGGCACCCCCTACTACATGAGCCCTGAGCAGGGCCACGCGGAACTGATCGACGCGCGCAGCGATCTGTACAGCCTGGGCGTGATCTTCTTCGAGATGCTGACCGGCCGCAAACCCTACACGGGCGGGTCGGCCATGGAAGTGATCTACAAGCACAAGCGCGCGGAACTGCCGGCGATCGACTCGCAATACGCGATCTACGAGCCTCTTTTGCGGCGCCTGCTCGCAAAGTCTCCGGCGGACCGGTTTCAATCGGCGCGCGAGGTCATCGGGGAGGTCGCGGAATTGAAAATCCCCGCATGAGCGTGGCGGTCGCGCATCCCTTGCTTTTCAGCGCGGCAAGGACTTGAGCTCGGGGCCGTTCGAATCCCAGCGCAGCACGCTGCCCTGGGTATACCAGTCTCCGAGCACGATGCGCGTACAGGCACGGCTGTCGACGGTCAATGGATGGATGCCGGGCCGGTGGGTGTGTCCGTGCAGCAGGGTGGCGGCGCCGGCCGTGCGCAGTGCGACGACGACGCTGTCGGCATTGACGTCGGTGATGGCATATTCCATCGCCGCCGTGTGCGCCCGGCTGCCGACCCGCGCCGCCCCGGCCAGCGCCCCACGCGCAGCCGGGGAAAGGGCCAGGAATTGCCGCTGCCAATCCGCATCGCGAACCGTCGCGCGCAGGCGCTGGTACGCGCGATCGTCGGTGCAGAGCGCGTCTCCGTGCATGACCAGGACCGGCTCGCCGTACAGCGTCACGATCAGCGGGTCGGGGAGCAAATGCGCCCCCGAGGCCGCGCAGAAGCGCTGTCCGAGCAGAAAATCCCGATTGCCGTGCATGACGAAGCAGGGTACGCCGCCGGCGGTGAGGGACTTCATTTCCGCGATCGCCGCCGCCTGCACGGCGTCGGCCGCATCGTCGCCCACCCACGATTCGAACAGGTCGCCGAGGATGTACAAGGCGTCCGCGCTGCGCGCCTCGGTTCGCAGAAACCCGGTGAATTGCTCAGTGATTGCCGGACGCGTTGCGTCGATGTGCAAATCGGATATGAAAAGGATCGCCACGCCGCCACGCCGCGCGATCAGGGAGTTGGAACGCGCTCGATCCGCTCGATGACCACCGGCTTGATGCGGCGCATCCTCCTTGAAAGGGCCCTTCGCGCCGGTCGGGACGTTCGCTGATCTGGTCGACCACGTCCATGCCCTGCACGACCTTGCCGAATATCGCATATCCCCAGCGAGCCTGATTCGGATCGAGCGCCGCATTGTCGTTCAGGTTCACGTAGAACTGAACGTCGCCGGCATGGGGTTCCGGCGGCCGCGCAAGTCCCACGGTGCCGCGCTGGTTGGTCAAGCCGTTCCCGGATTCATTGACCACCTTGGCCGGATTGCCCTTGAGCTTGTAATCGGCATCGTAGCCGCCGCCCTGGATCACGAAATTCGGGATCGCGCGATGAAAGATCGTGCCCGAATAAAACCCCTGATCGACGTACTTCAGGAACTGCGCGACCGTGAGCGGCGCGCGTTCGGCGTTCAATTCGATCGTGAAATTGCCCACGGAAGTGACCACCTGGACCTGCGGACTGGCGGTGGTCGCGGCCGGTTTGGCCGGTGCCGCGGCCGGAGCGGGCGGCGGGTCCGCCGCCTTGCTCGATGTTGTGAGAGCTGCCGCAAGCAATGCAACGCTGAGTATTAGCTGTTTCATACGCCGAGATTCTACTCGAATGGGTACAATCTTGAGATATGTCCTTAACCCTCACCACTCGGTTCGCGCCCTCACCAACGGGCTCGCTGCACTTGGGCAATGCGCGCACCGCTTTTTTCAGCCATCTGTGGGCGCGCAAAACCGGCGGGCGATTCATACTTCGGATCGAGGATACTGATGTCGAGCGCAGCTTGCCACGCTTCCGCGACGAGCTGATGGCCGACTTGCGCTGGATGGGGCTGGACTGGGACGAGGGACCGGAGGTCGGCGGTCCCTCAGCGCCCTACGTGCAATCCGAGCGCGGCTCATTTTACCGCGAGCTGTTCGACCGGCTGGAGGCCGGCGGCCGCGCTTACGCCTGCTATTGCACGCCGGACGAGCTGGAATTGTCGCGAAAACTGCAGCGCATGGCGGGCAAGCCGCCGCGCTATGCGGGCACCTGCCGGAACTTGACGGCGGCGCAGCGCGCCGAGCGAACGGCGCGCGGGTTGAAGCCGACGCTGCGTTTCGCCGTGCCCTTGGGCACAGCGATCGAATTCACCGATCTGGTGCATGGAGCGCAACGATTCTCCTCGAGCGACATCGGCGATTTCATCATCCGGCGCGAGGATGGCACGTCGGCGTTCTTTTTCTGCAACGCGGTCGATGACGCGGTGATGGGGGTCACTCACGTCCTGCGCGGCGACGACCATCTCACCAATACGCCGCGGCAGTTGATGCTGCTCGATGCGCTCGGGCTGCGGCGCCCCGGCTACGGCCATGTCGGTCTGCTGGTGGGCGCGGACGGCGCGCCGCTGTCGAAGCGTCACGGCAGCACCAGCGTGCAGGAGTTTCGCGAGCGCGGCTTTCTGAGCGCTGCCCTGCTCAATCAGCTGTTCCGCTTGGGCCACGCCGGCGACGTGGACGGCTGGCTGTCCCCGGCGCAGATGCCGGCGCACTTTCGGCCCGAGCACCTGGGCCGTGCATCGGCGCGCTTCGAGGAATCGCAGCTCATGCACTGGCAGAAGGAGACTCTGCAGCGGATGTCCGGCGCCGAGATTCGCGAATGGCTCGGTGCGGGGGATCCGGCGGAGTTCGTCGAGCTGGTTCGGCACAACGTCGTGCTGCCGGCGGATGCGGCGCCGTGGCTGGCCGTGGTGCACGGCGAACTGCCGCCGCTCGGCCACGACGAACAGCGCATCATCGCAGCGACGGGGCCCGGATTCTTCGCCGCTGCCGCGGCCGCCCTGGAGGAGTCGGGCAGCGATCTCAAGCTGCTCACCAAGCTGCTGAAGGAGCGCACCGGGCGCAAGGGCGCCGAGCTGTTCATGCCGCTTGCGGGTTGCCCTGACCGGTCAGGCGCACGGCCCGGAGCTGGCGCCGCTGTTCGCATTGATGCCGCCGGCCATCGCGCGCCGCCGCCTCGAGTCCCATGCTCGAAATTCATAACTCACTGACCGGCAAGAAGGCCGAGTTCAAGACCTTGCGTCCGAACGAAGTGCGCATGTACGTCTGCGGCATCACCGTGTACGACTACATTCACTTCGGCCACGCGCGCATGCTGACGGTTTTCGATCTGGTGCAGCGCTACTTGCGCTCGCGCGGCTACAGGGTCACCTACGTGCGCAACATCACGGACATCGACGACAAGATCATTCAGCGCGCGGCGGACGGCGGCGAGGATTGGGCCGAGCTCGCGCGCCGCTTCACGGTCGCCATGCAGGAGGACTGCGCGACGCTCGGGCTGCAGCTTCCGGATTTCGAGCCGCGCGCCACCGAATACATCGGGCCCATCATCGCCATGACGCAGACCTTGATCGACAAGGGATATGCCTACCTCGCGGCCGAACGGAGACGTGATGTATTCGGTGCGCAAGTTCCCGCAATACGGCGCGCTGTCCGGCAAGAAGATCGACGATCTGCGCGCCGGATCGCGGGTGCAGATCGACGAATCCAAGCTCGATCCGCTCGACTTCGTGCTGTGGAAGCATGCGAAGCCGGGCGAACCGTCCTGGCCCTCGCCCTGGGGCGCCGGCCGCCCCGGCTGGCACATCGAGTGTTCGGCCATGTCGACCAGCTTGCTCGGCAGCCACTTCGATCTGCACGGGGGCGGGATGGATTTGAAGTTCCCGCATCACGAGAACGAGATCGCGCAAAGCTGCGCCGCCTGCGGCACGCCGTTCGTGAACGTTTGGATGCACAACGGATTCGTGCGCATCGACGACGAGAAGATGTCGAAGTCGCTGGGCAACTTCTTCACCGTGCGCGATGTGCTCAAGACCCTGCGGGACCCCGAGGTTCTGCGGTTCTTTCTGCTGAGCAGCCATTACCGCGGGCCGATCAACTATTCCGCCGCACAGCTTGACCAGGCAGACGGGACGCTGCTCGGTTTGTATCGAGCGCTCAAAGGCAGCGAAACGTTTCGGCCTGCGCGTGTACTGCGCGATTTCGGCGGGGCGCTGGCTCGCTTTCACGCGGCGATGGAGGACGACTTCAATACGCCGGAGGCCTTGGCGGTGATGCAGGGGGTGGCGCGGGAGCTGAACAGCGCCAAGGCCGCGGGGGATTCCGCCGAGGTTTGCGCCGCCGCCGCCGCGCTGGTCGCCATGGGCAAAACGCTCGGTCTGCTGCAGCAGCACCCCGACCTTTATCTCAAGCGGGCCGCCGGGGCTGCCGGCGCGTCCGCCGCGGGAATTCCGACCGACGAGCAGATCGAGGAGCTGTTGGCGGCGCGCCGCGCCGCCCGCGCGGCGAAGAACTTCGCCGAGTCGGACCGCATTCGCGACCACCTCAGCGCGGCCGGCATCATGCTCGAAGACAAACCGGGCGGGATCACCGAGTGGCGCCGAGCCTAGCGCGCCGAGCCCAGCACGGCGCGCCTCGGCCTATCGTCATTCGGATCGCCGCGTCATCAGCATTCCCAGCACAATGCCCACCGCCGCCGCGATCCCGACCACCTTCCACGGGTTGTCGCGCACGTAGTCGTCGGTGCTGCGGGTGACCTGTTTCGCGTGGTCTCGAACCTGAGCGGCACCATCGCTCAGCGCGCTCTTGGCCGCCGCCAGCGCGATTTTCACTTTTGCGCGAACTCGGGCGATCTCCGGAGTTTCCACGTCCTTGATGGCCCTAGCCAATTCTTCAACGTTGTCGAGCAGATCGTTGAGGTTGCCGTTGCCCATATGAGTGCCTTTGCGCATCTGCGCCGTGTTCAATCGATGGTCCATAGCGTACCCCCTTTTTAAGACGCGAAGCGCGACGGCGACAAGTGGGCGAGCTGCACGCCGGCGGTAAGCAGATCCTCCGGCATCGGCAGACCTCGAACGAGGGCCGCCGCCGTCCGAGACAGCGCCGGCGCCGTTTGGATGCCGTAGCCGCCCTGGCCGGCGAGCCAGAAAAACCCCGGGCTTCGTCGGAAAAGCCCGCCACCGGCGACCGATCGGGCGCGAAGGTGCGAAGGCCCGCCCAGCGAGCCTTGAGGCGGTCGATCTGTAATGTGGTCGCAGCCTGCACGCGATCGACCGCGGCGGCGACATCCCATTCCTCCGGCTGCGCGTCGCCGGGATGGGTGGGCGTTTCGTCGGCGGGCGAGAGGAACAGCAAGCCCGCCTCCGGCTTGAAATAGAACTGCTCGTCGATATCGTTCACGAAGGGCCACGCGCTGATGCTCGTCCCGGGCGGCGGCTCGACCAGCACGGCAGTGCGGCGGCACGGCACCAAGCCGAGGCGGGAGATGCCCGCGAGCCCGGCGATCTCGTCCGCCCAAGCGCCTGCGGCGTTGACGACGATGAGCGCGGTCACGGTCTGCCCGCCGGCGCGCACGATCCAACCCCGCCCGGCGCGCTCGAGCGCCTCGACCGGAGCGTTGTTGAAGAGCTGTCCGCCGCGTCTGCGGAACAGCCGCAGGTAGCCGTGGTGGAGCGCGTGAACGTCGATGTCGGTGGAGTCCGGTTCCCACAAGGCGCCGGCCAGGTATTCCTCTCGCAGCACGGGACAGAGGCCGCGCGCCTCGCGCGCGGTCGATCGCGCGAGTGGCGGGTGCGATATCGGGCTGCGCCGCGAATTCCCGCAACGACCCGAGCTGCGCCGCCGTCGCGATGTACAGGCAGCCGCGCGGATGGATCAGCGCCGTTTCGGTGAAGCCGGGAGGCGGGGCAAAGAGAAATGTGCGGCTGGCGCGGGTCAGGGCGCGAATCACGGAATTTCCGTAAATCTCGGTGAACAGCGCCGCTGAGCGCCCCGTGGAGTGGTAGCCGGGACGATCCTCGCGCTCGATCAAGATCACCTCGTGCGTCTCGGCCAGGTGCGCCGCGATAGATGCGCCGGCAATCCCGGCACCGATGACGACGATGTCCGTCACGTGTGCAGGTGGCTCAAGGGGACGCGCGTCGAGCGCTTGACGGTGGCGAGAACCACGCTCGACTGCACGTCGCGCACGTGGGGTATGCGCAGCAGCTTTTTGAGGATGACGGAACTGAGCGAGTCCAGATCCTTGCCGAAGACCTGCAGGATGAAGTCGTAGGGCCCGGTCGTTGCAAAGCAGTTGGTGACCTCGTCGAGCAGTGCGATCTCGCGCTCGAAGCGCGCCACCGTTTCATCGGTGTGCTCCGTCAGTTTGACGTGCACGATGGCCTGCACTTCGAGACCGACCCGCGCCGGATGCAGGATGGCGGCATAGCCCTCGATGACGCCCGCGGACTCCAGCGCCTTGATCCGGCGCGCGCACGGGGTCGGCGACAGCCCGATGAGCTCCGCCAGCGCCACCACCGGCAAACGCCCGTCGCGCTGCAGTTCGGCCAGAATGCGGGCGTCGAAGCGGTCGAGCTGCATCTGAAACAGGCCTCCCGATGACAGTGGCCGTAGTGAATGTCGCCAACAATAGTGCCTAAGATAGCGTGTTTTGGCGATTCGTTTCGGTTTATTTGGAGCGTACCTTTACGGAGGGGGTCCAAGGAACCCCCGCGCACCGTCCATTGCCTGGGCCAAGGTCTAATAGCCGCTGCACCGGGCCGGCCCACAATACGTTCGATGAGCGTAGTGGGACATGGGCGCTGAAGCGCGGGAGGTAGGTGTCCATAATGTCCGCGCAATCCCCGTCCGGTTCGACCGCCTCCGCGCCGGCCCCTGCGAGCGCGGGCGCGCACGATGCGCCGCCGTCGGATAAGGCATTGTCACGCCTGGTGCTCGGGCTGCTGCGGCCTTACCGCGGCTGGTTGATCATCGTATTCGTCGCGATGCTGGTGGAGATCGCGATGAGCCTCGCCGCGCCGTGGCCGCTCAAGCTCGTGCTCGACGACGCGCTCGGCCACCACAAGCTGCCCGATTGGCTCGCCTGGGCGCACAACTACGGCATCGGGCGCCACACGCTCGGGGTCGCGCTGTTCGCGGGCATCGCGACCCTGGTGATCGCCGTCATCGGCGCGATCGCGACCTACATCGACAACTACTACACGACGAGCGTCGGCCAGTGGGTGGCGCAACGACCTGCGCATCCGCATCTACGAGCACCTGCACCGGCTGTCGCTCGCGCTTCTACGACAACGCGCAAGACCGGCTCGCTGCTGTCGACGATCACCAGCGACGTATCGACGGTGCAGAGTTTCGCCTCGTCGTCGACGCTCGGCATCGTCGTCGACCTGCTGACGATCGTCTTCATGCTGGGCCTCATGTTCTGGCTCGACTGGGACTTCACGCTGATCGCCGTCGGCGTCACGCCGTTCCTGCTGCTGTTCGTCATGCGCTTCAAGAAGGCGGTCAAGGACGTGACGCACGACGTGCGCGACCGGCAGAGCGACATCGTCGCGGTGGTCCAGGAGGGCCTCGGATCGGTGCGCGCGGTGAAGGCATTCGGGCGGCAGGATCTCGAGGTGGCGCACATGGCCGAGGCGAGCCACGCCACGGTCGAGGCGGCGCTCAAGGCGCGCCAGGTCAAGTCGCTGCTCTCGCCGGTGGTCAGCGATCGTCGTCGCGGTCTGCACCGGCATCGTGCTCTGGCGCGGCACGGCGCTGATCATCGCCGGAACGATGACGGCGGGCGCGCTGACCGTGTTCCTCGCCTACCTCAACAAGTTCTTCAAGCCGGTGCAGGACCTCGCGAGGATGACCAACACGATCGCGCAGACCACCGTGGCGCTGGAGCGCATCCAGAAGATCCTCGCCGCCGACGACATCATTCCCGAGCGCGCCGGACGCCACCGATCCCGGCCGGGTCAAGGGCGCGATCACCTTCGAGCACGTCGCGTTCGGCTACGACGACGAAGCGCCGGTGCTGCGCGACGTCAGCTTCACGATCGAGCCCGGGCCAGGTCGTCGGCGTCGTCGGCCCGACCGGCGGCGGCAAGTCGACCGTCGTGAGCCTGATTCCCGCGCTTCTACGACCCGACCGGCGGACGCGTCCTGATCGACGGCGTCGACGTCGAGACCTACAAGCTCGCGGCGCTGCGCGCGCAGATCGGCTTCGTGCTGCAGGAGACCGTGCTGTTTCGCGGCACGATCCGCGAGAACATCGCCTACGGCCGGCCCGACGCGACGCGACGAGGAGATCATCGCCGCCGCGAAGCTCGCCAACGCCGACGAGTTCATCAGCCGCATGCCGCACGGCTACGACTCGATGGTCGGCGAGCGCGGCGACACGCTCTCGGGCGGCCAGCGCCAGCGCATCGGCATCGCCCGCGCGGTGATCCGCAACAGTCCCGATCCTGATCCTCGACGAGCCGACGGCGGCGCTCGACACCGAATCGGAGCGCCTGGTGATCGAGGGCCTGGAGCGGCTGATGAAGGGCCGCACCGTCATCATGATCGCGCACCGCCTGAGCACGATCCGCGACGCCGACAAGATCATCGTGCTCAAGGACGGCGTGGTTGCCGAGGAAGGCACGCAACGACGAGCTGATCGCGCGCGGCGGCGTCTACGCCGAGCTGCACCGCATCCAGTACGATACGCCGCCGGCCGCCTGCAGCCAATGCCGCGCCTGATTCCAACGCGAGTCCATGCCATGTCCCACACGCTGATCGTCCTGCCCGGACGACACCGCCAAGCCCATCCTCGATGCGATCAACGGCGCCAAGAGCACGCTGAACATCCGGATGTTCCTGTTCACCGATCCCGACGCTGCTGGAGGCGGTGATCGCCGCGCAAGCGGCGCGGCGTCAAGGTCCGCGTGATGCTGAACCCGGCGCGGCGCAGCGGCGAGGACGAGAACGAGGAGTCGCGCAAGACGCTCGCCGCCGCCGGCATCGAGGTGCGCGACAGCAACCCGGCGTTCGACCTGACGCACCAGAAGTCGATGGTGGTCGACGATACCGTCGGCTTCGTCGAGTCGCTCAACTGGGAAACCCGCGATCTCACCGAAACGCGCGACTACGCCGTCGTGACCACCCACGGGATCGAAGTCGAGGAAATGGCGACGTGCTTCGACGCCGACTGGGAACACAAGAGTTTCAAGCCCGACCCGGAATCGCAGCCTCATCTGGTGCCCCAACAACGGCCGCGAGCGCATCGCGCGCGTTCATCGATTCGGCGAAGCACACGCTGTGGCTGCAGAACGAGCGCTATCAGGACACCGTGATCATCGAGCGGCTGGTGCGCGCGGTGACCGCGCGGCGTCAAGGTCCACATCCTGGCGCGGCCGCCGCACACGCTGAAGAAGGACAAGCTGGTCGAAGGGCGTCGGCGGCCTGCGCATCCTGCACGACGTCGGGCGCCAAGGTGCACACGCTGAAGCACCTGAAGCTGCACGCCAAGATGCTGCTGGCCGACGAGCAAGCGCGCGATCGTCGGCTCGATCAATCTCGCTCCCGGCAGCTTCGATGCGCGGCGCGAGCTCGCCATCGAGACCGACGCTCACCACGTCGTGAAGCGCCTGGTGGAAACATCGCACCGCGACTGGGAAAATTCGCATCCGATCGACTTGACGGATGCCGGCTTGCTGGCCGACATGGAAAAGCACGGGGCCGAGGGTGCGGCGGGCAAGCTCGGCATTACCGAGTCCGAAGAGAAGGAATCCGGCGAGAAGAAGCATTCGAAGCACTGATTCCGGCCGTTCGTGAGCGGCGTCACGCCCCCCTTGGTGAATATCGCCAACGAGGGCGCCCCGGCCTGGTCCTTTTTGGCGATTGTCGCCGGAAATTTCGCATTAGGCTTGGGGCATGGCCGCAAGCCGCGAGAAATTGGCAACGGCGCCGGCGCCGCGCAGCGCCGCTCCCGGCTGGCGCGCGGTGGTGCGGCAGGTGGCGGTGTCGCGCGCGCTCGACGATCTCGAAGAATCGGCGCTGTTGCCCGAGCGCAAAGTCCTGTACCAGTTCTCGGCGCGCGGCCATGACGTGACGCAGGTGCTGCTCGGCAGCCGGCTCACCGGGGCGCGCGACGCGGTCGTCGGCTACTACCGATCACGGCCCCTGCTGCTGACCCTGGGATTGTCGATCGATGAGGCGCTTGCCTCCACCATGATGCGCGTGGGCGGCATGAGCGAAGGCCGCGACATCGGCGTGGTGTTCAATTTTCCGCGGCGCGAAGGGGCCTGCGCGCTGCCGGTGTGCGGGGGGGTCGGCACGCAATATACGCCGGCGGTCGGCTGGGCGCAGGCGCTGCGCTACCGGCACGGCACCCTCGGTGAGGCGCAACATGCGGGCAGTATCGCGGTCGCCCACGGCGGGGACGCGTCCACCGCGACCAACGGGTTCTGGGCGGCGCTCAACATCGCGACCACCGAGCGTCTGCCGCTGCTCTTCTTCATCGAGGACAACGGATACGGGATATCGGTGCCCTCGCAGCTGCAGACCCCGGGCGGCAACATCGCGCGCAACTTGAGCGGCTTTCGCGGCCTGCGGGTGCTCGACGGGGATGGGTCGGATCCGATGAGCGCCGCCAGGCTGATCGAGGATGCGGTCGCCGGCGTGCGGGCGGGCGATGGTCCGGCATTGCTGCGGCTCACGGTTCCGCGCCTGTCCGGACATTCCGGGCAGGACACGCAAACCTACAAGGGTCCGGCGCTCATCGCGGCCGAGCAGGAGCGGGACCCATGGCGCAGGCTGCGCGCCCAGGTCGTTCCGCATATTCTCACGGCCGAGGAATGGGATGCGGAAGAGAGCCGCGCGCGCGCGGCGGTGGCTGATGCGCGGGCGCGCGTCGAGCGCCGCGGCGTACCGGACCCTGCGCGCGTGAAGCGATACGTGTTCACCGAATCGACGGACGATGGAGCGATCGACGTCCAAGCCCAGGGCGGCCTGTGGGCGGACGGTGCGCAGCCGCCCGCGGGCTCGGAGCGGGCCCTACCTCGAGGGCCGCGGATCAATCTGGTGACCGCGGTGCGCCGCACGCTCGAGCATGAGCTCGCCGTGAATCCGCGCCTCGTCGTGTTCGGCGAAGACGTCGGCCGCAAGGGCGGCGTGCACGCGGCCACCATCGGCCTGCAGGAGAAGTTCGGCGCGGCCCGCGTGTTCGACACCAGCTTGTCCGAGGAAGGGATCATCGGCCGCGCCGTCGGGCATGGCGGCGGCCGGGCTCATGCCCGTTCCCGAGATTCAGTTCCGCAAGTACGCGGATCCCGCGGCCGAGCAGCTCAACGACTGCGGCACGATGCGCTGGCGCACCGCCAATCGATTCGCCGCGCCCATGGTCGTGCGCATTCCCGGCGGATTCTTCAAGTGCGGCGATCCCTGGCACAGTCAATCGAACGAAGTGCAGTGGGTGCACGCCATCGGCTGGCGGGTGGCCATGCCGTCGAACGCGCAGGACGCGGTAGGGCTGCTGCGCACCGCGCTGCGCGGCAACGACCCGACGATATTCTTCGAGCACCGGTCGCTGCTCGACGCCAGCTGGGCGCGGCGCGCCTATCCCGGCGATCGATTATGTCGTGCCGTTCGGACGGGCGGACCTGGTGCAAACGGGCGCGGCGCTGACGGTGGTGAGCTGGGGCGCCATGGTCGAGCGCTGCGAGCTTGCCCTGCAGCGCACCGGCGTGTCGGCCGACCTGCTCGACTTGCGCACCCTGTCGCCGTGGGATCGGCAGGCCACGCTCGCTTCGGTCCGCAAGACTCGCCGCTGCCTGATCGTGCACGAGGACAACATCACCGCCGGCTTCGGCGCCGAGATCGCGGCTGTGCTCGCCAAGGATGCGTTCTTCGATCTCGATGCGCCCATCGAGCGCCTCGCCATGCCCGACATACCGAGCCCGCACAGCCCGGTGCTGCTCGAGGCCGTGCTGCCGAGCGTCGAGCGGATCGCCCGATGCATGACGGATCTGGTCGCGGTATGAGCAATGGCCGCACGGCTCGACGTCATCGCCCCGCTGAACGAGGAGGGCACCAAGGCCACGATCTTGAGATGGTGCAAGGCCGCCGGCGATTCCATCCGCAAGGACGAGCCGCTGCTCGAGCTCGAGACCGACAAGGTCACCGTCGAGATTCCTTCGCCGGCGAGCGGCGAACTGTGCGAAATCCTCATGCACCCGGATGAGGAAGTGCACCCGGGACAAATGCTGGCGCGGGTGCGGATCGGCGCGGCTGCAGGCGCGGCCGCAGGTGCAACCGCGGCCACGGAATCGCACGCGCCGCACGGGCAATCGCCCTCGGTGGGGGCGGCGCCGGCGGACGGTGCGATCCCGGCGGAGGCGCGGCCGCCGCTGAGCCCCGCGGTGCGCAAGCTGCTCGCGCAGCATGCGCTCGAGCCCGCCGACATCGCCGGCAGCGGCGCCGGCGGACGCATCACGGCCGAGGACGTCGCTCGGCATGTGAGCAGTCCGGGCGCACCCGCGCAGGCGCGTGCCGCTCACACCCGTACGCCGCCGCGTCGCCGAGCACATGGCGAAGAGCCTCGCTGTGGCGCCGCACGTGACGACTCTGTTCGAGGCGGATTTGACCCGCGTACAGGCCCATCGCGCTCTGCATGCCCGCGAGTTCGAGCGCCAGGGCGCGCGATTGACGCTCACCGCCTATTTCGTCGCTGCCTGCGCGCGCGCCTTGCAGGCGCACCCATCGGTCAATGCGACCTTTCATGAAGATGCGCTCGAGCTGCACGCCGACGCCAACATCGGCGTGGGCACTGCGCTCGGCAACGATGGGCTCATCGTGCCCGTGATCCACCGGGCGCAGGGGCTCGATCTTCTGGGCATTGCCCGCCGCCTGGGGGAGCTGGTGGGCGCCGCGCGCGCGGGTCGGCTCGCACCGGAGCAGGTTCGCGGCGGCACCTTCACGATCTCGAACCACGGCGTCGGCGGCAGCCTGCTCGCGGCGCCGATCATCATCAATCAGCCGCAAGTCGCGATTCTCGGCATCGGCAAGGTCGAGCGCCGGGTCTGCGTGCTGGAGACGCAGGGCGCCGAGGCCATCGGGCATCCGCTCGATGTGCTATCTCACGCTCACGATCGACCACCGCGCGCTCGACGCGTTTCAGGCGAACGCGTTCCTGGCGGCCGTCGTGAACACACTCGAGCAGTGGCTATAGGATCATGCGATGCCGCCGAAGCGGCGCATGACTGAGCGCTCGGGCGGCGGCAAGGGGCCGTCGAGCCGTGCGGCCGCGGCCGATAAGTGCGCCTCCGAGGCCGAAAACACGCGGGCGTAGATTTCCCGGCACAGGCGCGCCGCGTGAAAGCCGGGCCAATCCGCCGGCAGCAGACGCTGGGGCAGCAGCGGATCGCGCAGATGCAGCCGGCGGTATTCGTGGATGAGCAGGGTGCGCAGGATGAAACCGCTCATCGGATCGGCGGATCGGACGCGCAATGCGGCAATGCACGGCCGCGAAGCGCTCCACGAACCGCTGGTAGCGCCTGCCGAGCTCCTTCAGATCCCAACCGAGATTCACCAGCCGCGCCGGCGCCGGCCGGCCGGCGAGATCGGCCTCGAAAATGAAGGCATCGGCGGGCAGATTCGCGCCCCGCAGCTCGAGCTCGAGCCCGGGGACCGACACCTCGGGATGCGCGAACACCCCGCTGAAAAGCTCGCCGAACCCGTGCCAGGCGAGTTCTCTGCGCAGCCTGCGCCGCTCCGCAGCATGCAGGCCGGGCAGGACGATCAGCGTCCAGCGTCCCGACCATTCAGCGGTCGGCTGGCCGTAGATGCGCTCGGTGGCCTCGGCGAACCGTTCGCGCCCGCCGCTCGAGAGCCGATATTCGCTGCAATTTGCCGACCCGGCGCGCCTCGACCCAGCCCTCGTGCGCAAGGCGCGCCGTGGCGGTGCGAACGAGGCGCTCGTTGAGCCCGAAAGGCGCCGCGAGACGAATCAGGCTGCCGAGGGCGATGGCGCCGCCGCGCGGCATGATCGAATCGCCGAAGATGGTCACGATCAGCGATCCGGCGCGCAGCGGACGCTGACGGCGGAAGCGCTTGACCAGCTCCGCGGCGGCGCTGGCAGGGTCCTTTGGGCTGGTGCGGTGCACGGCTCGGGGCATTGTCCGGTGCAGTGTAATATGCGCCTCTTTATGACACAGGAGAAATTGATTTGAGTCAGTTTACGTGTCACGATGGAGCACCTCGATCGGTTGGCTACTAGGCTGGGGGTTCGCATGTACACGCAAGCGCTCGACGTTCAGGGCCCGGATGCGGCCGCCCCGGTGGATGAGAGTGCGCTGGAGCGGCGCTTTCAGGCGCGCGTCGATTTCGAAGAGAAGATCGAGCCGAAGGACTGGATGCCCGCCCGATACCGCGCCACGCTCATTCGGCAGATTTCCCAGCACGCGCATTCGGAGATCGTCGGCATGCTGCCGGAGGGGAACTGGATCACGCGCGCGCCCACCTTGCTGCGCAAGTCCATTCTGATCGCCAAGGTGCAGGATGAGGGCGGCCACGGGGCATATCTTTACAGCGCCGCCGAGACTCTCGGCGTCAGCCGCGATCAGCTGATCGATCAGCTGCTGTCGGGCAAGGCGAAGTATTCCAGCATCTTCAATTATCCGACGCCCACCTGGGCCGATGTCGGCGCCATCGGCTGGCTGGTCGACGGCGCGGCGATCATGAATCAGATTCCGCTGTGCCGCTGCTCCTACGGCCCCTATGCGCGCGCGATGGTGCGCGTCTGCCGGGAGGAGAGCTTCCATCAGCGCCAGGGCTACGACATCATGCTGCGGCTGTGTCAGGGCAGCGTCGAGCAGAAGCGCATGGCGCAGGACGCGCTCGACCGCTGGTGGTGGCCCGCGCTCATGATGTTCGGTCCTCCCGATGCCGACTCGACGCACAGTTCGGATTCGCAGCGCTGGAAGATCAAGCGCTTCTCGAACGATGAGCTGCGGCAGAAGTTCGTCGATTTCACCGTTCCGCAGGCGAAATTCCTCGGCTTGACGCTGCCCGATCCAAAGCTGCGCTGGAACGAGGCAGAGCAGCGCCATGAGTTCGGCGAGATCGACTGGAACGAATTCAACCAGGTGCTCAAGGGCAACGGTCCCTGCAATGCCGAGCGGCTGGCGGCGCGGCGCCGCGCTCACGCAGCAAGGCGCGTGGGTGCGCGAAGCCGCCGCGGCGTACGCCGAGAAGCTGCGCCTGCGCAGCGCGAGCCGCGCGGCTTGATGGCTCGAGGCCCCTTACCGGAGAATTTCAATGGACCCTGCGATGCACGATAAACGCGAGTGGCCGCTCTACGAGGTTTTCATTCGGGCGCGCGGCGGCCTCGACCACAAGCACGTGGGCAGCTTGCATGCGAGCGACGCCCGCATGGCGATCGATCACGCGCGCGATCTGTACACGCGGCGCCAGGAAGGCGTCAGCATCTGGGTGGTGCGCTCGATGGACATCACGGCCTCCGACCCCGAAGAGGCGGAAGCGCTGTTCGAGCCGGCGCGGGACAAGATCTACCGGCACCCCACCTTTTACGACATTCCCGACGAGGTCAAGACCCTGTGAGCGCCTCGGCCACCAATGTCGCGCAGCTCCTGTTCCGCTACGTGCTGCGGGTGGGAGATTTGAGCCTGGTGCTCGGCCAGCGGCTGGGCGAGTGGGTCGGTCACGCACCGGTGCTCGAGGAGGACTTGGGGCTGGCGAATATCGCGCTCGACCTCATCGGCCAGGCGCGCCTGCTGCTCGCCTACGCGGGTGAGCTCGAGGGCCGCGGCCGCGGCGAGGACGAGATCGCATTCCTGCGCGAGCAGGGCGAGTATTTGAATCCGACGCTGGTGGAGCTGCCGAACGGGGATTTCGGCGAGACCATCGTGCGTCAGGTGCTCATCGATGCCTTTCAGCTGGAGCTCTTCGAGGGCTTGACGAACTCCGCCGACGAGCAATTGTCCGCCATCGCCGCCAAGGCGGTGAAGGAGACGCGCTATCACCTGCGCTACAGCTCTGACTGGCTGGTGCGCCTCGGCGATGGCACCGCGGAAAGCCGCGCGCGCGCGCAGTCGGCCCTCGAACGCCTCTGGCCGTATACGGTGGAATTGTTCGAGGAGGACGAGCTGGATCGCGAGATGGCGGACTGCGGCATCGCCCCGCGGCTCGCGGCCGTACGCACGGCGTGGTCGAAGCGGGTCGACGAGGTGCTCGCCGAGGCCACCCTCGAGCGGCCGCGCGAACGCCCGTATGCGTGGTTCGGCAAGCGGGGCGAGCACAGCGAGCATTTGGGCTACATCCTCGCCGAGATGCAGTACCTGCAGCGGGCCTATCCGGGGGCTCGCTGGTGAACGCCGCCGCGCTGCCGACCGGCGAGCCCGCCTGCCGCGCGGCCGCCAAAGACCGCGCGGCCGCCCGAGAGTCCGTGGCCGGCGACGATCGCGTGGCCGCGGCATGGCGCGAGCTGGCCTCGATCGAGGACCCGGAAATTCCGGCGCTCACCCTCGTCGATCTCGGCATAGTCCGCTTCGTCACGCTGCGATCCGACGGAGTGCTCGAGGTCGGCCTTTCGCCCACCTACACCGGCTGCCCGGCGACGGAGTTCATCCGCGGATTGGTGGAGCGGGCGCTCAGCGCCGCCGGAGTGGGAGAGATTGCGATCACGCAGGTTCTCACGCCCGCCTGGAGCAGCGATTGGATCACGCCGGAGGGGCGCGGCAAGCTCGCCGCATACGGCATCGTGCCGCCGTCGGACGAGCGCTCCTCGCGGCCGATAGCCTGTCCGCGCTGCAATTCGATCGATACGGAGTGCATCAGCCAATTCGGCTCGACGCCCTGCAAGGCTTTGCACCGCTGCCGCCATTGCCTGGAGCCGTTCGAATGCTTCAAGTGCATCTGACGAGGTTCGAGTGCTGAGTTTCCATCCCCTCGAGGTCAGCTCGGTCGAGCGCATCGCCGAGGATGCGGTGTGCATGACGCTCGCCGTGCCGCCCGCGCTGCGTGCGCAGTTCCATTTCGACGCCGGACAGTACGTGACGGTGCGGCGGTTCATCGACGGCCGCGAGGAGCGGCGCACCTACTCGATCGTGACGCCTCCGGGCAGCGCTGCGCTGCGCCTGGGGGTGCGCGAGCAATTCGGCGGGCGCATGTCCAAGGAGTTGGCGACGCGGCTGCGGCCGGGCGACCGGCTCGACGTGGGCACTCCGGTCGGACGCTTCCGCACCGCCGTGGACCCGGCGCGGACACGCTCCTATGTGGCGTTCGCGGCCGGCAGCGGCATCACGCCGGTGCTGTCGCTGGCCACGGACATTCTCGCCCGCGAGCCGAACAGCCGCTTCACGCTGATTTACGGCAATCGCAGCATGGCGCGGACGATGTTTCTCGAGGAGACCCTCGCGCTCAAGAATCGCTACCTCGGGCGATTCGCGGTGTACTTCGTCATGAGCCGCGAGCCGCAGCAGACCGCGCTGCTCAACGGGCGCATCGATGCGGCCAAGGTGTCGGAGCTCGCGCGCGACATCGTCGAGATCTCCACCGCCGACGAGTATTTCGTGTGCGGTCCGGGCCGCATGGTCGATGAAGTGCGGGACGCCATCAAGCTGCTGAACGAGGCGGCGCCGGTGCGCTTCGAGCGCTTCGCCGCGACCCCGTCACCGGCCGATTCGCCGCGGTCGGGCGCCGCGCCGCCCGCGCGCGACGGCGCTGCGGCGGATGCGCCGCGGCGAGAGGTGCTGTCGACGATCTCGGTGGTGATGGACGGCAGGCGCCGCGCCTTTCCGATGTCCCCGCAGGACGCTTCGGTGCTCGAGGCCGCCGAGCACGCGGGGCTCGAGCTGCCGTTCTCCTGCCGTTCAGGCATCTGCGCCACCTGCCGCGCGCGGATCGTCTCCGGTGCAGCAGTGATGGCGCACAACATCGCCTTGCAGCCCTGGGAGATCGATGCCGGCTTCGTGCTCTGCTGCCAGGCGCGGCCGACCACGGCGGTGCTTGAATTGAGCTATGACGAGAAATAGACCGATGTCCTATGAGAGCGTTCTGTTCAGCATCGATCTCGGCATCGCCCGCCTGACCCTGAACCGGCCGGACAGGCTCAACAGCTTCAACGCCCAGATGCACGCGGACGTGCGCGCCGCGCTCGCGGCTTCGGGCGCAAGCGATGCGCGTGTGCTGATTTTGACCGGCGCGGGGCGCGGCGTTTTGTGCCGGCCAGGATCTTGGCGATCGGGCCGTGGCGCCCGGCGCGCAGGCCGTCGACCTGGGCGATTCGATCGAGACGCACTACAAACCCCTGATCCTCGGGCTGCAGCAGCTGCCGCTGCCGGTGATCGCGGCGGTCAACGGCGTGGCGGCGGGCGCGGGCGCCAACATCGCGCTCGCGTGCGACCTCGTCATTGCGGCGCGCTCGGCGAGCTTCGTGCAGGCCTTCTGCAAGCTCGGTCTGGTGCCGGATTCGGGCGGCACCTGGACCTTGCCGCGGCTGGTGGGGAATGCGCGGGCGCTCGGGTTGACCCTGCTCGGCCAGAAGCTCTCCGCTGAGCAGGCGGCCGCCTGGGGCATGATCTGGCAGTGCGTCGATGACGCGGAGTTCCCCGCAGCCGTCGACGCGCTGGCCCGGCAATTGGCGCTCGCCCCGACGCGCGGGCTGGCCGCGACCAAGGCTGCCATCCGCGGCGCATGGCAGCGCAGCCTCGCCGAGCAGCTCGACGTCGAGCGCGATGCACAGCGCGAGCTCGGCCGCTCGGCCGACTACGCCGAGGGAGTCGCCGCGTTCATCGAGAAGCGGACGCCGCGCTTCCAGGGCCGCTGAGCGTGACCGACGCCCCTGCAAGCGGCGCCACCGATGCGCTGTACGAGCGCGACCTGGCCGCACAGGCGCTCGGGATCGAGGTGCTCGACGTGGCGCCCGGGCAGGCTCGAGTCGCGATGACGGTGCGCGCCGACATGCTCAACGGCCACGGCATCTGCCACGGAGGGTTTCTGTTCGCGCTGGCCGATACCGCATTTGCGTATGCGTGCAACTCGCACGGGGTGGCCATGGTGGCCGCCGGCGCCAGCATCGAGTTCCTCGCCCCGGCGGCGGGCGGCGAGCGGCTGATCGCGATCGCGCGCGAGACCTCGCGCGGCGCGCGCCAGGGCATCTACGACGTGGAGGTCGCGAAAGCCTCCGGGGAATCGGTGGCGCACTTTCGCGGACGCTGCGCACGCCTGCGCGTACCATCCAGTGCTCAATCAACCGTAGGACCGGAGCCATGAACGAGGCATTCATCTGCGACGCCATCCGCACGCCGATCGGCCGCTACGGCGGCGCGCTGTCCGCCGTGCGGCCCGACGATCTGGCCGCCGTCGTGCTTCGCGAACTGGTACGGCGCAATGCGCGGCTCGATCCTGCCGCCGTCGACGATGTGATCCTGGGCTGCGCCAACCAGGCCGGCGAGGACAACCGCAACGTCGCACGCATGAGTGCCCTGCTCGCCGGTCTGCCGGTCGAGGTGCCGGGCGCCACGCTCAACCGCCTGTGCGGCTCCGGCCTGGATGCCGTGGCCGGGGCTTCACGCATGATTCGCACCGGCGAGGCCGACGTGGTGATGGCGGGCGGCGTCGAGAGCATGAGCCGGGCACCCTACGTCGTGTCGAAGAGCGGCACGCCGTTTGCGCGCGACGTGCAGATGTTCGACACGACCATCGGCTGGCGCTTCGTCAACGCCCTGATCAAACAGAACTACGGCATCGACTCGATGCCGGAGACCGGCGAGAACGTCGCTCAGGAATTTCGCGTGTCGCGCGAGGATCAGGATCGATTCGCGCTGCGCAGCCAGCAGCGCGCTCTGGCCGCCCAGGCCGCCGGTCTGCTTCGCCCGCGAAATCGTCGCTGTGCCGGTGCCCGCCAAGCGCGGTGAGACCGCGGTGGTGAGCGCCGATGAGCACCCGCGCGAGACCAGCCTCGAAGCGCTGGCCAAATTGCCGACGCCGTTCCGCGCCGGCGGCACGGTCACCGCCGGCAATTCCTCCGGCATCAACGACGGCGCGTGCGCGCTGCTGCTGGCGGGACGCGAGGCGGCCAAGCGCCACGGCCTCACGCCCCGCGCCCGCATCCTCGGCACCGCGGTGGCGGGGGTGCCGCCGCGCATCATGGGCATCGGGCCGGTCGCAGCCACGCGCAAGCTGCTCGCGCGCATCGGCATGCAATTGGCCGACATCGATCTGATCGAGCTCAACGAAGCGTTCGCCGCGCAGGCGCTCGCCGTGCTGCGCGACCTGGGGATCCCCGACGATGCGGCGCACGTGAACGCGCAGGGCGGCGCCATCGCGCTCGGCCATCCCTTGGGCGCAAGCGGTGCGCGCCTGGTGACGACGGCGCTGCACCAGCTGGAGCGCAGCGGCGGCCGGCGCGCGCTGTGCACCATGTGCATCGGCGTGGGGCAGGGGATCGCCATGGTCATCGAGCGCGTCGCGTGACGCACGCCGCAAGGCAATTGCAGAGCTATGTGCGCGGAGGCTGGCAGAGCGGCAAAGGCCCGCACGCCGCGCTGCGCGATGCATCGACCGGGGAGCTCGTCGCGGAAGCATCTTCCGGCGGGATCGATTTTGCCGCGGTGCTGCAGTTCGCGCGCATTCGGGGCGGCGCGGCGCTGCGCGCATTGACGTTTCACCAGCGGGCCGGCCTGCTCAAAGCGCTGGCCAAGCGCCTTTCGGAGTGCAAGGAGGAGCTCTACGCGCTCTCCTATTGCACCGGAGCGACCAGAGACGATTCCTGGATCGACATCGACGGCGGCATCGGCACCGTGTTCGCATTCGCCGGCAAGGGCGCCCGCGAGCTGCCGAACGGCCATGTGTATCTCGACGGCGGCGTCGAGGCCCTCTCCAAGGGGGGCGGGTTCGTGGGGCAGCACATCTACGTGCCGCGCGAGGGCGCGGCGGTGCACATCAACGCGTTCAATTTTCCGGTGTGGGGGATGCTCGAAAAGCTCGCGCCCGCGCTGCTCGCGGGCGTGCCGGCCATCGTGAAGCCGGCGACGGCGACGGCCTACCTCACGGAGCTCGCCGTGCGTCGAATCATCGAGTCGGGAATTTTGCCCGAAGGCGCGCTGCAGCTGGTGTGCGGCGGTGTGGACGATTTGTTCGATCACCTCACCTGTCAAGACATGGTCTCGTTCACCGGATCGGCGCAAACGGCCGCACGGCTGCGTACGCATCCGTGCATCGTGCGGCATTCGGTGCCGTTCACCGCGGAGGCCGACTCGTTGAATTCCAGCATCCTTGCGCCCGATGCGGCGCCGGGCACGGCGGAATTCGACTTGTTCATCGAGGAGGTGGCGCGCGAGATGACCGTCAAGGCCGGTCAGAAGTGTACGGCGATCCGCAAGGCGCTGGTGCCGACGCCATACGCTGACCAGGCGGTCGCTGCGCTCGAGGCCGCTCTGCGCAAGGTGATCGTCGGCGACCCGCGTGCGCGGGGTGTGCGCATGGGACCCCTGGTGAGTCTCGCGCAGCGCGCCGACGTATTGGCGCGCCTTGAGGAATTGCGCCGCGAGGCCGATCTGATCGTCGGCAGTGCGGATGCCTTCGAGGTCAGAGGCGCCGATCGGGACCGCGGCGCCTTCCTGCCGCCGCTGCTGCTGCTGTGCCGCGATCCGCATGCCGCGCGGGCCGTGCACGAAGTCGAGGCGTTCGGACCCATCGCCACCTTGGTGCCCTACCGCGACTCGGCGGATGCGATCGCGCTGGCGCGGCGCAGCGGGGGCAGTCTGGTGGCGTCGGTGTTCTGCGCCGACGACACGCTCGCCGGCCGATTCGTGCTTGGGCTCGCCTCCCATCACGGACGTATACTGGTGGTGAACGGCCGTTGCGCCAAGGAGTCGACCGGACACGGTTCGCCGCTCGCTCCACTGGTGCACGGCGGACCGGGCCGGGCGGGGGGCGGCGAGGAGATGGGCGGTATACGCGGCGTTTTGCACTACATGCAGCGCACGGCGGTGCAGGGGTCGCCGGATGCGGTGACGGCGCTGGGCGGCCGGTGGATTCGGGGCAGCCGCCTGCGCGATCCGGGGATCCATCCGTTTCGCATTGCATTCAACGAGCTGCAATTGGGCGATACGTTCAAATCGGCCGAGCGCGAGGTCACCACCGCGGACATCGAGCGTTTCGCGTCGCTCACGGGCGACAGGTTCTATGCGCACATGATCGACAGCGAGGCGGCGCGCAATCCGCTGTTCGGCAGCCGGGTGGCGCACGGGTATTTCTTGATTTCTGCGGCCGCCGGTCTGTTCGTCGATCCGGATTACGGTCCGGTGCTCGGCAACTACGGTCTTGATGAGCTGCGATTCGTCAAACCGGCGAAGCCCGGCGATCGAATCAAGGTGCGCCTCACCTGCGCGCGCAAAAGCTTGAGGGCCGACAAAGGCTGGGGCGAAGTGGCGTGGGATACGGAAATCACCAACCAGAACGGTGAAACCGTGGCCTCTTACGACGTGCTGACGATGGTCAGCATTCACGCCGTTCCCGATCGGGCGAGTTGACCCGTGGCCGCGCGAATCGACCTGTCCGGCTATACCCGCGATTTCGCGAGCCTGCGATTTCTCGCGCCGGAGGCGGGGATACTCGAGCTCGTGATCGCGAACGAGGGCCGGCTGAATGCGACCACCGAAGCCATGCATCGCGACCTTGCCGGCGTGTGGCGCGCCATAGACGCCGATGCGGCCGTAAGAGCGGTCATCGTGCGCGGGGAGGGTGCGAACTTCTCCTCCGGCGGCGATTTTTCCATGATCGATCGCATGATCGCCGACGAGGCGACCTTGGTTCGCGTCTGGAAGGAGGCGAGCGACCTCGTCTACAACCTGATCAATTGCTCCAAGCCGGTGGTATCCGCCATTCGCGGCAGCGCCGTCGGCGCGGGGCTCGCCGTAGCGCTGCTGGCGGACGTGTCCATCGCCGCCGACAATGCGCGAATTCTCGACGGCCACACGCGGCTGGGAGTCGCGGCCGGCGACCATGCGGTCATCATCTGGCCTCTGCTGTGCGGTCTCGCCAAGGCGCGCTATTACCTGCTCACCCACCAGCCGCTGTCCGGGATCGAGGCCGAACGCATCGGTCTGGTAGCGCTTTGCGTTCCCGACGATCGAGTGATCGCGTCGGCGTTCGAGGTCGCGCGCACGCTGGCCGCCGGCAGCGCCACCGCGGTGAGTTGGACCAAACATGCGCTCAACAACTGGCTGCGGCTCGCGGGCCCGAGCTTCGATGCCTCCCTTGCGCTCGAATTCCTGGGCTTCAGGCTGCGCGACGCGCAGGAAGGGCTGTCCGCCGCGCGCGGCAAGCGGCCGGCGAATTTCGGCGTTGCCGACGATGGCAATTAGAGATCGTTCCGAAGTGCTGGCGAGCGAACCGATTCTCGGCGCGGAGCGCCGCGAGATCGAAGCCCTGCAGCTCGAGCGCCTGCGCTGGACGCTGCACCACGCCTATGCCAACAACTCGAGCTACCGCCGCAGCTTCGATGCGGCCCGTGTCCATCCGGACGATCTGCGCACCCTCGCCGACCTGGCTCGCTTCCCGTTCACCAGCAAAGCGGATCTGCGCGAGGCCTATCCGTTCGGCTTCTTCGCCGTCCCCATGGAACAAATCGTGCGCGTGCATGCATCCTCCGGCACCACCGGCAAGCCGACCGTGGTCGGCTATACGCGCAACGACATCGTGACCTGGAGCCATCTCGTCGCCCGGTCGATCCGGGCGGCCGGCGGCGGTCGCGGGATGAAAGTCCACGTCGCGTACGGCTATGGGCTGTTCACGGGCGGACTTGGAGCTCACTACGGCGCCGAAGCGGCCGGCTGCACCGTCATTCCCATGTCGGGGGGCCAGACCGAACGACAGGTCCAGCTGATCATGGATTTTGGACCGCAGATCATCATGGTGACGCCGAGCTACATGCTGGCCATATTGGATGAATTCAGGCGCCAGGGCATCGACCCGCGATCGAGCCCGCTGCGCATCGGTATTTTCGGCGCCGAGCCGTGGGGCGAGGGGATGCGCAACGAGATCGAAGGCGCATTTGGAATCGATGCGTGCGACATCTACGGCTTGTCCGAAGTGATGGGACCGGGCGTGGCGCAGGAGTTTGCCGGCAGCAGGGAGGGTCCCACGATTTGGGAAGACCATTTCCTGCCCGAGGTGGTGGATCCGAAGAGCGGACAAGTGGTCGCCGACGGCGAGGCGGGCGAGCTGGTGTTCACCTCGCTGACGAAGGAGGGCATGCCGGTGATTCGCTACCGAACGCGCGATCTGACGCATCTGAAGCCGGGCACGGCGACGGCAATGCGCTGCATCGCGAAGATCACCGGGCGTACCGACGACATGCTGATCATTCGCGGCGTGAATGTGTTTCCCTCGCAGATTGAGGAGTTGATCCTGCACTGCGCCGGCCTGGCGCCCCACTATGAAATCGAGATATCGCGTCCGCACCGGCTCGATGAGGTTCTCGTGCTGGTGGAAGCCCGTCCTGAGCTGGCGGCCGACGAGCATCCGGCGGCCGCGGCATTGCTCGCGCACAAGCTCAAATCGATGGTCGGCATTTCGGCGAGCATCAAGGTGATGGGCAGCGGCTCCCTGCGCCGCTCGACCGGCAAGGCGTCCCGCGTCAACGACCGCCGCTCGTAGGGCGCCGCCCGGCTAGGGACTCGCCGACTCGTGCGACGTCGCGCGATCGGCGGCGGGCGCGGCAACTGGCGCGGCGGGCGCTTGCTGCGCGGTCAGCGTGATCGGATTGGCCACCGACGGATTGTCCCGCAGCTTCACGTACAGGCCGCCGCCCCCGGGGTGCGGAACCGGCAGCGCGGATCCGAGAAAGCCCTCCGGCACTTCGACGGGCGCGGTGAATCGCGCATCGGCGGCTACCGAGTCGATCAGATACAGGTTGGAGCCGGAAAGCTTGCAAGGCGCGTCGGGCGCCGCGGGACACTCGAGCTCTTTGAGCGCCGGCAGGCGCACGAGGTCGGCCAGAGGCTGCCAGTCGCCCGCGACTCCTTTGGTGGTGACGCGAAATTTCAGCGGCCCGAATGCCGAAGCTCCGAACGCCTTCGAGGGATTGAGCGTGGCCACGGCCACATGCGTGTTCTCGAGCGCGAGGCCGCCGTGCTCGAGGCTCAGAACCGCCGTGGACGACTCATCGTTGGTGGCGACCTCGATCGCCTCATCGTGCGTGAAGCTCGGCGGCCATTGCGTGCGCAGCGAGAAGCTCAGGGTCGCCTCCTGCGGCAGCTCGTCCGGATCGGCCAGCTGAACGTTGCTCCCGGCATTCGACGGCGCGAGCCGCACCGTCTTGCCGAGCAAAGTCACCTGCGGTCGGGGCGCATCGATCGCAACGGTGAGCGGCAGTACGCGCCCATCCTTCAAGGTGACTTTGGCCGCGACGAGGGTTTCGGGTTTTAAGGCTGCCGCCGCCTCGGAATCGGCGGCCACCATGGGGAGCTCATCGCTGCCCTGGCTGCTCGACAGCTCGCCCGGGAGGAAGACCACGTTCTTGATGGCGAGGCTCGCGACCTCATCGAGCCGCGTGCCCTTCAATGTGCCCTCGGCGTCGCCCGCATGAAAGGCGAAGCCGTCGAAGCGCCCGACCTCCGCAAAAGTCCGCACGGCAATGGGCTGCGGCTCGCTCGCTCCATATTGCTTGACCAGCAGGGTCATCGCCCCGGGCTGGACTTCTTGAAGCGGCAGCTTGACCTCCACTTCGTCGGGCTTGAGCTTCTTCCATTCGGCCTTGAGCTCCTTGCCGGCCGGATCTCTCAGCATGATGCCGTCGACGCAGCCGACGCTGTCGGCGCGAAGATGCACGGTATCCTGGCGTCCGACGATCAGCGCCGACGCGTCGCCGGCCGCGAGCTGCCAGGCCGTGGCATGTGCGTTCATCAGGCGAAAACTGGGACCGCGATACGGCTCGAATCCCCAATAGCCGCGCAGCGTCCCCTGCACGCTGTCGCCGAGCACGGCCGAGCGCAGACCCGAGGTATCGAGGACGAATCCGCCTTGGGCGGCATCGGCGGTGGCGGCCAGCTCCAGGGTCTTGCCGTCGCTTCCGGTCAGGCTCAGCTTCATGTCGTGCGCGTAGCCGGTGGAAAATACCAAGGGTGCGCCCTCGACCGGCAGTACCAGTGCGGTCTTTTCGGCGCAATAGATCTCCTTCGGATCCACCGCGTGCAGCGGCGGCAGCTGCGGCTGCTGGATGGCGGGAAGCGCCACCACCAGCACAGACATGGGATTTTGGAACGAGGGGACGGTGTTCAGCGACAACACGAGCTTGTCGCCGCTCGGCGATGCGAGCGCGGGGATGTATTGATACTGCGCGGTGTGAAACGAGTCCAGGATGCGCGCGATGTCCAGCAGCGAGGCGACGTACGGGCTGTAGTAGCCGGCGCTGAGCTGCGGGGCGTAGCTCACCTGCATCGCCAGGTCACTGCCCGGCCCCGAGGTCAGGGCATCCACGATCGAGGTGCTGTGTCCGTCGTTCAATATGAGCGACTCCTGGCCCGTCATCAGACACGGCGCCTGCAGCTCGGGAATCCTGTCCAGGCATTTCTCGTCGACCTTGATCGCGAGGCTGCGTGCGAGCAGCGGAGTCACCTGAGCCAGCCTGGCGGGCTCGGCATCGTTCAGAGAACGAATCGTCGACAGGTAGCGCTCCAGGCGCGAGCGATCCAGTGCGGCCTGGTTCAAGTCTTGCGAAGCGCGCACGAATGCGCCCGGCCGGCCGCGCACGGCACCCATCAGCGTCTTGAAGTCCCCGCCGGTTTCCGGCGCGAGGAACACCAGCACCTGCTGCGCATTCTGCGGCACCGTGACCGTCATGCCCTCGCGCGCGCATTTGCCGCTCCAGGTCTTGCAGACGAAGAACCAGCTCTCCGGCGGCGGGTTGGTCGAGCCGCTCAAAAACGCGGAGACCAGCAGGTAATGGGCGGATTGTGAGGCGGGCAGATCCGCCTTGATCCAGATGCGATCGCCGACCGCCAGGTTCGGAATTTGCGCGGCGGGCAGCGTGATCGAGTCCCGGGTGACCTTGACCTCGAGCACCGGACCGGCCAGGTCGAACGGCGCAGCACCGGCAGGCGTTGCCGTGAACGAAGCGGCCATTGCCAGCATCAAGAAGACAGGGCGCGAAATCATGAAAATCCTGCAAACCTCCTCAGCCGGGGCCGAGCTTACTTAGAGTGCCGCGCGGGCATTCGGTTCACCCGGCCTTGGATTCGTATTAGGATCCACCACAATGACTCCCCTCTTGGAGCAAGCGTGAACACCAAAGCACCGCGTTTCTCGGCGTCTTTTCTCGAGCGTCAACGCCGGCACCTGCTCGCTCTGCGCGCCGAACTGCTGCGCACGCGGCAGGCGCAGCAGGCCGAGGAAAGGGAGATCGACTCGGAGGCGAGCGGCCGGGCGCGCGAGGACGAGGAGGACGCTCAGAACCTGGCGATCCGCGAGCTGGACGACAATTTGGCGGGCCGCGCCGCGGCGCGTCTTGCGCACGTCGAACGTGCGCTGCAAAAGATCGACGAAGGCACCTATGGAGTGTCGGATGCGAGTGGCAGTCTGATACCGCTCGAGCGGCTCGAGGTCATGCCGGAAGCGATCTATACGCTCGCCGAGCAGCAATCGCGAGAGCCCGGCGGTTAGCCCGCCGATGAAGACCCTGCTCATCGTGTATCACTCGATGACCGGTGGAACGATGCAGATGGCGCAGGCCGCGGCGGCGGGCGCGCGCGCCGAGCCGGCGCTCAAGGTCTCGCTGCAGCGGGCCGCCGATGCGCAGGCGGCGGACGTGCTCGAGGCGGCCGGCTACCTGTTTGCGACACCGGAAAACCTCGCGGCCATGTCCGGGCAGATGAAGGATTTCTTCGACCGCACCTATTACGCGGCGCTGGATCGTCTCAACGGCAGGCCGTATGCGGTGCTGATCTGTGCCGGCAGCGATGGACGCAACGCCGCGGGGCAGGTCGACCGGATCGCGACCGGCTGGCGCCTGCGGCCGGTCGCCGATCCGTTGATCGTCTGCACGCATGCGCAGACGCCGGAAGAGATCTTGCGCCCGAAGCGAATCGGCGAACAGCACCTGAGGCAGTGCGCGGAGCTCGGCGCCACCCTGGCGGCCGGCATCGTGATGGGCATTTTCTAAGGCGCCGCCGCGCCCCTGACATAATCCGAATCGGCGGCCGGCGCGCCGTACGGCGCCGGCAAGCAGGCGCCTGTCGTTGTAGACTAGCCGATCATGCAGCTTGAATTCACCGGTGAAGAACAGTCGTTCCGCGCGGAGGTGCAGGCGTTCTTGCGCGAGCGTCTTCCTCGGCACATTCGCGACAAGGTGTGGAACGGCCACGAGCTGAGCCGCGAGGATTACGTGCTGTGGCAGCGGCGCCTGCACGAACGCGGCTGGGGCGCCATGGGCTGGCCGGTCCAGTTCGGCGGGGCCGGGTGGAACGCCGTGCAGCAGTACATTTTCGAGGAGGAATCGGCGAACGCCGGTGCGCCGCGCCTGATTCCGTTCGGAATCAAGATGGTCGCGCCCGTGATCATCGCGTTCGGCAACGCCGCGCAGCAGCAGCGCTTTCTGCCGCCGATCCGCTCGGGCGAGGCGTGGTGGTGCCAGGGATATTCCGAGCCGGGCGCCGGCTCGGATCTGGCCTCGCTGCGCACGCGCGCGGTGCGCGAGGGCGACTACTACGTCGTCAACGGCCAGAAGACCTGGAATACGCTCGGCCAGTACGCCGATTGGATTTTCTGCCTGGTGCGCACCGACCCGCAGGCAAAGCAGCAGTCCGGCATCACGTTTTTGCTGATCGACATGAAAAGCCCGGGCGTCAGCGTTCGCCCGATCGAACTGCTGGATGGCGGCCATGAAGTCAACGAAGTGTGGCTCGAGAACGTGCGCGTGCCGGTGGAAAACCGCATCGGCGAGGAGAACCGCGGCTGGACGTACGCCAAGTTTCTGCTCGGCCATGAGCGCACCAACATCGCGGGTATCGGCATTGCCAAGCGTGAGCTCGCGCGCCTGAAGCGCGTGGCGGCGGAGGAGCGCAAGGATGGCCGGCCGCTGATCGATGACCCGCTGTTTGCCGCGCGCGTCGCGAGCGTCGAGATAGAACTGGCGGCGCTCGAGATCACCAACCTGCGCGTGCTGTCCGCCGAGCGCGGCTCGCGCGCACCGGGCCCGGAGGCCTCGATCCTCAAAATCAAGGGAACCGAGATCCAACAGGCGATCTCCGAGCTGCTGATGCGCGCCGCCGGCGCCTATGCGCTGCCGATGCGCCGCGAAGCCATGGAAGCGGGGTGGCAGTCCGACCCGACGCTGCCGGCTCCCGGACCCCGCTATGCCGCGATGGTGATGAGCGCCTATCTGAACCAGCGCAAGCTGTCGATATTCGGCGGCACCAACGAGATTCAAAAAAACATCATCGCCAAGACGATGGGACTATAGGAGCCTGTCTGAGTATTCCCCGTGGCCGTGACCCAAGGCAGATTTCGTCTCAGGCGAGGCGGAGCCGACGCGGTTGGGTCAAGACCCAATGAGGAGGCGACAACGATGCCTGAGACGAAACCCGCAAGGGTACGAAGGGTTGGCTGGGGGAGGGGCGTCTGCGGTGTTGCGCGGCTTGGCCGTGGCATTTACCACGGCCTGCGCCGCGCGCCTGGCATCCGCTCCCTCGCTGAAGCGAAGCGGCTCACGCGGAACACTCAGACAGGCTCCTAGGATCCCGAGCACCATGGATTTCGAATTCAGCGACGAACAGCGGCAGCTCCACGACGCGGTGCGCGGCTTCCTCGCCAAGGAGTACGCGTTTGATCGCCTGCGGGCCATCAAGCGATCCGGATCGGGCTGGGATCAGGCGGTGTGGCGGGGATTGGCCGAACTCGGTGTGCCGGCCATCAACGTGCCTGCGGCGCTGGGCGGCCTCGGCTACGGTCCGCTCGAAACGCTGTCGCTGATGGACGCCTGCGGGCCGAGCCTGCTGCTCGAACCGGTCATGAGCAGCGCCGTGATCGCGACCGCGCTGCTCAGCGCGTACGCCGGCGAGCCGCCCGCCGCCGAACTGCTGCGCGCCATGGCCCGCGGCGAGCGAATTGCGACCGTGGCGCACTTCGAGCCCGATGCGCGCTTCGATACGCGGTGGGTGCGCGCTCAGGCGCGGGCCGACGGCGCGGGCTATCGGCTCGACGGCCACAAGTCGGTGGTTCCGCATGCGGGACTGGCCGATGCCTTGCTCGTGTCGGCGCGCACGGCGGGGGAGGCCGGCGACACCGGCGGTGTGGCGCTGTTCGTGGTGCCTCGCGGGACGCCGGGGCTGAAGCTCGACGAATATGCCACCGTCGACGGCCAGCGCGCCGCGGACGTGTACCTTCGGTCGGTGCAGCTGCCCGCGGGCAGCCGGCTCGGGCCGCCCGCAGGCAGTGCGCTCCCTGCGCTCGAAGCCGCCTTCGACATCGGCCTCGCCGCGCTGTGCGCCGAGGCCGTCGGCATCATGCAGGCGCTGCTCGACGCGACCATGGAATACCTGCGAACGCGGCAGCAGTTCGGCCAACCCATCGGGCGATTCCAGGCATTGCAGCATCGAGTCGCCGATATGGTGATCCATCTGGAGCAGGCCCGCTCGATGAGCTATCTCGCGGCGCTGCGCTGCACGTGTGCCGATGAACGCGAGCGGCGCCGGGCGCTGTCGGGCGCAAAGGTCGTGGTCGGGGAGGCGGGGCGCTTCATCGGACAGCAAGCGGTGCAATTGCACGGCGGCATGGGCATGACCGATGAGCTGCAGGTGAGCCACTGGTTCAAGCGGCTCACGGCCATCGGAGTGATGTTCGGCGACAGCGATGCGCATTTGCAGCGCTATGCGGCACTGGACCGCAGCGCCCGTGTTTAAGCGCGTATTGCTCTGCTACGACGGCTCGAAGGCGGGCCGACGCGCGCTCAAGCGCGGCGCCGAGCTCGCGGTTCTCTTGAATGCGCGGGTCTACGTGCTGTCCATCATTCCGCAGGGGCTGGTCGATCCGGTGGTGCTCGCCGGCGTCAGCGGGCACGCCTGTCTGGTCGACAACGATCACGGCTTCCGCAAGATGCTCGACGAATCGGTCGACTGGCTGAAGCAGCGTGGCGTCGAGGCCGAGGGATATTTGACGACCGGCAACACCATCGAGCAGATACTTGCGCATGCCAAGCGGTTGGCGATCGACCTGATCGTACTGGGCCATTATCCTCAGCCGTCGGGCGGCTTCTGGTGGTCGAGCGGACAGCGGGGGTCCCTGGCCGAGCGGGCGAAATGCTGCATCTTCGTGGCGGTGGAAGCGGACGCCGAGGCGCCGCGCGTCTAGCCCGGATCGACCCGATCCTTGAGCTGTATGTCGGCCAGCACATAGGCCACGATCGCATCGGCGGCCTGCTCCGCCGTCGTCTTGACCGTGTTGACCCGGATCTCCGGATGCTCCGGCGCCTCGTACGGGGAGTCGATGCCGGTGAAGTGCTTCAATTCTCCGGCGCGCGCCTTCTTGTACAGACCCTTGACGTCGCGCTGCTCGGCGATCTCGAGCGGGGTCTCGACATAGATTTCGATGAACTCGCCCGGCGGGGATATGTCGCGCACCATGCGCCGTTCGGCGCGAAACGGCGAAATGAACGCCGTCAACACGATCAGGCCCGCATCCGTCATCAGCCGCGCAACTTCGCCGATCCGGCGGATGTTCTCCACGCGGTCCGCATCGGTGAAGCCCAGGTCCTTGTTCAGGCCATGCCGGATGTTGTCGCCGTCGAGCAGAAAGCTGTGCTTGCCGAGCGCATAGAGCTTTTTCTGCACCAGATTCGCGATGCTCGATTTGCCGGCGCCGCTCAAGCCCGTGAACCACAGCAGCCGGGGCTGCTGGTGCTTCAATCGTGCGTGCGCGTCGCGGTCGACGTCGAGCGCCTGCCAGTGCACGTTCTGCGACCTGCGCAGCGCGAAATGCAGCAGCCCGGCGGCGACGGTCGAATTGCTGATCTTGTCGATCAAGATGAAGCCGCCCAGATCGCGGCTCTTGTCGTAGGGCTCGAACACCAGCGGCTTGTCGATGGAGAAATTGGCCACGCCGATCGCATTGAGCCCGAGCGTCTTCGCGGCGAGGCGCTCCATGGTGTTGACGTTGATCTGGTATTTCGGAGCGTGGATCGTGGCGCTCGCCGTCTGCGTGCCGAGCTTCAGCCAATAGGGCCGCCCCGGCAGCAGTTCCTCGTCGGCCATCCAGATGATCGCGGCCTCGAATTGATCCGCCACCTCGGGCGGATCGTCCGCGATCGAGAGCACGTCGCCGCGGCTGCAATCGACATCATCGGCGAGCGTGATCGTGACCGACTGCCCCGCCGCGGCGGCGTCGAGATCGCCGCCCTGCGTGACGATTCGCGCCACCGTCGAGATCCTTCCCGAGGGCAGCACCCGCACGGGGTCGCCCGGGCGGATCCTGCCATTGCAGATCAGACCGCAGAAGCCGCGAAAATCCGCATTGGGGCGGTTGACCCATTGCACCGGCATGCGGAAGGGCCGCCGCTGCGCAGCGTCGATGTCGATCTCCACCGTTTCGAGATGCGCCATCAGGGCGGGTCCGCTGTACCAGGGAGTGGCGCTCGATCGCGTGGTGATGTTGTCGCCGGCGAGACCGGATACCGGGATCGGCACGAATGCGTCGATGCCGATCGAGTTCGCGAACGCGCGATACTCGGCGACGATCGCATCGTAGATGCTCCGATCGTATCCGACGAGATCCATTTTGTTGACGGCCAGCACCAGATTTCGGATGCCGAGGAGATGCGCGAGATAGCTGTGCCGGCGGGTCTGGGTGAGCACGCCCTTGCGCGCGTCAATCAGGATCACCGCCAGATCCGCGGTCGAGGCGCCGGTCACCATGTTGCGCGTGTATTGCTCGTGGCCCGGCGTATCGGCGACGATGAATTTGCGGCGGTCGGTCGAGAAGAACCGGTAGGCCACATCGATCGTAATGCCCTGTTCGCGCTCGGCGGCGAGGCCGTCCACCAACAGGGCGAAATCGATGTGCTCCCCTTGAGTGCCGAACCGCTTGCTGTCGGCCTCGAGCGCCGCGAGCTGGTCTTCGAAGATCTGCCGGCTGTCGTACAGGAGCCTGCCGATCAGGGTCGACTTGCCGTCGTCGACCGAGCCGCAGGTGATGAAGCGCAGCAGCGACTTGTGCTGATGCTGCCTCAGATACTCGCCGATGTTGGCGATTTCCGCCGCGGCGCGCGCCATCAAAAATACCCCTGCTGTTTTTTCTGCTCCATCGAGGCGGACTGATCGTGGTCGATGGCGCGGCCCTGACGCTCCGAACTCGTGGCCAGCAGCATCTCCCGGATGACATCGGGGAGAGTCGCCGCCGTGCTCTCGATCGCGCCGGTCAGCGGATAGCAGCCGAGCGTTCGAAATCTGACCGAGCGCTCGACCGGCACCTCGCCCGGACGCAGCGGGAAGCGCTCGTCGTCGACCATGAGCAGCAGGCCGTCGCGCTCCACCGTCGGACGCGGCGCCGCGAAATACAGCGGCACCACCGGAATGTTCTCGAGATAGATGTACTGCCACACATCGAGCTCGGTCCAATTGGAGATCGGAAACACCCGGATGCTCTCTCCCTTCGCCTTGCGCACATTGTACAGATGCCACAGCTCCGGCCGCTGGCTCTTGGGGTCCCAGCGATGATTGGCCGACCGGAAGGAAAAGATGCGCTCCTTGGCCCGGGACTTCTCCTCGTCGCGCCGCGCGCCGCCGAAGGCGGCGTCGAAGCCGAACTGGGTGAGAGCCTGCTTCAGACCTTCGGTCTTCCACATGTCGGTGTGCAGGGAGCCGTGGTCGAACGGGTTGATGCCGCGCTGCACGGCTTCCGGATTGCGGTACACGATCAGTTGCATGCCGCTCTCGCGCGCCATCCGGTCGCGCATGTCGTACATCGCGCGGAATTTCCAGGTGGTATCGACGTGCAGCAGCGGGAAGGGAGGCGCGCTCGGATAAAACGCCTTGCGCGCGAGATGCAGCATGACTGAACTGTCCTTGCCCACCGAATACAGCATCACCGGCTTCTCGCTCTCCGCGACGACCTCGCGCATGATGTGGATGCTTTCGGATTCCAGGCGCTCGAGGTGCGTCAGTGCAGCCATTCGACCCCCCAATCCGCGAGCACGGCCTGCGCATCGGCGCCGCTCTTCGGCGGCGCTCTGGGACGTGCCGGCACGGTACGGGAAAAGCGCGGCGCCGGCGCGTTCTGCAGCAGGCCGCCTACCTCGACGAAGGCGCTGCGCGCGCGATTGTGCGGATGTTCCGCGGCCTCGGCCAGGGTGAGCACCGGCGTCACGCACGCGTCGCTGCCCTCGAACAGCGCGCACCACTCGGCGCGGGTTTTGGTCTTGAACAGGTCCGCCAGCTCGCGCTTCAGCGCCGGCCATTCGGACTCGCTGGTTCGCTCCGCCAGTGCGGTCAGCCCGGCATTGCGCCAGCGTTCGGTATCCAGGCCCATCCTGCGCAGGAATTCGCGGTAGAACTTCGGCTCGAGCGGCGCGACGGCGAGATGCAGGCCGTCCAGCGTCTCGTAGGTGTTGTAGTAGGGCGCGCCGCCGCCCAGCAGGTGAGCGCCGGTGCGATCGGAAAACTGGCCCAACGCGCGGTAGCCGAAGAACATCGCCATGAACGACAGCGCCCCGTCGAGCATGGCTGCATCCACGACCTGACCCTGTCCCGACTGGCGCGATTCCCAGAGCGCGCACAGCACCCCGAAGGCGAGCAGCAGACCGCCGCCGCCGAAGTCGCCGATCACGTTCAGGGGTACGACGGGTTTGCCGCCGGTGGGGCCGATCTGATGCAGCAGGCCCGCGAGACCGATGTAATTCAAATCATGTCCCGCGGATTGCGCGAGCGGACCGGTCTGTCCCCACCCGGTCATGCGTCCATACACCAGGCGCGAATTGCGCGCGAAGCACGCCTCGGGCCCGATCCCGAGCCGTTCGGCCACCCCCGGGCGGAACGCCTCGATGAGCACGTCCGCCTTCTCGACCATGGCCAGGACGAGCTCGAGAGCGCTCGGCTGCTTCAGATCGAGCGTGATGGAGCGGCGGTTGCGCAGCAGCGGCGAATTCTCGGGCGTCCCACTGTCCTCGAGTCGATCGACCCGCACGACCTCCGCGCCCATGTCGGCCAGCATCATGCAGCCGTAGGGTGCTGCGCCCAGTCCGGCGATCTCGATGACTTTGACTCCCGCAAGTGGTCCCATAAGGGAATCGTACTGCAAACCGCATGCCAGTACCCAGCTTGAGGACATAACGAAGTCGTATTGGAAACGCCCAACGTTCGCGCTATCGTGCATGCGGGGCGCCGTGCGTCGCGAACGACTCAAGGCTGACAGTCCCTCTAGCAGTTGCCGTTCGTTCACGGCCCACGGACGCCCACCGCCGCCCATGCCGCCTATGACCTCGGGTGAAATTGGGGCGCGGCTCGACCGGCTGCCTGCATCGCGCGCTGTCTGGACCATTCTCACGGCTTCAACTCCTGGGTGCCGACGCTGCTGATGGCCCGCGGCATCAATCTCACGCACGGACTGCAGTACGCGTTCATCATCGCCCCTGGAGCAGCTGAGCGAGTAGGCGCGCGCAATCGAGACGTGACGTGCGTCACCGTCCTGGCGCGGAAATCGTGGCAATTTTCCCTGTGCTCCTTCGCGGAGGTCAGGCTGATGTTGTTGCCCGTCCTGCTGATCCTGGGCTTGCTGGCGATCTGGCTGATGCCGGACTTCGCCGCCGATGCCGGCGCCGGCGAGCGCCTGACGGGCCGCGAGCGAACCCTTTGCCGGCGTCTGGCCTGCATGTATCCCGATCATTTGATTCTCACGCATCTCGCACCGTCGGCCCTGACGGACCTCATACCCAGCCTCGCGGAACAGCAATCGGTTCGCCGCCGGCTCGAGCGGCGCATGGCGGACTTCGTGCTGTGCCGAAGCGACCTCACCATCGTGGCGGTCATTGAACTCGACGACTCGAGCCGGCCGCCGCCGCACGGGCTGGAGGCGGCCGAGCGCCATGCGAATGCGCCGGAGGCGGCCGGAGTGCGAGTGGTCAGAATCGGCACCGGCCCGATTCCCTCCCTGGCGGAGCTGCGGCAGATCCTGCGGTAGGAGCCTGCGTATTCCGCGGCCACGGGGAATACTCAGACAGGCTCCTCGCCACGAGCCGAAGGCGGCCGATTCACGGACCGTCCTGTATGCTCGGCTCACGTATGACATCCAATCCGTGCGGCGAGTCCGTCATGGCGGTCTTCAAGGCGGCGGCCGCGCAGCACGCCGAGCGGGATTTTTTGCACGTTCCGCTCGAGGCCTGCCGTGAATATTCGGACCGTGCCGAGACCCTGAGGTATTCCCAGGCCCTTGCCCGGGCCGAGTCCATCGCCGCGCGCCTGCAGCAGGCGGGGTATGCGCCGGGCCATCGCGTGGCCGTGGCGCTCGACAATCGCGCGGAGTTCTTTCTCTGGTTCCTTGCGCTGAATTCGCTTCGCTTGAGCATCGTGCCGATCAATGCGGCCATGAGCGTGCAGGAACTGTCCTTCGTCCTCGCCCATTCGGACGCGGCGCTCGCCGTGACTCACGCCGGACATGCGGCGCACCTGCGCTCCTGCGTATCGCCCCGCGTGCCGCTGCACATCCTCGGGGCCGAGGAGCGCGCGCTGAGCGCCTCGCCGATGCCGCCGGCCGCCCGCGCGAACGAGGCATCGCTTCTGTACACCTCCGGCACCACCGGAACACCGAAGGGCTGTGTGTTGACGAACGATTACTTTTCCGAGATCGGGCGCCTGTACACCGCGCTCGGCGGCCGTTGCCGGTTGGCGGCCGGGAGCGATCGGCTCGCCACGCCGCTGCCGGTCACGCACATGAATGCGCTTGCCGTCTCGTTCATGGCGATGCTGATGACCGGAGGCTGCCTGGTGCAGCTCGACCGGTTCCATCCCTCCACGTGGTGGCATTCGCTGCGCGCGAGCCGGGCGACGGCGTTCCATTATCTGGGCGTCATGCCGGCCCTGCTGCTGAAGGCGCCTCCCTCGGGTGCCGATGACTGCACAGGCGCGCTGCGCTTCGGCTTCGGCGCGGGAGTCGATCCGCGGCATCACGCGGCATTCGAGGCGAGATTCGGAGTGCCCCTGATCGAGGCGTGGGCGATGACCGAGACGGGGGCCGGAGCCTGGATCACCGCCAATCACGAACCCCGGCACGTGGGGCAACGCTGCTTCGGCCGGGCGCCGCCTGGCCTGGCGTACCGGATCGTCGATGACGCGCAATGCGACGTCGTGCCCGGAGCAGTGGGCGAGCTGCTGGTCAGGCGCGACGGGGCGGACCCGCGCCGCGGATTCTTCTCGGGCTACTATAAGGACGAGCGCGCAACCTCCGAGGCATGGGCCGGCGGCTGGTTTCATACCGGCGACCTGGTGCGGGTCGGCGCCGACGGATCGTTCTTTTTCGTCGACCGCTCGAAAAACGTGATCCGGCGCAGCGGCGAGAACATCGCGGCGGTCGAAGTCGAAAGCGCGTTGCAGGCCCAGGGCGATGTGCTCGCGTCGGCCGTCTGTCCGGTGGCGGACGAGGTGCGGGGCGAGGAAGTGTTCGCCTTCGTGGTGCTGCGTCCCGGCGCCGAGCCCTCGGCGCACATCGCGGCGCAATTGCAGGGCCGATGCCGGCAGGCGCTGGCCTATCACAAAATCCCGGGATACATCGCCTTTCGCCCGGAGCTGCCGCAGACCGCCTCCCAAAAGCTTGCCCGCGCGCGGATCAAGGAACTCGCCGCCGCCACGGTCGCTACCGGGGACGCCTTCGACCTGCGACATCGGAAGCGCCGCGGCGGGGCGGTCGAGTAAACTGGCTGCGCTGGCACAGGACCGGAGAAGCTCTTGCTCGAAAGCGGTAACACCCGGGATTACCACGATGTGGTGCTCGCGGCGCCGGTCACGGTGCCGTACGTGCGCTATTCCATCCGCAATGCGCATTGGTTCGCCGCCCAGGCGCTGTCGCGCCTGCTCAGGGCCTCGGGGCTCGATTGGGCGCCGCATGATTGGAGAGCTTGCGATCAAGACGCCGAGTCCCTTTCAGGCGGCCGGCCTCCTGTCCGGCGGCAATCAACAAAAACTCGTGCTGGCCAAGTGGCTCTCGACATCCGCTGAAATCTTTCTGCTCGACGAGCCGACGCAGGGCGTCGATGTCGGCACCAAGGACGAGATCTACCGGCTGATCCGCGGCCTGGCGGCGTCGGGCAAGGCCGTGCTGGTCGTGTCGTCGGATCTCGAGGAGGTGCTGGAGATCGGCGACCGCATCCTGGCCATTCGCCAGGGACGCATCGTCGACGAATTCCGCAATGGACGCTCTCGACCCGTCTCTGCCTGGTCGAAGCCATCACGCACGGGCAGGCAGCATGATGGGGCGGTAGGATCGCCAGGCAGTCGATGGCACACCCTGGTGGGGACGGATCGAACCGGCGACGGTCGGGCCGAGCCTCGCTCGTTCGATGATCATCGTGGTTTTCAATTCTCAGTCCTTATTTCCTGACCACGCAACAACATTACCAATGTGCTGGTGCAGAGTGCGCCGCTGCTCATCCTTGCAGCGCGGGGGCAGACCTTCGCGCTACTGATGGGCGGGCTCGATCTCTCGCAGGGATCGATCGTCAGCCTGGTCAGCGTAGTGACGGCGGGCGTCATGATGCGCCATCGCATCGTGCTTGGTGCGGTGGCCGGCATTGGCGCCGGCTTCGGCATCAGTCTTGCTCAACGGTCTATTGATCGGTCGCGCGCGGATCCAGCCCTTCATCGTCACGCTCGGCACGCTCTACATGGCGGCGGGTCTGGCCATGGTCTACCGGGCGGCACCTCCATCTTCGGCCTGCCGAAGCCGGACGTGGATTACTTCTTCTGGTTCGGTGGCGGCTTCATTGGGCCGGTCCCCGTGCCGGTGCTCATTGCCGTGCTGGTGATTGCGGCGATCTATATCGTTCTGACGCGAACGCGCTTCGGCCGCCACGTCTATGCCGTCGGAGGCAGCGAATCCGTTGCGGTCATGTCGGGCATCGAAGTCGGACGGGTCAAGATCCTGATCTATTTGATCAGTGGCGGCTGCGCGTCCATCGCCGGCTTTCTGATGAGCGGCCGCGTGATCTCCGGCCAGCCGCTGCTCGGCGCCGGCGATATCCTTTTGCAATCGATCGGCGCGGTGATCATCGGGGGAACCAGCGTGTTCGGCGGCCAGGGCGGCGTGCTACGCACGGTACTCGGCGTGCTCGTCATCGCTTTCATGGTCAACGGCCTGAACCTCCTCGCCATCGAAACTTTCGCACAGCAGGTCATTGTCGGCGCCATGATCATCCTTTCCGTATGGGTGAATTCGGTGCGCCGGCGCCGGACCTGAAAGGAATACCGTGTCCGCCGGCTGCGGATGATCGCGCCTCGGTCGAGGCAAACCAGGGAGTGCGGAAATGAACCTTTTTAGGACACTCATCCGAACCAGGACCGCGGCAGAGCTGGTTCTGGCGCTTACAGGGGCGGCGGCGCTCGCGTTACCTCCACGGCGATTGCATCAGCTCAAGGCCAGAAGGAAATCGCCGTCATGCTGCCGGCGGCAGGCGATCCGTATTTCAAGCTGAAGGCCTGCGGCTATACCGAAGCGGGCAAGGAGGCAGGATATGACGTTAAGATCTATGATGCTGGTGGCTATGGCAATCTGAGCCGCCAAGTTTCGCAGATCGAGGACGTGATCCAACGCAAGGTGAGCGGCATCGTGCTCGTTCCGGCAAGTTCGGACGGTACGGTTCCGGTCGTCGAACAAGCGGTCGCCGCTGGCATTCCCGTGATCAATGACGGCATTGCCACCCATAGTGATAAGGTGACGGGGTTCGTAGGCGAGCCGTCCTATGTCATGACCGAACTGTTAGCCGCCTAGTAGCCGATAAGCTTGGTGGCAAGGGCGATGTCGCGATGCTGTCGGGACCAGGCGGCCTCGATCTGACCAAGCTGCGGGTCGACGGATTCAAGGACTATCTGTCCAAGTTCCCCGGGATCAAGGTCGTTGCGGAAAAGTTCACCTCGACCTCCTCGGCGGAAGCGCTCAACACGATGCAGGACTTCCTGCAAGGCCATCCGAACCTAAAGGCGGTCTATACCTTCAACGGGCCCGTCGCGATTGGTGCCGTCCAGGCATTGCGTGCCGCAGGCAAGAAAGCCGGCGATGTAATCGTCGCGACGACCGATATGGAGGTCGAGACGGAGCGTATGATCAAGGAGGGCTGGATCCAGGCTACGGTTGTGAGCCAACCAGTGACGATGGCCGCGCTGGCCGTGAAGCATGCGATCGACGCGGCTGAAAAAAAGCCGTTTCCCAAGACAGAACTAACTCAGGCCTCGATGATTACGGCGAGCACCGTCAGCGACGTCATCTTGTCCGGTCAGGAGTGCAAAAAATAGTTCAGCGGGTCGGCGCCGTGGCGTCGACATTTGTGCTTTTGCTGGGCGGCGAGGCGGCACCGAAGAAGGCCGCCTCTCCACCCAGGATTACTTTGTCGTGCTATTCAGCGCCTCAGCCCGCTACTGAATTAAATTTGTCCACGAGGCCTAGCATTACAGTTGCATTTTCTTTTTAAGATGTGCGCGGCGCGCTTCGGCTTGGTGGGCGCGGCGCCACAGTGACCATGCGATGACGTACGCAGGGTGGATGCGCCGTTGTGCGAGCTTCATGGCGATGCGGCGGATTTCCTGGATCGACCAGCGGATCAGAAGCGATGTTTTGGCCAAGAACGAACTCGGCCTCGATCACAACGAAACCCGCTCCTGGCATGGCTGGCACCGGCATGTCTCGCTGGTCATGCTTGCCTTCGTGATCGCAATGACGGCCATCTGAACATTAGTGTGTCGGCCCGCAAAAAAAAGGGCAGCGATGGTTGATCGTGCTTTACTTTACGGCGGTGCGCAACTGTACGAGAGATGATGGAGAGCCCTTCGAGGTCGGCTATCAGGTGTTGATCTCAAGCCACCGCATGCTGCTGTTGTCGAAAGCAATACGGTGAGCGTTGTGGAAACTTCCCGCAAAACAGACGGCAAGTGCGTATGGCTATCAGCAGATCACCATTGTCCCGACTGCTGCGATGCAAACTCCGCTTCCGAGATGGGTCATCAGCGCCGGATTGGCAATGTCCGCGCAATGTCTGCTTTGCGTGAGGGATCACAGCCGAAGCAGGGACGCAGGCCGTTTCGGCTCATAGATACATTACAGGTTTTTCGTTCGGGCAGATGTTGGCTTCCGCGCAGAGGATAGTGCCCGGCGACTTGCCTCATCGCGGGAACTGCGCCATCGTCGCCACGAAGGACCGTTTCGCCATTTCAGCAAGCGGCAGCTT
>CAVZGU010000008.1:0-218267 GCA_963774865.1 uncultured Gammaproteobacteria bacterium
TAAAATCAGCTACTCCGAGTTCGTCGATATCCTGTTGCAGGCCGAAGCCGATTACCGTCAAGAACGGAAAACCGTCGATCGCATCGAAGCTGCCAAGTTCACCGTGCGTCCTGCGTTCGAAGACTTTGACTTCACCGCGAAACGCTCGATCACGAAGGCGGAATCAAGGAGATCTACGCTCTCGGATGGCTCAACGATGCACGTCCACTGTTACTCATCGGTGAAACCAGTGTCGGCAAGACCTTCATCGCCCGGCGATCGGCCTGCACACCTGTGCGAGCGGAAAATCCGTGCTCTACATGAGCATTACCGCACTCCAGGAAAACCTCGCCATCGCCCGTTCAAGCGGAACCTATCTTCGGTATCACACAAAACTCGCCAAGTTCGATCTCATCATTTTTGATGAGATGGGAATGCGGAAATTTACGGCGACCGAAGCGCAGGATCTGTGCGAAATCATCGAAGAGCGGTCCATCGACAGTCATCGCCTTCACCTCCCAGCTCCCCGTGGATCACTGGAACGAAGTGATTCCCGAACCGATGATTTCATGATGCCTCCTATTTTGGACGGTTGATACGTCGAACTTGACTCCTCAATGGCTTGATTTTTTCCGATGAAAGCTTGATTTTCCATGGCTGTCCAGGATAAGCTGGCTGCCCGATAGATGTCCTCGCCGCAGCCACTGGAATACAGTTTGCGTGGTAATCCCGAGCGCGGCCGCGGCTCCTTGTACGGAGTAGGTGCCGTCGGGCCAGCGCCTGGGATCATTGTCTACGCCGTTGATTTTGGCGGTGCGGATGCCAAAGCGCTTGCGCAATAGATGCACGTTGTTGCTTTGGAAAGGCACGCCGCGCGCAGACATGATCCCCTCGGCGTTTAAAGTGTTGGCGATTTCACGATCGAATTTCCCGGCCTTCGCCAGCTCCCGAATGCGCCACTCCACTACTGCGGTTGAAACACAGATTGCGTACGACCGAACACGGCGTTGGACTTCGTGTTCCGAGGTCGCGCCCGTCTGCCATGTGATCCGGATGGACACCACGCCGCAGTCGCGCGATTGATCGAGTGTCACATCCCGAATAATCAGGCGGACAATCCGCTTGCGTTCAACCGCGTTGGCAATCTTCCACACGCGGGAAAAATCCTTCGCGAGTTTTAGAACCTCGGCGCGTTCAGTGGCAGAAATGGGGCCTGCTTGCTCCTGCTGCCAGGTCTGGTACGCCGAATCAACGCTCTCCTGCTGTCGCAATTTTTGTTCCCATGCACGTTCCAGCGACCGCGCAACCAATCGGTTCTCCGGCTCGACTTCATCGTATTGACGTCGGGCACGTTCAACCTCGTAGCGCGCCCGTTCGCACTTGAGACGCCATTGCTGATCAAGCAATTTGGCCTGCGACTCCAGTTCGCCAACAGCCTCGACCGCAATGGCGATCTGCTGTGGAGTGAGTGTATCAAGCAGAACTTGTTCGATGTGTCGAGTCGACCGACAGCGCGCGTACCTCTTGGCAGCGAGGGCTGCCGTCTTCGCCTTGATCAGCCACGCACTTATAGACGGGATAATCGCCATTGGGGCCCGAGTAATGAAGGCTCATGCGCCGTGCACAACGACCGCAGATCGCGATGCCCTGTAGCAGCGCTTGGCCTTTGCGGGGCGCGCCCGGTTGGTCGCGCTTGTGGCGCGCGACATTGTTCAGTAGGCGGGTTTGGTTCCCCATGAACTCCTCCCAGCTGATGTAACCTGGGTGAGCATCTTTGAGACAGACGGGCCAACGATCCACCGGCAACCGCACGTCGTCGCACGCGTTTGCCCTGCTCGACGCCGCAAAGGATCAGTTTGGTGCCGGCCATAAACATAGGCGCCGGCATAGGCTGGGTTATGCAACACCTGGAGCACGCGCGCGCTCGTGGCCGGCACCCACGAGATCTCGTGAGGTGCCGGCCCCCGTAGTGGGCGAACAGGCAGCGGCAAATCATGCCGTCGCAACTCCCGCATGACGGCTTTGGCGCTGTGCAGTTCGTTGAATTTGCGAAACACAAACTCAAGGCGTCTTTGTACCTGTTCATCAGGATGCAGAATAATCTCCCCACTACGGGCTCGCGCCAAGCCGGCCGGCAAAGGAAGACGCAGTTCGCCTCGCGCGGCTTTTTGTTGCTCGCCTTGATGTAGACGAATCCGTAGTTGATGAAGCTCTGCTTCACTCATGATCCCCGACAATCCCAGCAGCAACCTATCATGATAGACGGTGGGCTCGTATAGCCGCTCGCCATCGGCAATGAGCACTCTGAATATCGTGCACAGTTCCAATAGCTGATGCCAGTCGCGGTTATTGCGAGCCAGGCGGGAGGCGTCCAGACTCAGGACCAATCCCGCCTTGCCCAAGCCGATCTCGCTGATCAGCCGCTGGAAGCCGTACCGTTCAGCACTGGATGTGCCGGATTTGCCCAAGTCATCGTCGATGACCGCGACGCGCTCGCGCGGCCAGCCGAGTGTGATCGCGCGATCCACCAAATGATACTGAAGTTCGGTGCTCTCTTGATGCTGGCGGACTTGACCCGCCGTAGACTGACGAACATAAATATACGCAAGCTTCGCTCGATGTGCCGTCGTAACTCGTTCAGCGCCCTCTCCGGACGTGATCAACACGACCTCGGCCCTCGGCGCGAATACGCTGCAGAATCGCTGCGATCTGCTGAGCGAGCCGACTGAGGGCTTCCGGTGGCAGCGCTCTCCGCGGCTGCGGAGGCGGTCGATGGTTGGGCTCGTGACTTGAGCTGCGACGAATCTGTTCGGGACGATGGTCTGCTCTCATGCGATGCCTCCAGGTTGGACCCGTCAGGCAGCTTTGAATGTGCCGCGCCAACGGAAGCAGGGATCGCGCCGACACGAATGGTACCAATCTACTATGACGCTTTGTTGAATCCAGATCGGTTGCCGATCTCAATATCAGACGTCTACGACCGTCCTCCAATCCGACTGCAATGAATGCCTTGCCACGACTGCATCGCTCAGACAGCAGCTTAAGCGTCTTTCCAAACAAGGGATGGGTCGGCTCCATCACCTTGATCGTAGATATCACTCGTTCGAGTTTGGGGGTTCTCTGCCGTGTTCGGCGATCCGCACGCTTGCGACGCCATCCTCGATCGACTGGAGCACTCCGCTCACCATCAACGTTCCCGGCGACACCTATCGGGGGGTCAAAGCAAGAAACTTGCCTCGAGGAAAAGGACGCGTAGAACTCTCAAACCGCAGCTCCGCGGTAACCATGCAAGGTGGGTCCATTTACCCGAAACCGAGCAGGTCCATTACGAGAAATCGTGCAGTTGCGTAATGACCTAACCGCGACGCCGCGTAAGGCCGCAAGGTCTGCTTCGTCGAGAAGCTTCAGCTCGCTTTTGATATCGACCATGGGTTCCTCCAGGCTTCGCGCCCGAAGGAATTCCGGGTCACGTCCCGGTTATGAACGGTATGCTTTTGTGATCGGAAAAGATCAAGAATATGCCCCACCTAATTCGTGGGTTTTGTAGGACTACGGCCGAGGAAGGCGCTGATCTGCGCCGCAGTTGACTCTAGCGCGAGGGTACGAAACGCCTCAGCCATGATCTCGATGTTCAGCTTGATGTCGGCAGGGTCCGGACCGAGCGCCGCGAGGAGGGCACGCGCCTCGCTGCCGTGACCTTTCAACGCCTTGTCAATCGCGGCCTTCGATATGCCCCACGCCGCGCGAACCTCATACACCATGGACTCATACTTGTCACCATGCGAGAGCGCATGCGCGGCGATCCACTTGTGGAACTCCCCGAGCTGCGGGGGAGCGCCCCGGCGCTTGGCTTTCATATCCAGGGCGCGCACAGTAGATCGATGTCGTCATCCCAAAGGTCTGCTTTACCCTCTCGAAGTTTCTTGATCAACCTGGTGATCCGGCGCTGCTCAAGCGCTCGACCTTCCCCGCGGATCTTCCCGAGGTTGTGGCGACGCCTGATACTATTATTCACGGCGGCGGCGGCCGATGCAGATCGACTGCGCGCAAATTGGTGTACGGCGCAGATGCCCCAATCTTTATGACCGCTGACCAACGCCACTTCGGGGATGGAGTACTTGTGCTCGGACTCGAACATCCGGGACACCGCTTCGTGTCTCAGGTCGTGGAAATTCAGATCCTCGATCTCGAGGAAATTAGCCGCGTCGATGAAGTACTTGCCGACCGTGCGGGGGTTGAATGGGAAAATGCATTCCTTCGTGCGCGGCTGGCGCTTCACGATCTCGAACGCATCGTGGCCACAGAAATCGAGCAGCGGCACGTCGCTGTCGTTGCCGGGCTTCTGCTGCGGGATGCTTGCGATCGCGGACCCGCACCGTGCGGTCCTGCTCGTTAAGTCGGCCCAGCGAATGCGACAGATCTCGGATACGCGCATCGCGCTCGCGACGGCGAAGTGTATCGAGTCGCGCATCGGCAGGGTGCGTGACCATCGTTTCCAGATGTGCGATCACTGCGCTCGATCTCTGCATCGCTCACGCGCCGATCGCGCTGCTTCGACGGCCGTGATCATCCCGACGGCCTTCAACGCCCCGCGTGCGCCCTGACGGCCTCCAGCGGCACGCTTAAGCGCCATAGGTTCGCCGCGGTCTCCAGGACTTTGAGCAGATAGCCGATGCGAGCGCCCACGCGACGCCGCCAGCGCCCGACGTATGATGTCGGTGAATACCTGAATGATGCGCGCGTGGCCCAGGGTGCTCACGAGATCAGCGCCCAGGGCCTTCTTGATGATCCTCAGATCCCGAGTCTTCGAGGCTGACCAGCGCTTGGCTGGGTACAATTCGCGGATGTATCGATCGATCAAGTCCCCGACAGTCAGGCCGCTCGGTTTCAGGAATCCCGAGGCCTTGAGCTGCATCGATCTCGTTCTCGATGGTTCGCCGCCCAGCTGCTCGCCAGCGCCCGGGTGCTGAACGTCATGCAGCGGGCGGTCCCGCCCTTGCGCACCAGCGCCCGCCAGTCGCTTCCCGATCTTCGCTAATGCTTGCCACTTATCACTCCTCCTGTATCGATTCGTATCACTCGAAGGCCCATCTGATAGTGAATGAACGTGACCGATTATGATGCAAAGTGATACAGAATGATAGGGAAATCACGGGCTCACCGTATGGGCTAAGTCATTGTTCGTAGTGGAATCGATCTAACATGCGCTATTGGTACGAGGGATTCTTAGGCTTGCGCTATCTGCGCGCGTCTCCCAGGCGCGGATTCGTGTCCTTGATCGCCGGCATCGCGATCCTCGGACTCACCGTGGGAGTCGCGGTGCTCATCGTCGTGCTGTCGGTCATGAACGGCTTCGAAGAGGAGCTGCGCACGCGCATTCTGAGCCTCACGGCGCACGCCACCATCTCCGGTCTGGAGGGGCGCATCGCGAATTGGCGGCCGCAGGTCGATGAAGTCGCACGCTTCCCCGGCGTGGTCGCCGCCGCCCCCTATATCGAGGAGCAGGCGATGATGACTCACGGCGGCAGTTCCGCCGGCATCCTCATGCGCGGGGTTTTGCCGGACGCGGAGCGCCGCGTCGCCGACCTGGGGCCTCACCTGCTCTCGGGCCGTCTGAGCGATCTCGTCCCCGGAAAGTATCGGGTCATCCTGGGCAAGGCCTTGGCGGATGAGCTCGGCGCGCGCGTCGGCGACCGGGTCGTGCTCATGGTGGCCCAGGGCGATGTCACGCCGGTGGGCGTGCTGCCGCGCATGCGCGCCTTCCAAGTGGCCGGCATTCTCTCGGTGGGCATGTACGAATACGACCGTCGCATCGCGCTCGTCGCCATGCAGGATGCGGCGAAGCTCACGCGCATGGGCGATGACATCACCGGCATACGGCTGAACGTCGCGGATCTGTACGCCGCTCCGCGCATCGTGCGTGCGGCGGCGCTGGCGCTCGGCGGCGGCTACGATGTGGACGACTGGACCAACCAGCACGTGAATTTCTTCCGTTCGATCGAGATCACCAAACGCATGCTGTTCGTCATTCTGTCGCTGGTCGTGGCCGTCGCCGCGTTCAACGTCGTGTCGACCATGGTCATGGTGGTGAAGGACAAGCGCCGCGACATCGCGATTCTGCGCACGTTCGGCTCCTCGCCGCGCAGCATTCTGTCCGTGTTCGTGGTGCAGGGCAGCTTGATCGGCATGCTGGGCATCGCCGGCGGCGTGGCGCTCGGCGTGGTCATCGCGGTCAATTTGCAGCAGCTGGTGCACGGCCTGGAAAGCATCGTCGGATTCAAGTTCTTGGACGCGCGGGTGTATTTCATGAGCGATCTGCCGGCGCATGTGCGGCTCTCCGACGTGCTGCGGGTGTGCGGCGTCGCCTTCGTACTGGCGTGTGTTTCCACTCTTTATCCCGCCTGGCGCGCAGCGCGATTGTTGCCGGCCGAATCGCTTCGCAACGACTGAGGATTTGAAGTCAAGTATGTCGAACGCCAATGCTGTTGTTCTAGAGGGCGTCGATCTCGCCAAGGAATTCATCCAGGGCGGGGTGAAGCTGGAAGTGCTGCGGGGTGCCTCCATCACCGTGCGCGCCGGCGAGCGAATTGCCATCGTCGGGGCTTCCGGCTCCGGCAAGACCACGCTGCTGCAGCTGCTGGGCGGACTCGATCTGCCCACCAGGGGCACGGTGGGCATCGCCGGATCGGCCATGAATCGATTGAGCGACGCCGAACGCGGCCGGCTGCGCAACCGGGCGGTGGGCTTCGTCTATCAATTTCACCACTTGCTGCCGGAATTCACCGCGCTCGAGAACGTCGCCATGCCCTTGCTGGTGCGGCGCACGAGTCCGCAGGTCGCCAAACGGCAGGCGGCCGCGATTCTGTCGCGGGTGGGGCTGGCCGAACGGCTGGATCACCGCCCCTCGCAGCTGTCGGGCGGCGAGCGGCAGCGCGCCGCCGTCGCCCGCGCCCTGGTGACGCGGCCGCAGCTGGTGCTCGCCGATGAGCCAACGGGCAATCTCGACGGCAAGAACGCCGCGCACGTGTTCGAACTGATGCTCGAGCTCAACCGCGAGCTCGACACCAGCCTGGTCATCGTGACCCACGATGAGCGCCTGGCGGCGCGCCTCGATCGAGTGCTGACGCTAGCCGATGGAATTCTGCTCGAGCGGGGCGGGACGGCTGCGTGAACGGGCGCGCCGCAGGCGCAGACGGTAAATCACGGCCGCGCGCCAGATGCATTGCGCGAGCGCGTACCCCAGACCGCCCGCGAGGAGGCTCAGAACCAGGGCGCCGAGCAGCAGCGGCTGCCACAGACGGCCGAGCTGCGCCCACAGAGATCGGTGGTTCAGATGGTGGAACAGCGGCACGAGATCGAGGCCCATCAGCTTCGCGCCGACCCACAGCGAGGCGGCCACCTGCAAGAACCAGGTGAACGGATTACTGATGAACACCGTGGCGAACAGCACGGGCAGATTCAGCCTGAAGAGGATTCCAAATACGGCGCATAGGGTGAGATGCACGGGCAGCGGAGTGGGCGGAACGAACGCAATCGACAGGCCCAAGGCGAACGCACGGACCACGCTGGTGCGCTTGAACGTCCAGCAGCCGCGGTCGACGACGAGCGCGGTAAAAGGCTTCAGGCACCAGAGTTTCTCCAGCGCGCCGCGGTCAGGTGTGATGCGCTTGAGCCAGCGTTGCATGTTTTCGAGCCGCCACTGCCACCCGGCTATTATGCCGTAGCCGGGCTACGCGCCTCGAGTCAATGCGCGAAACAGTGACGCAAGGCAAGCCGATGACGGTATCTCAACCGTTGGCGCTCAAGTATCATGCCGGCAGATCCAAGACTCACGATATGAGGACACAATGTGGGAGATCATCCGCGCGGGCGGCGGCTTCATGTGGCCGATCATTTTATGCTCAATCGCGTCCGTCGCCATTATATTGGAGCGCCTTTGGACATTGCAAAGCAGCCGCGTCATCCCGCGTGATCTGGCGCAGAAAGTGTGGAACTGGATCGAGGCGGACCAGCTCAGCGAGAAGCTGGTGCTCGCCCTGGAGCAAAACTCCCCGCTCGGCAAGCTGCTGGCGATCGGCCTTGCGAATCGCAACAAGCCGCGTGCACTGATGGTGGAGCGCCTGGAGGACGGCGGCCGCCACGTGGTTCACGAGTTGGAGCGGTTTCTCAACACCCTCGGCACCATCGCCGCGGTGGCGCCGCTGCTGGGCCTGCTGGGCACCGTTGCGGGAATCATCCACGCGTTCAATGCCATCACCGCCAGTGGGCTCGGCGACCCGAGGGTCCTGTCCGGCGGCATCGGCGAGGCGCTGATCACGACCGCCGCGGGGCTCACGGTTGCGATACCGTCGCTCATCGCGTACCGCTTTCTGCGCGGCAAGGTCGAACGTCTGGTGATTCGCATGGAAAAGGAAGCGATGAAGCTGGTGGATGCGCTGGACGAGCGCGGCCACTTTGAGGCAAGAGCATGAACCTGCGTCCGGGCAATCGGGAGGATCCCGAGATCAATGTGATCAACTTCATCGACGTCTTGCTGGTCCTGCTGATTTTCTTCATGGTGTCGACCACTTTCCAGCAGGAGGGGCGCGTCAAGGTGCAGCTGCCGCAAGCGAGCGAGATACCGCTGCCCCGCGGGTCCCGTGAGCCATTGGTGATCACCGTCACCGCCGACGGCAGCTACCGCGTCAACGAGCGCACCCTGATCAATGCGAGTCCCGACACCTTGCGTGCGGCGCTCCTGAAGGAGGCGGGCGCGGATCGCGGACCGATCACGATACGCGCGGACGCGCGCACCACGCATCAAGCCGTGGTGACGGCGATGGATGTCGCGGGCCGGCTCGGCTTCTCGCAGCTCAACATTGCGACCGTTCACGAGGAGCCCTCGCCTTGAGCGCGATCTCCGCCGCGAGCGCCAGCCAGCCCAAACCCGATAACAACTCCTGGTCGATCTATCGGCGTTTGCTGCGCTACGCGCGGCCGTATGTCGGTGTCTTCATGATCGGCGTGCTCGGCATGGTGCTGTTCGCCGCCACCAACATCGGGCTGGCGTACGTGGTGAAGCAATTCGTGAGCGGCGCCTTCGTCAAGCGCGATCCGCAAGTCCTGTGGCAGGTGCCCGTCGCGGTCGTGGTGCTGTTCACGCTGCGCGGCATCGGGGATTTCGTCGCGAACTACTATCCGAGCTGGGTGGGACGCCAGGTCATCAAGGGCCTGCGGCGGGACGTGTTCTCGCACTATTTGCGGCTGCCCACCGCCTATCTGGACCGTCAGCAGTCCGGGCACCTGCTCTCCAAGCTCACCAACAACATCGAGCTGGTGGCCGCGGCGGCGACCAGCGCGTCGATTTCCCTGATCGGCGACAGCTTGAGCATCGTCGGACTGCTGGCCTACATGTTCTACATGAACTGGCGGCTGGCGGTGTTCTGCATCGCGGCCGCGCCGGTCATCGGCTGGCTGATGCAAATCGCCAACCGCAGCTTTCGGCGCTACAGCGAGCGCATCCAGAATTCGATGGGCGACATCACGCGCGTCGCCAAGGAGGCGATCGACGCCCATCGGCTGATCAAGATATTCAACGCCGAGGACCATCAGACCGATCGATTCGAACAGGTCAACGAGCTGAACCGAGCCTCGAACATGAAGCTCGCGTGGGCGAAATCGATCAGCAATCCGGTGGTGCAGTGCCTGGCCTCGATCGCGCTCGCGAGCGTGCTGTACGTTGCGATCGGGCTGGTTTTTTCCCACAACATGCAAGTCGACCAATTCCTGGCCTTTCTCGCCGCCTTGATGCAGATCCCGTCGCCGCTGCGCAGCCTCGTCAACATGAGCGGACCGCTGCAGCAGGGCATTGCCGCGGGGCAGAGCGTGTTCGACCTCTTGGATCAGCCGACCGAGGGCAGCGGCGGCACGCGCAGCATCGCCCGCGCGCGCGGCGAGATCGAGTTTCGCAACGTATCCTTTCAATACGCCGGCGACAAGGGCGGCGTGCTGCACGACGTGAGCTTCCGCGTGAGGCCCGGGGAAACCGTCGCCATCGTCGGCCGCTCGGGCAGCGGCAAGAGCACGCTCGTCGGCCTGGTGCCGCGCTTTTACGACGTGCAGCATGGATCGGTGCTGCTCGACGGGGTCGACGTGCGCGAATACCGGCTGACCGATCTGCGCTCGCAGTTGAGTCTGGTCAGTCAGGACGTCGTGCTGTTCAACGACACCATCCGCAACAACATCGCGTTCAATGCGATCGGCAAGACGGATGCCGAGGTCGAGGAGGCGGCGCGCGCCGCCAACGTCATGGAGTTCGTTGCGCAGCAGCCGCAGGGATTCGACACCACGCTGTCGGATCGCGGACAAAATATTTCCGGCGGCCAGAGGCAGCGGATTTCCATCGCGCGGGCGCTGCTCAAGGATGCGCCGGTGCTGATTCTCGACGAGGCCACCGCGGCGCTCGACAACGAGTCGGAGCGGCGCGTGCAGCAGGAGCTCGCCGTGCTGATGCGGGGACGCACCACTCTGGTGATCGCGCACCGGTTGTCGACGGTCGAAGGCGCCGACCGGATCATCGTCCTCGATCAGGGACGCATCGTCGAGATGGGAAGTCACCAAGAACTGCTGGCGCGCGGCGGCCTGTACGCCGCGCTGCACGGGATGCAGTTCAACGCCTAAACTTGCGCCATGCGGGTTCAATCCTGGTTCAATCGCATTTGGTACGACCGCGCCAGCCCGCCGTGGTGGCTGATGCCGCTGTCGCTCATCTACGGGGCAGTATCCGGATCGCGGCGCTACGTATACGCCAAGCGCCTGCGCAGACCGACGCGCTTGACCCGTCCGGTGATCATCGTCGGCAATCTGAGCGTGGGCGGGACCGGCAAGACGCCGCTCGTCTGCTGGCTGGTGGCGCGGCTCGCCGAGCGCGGCTTCAAGCCCGGCGTCGTGACGCGCGGCTACGGCGGCTCGTCGAGCACGGTGCGGATGGTCGATCCGTCGGACGATCCGACGGTGGTCGGGGACGAGGCGATCCTGCTGGCGCGGCGCACCGGGGTGCCGGTCGCTGCCGGGCGCGATCGGCCGGCCGCGGCACAGCTGCTGGTGAGCGCCGGCTGCGACGTGATCGTGAGCGACGACGGCTTGCAGCATTACGCCCTGGCCCGCGATTGTGAGGTGGTGGTCATCGACGGCGACCGCCGCTTCGGCAACGGCTGGCTGCTGCCGGCGGGTCCGTTGCGCGAAACGCGCTCGCGCTTGGCCGTGGCCGATGCCATCGTGGTCAACGGCGGCCGCGCGCTGCTCGAAGGCGCACTGAGCATGCGGCTCGAGGCCAAAAAGGCCCTCGCCCTGTGCGGCGGCGGAGCGGCGCCGCTGCACACCTTCGCGGGCCGCGCCGTGCACGCCGTTGCCGGCATCGGAAATCCCGAGCGCTTCTTCAATATGCTGCGCGCCCACGGAATCGAAGTGGTGGGCCACCCGCTGGCCGACCACGCCCGCCTGCGGCCCCAAGACATCCTGTTTGCCGACGACCGGGCGGTGCTCATGACCGAGAAGGATGCCGTAAAATGCGCCGGCCTCGCCGACCGGCGCCATTGGTATGTGCCGGTGAGCGCGTGTTTCGACGGCGGGGAATCGACTACACTGCTCGACATCGTGACGCAGAGTATTGCCAAATGCGGACAGCCGTCGCCGGGGACCTTGCATGGATAAGCGCTTGCTCGAGTTGTTGGTATGCCCGGTGTGCAAGGGCCCGCTGCGCATCGCGGGGAGCGGCAGCACGCTCGAGCTCGTCTGCCGCCCCGACCGGCTGGCCTACGCCGTTCGCGACGGTATCCCGCTGATGTTGCCGGAGGAGGCGCGCGTGCTGAGCGCGGATGATCCGCTGCTGAATCGCTAGCATGTTCCACGTCGTGATACCGGCGCGCTTTGCGGCAACCCGTCTGCCGGGCAAGCCGCTGCTCGATATCGGCGGTCGGCCGTTGATTCAATGGGTGTGGGAATGCGCGCGCGCGAGCGGCGCCGCCTCAGTCATCGTGGCGACCGACGATGCGCGAGTCCAGAGGGTCGCAGCCGCTTTTGGCGCCGACTGCGCACTCACCGCGCAGCACCATGCCTCCGGGACCGACCGCATCGCCGAGATTGCGCGCGCACGAGGCCTTGCGGCCGAGGACGTCGTGGTGAATCTGCAGGGCGATGAGCCCATGATGCCGCCCGGGGTGGTGGGCGATGTGGCCGCAGCCTTGAGCGAGCGTCCGCTCATCGACATCGCGACGGCGGTCGCGCCGATTCGGACCCTGGCGGAGTTTCTCGATCCGAGCTGCGTCAAGGCGCTGCGAGGGCGCCAGGGCCAAGCGCTCTACTTCAGCCGTGCGCCGGTGCCGTGGCCGCGCGACGCCGCCGCGGCCGGCCAGCCCACGGTGTACGCGGGTGCCTGGCGCCACATCGGAATCTACGCCTATCGCGTGAGGAGCCTGCTGCAATTCGCCGCCTGGCCGCCCGCGCCGCTCGAGTCGATCGAGAAGCTCGAGCAATTGCGCGCCCTGGAATACGGCATGAGCATCCATCTGCTGGCGCTGAGCGAAGTGCCTCCCGCCGGGGTCGATACGCCCGAGGATCTCGCGCGCGCGCGCGCAAGCCTGCGTCACGGGATGGCAAGCCTGCGGCGAGGCTGAGCCGGTCGCTTCGCCGCCGCCGCGAGCCGCAACAGAGGTCCGGCAAGCGCCAGGGCGAGGAACGGAAGGTAGGCGGCCAAATGCCCGACTCCGTGCTTGAATGGGTTCTTGGCGAAGTCGACCAGGAAGGCGAAGGATATGTATTCCACGCCGATTGTGCGCACGATGCGCCAGACCGCAGGATTCAGCATCGCGGACAGTCGCCCGATCGATAACAGCGCCAGCAGGTATGTCCAGAAAACGCCGATGCCGAAAAAGATCAGCGTGGGGCGCGGGAACGGCGTCACGGAGTGGTACAGGAGCCAGGCGACGAGGCCCACGTGGACCACATGTGCCGATGCGTACGCCAGTCCGAAATCGCGGCCGCGCTGCGCCAGGGGGAGGAAGCTCGAACCGAACAGCGTCGCCAGCGCCCCGCCGGCGGAGGCCAGCCAGAACCACAGGAACGACCAGCGTGCCGTCACGCGCAGCGCCGTGCCGAGCCTATGTCCGTGTCCCGCGCCCAAATAGACGGCGAGAACCAGGGCGAGCGCCACCGCGAACGCCGCGCCCATCCATTGCTTCGTCGTCGGCCTGCGCATAGTCAACCCTTCGCAACGGTGGCCACGGCGGTTATCTTCACACCACGGTATGGCGGGTTCAATGAAAACACGCGTGCTTTTCGTTTGCCTCGGCAACATCTGCCGCAGCCCGACGGCCGAAGGCGTGCTGCGGCAGATGCTGCTCGCGGAAGCGCCGCATCTGCAGGTCGAGATAGATTCCGCGGGCACCGCCGACTATCACATCGGACGCGCGCCGGATTCGCGCAGTCAGCGTGCGGCCATGCGGCGCGGAATCGACTTGAGCGGACTGCGCGCGCGCCAGGTCGCGCCGGGCGACTTCGAGCGCTTTGACCTGATCCTCGCCATGGACCGCCAAAACCTGCGCGCGCTCGAGGCGCTGCGCCCGCGCACATCGAAGGCGCGGCTCAAGCTGTTCATGGAATACGCGGGGCGCCCCGGCTGGGTCGAGCTGCCCGATCCGTATCTCGGCGATGCCGCGGACTTCGAACTGGTGCTCGACCTCGCCGCCGCCGCAGCGCGCGGCTTGATCGCCGCCCTGCAGAACGGTGCGTAGCAGCCAATACAGGCCGCCGCCCGCCAGAGCGATCGAGTCCGGCAGAGTGAGCATCGACGCCGCCAGCAGATTGCGCGCGGTGGCCCATTGCAGGCCGGAGCGATTGGTGGACGTAGCGGATGATTTATAGGTCTGTAAAATGACGATCAGATGACAACCAGGGCCGACAATGGCATTTACGATATCCCACGCCGCCGCCGTACTGCCGTTTTCGCGCCTTCTTGCGCGGTGGCGGCTGCTGTCGGCCACGGTGATCGGCAGCATGATTCCCGATTTTGGATGGTTCATGCCGTGGCGGCCGACTCGATTTGAAACCCACAGTGTCGTCGGCCTGCTGACCTTCTGCCTGCCGGTCGGGTTGGCCGCTTACTGGATCTTTCAACGTGTGATCAAGACGCCCTTGGTGGAACTGCTTCCCGATGGGGCTTATTCGCGCTGGCGCGCGTTCGCCGCGCCGGCGGATTACACCGAGCCCATGCAATGGATCTGGGTCTCCGGTGGTCTGCTCGCCGGTGCGTTCACTCATCTGGTATGGGACGCGTTCACGCACGAGCGCGCGATCGGGGTGCGCATGATACCGGCGCTCGATGAGCCCGCCGTGCTCATCGGCGGCCATCATCTGGCGGGAGCCCGCCTGCTGCAGGATGCGAGCTCGCTGATCGGACTGATCGCGGTCGTGCTCATCCTCATGTATGGTCTGCGTCGCGGCAGCGGTGTGGAGCCCGCGACGGCGCGGCCGCTGAGCGTCGGCGAGCGGCGCCTCTGGATGGGCGGCTATGTGCTTGCAGCGGTGATCTTGAGCGGCGCGTTTTTCCTCATGAAGCATCCCGCCGAGTCCGCGACTCGCAGCGTGGGGGTCCCGTTCAGCGGCGCCGCGATCGCCGTGCTTCGCGGCCTCGCCGCCGCGCTGTTCAGCGTGAGCCTGTGCCTGCGGCTGCGCCTGCGCGCGCGGCCGACTTAGCGACGCGTGCGTGCGCCGTCGCGCATCGCGCTCCTAGCGATCGTCCGGCCCATGGCGCGGCACATCGCTCGGCGCGGATGACCACACCACGTACTTGCCGTCGTTGCCGGCGCTTTGCGGCGGCGCGCGCGGAACTCAGCGCAGGCGACTCGGACGGCGCAGGTGCAGCGCGCTCCCGGGCAGGCTCGGCGAATGGCGGCGCCGGGGAGGCCGGCGCGAACTGTGCGGCCGGCGCCGATGCTGCGGCCGGCGCTGTCGGTGCAGCGGGCGCGGGCGCCTCGGTGCGCGCTCCAGTGATGCCGGCCGGCTCGTTGCCTTCGCCGGCGTGCGACTGCCCGTTGCCGGCGCCATCACCGCCCTCGCGGCGGCCGCGGCCGCGCCTCCGCCGGCTACGTCCGCTGCGCTCGGGCCGTTCGCCGCCCGGCCGATCGATGCGCTCGCTCGCCGGCTCTCGATCGCCCCGCGCAGGCTGCTCTCCCGTGAGCGCTGCCGATTCGTTGCGCGGCGGCTGCTCGCTGCGCGCGGCGCCGCGTTCCGGCTGCGAGCCGCTCTCGGCGCGGCGCGGGCCCGCATCGCTGCGCTCGCCGCGATGCTCGCCGCGCGGTCGGGCGTCGCGCCGCGAATCACGCGGAGCGTCGCGCCGTACATCGCGGCTCCGCTCGCGGCTGCGATCCCGATCGCCGCCGCTGCGGTACCGGTCGTGGCGCGCATCGCGGTGTGCGGGACGCTCGCGGTGCGCGTGCGCGGCCGGTGCAGCGGCCGCGGGTGCGCCGGTCGAGCGCGTACCGAACAGCCATCTCCAGAAGCGCACTAGTGCGCCTGCCTGTGGGGCAGAGGGCTCCGGCGCAACGGCGGCCGGCGCCTCAGGAGCCGGCATCGGCACATTCGGCGAGGCCGTGGTCGGCAATATGCTCGGCACCACGGGCGCCTCGCCTTGCGGCCTCTTGTCGCGGTTGCCGATATTCGAATCATCGAGGGTCGGCTGATCGGCGATTTGGTAGCTGACGGTGGTGTTCTCGGGCAGCTCCTTCTCGTCGTCGCGGATTCGCCGCAGGCTGTACGCCGGGGTCTGCAGATGCGGATTCGGCACGATCACCAGCGAGACCTTGTCGCGCGCTTCGATCTGATTGAGCCAATCGCGCTTTTCGTTGATCAGATAGGTGGCGACGTCCACCGGCACTTGGGCGATCACCCTGCCGGTGCGCTCCTTGCGGGCCTCTTCGCCGATCAGGCGCAGCAAGGCGAGCGACATCGATTCGACGCCGCGGATCGTGCCCATGCCGTTGCAGCGCGGACAATTGATATGAGTGGTTTCGGAGAGCGCCGGCCGGAGACGCTGGCGCGACAGCTCGAGCAAGCCGAAGCGCGACAGCCTTCCCAGCTGGATGCGGGCGCGATCCATTTTGACCGCGTCGCGCAGCATGTCCTCGACGGCGCGCTGATTGGCCTGCGACTCCATGTCGATGAAATCGATCACGATCAGTCCGCCGATGTCGCGCAGCCGCAATTGGCGCGCGATCTCCTCGGCGGCTTCGAGGTTGGTGTTGCGAGCGGTCGCTTCGATATCCCCGCCGCGCGTGCTGCGCGCCGAGTTGATGTCGATCGCCACCAGCGCTTCGGTGTGATCGATGACCAGGCTCCCTCCCGACGGCAGGATCACCTTGTGCGAATAGGCCGATTCGATCTGGCTCTCGATCTGGTAGCGCGTGAACAGCGGCACCGGATCCTGGTACAGCTTCAGCTTTCGCTGAGCGTCCGGCGGCATGAAGCGCTGCATGTATTCCTGGGCTTTCTGGAAGGCTTCCGGCTGGTCGATCAGGCATTCGCCGACGTCGTCCGAGAAGTAATCGCGCAGGCCGCGTGTGACGGCGTCGCTTTCCTGGAAAATCAGGAATGGCGCGGGCCGATTGTCATTTGCCTGAACGATCGCGTCCCAGGCGGTTTTCAGATTGTTCAAGTCCCACTGCAGTTCCTCGGTCGAGCGGCCGACGCCGGCCGTGCGCACGATGGCGCCCATACCGTCGGGAATCTGCAGGCCGTTCATCGCCTCGCGCATCTGATCGCGGTCTTCGCCCTCGATGCGGCGGGATACGCCGCCGGCGCGCGGATTGTTGGGCATGAGCACCAAGAACCGCCCGGCGAGGCTGATGAAGGTGGTGAGCGCGGCGCCCTTGTTGCCGCGCTCTTCCTTCTCGACCTGCACGATGAGTTCCTGGCCCTCCTGCAGCAGGTCCTTGATGTTCAAACGGCCTTGGTTCGAGGGCTGCGACCGGAAGTATTCCCTGGAAACTTCCTTCAGCGGCAAGAAGCCGTGGCGTTGCGCGCCATAGTCGACGAACGCCGCTTCGAGACTCGGTTCGACGCGAGTGATGCGGCCCTTGTAGATATTGGATTTTTTCTGTTCCCGGGACGGGATCTCAATCGATAAGTCGTAGAGTTTCTGACCGTCGACGAGTGCGACTCGCAGCTCTTCTTCTTGAACTGCGTTGACGAGCATTCTTTTCATTTGCCCCAACTAATGTGGTAGGGGCCGAGGAGAGCTTGAGAAAAGAAGCCGGGGCCGCGACGCGCATCGTCGCTGCAGTGAATAGGGAAACACCGAACGCGAGCCACGCGACCGGCATCAATTCAACCCAATTCTGCCAATACGTATACGGCAAGCCCGGGGCCTTGTTCTCGGTTAACCGCTTGTCAGACGCCGAAGCCTGAGCTAGGGCTCTCTTGCGTCTGTCTCATCGGCCGAGCGATGGTCTGGAAATCCAGATCCAACTAATATGCGGCTCCCCAACGGATGGGGACGCCACCGAAACCGGTGCCAACTTGCCTGACCCCCCAGTTAGGGTCCAACAACCGCTGTCCCTATGAAAAACGGTTCAGCGCCTGACACGGTTTTGCCACATTATCACAACAGGTCGGCATGGTCAATGTAATCAATACGTTAGAAGCTTGCTTAGCGTAAGATGTTCACCATGAAAGCCGAATTTGCCGATGTTCTTCCAGCGCCTGGGCCGCCGCATGGCCGGCTGCGGGGGGCCAAGAGTCCCATCGTCCTGCGCACCATCACGGCCGACGAGGCGGGCCAGAGAATCGACAACTTCCTCATGCGGCACTTCAAGGCGGTGCCGCGCAGCCGCGTCTACCGGCTGCTGCGCAAGGGCGAAGTGCGCGTCAACCGCAAGCGGGTGGAAGCAGAGTACCGGATCGCCGCCGGCGATGAGGTGCGCCTGCCGCCGGTGCGAATCGACGGCGCGGATGAGCCGGGTCGGCCCTCGAGCAGCCTTCAGGAGCTGATCGAGCGGGCGGTCATCTTTCAGGACAGGCACCTGCTGGTGATCGACAAGCCGGCGGGTGTCGCCGTGCATGGCGGCAGCGGCATGAGCTACGGGGTCATCGAGGCGCTGCGCGCATCGCGGCCGCGCGAGACGCTCGAGCTCGTGCACCGCTTGGATCGCGATACCAGCGGCTGTTTGGCGGTCGCGAGGGATCGAGCCACGCTGAGCGCGCTGCATGCGCTGATCCGCCAGGCAGGCATGCACAAAACCTACCTCGCCCTGGTGTCGGGCAGCTGGCAGCTGGGCACCAAGCGCATCGACGCGCCGCTGGCGACCGACAATCGCCAGCACGGCGAACGGCATGTGCGGGTGGCGGCGGCCGGCAAGGACTCGGTGAGCGTGTTCCGGCCGGTGCAGTTCTTTGGCAGCGCGGCCACGCTGATGGAGGTGGATATTCCGACCGGACGCACGCACCAGATTCGAGTCCATGCGGCATTCGCCGGCCACCCGCTGTTGGGCGACGACAAGTATGGCGATCGCGAACGCAATGCCGAATTCAAGCGGTACGGACTGAAGCGTACGTTTCTGCACGCACAGTCGATTGCGTTCGATTGGCCCGGCTCCGGCATACCGTTCCATGTGAGTGCGCCGCTGCCCGCCGAACTCGCGGCGGTGCTCGATGCGCTCACGCCGGTGAAGCGCCGGGCGCCGGAGCGCCGCGCCGCCGAGCACAAGCCGGCCAAACGCAGCGCGCGCCGCTAGCCGGCGCACCGGGCCGGTCTTACGGCAATTCGAATCCGACGCCGCGCAGCACGGCGCACAACCGGATCAATGGCAGGCCGATGAGCGCGCTCGGGTCCACGCTATCGATCGATTCGCACAGGCTGATCCCGAGGCCCTCGCTCTTGAACCCGCCGGCGCAATCGACGGGAGATTCGCGTGCGACATAGCGCTCGATCGTCGCTTCATCGAACACCCGGTACGCGACGCGCGTCGTATCGACGAACTCAAAGACCGAGGCGTCTCGATCGCGCACCACCGCCACGGCGGTGAGAAAGGCGACCGTTCGACCCGAGCAGCCGCGCAACTGCTCGATGCAGCGCTGCGCCGTCCCCGGTTTGCCGAGGATCATCTGTTCCTGCGCGCCGTGCATCAATATGGCGGCCTGGTCAGAGCCGATGACCCACGCTTCCGGATTCTGTGCGGCAACCGCGCGGGCCTTGGCGAGGGCCAGCCGGCGGACCATGGCGAGACCGGTTTCGCCGTCGCGGCGGGATTCGACGACGCCCGGCGCCTGGCATTGAAAGGAATTGTGTACGCGTGCCAACAGCGCGCGCCGATAAACTGAGGTGGAAGCCAGAACGAGCGCAGGCGGAGACTTCAAAAACAACGACTTGCACCCGATTCATTTTTGACAGGGGTGGGAACGGGCCCTATTATACGCGGCCCATGGCAGCCGGCTTGCCAGATCTCGTCGATTGCGTGCGTCTGGCTGAGGATGCCGCGGTGCTGGAGCGGGTCTACGCACTGGGCGAATTGCCCCGGTTGCAGGATTTGCTGGCGGACCCGGGGGCACGCTGCACGCGCGATTTGCGTTTGCGAAGGCGCCCTCGGGTCGAGCGGGAGCCGGAGTCGCCATCCGCGCAGCACCGCAGTTGGTATGTCAGCGCTGCCTGCAGGGTTTCGTATTTCCGGTCGGCGGCGGCAGCGACGTTGAATTTACGAACGACGAGGAAGCAGCCGCGTCGGACGCGGAGCGAGAGTGTTTTCTGAGTCGACGGCGGCATGGTGTCGCTGCGCGAACTGGCCGAGGAAGAATTATTGTTGGCGCTGCCGATCGCAGCCAGTGTGCAGCACACCGCAAAGTTGCGGTCATGCACCGAGCCTGGGCGGAGACGCAGCACGACCCGAAGCGTCGGGCGAGATGCGGCGGCCGTTCAGCGCTTTGCAGGATTTGTTGAAGAAAACTTGATTAGGACACAGCACCCATGGCAGTTCAGAAAAGCAGAAAGACCCCCTCGAAGCGCGGTATGCATCGCTCCCATTCCGGCCTCTCGACACCCGCCGTGTCGATCGATGCGAAGAGCGGCGAAACCCATTCGCGACACCGGATCTCGCGCGATGGATTCTATCGCGGCCGCAAGGTGCTTCAGACCAAGGCGGACGCGGACGCGAGCCGAAGAATAAGCCTCACGAGTCCTGCCGGCCCCGTTCGTCACTCGAGTCATCGCAGACGCTCACCCGTGTCGGCGCTGCTCCATATTGCCATCGACGCCATGAGCGGCGACTGTGGGCCGTCGGTTTGCGTGCCGGCGGCGCTCGCTGCGGCGCGCGAGTTCCCGGATGTGCGATTTTCCCTGATCGGCCGGCAGGCCGACCTCGAGCGGCAGCTGGCGATGAGCACGGCGGGGCCGGGCGCTGCGAAGCCCGCGAACGTCCATTGCCTGTTCGCCGCGCAGGTCGTTGAAATGACCGATCACCCGCGCGAGGCGTTGCGCCGCAAGAAGGATTCCTCGATGCGCCGCGCGCTCGATCTGGTCAAGGCGCGCGACGCCGACGCCTGCGTGAGCGCCGGCAACACGGGCGCGCTCATGGCGATGGCCCACTTCGTGCTCAAGATGCTGCCGGGCGTTGAGCGGCCGGCGATCGTGTCGATGATTCCATCGCGCGGCGGCCACACCTACATGCTCGATCTGGGTGCGAACGCCTCCTGCACGCCCGCGCAGCTGTGCCAATTCGCGGTGATGGGGTCGATTTTGGCGGCCGATATGCAGGGGGCGCACGAGCGGCCGCGCGTCGGCTTGCTCAACATCGGTGAAGAGGAGATCAAGGGCAACGAGACCGTGCAGAGCGCGCACAATTTGATCGCGGCAAGCGATGTCAATTACGTCGGCTTCGTCGAGGGTCACGACATATTTTCCGACAAGGTGGACGTGGTCGTGACCGACGGCTTCACCGGGAATGTCGCGCTGAAGACCATGGAGGGCGCGGCGCGGCTGATCGCAGACGTGCTGCGCGAGGAGTTCACCCGCAACCCGGCCCGCAAGCTCGGCTGCACTGGCCGCCAGGCCCAGCTTGAACGCGTTGCGAACGCGCTTGGATCCGCGGCGATACAATGGCGCCACCATGGTCGGGTTGAACGGTATCGTCATCAAGAGCCACGGCGGCGCCGATCTTGTTCGGATTTCAGCGCGCCATCGAGGTTGCGGTTGCGGAGGCGCGAAGCGGCGTGCCGGCGAGAATCGCGCAACGCTTGGGCGCCCCCGGTTAGGGCGTCGAAGGATCGCAATGTATTCACGCATCGCCGGGACCGGCAGCTATTTGCCGGAAAAGATATTGACCAATGCGGATCTGGAGCGCCTGGTCGACACCAGCGATGAGTGGATCCGCTCGCGCACCGGCATCGAGAGGCGCCACGTGGCGGCGGAAGGGGAGACCACGACCGATCTGGCGGAGCACGCCGCCAGCGGGCGATGGCGGCGGCGGAGGTCAGCCGCGGCGGACATCGATCTGATCTGCGTGGGAACGACCACGCCGGATCTCGTGTTCCCCAACGTCGGAACGCTGCTGCAGGACCGTCTGGGGATCCACGGCTGCCCGGCATTCAGCCTGGAGGCCGCCTGCACCGGCTTTGTTTACGCCTTGAGCGTGGCGGACAAATTCGTGCGCGCTGGGCGAATCGAAGTGTGCGCTCGTGGTCGGCGCGGAAACACTGACGCGAATCGTCGATTGGAAGGACCGCGGGACCTGCGTACTGTTCGCCGACGGCGCCGGCGCGGTGGTGCTGACGCCCTCGGCCGAGCCGGGAATCATCAGCACCCGGCTGCATTCGGACGGTCGCTACAAGGATCTGTTGCTGTATCCGGACGGCGTCTCCAAGGGCTTCAAATTGGTGCGCGAGGGCAAGGCCGGGGTGCAGATGAAGGGAAACGAGGTCTACAAGGTGGCGGTCAACACACTGGGCCAACTGGTCACCGAAACGCTCAACGCGAACAATGTGACCAAAGACCAACTGGACTGGTTGATCCCGCATCAGGCAAACATACGCATCATCGAAGCCATCGCGAGAAGGCTGGAGCTGCCCATGGAACGGGTTATCGTGACGATCAACGATCAGGGCAATACCTCGGCCGCCTCGGTGCCGTTGGCGCTCGATACGGGCATCCGGGACGGCCGCGTGCGGCGCGGTCAGCTGCTGCTGCTGGAGGCGTTCGGGGGCGGGTTTACCTGGGGTTCGGCACTCATTCGCTATTGAAGCGCGGTGCTGGTGTTGAAGCGCGGTGCGTGAAGTCAGATGCGCAGTACAAAGTGGATTTGGTTCGTCGGATTGCTGGCCGCGGCCGCGGGCGCGCACGCGGAGGTTTTTCCGTTGGCCCCCGATCAGGACCTGATCGGCGAGCCGGGCCAGACCGAGGCCGAGCAGCAGGACACGCTGCCGGACATCGCGCGCCATTATCATCTGGGCTTTGACGAGATCATCGCGGCCAATCCCGGCGTCGACACGTGGCTGCCGGGCGCCGGTACCATCGTTCATCTGCCGATGCAGCACCTGCTGCCCGATGTTCCGCGCACCGGCATTGTGATCAATCTGCCCGACGGGCGGCTGTATTACTTTCGCACCGATAAGAACGGCAGCCGCGTGGTCGAGACCGACCCGATCAGCGTCGGCAAGATGGATTGGAAAACGCCGTTGGGGGTGACCACCATCGTCAGGAAGGAAAAGCGGCCGACGTGGTATCCGCCCAAGTCGGTGCGTGACACGCATCTGAAGGATGGCGACATATTGCCCGGGGCCATTCCCCCGGGGCCGGACAATCCGCTGGGCGACTATGCGATGCGTCTGGGGATTCCGGGCGGCGCCTACCTGATTCACGGCACCAACAAGCCGGTGGGGGTGGGAATGCAGATCACTCACGGCTGTATTCGCCTGTATCCGGAGGACATCGAGTATCTGTTCGGAGAGGTTCCGCTCGGCATGCCGGTGCGCATCGTCAATCAGCGCATCAAAACCGGCTGGGTCGACGGCGTACTGTACCTCGAAGTGCACCGACCGCTGGATGGCGTGGATCCGAGAGATCTCGAGGATCTGACGGGGCTGACTCGCAGCATCGTGGCCGCCACCGCGCAGCGGCGGGTCATCATCGACTGGGATACCGCCGAGCGCGTCTTTCAGGAGGCGAACGGCACGCCGGCTCGCATCTCGATCGATCGCTGGGTCACGCCGGACAGCGCCCCGGTGCTCAGCAGGCAGACGCCGCAGTAAGCGGCGCCGCGACGCTCACTCGGGCGGCCTTGAAGTCACTGGGCCAGGCCCTTTGTCACCCCCGCCAAAGAAAAACGCCGCGGTCTGCACCGCGGCGCTCACGTACGCATCAAATGCTCGGTTTACTTCGACACAGACTTCTTGAACATGCGGTCGATCTTCTCGTTGATTGCTTCGATGGCGGTCGAATTCTGCTGCGCGGTCGACAGCGCCTGATTCGCCGTGCTCTGCGCGCCGGATGCAGCCGATTGGGCGCTCTGGGCGGCGCTCATCGCCGCGGCCGCGGCGCTCGCATTTGCCGCCGAATCGCTCTGCAGTTTGCTGACCTGTGATTTCAGGTCATCGATCTGAGCTTGGATCGGCTTCAGGTCCGTGCATCCTGCGAAGGCAAGAACGCAGGCCGCGGCGATGGAGGCCTTAAGTGTCGTGGAAACTTTCATAAAATATTCCCCTAGGGTTGTTAATTCATTGGTCTGCGGAAAGTCCGAAGTGTTGTCGCATGCGCGTCCAGTCGCAATGACGGGCTCGAATGCGTTGCAACACAGTCGCACATCAAGCCAAATTCGCGCGTCGATTGCAACTGCAAATCGTGCTTTGTCGGCTGCCGCCGACGAATTTGACCCGAGTTTCATCATGCAAATTAAATCGCCGTTAGAAACGCACCACGGAATGCAAATTTTACAGGTTTCGGTCCGGCAGAGAATTAGGCCTTAGGCGTATGGCTCGGGCCGCGGGGCCCAGCAGCTCCATGACCGCGCGGTGCCCTTGATTGATGGCCGAGTCGGTATAAGCGGCACCCCCGGCATCGGAATTGGCGATGGTGATCCGGCCGAACGGCGCGCGGCCGACGACATGCGGCCGTTCGGCTTCGGGAAGCTCGGGATCGAACAGCGGGTTGTACTCCGGCGCATAGCCGTGGGGCCAGCGATTCACCGTGATGGCCGTGATGTCGCGCGCAGGGTCGAATCCGCCGCCCTCGAGCGTGCGGCTCAGCTGGTCGCGAATGTTGCGCTCGAAGGTCTCGAACGAGGTCGCAAGCAATTCCGCGCGGCCGGCGCGATTTTGATCGTGCTCCGGCAGGCCGGCCTTGCAGGGCGTGCGCACCATGTGCACCAGAATCGGATCGTCCGGCGACGGGCTGCTCTGATAGGCGCCGATGGTGACGTGCGGATTCAGATGAAAGTACGTGTGGTAGCTCCCCGGCGCATAGACCCGGTGGACCTTCAGCTTGGCGAAAGCCCGCCAGTTGCGCAGCGCGACGCTGGTATAGACCAGCGGCGTCTTCACCAGGCTGTGCAGCGCCTCCTTCTGGGCGGCGGGCAGCTCCGGGCACAGGTACGGAATCATCATGTTGTAGCAGGCCAGGACGGCGCCGCGCGCACGCGCGGTGCAGGCGCGGCCGGCGCGCACGTAGGTCACTTCCACCTGATTCGCCGACTGCGGGTCGCCCAGGTGCCGCACGCGAATCGCCGTGCTGTTCAAGCGCAGGCGCAGCGGCGTGCCGTCGACGTCGAGCTGCGCGTAGTCGACCCGCGCGGTCACGATATGCTCGGCAGCCTGCTGAGGAGCGGCGGATCCGCCGTAGGCCTGCGGAATGAGGTTGCGCACCAGCAGCCGCGCGATCGTGGCGTTGCCGTCCGGAAAGTGCAGGCGCAGCGATCCGCCGGTATCCGCATAGCCTGCGGGCGTATAGCCCATGCGCGCGATGGAGCCCTTGGCGAGATTCATGCCCTGAAATCCCGGCAAATCGATGCCCCAGCAGTCGAGGGCGGACACGGCGTCGGTCCCGACGCCCCATTCGCCCATGGTGCGCGCGTGGTAGAACTTGAGCACCGCCGGATCGACGTGCACCACGTCGCGCAGGAACGCCTCATAGCTGATGCGCGACAGCCGCTGTTTCTTCTCATCGGATGACAGTCCCGGCAGATAATCGATGCGCGCGGTCTCGATCTGCACGATTTGCTTGCGCGCCCGCTCGGAAAGCGGCGCACTCGCCAGCGCTTGCGCGAGCGCGCGTGTCGGTGCCGACCACGAGCTTGTCGGCGCCGAAGGTCTCGCGATCGAAGAAGGCGCCCGCATGCAGTCCCAGCTGATCGTAGAACTTCAGGTGCTGAGTGGTCTTGACGAGTTCCTGCGACGTCGACCCCAAGGTTTGCAGCAGGCCCGCCGCGACCGGGCCGTAGGGCCGCGGGCTGTCGATTTCCAGCGTGCCGCCGTTCAAGAGGTTCAGGTGGCCGTCCAAATTGAATTCGTTGCGCTTGGCGTGGCCGCCGAAATCGTCGTGGTTGTCGAGAATGAGAATGCGGCTGCCGGGCGCGGCGTGCGCACGGTAAAAGTGCGCGGCGGCGAGGCCGCTGATGCCTCCGCCCACGACGATCAGATCGTATTCTTCGCCGGTGTCGATGGGCGGCGGGAAGGGCTCGGCCGTCGCGCAGTGCGTGGGCGGCCTCGAAGGAGCCGGGATGGCTGCCGCGCATGCCGGTGAGCAGCGGCGGGTAGTAGCCGGACGCGTCTTGGGCGGCGGTGGGGGCCGAGGCCTGCGCGGCGGCGGCGGGGGCCGGCAAATAGCGTCCCCGATGCCATGGCGGCGGTGCCGAGGGCAATGCCGTTCAAGAAATCGCGCCGCGTGATCGGGCGGTCCATGCCGAGGGCGCGATCGCGAGATTTTTTTCTCTGCCATGATTTCCTGAGTAGGTGTGGCTACGGCCCGGCAAATTACCGCGCCCCCGACCTGACTTGCCAGCGTCTCGTAGACTGTATATAATGACAGTCACTGGCTACATATACAGGTGACGCATGACGGACCTTACACCTCGTCAAACCCAGATCTTGAGACTCATTCAAGATGCCATTGCTGAAAACGGCATGCCGCCCACTCGGGCGGAAATCGCCCGCACGCTCGGCTTCAAGTCTCCCAACGCGGCCGAGGAGCATTTGCGCGCCTTGCAGCGCAAGGGCGTCATCGACTTGATTCCCGGCGCTTCGCGCGGCATTCAGCTCAAGGATATTTTGCGGGAACAATTGGGCTTGCCGCTCATCGGCCGCGTCGCCGCCGGCCGTCCGATCCTGGCCGAAGAGCACATCGAAACGCGTTACCAAATCGATCCTCAATTATTCCAGCCGCAGCCGCACTATCTGCTGAAAGTGCAGGGCATGAGCATGAAAAACGCCGGGATCCTGCATGGCGATCTGGTCGCCGTGCATCGCACGCCCGAAGTGCGCAATCGGCAAATCGTCGTCGCGCGCCTGGAAAACGAAGTCACCGTCAAACGCTACCGGCAAGAAGGCTCGATCGTGTGGCTGCTGCCCGAAAACGCCGATTTCGAGCCCATTCGCGTCGATCTCAAAGAACAGCCCATGATCATCGAAGGGGTGGTGGTCGGGGTGCTTCGTCGCGGTAAAGACGTGGATGCCGCGTGACGCATCATCGCTTGCGGATATTTTGGCCGATGCGCGCGTCTGGAAGTTAAAAGACGCCTCGGCCGGTCCGTCCGCCTCGTCCGGTTTGGTCCACCGGTCGAAGCGCGCTCGATGCGCGCTTGCCGGGCGGTGGCTGGCCGACGGCGTCGCTCATCGAGGTGCTGCTGGATGCCGCCGGTCTCGGCGAGGTCCAGCTGTTTTTGCCGGCTCTGGTGCAGTGTCAGCGCAGAGCCGACGGGGAGGCTCCCTGGCTGGTCTGGATTGCGCCGCCTCATGAGCCCTTTGCTCCCGCTTTAGCGCAGCAGGGCATCGAACTGGCGCGCTTCTTGGTGGTGCGGCCCGCCAGCGCGGCCGAAGCGCTGTGGGCCGCCGAGCAGGCGTTGAGTTCAGGGGTCTGCGCCGCGGTGTTGCTGTGGTTGAAAGGCACCGATGATCGCTGGCTGCGGCGTTTGAAGCTGGCGGCCGAGGCGGGCGGTGCGCTCGGCGTCCTGTTTCGTCCCGAACGGCATCGGTTCGAGTCCTCGCCCGCCGCCTTGCGTTTGCTGCTGACTGCGGGCGATGAGGAGCCGCATCTCGAACTGCTCAAGGTGCGGGCGGCCGGCCCGGACCCGTCGAGTGCAGCCTCATGAAATCGCGTGCGGTGACATCCGCCACGGCGGATTTATTTGCCGCGACGGCCGATGCCGCGACGGCCGGTGCCGCAGCCGAGACTCCGGCGCTGCGGCGCTCCGCGTTCGCAGCGCCGCCGCGCCTTGAAGCCGCAGCCCGATCGCGCTCAAAACAGCTTGTGGTACGCCGTGGTGTTTGCGCCGCTGAACGAGGCGGAGCAGTCCGCCGCCGCGCTGCAGCGTCTCTGCCTGCATGCGCAGCAATTCACTTCGTTGGTCAGCATCGAAATGCCCAATGCCTTGTTGCTGGAGATCAACGGCAGCGTGAAGCTGTTCGGCTCGCTCGAACGGCTGCATGCCGGCATCGATGCCGCTTGGAGCCGGCTGCAAGCTGTGCGCCCACAGCGCCACGCTCCATCGACTCTGGCGGCGCTGTGGTTCGCCCGCGCCGGCCAAGCGCGTGCTCATCGAGGACTCCGGCTCGCTGGCGGGTGCACTGGCGCAGCTGCCCCTGGCTTGTACCGGCTGGGATGCCGAGCGGCTTGCAGACCTTGCGCGCCATGGGCGTGACCCGGGTGGGTGAATTGCTGCGTCTGCCGCGCGCCGGTCTGGCGCGCCGTTTCGGCTCCGGCCGCGGTGCTCGATCTCGATATCGCGCTGGCGCGGCAAGCCGCGCCGCGCCGGGCGTTCGTGCGGCGTGAGCGTTTTCGCGAGCGCTGCGATTTCGAGGCGGAGATCGAGACCGTCGCGTATCTGCTCAAGGCGCTCGAACCGCTGGTGGGGCGCTGCGCGCGATTCTTGCGCGAACGGCAGGCGGGCGTGCAGGCTTTGGAATTGAGGTTGCGGCATCGCGCGCGGCCCGGCACCAGATTGCGCCTGGGGCTGGCGAGCATCACCAGCGAGCAGCGCCGCTTGACGGATGTGCTGGCTCATAAACTGTCCCGGCTCGAGCTCGCGGCGCCGGCACTCAGTATGGAACTGCTGTCCGGCCCCCTGCAGCCGCTCTCGGCCGCATCGCTCGATGTCTTCGCTCCCGTAAGGCGTTGCCGGCGGCGGCGATTCAGCGCCGCAATTGGTGGAGCGGCTGCGCGCCCGGCTCGGCGAGGAGGCGGTTTACGGGCTCTGTTCGATCCCCGAGCATCGGCCCGAGGCGGCTTGGCAGCGGGTCCGTGAACTATCCCTGGAGCCCCCCGGGCGTGCCGGCGCTCAGCCGACCCGACGCCGCATCCCTGCGCAGAGCCGCATGCATGAGCTACCTGAGCACGGCATGCCGCGGCCCGTGTGGCTGCTCGATGTGCCCGTCTTGCTCGCGGCGCCGCAAGCGCAGCCGCCGCAGCCGGCGGGTTTGATTCTCGAACAGGGCCCTGAACGCATCGAGAGCGGCTGGTGGGACGGCAAGCGATGTCGCACGCGACTACTACATCGTGCGCCGCACGGGCGGCGCCCGGCTGTGGGTTTTTCAGGAGCGGCAATCCAAGGGTTGGTATTTGCACGGCGTATTCGCTTGAGAGCGGCGCATGTACGCCGAACTGCATGCCTTGAGCAATTTCTCGTTTCTGCGCGGCGCTTCGCAGCCCGAGGAGCTCATCGCCCAGGCCAAGCGCTTGGGCTACCGGGCGCTCGCACTCACCGATGAATGCTCGCTCGCGGGCGTGGTGCGCGCGCACGTCGCCGCCAAGCAGCATCGAGCTGCCGCTGATCATCGGCACGGAGCTCAACTGCGCCGATGAACTCAAGCTCGTGGCGCTGGCCACCGATCGGGCGAGCTACGGGGCGCTCTGCCGTTTGATCAGCCGGGCGCGCCGCGCCGGCGCCAAAGGCAGCTACGCGCTCGCGCGCAAGGATCTCGCGGACGCACTCGAGGGCTGCTTGATCGTTTGGCTGCCGCGCGCGGGCAGGGCGCCGCTGCCGCAGCAGGCCGCAGGACGGCCGCTGGCTGCGCGAGCGCTTCGCCGGGCGCTTGTGGATCGGGGTGGAACTGCTGACCGGCGGCTTCGATGCGCGCCGCCTGGAGCTCCTCGAGGCGCTCGGCCGGACGCTCGAATTGCCGTGCGTCGCCGCCGGCGACGTGCACATGCATCGGCGCGGCCGCCGCGCCCTGCAGGATGTGCTGACGGCGATCCGCTTGAATATCCCGCTCGAGCGCGCGGGCGTGAACTTGTTTCCGAACGGCGAGCGGTGCTTGCGGCCTCTGCGCCGCTTGCAGGAGCTCTATCCCGCTGCGCTGCTCGCGCAAACGCTCGCGATTGCAGAGCGCTGCACGTTCAGTCTCGATGAACTGCGCTACGAGTATCCCGAGGAGATCGTACCCGCGGGCGAAACGCCGACCAGCCACCTGCGCACTCTCACGGAGCGAGGCTGCGCCAAGCGCTGGCCGGACGGGGCGCCGCGCGCCGTGCGCGAGGCGATCGAGCACGAATTGCGGCTGATCGCCGAGCTCAAGTTCGAGCCGTTCTTTCTCACCGTGCACGATGTCGTCCAGTATGCCCGTTCGCAGAACATCCTCTGCCAGGGCAGGGGCTCGGCGGCCAACTCCGTGGTCTGCTATTGCCTGCAGATCACCGAAGTGGATCCCTCGCGCATGGCGATGCTGTTCGAGCGCTTCATTTCCAAGGAGCGCAACGAGCCGCCCGATATCGACGTGGATTTCGAGCACGAGCGCCGCGAAGAGGTGATCCAGTATATTTATCGCAAGTATGGCCGCGAGCGCGCGGCCCTGGCGGCCACCGTCATCTGCTATCGTCCGCGCAGCGCCCTGCGGGATGTCGGCAAGGCTCTGGGCTACGATCAAGGCGAAGTCGACCGGCTCGCGCGCGGCATGCAATGGTGGGACGGCGAGCGGATCGATCCCGAGCGCATCCGCGCCGCAGGCTTCGATCCGCGCGATCCGCAGACCGCGGCGTCTGATGGCGCTCACCGCGCAAATCCTCGGCTTCCCGCGCCATCTCTCGCAGCACGTGGGCGGCTTCGTGATTGCGCGCGGCCGTCTGGATGAGCTCGTGCCGATCGAGAATGCGGCGATGCCCGACCGCACGGTGATCGAATGGGACAAGGACGATCTGGACGCGCTGGGATTGCTCAAAGTGGACGTGCTCGGGCTCGGGATGCTGAGCGCGATACGCCGGGCGTTTCGCTTGATCAACGATTTCGGCGGCTCCGCCGCGGTGGCGGGCGAGCTCGATCTCGCGACGGTGCCGGGCGAGGATGAGTCGGTGTACGACATGATCTGCCGCGCGGACACCACCGGCGTGTTTCAAATCGAGTCGCGGGCGCAGATGGCCATGCTGCCGCGCCTGCGGCCGCGCAATTTCTACGACCTCGTCATCGAGGTGGCGATCGTGCGGCCCGGTCCGATTCAAGGCGAGATGGTGCATCCCTACCTGCGCCGCCGCAATGGCGAGGAGGCGGTGAGCTATCCGAGCGCCGCCGTCGAGGCGGTGCTCAAGCGCACCCTGGGGGTGCCCATCTTCCAGGAGCAGGTCATGCAGCTGGCGATCGTCGCGGCCGGCTTCTCCCCCGGCGAGGCGGACCGGCTGCGCCGCGCGATGGCGGCCTGGAAGCGCAAGGGAGGCTTGGAGCCCTTCCAGCGCCGATTGATCGACGGCATGCGCGAGCGCGGCTACCCGGAAGCTTCGCGCATCAGATCTTCAATCAGATCTTGGGTTTCGGCGAATACGGATTTCCGGATGCGTCGTGGGAGACGCGCGTGGTGGATGCCGATACGGGAAGATGGTTGACCATCGAGGATGTTTTCGCGGGCAGGCGCGACTCGAACACACTGGCATGCGATGCCGACTTCGTTTGAGGAAGCGCAAAGTGCTGCGCGTCATCGAAGCGGCATAAGCCCGTGCGGCGTCTGCGCACGGCTCTCGGCCATGAGATTTGCGACGGCTGAACACCCGTTCATGACCATGGCGGGTTGGTTCAGCTGGGAAGCTCAGGTGGCGATCACGTGGCGGTGGCACGTTCCGTGCTGCCGGGTGCGACGTCATTGGGACAGAATCGTGGAGATCGAGGCCGTCGGGGATCGAGAAACTTCGATTTGCAGATCGAGGGCGATCACAATTTTTTGGCCAATCATTTCGTGGTCCACAATTCTCACGCGGCGAGCTTCGCCCTGCTGGTCTACACCTCCGCGTGGCTCAAGCGCTACGAACCCGCCGCCTTTTGCGCGGCGCTCATCAACAGTCAGCCGATGGGCTTTTACGCACCGGCGCAATTGGTGCGCGATGCGCGCGCGCACGGCGTCGAGGTGCGGCCGGTCGCGGTCGCGGCCAGCGACTGGGATTGCACGCTCGAGCGGCGCGACGATGGCCGGGCGGCGCTGCGCCTGGGTCTGCGAATGGTGAAGCATTTGTCGCGCGAGGGGGCGAGCCGGCTGCTCGCCGCGCGCGCAGCGTCCGCCTTCAGCCGATATCGGCGATCTTGCCGAGCGCGCCGCGCTCGACCGCCGCGATCTCGAGGCGCTCGGCGCCGGCGATGCGCTCGCGAGTCTCGCCGGACACCGGCATCGCGCGGTCTGGCAGGTGAGCGGAGTCGAGCGCGCGCTGCCCCTGCTCCCCGCGCAAACGGCGGCCGCCGAGGGCATCCCGCTGCTGCGCGCGCCGCGCGAAGGGCACGACATCGTCGCCGATTACGCCAGTACCGGCTTGACGCTGCGGCGCCATCCCCTGGCGCTGCTGCGCGACAAGCTCGAGCAGCGCGGCGTCATCCCCACTCAGGCGCTCTGGGAGCAGCCCAATGGCCGGCGGGTCACGGCGGCCGGCCTGGTCATCACGCGCCAGCGGCCGGGCAGCGCCGGCGGCGTGACCTTCGTGACCCTGGAGGATGAGATGGGCTATGTGAATCTGATCGTCTGGGAGCGCGTGGCCGCCGCGCAGCGCGCCGCCTTGCTCGAATCGCGCCTGCTCGAGGTGCGCGGCAGGGTGCAGCGCGAAGGCGACGTGCTGCACGTGATCGCGCAGCGCCTGACCGACCTGTCGGCCCTGCTCGGCGACCTGACCGTCGAATCGCGCGATTTCCGCTGAGCGGGGGTCCCTCCAGCGGCCCCTGCTCCGGCCCGGCGGAGGGGCCGGGTATCGCGGTGCTCTCTGCAGAGGTCTAAGTAGGCCTTTCGCCGTATACCCGAACAGCGAGGTATGCGGAGTATTCAGTACGGTTTGAATCTCGAGGCTATTTTATGCAGTACGCCAGGCTTCTGGAGTCCGCAGCCGCGGCGCTCATCGCCAGTCTCGGTGCGTTGGCATCGGCGAGCGTTTGGGCTCAGGACGTCATCGCCGTGGCTGACGGGGTGAACATGTGGGACGGCCAGTGGCACTTCGAGGCAACGCCATACGCCTGGGTGCCGTGGATATACGTGACGGTGCAGCTGCCGCCGATTGCCGGCGGCGGCAATCCGACTGAGGAGATCCAGCCGAGCCAATACCTCAAGTATGTCAAGGGCGGCGTGCTGTTCGACGGCAATGTCCGCAAGGGCGACTGGAGCGTTTGGACGGACCTGGTTTTTCTGAACCTGCAGAACAGCCCCACGCATGAAAGGCTGATCGGCCTGCCGGGCGGCTCCGCCTCGCTGCCCGTGACCCGCAGTGTCGACCTCGGATTCCGAGCGGCGATCTGGACCCTGGCTCCCACGTACACGGTGATGAACAACGACGTCGGGACGCTCGATGTCCTGCTCGGCCTGCGCTACACGAGCGTGAGAGTCTCGCTCGCCTACGAGATCACGGCCCCACCGCTCCCGATCATGGTGGGCGGAGGGTTCTGGCCGACCTCCGATTCGACGGAAGGCATCATCGGCGTCAAGGGCGCGCTGCGGCTCTCCCATGACGGCAAGTGGTTTGCGCCCTATGAAGCGGACGCCGGCGACGGCAACAAGAACTGGAGTTACAACGCCTATATCGGGGCCGGCTATCACTTTCACTGGGGCGACGTCACGTTCGGCGTCCGCAACTTGACGTATAAAATATCCGACAAGCCGATCTTGGAGAAGGCGCGGATGACCGGCCCCTCGTCGGCGCGTCATCCCGCTGGTAGCTGCGAGCGCCTCCCAGGTCCTGTCGGATCTGAGCACGTACGTGCTCGCCTCTGCTTACGGACGGCGTAGCAGATCCAACGGGAGCAGCGCCGGGAGCCGGCGAAAATCCCCTCAAGCGGCGGTCGGACGACGTGCGATGACATGGAGGCGAATGTCGTCAGTGATGAGCGGTTTTTGCCCACAGCGTTGCGTGGCAGGAGCACTCTGCACTCTCCTGCTCTTGTCGGGGTCGTCGCGGCCATCATCCGACCCCGACGCGAAACCCCTCACTGCAATTCTCCTCATCGCGCGAGACGACCTGCCCGATTCCGATATTCGCGGACTCGGTTGTGCTCGTGATGAACAACCTCGGTCCCGCTCCGGTCGGCATCATCATCAACAGACCGACGCCGATTCCTGTCTCGCGTCTCTTTCCCGATCTCAAGCGCCTCGCGAAGGTGCCCGACAAGGTGTACTTCGGCGGACCCGTTGACTTCGGGTCCGTGTGGTTTCTATTTCGCGCCGCCGCGCCGCCCGAGCACGCGATTCAAGCCTGTGACGGCGTCTACTTGAGCGCGGACCGGCAGCTGCTGCTCCAGCTGCTTGGCCGCGACAAGCCCATGGAGAGTCTGCGCATTTTCGTCGGCCACTCCGGCTGGGCGCCGGGTCAGCTCGAGGCCGAGATCGATCGGCGCGACTGGACTCTCAAGCGCGCCGAGGTGGAGGCGATCTTCAGTGGCAAGTCCGAGCACCCCTGGCCCTCGCCGCAGGCCTCACCGCAGGCCCCGAAGCCCAGCACTTAGCGAGCCGCGTCCGCATCGTTCCGCTGGGAGCGGCTAGACTAGGCGCTCTCGAATCCGGTGAGCACGTTCACCGTGTTCACGCCGACATCCGCCACCGCATAGCCGCCCTCGAACACGAACAGCGTCGGCAGCCCGCACCCGCCGATCATGCCGCCCGTAGGTGCAGAAATCCGCCGACTGCAGCCTGAAGAAGCTGATCGGATCGCCGGCGAAGGTGTCGACCCCCAGGGAGACCACCAGCGCATCGGCGGCGAAGCCCCGAATGCGCTCGAGAGCCGTGGCGAGCGCGCCGGCCCAGACCGAGAATTCCGTGGCGCGCGGCAGCGGCAGATTCAGGTTATAGCCCGCTCCCGCACCGGCCCCGGTCTCGTCGGCGTAGCCGGAGAAGTAGGGGAAGGCATCGCGCGGATCGCCGTGCAGCGACACGTAGAGCACGTCGGGCCGGTCGTAGAAGATGTCCTGCGTGCCGTTTCCGTGATGGAAGTCGACGTCGAGGATGGCGATGCGCGCGGCGCCGCGGTCGCGCAGGAATTGTGCGGCGATGGCGGCGTTGTTCAAGAAGCAGTAGCCGCCGTACATATCCCGCGCCGCATGGTGACCCGGCGGGCGGCACAGCGCGAACGCCGCGTGCGCACCGCGCTCGAGGTGCGAGGCGGCGCTGAGCGCCACATCGGCCGCCGCGCGCGCAGCCTCCCATGATCCGCCGCTGATCGAAGTCTCGCCGGCCATCGCATAGTAGCCGAGTTTGCCCGAAATGCTGTCGGGACAGCGCTGCGCCATGCGCCGCGCCGGCCAGCAGTCCGGAATCGCCTCGCCCAGATTTCCCGCGGCCACCCAATCGGTCCAGGCGCTTGCCAGGAATTCGACGAACCGCTCGTCGTGCACCCGCAGCACCGGCGGCAGGCCGAAACGCTCCGGCGCCGCGATGTCTCCGAGCCCGACCGCGCGCACCCGCTCGAGCACGATCTGTGCGCGCTCGGGGCACTCGTGCGGGCGAACCAATTGGCCGCCGTACAGTTCGGTTTGGGCATTTCGCAGCAGGTGCTGGTCGGAGAATATGGTGATCATGCCAGTCTCGGCCGCCGCTCCGGCACATCGAACCAGGGTCTGGCCCGCTCGCAGGCGCGGCCGATCCTGAAACGGCGTGAGGTCGTCGTAGGTCCGGCCGACGATCTGGATGCCGGTCGGTACGCCGTTGTCGGCGAAGCCCGAGGGCACATTCAGCACCGGGCAGCGGCTGAACAGGTTGAACACCACGGTGAGGATCCCCTCGAAATAATGCGACAGTGCCCGCCCGCCGACTTCGATCCCATGGTCGACGTAGCTGTCCCCGGCGATGAGGCCGCGCGTGCCGCAGGTCGCGCAGATGAGGGCGTCGTACTGCTCGAGCGCGGCGCCGAGCGGCTGGTAGAGGCGTGCCTCGAGGTCGAATTCGTCCCATTGCGATCCGTCGCGCCGGCCGGTGATGCCGCGCTCGGCGAAGTACCTTGCGTAATCGGTCACGAGGTCCGGGTGCTCGGTGCACATCGACTGTATCCACGGCTCGAAGCCGAGCCGGAAGTGAATTCCCGCGGCGCGCAGCACATCCGCCTGCGGCACGCGCAGTTCGATCTGTTCGACCACCGCGCCTTGCTCGCGCAGCGCGAACGCGAGCTCGGTGGTGTTTCGCCGCACCTCCGGATCGAGCGGCCAGTCGCCCAGATCGGCACACAGCGCTATGCGCAGGCCCTCGACGCCCGGAATGCGCTCCGGGAGCTCAAGCCGCGGCCGCAGCGATGCGATGTCCGAGGCGTCGGGGCCGGCAAGGCAGTTCTCGAACAGCAGACAGTCATCGACCGTGCGGGCCATCGGTCCGCAATGCGAGTAGCTGTCGAGATTGAACGGCGCCATCTGCGTTACGCGCCCATGGGGCGGCTTGAAGCCCACGATCCCGTTGAAGGAGGCGGGGATGCGAATCGATCCGCCGATGTCCGAGCCGCTGGCGAGCGTCGAGGTGCCGGCGGCGAGGCTGGCGCCGGATCCGCCGGATGAGCCGCCCACGGCGAATTGCGGATTCCAGGGGTTGCGCGTCACGCCCCAGATCCGCGAATGCGTAAAGCCCGCGCAGGAGAACTCGGGAGCGGTCGAGCGGGCATGCACGATCGCGCCGGACTCGAGGATCCGCCGGCCGAAGTTCGAGGTCTCCGGGGCGATCGTATCGGCAAAGATGAGCGAGCCCTGGGTCCACGGCTCGCCGGCCAGCGGCTCCTCTTCCTTGACGGCCGTCGGGATGCCCTCGAGGGGACGCGGCGGCTCGCCGCGGCCCATGTAGCGGGCCTCGGCGGCGCGCGCCTGCTCGAGCGCGCGCTCGAAGAAGCGTATGCACAGCGCATTGACCTTCGGCTCGACCCGTTCGGCGCGTGCGATGACGCTGTTCATGAGCTCGACGGGCGACAGCTCGCGCCGCCGAAACAGCCGCAAGGCCTCGGCTGCAGACAGGTAATGCAGATCCGTCACTGCGCGGCGGCCGCGGTCTTGGCGAGGGGGTTCAGCGGGATTTCCTTTTCTTGCGGCCGGCCTTTTCCGTCGGTTCGGCATCGGCGCCCTCGGCATCGCCGATCTCGTAGTCGTCGAAGTCGCTCAGGAGCTCGGCGGTGCGCCGCTCCTCCATCACCCTCTCCAGGCGCCGCCAAGCGGGTTCGGCGCCCTTGGGCGCCCGCCTGCGCTGCGACTCGACGTCGCGCATAATGTGATCCACGTCGACATCGTCACCCGGTGCGGTGTCCTCCGCATCTTCTTCCTCGAACTCGTCCGATTCGGGTTTTTCGCTCATGCTACCGTAGCTTGCGCATCACCAGTGGACCAACACGCGCGGTTTATAAACGGAAAGACGCCTCGTGCGCAATACCCTGGCGCACACTGCGCTATTTGACAAGATCGTTGAGCTGAAAAATCGGCAGCAGCAGCGCAATGACGATGAACATGACGATCGCGCCCATGAACACCACCATGAAGGGACCCAATAGGTTGGTCATGGTGGACAGCAGAGCCGTCCATTTCCCGCTCCTGATTGGTCGCCGCGCGCTCGAGCATCTTTTCGAGCTCGCCGCTGCTTTCACCGCTGCTGATCAAGTGAATCATCATGGGCGGAAACAGCTTGCGCGCCGCGAGCGATTTGCCGATGGGCGCCCCTTCGCGGACCCGCAGCGCCGCTTCCTCGACGGCTCTTCTCATCGGCAGATTGTTGACCACTTCCGCCGAGATGCGCAGCGCCTCGAGCACCGGCACGGCGCTCGCGGTCAGAATGCTGAAGGTGCGGGAAAAGCGCGCGGTGTTCAGCCCGCGAATGAGCTTGCCGGCGAGCGGCACGCGCAGCAGGAACCGATCGAAGCGCAGGCGCGCCTCCGGGCCCTTGAGCCAGCGCAAAAATCCCCAGGTGGCCGCCGCGATGACGATGAGCGCGTAGAACCAATAGTGTCGAATGAGGTCGCTCATGCCGATGAGTATTCGGGTGGCGATCGGCAGCTCTTGATGGCCGGACTCGAATACGGCCACCACCTGCGGCACGACGTACGCCAGCAGGAAGGAGACGATCGCGAACGAGAGCACCAGGAGCACGATCGGGTACACCAGGGCGTTGCTCACCTGCTGGCCCATGACCTGCCGCGATTCGGTGTAGTCGGACAGCCGCTCGAGCACCGAATCGAGCTTGCCGGACTGTTCGCCGGCGGAGACGGTCGCCCGGTAGATCTCCGGGAACGCCGGCGGGAAATCCCGCAGGCCGTCGGCCAGCGGGTGGCCTTCCACCACCTTGCTGCGCACGCCCAGGACGATTCTCTGCACGCGAGGCTTTTCGGTCTGTTCGGCGACCGCCTGCAGGGATTCCTCCAGCGGCAGGCCGGAGCGCAGCAGGGTCGCGAGCTGGCGGGTCAGGAGCGCCAGATCCAGAGTCGAGAGGCCGCGGCGCATGAAGCGGCGGCGCCTTGCCTTGCTTCTGTTCGCGCTGCGCGGCCTCTTGAATGTCCATCGGCAGCAGCTGCTTGTCGCGCAGCAGCTGGCGCACGTGCTTCGGGGTGTCCCCCTCGATCAGGCCCTTGCGTTCCCGTCCCTGGGCATCGAGCGCCGTGTATTCGAATGCGCCCATCAGGCTCCCCCCTAGTCCTCGCGGGTGACGCGCAGCACTTCTTCCAGGGTGGTTTCGCCGGCCATGACCTTGCGGCGGCCGTCGTCGCGAATGCCGGGGCTCGAGGTGCGCGCATAGCGCTCCAGCTCCTGTTCCGAGGAGCCGTCGTGGATCATGGTGCGCATGTGATCGTCGACCGCGATCAGCTCGTAGATGCCGGTGCGTCCGCGGTAGCCGCTGCCGGGTCGCTGCTCGGGCGGTACAGCTGGACCGGCGGTCCGTGCGGGTCGAGATTGAGCAGCCGGCGTTCGTATTCGCCGGCCATGAACGGCTCTCGGGTGTCGGGATTCAGGACCCGCACCAGGCGCTGCGCGAGCACGCCGATCAGGCTCGAGGAGAGCAGGAACGGCTCGATGCCCATGTCGCGCAGGCGCGTGACCGCGCCGACCGCCGTATTGGTATGCAGGGTGGAAAGCACCAGGTGTCCGGTCAGGCTCGCCTGGACGGCGATCTGGGCGGTTTCCAGGTCGCGAATTTCGCCGACCATGACCACATCCGGGTCTTGCCGCAGGATGGCGCGCAAGCCGCGCGCGAAGGTCATCTCCACCTTGGTGTTGACCTGAGTCTGGCCGATGCCGTCGATGTAGTACTCGATCGGGTCTTCGACGGTCATGACATTGCGGGTGTTGTCGTTGATGCGCTCGAGCGAGGCGTACAGCGTCGTGGTCTTGCCGGAGCCGGTGGGGCCGGTGACCAGGATGATGCCGTGCGGCTTGTGGATGATTTCATCCATGATCTCTTGCGTGCGCGGGTCCATGCCGAGGGAGGTGAGCTCGATGCGCCCGGCCTGCTTGTCGAGCAGGCGCAGCACCACGCGTTCGCCGTGCCCGGAGGGCAGGGTCGACACGCGCACGTCGACGGCGCGGCCCGCGATGCGCAGCGAGATTCTGCCGTCCTGCGGCAGGCGCCTCTCGGCGATATCGAGCTTGGACATGACTTTGATGCGCGAGACCACCAGCGGCGCCACCGCGCGCTTGGTCTGCAGCACTTCGCGCAGCACCCCGTCGACGCGAAAGCGAATGACCAGGCGGTTCTCGTAGGGTTCGATGTGGATGTCCGATGCGTTTTCCTTGACCGCCTGCGTCAGCAGGGCGTTGATCAAGCGAATGATCGGCGCCTCGTCGTCGCTTTCGAGCAGGTCCGAGGATTCGGGAATGTCCTCGGCCAGATGCGCAAGATCGGTGTTGTCGTCCAAGCCCTCCAGCATCTGCATGGCGGCGCCGGAGCCGGCCTCATAGGCGATGCGCAGCAGCGAATCGAACGCCTCGGCCGAGACGCGCTCGAGCCGCAGCGGCACGCCGACGAAGCGGCGCACCTCGGCGAGCGCCTGCGGCGTGACCCCCGGGCGGCACACCGTATCGGCGACGTCGTTGGCGATGCCGCGCACCAGCACCCCATGGCGCTTCGCGAACGGAAAGGACAGCTTGCGCGGCTGCAGCGGCTCTTGAAGCTCGGCACTCATGGCGTGTGCACCGGTTGCGGGCCGACCACGGGCTGCGGCGCGGGCACTGGCTGCGGTGCGGGCGCCGGCTGGGCGCCGGGCGGAGCGGGCTGCATCGCCGGGGCCGGCTGCGGTGCCGGAGCGGGCTGCGCGCTCGGCGGCGCGGGCTGCGGCGCGGGCGCCGGTTGGGGCGCCGGGGCGATGGTCGTCACGCCGGGGGTGGGTGCGGGCAATGGCGCAGGCCGCGCGCCATTGGGCGCAATCGGCGGAAGCGTCGGCTGCTTCTCGCCGGGCAGCAGCCAGATATTGCCTTTGTGCAGAGTGCGCTCTTGGTTGCGAATTTCGTCGTATTTCGAGGTGCTTACCGCTTCGGTGCTCGGCTGATCGCGCAGGATCCTCGGCCGCAGGAAGACCAATAAGTTGCTCTTTTGCCGCGAGCCGCTGCGTGACTTGAACAGGTTGCCGATGAGCGGGATCGCGCCCAGCACCGGCACACGATCCTCGCTTTCGTTCACCGTGTCCTGCATCAGGCCGCCGAGCACGATGATGCCCCCATCCTGGATGAGAATGGTCGTCTTGATGGAGCGCTTGTTCGTCGATATATCGGCCGAATTGGCCAGCTTGGCGCCCGGCGAGGAGTCTTCCTGCTCGACTTTGAGCTGTATGGTGTCGCCTTCGCTGATGTGCGGAGTCACCTTGAGGATCGTGCCGACCTCCTCACGCTGAATCGTCTCGAACGGACTGGTGGTGCCGTTGACGGCCGCGGGCGTATTGTTGTATTGCCCGGTGATCAGCGGAATCTCCTGGGTCACCTTCACCTCCGCCTCCTCGTTGTTCATGGTGATCACCCGCGGCGTGGAGATGATGTTGCTCGTGCCGTCGCTGCGCAAGGCCTGCACGACCGCGGCGAGGCCCTTGCCGGTATTCGAGTTGTAGGTACCGATGGCGAAGGTGGCGCCCGTAGGGATCTGCGAGGCGATGCTCGTACCCGTGGTGAGGCTGGATGTGGCGCCGGTCGTATTGGTTGCCGTGGCCGTCTGGCTGAGATTGCCGCTCGCCGCTTGCAAAGCGGCGGCGGCGAGATTGACGATGCTGGTACCGGTGCTGCCGGGCAGATTCGTCACGCCGTAGCCCAGGTTGGTACCGCCGTCGAGCAGCCACTGCACGCCCAGATTGGCGCTCTTGTTGACGTCCACCTCGACGATCAGCGCCTCCACTTCGACCTGCGCCCGGCGGATATCGAGCTTGTCGATCACCGCCATCAGGTTTTTCATGATCTTCGGCGGTGCGGTCATGATGAGGGCGTTGGTGGGGACATCCGCCCAGATCGTCACGCTGGCATCCACGTTCGATCCGCCGGAGCTGCTTGCGCCGGGGCCGGGCCCCGCGGCGCCCGATTGCGGGCCGCCTTGCGCTTTGGCGGTGGCGCTCGCCTGCCCCTTGAGCTTGTCCGCCAATTTTTCAGCATCGGCGTACAGCAAGTAGCGCACCTCGGTATCGCCGCCGCCGCCGGCGCGCGGCATGTCCAGGCTGAACACCAGCGCCTTGGCCTTGAGCTTGAGCGATCTTTCGCCGCTGATGAGCACGCTGTTGGTGCGTTCGTCGGCGACGACCTTGATCGGCACGCCCTCGGCAGCGCCGCCCGCTCCTTGATTCAGCTGATTGATGGTGCGCACCAGTTCGGTCGCACTGGCGTTGCGCAGCGGGATGACGTCGATCGGCTCGTCGCCGCTTTCATCCATGCGCTCGACGATTTTCATGATGCGGTTCACGTTGCTGGCGCGATCCGAGATGATCAGCAGGTTCCCCGCCGGATAGGCCGCCAGATGGCCCTGCTGCGGGATGAGCGGCCGCAGCAGGGGCACCAGCTGCGCCGCGCTGACGTTCTTCATGGTGATGATCTGGGTGACGATCTCATCCGACGTGGAGCTCACGCCGTCGCTCGGCAAGTCGATGGACGGCAATTGCCGGGCGTCGGTATTCGGAACGATCTTGATTACCTTGCCTGCCGGCACGGCCACGTAGCCGTAGACCTGCAGCACCGACAGGAAGGCCTCGTAGAACGCTGCCGGCGACATCGGGGTCGCCGACAGCATGGTGACCTTGGCGTTGACGCGCGGATCGATGATGAAATTCTTGCCCGTCACCTCGCTGACCGCTTGAATGATCTGACTCAAATCGGCGTCTTTGTAATTGGGCGTGATGGTTGCGCCATCCTGGGAGCGCTCCTGCGGCGGCGCCGGCAGGCAGACCGACACCAGCAAGAACGCGAGCACGCACACCGCTGCGGTGCGGTGCATGCCTCGCGGATTGAATACATTCGGCATCATGGAGCATCCGTGGATGGAGCGCGTTCGAACCGCGCCCGCGTTTCGACCGGCGCGCGCGCCATTCGTTTAGTCGTCATCGGTGCCTGGCGGCTGCGGCGGCTCGGCGGGAACGGGCGCAGCAGGCGCCGCAGGCGCCGCAGCGCCGTTCGGCGCCGCACCCGCGGCGGCGCCGGGCCCCCCCTCCAGATCCCGGGTGGCTTCGTTCGCGACATCGGCGATATTCAGACTGATATCCTGCCTTTGGCCACCGCGTTCGATGGTGACTGAGACGTGGTCCGAGGTTTGAATCGTATTGAATACCTCCTGGCTGCGTTGCGGATCATCCAGCGGTTGGCCGTTGATTGCCGTGACCAAGTCACCAGGCTTCAACCCCAGTTTATTGAAAATGGCGCGATTTCGGCCCGGATAGGCCCGGAAGCCGCGCAGTTTCCCCGCCGCGTTGTCGTAGGATGCGACGGTACGCATGACCTGGTCGAGAATCCCCGGATCTTGCTGCACCATGCGCCGTATATTGTCGACCGCCGCCACTGTGCGCTGGTTCGCACCCATGCCCATCCGGCGGGCCGAGGCTTGACTCCGGTCCCCGGGGAGCTGACGCGGCAAGATCAGCGTCTCCAGGGTGCCGCCGCGGTCCAGGATGACGCGGTCGAGATAGACCGCATACAGCGATGCGCCGCTGACGTTGTCGCCCACCGAATACACCTTCGAGGGGCCTCCGGAGCTGATGATCGCGATTCCATGCTTCGGGTTCTGGGTGGCGATCGTGCCTGCCAGCACCAGGTTGGCGCTGCTCAGCGGCGCGTTGGCCGGATCCTGCGTCGTCGGGTCCGCAGTGGCGACGCCGAACAGATGCGCGGAAACCACTGCTTGGACATCCGCGGTCGGGTGCGGGCGGGCCTGCGTGCCGCGTGCGAGGGTGGGCTCCGGGGATTTCACCGGTCCGCTCAACATCGGCACGGCCATGCGAGCGAGCTCCACGGCAATGAGCGCCGCCAAGCCAAGCGAAACCAGATTGGGGCCGTTGCTTTGCAAGCGGGCCAGCCATTCGTTCGTGCGCGTATCAAGCATGTGGACAATGTGCGCGTTGTCGCGAAAGTTGCACGAGCGGGCTCACCGCACCCCTGGAAGAAATCTAAGCCGGTAATCATAGGGCTACCGGCTAGCCTGCTCAAGCATTTGTTTTGATTTGTTAAAGTAAACTGACAGTGATTGGCGACATTGGCATTTGCTTGGCGCTTTTGCCTACGGCGCTTGTAAAGCGCGATAGCGCGCCCTATAAACTATTCATCCATGAGCGACATTGAACGAGGGCGGGAAGGGACGGGCTTGGTCGTCGAAGAAGCGGCGCCGAAGCTCAAGCGTCCGCCTCTCTATCAAGTAGTGCTGATAAATGACGACTATACTCCCATGGAGTTCGTCGTCGACATTTTGCAGCGCTTCTTTGCGATGGACCGCACGAAAGCGACCCGGGTCATGCTGGAGGTGCATACCAAGGGGAAGGGAGTATGCGGGGTCTTTACTTATGAAATCGCGGAGACCAAGGTGGCCCAAGTGATCGCGTATGCGCGCCAACATCAGCATCCGCTGATGGCAACGCTAGAAGAGGCGTAACCAGTGCTTAGCCAAGAACTCGAGTTTTGCTTGAACGATGCGTTTGCCGGGGCCCGGGAGGCGCGCCATGAATTCATGACGGTCGAGCACCTGCTGCTCGCGATCTTGGACACCCCCAAGGTCAGGGAAATCTTGAAGTCGTGCGGCGCGGATACCGCGAAACTCAAGTCCGAGCTGAAGCAGTTCATCGACCAGACGACGCCGCGGCTGCCGACGGGCGAGGACCGCGACGTCCAGCCGACGCTCGGCTTCCAGCGAGTGCTGCAGCGGGCGGTCTTTCACGTGCAATCGAGCGGCAAGAAAGAGGTCACCGTGGCCAACGTGCTGGTGGCGATCTTCAGCGAAAAACAGTCGCATGCCGCCTATTTGCTGAGCATGCAGGACGTGTCGAGATTGGACGTCGTCAATTTCATCGCGCACGGCCTGTCCAAAGCGGGCGGCGAGGAGCGCAGCGAGCGCGAGGACGGCGGCACATCCGCGGATGCCGAGCGCGACGGGGACGGCGGCGGCAGCGCGCTGGAAAAATATGCCACCAACCTGAATGATGCCGCGCGCAAGGGCAAGATCGACCCGCTGATCGGCCGCAAGCTCGAGGTGGAGCGCACCATCGAGATTCTCTGCCGCCGGCGCAAGAACAATCCGCTGTACGTCGGCGAGGCCGGCGTCGGCAAGACCGCGATCGCCGAGGGCTTGGCGCGCATGATCGTGGAGAACGAAGTTCCCGACGTGCTGCTGGATGCGACGATCTATTCATTGGACATGGGCTCGCTGGTCGCCGGCACCAAGTACCGGGGTGATTTCGAAAAGCGCCTCAAGGCGGTGCTGGCCGAGGTGAAGAAGCAGCCGGGAGCGATCTTGTTCATCGACGAGATCCACACCGTGATCGGCGCCGGCGCGGCGTCCGGGGGCGTGATGGATGCCTCCAACCTGATCAAGCCGGCGCTCGCCAACGGCGAGCTGCGCTGCATCGGTTCGACCACCTATAACGAATATCGCGGCATATTCGAGAAGGATCACGCGCTGGCCCGTCGCTTCCAGAAAATCGACATCACGGAGCCCTCGGTCCAGGATACGGTCGATATCCTGCGCGGACTCAAAACCCGCTATGAAGAGCATCACGGCATCAAGTACGAGGATGCGGCCCTGCAGGCGGCGGCGGAGCTGGCGGCGCGCCATATCAACGATCGGCACCTGCCGGACAAGGCCATCGATGTGGTGGACGAGGCGGGCGCCAATCTGCGGCTGCGGCCGGTCGAGAACCGCGAACCCTCGGTGACGGTGACGCAGATCGAGAACGTCGTGGCGCGCATCGCGCGCATACCGCCGAAGAACGTGTCGCTGTCCGACCGGGACGTGCTCCGCAACCTGGAGCGCAATCTGAAGCTCACCATTTTCGGCCAGGACAAGGCGATCGAGGCGCTCGCCGCCGCGATCAAGATGTCGCGCTCGGGACTCGGCGATCAGCGCAAGCCCGTCGGCTCCTTCCTGTTCTCGGGCCCGACCGGCGTCGGCAAAACCGAAGTGACGCGCCAGCTCGCCATAGCCATGGGGGTGGAATTCGTGCGCTTCGACATGTCCGAGTACATGGAGCGGCACACCGTTTCGCGCCTCATCGGCGCGCCGCCGGGCTACGTCGGCTTCGATCAGGGCGGACTGTTGACGGAGGCAATCGCCAAGCATCCGCATTGCGTGCTGCTGCTCGATGAGATCGAGAAGGCGCATCCGGATGTCTTCAATCTGCTGCTGCAGGTCATGGATCACGGCACGCTGACGGACAACAATGGCCGCAAGGCGGATTTCCGCCACGTGATCGTCGTCATGACCACGAACGCGGGAGCGTTCGAAATGAGCCGGCCGAGCATCGGCTTCACTCAATCGGACTACCTCATCGGACGGAATGGAGGCGATTCGGCGCTTGTTCTCGCCGGAGTTTCGCAATCGTTTGGATGCCGTCATTCAGTTCGGCGGCCTCGATCAGAGCACGATCGAGCGGGTGGTCGACAAGCTGCTGGTCGAAGCGGAGGCGCAGCTCGAGCAGAAGCGCGTTTCGATTTCGGTCAACGAGCGGGCGCGGCGCTGGATAGCCAAGCACGGCTATGATCCGAAGATGGGCGCGCGGCCGATGGCTCGGATCATCCAGGAGCACATCAAGCGGCCGCTGGCCGAGGAGCTGCTGTTCGGCAAACTCGTCAACGGCGGCCACGTGGAAGTTTCCTTGAGCGAGGACGGCGAGAAGCTCAAGCTCGACATGCGCTCGGCGGACGAGCCGGCGCTGCTGCCTAATTAGGCGCTACGCGCCGAATCTAACGGGGCCGCGACGGCCCCGTCCTTAAAGTTCGGGTCGGAACGACCCCGTTGAAAGTTGCGCGAAGCGCATGAAAAGTCCTAGCGGCCGCGGTAGACGATGCGGCCCTTGGTCAAGTCGTAAGGCGTCATTTCCACGGTGACTTGATCGCCGGTGAGGATGCGGATGTAGTTTTTGCGCATCTTGCCGGATATATGCGCGGTGACCACGTGCCCGGTCTTGAGCTTGACGCGAAACGTGGTGTTGGGCAGGGTCTCCACGACCTCGCCCTCAAACTGAATGGCCTCTTCTTTTGACATGCGTCCTTGTTGTGCGCGGGATACGATGAGCCGCGCGCATTGTGCATAAAGCACCCTGTTAATGCAATTTTACGAGGACGTCGGCGCCCAGCTGCCGCTCGGGCCGCGTCGCGCGAAGCGGCGCAGCAGCGCCGCAAACTCGCTGCGCGATACCTCGCGGGCGCCGAGGCTGGCCAGGTGCGCGCTGGCGATCTGGCAGTCGATCATATGAATGTCGCGCGCGCGGCACTCCTCGACCAGCCGCGCCATCGCGACTTTCGAGGCGTCGCGCTCGCAGCTGAACATCGACTCGCCGAAGAATACGCCGCCCAGGTGAACGCCATACAGGCCACCGACCAGCCGGTCGGCGAGATAGGTCTCGACGGAATGGCAAAATCCAAGGGCGTGAAGCCGGTGGTAAGCCTCGATCATCTCGGGGTTGAGCCAGGTGTCGGGGCCCGAGCGGCGCGGCGCCGCACAGGCGCGGATCGTGGCGCCGAATGCGCTGTCCAACCGCGTGGTGTAGGGAGCCATTGCGCAGCGTCTTGCGCAGACTGCGCGAGGCGTTGAATTCGACGGGAAACAGCACCATGCGCGGATCGGGCGACCACCAAAGGATCGGCTGCTGCGCCGAGTACCAGGGAAAAACTCCGTGCTCGTAGGCGGCGAGCAGCCGCGCCGGACTCAAGTCGCCGCCGGCGGCCAGGAGGCCCGGCGGCTCGCGCAGCGCCTGCTCCAGCGGCGGAAACCAGTCCGGATCGGCCTGCTCGCCCAGCCAGACCAGCCTGCTCAGAGCCGCAGCTCCTCGTCGGGCGTGCGGTGGTAGGGCACGTGCTCGTTCACGGCGGCCGCGTAACTGTCCACACCTCGCGCTTCGCGCGCTGCGAAATCGCGAATGGCCGCGGCAAAGCGCTCATCGACGATGTCGTGGACCGAGCTGGTCAGCACCGGAACGAAGCCGCGGGGCACTTTGTGCTCGCCCTGCGTGCCGGGCTCGAATCTCTGCAATTTCTTCTCGATGCAGTATTCGATGCCTTGGTAGTAGCAGGTCTCGAAATGCAGGCTGTGGAAGTTGCCGCCCGCCCCCCAATAGCGCCCGAAGAGGGCGTCGTCGCCCAGGAAGAAGATCGCGACGCGCGATGGGCTCGTGCCGTCAGGCGCGCCACCTTGAGCATCAGCCGCTCGGGCATGCGCGGCACCGATCAGCTTGAAGAATCTCAAATTGAGGTAGGGTTCTTGGCCGTGGCGATAGAAGGTGTCCGCATAGAATTCGTAGACGATGCGCCACAGTGCCTCGTCCATCTCGCCGCCCAGCCGTGTATCGAATTCAATGCCCGCCTCGGCGACGCGGCGTCTTTCGCGTTTCGCTTTTTTGCGCTTCTCGGCGGTAAAGCCCGCCAGGAAGGCGTCGAAGGACTCGTACCCGCGGTTATGCCAATGGAACTGGCAGTCGCGGCGCACGATCAGCCCGGCTCGCTTCAATGCCTCGAGGTCGCTCGTCGGCCGGAAACAGAATGTGCCAGGACGACAGCTGCTCGGAGCGCGCGTAATCGCGCGCCGCGCGGATCAGCAGGTCGTTGACGGCGCGGGCATCGGCGGCGTGCGGGCTTACGAGCAGCCGCGGTCCGCTCACCGGCGTGAACGGCACCGCCGACAGCAGCTTCGGGTAATACTTCATCCCGTGCTGGGCGTAGGCGTTGGCCCAGGAGAAGTCGAACACGAACTCGCCCGCGCGAATGCGCCTTGCGAAATAAGCGGCATGCGCGCCGAGCGTACGGCCGCGCGAATCCTCCAGGATCAGGTGCCGCGGCATCCAGCCGGTGCGCGGCTGCGGCGCAGCCGGATTCCTCCAGCGCGAGCAGGAATTCATGGCGCAGGAACGGCTGCACGCCCGCACCGGCGGTGCGGAGCGCGTTCCAGTCGCCGCGTCGACCTCGGCGATGCTGTTGAGAAATCGCAGCGCGCGAGGCATTCACGCGTGGGCGGCGCGCGGTTTGAGGTGGGACTCGGCGTCGAGTTCTTCGAGATATTTGTCGGCGTCGAGCGCCGCCATGCAGCCGGTGCCGGCCGAGGTGACCGCCTGCCGGTAGACATGATCGGCGACATCGCCGGCGGCGAACACGCCCGCGATGCTGGTGGCCGTGGCATCGCCGTCGCTGCCGCCCTTGACCACGATGTAGCCGCCCGCGCATGTCGAGCTGCTTTTCGAATAGCTGCGTGTTCGGCTGATGGCCGACCGCGATGAACACCCCGTCGACCTTGAGGTCGCGCGAGGCGTTGCCGTGCATGGCACGCAGCCGCGCACCGCGTTGACGCCGGCCTCATCGCCCAGGATTTCATCGACCGCGTGGTTCCAGACGATGTCGACTTTGCCGGAGGTCTTCAAGCGCAAACAGCCGATCCTGCAAGGATTTTTTCCGCGCGCAATTTGTCGCGGCGATGCACGAGCGTGACGTGCGAGGCGATGTTGGCGAGATACAGCGCTTCCTCGACCGCGGTATTGCCGCCGCCCACGACCGCGACCGCCTTGCCCTTGTAGAAAAAGCCATCGCAGGTCGCGCAGGCCGAGACGCCCCGGCCGCGAAATGCCTCCTCCGAGGGCAGGCCGAGATACTTCGCCGAGGCGCCGGTCGCGATGATCAGCGCGTCGCAGGTGTATTCGCCGTTGTCGCCGTGCAGGCGAAACGGGCGCTGCCGCAGCTCCACCCGATTGATATGGTCGAACGACGATCTCGGTGTTGAAGCGCTCCGCGTGCCGGCGCATGCGCTCCATCAACTGCGGCCCCTGCAGGTGCTCCGACATCGCCCGGCCAGTTGTCGACATCGGTGGTGGTCATGAGCTGGCCGCCCTGCTCCAGCCCGGTGATCAGCAGGGGCGCACGATTCGCGCGCGCCGCATAGACTGCGGCCGAATAGCCGGCGGGTCCCGATCCCAGGATGAGCAGACGACTGTGCCTGACGACGCTCATGTATAATCTTGCCTCTCTTCTGAATGCCGGCCGCCCGCGTGGCGGCCGCTGGCTCATGGTAAGTAAATCCGTGGGCGCCAGCCAGTTCCAGCGCATCGCGTGCTCGAGCCGCCGCCGCGGGTGTTGGTATCGCAATCGACGGCTCGTGTTACTATTACATAATATTCAAGCAGTTAAGAACTAGTTATCACTGAAGGTCTCAGATTGACTGACGCCGCCGCGCTCAAGAAGCCGAAACCGAACGTCAAGCTCTCCGCGAGCCGTCGCGCGCTCGTTGCGCGAGGGCACGCTGTGGATCTTGTGCGCCGCTGGCGCTGCTGCTGCTGCTCGCGCTGCTGACCTACCATCCGCGCGATCCCGGCTTCGCCGACACCGGCGAGCCGGGTCCGGTGAGCAATTGGATCGGCCCGGTCGGGCGCCTGGCTCGCCGGCCTTCTTTCTGTTCTTGTTCGGGCGCCCCGCCTACCTGTTTCCGGTCATGCTGGCGTATGCGGGTTGGCTGGTGCACGCCGATCAGGCGCATGCCGGACTCGCGCTCGCGCCTGAACACGCTGCTGCGTGCGGCCGGATTCGTCTTGACGCTGCTCACGAGCTGCGGTCTCGCGACGCTGCATTGGGACGGCATCGGCGCTGCCCAACAGCGCCGGCGGCGCGCTCGGCGAGCTGGTGGGCAGCGGCTGCGCGCGGGGCTTGAGTTTTCTCGGCGCGACGTTGCTGCTGCTCGGCGCTGTGGCTCGCGGGCGTGGCGCTGTTCCTCGGCGTGTCGTGGTTCGAGGTCATGGACACGCTCGGCGCGCTGGGTGCTGCAGGGCATCGATTGGGCGCGCGCGAAAATCGACCAGCGGCGCGAGCTCGCATTCGGGCAGCAGCGCAAGCAGGCGCGCCAGGAAGTGGTGCGCGAGGAGCAGAAGAAGGTCGCGAGCCGGCCGCCGCCGCGCATCGAGGCCGCGGCGCCGCGTGCCCGAGAAGAGCGAGCGGGTGGAGCGCGAGCGCCAGGTGCCGCTGTTCGATGCGCCGAAATCGCAGCGAACTGCCGGCGCTGTCGCTGCTCGATGAGCCGCCGGCCGCGCGAGCAGTCGTACTCCGACGAGGCGCTGGAGGCGATGTCGCGCCTGGTGGAGCTGAAGCTGCGCGACTTCGGCGTGGAGGCCGAGGTGGTGGCGGTCGCAGCCGGGCCCGGTGATCACGCGCTTCGAGCTGCGCCCGGCGCCCGGCGTCAAGGTCAGCCAGATCAGCAACCTCGCCAAGGATCTGGCGCGCGCGCTGTCCGCGATCAGCGTGCGGGTGGTGGAGATCATCCCCGGCAAGTCGGTCGTGGGCCTGGAGATTCCCAACGAGAAGCGCGAGATCGTCACGCTCGGCGAGATCATCAAATCCAAGCCCTACGACGAGGTGAGCTCGCCGCTCGCGCTCGCGCTCGGCAAGGACATCGGCGGCGTGCCCGGTGGTCGCGGATCTGGCGCGCATGCCGCATCTGCTGATCGCCGGCACCACCGGGTCGGGCAAATCGGTCGGCATCAACGCCATGGTGCTGAGCCTGCTGTACAAGGCGACGCCCGAGCACGTGCGCATGATCATGATCGATCCGAAGATGCTCGAGCTCTCGGTCTACGAGGGCATCCCGCATCTGCTCGCGCCGGTGGTGACCGACATGAAGCAGGCCGCCAACGCGCTGCGCTGGTGCGTGGCGGAGATGGAGCGGCGCTATCAGCTGATGTCGGCGCTCGGCGTGCGCAACATCGGCGGCTTCAACCGCAAGGTCAAGGAGGCCGCGGAGGAGCGGCAAGCCGATCAAGGACCCGATCCGCATGCAAAAGATCGCGCAGGGCGTACCGGGCGTGGTCGCGAGGACGTCCCGATCTGACGACGCTGCCGTTCATCGTCGTGATCATCGACGAGCTGGCCGACCTGATGATGATCGTCGGCAAGAAGGTCGAGGAGCTGATCGCGCGCCTCGCGCAGAAGGCGCGCGCCTCGGGCATCCATCTGATCCTGGCGACGCAGCGGCCGTCGGTGGACGTGATCACCGGCCTCATCAAGGCGAACATCCCGACGCGCATCGCCTTCCAGGTGTCGGCCAAGGTGGACTCGCGCACCATTCTCGATCAGAGCGGCGCCGAATCGCTGCTGGGCCACGGCGACATGCTGTACCTGCCGCCGGGCACGTCCATTCCGACGCGCGTGCACGGCGCGTTCGTGTCCGACCAGGAAGTGCACCGGGTGGTGGCGGGCCTCAAAGACGCATCGCCGCCGGTCTACATCGAAGAGATTCTCGAAGGTCCGCGCAATCCGATCCCGGGCTTTCCGGCCGACGACGAGGAGGGCGGCGAGGGCGCTGTCGCCGATGCCGAAGCGGATCCGCTGTACGACGAGGCGGTGCGCATCGTCACCGAGACGCGCAAGGCGTCCATCTCCGGCGTGCAGCGGCGCCTCAAGATCGGCTACAACCGCGCGGCGCGCCTGGTCGAGGCGATGGAGGCGGCGGGCCTGGTGGGTCCGCTGCAGCCGAACGGCGCGCGCGAAATCTTCGGCGCGGCGCCGCCGGAGGAATGAGTCGCGCGTGAGCGTCGACGCCGATTGCACCGCAGCTCGCGTCTCTGGGCGCCTGCTGCATCGGCTTGCCTGGCGCGGCCGCGGTCGCAGCGGCAGCCTCGCCCGCGAGCGAGGTCGAGAAATATCTGGCCGGCCTGTCGACCTGGTCGGCCGACTTCACGCAGACCATCGATGACGGCCACGGCAAGGTGCTGCGCAGCGCCGCCGGCAAGTTCTATCTGCAGCGCCCGGGAAAGTTTCGCTGGGATTATGCGGAACCCTCCGAGCAGCTGGTTCTGGCCGACGGCAAGCAGATCTGGTTCTACGACAAGGATCTCGCGCAGGCCAACGTGCGCGACATGGATGCCACCCTCGCCAGCACGCCCGCGATGCTGCTGTCCGGAGCCGGCTCGGTGAGCGACCAGTTCGACATCAGTCGCTGCCCGCGAGCGGCGGACTGCAGCTGGTTTCAGCTCATTCCCAAGCACCCGGACACGGATTTCCAGCTGGTGCGCATCGGATTCGACAAGGACGGCGAGCTGGCCTCGATGTTCCTCGCGGACAAGCTCAACCAGATCACGCAGCTGACCTTCACCCACCCGACGCGCAATCCCAAGTTCGCACCGGACCTGTTTTCGTTCTCGCCGCCGCCGCGGAGTCGATGTGATCGGGCGCGATACCAAGTGACGCGCGGGCGGTCGGCGACGGCACCTACCGGCCGCTGGCCGACCGGCTGCGACCGCGCGTCCTCGATGAATTCGTCGGCCAGTCGCATCTGCTCGGGTCCGGGCGCGCCGCTGCGCCGCGCGCTCGAGTCCGGCCGGCCGCACTCGATGATCTTGTGGGGGCCGCCCGGGACCGGCAAGACCACGCTTGCGCGCTTGGTGGCGCGCGGCGCCAATGCGCGAGTTCATCGCGCTCTCGGCGGTGCTCGCGGGCATCAAGGACATCCGCGCCGTGGTCGAGCAGGCGCGCAGCTTGCGCGGCACGCGCGACACCGTGCTGTTTCTCGACGAGGTGCATCGCTTCAACAAATCCCAGCAGGATACCTTTCTGCCGTACGTCGAGGACGGCACGCTGATCTTCATCGGCGCGACGACCGAGAATCCGTCCTTTGAGGTGAACAACGCGCTGCTGTCGCGCGCGCGGGTGTATGTGCTCAAGCCGCTCACCGCGGAGGACTCGGCAAGCTGCTCGATCGCGCGCCTCGAGGACCGGACAGCGGCTTGGGCACGGCTGAGCCTGCAGATGCCGCTGAGCGCGCGCGAGCTGCTGTCGCGGCCGCCGACGGCGATGCGCGCCGCATGCTCGAATCTGCTGGAGACCGCCGCCGATCTTGAGCCGCGCCGGATGGGGCGCAGCATCGTGCTCGACACTCGATACGGTGCGCGCGGTCATCGGCAGCACCTACGTGCGCTTCGACAAGGGCGGCGAGAATTTTTACGATCAGATCTCCGCGCTGCACAAATCGGTGCGCGGCAGCGATCCGGACGCCGCGCTGTATTGGCTGTGCCGCATGCTGGCGGGCGGCTGCGATCCGCTGTACATCGCGCGGCGCGCCGTGCGCATGGCGAGCGAGGACATCGGCAACGCGGACCCGCGCGCGCTCACGTTGAGCTTGGAGGCCTGCGCCGTGTACGAGCGGCTGGGGAGCCCGGAGGGCGAACTGGCCATCGCGCAGGCGGTCGTGTTCATGGCCTGTGCGGCCAAGAGCAATGCGGTGTATACGGCCTACAACGCGGCCGCGGAAGATGCCGCGCGCTTGGGCTCGCTCGAGGTGCCGCTGCATCTGCGCAATGCCCCGACGCGGCTGATGAAGGAAATCGGCTACGGCAAGGGCTATCGCTACGCGCACGATGAGCCGGATGCGTATGCCGCCGGCGAGCGCTATTTCCCCGACGGCATGCCCGACCGCCGCTACTATGTGCCCGCGCCGCGCGGGCTGGAAATCAAGATCGGCGAGGCGCTGGCCGCGCGCCGTGCGCGCGACGCGCTGCGCGGCGCAGGCGGATCGTGACTCGTACGGCGTGTGGTCCGCCGGTCGCCTACAATGAGCGGCTTCAGGGCTCAAGGAAATCATCGTGCTCGATCCGAAGCTGCTGCGCAGCGATCTGACCGGAGTGGCCGCCCAGCTGGCGCGCCGCGGTTTCGTCCTCGACGTCGAGAAAATGGCCGCCCTGGAAGAGCAGCGCAAGGCGGCCCAGATCGAGGCCGATCGGCTGCGCGCCGAGCGCAACGCCAATGCCAAAGCCGTGGGCCAGGCGAAGGCGGCAGGGCCGGGATGCGGCCCCGCTGCTCGCGCTGGGCGAATCGATGGGCGCGATGCTGCAGGAGGCGCAAGGCAAGCTCGAGCGGATCCAGGCGGAGCTGTCGAGCCTGCAATTGGAGTTGCCCAACATTCTGCATGCCAGCGTGCCGGCGGGGCGCGATGAGTCGGCCAACGTCGAGGTGCGGCGCTGGGGCGAGCCGCGCGCGATTGCCTTTCGAGCCCAAGGATCACGTGGCGATCGGCGAGCGCCTGGGCATGGATTTCGAGGCGGCGGGCCGGATCTCCGGAGCGCGGTTCGTGGTGATGAGCGGCGGACTGGCGAAGCTTCACCGCGCTCTCATTCAGTTCATGCTCGACATGCACGTGCGCGAGCACGGCTACCGTGAAGCCTATGTGCCCTACCTGGTGCATGCGGCGGCGCTCGTCGGGACCGGGCAGTTGCCGAAATTCGAGCAGGACCTGTTCGCGGTGCGCGGCGATCCGGGATTTTTTCTGATCCCCACCGCCGAGGTGCCGGTCACGAATCTGGTGCGCGATCAGATCCTTGAGGCCGACGCGCTGCCGATGAAGTACGTGGCGCACACGCCCTGCTTCAGATCGGAAGCGGGCGCGTCCGGCAAAGACACGCGCGGTATGATCCGCCAGCACCAATTCGAGAAAGTCGAGCTGGTGCACATCGTGCGGCCCGAGCATTCCTATGCGGCGCTCGAAGAGCTCACGGGCCATGCCGAAGCGGTGCTCAGGGCGCTGGAATTGCCCTATCGGGTGATTGCGCTGTGCGCGGGCGATGTCGGCTTCGCGAGCGCCAAGACCTACGATCTGGAGGTATGGCTGCCCTCGCAACAGCGCTACCGCGAGATCTCATCCTGCAGCAACTGCGAATCGTTCCAAGCGCGCCGCTTACAGGCGCGCTGGCGCAATCCCGCGAGCGGAAAGCCAGAGCTCGTGCACACCCTCAACGGCTCCGGTGTGGCGGTCGGGCGCGCCCTGGTGGCGATTCTCGAGAATGGTCAGCAGGCGGACGGTAGCGTGATCGTACCGCCCGCACTCGGTCCCTACATGGGCGGGCAGATGCTGCTGACTTGAGGCTCGATCAGTTGCGGTTGCCCATCATGAGCCGCAGCACGTACCAGAACATCAGGGCAATCGACGCGAACAGCTGCATCGCGGCCGACACGTACCGATCTTCCGGATAGTGATGGATGATGTTCGACGTGTCGTAGAGAACCGCGGCACCGGCGAATCCGATCATCGCCACGGAGAACCAGGTTCCCAGCTGGAAGCCGAAGATGAGCCCGCCCACGATCGCGACCATCGCGAGTATGAATCCCCACATCAGAATCGCGCGCAGGAAGGAGAAATCCTTGCGCGTGCGGTGCGCGACGATCATCAATCCGCCGGCGCCGAGCGCGGTCACCAGCGTGGCGCTGTCGATGGTGCCCGGGGCCTTGGCGTCCGCGATATACAGCAGCGGGACGAAAATGAGCGCCTCGGCCACCACATAAACGCCATAGGCGAAGTACTGCATGCCGATGGAGTTGCTGGTTTGCGCCGTGCGCGACGCCAGCCACCCGGTCAGCATGAACGCGCCCAGGATGAGCATCCAGTTGAAGCCCAGCATGAACCGCGCAATCTGCGGCGCGAGACCGGACTCGAACAGCCCCAGTTCCACCAGGATGAAGCCGAGAATGCCGGCCACCAGATGGGTATAGGTGCGTGTGATGAAAATACTGCGGCTGTCCATCCCGGCTTGGGGAAAGGCCGCGTTGTTGCTCGGAAAATTAGCCATAATGAGACTGCCCTCTGACGGTTCGGTGCAATGGGCGCATTTTAGCACTCCCACCCGGGATGTGCGGAAACGCCCGCATCGGCAATAGTGGGGCTCGTCGCCGGTTATTTCAATGCGCCGCGGCGGGCGGGCGGGCGTTGATGACCAAGTATCAGCGGGGCGAGGCCGGAGCGCTCTTATTGGTCATCGGGTACCGGAGTCCACGAATCATCCGGGTTGAAGCGCTCCATCTTGCGGAATTCCTTGAGCGTCTCAGGCCCCAGATCCTTCTGGTAGACCACACCGTCCTGGCTGACGATGAAGGTGTTGATGCCGGTTTCACCATATTCGGCGGGAGCGGCAACCAAGGCGAAGCCGCCGATCATCAGGCCTTTCAGCACGTAGTCCATTTCTCCGAGGGGCGCTTCCGGCCCTTGTCCCTTTAGAACCTTGTAGAAATAGCCGTGAAAGGGCGGTGCCTTGCCCTGCTCGAACTCGTAGCCCTGTTCGATGGCGCGGGCGGCGCTTTCGCCGACCGGGCCGCCCCACGTTCCATCGGGGTTCTGCCAGGCCAGGCCATCGTGCTTGCCGGATGCGCTGATGATGTGCTGCGCGTACTGGTTCACATCGTAGCCGTCGCGCGGCTCAAAGGCGTACTCGTACTGCGCTTCCACATAACCGCGGCAGAATTCGATGGCGTCCAATTCGTTGCGGCCGATGCGCCGGTACTCAAGCTCCTGCAGACCAGCGGCGGTATCGAACTGCCATCCGCTGCCACGTTTGACGATGGGTATCGGGAACGGCCAGTCCCCCTTACCTACCAGGAGAAATGCACGGCTCTTGGTCTTGGGGTCCAGCGCAACGCTTTTCTGCTCCCGCGCCTGTGCAGCAAAGTCCAGCGCGCGCTGACGGTCCTGCGGATATTCGCCCGAGAGGACTATTTGCTCTCCGCCGGGGCCGAATATCTCCACCAGCGCGCCCACGTCGAACTTCTCGGCAGCGTCAATGACCGCATCGGCCGCCTGCTCCGGCGTAGCAAAACTTTCAGCAGCCTGCGCGGCAATGGCGGGAGCCGGTTTTTTCGCGGCCGACTGCTCTGCGGCAAGCGGATCTGAGGCTGCAAGAGATACCAACGCCAATGCGCCCAGCATCCCGAGAAGCCGGCGGAGTCTTGTATTCGCGGATACTGAATTCATCTGTGCGCTCCTGCTGTACTTTCGGCTCTGTGCGGACTAACGGCGCGCGCCGCCGCCGCCTCTTGCGCCGCGAGATTGCGCGCTCGCAGCCCCACGGTTGCTCGACGCACGGGCGCTCGAGCCGTTGTATCCGCCGCTGCCTCCACCGAAGGCATTGCGGTTTCCGCCGCCGCCGCCACCACCAGCGCGCGACAAGTCCCGGTTGCCGACACGATCGGCGCCGCCGGCGCCGGCGCCGGCGCGGTTCGCGGCTCCCGCGCCCGTGTCGAACTGGGATCGGTTGCCTGCTCCGCCCCCCGCACCGGCGCGGTTCGCCGCTCCCGCACCCGTGTCGAACTGGCCTCGATTGCCGGCGCCGCCCCCGGCACCAGGCCCGCCGCCGGCACGATTGCCGGCGCCGCCGCCGGCCGCACCACCACCGGCGCCGAGGCCGCCGCCGGCTCGGTTGCCCGTGCCGGCGCCCTGTGAGGGACGAGCGGATGCGACATTGCCGCCTTGCTTTCCAATCTGATTACGGGCATTCGTTTGCCGATTGGCCAGCGAGTCTCCGCGCGCTGCGCCCCCGAAACGGTCGGCCGTGGCACGATCCCGATAGGGCGCGCCGCCCCGATGTGCCGGCTGGTGCTGCCACCGGTTACCGCTGCCTATATTGGTGTTGCCGTTGCGGATGTTCGTGTTCCGTATGAAGTTGTTATTGTTGTTGATGGTGACGTTGTTTCCGCCCCACCCGCAGTTCCAGCCCCAGCCGCCGCCTCCACCCCACCAGGCGCCCATGGCCACTCCGACACCGAAGGCAAGGAACAAAGATCCCGGCGGCGGCGGCGGCGGATAGTAAATAGGAGGATAGGGATAAATGGGCGGGCCCCACACCACCACCGGGCTGTACGCGGGCACATAGATCACCTGCGGATTCGCCGGCTCGATCACCACCACCGTCTTGGATTCGATCACCTTGGTCTGCACCACCTGCTGCTCGCTGGTCTTCAAGACATTTTTGTCCATGGCCGACTTGCGCATGCGCTGTACGGCCGCCATCACATCGGCCTCCTGAGCCAGGAAGGCATTGCCGAGGTCCGTCGTCCACTGAATGTCATCCGCCAAACGCTTCGCTACCTCCGGGGTTGCGGCGAGCGCCTGGATGCTTGGGTCCCAGGGCTGTTTCTGCACGGCATCAGCGAGTTCTTTGTCCTTCAAGCCCGGGTTTCTCGCCAGAAACTGCTGCAGCTGGATGATCTCGAGAGGATAGGTGGAGGCCGCCAGGGTTTGCGCCAGCAACGGATCGGGATAAAGGGCAATGGGCGCCACCAAGGAGTCAAGTTGGTCCGCAGGAATCAGAGGAGCCGCAGTACCTGAAGGCGACTGCGCATTCGCAAGCGGCGCAGAACCCAGTTCTGCCAACGTGCTGCCAGCCGCCAGGACCACGGCCCAAAGAATCACGAGCACGCCCCGCATGCCTGCGCTCGTGCGCTGTCCCATCGGATCTATGATCATTTGCTTCTCCGAGTGTGCGAGCTCATTGCGTTCGCTTAATGCCAAGTGCGTGCGAACGCGCCACGGATGAGTTGCCCGCGTCTTCAACTACGCGCACGACCTACGCATTCTCCCGGCTTCGGGCTCGTTGTCAACGGCGACGACCGCCGCGGTCGCCCGCAGCCACCGCGCTTGTAGAGCCCGCAAGACTAAGGGGCAGGGCGTGATCGCGTGATAATAATCCGTAGGTCCTAAGTCCAGTTTTTATCGAAGGCGATTCTTGATAGCGTCTCCGTAGGAGGGGTTGACTGCTCCGGGTCCGACACCGGGAATCGACCGCATCGGGAGACAGTAGAGCGAAGAGGAGAGCGTTCAGATGGCGAGATTTCCGATACTGTGCGCAGCAGGAGCTGCACTGCTGCTGGCGGGCTGCGTATCGCAGCAGAAATATCAAGAGTCACAACAGAAGAATGCTGACCTGGAGCAGGAGTACCAGCAGCTCAACCAGGCCATGAGCGCCGAGGTCGGGGCCAAGAACATGCAGATTTCGCGGATGCAAGACGCGATCAAGGTTTCGGTCAATAGCGAGCTGCTGTTCCCCTCGGGCGGCTGGGAGATGTCGGCGACGGCGAAGGCGAGCATTGCCAAGATAGCCGCGATCCTGGCGCCTCATCAGACGACAAAGATTAACGTGAACGGCTACACGGACAGCACGCCGATCGGCCCGGGACTCATGAGACAGGGCGTCACGACCAATCTCATCCTGTCGCAGAAACGAGCCGACAACGTGATGCAGTACATGATCTCGCAGGGCGTCAAGCCCGATCTCGTCTCGGCTCACGGCTTCGGCGAGGCCGATCCGGTCGCTCCCAACGATACGCCGGCGGGCCGGGCGCAAAACCGCCGCGTGGAACTCACCGTGGCGAGCGTCGGCAAGTCCGGTTGAACTGTCACCTTGAGTGAGGGCAGACCGGGTCGATGTCGGATTATAGCGCGGCAGCGGTTGGCAACGGGTTGCCTGGTCGACGAGACTGCGCCGGACTTGCTGCTTTCGGGCTGTTCGACGCAGCGGCGTAGACATGTGGAAATTCGCATTCAATTCCAACTCGAGCGACAAGCTGCACCAGATCCGCGACGGCGCGCACACCCATCTTCGCCAGAGCGTTCTTGCGATGCACTTTCACGGTCTTTTCGCAGATTCCCAGGTGAAGGCCAATCTCTCTATTGATGCGGCCACGAATCACGAGCTCCATCACTTGCCGTTCGCGGCGCGACAGCGTCTCGAGGCGCCTTTGAATTATTTCGCAAGTAGCACGTTCGCCGCGCGCGGCTAAATCGAGCCGGATCGCTTCATCGACCGATGCCAAGAGGCGCGTGTCATCGATTGGTTTCATCAAATAGTCGACAGCACCCATCTTCATGGCTTGTACGCTGGTTTGGATATCCCCTTGACCGGTGAGAAAGATGATCGGGTGGGCCCGCTCGGAGCCGAGAAGCGATCGTTGCAGATCGAGCCCGCTCATGCCTGGCAGGCGAAGATCGAGCAACAGACATCCAGGGCCCTCGCAGTCCCGCTCTTGGAGAAAACACTCCGCGGATGCGAACGTGCGCACCTGATAGTTCGCGGCTTCCAGCAAGCATGACAGCGCGTTGCGGATCTCCCGGGCGTCATCCACGATGAACACTGTCGGCGCTGCGCCGCTCATTTGTACCATATCCCTCTCCCTTTCACATTGGCGCCGCCAAAGGCGGCGTTATGTAGGCGCGTTTTTCGTTTCATGACCGCTCCTTAGTCTCTTGCTTACTCTGTTGGGTTCGACACAAGTGTTGGCGAGACGAAGCGATGTCCCTCGAGGGCTTCGTGTATGGCTGTGATGAGGTCGGAGGCCATGCGCGCTTTCACCACGTAAGCTCGCCGCCCGCATTGCAATGCGGCGCGCACGTAGTCCGGATCCTCATGCACGGTGAGAATCACAAGCTTCGCGCGGCAACCGAGGTGCGCTTGAGCCGCCGGGCTGCTTCGATGCCATCCAAGCCCGGCATGGTGATGTCGAGCACGACCACATCGGGGTCGAGCGCACCGCAGCTTGATCAGGTCCAAGCCGTTGGCGACCGAGCCGACAATCTCGAACTCGCCGGCAAGAACATTGGCGGTCTGTGCCAGGATTTCGGCATGATCGTCTGCGAGCAGCACGCGCGCGATTTTGGCTACCGTGTTCATGAACGCTACCTGGCATTATGGGCCCGGTCGAGGCGAAGTAGCTACTGTCAGTTTTGACAGGTGGGGCGCGCGCTTTCGTAGCGGCGCGCGACTATCGAGCGCGGAGTCACCAGGCGATGCTTGACGGCGTATTGAACCAGTTCGGCACTGGTCTTGATGCCAAGGTGTTCCATGATGGCGTATTTGTGAAAGGCAATGGTGCGCGGGGTGAGATTCAAAATATCAGCCGCCTCCTTCATCAACTTTCCCTCGGCCAGCAACTGCAGGACTTCGCGTTGGCGGGACGGTGAGTTTTTCGGTGGCAGGTTTGGCCGCTTCGCTCGAGGAACACGCCGAGCGGTTTGCCTCTGGTGATCAGAGGGGTGATGTAGGTGCGGCCCGATAGCGCGCATTCAATGGCCAAGATCAGCTCTGCGGACGCGGAACTCTTCAGCAGAAACGCCGACGCGCCCAATCCGATCGCTTCGGCGGCGAGGTCCGCGTCTTCGTTAACGGTGAGGAAGATGAATTTGACGTCGGGCAGCTTGTCGCCGAAGTTGAGCGCAGGCGTCCATGCCGTTCAACAGCGGCATGGAGATGTCGAGGACGATGATCTCCGGGTTGGACTTCAAGGCAAGTTCAATCAGTGCGCGCCCATCGGCACGCCTTGCCGACGATCTCACACTGCGGCTCCAGCAGACGCCGGAAGGCATCGAGCAGCATCGTATGGTCATCCGCCAGGACGATGCGGGGGCGATGATTCATGCGTGCGCCTGGTCTTGCCACGGCAGCTGCGACGTTGATGGAAATCGGGTTCGTTGCAACGTTGCAAGCGGGTTATCCATTCGCATCCGCCCACGGGGACATGCACCTCGATCCGCGTGCCTTCACCCTTGCGGGACTGAACGGAAATCTGTCCCCGCACCAGACGCACGCGCTCGCGCATGCTGACGAGTCCCAGCGAACTTTCGCCCATCGACGCCGTTGAATCGAATCCGCAGCCCCGATCCGCAACGACGAGGCAAAGTTCATTTTCATTCGCCGTCAATTCCACTTTCGCGTTGGCGGAACCGCTGTGCTTGACCACGTTTTGCAGTCCCTCTTGGACGATGCGGTAGAGACAGAGCGCGATGTCATTCGGCAACACGCGCGGAACATGCATGTGCCTCAAATTCAATCGCGATTTTGCGCGCCGCGCCGATTTCCCTGCAGAGTCCACCCACTGCCGCTACCAGGCCCAGTTGTTCCAGTTTCGCGGGGTGCAACTCGTGTGAAAGCCGATGCACACTGGACGAGAGGTTCTTCAACTGCGCGGATAGATCCTGCATCCGTCCGTTGACCACGCCGTTGGTAGCGGGCGGCTTCTGGCCGAACATGTCCAACTCGATGGCGAGCAGGGCGAGGCTTTGGTTCAAATCATCGTGCAGTTCACGCGCAAGCCGCTGTCCTTTCGGCTTCCTGCGCGTGGATCAATCGTCCGCTCAAGCTTTGCGCTGCTTCCTCGGCTTGCCTTCGCGCCGTGATATCGAGTGAGGCACCCCGTATCACGAACCGGCCGGCCTTCGCTGAACTCGACACGGCCGCGGGAGGCAATCCAGCGAATCTGGCCATTCGGAAGCATTACGCGGTATTCGGTCTCGTAGTGGCCGGTTCTCCTCAGCATTCGCCAACGCCTGACGGATTCTATTCCGATCGTCGGGATGCAGACGTTGCATAAAACAGTCGAGGTCCAATCGGCTCGGATTTCGTGAAGCCAAACAACTCGCGCCATTTGTCACTCGCCCAGATTTCGTTTCGTGGTAAGCGCACGAGACCAGATGCCCAGGTTCGCAGCCTCGGTGGCGAGCGCCATCCGCTGTTCGCTCTCGCGTAATTCACGGCTCAGCTGCGCCGCGCGCAGCACATCTTTGCTCAACTCATAGCCCATCGCCAGCACTACGCCGAGGAAGGGAAAGCTCAAGATGAAGGGCATTCGCAGCACGCCCGTCGTCGACGAGTGCGGACTGCCCCACGGCGAAGACGATGAAGAGCGCCAAGCGATCCGCCGACAACCACCGCGCGATTCTCGCGATTCGTGAGAGCCCGTGCGCCACAACCGGATGGAGGCATCCGCCACATAAACAAACTGCACCAACGAAGATAACAGCCCAAGCTGCACCCACGGACTGGGCACCCACTCGCCGAGCACGGATACTTGCTCGCCAAGAAAGTCGATTTTCTGCAGGCTGTGGATGACGCTGAAGGCAGCGTTTAGTCCCGTGGTGAAGTTCGCCAACACAACCAGCAGTCGCAGGCCGATGGCCAGCGCCAGAAGCCAGTCTCCTTCCGGTGCCAAAGTAGAAGTGAACAAATCCCAACGAACCCACGAATCCAATCGCATAGACGAGATGCGTCCACCGAATTGCCCGCCCGAAAGCTTCCGGGGACTGGCGTGCATCGTGGCCATCTCGCCGGCCGCAAGCCCGAGTACCCCAATCACGGTGAAAAAAAAGCACAAGTTCGCCCACGAGCGCCGATCCTGGCTCCAGACGAGCAAGTACACGAGCCCCGTCACCAAGCTCGCGCCCACCGTTGCCGACCAGATTGCGGTGATCCAACTCATGACAGGCCACGCTAACAAACCGCTGTCAGCAAGGCCAGAACGCTGTGGAATTGTGGAGGCACCACCGGCACCGCGTGCTGCTCGTCAACGAGCTCCAGAGGATATGCGCGGCCCGGAGGATATGCGATAAGATGATATTCGCAGCGCCGGGGACGGATAACCCGCAGATGTGCGTGGCGGTGTTCACGATTGCCAAGGGTGGCCTCATGTATCAGGCCGCGGTTGCCGGACAAAAATTCTCCTACACGCCGAAATAGCGCGAGTGCACGACCGTGTACTCCGGTCAGCCGGCCGGCGCCGATAACATCATCCGGGCGAATGCTGGCGCGGTATGCCAAGGCCTTGCCGATCTTCCTTCGAGGCTTCGAGCCGCTCTTCCGAATCTGAGAACGAACGGGCGATGGTGGCCTTCAATCGTGCATCCCAGTATCCAAGCGCCGGTCGGTGCTCCTCCGGAACGGCCCGCGTCAGATCCGCAACGAGCGCGTTCATCCGCCGCATGACCTGCACACTGGCTGCTCCGCAGAAGCAAATCTCGGCAAAGGCCAGACGAAGCAGATCGTCCCACGTGGGATATGCAACCACCAGCCGCAATTGGCCGTCGCTGTCGCGATACGTACCAATGTCCAGGTTGCGTTGACTCAGGCGCAGCAACAGGTCTTCGATCTGATCAAGCGCTTGAACCGCCGTGGTTGGATCATTGATCGCCGGCGACAACGCCCTGATGGCAATGTCGACGAGCAGCCGGATCGCGTATTTGGGATCCTGTTCGAAGGTGCGTTCGCCACCCACCCGAATAGCCTTCATCAGCTTCTCTTCGGCAATCGGCTCTCGAGTACCGGCGACGTGCAACAACGGCGTCAATTCCACGACCGTATCGCCGACAGCCGCGACCATCTCGATGATTCCGCCGGACACCTTGGCCAACTGGACCAATGTGCGGACATCGATCGCTTGTATCGAGCGGGGTCGTCCGTGATGAATGAGTGTCTGCTTGCGGGGCAGGGCACGAACGGCGTCCGATCCGGTGGCTGCAACCGCGGAACTTAAGGCCGGATACATGGCCGTTATCACCTTGCGTCCCTGGTCACCGGTGAAAATCAACGTGCGATTGATCTGCAGCACACCGAGCCGGTTGATCAGGGCGATGAACATCCCCACACTGGCCAAGACCAAGGCGAACACCAGCAAAATGCTGAAATATGGAACACCCCCGGATCCGCTCCGGTCGACTCCTGTGAGTGCTGCGATGGCATAGACAAACGTGGCTGTAAATATTCCGAGGGCGTGCGATGTGACCGGATCACGAGTGATCAACAGCACCAGCCGCGGTGAGTAGGCGGTTGCGCTGAATTGGATCATCACGAACATCAATGAAAATACGATTCCCGTGAGTGCCATCATGCCGGAGGCGATCGAGGAGTAGATCGCCTGCGCAGAGGAGACGCTTACCGGGGAGAGAAACCAGGGAGCGATTCCGCCCTCAATATGAGGAATCGTCATGGCAGCCGCAAATGCAACGGCAGCGTACATTGCGGGTATTACCCAAGGTCCGAATTCGCGATTATATTTTCTGTGGAACATATCGATGCAATCCTATGCATAAGGCCCTGATCGGCACGGCAATCAATGCGATACCTCAGCCAATGCGCACACCTGGAACAGGTGGCATTTCCACGGCCCCAAATCGACATACAAAAACCCGCATCCCGATGGTCGGCCACGTAGTGGCGCACACAATACGGCGAGCCGACGTTATCCTCAGCTGAAAAGTCCGGCAGGGCTCGCCTGAAATCCTCGAGCAGCTCTTTGTTTCGCATGGCGATGGCAATCCCTTCGTTCCCACACACCCATGAACCACACGGCGTCAAATCCATAGGCCGCAAGGGCATCCCACTCCTGCTCCGGAACCGTCGCGAGATTCACCGCCCGCTGATATTTCCGGCTCAACTCACAACAACGCACAGCCTATCCTTTCGTACTCTATTCTTCATCGCCCTGCGACCAGACCAATCCGATACAAGCAACGGCGAGAATCGCGGAGGACAGGATGACACCGAGTGTCAAGGCGACTTCTGTGCTCAGGCTGCTTCGAGACTGCAGTATTGCTGTCATCCACATGGATGTGAACAGGAACGGCAGCAGCAGCCAAGGTTCAGTAAGATCAAGCGATCGCCTGAACCACGGACAGACCCAGGAATTTCTCCACCACCCTTTGATTCTTTTGTGTGGCCATCCCACGAGTGGCAACTGTTCCTCAATCAATGTCCCCTGTTTGGCCTGCTGACCCAGGAACCGCAGATATCCTCGAGCCTGGTAGCTTTGGTAAAGCATCACGAATGCCGAGATCGTGAGAAGAATCCCCGCAAGTTCGAGCAACAAATTCGCGGGTGTCGCACTGCTTTTCACGGATACCCATGCGTTGGCGATAAACCCCTGACCCACGAGCAACCACATGATGCGGTGATTGGTCAGGTCGTTTTCATGCCGGATCATTTCACGGATGACTGTCGGATACTGCTCCTGTCTGACGTCGTACAAGGCATCGCTCATAATGCGCGGGCTTTCTCTGCGATCGTGGCCACGGCGCCCACTTCGAGGATCCGCTTAGGATCCAGAATCCCGTAAATCTGGATGAGCTTAGCTACGAGTCCGGTCCAGCCGGTTTGGTGGCTCGCGCCCAAGCCTGCACCATTGTCGCCATGGAAGTATTCATAGAAGAGGATGTGGTCGCGCCAGTAAGGATCGCTCTGGAATTTTTCGGTGCCGCCATAGACGGGTCGCCGGCCATGCTCGTCGCGCACGAAGATCCGAGTGAGCCGCTCTGCGATCTCTTTGCTCACCTCGAAGAGGTTCATGAGCTTGCCGGATCCCGTCGGGCATTCCACCCGGAAATCGTCCCCGTAGTATTGGTACAGGTTCAGCAGGGACCGGATCAGCAGCACGTTGATCGGCATCCAGATGGGTCCACGCCAATTCGAGTTGCCGCCGAACATGCCGCTGTCCGATTCCGCCGGCGCGTATTGCACCCGGAACTCCTGGCCTCCCGCCGTGAAGACATAGGGGTGCTCCAGATGGTAGCGGGAGATGGACCGAATGCCGTACGGACTTAAGAACTCCGACTCGTCCAACATCCTCGATAGCACCCGGCGGTACTTCTGCTTCCGTCATCAAGTCGAGCAGCCGAGTGCCACCCACGCCATCCGTCATCGCAGATTCGAGAGACATGGATGTCGCCATCTGGGGGTGTCTTTCCAAGTAGCCGGCCATGTTCGCGGACAAGCTCCGGCATATTTTTCCTCACTTTCCCGTGGAATACCGTTGCGGCGCAGATCGGCAACAGGCCAACGAGCGACCGCACCTTCAAACGAGTGGATGTCCCGTCCGGTAGCTGGAGAATGTCGTAATAGAACCCGTCTTCCTCGTCCCACATGCTCTCGCTCTCCTCTCCCATATGGTCCATGGCCGAGGCGATCGAAACGAACTGTTTGGAGAACGTCATCACCATGGGCTTATAGACGGGATCGTGCAGCGCCAGTTCGATGGCGATCTGCAGCATGCACTGGCTGAAGAAGGCCATCCACGCGGTGCCGTCCGCCTGTTCCAGATGACCCCCCGTGGGGAGCGGGGCACTGCGGTCGAACACGCCGATGTTGTCGAGCCCCAGGAAGCCTCCCCCGAAGATGTTCTTCCCGCTGGGGTCTTTGCGGTTCACCCACCAGTTGAAATTCACCAACAGCTTCTGAAACACCTCCTCGAGAAAAGTCAGGTCGCCCTGGCCCGAGGCACTCTTCTCCGTTTCGTAGACCTCCCACGCGGCCCACGCATGCACCGGTGGGTTGACGTCGCCAAAGTTCCACTCGTAGGCCGGAAGCTGGCCATTCGGATTCAGGTAGTCATCGTCCCAGTAGCAGAAGTATCTGCTGCTTCGCGAAGTCCACGTCCACCATGGCGAGCGCGACGGTGTGAAACGCCAAGTCCCACGCTGCGTACCATGGGTACTCCCACTTATCCGGCATCGAGATCACATGAGAATTCTCGAGGTGAGTCCACTCGCTATTCCGGCCTCGGTATTTCCGTTGAGGACGTTCCCGGCTCCAGCGCTCGACGTTGTAATCGTAATACTGCTTGCTCCACAACATGCCGGATAGTGCTTGCCGCATCACCATCGCTGCATCTTCGCTCACCGACTTCGGCGTGATGGATGCATAGAACTCGTCGGCTTCTTTCAGACGCAACGCCATGAGCTTATCGAAGCGGTCTCCAAACGCTCCCTTGTCCTTCTTCTCGCCTGGAGCGACCGGCGTCAGCCGCAGCCGGATGACCCGACTTTCTCCGGATGGCACCTCCAACTGGTAATGCGCGCATGCTTTGGTCCCCGTCTTCTTCGGATTCACCTTGTCGGTGTGCCCGTGCACGACGTATTCGTTGATTCCATCCTTCACGTACGGAGTGGGGTTGGGCTTGCCGAACACGCGTTCCTGATTCGTCTCGTTCTCCGTGAAGAGCAGAGGCGCGGAACCTTCGCAATAGAGATAGCGGACGCCCAGGTCGGGATGCGAAGCGGCAATCACTGCCGTGTCCCCCGACCCGGTTCTTTGCTCCAAGAGCGGTTTCGCGGAAGCGTTCCCCCACGACCAGGTGTTGCGGAACCACAGGGTCGGCAACACGACGAGACCGGCCTTTTGCGGCCCACGGTTCGCAACTGTAATGCGGATCAGTATGTCTTCGGCCGATTCCTTGGCGTACTCGACAAACACGTCAAAGTAGCGATCGCCATTGAAGATACCCGTATCCAGCAGCTCATATTCCATGTCGCCACGATTGCGCCGCTTGTTCGTCTCGACCAGATCGCCATAGGGAAACGCCCCTTGCGGGTACTTGTACAGGTACTTCATGTAGGAGTGCGTGGGCGTGCTGTCGAGATAGAAATAGTATTCCTTCACGTCCTCGCCATGGTTGCCCTCGCTGTTAGTGAGTCCGAACATGCGCTCTTTGAGGATCGGATCCGCGCCATTCCACAGCGCCAAGGCAAAACAGAGGATTTGATTTTCGTCGCAAATGCCGGCGATGCCGTCTTCGCCCCAGCGGTAGGCGCGGGAGCGAGCCTGGTCGTGGGTGAAGTAATTCCAGGCGTCTCCCCCTTCGCTATAGTCCTCGCGGACCGTGCCCCACTGTCGCTCACTGAGGTAGGGTCCCCACTTCTTCCAGGGCACACCGTCCTCGCGTGCGCTGATCAATCGCTTCTGTTCTGCAGCCGCAACGTTGGAGAAGAGGGAATCCTGTTGAACATTAGGCTTCCCGTTTTGCTCTATTGAATTCATGTTCTCATTTCCTTTGCGGCTCCCGAATGGAGCAGTGTGAAGGCGTCGCCCTTGTCCAGGTAGCCGCTGATCAGTACCGGATCGACGGAGCGCGCATGGGAGAGCGCCAGCGTGTGGCCACACCACTCGGCATCCAGGAGCATCAGAGCTTTGCCGAACGTCTCGACCGGAAACCTGATCCTGATGTCTCGCAGCTGGTGCATGTAGAAGTGACGCCCACGCCTAGTCTTAGTCCATCCGAGAAAGATGTCGCTGACCGGCTGCATGAGCCGCTGGCCGTTCACGACCCGCTGTCCGTGGTTGGGGAAGACACTCTTGCCGGCATACGCCTCGAGCACCGAGGCGCGTGCCTCGTTGACTGCAGAACGAGAGGATTGCATCCCCGTCCGTCAGCAAGAGCACCGCGCAAGCGGTGCCGACGCTGCCGATGCCGACCACCTTGATCGCGGTGGTGTCGTTTGGATTCCGCTGGCGCTGGATCTGTGGTCGAATTCATCCCTTGCCTTTTCCTGTCATGTCGCCGCTCTTTGGTTACCCCACTTGGTCGAGCGAGAATGTTCGAGTCAGGGGTCGTTGAACGGCAGTGTACCGCCTCACATCGTACGCGGAATACGTAGATTCCGCGGGTATGGCCGCCGAGAGGGTTCGGCGACATCGCCACCTGCCGGTGCGATGGCCGCACTAGCCAATGAGCAGCTCACTACGCCTGTTACGGGATTTGGCTCACAGTGCTTTACCGTCACTCAACGCGAACTTGACTCGAAGGGCCGAATGCGGGAATCCTGCACGTCCGGATCTGTGTCGGACAAAACAGGGAATCATCAGGGCAGAATACAGCGCAAGTGTTTCATTATGAAGAACATGGAGAGGTGGCAGAGCGGTTGAATGCACCGGTCTTGAAAACCGGCGTGGTAGCGATACCACCGTGGGTTCGAATCCCACCCTCTCCGCCACCTTAGCCTGAAGCGGGTGCTCGTGGCGAATCTCAAGTCCTGGCACGGCTCTGCCTAGACGTCGCCTGAGCGGCTCAAATCGGGCCAACACCGGCCGGTGGCCTAGTTGTTCAACGTCCTCGATAGCGGCCACTCGTCACGCATTTGAGCTTCGAGCCGCGTACAACCGGATGATCTCGTTGGAGAGGAAAAAGCAGGACTGGCGGTACAGGTTTTATATGGCGCCAATGATCGGACCTGAGCATTCATACCGGCTTCCCTTTTTTCTCAAAGGCTGCCACTGCATCGTGAAGGTTGAAAAACATGCGCTCACGCCCCAGAGCCTGAGCCAACGGAGAGCGCATGACCACCTTGAAAGCCTCAGGATTGAGTGCGGTCAGCCATAACGCAATCCCACGTTCCCGCAGTTTTTCCTCTGCTTTGGTTAGTGCTTGCAGCGCCGTGTACTCGAAATCGGGGATTGCGCTGCATTCAAGTATCACCACCTGCGGATGCAGCTCTTCGACCAGAGTCTGGAGACGCTCGCGGGCCCGAGGTATGCTGGCAAAAGTCATACGGCCTTCTGTCCGAACGATCAAGAGGCCCGGAATGCTCTCGTCCTCCGGGTGATCTGAGGATCGTGGACGGAACACGTCGGTGCCCTGGTCGCGATCGGAATCTCATTGCTGACGCTGTTTTACGAGGCCAACCAACTCGGCGATGCTCGCGTAGGCCATCGACTGCGGGATGACGACCGCCGCGGTGGTGAGGCCTGCGACTGCATCGAAGCGGAACCAGTTCTTTTGATATCCCGACAGCAGGCGCGTTAAGGGCGCACTGGTCCTCACTTTCTCGGCTTTGTTCTGCACTCGTTTCAACCGTGACCGGCAGCCCCACTATGGGCTGCCGGACTTGAGAGTGTTTTCTGAGTTCCCATGGCGAGATGCAGCCGTTGTTCGGGCGAGATGAGGTGATCGAGATTCACGCTATCTTGCCGAGGTCGATCTCGACCCAGTTCACCTCGCCGCTGAATTTCTTCTCCGCCGGATAGTCGTAGGTCACCACCGAACCGAAATCGTTGCCGACGTTACAGGTCTCGTCGCAGAGAAGATCATGGGGCCTTTCTTCCCGTCCACGTATAGTGTGTCGGTACCGCCCTTCGAGAGGCCACCGCCGTCGTACGCAAACTCCATCCGCACCTGGTGTTTCCCTGGAGGGATCGTCGATGTGCCTTCGATTGTGTAGCGGTCCACGCCATAGAAGTTGTAGCAATACTTGAGCTTGCCACCCTTAGTGTAGAGGCTCCAGCCGCCAATGAGCCCGCCCAATGCGATAATGACGCCGTCGGCACCGGATTGCAACGGCCAGAAGCGGAAGTTGGAAGACTCGATCTCGGTGACCCAAAGCGGACGGTTAGTTTCGTGGCAAATGAAGTCTCGGCTAGGATACCTGATGCACTCGCAGGGATTAACGAGGAGCGTCCAAATGAAGAAAGGTCACTTGATGCTGGCGGTCATCATGATCGGCACTGCGCTCGCGGCACCTGCCTATGCGCAGCCCGCCAGTACCGCGACCGTCTCGACAACAGGCGAGACCCCGGAGCTTCGTGTGGCCGCGTTCATTGTTCCACCGTTGGTTATGGAACAAAACGGATCGCTGACCGGATTCAGTATCGACCTCTGGAATGCGATCGCTGCGCGGCTGAAGCGAAAGACCATCTATCAGATCGCACCTGACGTAAGCGCTCTGGAAGAGGCGATGCGATCCAAGACGGCCGATCTCACGTTGGCTTTGTTTATAACGTCGGCACGTGACGAGGTGTTTGACTTTTCGTATCCCACATTGGAAACGGGGCTGCAGATAATGGTAAGGGACCCGCACCAGACAGCGGCAACCGAAAACCCATTGTGGGCCATGCTGCGTCTGATGCTTTCGCGAACGACTATAGCGTGGCTCGGCATGGCCCTGTTGCTGGTGCTAATCCCGGCTCACGTGGTCTGGCTGCTCGAACGGCGGCGGGAGGACAGTGCGATTTCGAGCCGGAACTACTTCCCGGGGATCTTTGAGGCAGCCTACTGGGCGCTATCGACGCTGACCACACAGGCGGAGGCAATGCCGAGACAATGGCTGGCCCGCATCCTGTCAGTCCTGTGGATGTTCGCGGGCGTGGTCTTCGTTGCGTTCTATACGGCCCAGTTGACGACGACCTTGACCGTCGAGCAGATTCGCGGCGCTATCGAGGGACCGGACGATTTACCCGGTAAGCAGGTCGCCACGGTCGCGCACAGCCTCGCGGTCGACTATCTTCGGGAACATCACGCACAGGTCCAGGAGTACTCGACGATCGATCAATTGTTCAAAGCTCTTCTGGACAAAAAAGTGGATGCCGTGGTGACGGGCGCGCCGATCCTGCGCTACTACGCGGCGCACGAGGGAAAAGGACAAGTGAAGATGGTCGGTTCTGAAATCAATGTTGCGCCGGTCGCCATCATGGTGCAGTTGAACAGCCCCCTGCGCAAGAAGATTGACATTGCGTTGCTCGCGCTTCGTGAGGACGGCTCATATCAGCGGCTTTACGACAAGTGGTTCGGCAGACCCTAGGCAGAGTCGGCGGCGATGAAGTCTTGGGTACTCGGCGATTTGTGACCTGTCCCACAGCAGACGTTCGCGGCCGTCGCATAACGGTCTGACCCTTTCTGGGAGTGGGTGGTCGCGTTGCAAAGGTGGACGTCCAACTTTTTCGTGCAGTGACAAGGCAGCGTAGAAAGAATAATTCTTAGATCGCCCGTTTATCCGCCGACGGTTTCGACTTCGATATCAGTCTGGGAGCGACGATATGAAACCTAGCTATCGGTCGGTATATGCATTGCCTGCGCGAAGTGTGCTCGCTGTCGAGATTACATTTCTCAGGCGAGGGGATTCCCACGGGACGGCGAGCTGTAGGATATCAGTAACTTACTGATTTCTATTTGCGTCTACGTGGGTTCGAATCCCACCCTCTCCGCCACTTTATCTGCTCTCGATTCAATAGCTTGCTCGGCTCGCCATTTCCTACTGCCAAACTGCTGCCAAATTCCGGGAATTCTGGGGGACGGATCACAATCTGCTTCCCGCCATTTTTCGCTGCATTTGCTGCGGAAATTGCGGCACACATATGGGAAATTTGATGGCTTGGCACCATCAGTGCAAAGATGGAGGGGCGGAAAGCGCAGTGGGACCCAACGCCGGGATAGGAGGCTGTACCAATGACCGATCAAGCTACAGACAGCCCAGCAAATATCGATACCGCAACGAGACTGGCTTACCAGCGTACCCGCCTCGCCCAAGACAATGCGGTGCTGGCTTGGATCAGGACAGCAACCTCGCTAATCACGTTCGGATTCACCGTGTACAAATTCTTTGAGATTGAACTGCAAGGAAAGGATCGCACCGCGCAGCTGATCGGACCGCGTGGATTTGGATTGACGATGATCAGTCTCGGACTACTATCGATCTTGCTCGGCACCCTTGAACACCGTCGAGCGATGAAGGAGATGCAGACGCAGTATCCGGACTTGCCCCGGTCAACGGCAGGCATGCTCGCAGCCCTGATGGCGGGGTTGGGGATCGTGGCGCTGTTCGTGGTGATCTTCCGGGGATGATCGAGAACGGCAATACGTTCGCAGTGTGATGGACGCAGCGCGCAGCTGCTCGCTCGGGCAGATCACCGATACGCTGTACGATGTCGGCGGAGGCTACCGCCGCAACTTGTAGCGGCGTGCACAGGCAAAGGAGGAAGGATTATGAATCTGTCGAAGATCGGAGTCATCGGCGCCGGTACCATGGGAAACGGCATCGCCCAAGTGAGCGCCGCTGCGGGCCTGGAGGTGGTGATGGTGGACGTATCGCAGGCGGCGCTCGATCGCGGCCTGGCCGCGATCGGCGGCAGCCTCGACCGGCTCGTGAAGAAACAAAAACTCAGCGCCGATGGCCAAGCCGCCGTGCGTTCGCGCATCCGCGGCAGCACCCAATATCGGGATCTCGCTGCGGCCGATCTGGTGATCGAAGCGGCCACCGAGAACCCGCAGGTCAAGCGCGGGATCATGCGACAGGCCGACGAGATCATGCGTCCGGAGGCGATCCTCGCCACGAACACCTCGTCGATTTCAATCACCGCACTCGCAGCGACCACCACCCGTGCCGACCGCGTCGTCGGGATGCATTTCTTCAACCCCGTGCCGGTGATGGCGCTGGTAGAGCTGATCCGCGGGCTGCTGACGAGCGAGGAGACGCACGCCCGCACCGCCCAGTTCATCGCTCAGATCGGCAAGACCGCGATTAGCGTCAAGAATTTTCCCGGCTTCGCCGTCAACCGCATACTGTGTCCCATGATCAACGAGGCGATCTTCGCGCTGCAGGAAGGCGTCGCCGCCGCCGCGGACATAGACGAGGCCATGAAGCTCGGCTGCAATCATCCCATCGGCCCGCTGGCGCTCGCGGATCTCATCGGTCTGGACACGCTGCTGTCGATCATGGAGGTGTTCCAGCGCGACTACGGCGATCCGAAGTACCGCCCGGCGCCGCTGTTGCGCGAAATGGTTGCGGCTGGCCTGCTCGGACGCAAGAGCGGGCAGGGCTTCTTTCGGTACACCTGACGGGTACGAGGACTTCGGTATTGGCGCGCCTCAGCGACCAGCATTCGTTTAAGTCATGCCGAATTTCTGCTCGGTAATGGCGCGACAGTTCGCAACAAAAGCGCGCCCGCAATCGTCGGGAAGAGCAGGACCGAGAGCAATGCAGCGCCAATCATAGCCGCCGCGACATCGGGACCAAGCGACTGTGCGCGCACCCCGATCTCGGTGATGACCACGATGATCGAGAGTGCGGGGACTGCCGAAGACAGCGCGAAGGGCAGGCGTTGCGCCGTGCTGGTAAAGAAAGGTCGAATCGGGCCAGTATTCGCAATGAGATCCGTCCAATGAAGCAACGCCATCCTGTGCTCGCGATCGCAATGATCGGCGCTGCGATCGCCGCGCTTGATTATGCGCCGCCCGCCTATACACAAAACAGCATCTCGGCGCACGGATTGGTCAAACTCGGCCCAGCTCCCTCCGTCCCTGCCCCAGCGAAACCCGTGGTTCCCCAGGACGCGCTCGGGCGCAACACACCCAGGGGCACCGTACTAGGCTTCATGTTCGCGGCCCGCAAAGGGCAGGATGACCTTGCCGTCCAATATCTGAACACGCGCCTGCGTGACCACGCGGCCACGGGCCATCGGGGCCAGTGTATGGTTGTTGATTCTCTTGAATGGCTGGACCGAGAACTACGTCAACCGGCTTCTCACGCGGCGCAACATCACGGGCATAAGGGTGATGCTGCGCCTTGCGCGCAGGGCATGCGACGTGCTTGTCCTTTTCGCAGGCGTGGTCGTGACTCTTTACTACTTCGGGGCGAACCCGACCGCTGTATTTGCCGGACTCGGCGTTGGTGGGATCGTCGGTCATGGTGCTGACCCCGTTGGCGGGTTGTGGACCAAGTGCCCCTGATGCTTCCGGCGCTGGGGCTTTTATCAGTCGCGCGCTCACGCAGGAGCGCCAGGGAATTTCATCTTAACCTGGTATCGGCGGGTTACCCGGACAATTGGATTCGTCCCACGTCTGAAATCGCGACTAAGTATTTTTCAAGTCTTGTAAACAGCACATCGCCCGCGAAAGCATCCCGCCGGAGATGCTTTTGGCATTGAATCCGCTTTGCAAAAGGATGCGCGTTGCGTAATAGGCACGCTGGGCCGAGCGGCAGATGACGTGGATCTCACGGTTTCGCGGCAGCTCTCCGAGCCGCGCGCGCAGTCCCTCGAGCGGGATGTTCACGGCGCCCGGCACGCTCTCAACCGCTAGCTCGACCGGCTGGCGCACGTCGAGCAGGAAGGCGCCTTGCGTGGCGCCCCAGTGCGTCAGCGGCATGTCGCCGCGCAAGACGTCGGCTGCGACCATGCCGGCGAAGTTGAGCGCGTCCTTTGCACCACCGAACTGCGGCGCGTAGCAGAGCTCGGCTTCCTCCAGGTCGTAGATCGTCGCGCCCATCTGGATTGCCACCGCCAGCGCACTGATGCGCTTGTCCACGGCCGGGGCGTCCTCACCGAGAGCCTGCGCGCCGAGCACACGTCCGTTGGATTTGCGGAAGATGAACTTCAAACCGATCATCTTGGCGCCCGGGTAGTAACCGGCGTGCGAGTTGGGGAACAGGTAGACCTTCTCATAATCCTTATCGCGCAGCTTCTCGAGCGTCTTTTCATTGACTCCGGTCCAGGCGGCAGCACCGCCGAACAGGCCGATGATGGACGTGCCCTGCGTGCCGCGGTAGCGCGAACTGCGTCCGACGATCACGTCGGCCGCGATCCGGCCCTGCCGGTTGGCCGGTCCGGCCAACGCGACCAAGCTCCACTGCCCGGTGACGAAATCCTTGACCTCGATCGCGTCGCCGACGGCGAAGATGTCCGGGTCGCTCGTGCGCATCTGCTCGTCGACGCGGATTCCGCCGCGTTCGCCAATATCGAGTCCCGCCGCCTTGGCCAGCGTGGTGTCCGGACGCACGCCGAGCGAGAGGATCACGAGGTCGGCCGGATAGGCCCTACCGGACTTCGTCTGAACCTCGAGGGCACCGCCGGCCAACTGCTTGAAGCCGGCTACGCCGTCCCCGAGCGCCAGTCGCAGGCCGTGGCGCTTCAGGTGCTCTTGCACGAGACGGGCGAACTCGCTGTCCAGGGGCGCGAGTACCTGGTCGAGCATCTCCACCAGCGTCACCTCGAAGCCGAGATGGATCAGGTTCTCCGCAGTCTCGAGCCCAATGAAGCCGCCGCCGATCACCACGGCGCGCCGCGCCGGCTTGACGAACTGGATTCCCGAATAGTTGTTCATGCCCGCGAGGAATGATTGTGCCTTTCTCGATCCACTCGCGGATCCTGCGCACGTCAGGCACGGTACGCACCTCGAAGAGGCCCGGCAGATCGATCCCGGGTAGTGGTGGGCGGACCGAGGGCGCGCCGGGAGAAAGCACCAGCTTGTCGTAGGATTCCGTCTTCTCCTCGCCCGTGCTGATGTCGCGTAATCGCACGGTCTTGTCCTTGCGCGAGATCGCGATTGCCTCGCAGTGGGTCCGCGCGTCGATCCCGAACATGCTGCGGAACGTCTGCACGTTCGAGACCAGCAAGCTCGACTCTTTCTCAATCACGCCCGATATGTGATACGGCAGGCCACAGTTCGCGTACGAGACGTACGGGCCGCGTTCCACCATCACGATTTGCGCGCTCTCGTCCAACCGGCGCAGACGCGCTGCACACGATGCACCGCCCGCCACTCCACCAACGATGACAACTTTCATGAACCATCTCCGCAAGCCATCTGGTGCCCGACCCTATCTCAGTTTGATTGAGAGTGGGAGGGAAACCAGCGCCCCAACCTGTCAAGACTGACAGTAGCTACTGCGTCCTGTCGGGCCCACTATGCCATCAGCATTTATAATTCCCGATTCCAAAATCGCGCGTGTACTGCCGGCGCGCGATCATGCACTACAGACCCGCAGTGTGTTGGCCGGCGAGTTTTAAATTGTTGGTTCGGGTGCCCACGCGGCCGCGACCGTCGTCTTACGCGGTTTCCCCTAGGTACATAGGCCTATTGCACGGCAGATATCGAGCGATAGTATCGATAGCATTGAGTCTTATTCTTAATTTCGCTTGCTTCCTGAGGCTGGAGCGCTCCGATGAAAAAAAAGCTAATCATCATTTGCCTTGCGATCGTGGCCATCGGCGGGGCCTTTGCGTGGTGGTACCTCTCCAAACCGGCGCTACCGCCCGGATTCGCCGGCGGCAACGGCAGACTCGAAGCGAAAACAGTCGACATCTCCACCAAATATCAGGGCCGCATAAAAGCAGTCCTCGCCGACGAGGGGGACACCGTCGATGCAGGTCAAGTGGTTGCGACGATGGACACTGAGGATCTCGAGGCGCAATTGCGTTCGGCCCAGGCCAAGATTCGCGAGGCCCAGGACAATCGCAATACCGCGCTCGCCGACGTGACGGTGAAGCAGTCCGAGTTCACCTATGCCGACCAGCAATACAAGCGCTCGAAACAACTGGTTGCCAGCGGCGCCGTGAGCGAGCAGGAGCGGGACGTCGATCTGGCCCGCGCCGACGCGACTCGGGCGGCTCTGGTGGGGTCCAAGGCGAAAGTAGGGCAAACGCAATCCGCCATCGATGCCGCGCAAGGGGAGGCCGAACGGCTCGAGGCGCAAATAAAAGACAATACGCTGAGGAGTCCCATCAGGGCGAGAGTGCAATCACGTATGGCCGAACCCGGCGAAGTTCTGCCGGCCGGCGGTAAGGTGCTGTCGGTGGCGGATCTCAGCAACGTCTATATGTACGTCTTCTTGCCTACCGACGTTGCTGGGAAGGTGGCATTGGGTTCAGAAGCGCGCATCGTGCTGGATGCCCTTCCGAAATATCCCATTCGAGCGCTGGTTTCGTATTCCTCGTCCAGCGCACAATTCACGCCCAAAACGGTCGAAACCGCCGAAGAACGCCATAACCTTTCGTTCCGGGTGAAGTTGCAGCTCGATAAGGAGCGGCTGCGCCCATACGAAAGTCTGGTGAAGCCCGGAATTCCCGGCATGGGCTACGTTCGCTTCGACAACAATGCCGCATGGCCGCCGATGCTTCAGGTGAATCCGAACCCGCCCCAGATACCCTGGACCACCACAGGCGCCCCAGATACAAGCTCCCCTGGCTCCGGCGGTACAGGCTCCACGGGCGGCGACACCGGTACGGTCCCCGCCGGTTCCACCGGCAACACCACCACAGGCCCCTCCGGCACGCACTGATGCGCAGCGTCACGGGCGAGCCGGTTGTCAGCGTCAAGGGTGTGAGTCAACGCTACGGGGCGGCCATCGCGCTCGACGCCATCAACCTCGACATTCCCGGGGAGAAGATGATCGGCTTGATTGGACCCGACGGGGTCGGGAAGTCCACCCTGCTCGGCATCATCGCCGGTGTCAGGCATCTTCAGAGTGGGGAGGTGCAGGTGCTCGGTGGCAACATCGACGATGCGCGTTTTCGCACCGCGGTATCCTCGCGCATCGCGTATTTGCCCCAGGGCCTCGGCAAGAATCTATATCCGACGCTCTCGATCTTCGAGAATGCCGACTTCTTCGGTCGTCTTTTCGGCCAATCGCGCGAGGAGCGCGAATGGCGGATCAAGGACCTATTCGACAGCACCGATCTCACGCCGTTCCGAGATCGGCCCGCGGGGAAGCTCTCCGGCGGCATGAAGCAGAAGCTCGGTCTGTGCTGCTCGCTGATTCACGACCCGGATCTTCTGATACTCGACGAGCCCACGACCGGGGTGGACCCGCTCGCCCGCCGGCAATTCTGGGAACTCATCGCGCGAATCCGCATCCGACGGCCGCAGATGAGCGTGTTGGTCGCGACCGCGTACATGGATGAAGCGGAAGGTTTCGACTGGCTCGTGGCCATGAATGCCGGCAAGGTCCTCGCGACCGGAACACCCGATGAGATCAAGAGCAACGGGCAGGAGACATCGCTCGAACGCGCCTTCATCAAGCTCCTGCCGGAGGAGGTACGCCGCGGGCACAAGGAACCGGTGATCCTGCCTTGGAAATCGAGCGGGGGGACTCCGGCGATCGAAGCCGAGGGGCTGACGCAGCGGTTCGGTGCATTCACCGCGGTCGATCACGTGAGTTTTCGCATCGAGCCGGGAGAGATCTTCGGGTTTCTAGGCTCCAATGGATGCGGCAAGACAACCACCATGAAGATGTTGACCGGACTGCTGCCGCCCACCGAGGGTACCGCGCTGCTGTTCGGCAAGCCGGTCAAAGGCGGCGACGTGGAATCCCGCCGGCACGTCGGCTTCATGACCCAGGCGTTTTCACTGTATACCGAGCTCACGGTTCGGCAGAACATGATGCTGCACGCGCGCCTGTTCGATTTGCCGGATGAAAAGGCGCACCAGCGCGTCGACGAATTGCTGAAGAGTTTCGCTTTGGAGTCGGTCGCCGACACCTTGGCAGAAAGCCTGCCGCTCGGCATTCGGCAGCGGCTCTCGCTCGCGGTCGCCGTCATTCACGAGCCAAAGATGCTCATCCTCGATGAGCCGACTTCGGGCGTCGACCCGGTCGCCCGCGACGGGTTCTGGGAGCTTCTGATCCGCCTGTCGCGCGAGAATGGAGTCACGATCTTTCTTTCCACCCACTTCATGAACGAAGCGGAACGCTGCGACCGCATGTCGATGATGCACGCCGGCAAGGTGCTTGCGCAGGGACCGCCGGCGCAGCTGGTCGCCGAGCGCAAGGCGAAGAATCTCGAAGCGGCGTTCATCGGCTACCTCGAGGAGGCGGCCGCGGCCGCCAAGGCGGCTGCACCAACGCCACCTGCTGCCGCAGCCTCGCAGGCAGCTGAACCCGTGCAGACGCCGGGTCCTCCGAGCCACGCCGCAGAGGCACCGAGCAAGTTCAGTATCGGCCGCATCTGGGCATTCGCGCGACGCGAGGCGGTCGAGTTGCAGCATGACCGGGTGCGGCTGATGTTCTCCGTGCTCGGGCCAATTCTCTTGATGATCGCGTTCGGCTACGGCATCTCCCTCGATGTGGACCATTTGCCGTTTGCCGTGTTGGACAACGACGGGACCGTCGCCAGTCGCTCGTACGCGGACACTTTCCGGGGTTCCTATTACTTCGAGGAGAAGGCGCCGTTATACACCTACGATGAAGTGGACCGGCGCCTGCGCAACGGAGAGCTGCGCTTTGTGATGGAGATTCCCCCAGGATTCCAGAATGACCTGCAGCGCGGACGTCGGCCCGAGGTGAACGCCCTCATCGATGCCGCCGTGCCTTTCCGCGCGGAAACTACCCGCGGGTACATTGAGAATGCCCAGAACGCCTATGAGAATGTTTTGCGCGATCAGAAGGGACTTCCGCAGGTTTCCAGGCCGATCACTTTCCAGGTGCGGGCGCTGTTCAATCAGGCCTTCAAGAGCATTTACGCCATGGTGCCGGGCGATATCATGCTGCTGCTCATCTTGATTCCGAGCATGCTGACGGCCTTGAGCGTGGTGCGAGAGAAGGAGTTGGGTTCCATCGCCAATTTCTACGCCGCACCGGCGACGAGACTCGAGTTTCTACTGGGGAAGCAGCTCCCATATCTTGCTGTCTCGCTCATTCAGTTTGCCACCCTCGTGGCGCTCGCGATCCTGCTGTTTCAAGTACCGCTGAAGGGCAGCTGGGCAACGCTCATGCTCGGCGGCATCATCTATTTAATGGCGAGCACCGGGTTCGGCCTGCTGATCTCGGTGTTCGCAAGCACGCAAACGGCGGCGATCTTTGCCGCTGCCATCATCACCATTCTCCCGGCCACGCAATTCTCCGGAATGTTCGTGCCGGTGTCTTCCCTCTCAAGCGGCGCGTGGGTAGCCGCGAAGATATTTCCAAGCACCTACTTTCAGGCCATCAGCGTCGGCACGTTCACGAAAGCGCTTGGATTTGCCTCGCTGTGGCCGAACTTTGTCGCCCTCGGGGTGATCGCGCTCGTCTATTTCTCCGTGTCCGTGCTTCTGCTCAAGAAGCAGGAGAACTAAGGTGCAAAATTTTCGCCACATCATTCAACTCGGATTCAAAGAACTGCTGAGTCTCGCGCGCGACCCGGTGCTGTTGTTTCTGATCGCCTACTCGTTCACGTTTTCCGTGTATACGCCGGCAAAAAGCGCCGTCATGGACGTCGTGAACGCATCGGTGGCAGTCGTGGATGAGGATGACTCGGAGGCCTCGCGGCGAATACCCGACGCGTTGTTGCCGCCGCTGTTCCTGCCGGCCGTGAAATTGCCGTTCAGCGAGATCAATCGGGCGATGAACGAAGGGCGCTTTACGTTCATCATCGACATACCGTCCAGGTTTCAGTCAGACCTCTCGAGGGGCGTCGCACCGACGGTCGAGGTCATTGCGGATGCCACCGCGATGAGTCAGGCGGGTCGCGGACCGGAGTACATCAGCAAAATCATCGAGCGGGAGGCGCAGCCGTTTTGGAGCGGACGAGGAAATCCGGTGAATGAATCGTTGCTCAAACTCAACACCCGCGCCCGATTCAATCCGAACATGCAGCAAGGTTGGTTCGTGGCGGTCAACCAGATCATCAACAATATTTCAGTGCTGGCGATCTTCTTGACGGGCGCGGCGGTGCTGCGGGAACGCGAGCATGGAACGCTCGAGCATCTGTTGGTGATGCCGCTGCAGCCGTACGAACTCATGTTCGCCAAGATCTGGGCGAACGGGCTGGTCGTCGTGGTCGCGGCACTGGCTTCGCTGTTCTTGGTCGTCAAGGGCGCGCTCGGGGTGCCTATTGCGGGCTCTACTCCGCTCTTCGCCGGCGGGCTGGTCGTGTACCTCTTTTCGGTTACCGCGCTTGGAATCATGCTCGCCACGGTGGTTCGCTCCATGCCGCAGTTCGGGTTGTTGGCATTTCCGGTGTTCATCGTCATGAGTCTGCTGTCGGGCGGTCAGACGCCGCTCGAAAGCATGCCGATAGCCCTGCAAAAGATCATGCAATTCGTGCCGTCGACCCACTTCGTCAGCTTCTCCCAGGCAGTGCTGTTCCGTAACGCAGACCTAAGCATGGTATGGCCGGCTCTGACGAAGATGTTTTTGATCGGATCGGCATACACGCTGTTCACGCTTTCCAGGTTCCGAAAAATGTTAACTGCGATTCAGTAAATGGGGTTACCCGTGAGTACGCACTGTTCTAGAAGATTGATGGCTTCGAGATCGCTGGCCGCGCTGGTGGCGGCATCCACGATCGCGGGTTGCGTTGTGGGGCCTGTCTACAAGCGGCCGGATGTGACGCCCGTGGCGCAGTTCAGGTCCCAGGTGGGTCCCACGGAGGCGACCTCGATCGCGGATTTGCCATGGTGGAGCATTTTCAACGACATGGCGCTTCAGTCATTGATTGTGGAGGCTCTGACCAACAACTACGACCTTCAAGTGGCGGTCGCCCGCATCGAACAGGCGCGGGCGTCGGTCGGCATCGCGCAAGCGGACTTTTATCCGCAGATCGGCTATCAAGGAATTGCCGGCCGTGAAAAGGCGTTCGTTCCGCTCGAGGGCTCGGCAGGCAACGTGACGTTCAACTCGTTCGGCGGCCTGCTCAGCGCGGCGTGGGAAATAGACGTGTGGGGGCGGATCCGGCATTCGACCGAGGCGGCGCGCGCGACTCTTTATGCGCAGGAGGATGTGCGCCGGGGCGTGATGCTGACGCTCGTCAGCAGCGTCGCTGCAAGTTACTTTTCGCTGATCGAGTTCGATCGGGAACTCGCGATCGCGAAGGAGAGTAAGGACGCTTATCGGCAGACTCTCGACCTCTTCACTTCGCGCTTCAAGGCAGGAAAGGACTCGAAGCTCGGAGTCGAGCGCGCTCAGGCTGCCTACGACTCGAGCGATGCCAGCATCGCGAGCTTGAATCGAGCGATCGCGCAGCAAGAGAATGCGCTTAGCGTGCTCTTGGGCGCGTACCCCAAGGCAATCAATCGGGGGATCGCGCTCACGGAACAAGTCACACCGCAAACACCCCTCGGCCTGACCACTGACGTGCTCAAGCGTCGACCGGACATCCAGCAGGCGGAGCAGGTCATGATCGGCGCCAACGCCGAGGTGGGCGTGGCGGTGGCCAACTTCTATCCCACGATCGGACTTGGCGCATTGTTCGGCGGCCAAAGCCAGAAAATCGACGACATGTTCAAGAGCCAATTCAGCATCTGGAACCTGGGCGGCTCGATCGCCGGCCCAATCTTTGAGGGCGGCCGGCTAAAATCCGCATATCAAGCACAACAGGCGTTCTGGGACCAGACGATCGCGCAGTATAAGCAGACGATCATAGTCGCATTCCGCGAGACATCCGATGCGCTTATCGCGCGCCAAACGCTCGTTGATCAGCGTACCGCAATTGAAAGTCAAGTCGCGGCGCTGAAAGAAGCCGTGAATATCGCGACCGAGCGTTACACAGGCGGTCGGGCGAGCTACTTCGAGGTGCTCGAAGCACAGCAGCAGCTGTTTCCGTCCGAAAGTGCCCTGGCGCAAACGCAACGCGATCAGCTGCTCGCGGTGGTCAATCTGTATAACGCGTTGGGCGGCGGGTGGAACCTCAAAGACAACGAGTGGGCGCAGCCGCATTAGGGTGCATGAATGAACGACAAGTCGCAAAAGGAAACACCGGCAAAAGACGCGGCCAAGACCTCGAAGCACGCTGCCCGCGCATCTGAGAAGAAGCCGGAAAAGCTCGGCAGAAAGGAATTCGAGAAGGAGCAGGAAAAACTCGATGTCGAGCTCGTGAAATTGCAGCTTTGGGTGCAGAAGGAGGGCTTGAGGGTGATCGTCGTGTTCGAAGGGCGCGATGCCGCGGGCAAGGGTGGAGTCATCAAGCGCATCACCGAACGGGTGAGCCCCAGGGTGTTTCGTGTCGTCGCGCTGCCGGCTCCAACGGATCGCGAAAAATCTCAGCTCTATCTGCAGCGCTACATTCCACACTTTCCGGCGGCCGGCGAAGTGATCATTTTCGATCGCAGCTGGTACAACCGGGCCGGAGTGGAGCGGGTAATGGGATTCTGCTCCGAAAGGGAAATCAAGCGATTTTTATTGCTATGTCCTTTGTGGGAGCGGGTGGTCGTCGAATCGGGAATTATTCTCGTCAAGTATTGGTTCGAGGTCAGTCAGGAGGAGCAAACTCGTCGTTTTAAGTCGCGTATCAACGATGGGCGCAAGATTTGGAAGTTGAGCCCGATGGACCTCGAGTCGCACCGGCGCTGGTACGACTTCTCACGCGCGAGGGACGAGATGCTGCAGGCGACCGACACCCAATTCGCGCCGTGGTACATCGTCAACGCGGACAACAAACGGCGCGCTCGTCTGAACTGTATCTCGCATCTGCTCAGCGTCATTCCCTATGAGGAAATCAAGCGCGACAAGGTCAAGTTGCCCGAACGCCAGAAAGCGAAGGGGTACCAGGAGCCGACGAACCGCAGCTACAAGAAAGTGCCTGAAATCTACTGAGCGTATGGCGAGCTGTTGACCTGAGTCCCAATTCGTTTTTATGAATTGCAGCGCGACGAGAGATCATCTCTGCCGACTTATTTGCAATCTAAGTTCAGTCGCCGCCCGTCAACCTGAGGACACGGCAGCCCGGCGCAAAAAGGACTTCACCAATGATACCCACTGCAAAGGCCGAGCTGCTCGAAGGTAAGAAAGGCCTTATTGTCGGAATCGCAAACGATCAGTCGATTGCGTGGGGCTGTGGCCGTGCGTTTCGCTCGTTGGGAGCGGAACTTGCAGTCACCTATCTTAACGAAAAAGCCAAGAAATACGTCGAGCCATTGGCCCACGCGCTCGACGCGCCGATTCTAATGCCTCTTGACGTTCGTGTGCCTGGCCAGATGGAAGCAGTCTTCGAGCGGATCGCGAAAGAGTGGGGCAAGCTCGATTTTGTCGTGCATTCAATCGCGTTCTCGCCCAAGGAGGCGCTGCAGGGGCGCGTGGTCGATGTGTCGTTAGAGGGCTTCGCTACCACGATGGAAGTGTCGTGTTGGACGTTCATTCGCATGGCGCACTTGGCCGAACCGCTGATGCGCGACGGCGGGACCCTGTTCACCATGACCTATTACGGCAGTCGGATGGTCGTTGAGAACTACAACATCATGGGAGTTGCCAAAGCGGCTCTCGAGGCGGCCGTTCGTTACATCGCCGCTGAACTCGGGCCCAAGGGGATTCGTGTTCACGCGATCTCGCCGGGCCCATTGGCGACGCGCGCCTCCTCGGGAATTCCGGAGTTTGACGATTTACTCGATAAGGCAAAGGCAAAGGCGCCGGCGCGCAGCCTAGTCAGCATCGACGACGTCGGCATGGCCACCGCCTTTCTGGCCCATGACGCGGCACGCCTTATCACGGGCGAAACGCTCTATATCGATGGGGGTTATCACATCATCGATTAGCTGTCCGAATGCGGCACCAATGTGACAGTTTGATGAATCAATCACCCGCGCGCCGCTAGAAACATAGGTATTTCGCCTAATGGTTGGCGAACGGGATTCTCGTTAGGATCTAGTTTGTTTTCGCGCGCCCATCGATATCTCGAAAGAGAGAGGACGAAGATGAAATCAACGGACGTTTCGAATTTTTGGGGCCCGTATGGCACCGCAATGGACTACTTCTTCGATGCCGCCCAGCGCAGCGTGCTGTTTTGGGATGTCATGCGCCAACGGGGCAATCAATATCGCGAACATTTGGCGGAAACTGCCCCGCATGTGCTCGACTATCAAGTTGAGCTCGTCGCCGACGGCCGCCGACTAGAGCGTCCGGTGAATTACGGCCTGGTGCGGGTGGTACCGCCCGCAGGAATCGCGATCGATCAAACAAAAAGGCCATTTGTCATTGTCGACCCGCGCGCCGGACACGGTCCCGGGATCGGCGGTTTTAAGGCGGAGAGTGAAATCGGCGCTGCGTTCGAGGCCGGTCATCCCTGCTATTTCATTGGTTTCCTTCCGGAGCCGATGCCGGGACAGACCATCGAGGATATTGTGCGTGCCGAGGCGCAATTCCTCGAACGGGTCATTGCGTTGCACAGCCAAGCGGATGGCAAGCCCTGCGTCGTCGGGAATTGCCAGGCCGGCTGGGCGGTCATGATGCTTGCCGCTCTTCGCCCCGAACTCTTCGGTCCAATCATCATCGCCGGCTCGCCGCTGTCGTACTGGCAGGGCGTGCACGGCAAAAATCCCATGCGCTACAGCGGTGGGCTGCTGGGCGGCAGTTGGTTGACGGCCTTAACCGGCGATTTGGGTCAGGGCAAGTTCGACGGCGCCTGGCTGGTGCAAAATTTCGAAAATCAAAATCCTGCCAACACCCTGTGGAGCAAGCCTTACAATCTTTATTCGAAGATCGATACCGAGGCGCCGCGTTATCTCGGCTTCGAGCGCTGGTGGGGCGGTCACGTGAACATGAATGCCGAGGAAATGCAGTTCATCGTCGATCAGCTGTTCATCGGAAATAATCTGGCCGCGGGAAGAATCGAGACATCGGACGGAACGGCAATCGATCTGCGCGCAATCCGCTCGCCAATCGTGGTCTTCTGCTCCAAAGGGGACAATATCACGCCGCCGCAGCAGGCGCTTGGCTGGATTCTCGATCTTTATCAGGACGTGGAGGAGATGCGCTCTTACGGTCAGACCATCGTCTACACCATTCACGAGAAGATCGGTCACCTGGGCATCTTTGTGTCTGCCAGCGTGGCGCGAAAGGAGCATGGTCAGCTCTCCAGCAACATCGACCTGATCGATACGTTGCCGCCCGGCCTGTACGAAGCGACCTTTGAGGCCAAGAGCGCGGATACGGCCAATCCCGATCTCGTCAGCGGCGAGTGGGTCATGCGCTGCGAAGCGAGGACACTCGACGATATTCGAGCGCTTGGGGGCAATGACGCTGCAGACGAGCGTTGCTTTGCGGCCGCCGACAAAGTTTCTCAGACCAATCTCGCCCTGTACCGCACGTTTATGCAGCCCGTTGTTCGTGCTTTCGTCAACGCGCCGCTGGCGGATTGGATGCGGCAACTGCATCCGTTGCGGCTGCAATATGAGGCTTTCTCCAACGCCAATCCCCTGATGGCGCCCGTCGCCGCCTTGGCTGAAGAGGTTCGCAAGGATCGCAGGCCGGCGGCCGCGGATAATCCCTTCTTGGCAATGCAGGATAGCCTATCGCGCCAAATCGTCTCCGCGCTCGATGCATGGCGTGATGCGAACGAGGCTGTCGCCGAAAGCATGTTCCTGATGGTGTACGGTTCACCCACCCTGCAGGCCGCCGTCGGCGTCGACCCGGCCGGCACGCGGCCGTTGCGGCAGGCGGCCAGGAGCGCGTCACATCGCCAACTCATCGAGAAACGCGCTGCCGAACTCAAGGCAAGGATTCCCGCCGGCGGCCTGCGCGAAGCGCTGATCCGGGCCCTGCTGTATGTGGCCACCTCGCGCGCCGTGGTGGACGAGCGCGGCTTCGGCGCACTGCGCCGCATCCGGCAAGCCGAAAGCGACATCTCATTGTCGGCTTTCAAGGCGATCGTTCGCGAGCAGTTCTACATGCTGCTGATCGATGAGGAACACGCCTTGGCCGCCATTCCGTCGATGCTCCCCGCCGATGCGGGTACAAGGCAGCAAGGCGTTCGAACTAATTACTCAAGTTCTGGGTGCGCGCGGCGAATATTCAGCCGAAGACAGCGAGCGCATCCAACGGGTGGCGCAGCTCTTTGGCGTCGAGGCGCAGCCGAGCGCCGCAGCGAAACCGGTGCGCCGGCAGCGCATACACGGAGAGGCGGACATGAGGCAAGCTCCTTAGTCCATGGAGCCAACCGGTACGCCCGTCGAAGCGGAAAGCGAGTCAGGTGCAATTGTGGCTATAGGTCCTGCGGCTCACCCTCTCGAGTCGAAATACGACCGCCTGATCGCGCGTGCAAAAGGCGTGGCCGCGGCGAAAACGCTCGTTGTCTATCCGTGCGACGAGACTTCGCTTCGCGGCGCGACTGATGGCGGCGGCGAGCGGCATCATAACGCCGATCCTGGTCGGCCCTGCGGCGACGATCAACGCCGTCGCTCGCGAGCACAAGCTGGATATCGGCCAGTTCAAATTGGTCGACGCGCCCGGACAGCGAGGCGGCCGCGGCGAAGGCCGTCGCAATGATCCGCGCGGCAGAAGGCGAACTGCTGATGAAAGGCAGTTTGCATACCGATGAGCTGATGCGTGCGGTGACCGCTTCGAGCACCGGCTTGCGTACGTCGCGACGGATAAGCCACGTCTTCATCATGGATGTTCCGAGCTATCCGGAAACTTTGTTCATCACCGATGCCGCGATCAATATCGCTCCCGATCTCGACGCCAAGCACGACATCATTCAGAACGCGATCGATCTGTACACCCAGGTGGGGCTAGGCACCCCGCGGGTTGCGATTCTATCTGCCGTCGAAACCGTTACCGCCAAAATACCGTCGACCATCGATGCGGCAGCGCTTTGCAAAATGGCCGAGCGCAAGCAGATCATCGGCGGCATACTCGACGGTCCGCTCGCCTTCGACAACGCCATCGATCCCGAGGCGGCGAGGATCAAAGGCATCGAATCCCCGGTCGCGGGAAGGGCGCAGATCCTGGTCGTGCCCGATCTCGAAGCCGGCAACATGCTCGCCAAAAATCTCATTTACATGTTGAAGGCGGACTCGGCCGGCCTGGTACTCGGCGCACGCGTACCGATCATTCTCACCTCGCGCGCGGATTCCGTGCGCAGCCGCATGGCATCGTGCGCCGTTGCCGTGCTCTATGCCGCAGCCCGTCGCGCCAGCGCGAAAATGTCGCCGGCGTGATTGGAAATGGACGCTATTCTCGTCGTCAACGCCGGCTCCTCGAGCGTCAAGTTTCAAATATTTGACCTCGCCGCTGCCGGCGATCCGCGGCGGCTGGTCAAAGGACAAATGGACGGGATCGGCACGCAGCCGCGGCTTCGCGCCGAGAGCAGCGACGGCTCGCCATTGATCGACAAGTCGTACACGCCGCGCGAGATCGCGGACGTTGCCGCCGCAATCGCAACCACCGGAGATTGGTTGCGGGAGACGCAGGCCTTCACCTTGGCCGCCGTCGGCCATCGTGTGGTTCATGGCGGCCCGCAATATGATCGACCCGTCGTCGTCGATCATGCAGTGCTGGCCAGTCTCCAACGCTACGTTTCGCTTGCGCCCTTGCATCAGCCAAATAACCTCGCGCCCATTGAAACACTGCTCGCGCATCGGCCGGAACTGCTCCAAGTCGCATGCTTTGACACGGCGTTTCACCGCGGCCACAGCAAAGTCGCCGACCATTTCGCGATTCCTGAAAGCTTTTACGCCGAGGGTGTCCGACGTTACGGGTTTCATGGACTCTCATACGAATATGTCGCTGGTCGCCTGCGCGACATGGCGCCCGCCGCCGCGAACGGCCGTGTCATCGTCGCTCATCTTGGCAGCGGTGCATCGATGTGTGCGCTTGATAACGGTCGAAGCGTGGAAAGTACGATGGGCTTTACTGCGCTCGACGGATTGCCGATGGGCACCCGGACCAGGGCAGATCGATCCAGGGGTGATATTGTATTTTATTACCGAAAAAGGAATGAGTCCGGCGGCGCTCGAAACATTGCTCTACCGGGAGAGCGGGCTCAAAGGACATGTCCGGTATCAGCAACGATATGCGGGAGCTGGAAAGGAGCGAGGCTCCCGGCGCCGCGCTTGCGATCGACTACTTTGTCTATCGGATCAGTCTCAACGCCGGAATGCTGGCGGCGGCGCTCGGCGGCCTCGATGCGTTTGTGTTCACTGCCGGTATCGGCGAGAACTCGCCAAACATTCGCGCTCGTGTAGCGGAGAAGCTTTCCTGGCTTGGCGTGGCTTTCGACCCGCGCGCAAATGCAGAACGAAAGTCGCTCATATCGCAACCGCAGAGCCGGGTCGGTCTTTACATCGTACCGACCGACGAAGAGCTCATGATCGCGCGCCACACGCTATCGCTGCTCAAGTCACGCAATCATTCCTGATCGCCGCGGCGGACCGATGCCGGCGTCCCGATCCAGAAAGGCAGCTTCCGTCCGGTGCGATCACCAGGGGCCCGCCGCGCGCCCGCAGGGCGAGGGCTGAGAACGCTCAGCGCGTTCTAGAAGGGCATCACACTTCCAGCCGATCTCCGGAGCGGGCCACGAGGACATAGAGCGCCGGCATCAGAAAAATGCTGATCAACAGCCGCGTGAACAGGCCGCTGACGATGACCAGGGCAAACGGCCGTTGGGAATCCGTGCCGACGCCGGTGGCCAGCGCCGCCGGCAACAAGCCCAACGCCGCCACCAGCGCGGTCATCATGATCGGACGCAACCGCAGGATCGCGCCTTGGCGAATGGCCTCGGCGAGGGCGGTGCCGCTGCGGCGAAGCTCATTGACATAGGAGATATAGACGACCGCCGTCTGCACCGAGACGCCGAACAAGGCCAGGAAGCCGATGCCGGAAGAGACCGAAAACGGCGTGCCGGTGATCCAAAGGGCCACGATGCCGCCCACCGGCGCCGACAGCAGCACGCCGAGCACCGTGATGAACGGGAATTTGAAATTGCTGTAGAGCGCGAACAGCAGCAGGAAAATCAGGAACAGGGTCAGCGGCAGAATGACGTTCAGTTGCTGGCGCGAAGCGGTGTATTCCGTGTATTCGCCGCCCCAATCCAGCCGATAGCCCTGCGGCAAGGCAACCTTGCCGTTCGACCTGCTGTATGGCGTCGTCCACCGCGCCGGCCAGATCGCGTCCTTCCACCGAGAACTGGACGCCGATGTAGCGCGAATTGTTCTGGCGGTAGATGAACGAGGCGCCGTTGGTCACCTGGATGTCCGCGAATTCCTTGAGCGGAATCTGCTGTCCGGCCGGGCGTGGCCACCAGGATATTCCCGATTTCCTCGGGGTTGTCCCGGTATTGGCGCTCGAGGCGGACGACGAGATCGAACTGCTTTTCTTGCTGCACCACCTGGGTGGCCACGTCGCCGCCGATGGCCGTCTGAATCAGGCCGTTGATGTCGGCGACGTTCAAGCCGTAGCGGGCAATCCTGGCGCGGTTGATTTTGATGGTCAGGCTCGGCTGTCCGAGCTCCTGCACCAGGGTCACATCACGGATTCCGCGCACCCGCTCCAGGACCTGCTTGATGGCTTTGCCCTTCTTGTTGAAGCGTGTCCAGGTCGGAGCCGAAGACCTTGACGGCCAGGGCGCTTTTCAAGCCGGTTTCCGCCTCATCCACCGCATCTTCCGCCGGCTGGGTGTAATTGAAGATGATTCCGGGAAATGCCTCGAGCTTCTGGTTGATGGCCTCGATCAGCCCGGCTTTGGTGCGATAAGGGCCGCTCCATTGCGAGTAGGGCTTGAGACCGACGTAGAACTCGACGTTGAAAAAGCCGGTCGGATCGGTGCCGTCGTCGGGCCGGCCCAGTTCCGAGGCGACCGTGGTGACTTCGGGAAAGGAGTGCAGTATATCGCGCACCTTGGGCGCGATCTTCGCCGATTCGTCGAATGAAATGGTGTAGGGCATCGTGGCGCGCACCCACAGCGCGCCTTCATCCAGGTGCGGCATGAACTCGGCGCCGATGCGGGGAATGAGCAGCAGCGAACCCGCCAGCAGAACGGCCGAGGCGAACGTCGTCCCCCAGGGATGGGCGAGACAAAAATCGAGGCCCTTGGTGTAAACCGATTTGATGGCTTCGAAACGCGGCGTTGCGCCGCTCGCGCACGCCATTGCGCATGAACCACGCACACAGCACCGGCAGCAGCGTCAGCGTGACGATCAGGGAGCCGACCAGCGCGAAGACCATCGTGTCGGCCATCGGTTTGAACAGCGTTCCGGAGGGCCCGGACAAGACATAGATCGGCAGGAAGCCGGCCACGATCACCGCGACCGCGTAGAACAGCGGGCGATCCACCTCCGCCGCCGCATCTTCGATGATTTCCCTGACGTTGAGCGGGGTTCCCTTGCGCGCCGCGATCTGGCGGAAGATGTTTTCCACCATGACCACCGCGCCATCCACCAGGATTCCGAAATCCACCGCGCCGATGGAGAGCAGATTGGCCGAGGCGTTTTGCAGATCGAGACAAATGAACGCGAACAGCAGCGCCAGCGGGATGGTGGTGGCGACAATCAGTCCGGCGCGAAAGTCGTAGAGGAAAAAGATGAGAATCACGACGACCAGCAACATGCCGCGCAGCAGATTCCGCTCCACGACCTGCGTCGTCAGCGCGACCAAATCGCTGCGGTCGTAGAACGGAAGGACTTTGACGTCCTTGGGCAGGATTTCATCGTTGAGTTCCTTGGTCTTCGCTTCAACCCGCTTCAGGACGTCCTGGGTTTTTTCGCCGGTGCGCAGCAAGATGACGCCTTCCACCGCGTCGTCCTGGTTCTGGTAGCCGAACTCGCCCAGGCGCGGGGCGATGCCGATCACGCACGCGGCCGACGTCCTTGACCAACACCGGGGTGCCGTTGTGCACCGCCAGCACCACGTTGCCGATGTCCTCCAACGTCATCATGCGCCCCATGCCGCGCACGTAGTAGAACTGGCCGCCTTGCGAATAGAACCCGCCGCCGGCGTTGCCGTTGTTGGCCGTCAGGGCGCTTTCCACCTGCGGCACCGACAGGCCGACCGCGGCAATCCTGGCCGGATCGAGCAGCACCTGGTATTGCATCGTGCCGCCGCCAAACCCCGAATCATCCGCCACGCCGGGAACGGATTTGTATTGCGGTTCGACGATCCAGTCCTCGAAGGTCTTGAGCTCCATCGGCGAGCGGTCGGGGCTTTGCAGCACGTAGCGATAGATCAGGCCGGACGGCGCGGACATCGGCGCCACCGACGGGGTCACGCCGTTCGGCAGGCTGAGGTCGCCCATGCGGTTGAACACTTGCTGGCGGGCGAAGTAATTGTCCGTGCCGTTTTCAAAAGTGAGGATGACATCGGACAATCCGTAGAGCGAGATGGAGCGGATCGTGGTCATCTGCGGAATGCCGTTCATCTCCCTTTCGACGGGCACGGTGATCAGCCGTTCCACTTCCTCGGCGGCGTGACCGGGCCATTGGGTGATGACCTCGACCATGGGCGGCGAAAGATCGGGATAGGCATCCACCGGCAGGCGATCCAGCGACCGCGATCCCGCGCCGATGAGCACGAGCGTCATGAGGATGACGAGAAAGCGCTGCCGCAGCGAAGAGGCCACGATCCGATTCATGATCGAGGGCGTGCGCGGCGAGGGTTCGGTCGGGGGCAGAGGCTCGCTCATTGATTTTGCATGAACTGAACAAAGATGCCGCCGTCGACCACGATTCGGTCGCCGGCCTTGAGACCCGCGGCAATATCGTATTGGTCGCCGGCGCGATAGCCCAGGGTCACGTGCTGCCGCGCGAAGCTGCCGTCGGACTGGGCGACATAGACAAACGGCAGGTTCTCGTCGTCGCGCAGAATCGCTGAAACCGGGACCAGCAGTCCGGTGCTTTCCTGGCGCGCCTGAATCCGCACGCGCACATACATCTGCTTCTTCAGAAAGTTTCCCGGATTTTCGGCGACCACGCGCACGAGCACCGAACGGGTGTCGGGATCCACCAGCGCCGAGATGTTGTCCACTCTTCCGGGAAAGTTTTTTGAACCGATGCCGGTCACCACTTCGGCTGAGTCGCCGAGATTGACCGAGGCAAGATCCGAACCGAAAAGTTGCGCCATGACCCAGACACGCGAAAGGTTGGCGACCGTGAAGCACGGCGTGGTGCCCGCCTGCAGAAGTTCTCCGGGCGTGATCAGCTTTTCGACCACGGTTCCCGCGATCGGCGAGCGAATCATTCCCTCGGGGCGCGAAACCGGCCGGCCCTCCTGAATGTCCTTGATGGTCTGCGGATGAACGTTCAGCGAGACGAGTGCCTGCAGGGCGGCGTCGCGGTCGGCCTCGGCGTTGACGGCGTCGGTTTCCGCCTGCTCCGCTTCGCGCTGCGGCGACGCCGTGATGCTCGGATGAGATCCTTGTCCAGGTCGGCAAGCCGGCGGTCGGTCTTGGCGGTGGCGAGTGCCTTGCGATAAGCGCTGATGGCCGTGGCAAAGTCGGGCGAATCCACCTCCGCCAGCGGGTCGCCCTTTCTTGACCTGGTCGCCGAGGGAAACCAGCAGCCGCGACACCGGGCCGGAGAATCGGCGCCAGCACGCTGGTGGCCTGATCGTTGTCGAAATCGACGACTCCCGGTGGTCTCAATCGTCTTGTGGAATTTGGACGGCTCGACGGTGTAAAGGTGGATGTTCTGGCGCTGGGCCGCCGTCAGCGTCACGTTGCTGGCCGTCGCCGGCGATGTCGGCTGAGCTGCCGTCATTATTCGATGAACAGCCGATGCCCAGCGTAGCGGTGCCTGCAGCGACCACGGCAACTGCAACTGCGCGCAGGAGCTTGACTCGACGGTCCGCAGGCGCCATCCAGCGCACTCGACTTATTTTTCATGTTTATCCTGCTAGATCCGCGCGGTGCCACCAGCCGCCGCCCAGCGCCTGAAACAACGCCGCCGTATCGGCATAGCGATTGGCCTGGGCCTGCACCAGATTGATCCGAGCTTGCTGATAGGTCTGCTCGGCGCTCAACAGCGCCAGATAGCCGGCGTAGCCGTCCTGCAATTGCCGCTGGGCCAGATCCAGCGTTACCTTGGCGGCATCCGCGGCGGCCGCAGCCGCCTTCAGGCCTCGGCGTCCTGTTCAAGCGCCGTCAAGGTGTCGGCGACGTTCTGAAAGGCGGTCAGCACCGTGCTGCGATATTGTTCGGCGGCCTGAACGTAGGCGGCTTTCGCGGCGCGCTCCTGGTGCAGCAGCGTCCCGCCCTGGAAAAGAGGCGCTGTCGCGGCCGCGCCCAACCCCCAAAAGCCCGTGCCCGAAGTGAACAGCTGATCCATGGCCGCGGCCGTGCTGCCGGCATTTGCGGTCAGCACGATATTCGGCAGCCGGTTCGCGATGGCGATTCCGATCTTGGCGCTGGCGTCGTGCAGGTTTGCCTCGGCCTGAAGCACATCCGGACGCTGCGCCACGAGCTGCGAAGGCAGGCTCACCGGCAGATCCTCGCGGCAATTGCAGACTCGAAAGCTCGAACTTTTCATCCGGTGCCTGGCTCGGAAACCGGCCGGCCAGAACCGCCAGAAGGTCGTGCAGCTGGGCCGATTGCTTGAGCAGCGGCGGCAGCGTGGCGGTGACCTGCGCGAGCTGCGATTCCTGCGCGGCGAGATCGAGCCGACTGGCATACCCTTTGTCGAATTGATATTGCAGGATTTGAACCATGTTGGAGTTGATGTCGATGAGCTCGCGCGTCGCGTCGATCTGCAGTCTGCAACGACGCCTCCTGAATCGCCGCGACCACCACATTGGCGGTCAACGTGGTGTAGGTCGCGATCATTTGAAAGCGAACTTCCTGCTCCTGCGCCTTCAGTGACTCGACGGTCCGGCGGTTCAGGCCGAAGACATCGGGCACATACGAAACGCTGACTTGCGGGGTGAAGAGATTGTATAGGAAGGCGTTCGAGTTGGGCGCCGGTGCGATCTGTCCCGATTGCCTCTGGCGGCTGGCCGAAAAGCCTGCCGCGACACTGGGATAGTAAGCGCCCCGTTGAGCCAGGACATTTTCCCTTGCCACCGACAGCGCCGCCTGCGCGGCCTTGAGGTCGTGATTGTTTGCGAGGGACTGCTCGATCAGCTCATTGAGCGGCTTGGAATGAAACAAGGTCCACCACTCCGCGGAAATGTCGCTTCCGCTGGCAAAGCGTTGGGCTTCGCCGCCGGAAACGTTCGTCGCGGTGAGGGTGGTCGGAAGCGGATGGGCAGTATAATCGCTGACATCCGGAGCGGCAGGTGTCTTGAAGTTGGGACCCACCGCGCAGCCGGCAGCAGGCAGCAAGGTTAGGACCGCAAGCAATGGCGGTACGCGCGATCTCCATGGCCGGCTCATACGTTTAGTTTTGTGAGGTGTCGCGCAACGCTAAATTTCCTTCATGGTCGTCGCCGCCAGTTCGCCCGCGGCAGGAGTGCGATTGTGTGCGAAAGCCTCCGCGACCGCCAGCGGGCAGGCCATGCAAGAAGTCGCGGTCGGGAGAGCATGGGCGGGATCGACACCCCGGCAAGGCCGGGTTGGACCTCGCGGCCGCCGTCAGGGCAGCAGGCCGAAGACCGCGACGCTGTTCGTGGTCGCGGCGAAGACCTTGCCGTCGGCGACCACAGGGGCGATGAATTTATTGCCGTTGCCGAACTGGTCGCGCCCGGTGGCTGCCTGGCTGCTGTTGTACAGCTCGGTAGCGAGATTGGTCGCCGCGTAGGCGTGGAGCACCGCGGGCGAAGTGTTCTCGTACGCCCAGACGATGGCATTCGCCGTGCCATCCGCCGAGACGACCGGGAAGGTTCCGGGATAGGTGAACCGCGTGGACGTCTGCGACGTCGGTGAGCTCGAGAGCGTCGCATTGGTCAGTGAAAAAGCCTTCAAGGAGCCTCCTTGGGGGCCATAGTAGACACTGAGGTTGAAATAGGCGGGCGTCGCCCAAACCCCGCCGCCCAGGACTCCGTCGAGTTCCTGCCAGATGTTGTTCCCCACCGATGTGAACTTGCCCATGTTGTCTCGATCGACGACATAGAGGTTGCCGTCCTTGCCTGCTCCGACGGCCAGGTGCCGCACCGTCCCATTCGCGTCGGCCGTATCGGGCAGCAGCATCACCCCGCCGGAGCCGAGATCGTCATCGTCGGTGGACTCGGCAATCTCGCCCGACATCGTGAAATAGTCGGCGACCGCCAGGGTGCCGCCCGAGGATGAGATCTTTACGAACGAGTTGCCGTAGTCTCCGCCGCTCGGGAACCCTCCGGCATTGAGAGTGGTCTCGAAACGACCGTTGGCCGTCAGGACGTACACGTTGCCCGCCGAATCCGCCGCCGGGCCGCCACCGCTCATCCAGATCGATGGGCCCTGGCTGGCATAGCCGCTGCCGCTTGCGCCCAACGCGGCGTTGAGCACACCGGTGATCGCGAGCGTGGACTCACCGAAAGCGATGATCCAGCCTCCGTAGGGACCATCATCGCAATGTGACGCCCAAGTCGTGTAGATCGTGCCGTTGTTCAAGAGCAGTGCGGCGCGCTCCTCGTACTGTCCGGGCTCAAAAGTCGTCGCTCCGAACACCGCCGTAATCTCACTCGGGCTGGCCGCCGGTTCGTGGCCCGTGGTGACGTCCAACGCGTGCAGCCGCTGGTGATAGTTGGATGCAGCGTCCTTCGTCATCGCGACCACAAAAATGGTGCCGTGAGCCCCTGCATTCCGATCGATCACGGGCGTCGAGGTGACGCCGATCTCCGGCGTCACCTGGGAGCAGCCGCGAGCATCGCTGGTGGTCTCGCCCGCGCCGATGAGCGAGACCTGCCACAGGGTCGTTCCCGTATCCGCATCGAACGCGTAGACGGAATCGTGCTCGGTCGCGACGAAGACCACATTGTGTGTGGCACCGGCCACCGTGAGTTTCGAAAGATAGAGCGGCTGGGCGTCGACGAGTCCGTCCACCATGAGATTGCGGAGCATTCCGAAGGTCGCGGACTTTACGTTGGTGGGTGTGAGAACCGACTCGGTGAGGTTCTGACCGGTGCGCATGACATCGTACTTGTAGGTCACCACATCGGTGCCCGCCGCTGCCGCGGTCACCGTCAGCGTAGCGGCGTTGCTCGTCATGCTGCCCGCCGCATTGCCGACCACCACGGTGAAGCTCGACCCGTTGTCCGCGCTCACGGTCGCAGCAGTCGTGTAGCTCGATCCCGTTGCCCCGGCGATCGCGGTACCGCCCTTGCGCCATTGGTACTGCAACGGAGCGGTCCCGGTCGCCACCACGCTGAAGGTCGCGGTCTGCCCGACGGCCACGGTCCGATTGGCGGGTTGTGCCGTAATCTGCGGCGCGGTCGCGGAGGTAGATCCCGAGTGAACGCATGCAGTCAGCCATGCGGCAATTGAAAGGCTCGAAAGCAACCGCGCGCAACGTCGTGTCATGAGCTTCAGGACTCACCACCGGCCGCAATAGTCGGATGACGGTCGCATTAGCCGGATGACAAGTACATTCGTCTGTAAAGTGCGACAGCCAGATCGTATGACCGGTGCAGAATAGCTCCGGGTGATGAGCGCTCGGCGAGCCCTGAAACCCATTTCCGGGCGATCGACTCCCGAAAAAGCGACTTCATGGACCGTATATTCGATTATTGTGGGCCAAGAATCACATCTTCAGCCGATCGCGGCGAGGACGCCGTGTCAAAACCTCGGCAGTTGATCTGCATCACGTCGTCCGGCGCGGGGGCGTGACAACAATGTCATATTTGCGGTGCTGCGCTGCAATCCAGAAGTTAAGGAGATATGCGGCACTTTAGAAAGTTCGCGCTGGTGTGGGTCGCGGCATGCGCAGCTGCGGCGGGTGCGGCCGCCGAGCAGACCCTTGTCGACCGGATCGAGATGCTCGACTGGTCCGATCCGGAGCGTGCAGAGCGGCTCGTCGATGCACTGCCGGCTTCCGAGGAAAGCCGCGGGTCCGACATCCAGTTGCTCGAAGTCCGCGGTATGGTGTATGTCGACGTGCGCCGGGACTCGGACGTCGACGCGACGATTGCGCGCCTGCAACGCATCGCCCAGCAGGGCGATGAATCGGCCATCCTGGCGGAGCAGTATGTTCGGGCGTACTCGCTGTATCAGCGCGACCAATATGCCGCCGCAAACGCCGAACTCAGCCGCGTCGATATTGACTCGATCGCCACCGATACCGAGCGCTATCGCGTGGCGATTCTGCGCGGCAACAGCCTGCGTACGCTGGGTCAGGCGGAGGCTGCGCTGCCTTTTCTGGAGAGGGGCCTGGATATCGCGCACGACATGCACGATGATCCGCGCACCCTGCACGCCATGCTTTGGTTGGCTCGCATCTACACGAACACAGACAATTTCGATCGCGCCTCTGATCAGCTGGAGACCGCCCGACGCCTGGCGACGACGCTCGGCGACGAGGCGGCGCTGGTCGAAATTGAAGGCTGCGTGTCGGACATCGCGGATCGGCGGGGCGATCATGCCGCCGAACGCCGCGCCAGCCTGATGTCGCTCGAGCACGCCAGGCGTTCGGGAAGCAATAAATGGCTGGCGCATGCGCTCGTCAATCTGGGCGATTCCTATTTGAAGACCCGCGATTTTGCCGAGTCGCTCAAGTTTTCCAAGCAGGCATTGCCGCTGGTGTCCAGGCTCCGCGGAAGCGGCGACGAGCCGATCGTATTGTTCAACGAAGGGCTGGCATACATCGGCCTCGGCAATATTGTGCTGGGCGAAAAACTGGCCGAGAGCGCGATAGCGGAAGCCGTTGCCGGGGACAATCTATTGGATGCCAAGGAGCTGCTGCACGAGTATGCAGATGCCCTCGAGCATGCGGGGTATCTGATGATGGCGATTCAGGTCTATCATCGATATAACGAGGTCAGCGAAAAAATAATGACGAGCGCGCGTCAGCGCGCGTTTCTCGAATTATCGGCCAAATTTGACGACGAGCGCCGGGCGCGCGAGCTCGATCTCCTGCGGCGCGATAACGCGCTCGACGCGTCGGAGATGCGCGCGCAGCGATTGCGGCAGCAATTCATCCTGGCCGGGGCGTTTTTCGTGACGTGCATCTGCGCCGCGTTCATTTGGGCGTTTGCGCGTGTGCGCAAAGCCAACGACCGGCTGCGCTTCGACAGCGAGCGGGACGCACTGACGGGTTTGCGCAATCGCCGCTATTTCAACGAACACGTATTGAACATCGACGGTGCCCGTCCGGTGGGGGGCTGCGTGCTGCTGGCGGATCTCGATCATTTCAAACGAATCAACGACACGCTGGGGCACCCGGCGGGGGACGCAGTGTTGGCGACGGTGAGCCTTCGTCTCTCCGCCGCGCTGCGCGAAAACGACAAGCTGGTGCGATGGGGCGGAGAGGAATTCCTCGCCGTTCTCGATCCGATAACGCCTGAACAGGCGGATCTTACCGTCAAAAGACTTCTGCAGGCTGTGCGCGGCGATCCGGTGGTGTGGAACGGACACGCCATTCAATGCACCATTTCCATCGGATATGCCTGCTTTCCCATCGCTGGAGCGGAAATGGCGATTTCCTTGGATCGCGCCATCGGCCTTGTCGATAAGGCCCTCTACGAAGCGAAGCGCCGCGGCCGCAACCGCGCTTGCTTGATCAGAGCGGTGAGCGTCCATGATGAACGGGAATTGACGCTCCTCTGCACTGAATTCGACTCTGCGGCGGCCGATCGCAAGATTCAGCTGGTCGAGATGGGCGCGGCCGCGTGATCGCGCCCTCTCGCACGGCGCAACGGACATGCGGGTGGGTTTCTTCCATGAATCTTGTGTGACAAGAACCACTGCGCGGTGGACAGGCGCGCGGCCAATTTATTAAAAGCACTTGATGATCGCAGCAAACCTTTGCCATCGACCGCATGTTGTGCGAGGCTGCACACGCTAAAAATTGTTACCAATTCATGGGATGCTCGCGCAGCGGCGGCTGAAATCAAGGCTTTTCGCGGGCGCGATGAAAGCCTGCGCCGCTTCGCCGCTCTGTGGCGCGCGACCAGTGCAATGCGCCATTGATATATGATGGATCGAGTTTTTTCGATGCGGCCATGCCTTTTTTCGCTGTGCACTGGCCCCGACTACTAAGTGCGCTACCGCACAGACGCTGGTCGACCGCGGTTGCACGCTGCGGTAGGCTATGGGCGGTCGCGTGCATAGGGACGTGATGCTGGGTTTGCCCGTTTCGGGCGCTATAAGGCTAGGGCGCTAAAACATGGAAGGGATTCGGATGTCGGCAGTCGAAGCAGAGGTGTTTGCATTGGAAGGGGACGCGGCGAACTCGCTGCGTGCCCCCGAAGCTGCCTCGGGAGACAAATTGCTCGCGGAGCTGCACGAACAGCTGGCGGTGGTCTCGTCGATCGATGGCTTGGGGCTGTGGAGCTGGGATGCGCCATCGGACGGCGTCTGGGCCAGTCAGCAGACCCGCAGCATTCTCGGGCTCGGCGAGTACGAGCTGCTGACCCGCGACAGCCTGCTGGCCGCGGTTCACCCGGCGGATCTGCCGCGCGTGCTGCAGGCGATCGGCTCGAGCACGCGAACCGGCGACGTCGTGCAGCTGGAATTGCGGGTGGTGGGGCTGGGCGGCGACATCCGCTGGATCACTGCGAAATCGGTCGCCAGCCGCGATGCGCAGGGCGCGATCGTGAGGGTGGCGGGCTGTGTGATCGACGATTCCCAACGCAAGCAGGCGGAGGAGGAGTTGGCGAAGCAGCAGAGGCAAATCACCCATCTGACGCGCGTAGCCATGCTGGGCGAGCTCTCCGGTGCGCTCGCGCACGAGCTCCAGCAGCCGCTCACCGCAATATTGTGCAATGCGCAGGCCGCGCAAATGCTGACCGCGAAAGCAAGTCTCGACGTCGCGGAACTTCGCGAAATACTCCAGGACATCGTCACCGACAACAAGCATGCCGGTCAGATCATTCATCAGCTGCGCGCGCTGTTGATGCGCGGTGAAATGCACTTTCATCGGCAGGAGATCGCTGAGCTGCTGGACGGCGTGCTGACCCTTGCCCGCGGCACATTGGCCGAGCGCAAGGTGGAGGTCGTAACGCGCATCGAGGAAGGCATTCCCGCAATTCTCGGCGACCGCGTCGAACTCCAGCAGGTGCTGCTGAATCTCGTGCTCAATGCCAGCGAATCGATGAGCCAGAACGCGGTGGGCGACCGCCGGATCGAGATCGTCGCGGCGTTCGACGCCGCCCAGGGCGCCGTTCGCACCACGGTGCTCGATCGCGGAAGAGGCATTGACGCGGAAAAGCTCGAGCGCGTGTTCGACCCGTTCGTCACCACCAAGGAGGGGGGGTTGGGGCTGGGACTTGCGGTTTGCCGCTCGATCATCGCGGCGCACCGCGGACGATTGTGGGCGGAGAATCGGTCCAATCGCGGAGCGGCATTTCATTTCATGGTGCCCACCGCGGCGACGGAGGCACGGCAATGAGCAGCGCAGCACGAACCGTATTCATCGTGGATGACGCGCGTGAAGTTCGTACGGCTCTATCGCGCGTATTGGGGGCGGCGGGTTACGAGGTGCGGGCGTTCGAATCGGCCGAGCGATTTCTCAGCGGAGCAGGACAGCGAGATGTCGGGATGCCTGCTGCTCGACATTTGCATGCCGGGAATGAGCGGTCTCGATGTGCAGCGTGCGCTTGCCGGCTCGGAACGCGGGCGGCCCATCGTGTTTCTCACGGGGCACGGCGATATCCAGACCAGCGTGCATGCGATGAAGGTGGGTGCGGTGGACTTCCTGACGAAACCCATCGATACGTCCGGCTCTTTGCCGCGGTCGAACAAGCGCTGAAGGTCGATGACGCGTCGCGTCGCGAGCGAGGCATCTGCAGAGCGATCGGAGCGCGTCTCGAAACGCTCACGCCGCGCGAGCGGCAGGTGATGGAGCAGGTGATCAGCGGCCGGCTCAATAAACAGATCGCTGCGCAACTTGGCATCGGCGAGAAGACGGTGAAGGTGCATCGTGCGCGTGTGATGTCGAAGATGGAAGTGCGTTCCGTGGCAGAGCTTGTGCAGCTGGCCGCCAAAGTCGGAATGGCGAGGGAATCGACCATGTCCGTCGGCACGACCCTGGCGGCCGGCGCGGGTCTGTCCGCCGGCGCCGCTTAAGCCGTAAAAGCGCCTCACATCTCCCTAACGTCCCATAGTGACGTGCCTCAAAGTGGGGTACAAGTCACCTCATCTCCATCTTTCGGGCGTGTGCTGTGATCGCAGTGATCGACGACGAGGAATCAGTCCGCAAGGCCGTGGTGCGACTGCTGCGGTCCGCGGGCCACCTGGCGCAGGGGTTCGCATCCGGCAGCGAATTCTTGAAGAGCGGGCTTGGCGATAAGCCGGACTGCCTCATGCTCGATCTGCAGATGCCGGGCCTGTCGGGCAACGAAGTCCAGCGAGTGCTCAATCGCGCCGGAGCGCGTCTTCCCGTCATTGTCATGACGGCGAACGACGCACCCGGAGCGCGCGAAGAGTGCATGCGCGAGGGGGCAGTCGCATATCTTAGAAAGCCGGTGGACGTGAACGTCATGCTCGACGCCGTCGATGCTGCCATCGGCACCGCGAGGAGATCGATCGAGGGCTAGCGGCCGCAAAGCCGCCGCTCCGGCCTCCTGGTCTCGCGCGATGCCCGGATTGCGCCTTTGGCGATCGCGAAAATCCCTATACCCGGTGGCGCCGGCGCCTGCACGACAGGTCGGCTCGGGTGAAGCCGACGCGGCTAACGTCCAATAGGGAATCGCTCCGATGTGCAGTACAAGGGAGTCTGGCCGGACACGGGCGAGTGGCAAATGATTGCGGTGGTCGACGATGAAGAATCGGTTAGGAAGGCCGTGGTGCGACTGCTGCAGGCCGCCGGCTATGCTGCGCGCGGCTACTCGTCCGGCGATGAATTCATGAAAGCCTGGCATTCCGATGCACCGGATTGCGTTCTGCTCGATCTGCAGATGCCCGGCCTGTCGGGCACCGACGTGCAGCGGGCGCTCAAGCGTGCGGGGGCGCGTTTTCCCGTCATCATCATCACCGCGAACGATGCGGCCAGTGTGCGCGAGGAGTGCATGCGCGAGGGAGCGGCCGCTTATCTGCGAAAACCATTGGATGAGCGGGTGCTGCTCGACGCGGTGAGCGCCGCCTCGGTTCGCCGCATTGAGGGCCGCAATCCGGTGCGACCTTGGTCGCATAGACGCCCGCCGCCGCCATGGCTAAGTTGCGCAAGATGATCCAGGCCATGGAGGATCCGACATGAAAAGAACATTGCGTATGCTCCTGCCGATCGCCGCGCTGGCGGTCGCTTCGGGATGCAATACCACTCCGCTCACGACCCAGCTGCAGCCGACGGCGGTCCAATACGCGCTGCAGCGCGCGCGCTTCGAGATGAACTGCCCGTCGGCGACTGCGCAGGTGCTGTCGAGCGATAACGTGCAGCCCGTGTTGAACGGCCCCATGATGATGGGTACGGAGCGCGCCCAATACACCATCGGCGTCACCGGCTGCGGCAGCCGCTCGGAGATGGTCGTCATCTGCGCGCAAGACAGCAGTGGGTGCTTCGCGGCTGAAGGTCGCTAGCGGCGGGAAGCCGCAAGCCTGAGGGTCGCCGCTTTCGGGTGATTCTTGGTTCAAGATGCAATATACCGGCGCGGAAGCGATCTACCAGCGGTGGGTGGGGTATGGCGCGAATGCGATCGAAGCGATCGCCGTCACGCTCATCGTCGGCTACATCCTCATCGCGACGCTCACCTGGCTGGCTCGAGCGCTGCTGCAGCGGCGCTTTACGCTCGAGCAATACAATACTTTTCGCGCCGTTCTGGGACGCTCCATGCTGCTGGGTCTGGAGATTCTGGTGGCCGCCGATGTCGTTCGCACCGTCGCATTGGAGCCGACGCTGCAAAATTTCGAGGCGCTCGGCGTACTCGTCATGGTTCGAACGTTTCTCAGCTGGTCGATCGTGCTGGAGATCGAGAGTCGGTGGCCTTGGCAGCGCAGGTCGGATGTTGAGAAGCCGATGAACGTTGTGAAGGAGGTCGAGCTATGACTGAAACCGAACCGTCCACCCGGCGCTTCGAGATACGCACGACGTCCGACAGTCATTTCGCCTGGCTCCGCACGCGAATGGCTCTCGAACGCACGCTCATGGCGTGGGTGCGCACCTCCGTGGCGCTGATCGGATTCGGCTTCACGATCGTGCAGTTTTTCCAGCGGCTGCGCGAGATGGAAGGCGTCGCTCCGGCGGCCAGGCCCGAAGCCCCGCGGCATCTGGGGCTGGCTCTGATCGGCGCCGGGGTGTTGGCGCTCCTCATTTCGACCTGGCAGTACCGCAAAGTCGTCCACTATTTGTGGAGCGATGAGTTCAACGTTCTGGCCGGCGTCGGTGCCAGGCCCATGTCGCCGGTCATTTCGCAGACGCCCCTCATGGCCATCACGATGGGCGTGGCCCTGATTGGAATATTCGCCTTCACCGCCGTTTATTTTCGCATGGTCTAGCCGTCAAGGGATCTGCACGACGTGTTTGAATCCCAACAACATCGCTCCGGCGGGCCGCCTGGCCCCGCCGAGCCCGTGGCCCGCAGCGAGCGTGTGCCGTACGGGCCGAGCGTTGACGAAGCCGACGCCGATGGCACCCGAGTGGCCGCCACCCGGCGCACGCCGCGGGCAGCGAAGAACCGCCTGCTCGAGACGCTGCCGCGTCAGGATCGCGAGCAGCTGCTCGCACGCTGCGAATCGGTCGAGCTGCGCTCGGCTGATGTGCTGTACCAACCCGAGGAGCGCATCCGCTTCGTATTCTTTCCCACCGGCGGCATCATTGCTCTGATGTCCTGCGCGGGTGCCGGTGCGAGTCTGGAGGTGGGTCTCATCGGCGATGAAGGCATGCTGGGGACCTCGCTGCTGCTCGGTGTCAATGTGTCGCCGAAGCGCGCGCTGGTGCAGAGGGGCGGCACCGCCTGGCGCATCCGGGCCCCGGCCTTCAGTCGCGAGCTCGAGCGCAGCGTCGCCCTGCGCCGGGAGCTGGGCCGCTACCTCTATGTCGTGCTGCGCCAGCTGGCGCGCACCGCCGTTTGCGCCCACTTCCACGGGGTGGATGCGCGGCTGGCCCGCTGGCTGTTGACCACGGGCGACCGGGCGCACTGCGATCAGTTTTATATCACCCAGGGATTCATTTCCTCGATGCTGGGCGTGCGCCGCGCGGGCGTGAACCGCGCCGCGGGATTGCTGCAGGAGCGAGAGCTGATCCGCTACAGCCGGGGTCATCTGAGCATTCTCGATCGGCGCGGCCTGCAGGCGGCAGCCTGCGAATGCTACGCGGCCGCCAAGGAAGCCTACGCCCGAATCTTGGGCTAGCGGCCAGAGCGCCGCTCCGGCGCCCTGCTGGCCCGCAGCAGGGACATGTGCGTCCGCGTGCATAGCAAACGCGGCTTGCTTATACTCTTTGCGCGACCCTCGATCGCTGGCAAAGGAAACCGCATCGACATGCCGCCGCACGAGCCGCAACAGAATCGGCTGCTCGCCGCCTTGGCGCCCGAGGTGCGGCGGCGGATCTTTCCTCGGCTGCGGCTCGTGCCGATGCCGCTTGGCAAAGTCTTGTACGAGGCGGGCGGCAGGCTGCGCGCGGCCTATTTCCCCACTGACTGCATCGTCTCGCTGCTGTACGTATTCATCGACGGTACATCGGCGGAAATCTCCATGGTTGGCAACGAAGGCCTGGTCGGCGTCTCGCTGTTCATGGGAGGCCAGACCACTCCGAGCAGGGCCGTGGTGCAGAGCGCCGGGCACGCATACCGGATGAGTGTGGCGCACGTGCAGGCGGAGTTCAGCCGAAGCGAGCAGATGCAGCTGCTGATGTTGCGCTACACACAAGCGCTGATCACGCAGATGGCTCAAACCGCGGTCTGCAATCGCCACCACACGGTCGATCAGCAATTGTGCCGATGGCTGCTGCTCTCGCTCGATCGCGTGCCCGGAAACGTGTTGATCATGACGCAGGAGCTGATCGCCAACATGCTCGGCGTGCGCCGCGAAGGCGTTACCGGAGCCGCGCAAGACCTTCAGGCGCTCGGCATCATCCGCTACAGCCGAGGCCGCATCACGGTGCTGAACCGGGAAAGGCTCGAAGGGCGCTGCTGCGAGTGCTACGAGGTTGTCAAGAAGGAAATCGACCGGCTGGTTCCGCAGGCGATACGGGAATTCCGCTCTTGGACCTAGGTCCAATTTCCCCTGTGCACCGCACGCGTCAGTGTGCACACGAGTAGCGGTCCGCTTCAAAGGTTTGCCTTTATGTCCGAACCCGTCCCCGGCGTCGCCGATCTGCTCCGGGCCGGTGCCCCGCCGGGCTTTCACCTGCTCGCCAAACCCAGCGGATCGACCTGCAATATCGATTGCACGTATTGCTTCTTCCTGTCCAAGGACGCGCTGTACCCCAACGAAAAACACCGGATGTCGGCGGCCACGCTCGAGGCCTACATCCGCCAGCTGCTCGAATCGCACAGCGCGCCCCAGGTCACGGTGGCGTGGCAGGGCGGGGAACCGACGCTGATGAAGCTCGAGTTCTTCCGGCACTCGGTCGAGCTCGTCGAGAAGTACCGCCGGCCGGACCAGACCGTGCAGCATACCTTCCAGACCAACGGCATTCTGCTGGACGAGGACTGGTGCGCCTTTTTCAAGGAGCACAATTTTCTGGTCGGCTTGAGCGTCGACGGACCGCGCGAGCTGCACGACACCTACCGGGTCGACCGCCGCAAAAAGGGCACCTTCGATCGCGTCATGCAGGGTTGGCGGCAGCTGCGCCGGCACGGGGTTGAGTTCAACATCCTGTGCACGGTCAATGCCGCCAACGAGAAGCATGGACGTGAGGTCTACCGCTTCTTCCGCGACGAATTGGGCGCAAGGTGGGTGCAGTTCATCCCGATCGTCGAGCGCGCGAGCGCGGAGACGCTGGCGATCGCGAATCAGGGATGGAGCGAGCCGTCCAGCGGCAAGCGTCTGCTGTACACGCAGAGCGGCAACCTGGTCACCGAGCGGACCGTGGGCTCTCTGCAATACGGCCGCTTTCTCGTCGATGTCTTCGAGGAGTGGGTGCGCCACGATGTGGGCGAGGTGTACGTCCAGCTGTTCGACGTGACTCTGGAGGCGTTCTTCGGCCGGCATCTCCTGTGCATTCACGCGCCCACCTGCGGCTACGGGCCGGCGCTCGAATACAACGGCGATCTGTACTCCTGCGATCACTTCGTCGAGCCGCGCTTCAAGCTCGGCAACATCCACGAAACGCACATGCTGAAGCTGGTGGCCTCGCCCGAGCAGCGCAAGTTCGGCGAGGACAAGCGCGATACGCTGACCGCCCAATGCCGCGGCTGCACAGTGAGGCATTGGTGCAACGGCGGCTGTCCGAAGGACCGTTTCGCGATGTCGCGCGACGGCGAGCCGGGACACAATTACCTCTGTGCCGGGCTGGAACTGTTTTTCATGCATACCGGCCCGACGTTCAAGGCCATGGCCCAGCTGATTCAGCGGGGCCGCGCGCCCGCCGAGATGATGGCGCAGATCGCCGCCGAGGATGCACGGGGCGGGCCCTACCGGCCGTGCCCCTGCGGCAGCGGCGAAAAATTCCGCTTCTGCCACGGCGCTCGCCCGGCGCGCAAAGACTCGGTGCTGGCGATGGTCGAGAAGCCACACGGCTGAACCGTCTTTGGAATCACCGGGCCGCGAATCAGCCAGCGCCGAAGCCGCGCGCGTTGCCGAGGAGGTGCGCGCCTTTTATGAGGAGCATCCCTATCCGCCCCCCGTCGAGAGCCTCGACAAGTATCGGCGGCTCTGGCAGGACCCCGAACGGCGCCGCACCGACTTTCATCTGTTCTGGCCCACCCGGCCGTATACGGAGGACTACTCGATCCTGATTGCCGGCTGCGGGACCTCGCAGGCGGCCAAGCATGCCTTGCGCTGGCCGGCCGCCCGGGTGACCGGCATCGATTTCAGCGCCGGCAGCGTGCGCAGTACGCTGGAGCTGAAGCGAAAGTACCGCCTGAACAATCTGGCGGTGCAGCAGCTGCCGATCGAGCGTGCACAGGAGCTGGGGACGAGCTTCGATCAAATCGTCTGCACCGGGGTTCTGCATCATCTTGCCAGATCCGGATGCGGGGCTGCGCGCGCTGCGCGGGGTGCTCGATCGCGAGGGCGCGATGCATCTCATGGTCTACGCGCCGTACGGGCGCACCGGCATCTACATGATGCAGAGAGTTCTGCGCACTGCTCGGCATCCGCCCGAGCGAGGGCGAAATCCGGACCTGATGGTCGCGCTGCAGGCGTTGCCCGCCGGGCATCCTCTGGAGGCCGTGCTGCGCGAGGCTCCGGACTTCAGGGACGAGGCGGCGCTTGCCGATGCCCTGCTGCACCCGCAGGACCGCGCCTATTCGGTCCCGCAGTTCCTGGATTTTCTGAAGGATGGCGCGACTGACGTTCGGCCGCTGGGTCCGGCAAGCGCCGTATTCCCCGCAGGCCGGGGTGATGGCGAGGGTTCCGCAGGCGTCGCGCATCGCGGGCCTGTCGCCCGCGGAGCAATATACGGCGGCCGAATTGTTCCGCGGCACGATGCTTCGCCACAGTGCGATCGTCTACCGCGACGATGGCCCCCACGGATCTGCGCAGCGCATGGATTTTGCCGGCGACGCCTGGCTTGAGTACGTACCCATTCGCATGTCCGATACCCTGTGCCTGCACGAGCGGCTGCCTGCCGGCGCGGCGGCCGTGCTGATCAACCGGACCCATACCTACCGCGATCTTTTCTTGCCGATCGATTCGACGGAAAAGCGCCTGTTCGATGCGATCAATGGGAACCGCAGCATCGGGGAGATCATCGCGCGAACGCTGCCGCATGCCCCCGGGACACCGCTGCTCGAGGTGGCGCGCGGGCTGTTCGAACGGCTCTGGCGCCATGACCAGGTGGTATTCGACAGGTCTGCCGGCGCGCGCGCCCCCAATGAGACTTAGGGCACATAGACGCTCATGCGGGCGGCGGCTAAGGTTCACTGCATCGCGCGGCGCACGGCGGAGCAGCCATGAAAAATTACATTATCCGGATTCTGATTCTGTGCATGCTGGCGGTTGCCGCGGTCAGCGGCGGCAATTCAGGCTTCATGATTTCAGTGGCCCAAGCCCGGCCCAGGCGCCGTCGACCCCACCCACGCTCGATCCGCTCGAGCAGCTGCTCGCGCCCGTTGCGCTGTATCCCGATGCGCTGCTCGCGCAGGTGCTGACCGCGGCGACCAGTCCGCAGCAGGTGACGGAGGTGAACACCTGGGTGCAGCAAAACACGCAACTGCAGGGGGCGCCACTGCAGGAGGCAGCCAACCAAAAAGGCTTCGACGCGAGCTTCGTGGCGCTGGTGCTGTTTCCCGACGTGCTCAACATGATGGCGACCAGCATCGACTGGACCACCGAGCTCGGCACGGCATTCCTCAGCGACCCGAAGGGCGTGATGAACACGGTGCAGAAACTGCGCGCGCAGGCGCAGGCCGCCGGCAATCTGAAAAGCACGCCGCAGCAGCAGGTCGTCACCGAACGCCAGGACGGGCAGCAGGTCATCGTGATCCAGCCCGCCAATCCACAGGTCGTCTATGTGCCCGTGTACAACCCGGCGGTGGTGTATTACCCGCCGCCTCCTTCCGCGGCGGTGGTCATCGGATTCGGTCTCGGCATCGCGATCGGTGCGGCGATGGTCAGCAACTCCTACTACGCACCCTGGGGCTGGGGCGCCTGGGGCATGGGCTGGCATTCTCATAGCGTGGTGGTGGTGGGCCGACCGTGGGCGGTGCCGCCGTATGCCCGCTACCCGTATGTGCGGCCCGTGCCGGTCCCCTACGGCGGGTATTACCGCCCGCGCCCGTATTCGTACACGAACGTCAACATCAACAACGTCAACGTGAACCGCAACAACGTCAACGTGAACCGCGGGACCGTGACGCCGCGCCCCACGCCCTACGCACCGGTGCCGCGGCCCGCGACTCCGCCTGCGGCGCGGCCGGGTGGCGCGCCGGGTGCAGCGGTGCCGCCGCGACCCACGACCCTGCCGGCGGCACCGCCCGGCACGCGCCCCGGCACGGCGCCGACGACGCGCCCCGCGAACCCGTCCAGCGCGGCGAACCCGGCCAACAGGCAAAACCCGACGAACGCGCAGCGCCCCGCGACGGGAGCGAATTATGGCGCACGTGGTTATAACCCGGGCGCGGCGCAGCCGGCGCCCAAATCCGGGGCGAGCGGGCGGGTAAACACCAATTCGAGCGCCTTCACGGGCTACCAGAACGGCGGCGCGCAGCGCGCCGCCAGTGAGCGCGGCCAGGGCAGCGTGGCCGCCAGCCAGAAACGCTCGGCGCCCAGCAACCCGGGGCGATCGGCTCCCAACCGGCAGCGCTAAGGAGCACGACCCATGAAATTATCTTCGCTCATATACAGAATCGCGCTTGCCATGGCGCTTCTGTGCGGCGGGTCCGCCGTGCTTGCGGCCGAGTCACAGCAGAAGACCTTCGCGACTCCGGAAGACGCGGTCGTTGCGATGGTCGACGCCGCACGCGGCGGCGACACGAACCAGCTCCTGGCGATCTTCGGACCCGACGCAAAGAAGGTGCTCTTTTCGGGCGATCCGGTGATGGACCAGCGCAACCGCGAGGTGTTCCTCGTGGCCTACGCGGAGCGCGCCGCCCTGATGAGCGTCAGTCCCACGCGCAGCGTGCTGTACGTCGGCTACGAAGACTGGCCGATGCCCATTCCCATCGTGAAGGAAGCCGCGGCGTGGCGCTTCGACACCGCCGCGGGCGCGCAGGAGATCCTCTTCCGGCGCATCGGGCGCAACGAGCTCGACACCATCGAGGTTTGCCAGGTCTATGTCGACGCGCAGCAGGAGTACGCCGCGACCGCGCATGACGGCAAACCCGCCGGCATCTATGCACAGAAAGGTCGCCAGCACGCCCGGCAAGCACGACGGCCTTTACTGGAAATCCGAAGATCCCGAGGCATTGAGTCCGCTGGGCGAATTCGCAGCCGAGGCCGCGCTGGAGGGATATCGGCGCGGCGCAGGACAGGCGACGCCGTTTCACGGGTACGTTTTTCGGATTCTGACCGCGCAAGGCACAGCGGCGCCGGGCGGCGAGCGCAGCTACATCGTCAACGGTGACATGCGCGAGGGCTTCGCGCTGATTGCGTATCCCGCCGTCTATCGGGTCAGCGGCGTGATGACCTTCATCGTGAACCAGGACGGCGTGGTTTACCAGCAGGATCTCGGGCCCCAGACGCAAAAGATGGCGGAGGGAATCAGCGAGTTCAATCCGGATGCGGGCTGGCAGAAAGTGGAGCAGCCCGCGCCGTAGCGCTCACCGCCGCCGCGATGATCTACCCGAGCAACAGCGAATGAACGGCGTATTGGATTATCCGTGGCTGGTATTCGTGCTTGCATTCCTGGCGCTGTGGCTCTCGGCGTGGCTCGGGGCGTCATTTCTCAGGAGAAGGCGGCAGTCTGGAAGAGGACATCCGTGAGGACTTCGGCATTATCCTGGCCGCGACGCTGACACTGCTCGGGCTCATCATCGGATTCAGCTTTTCGATGGCCGTAAGCCGCTACGATCAGCGCAAGAACTACGAGGAGGCAGAGGCCAACGCGATCGGCACCGAATACGTCCGGGCCGACCTGCTGCCTGCCGCCGATGCGGCGAAGGTGCGTGCGCTGCTGACGAAGCTACCTCGATCAGCGTGATCTTGTTCTATAGGACCCGCGATGAGCAACAGCTGCGGCAGATCAATGCCCGTACCGCTCAATTGCAGACCGAGCTGTGGTCCGCGGTCCGTGACTCCGGCCGCGGCGCAGCCGACACCCATCGTCGCCCTGGCCGTTTCGGGCATGAACGATGTCTTGAACTCGCAGGGATACACGCAGGCTGCCTGGTGGAACCGAATCCCACGTCGCGGCATGGGTTCTGATGGCGGCGATCGCCATCTGCTGCAACTTGTTGGTCGGCTATGGTGCGCGAAACGTCAAGGCGGAACGCATCCTGCTTCTGGTTCTGCCGCTTGTCGTGTCCATCTCGTTCTTGCTCATCGCGGACATCGACAGCCCGCGCGGCGGCCTCATTCGCGTGAGGCCGCAGAATCTGATAAGTCTTGCCGAATCGCTGCGCGTCCCCTCGCGTGTGGCTGCGCCAGGATCATCGACTCCAACGGGGTCATCGACTCATTGAGCCGTTGTCCGTCAGGGGATCATCCCGCAATCGAACATTTTGTTGGCGATGGGCGCGGCAATCTTGTTGATGAAATCGGCGCGCATCTGCGGGTCGCTGCGCAGGATCGCGATGGCCCGCTGCTCCTCCATGCTCGGGGGCGCGTGCTGCTCCTTCTTGATCCACAGCTGCTCGCAGCTCGCGCTGGTGTACTTCTGGACGATCTTGTTGGCGACCGCATCCACGATCGGGTAGCCCTGAGCTTGCGCCTCTCGGGGCCGCAGCGCCGAGAATCCCGCAATGGCGAGCGCGATCAGCCCAATTGCAGCTCCCACGGTCCAACGATAGTGTCGCCCGGTCATGGCATTCTCCTTGTCGAGAGGCGGATCAGTCAGCAGCGTCAACCAGTGGCGTTCGGGCAAGCCGCCTTGATCTCGGCGATCTTCTTGTCGAGCATTTTGTTGTATTCCCCGGTGGTTACCTGGTACTTGGTTTTTTCGGTGGAAGTGACAACCCCCACGACCAGACCAATGGGAAAGACCATCGATACGCCGTTACCGATCATTTGCGCGGTGCTGGCCTTCTCGCTCTGAAGCACCCGCAGGTCGCCCGGCGCGGTTGCACAGTTGACCGGCATCGCCTGAGCCTGCGCTTCGTTCTTTTTTTCCTGTTCTGCGCATCCGCTGACCAACGCCGCCGCGCACAGAACGCCGGCACTCAACGCAATTTGCGATATCCTGGTCATTGCCATTCCCCCCCGAAATAATGAGATCGCACCCTTCACGCTCGCGCACTATGAGCGGCGAGTGCGGTCATGTGTATGGGGCGTTGGTCCAACGGACGCTGAGCGGGCTTTCCGCTAGTGTGGCCGTAGTTCCATGGGCGGCTCGTGTGCGGGTTGCCGATTCAATCTTTGGGGGGCCATGATGCGTCGCAGAACCCTTGGATACCTGGCCGTTGCGGTGCTTGCCACCATGCTGGACGGCGGAGCGCTCGCTCAGCCGGCGCAGCCAACTCAGCCCTCGTCGGTCCCGGCCGCCAAGTCGGGCAAGCACGAAGCCAAGCACGCTTCGGCCGGCGCACCGGCTTTTCGCGGAGGCCTCGAGCCGAAAGCGATCGACATCCTGAAGGCGGCCGGTGCGCGCCTTGCTGCAGCGCATTCCATGTCGTTCACGGCGGTGGTCTCCTACGAGAGCCCGAGCCGGCTCGGCCCGCCGCTCGTGTACACGACCAAGTCGAGGTCACGATGCAGCGGCCGGACAAGCTCGGGTCATCACCCTCGGCGACGGGCCGCCGTCGGAGTTCTACTACGACGGCAAGACCATGATGGCGTTCGCTCCGGCCGAAAACCTGGTCGCCGTCGCCGACGCGCCGCCGACCATCGACGCCGCGCTCAAGGCGGCCTACGACGCGGCGGCGATCTACTTCCCGTTCGACGATGTGATCGTCGCCGATCCCTACAAGGACATCGCCGAGGGGCTGAAGATCGCCTTCTACATCGGCCAATCGAGCGTGGTCGGCGGACACGACGACGGACATGGTGGCGTACGTACCGGCGATGTGTTCGTGCAGGCCTGGATCGGTACGGAGGACAAGCTGCCGCGCCGGCTCTATGCGATCTATCTCAATGATCCCGCGCGATTGCGTCATGTTTTGGCACTGTCGAACTGGGAACTGGACGGCGCCGTTCCGGAGGACGCCTTTGGATCGGCGAAAGCCGCGAGTGCCAAGCACATGCCGTTCGCGCGCCCCGATGCTGCGCCCCCCGGCATGCAGCGGCCGCCGAAGACCGCGCCCGCCAAGGCGCAGCCCGCCACCACGCCATGAGAGGAGTTGCATCATGAACCGAATCATCGTCCATCTGTCGGGTGTGCTGATCCCGCTGCTGGCGGCCGGTCCGGCCGGCGCCTGGGGACATGCCGATGCGTACGGCGGCGGCAGTACGAGCCACTCCTACGGATCCACGACGCGCACCAATGCCTACGGCGGCAGCGCCACCCACACAGCCGGGCAGGGAACGAGCGCCACGAACGCCCACGGCGGCTCGGCCTACCATGCGGAAGGCTCCGGCACCACGACCGCCTCGAATGCCTATGGCGGCAGCGCAACGCACACGGCAGGACAGGGAACGAGCGCCACGAACGCCTACGGCGGCTCGCGCCTATCATGCGGAAGGCTCCGGAACCACGAGCTACTCCAATGCTTATGGCCAGACCGGGACGACGCATTACGGCTACCCGACCTCGACCTATAACAGCGCGTACGGCACCGCCTATCACAGCAACTACTACGGAGCAGCCTATCCGGCCTACCATCCGCCGACCACGGTGAACTTTTACGGTTCGGGCTGCTACAACTGCGGCGGGTGGAGCGCAGCGGGCGCCGCTGCTGCGGGCGTCGCGGTCGGTGCGGTGGTCGGCGCGGCGGTGGCGTCGGCCAACACGGCGGCGGCGACCTCGAATGCATATGCGGCGGGCGTCGCTGCGGGAAGCGCGAGCACGGCTTTCGCCATGGGCGCGATCTATGCGGTGCCGCCGGCGGGCGCGATCGTCACGAACGTGGGCGGCGTGACCTACTACCTCAGCGGCAACACCTGGTTTTTGCCGGCGTACGGCGCGAATGGCGTCTACTACCGCGTGGTGCCTGCGCCATAGCACCCACGCCCGCCGGAGGGTCCAAAGGCTCGTTGGCGTGCCCTCAGCAAGCGGTTGACGCGCTATGAGCCACCTGATGAGATAGCGCGCTATGAAAGCCAAAATCCTCCTGGTGTTGATCACCGCCGCCGGCGCGCTTTGCACCGCGCAGGCTCAGACCTCGCTCATCAGCGAGCCGACGGGAACCAAAACGCTGGCGGCGACGCTCAAGGTGTACGCCTTTCCGGGCGCCGGCCAGACGGCTGCGCAGCAATCGCAGGATGAGACCGAGTGCTACAACTGGGCGGGGCAGGAGACCGGTCTCGACCCCTTCCATATCGCCAACCAAGCCGCGCAACAGCAGCAGCAGGCCGCGCAGCAGCAGCAAGCCGCGCAGCAGTCCAAGTCCGGTTCCGCCGTGAAGGGCGCCGTGGCCGGGGCTGCGGGCGGAGCGCTGATCGGCGCCATCGCCGGCAACGCGGGCAAGGGCGCGGCGATCGGCGCGGGCGTGGGGCCATCGGCAATCGGGCGCGCGCGGAGAGCCAGGCGAACCAGGCCTCCCAGCAGGCGGCGCAGCAGGCGCAGTCGGCCGCCAAGATGTCCGCCGCGCAAATGACCGAATTCAAGAAGGCCTTCTCCGCCTGTCTCGAGGCGAAGAAATACACGGTCAAGTACTAGGAGCCTGTCTGAGTATTCCCCGTGGCCGCGACCGCGGCAGATCTCCCTTCAGCCGAGGCGGAGCCGACGCGGTTGGGTCGAGACCCAATGAGGAGGCGACAACGACGGATGAAGGGAGATCTGCCCGGTCCCGAAGGGTTGGCCTGGTGAGGGGCGTCTGCGGTGTTGCGCGGCTTGGACGTAGCGCTCGCTACGTCCTGCGCCGCGCGCCTTGCATCCGCTCCCTCGCCAAGCCAACGCGGCTCACGCGGAATACTCAGACAGGCTCCTAGTCACGCGGCGTATTCGCAGCACGGTACTGGTTGGGTTGATTGCGGTGCTGGCCGCCTCGGCGGTCCTTCGGGCAACCGGGCGGCGCAGCCAACAGACCGAGGCCAGCCAAGCTCCAGCCCGCCGGCCGCAGACGAGGTGAATCCCATCAACGGCCTCGAGTGGGCCTGGTGCTCGCCGGCGGCGGCGCCAAGGGGGCCGCCCACATCGGCGTTCTCAAGGTGCTCGAACAGCTGCACGTGCCCATCGATTGCATTGCCGGCACCAGCATGGGCGCGCTCGTCGGCGGCGGCTACGCCTCCGGCATTCCCGCGGCGCAGATGCAGGCGTTCATCGACGGCGTCAATTGGCGGCACGTGATCGGCGGACTCGGTCAACGCAGCCTCGAGCCGATCGAGCAGAAGCGCCAGGGCGTCACCTACAGCAACAATCTGCAGCTCGGCATCCAGAACTCGCGCATCGTGTTGGCTCCGGGTCTCGTGGACACCAGCGGCATCGAGGATCTGCTGCGCGGCTTCGTGGGGCATGCGCGCTCGCAGACCAACTTCGACCGCTTGCCGATTCCCTATCGTGCGGTGGCCACGGACATGGTCAGCGGCCGCATGGTGGTGCTCGACCACGGTGACCTCTCCACCGCGATGCGGGCGAGCATGGCGGTTCCCGGCGCCTTTGCCCCGGTGGTCACCGAGAATCAGGTGTTGGCCGACGGCGGGCTCGTGCGCAACATCCCGGTGGACGTGGCCCGCGGGCTCTGCGCGGACGTCGTCATCGTGGTGAACCTGGTCGCCCCACCCGTCAAGCCGGAACAGCTGCGCACGGCCGGGAAGATGCTCGGGCGTACCATGGACCTGATGATCGAGGCCAATGAGCGGGCGCAGCTGGATTCGCTCACTGCGCAGGATGTGCGCATCGATGTGCAAATGGGCGACATCGGCTCGGCGGCATTCGAGCGGACCCCGGAGGCGATCACGCTGGGCGAGGCCGCGGCGCGACGCGCGGCTCCCCAGATCGCCCGGTACGCGGTGTCCCCGGAGCAGTATCAGGCCTGGCGCCTCAAGGTGACCTCCGAGCAGGGGATCGAATCGCAGATCGGGGCGGTGCAGTTTGCGCAGCTCAAGCGGGTCAATCCCCAGTACTTGCAGCAGCTCAGCGGCATTCAGCCGGGCGACAAGGTCGACACCGAGCAGATCAGCCAGGCGGCGCAGCGCATGGCCGCGGTGGAAGGCATCGAGTCCGTCGGCTACGAACTGAAGGGCGATCCGAAGAATGCGACGCTCGAATGGCTGCCCGTCGAGCGCAGCTGGGGCCCCGACTTCATCAAGGTCGATCTGGGGATGTACGCCGCAGCCTCCGATGATGACCGCGGTTTCGTCCTGTATCTGCAGCACGAGCGGCCGTGGATCAACAGCCTCGGGGGGCAGTGGCGCAATGAACTTCAGTTCGGCACCCAGCAGTTTCTGGTCACGAGCTTCTATCAGCCGCTCGACGTGGCGCAGCGGTTCTTCGTCGAGCCGAAGGCTTTCTGGAACCGTGATTGGGAGAACGTGTTTTACTACGGGAACGACATCGCGCGCTATCAATTCGGCGACCAGGGCGGCCGGCTCGATGTCGGGATGAATGCCGGCAATGCGACGCAATTGAGGGTCGGTTATGCCGCCTCGCAGCGCCGGGTCGAGCTCGAGACGGGTTCACCCCTGTTGCCGCAGTTCGAGACCACCGATGCGGGCCTCGTGGTGTCGGCGATCCACGATACCCGGGACACGCCGTTCCGTCCGACCCGGGGCATGGCAGCCGCATTCGAATATTTCAAGAGCGGCGAGGCGTGGGGCGCGCAGCGCAACTGGCAGCGCGCGGAATTGGGCGTCGGGGTCGCGGTGCCCTTCTACAACGACGTGTTGTGGCTCGCCGCGGCCGGCGGCAGTAATCTGGGCAGCCAGCTTCCCGCGGATCGGCTGTTCGCGCTGGGCGGGCCGGCGAGCCTTCCCGGCTACGAGCTCTTTGAGCTGCGCGCCGCCGGCTACTGGACGGTGAGCGCAAGCTACCTGTGGCCGATCAAGGACATCTTCGCCTTGCGGGGCCAGACTTTGTATGCCGGCGTGCGCCTGCAGGACAGCGAGGCCTACGAGACCTTCGAGAGCAGGAATTACGGGCAGATCGAATCGGTGTCGCTGTTCATTACCGGGCGCACCCCGGTCGGTCCGGTAAGCCTGGGATTCGCGGCAACGACCGAGAATTCGCGCAGCGTGTGGATCAGTTTCGGCCGGCCGCTCGAGGACGGCACGATCCTGAGCCGCGGCGTCTTCCGCTGAAGGCGCCGTCAGACGAGCCAGCGCCGCGCGATGCCGCGATAGGCGAGCGCCGCAACGAGCCCTCCGGCGAGCAGCAGCACGATCAGCTCGACGATGCGCCAGTAGGCGTGGTCGATGACGCCCTGCAGCGTCGCCGCCGCGCGGTCCGCGCTCTGTGCAAGCGCCGGGGTGCCGTGCTCGATGCCGGCGATGAGGTGCTGCAGCTGATCGGAGGCGCGCGCGATCTGGGCCGCCGCGGCCGTGTACTCGGTGATATCGAACGGCCGTCCGGGCGCCGCCGCAGGTCCGCCGGCTGGTGCTGGCTTTTGGAATTGTGCCACCAGCTGATCGAATGCGCGGATGGTGGTGGTGAGAGAGTTCGAGGTCGCCGTGCCCGCCTGGAGTGTTCCGCGAAGCTCGCTGATCAGCTGCCGCGTGCGTCCGGTCTCCACGGTGATGGCGTCCATGAACTGCCGGATCGCCGCCTCGCGCTCCTGCGCAATCACGCCGGGGAGCTCGTCGGCGAGGCGGCCGGCGGCTGCCGCGGCCTGGGACGACTTATCGATGTCTGCGATCACGCGCGTCGTCTCCGGCGTCGTGGCAAACTGGTCCGCCACGAGCTGCGCCTGCATGTCGACGAGGTTCGGCAGCCGCTGCGCCCAAAAGATGGCGCGCTCCCCGAATTCCCGGGTCTGCGCAAGCTCGCGAACCGCGGGGTCTAAGCCGCTGAGCGGATCGATGCCGAGCAAGTGGAACAGTCCGGTTGAGGAGCTGGCCTCGCCCGGACTCGGGTGGCCGATCGATTTTGCGAAGTCGCTGAAGTGAATGTAGGCAACCGCGTTGATGTGCTGATTTTGCGCGCGCCATTCGTTGATGGTGCGCTGCAGCTGCGCGAACTGCTCCGCCGTGATGGCCTCTTTGCCCAGATCTCTCGCCTGAGCTTCCAGGCGGCGATACGCCTCTCGCACCGGCGTCGCACGCTCACCGAAGCGCTCGGTGATCCATTCATCCTCGACCACCATGCGGCTCAAGGTCGCGAGCACGATCATGTCGAGCACATTCACCACGGCGCTCGGTCCGGTGGCGATGGTGTAGGCGGCGGTGGCCTGCGACACCTGCCAATTCTGAGCCATGAGCCGCTCCTCGGGGCCATTGGCAGCCTGCTTGAAGCGCTGCAGCGGCTCGATGATGGTGCCGACATAGCCATCCGCAAACCGCATGACCCGAAACTGCAGAACCAGCAGCTGCTGTGCGCGCTGGGACGCCGCCTGGTCTCCCTTATCCATATGGAGCATGTGCTTGATGGTCGAGCAGCCGCACAATGCGAGCGTGGCGAGGCCGCCGATGAGCGCCCAACGCAGCCGCCTCGACCGCAGTGGAAATATCATGAGCGTGCCCTGGCGCGCAAAGTCAGCTGCCGTCGCGCGGCGGCGCGAGCGTCTGTGCGAGCCTCATCCCAACGATGCTCGCGACCACCACCGCCAGATAGAATTGCCCGCACATCACTTCGAGCCAGACCAGCGTATTCGATACCGGGCGCGTGGTCGTGATGTCCGCATAGCCGATGCTCGAGATGGTGGTAAAGCTGTAGTAGTCGAACAGCGCGTGCAGCGTATGCCAGTTGCCGAGCTGCCAGGTGACGTCCGGGCTTATTCTGTACGAGCCGGGCAGCGCCATCCAGACCAGTGCATATAGCCGGCCCCAGATCAGCGCGATCAATATGTAGCCCGAGAACGCACCGACGACATCGTCGCTGCGCAGCTGGCGCGCGCCGAACATGTGACTCACGATCACGGCAAGAACGAACACGTAGAATGCGGCGGCGAACCCATCCAACGCCACCTGCGTCGGCAGATGCAGTCCCGCGGGCACCCACAGGCGTGCGAAATTGGCGGCGATCGCGGCGCCGGCGAGGCACGCTCCGGTCCAACGCTGAGGTGTGGTATCGAACACCGCGCGGAATACCGCAGCGCATACCGTCGCGAACACGGCGGCTGAGAGAATGCGCGTCGTCAGCTGTTCCTTCGCGAACAGCGGATTCAACAGCTCCATCGCCACCAGCGCGGCGAGCAGCTGAATGTGTCGCGTCAATTTTGCGGGTGCCACCACGTCTGGCGCTTTCAACGCACTCAGGGTGTCAGCGCCCGTATCGCGTCCGCGATGTCCTGGCTCAGGCGCGCCAGCGCGCGGCTGTGCGCGGCGGCGAGCGCGTCATAGCCCTTGCCCTGAGTCGGCTCGCGCAGCGCGGTTCGCCCCGATCTGCGGCTTGCCGTCCCTCACCCGCCGCACGATCCACACGCCGCCAAGGTCGCGGCCTCGCCGGGCGCGGATTCGAAGGTTTGCACCTCGATCGCCACGCGATAATCGGCGTCCGCGTTGAGCGACTGCGGAAACAGCGAGACGCGCGGCGTGCCGAGCAGCGCGACGAGATTGTCGGCGACCACGTGCGCGATGTTGTTCTGCAAGGGCGAGGCCCAGCGGTTGAACTCGTCCAGCCACACCTGGTTCGGGCCCGTGCTGACGACGATCTGCGGCAGGTCGACGATCGCGGGTATCGACACCGGTCCGACGACGACGGCGAGGTTGGACGTGCTTTCGCAGGCTTGCGCCGCCGCGGCGCCGGGGCTCAGGGTGTAGAAGTGCGACGGCGGGGTCGCGCAGCCGGCGACGAGGGCCGCGAGCGCGCACACGGCGGCCAGGGCGGCAATGCGGCGCATCATGGATTTTCCTCTTTCTTGCCCCGGATCAGCGTTTCGGGGTGACGTTCGAGATAGTCGACGAGGACGCGCACCGCGCGCGCCGCCCGGGTGACCTCCTGCAGCGTGTCGCGCAGATCCTGCGGCGCCGGCGCGTCCTTGCCGAGCGAGCGATCGATCGGCGTCGGCGATGGCCTGGTGCAGCGCCTCCAGGGTCTTGGTTCCCTCGGGCACCCATTGCGCGTCGACGCGGGTGATCAGAGCGTCCGCCTCCTTCAGCGTCTGGTTGAGCGATGCGATCGCATTCTTGACGTCGACGCCGATGGCGTCGAGCGGCATCGCTGTCGATCTTGGTCAGGATGCTGTCGAGCTTCGCCTCGAGGCTCGCGAGGCCGCCCGGGACGACGGGCAGCTCGAGCGGATCCTGGCTCCAGTCGATCTTCACCTTCGGCGCATTCGGGAAATACTCGAATGCGACGTACAGTCTCCCGGTGAGGAGGCTGCCGGTGTGCAGCTGCGCGCGCAGTCCGCGCTCCTCGACGAGACGGCGCAGCATGCGCGGCTGCGCTCTCGCGGGTCATCCCCACAAAGCCTTTGCCAGACCCGTCCTGCTGCGGACAGGCGCGCGATGAGCCGCTCGGGGAAGAATGTGATGACCACGCGCGGACGGAAGGCGGCGTCGCCGGATCGAAGGCCAGCCCGACCTCGGTCGACCTCGCCCGACCGTCAGTCCGAACAGCGTCACCGGCGCGCCGACCGACAGGCCGCGCAGCGACTCGTTGAAATAGAGCACGAAGCGCCGCTCGACCGGATCGGGCTGCTTCATCGCGATGGCTGCGATCCGATAGAGCGTGAACTCCGTGTTCGGCGGCGGCCGGCTCGCCGGGCGGCAGAAATGCGGGCACGTCGAACGCAAGACCGCCCGCCAGCACCGCGACGAGCGACTCCGTGCGTGACGTCGACGCCGTCCGCGCCGACCGTGACGTCGATGCCGCTCGCGTTCCAGAAGCGCGTCTCGCGAGGTGACGTACTTGTCGTACGGCGCGTTGACGAAGATCGTGATCTCGACCGACTTGCCGTCGGCCGCGAGCTGATAGGCCGCCACCTGGCCGACGGCGAGCTGCCGGTAGTAGATCGGCGCGCCGACGCCCAGCGACCCCAGGCTGGCGGCCTTCAGCATGAACTGCCGGCCGGGCTGGTCGGTGATCAGCGGGCGGCGCGTCGAGCGCCGATGAAGCTGCGCTGCGCCTCGTGCGACGTGCCGGCCTGGAAGCCGATGTAGTTGCCCGAGAGCAGCGTGCTCGAGCCCCGAAATGCCGCTCAGCGTGATGTGCGGCTCGACGACCCAGAACTTCGCGTCCTCCACCATCAGGCCCGCCGCGTGCTTGTGCGATCTTCGCCGTGACCAGGACCTTGCGTGAAGTCCTCGGAGAGCTCGCACCGCGGTCACCAGGCCGATGTTCACGTCCTTGTACTTGATGAAGGTCTTGCCGGCCTCGATGCCCGCGGCCGCCTTGAAGACGATGGTGATCGTCGGGCCTTCGCTGCGGATGCGCTGGATCGCGATCCCGATGGCCACCACCGCGGCGAGGATCGGGATGATCCAGACGATCGAAATCCGCAGGCGCTTCCTGCGCACGACGGTCGCCTGCGGCAGATCGTCCGAGATCGGTTTCGTCAGCCATGGTGCGAGTTCGTCAGGCTTGGTCGAGTCCCAGATCAGGCGCGGGTCGAAGGATTCGGCCGCGAGCATCGTCAGCACCACCACCGCCGCGAAGAACAGCACGCCGGGGCCCGGCGCCACCGACATCAGCGGCTGCAGCTGCACCAGGGCGACGGTGAAGGTGTCGACGAACACGTCGAGCATCGACCAGCGGCCGATGAACTCGACCATCCGATAGAGCCGCGTGCGCTCGCGGCTGCTCGCGATCGAGCCGCGCTGCACGGTGATCAGCAGGTAGGCGAGCGCGACCAGCTTGCCGAGCGGGATCATCACGCTCGCGATCAGCACGATCGAGCGCGAGCGGCCACGATCCCGACGTATAGAGAAACACCACGCCGCCCATGATGGTGTCGCCCTCGCGAACCTGCCGGTGTGGTCGTGTTCAGCACCGGCAGCACGTTCGCCGGGATGTAGCAGATCGCCGCGGCGATGACGAGCGCCCAGGTGTTCTGGATCGAGTCGTGGCGGCGGAATCTCGAGCTCCTCGCCGCAGCGCGGACAGAAGCCCGGCTCGTCCACGTTCGCCGGGCGCGACACCAGGTGGCAGGCCTCGCACGAGACGAGTCCGGCCTGCGCGGCGGTGGCGCGGTCAGCGTCATCCGGTAGGTCGACTCCGACGGTCGCGGCCGGCATCGCGTCGGTCCACGCGACTCGTCCCAGATCTCGCGCGCATCGAAGGTGACCATGATCGCCGGGAATCAGCAGGACCAGGCGCCGAAGGCGTACATGCCGATGCCGGGGTCCACGGTGGCGAGCTGCGCGATCTTGATCAGCGCCACGAGGATGCCGAGCATCATGACCTCGAGCATCGACCACACCTGCAAGTGGCTCAGCCAGCGCAGCAGCTCGCCAGTCCAGCGCGGCGCGGGCGTGCGCCGCGCGGCGAGCAGGAGCGTCAGCATGAACAGGAGGTAGCTGCCGGGAGCGATCACCGCGCAAAATGCCACCAGCACGACGGTGATCCGCTGACCCTGCAGCCACATCTCGATAGGCGCCGCCGACAATCGTCGTGCTCGCAAAGCGTCCGGCGACCCGAAGCTCCATCAGCGGCAGCGTATTGGCGACGATGAAGGCGATCGCCGCTGCAACGGTGAGCGCGAGGGCGCTATCGTGCGATGCGGATAATCGTTTGGCTAGAAACCGGCCGCACCGAATACACCCCGCTTTGCCTCCCGGCGGGAGCGGGGGAATTCGCTGCAATAGATCGCAATCAGGACAAGCAACCGATGGAGGGGTGCCGGACAGCGCCCTATCCATCGGTTGTATCTTTCCTGTTACTTGAAGGCGTAGTGGAAGCCCACCCGGAACATGTTCATGGTGAAGCTGTTGTGGATGTTATCCAGCGACAAGTTGGCGTAGCGCGAGCATAAGGGAGGCGCTCCCGGTGCAGGTAAACGTGGAGTTGGTCCCCTTGCCGAGGTTCACGTAGTTGTACTCGGCGGTGAGCGACCACGGCCCTTGTATGTCGTAGTCAACACCGGCGCCGACATTGAAGCCGCTGGACTTGAAGTTCTTGCCCCCGCTGATGCTGGGTTGGAGCAATCGCCGCCCGCCGGAACGAAAGTGAGCGTGCTCGTATGCTGTCCGCCGGCGAAGGCCCCGCCGACCCGAAAGTACGGCAGCCATTGATCGAACGCGTAGCCGACCCGGGGACCCAAGAGGCCGATTCCGTTCGGGCTCACCTTACCGTTACGCGCTATACGTGCCGGCAGGAAAGGATCCAAAGGCCCGGTGGGAACGTAGGTGTACGAGCGGTTATAGCTCTTGCTGCCGACGGCATCATAGTCGGCCTTGAAGCCCCAAACCCACTGGTCGATTTGAAAGTTGTAGCCGAAATCCACGCCGCCGATGAAATTGCCATTGTTGGGGCAATTGCGATTGTAAAAGGCATTGGCCAGCGTCGGATTACGCTCGTGATGGTGGGTCCTGGCTCCCAGCTTTGGCAGGTGTGATTCCACGCGCCGCCGATGTTGGCGCCGGCGAACCAGCCCTCCCAGGGATTGTTCGCCACGCTGATGACATCCTGCGCCTGTGCCGCGCCAACAGCGGCCAGCGTAAGCGCCGCTGCCGTAAGTAGTTTGATTTTCATAAATAAAAGTCCTAAAGCCCTATGTTGAAAGAAAAAGTTTCTCGCCCTGAACGCAGGACGCGACCGTTAATCGATTGCGCTGTCCGCTGGCACCTATGGTATAGATCGTACGATTGGCCGAAATTGGACGAAATACCTAGTCCAGTCTGTCGCACAATGGCAACATCTGGATCGGCGGGCGATCCCGGAGTCTGGATCGCGATCGCTCGGGGAAGGCAGCATGCCCGGAATGTCTCATTGCGCCGACTCGCCGCCCTCTCGTCAGCCCGAGGGAGCCGAGCGCTTTGAACGGCCCGATCACTCATTTCAAATCCAACGACGCACGGAACATATCTATGGCAACTGTGAATCCGCCGGTCTCTCAGACCCGCTCGTTCAGCACGGTCTTTCTGATCGAAATGTGGGAGCGCTTCGGCTTTTACGGCATGCAGGTGCTCATGGTCACCTACATGATGAAGAAGCTCGGCTTCGTCGACACCCGCGCAAATCTGGTGTGGGGGGCGGCCGCGGCGCTGATCTATGCGACGCCGGCCATCGGCGGCTGGATCGGCGACAAGCTGATCGGTACGCGGCGCACCATGAAGATCGGCGCCGTGGTGCTGGCATTCGGCTATGTGCTGCTGTGGCTGCCCACCGACAATGCGTATTTCCTGTACTTCGCGCTCGGCGTGATCATCGTCGGCAACGGCTTCTTCAAGCCGAACGCCGGCAATCTGGTGCGCAAGATCTACGAGGGCGACGAAACCCGGATCGACAGCGCATTCACCATGTACTACATGGCGGTGAACATCGGCTCGATGATCTCGATGACGCTGACGCCGTGGATCCGCGACTATGTCGGCGCCCGCTACGGAAACTCGGCCGGTTGGCACACCGCCTTCGGCGTGTGCTCCATCGGCCTGTGCCTGGGCATGATCAACTACTCGCTGATGAGCCGGGCGCTGGCGCACATCGGATCGCCGCCGGACGAATCGCGCGTGAACCGCCGGCGCCTCGCCGCCGTGCTGGCGGGCGGCGTCGGCACGGTGCTCGTCTCGGCATTCGTACTGCAGAGCCAGACCGTTGCGCGTGTTTGCGTGTATGCCGCCGCGGCCGTCATCCTGGGTATATTTGCGAACCTCATCCGCACCAGCCATCGGGACGAGCGCGCCGGTCTGATCGCGGCGCTGGTGCTGGTGGTGCAGACGATTTTCTTCTTCATCTTCTACCAGCAGATGTCGACCTCGCTCAATCTGTTCGCGCAGAAGAACGTCGACCTGAATTTCAGCATTTTCGGCTGGCACCTGTTCAACTGGATTCCCGAGCAATACCAGAATCTGAACTCGATCTGGATCGTCGTCTTGAGTCCGGTGCTGGTGTTCATCTACAACACGCTCGGCCGGTTCGGCAAGGACCCGCCGATCGCGGCGAAATTCGCCTGGGGCTTCTCCTGCGTGGCGATCGGCTTCTTCATCTACGGCGTGGGCGCGAAGTGGGCGGTCAACGGCCAGGTGTCCTCCTGGATCATGGTCTGGGGCTACGGCCTGTACTCGCTGGGCGAGCTGCTGGTGAGCGGCCTGGGGCTTGCGATGATCGCGCGCTACGTGCCGGCGCGCATGGGCGGCTTCATGATGGGAGCCTACTTCGTGGCCGTCGGCCTCTCGCAATACCTGGGCAGCGTCGTCGCGAACTTCGCGCACATACCCGAGAACCTCGCCGACCCGCTCGAATCGCTGACCATCTATACCAGCCTGTTCAACAGGCTCGGTTTTGCCGGCATTGCTTGCACGGTGATCGCGATCGCCATGCTGCCCTTGATGAGCAAGCTCTCCGCCAGCCATTCCGATGCGGCGACCGGCCACACACCGCTGCCGGCGGTGCGCAGCGAGGAGTTCGACACCGCGGGTTGAAGGAGCTCATGCTATAACCGGCGCGTCTTCCTCAGCTTCCGCAGTCGCCATCGGCGTGCACGTGCACCGTATCCCCGTCGCTCAGATTGGGCTTGTCGTTATGCCCGCACTGGCGCATGTCGGGGTCGGCGGTGATCGCCGTCCACGACAAGTGCCCCCGTCCGGAGGAATCCGGCGTCACGGAGACCGACACCGTGGCAAACCCATTCATCAGCTGGTTGGCAAGAAGCTTTTGGACCGGATAGGAATTGAGGTCGTACACAGTGACGAGAATATTGGTGGTGGTTTCGTTGCTGATGGTGATCGTCAAGCCGTCGGCATATGCCGACGCGCTGGCCAAGCAAAGGAACAGACCGGCGAGCGAGAGCCGATTGAGGGCGTGCATAGAACTCTCCCGTGATGCGCAACACCGATCATACCCCGCGGATACGGGGATCGCGATCCTCGGATAAGCCGCAGATCGAGCGGCGCCGCCCGTGGAAATACCCTCTCGCACCGGCGCTCGAGAATCACGTTGACGCCTGTCCTGAATCGGCGAATCGGCGCCATTAAGGCTTCGACATGTTTCCAGCCCGCTCGGCGCCTTGTTGGCGGCCCTTGATTTTCTTTCGACACACCCCACATCGGCGTGTCAAACTCTGCGCCCTCTTGGCTGCCGGTCGTCCCCGACCTCATCCATCAACCGTCATGGAACTTTGATATGGCCCGCACAATACCCCTCTCCGATATCCGCAATATCGGCATCATCGCCCACGTCGACGCCGGCAAGACGACGACGACCGAGCGCATCCTGTATTACACGGGGCGCAAGCACACCATCATCGACATCCACGACACCAAGGATCTGAAGACATCGACGACCACCGACTACCTCGAGCAGGAGCAGAAGCGCGGCATCACCATTCAAAGCGCGGCGGTGTCGGCATTCTGGCGCGACAAGAAGATCAATCTCATCGACACCCCCGGACACGTCGACTTCACCATCGAGGTGAACCGCTCGCTGCGCGTGCTCGACGGCGCGGTGGTGGTGTTCGACGGCGTCGCGGGCGTGGAGCCGCAGTCGGAAACCAACTGGCGCCTGGCGGACAACTACGGCGTGCCGCGCATCTGCTACGTCAACAAGATGGACCGCAGCGGCGCGAATTTCCTGCGCTGCGTGGACATGATCAAGAAGCGCCTCGGCGCGCGCCCGCTGCCGGTGCAGATTCCGATCGGCTCGGAGGACAACTTCAAGGGCATGATCGACCTGGTCGAGATGAAGGCCCTGGTCTGGGACTCGGACGACAAGGATGCCCAGTGGCAGATCCTCGAGGTCACCCCGGATCTCGCCGACAAGCTGCACATCACCGTGCCGAGCGATCGGCAGCTGCTGGCCGATGTCGCGAAGTACCGCAGCGAACTGGTCGACACCTGCCTCGAGCAGGACGACGAGGCGATGGAAGCCTACCTCAACGAAGGCACCGTCCCGTCGGCCGACGTGCTGCGGCGCGCGCTGCGCAAGGGCACCATTCACTCGGCCTTCACGCCCGTTCTGTGCGGCTCTTCGTACAAGAACAAGGGCGTGCAGCAGGTGCTCGACGCCGTCGTCGATTATCTGCCGGCGCCGACCGACGTGGCCTCCATCAAGACCGTGGACGCCGACGGCGAGCCCATCGGCGAGCGCAAGTGCTCGGACGACGAGCCGTTCGCCGCGCTGGCGTTCAAGGTCATCAACGACGCCTATGGCGCGCTCACCTTCATCCGCGTGTATTCCGGCGTGCTGACCAAGGGCGCCTCGGTGCAGAACTCCACGCGCGGCAAGCGCGAGAAGATCGGCCGCATGGTCGAGATGTTCGCCAAGGAAGCCAATCCGATCGAGGAGGCCCGCGCCGGCGACATCATCGCGCTCGTGTCCCTGGCGGACACCGAGACCGGCGACACGCTGTGCGACTCGGCGAATCCGGTGGTGCTGGAGCGCATGCGCTTTCCGGACCCGGTGATCAGCGTGTCGGTCAAGTCGAAGACCAAGGCGGAGCAGGAGAAGTTCGGCGCCGCGCTCGGCAAGATGGTGCGCGCCGATCCCTCGCTGCACCTGGAAACCGACCGCGAAACCGGCCAGACCATTCTGCGCGGCATGGGCGAGCTGCATCTGGAGGTCACGCTGGACCGCATGCGCACCGAGTTCGGCGTGGAAGGCATCATGGGCGAGCCGCAGGTGGCCTACCGCGAGACCATCACCAAGAAGGTGACCGAACAGTACATCCACAAGAAGCAGACCGGCGGTTCCGGCCAGTTCGCCGAAGTGTGGATCGTGTTCGAGCCGCTGCCGCGCAGCGCCGGCTTCGAGTTCGTGGACGAGACCGTCGGCGGCTCCGTTCCGAGGGAATACGTTCCGTCGGTGGAGAAGGGTCTGCGCATGCAGAAGGAAGACGGCGTGCTCGCGCACTATCCGACCGTGGATTTTCGCGCGACGCTGACCGACGGCAGCTACCACGACGTCGACTCGAACGCGCTGACCTTCGAAATCGCCGCCAAGGCCTGCTTCCGCGAAGCCATCCGCAAGGCCTGGCCCGATCCTGCTGGAGCCGGTCATGAAGGTCGAGACGGTGACTCCGGGAGACTATCTGGGCGATGTGATCGGCGACATCAACCGCCGCCGCGGCTCGATCCTGGACCAGCTGGAGCGCGGCACCAACATCGCCGTCGTCGCGACCGTGCCGCTGTCGGAAATGTTCGGCTACATCGGCCACTTGCGCGGCATGACCAGCGGTCGGGCTTCCTACACGATGGAGTTCTCGCACTACGATCCGGTGCCGCGGCAGGTCGCCGATGAGGTGATCGCGCAGGTGGCCAAGGACAAGGCTGCGCTGGCGAGCTAGCAGCCTGCGGCTCGCGCGGATTACTCAGACGAGAACCCGGCAAGCCGGCGAGGGCGCCGCCGAACCCGCGAAATTCATAGGGCTGGGACCACGCCTTCGGGGGAATGGTGGGGTGAATGTACGGCGCGGCGCCGTTGGCTTCGAGCGCCTCGAGCTCCGCTTGGGATGCGGCAGCCAGAAGGGACCTGCGGCCGATATCAAGTGCCTCCGCATCGAGAACTCGCCATCGAGTATCATCTGGTCCCTTCGGCCCAACCCGGCGCCGCGGCGCGCCTCATCGAGGAACATCGTGATCAAACAAGCCTGTTTATGGACTTATTGCCTGGCGTTTCTTGCCGCCAATTGTCCCGCACAGCAGAGTTCGCCCGCCGTTCCGTTGACGCTGATCCGCGCCGGCACATTCATCGATGTGGAGGCGGGGCGTGCCCTGACGAACCAGCTCATCCTCGTCCGCGGCACCAGGATCGAAGCCGTCGGCGCGCATCTGACGATTCCCGAAGGCGCGGCCGTGCGTCGATCTGTCGAACATGACCGTGCTGCCCGGCCTGGTCGACTGCCATACCCATCTCGCCGATCTCGCGGACGCCGAGCCGCTGGATGTGCTGAAGAGGACGGCGGCCGAGGCTGCGTACGCCGCCATCCCCAATGCCCGAGTGACGCTGCTGGCCGGCTTTACCACTGTGCGCGACGTGGGCGTGTACCGCGCCTTCAACGACGTCGCCATGCGCGACGCCATTGCCAAGGGCATCATCATCGGGCCGCGCATGTACGTGGCGGGCGCCTACATCACCATCAGCGAGGGTGCCGGAGCCATGACCGGCCTGGCTCCGGATATTCAGCTGCCGTGGGATCTGCAATACGGCGTCGCGAACAGCCCCTGGGAAGTGCGTCAAAAGATACGGGAACTTGCGCACCGCGGGGCCGATCACATCAAGGTGCTGTCCACCGGGGCGGTGCTCACGCACGGCAGCAATCCGAAATCCATCGAATTCACCCCGGAGGAGCTGCGCGCCGCCGTCGATGAGGCCGGCAACTTCGGACTGCGCGTCGCGGCGCACGCGCATGCGGCGGAGGGCATCAAGAATGCGATTCGCGCGGGCGTCGCATCGGTCGAGCACGCGACGCTCATCGACGACGAGGGGATCGCTCTCGCGAAGCAGCACGGCACCTATCTCGACATGGACATCTATGACGAGGAATGCATTCAGTCGGCGGCGGACACGCCGGCGGATTTTCTGCAGCACGATCGCGATCTGGGGGAGGCGCAGCGCCGCAACTTCACCAAGGCGGTGCGGGCCGGCGTCAAGATGACCTTCGGCACGGATGCGGGCGTCTGCCCGCACGGAATCAATGCCCGGCAGTTTGCGTTCATGGTCAAGTACGGCATGACCCCGATGCAAGCCATCCAGTCGGCCACCGTCAATGCGGCGGATCTGATCGGGCATCCGGAACTGTTCGGCTCGATCACCGCGGGAAAATCCGCGGACATCATCGCGGTCAATGGCGATCCGCTCGCCGATATCCGGGTGCTGGAGCACGTCGTCTTCGTGATGAAAGAGGGCACCATCTACAAGCGTGAGCAATGACCGGCATGCATCGAGGTTTTCATGGTGTATTCGCAGCAGGAGCGCTCCTCGTGAGCGCCGGCGCCCATGCGGCCGCGGCCGCCGCTGACGGCGGATTCGGACCTTCGAATCCCTTCTATACGCCGAGCGCGCTGCCGTTTCACGCGCCGCCGTTCGACAAGATCAAGGACGAGGACTATCAGCCCGCGATCGAGGCGGGCATGGCCGCGCAGCTCGCCGAAATTCGGGTCGATCGTCGAAAATCCCGCGGCGCCGACCTTCGAAAACACTTTCGTACCGCTGGAGAAGAGCGGACGGCTGCTCGCCGAGAGCCAGCGCCGCATTCAGCGCCGTCACCGGCGCGAACACCAATCCCGTGCTGCAGCAGGCGAAGACCGCCCTCGCGCCGAAGCTCGCCGCGCACCACGATGCCATCTACTTGAACGCGCAAACTGTTTGCACGCGTGTCCGCCGTCTACAAGCGCGCGCTCGATCAAGTCCTCGATCCCGAATCGCGGCGGCTGGTCGAAGTCACGTACGATCAATTCGTGCATTCCGGCGCGAACTGTCGGATGCCGAGAAGGCGCGGCTGAAAAAGCTGAACGAGGAGGCCTCGACGCTCTCGAACGCCTTCACCACCAAAGTGCTGGCCGCCGACAAGGATGGGGCGTACGCGACCGACACGCCCGCGGCGCTCGCGGGATTGAGCGAGGCGCAGATCGCGGCCGCGGCGCAGGCGGCGCAGGCGCGCGGCGGCCCGCCGGCTATGTTCTGCCGCTGCAGAACACCACGCAGCAGCCGGCGCTCGCTTCGCTCAGCGTGCGGGCGACCCGCGAGGCGATATTCGAGAAATCCTGGAACCGCACCGAGCGCGCCGATGCCAACGATACGCGCGCGACATCGCGCGGCTGGCGCAGCTGCGCGCGCAGCGCGCCGCAGCTGCTCGGCTATCCCAACCACGCGGCATGGAAGTTGGAGGACCAGATGGCGAAGACGCCGGAGGCCGCGCTCGAAGTTCATGGATGCGCTGGTGCCCGGGCGACGGCGAAAGCCGCGCGCGAGGGCAAGGATATCCAGGCGGTCGATCGACGCGCAGGACGGGCGGCTTCACACTCGAGCCTTGGGATTGGGAGTTCTACTCCGAGCAGGTCCGCAAGGCCAAGTACGATCTCGACGATGCGGAAGTGAAGCCGTACTTCGAGCTGAACAACGTGCTCGAGAACGGCGTCTTCTACGCCGCCATCCGCTCTACGGGATCAGCTTCAAGGAGCGCAAGGACATCCCGGTCTACCAGCCGGACGTGCGCGTCTTCGAGGTGCTCGGACGCCGACGGCAAGCCGCTGGCGCTGTTCTACTGCGACTATTTCAAGCGCGACAACAAGAACGGCGGCGCGTGGATGTCGTCTTTCGTCGACCAGTCGAAGCTGCTCGGCACGCGGCCGGTGGTCTACAACGTCGCCAATCTGCCGAAGCCGGCGCCGGGCGAGCCGGCGCTCGATCAGCTTCGACGACGTGACCACGATGTTCCACGAATTCGGCCACGCGCTGCACGGCATGTTCGCCGACACCGAGTATCCCAGCCTGTCGGGCACCGCGACCGCCGCGCGATTTCGTCGAGTTTCCCTCGCAATTCAACGAGCACTGGGCGCTGTATCCGGCAGGTGCTTCGATCACTACGCGCGGCACTACAAGACGGGCGCCGCTCATGCCGGCCGAGCTGGTCGACAAGATCAAGAAGCGCGGCGAATTTCAACCAGGGCTACAGGCTGACGGAACTGCTGGCCGCCGCCGAACTCGACATGCAGTGGCACACGCTGCCGGCCGAGCGCGCCGCTGCAGGATCCGGACGCGTTCGAGCAGCAGGCGCTGGAGAAAACGCACCTCGACATGCACGCGGTGCCGCCGCGCTATCGCTCGAGCTATTTCAGCCACATCTGGGGCGGCGGGTATTCCGCCGGCTACTACGCTTATCTCGTGGACGCAGATGCTCGCCGACGACGCCTATCAGTGGTTCGAGGAGCACGGCGGCCTGACGCGCGCGAACGGCGATCGGTTTCGGCAGATGATCCTGTCGCGCGGCAACACGCAGGACCTCGCGGCGATGTACGCGGCTTGGCGCGGCCGCGCGCCCGAGCGTCGATGCGATGATGAAGTATCGCGGGCTCGAGGATTCGTCCGTCCACGCGCAATAAGTTAACTCGCGTGCCTGCGCGCGCGCCGCTTGCCGAGATACGGCAAGATCAGCTATGATCGGCCATCGAGTCCGCCGTTGCTGCGAGGGGGTACCGTGAAGCTGAACCTGTGTCCAGTCGCATCTGGCCCATTTTGTTCCTCCTCACTCTGTGGGGCGTCGCGGCTCCGGCAGGCCGGTATCGCACATCCAGGTTCGCATCGTCACCGGCGCTGCGGACCTGAGCGCCGGCAGCGTTCTGGAATTGCGCATCTACGAAGCCGGCAAGGCGGTGCGCCGGCTGCCGTCTGACGCACGGCGAAGCATGGCCGCGCGAATCGACGCGCGTCATCCCGCTGACCTTGAGCGAAACGCTCGACCCGCGCAGCGTGCTGCGCTTCAGCCTGTATTATCGCGCCGCGAGTCCGCTCGTCACCGCCGTGGGAGGTGGTGGCCGCGGATGTCGATCTGTCGGCCGGCGTGGAGCCGCCGCAGCTGCTGCTCAACACGACGCTCTCGGGCGAGATCGACCGGCAGGGCGAACTCGCGACGCTGGAGCGCGATGCCAGCACGATGACGTGCGTCACCGATGCGGATTGCGATGATCAGCGCAGCTGCAACGGTCAGGAGCGCTGCGTGCCGCGCAGTGCCGGAGGCCGACGCGCGCGGCTGCGTGAGGGGAGCCCCGGTGGTCTGTCCCGTCAATCAGGTGTGCACCGAAGGGCGCGGCTGCGTCGGCGCGGATCGGCGAAGAGTCTCGCCCGCGCAAGTAGTGAGCGTCGTGATCACGCGCGACCGCACCTCGGACGCGCGTCTAGGCGCCGGGCATCAGCCGCAATGCGTGTCGGCGGTCCCGGCAGGAACGGCGTCGGCCTGCCCTCGGCCCAGGCGGCAAAACCCGCGCGGTAGAACGGCGAGAGCGGATGGCCGCTTTGGCCTCCCGGCATGTGGAAGTATCCCTCGCTCCTCATGTCCCGGGGCGACGCTGAAGCGCTCGGACGCCCCGTAATCCGGCCCCTGAATGCGCGGCATGTCGTGGTGGCCGCCGGCCACCTGCACCGTCGGCATGTCGAGGAGCGCGGACAGCAGCGGCAGCGCCGCCGAGAGCGGATGCCGCGACCCGAACGGCGTTCACGTCGCCCCAGGTGCAGGCGGCGAGGCTGCGGCACAGGCGGCGGCAGCGTCTCGCTTGCGAGGAGCGCCTCGAGCAGCAAGCGCGTCCCAGTCGGCATAATCCGCCGCCAGCAGATGCGCGGGACGCTGCTGCAGCAGGCGCCACAGCGGACCTTCGAAGGAGGTCGGGAATCTCGAAGACGAAAGTCGCGTCGCTCGCTGGCGCGCCGGCGCGACGAGCATGAAAAACACGCGCGCCTCCACTTGGGCGCGAAACAGCCGGACCAGGCGGTAGGCGGCATCGCCGGGCGCGGCATGGCCGCTCCAGCTCGCGAGCACCTCGCGCGCGGCATCGTGGCTCGATCGCCCGCCGCGCGCCGGCTCGCTCGATGACATCGCTCAGCAGCGAGCGCCAACGCTCGAGGAACAGCGCACGATCGTCCAGCTGCACCGCCAGGCTCGCCGCCGGCGTGAAGGGCTGCGGCGCGCTCTTGAGGTCGGCGAGAATCTGCGCGGCGCGCGCGCCGCGGTCCATGCCATCGTCGCCGATCAGTCCCGCCGCTGCGCCGCCGACGACTCGCGCGTTGGCCGACCAGAGGAGTCCCGCCGGCGGGATCGATCGACGTGCGGTTGTTCTCGCGGGGCCAGCCACCGCGCGAATCCGACGCTGCGTCGGTCGACAGCTGCGGCACGCCCGGCGGCGGCATCGCCGTGCACGCGGCAAGCGCCCGGCAATGGTCCAGCCGATGTGGCCCGTCGCGTCGGCGACGAGCGAGATTCTGTCCGGGATGCCGAATCCGGGGCGCCGCCTGCACGGCTCCTGCGACGGAGCGGATGCTGCTCGAGATCGAGCAGCCTCGAGGTTGACGGCGCCGCGGGATCGTGCGCGGCCCATTGCAGCGCGTAGGGACGGCGTTCCCAGTCCTTCCCGATCACCGGACCCCATTGCGTCTACCGCCACTCGAAGGTGCTCGGCGGGCGCGCCGCGCGACCTCGATCGCCTCGTCGACAGTAGCGCAGATCGGCGCGCACCGCTGGCGGTTGCGTACGCGTCCGGATCGCTCGCCACCGGCACGAGCCGGACGACGGTTGCGAACTCGCCGTAGCTGTTGGTGAAGCCCCAGGCGATGCGCGCGATTGCTGCCCGCGACGATGCGAGGGCGTGCCGGGCAGCGTCACGCCGGTGAGATCGAGCGGCTCGCGGTCGACGCGCACCAGCCGTGCGCGATACCAGATATTGGGAACCCGAAAGTCCAGATGCATGTCGTTGGCGACGAGCGCCGCGCCGTGCGGCGTGCGCGACCCGGCGACCGCCCAATTGTTGCTGCCGGGCAGATCGAGCTCGCCGTCGACGATCTCGGCGGCGGCTGCGACCGGCAGATCCTTGCAGCGTGCGCAAATCGAATTCGCCGGCGCTCGGAACCCGCGGCTCGGCGCTGCGGCTGCCGTCGATCGCCGCGTCCCATTCGGGCGCGCCCGCCTCCAGAAAGCGCCATAGCGGCTCGGGCAGCGTCGCGCGCAGCAGGCCGCGCTGCAGCTGCCCATGCCCGGCGGAGTCCTGCAGCTGCAGGAACATCGCGTGCACGCACAGCACGCTGTCCTCGGCGCTCCACGGCTGCGGCTTGCTCTGCAGCAGCCAGTATTCGAACGGCCGGCTGCGCAGCGAGGACAGGCCCGCATTGACGCCGGCTCGACATAGGCATCGAGCAGCGCGCGGCTGGGGGCATCCAGGCCGGCGAGCGACGGCGCGCGCCACCGCGCGAAATCGATGCAGCCGCAATTCGCCGATCGGCGGGCAGCAGCGCCGGCCCGAGGAGTGCCGACAGTTCGCCGGCCGCGGCGCGGCGCAAGAGATCCATCTGAAAAAAGCGATCCTGACCGTGAACGTAGCCCAACGCCACGCGCCAGATCGGCTGCGGCTCTGCGCCGTGATGGTCGGGACGCCGGCCGCATCGCGCTCGATCGATACGCGCGCCGTGAGTCCGGGCAGCGTCGCCGTCCGTCGATCGCGGGCAAACTGGCGCGCAGGGTGAGCCACGCCGCTGCGGCAGCCGCGAGCAGAGTAGCCGCCAGTGCCGGCCGCGAGCCGCGCGCAAGATTCGCGCGATGCGCCTCAATCGCGGTCACCGAATGCGCGCGCATCCGTGCGCGCGACTTTTCGCCGATGCGACGCCCTGACGACCACATCCGTGCTGCCGGGCGTCGAATCCGCATTATCCATCTCCCGGCGCCGGCGCAGTGCGCCGCCGACCGGTTGCCGTGCGATATGTCAAAACGGACGATCCCCGGGGTGATAGCGCCTCTGGGCATGCGCCTGCACATCTTGCGGTGTGAACAGCACGTCGCGGAAGCGGCCCTCAGTGTACATGAGGGCTTGATCGTTGAAGTGAGGAGAGGTCGGATCGGCGCTCTCGCCGGCGGTACGATGGCCCTGGCGCGCACGCGGCCGTCGCCGCCGGACAAGAGTTGGCTCGATGGCCGCTCGATCATCGCTTGGCTGATTTCATGCGGCGCACCGTCGCATCGAAGGCGAGCCGCGAGACGGTAATGTTGCTGCCGAGGTCGGTGACCGCCTCGCGGCAGCGCTGCCGAACCGCGTCGGTCAGCTCGCTGTCTTCGCCCGCCAATTGGCCGGCCTGACATTGAATTTCTGCGGCGCGCTGCACCACCCACAGCAGCATGAAGGTGGTGGGGATATCGCGCTCGCAGACGGCGATGCCGTGGTTGCGCAGCACCAGCACGTGCTTGTCGCCGAGACTGGCGAGCATGCGGGCGCGCTCGTCCCGATAGAGCGTGATGCCCTCGAAATCGTGATAGCCGACGCGGCCGATCAGCTGCGCGCTGTAGAAGTTGTTGTGATCGAATCCGCCGCGCTTCATCGCGACCGCCGAAACCGCCGTGGTATGGGTATGGGCGACGCATCCCACATCGGAGCGGTTCTCGTGAATCGCGCCGTGCAGCGCAAAGCCCGCCGGATTGGCCGGGTATTCCGAGGGCTCGACCAATTGGCCTTCGACGCTGACCTTGAGCAGATTCTCCGGCGTGATTTCGCAATAGTTCAGGCCAAACGGATTCACCAGATAGTGGTGGGCGGGCCCCGGCAGCCGCACCGAAATATGATTGAAGATCAGCTCGGTCCAGCCCAGGAAATCGACCAGATGGTAAAAATCCGTCAATTCGCAGCGTAGCCGCCATTCATCCGACGGCGTCAGCGAGGAGAATTTCGATTGGGTAAGCATGATCCATCCGTTGCCCAGCGATGCGGTGCGCATATCCTAAGCCCAATGTCGCGGCCAGTTCGAGTCCCGCGTGAGGTCGGAAGGGGCCGAGCGGGTTTGCGCTCCTGATGCACCGCGGGACGGGAGGGCCAGATTCAGCGGCGGCGCCGGCGTGAAGTAGCGTATAGTCCGCCCAGCAATCGCAGGGGGCCGATCATGCTCACCGGTCAGACGATCAAAAGTCAGCATGCGGATATCTTCACATTTCTAAGCGGCGACCTGCACGGGCGGCAAGCCATTGCCAGATTCCCGAAGAGGCGTCGTGCGGTAGCTTGGTGTATGTGAGCACGCCGGAGCATTTCGCCGAGGCACTGCCGCGGCAGCCCGCGATCATGATCCTGTCTTCGCAATTGGCCGGCTCGTTGCCGCGCCGCCGGATTCGGCAGACCTGCTGCTTTTCGGTGCAGCAATATCTCCGATGGGCATGGCGCTGCTGCTCAAGTACTTCGACAACAAGACCTCATCGCTTCACGCAGTGGGGTGAGCGCCACCCGACCGCGGTGGTGCACGCCGACGCCAAGATCGGCGACGGATGTATTTCTCGGTCCTTATTGCGTCATCGGCGCGCACGCGGTCATCGGCGACGGCTGTCTGATCGGCTGCCCACGTGGTCATCGAGAATCACGCCCGCGTCGGCGACGGATGCATGATCCACCCGCATGTGTTCGTCGGGCTCGGCGTGCGAGATCGGCAGCGATTGCGAGATTCATCCGCACACGACGATCGGCAGCGATGGATTCGGCTATGCCGTCGACCCGGACGGCACGCCGCGAAAGATTCCCATCTCGGCAACGTCAAGATCGGCGATGGAGTCGAGATCGGCAGCAACTGCGCCATCGACCGCGCGACGCTCACGTCCACCCATCGTTCGCTCAGGCACCAAGCTCGACAATATCTGCCACATCGCGCACAACTGTGATCTCGGGGAGAACGGCTTCTACACGGCGGGCTTCATGATGGGAGGCTCGACCAAGATCGGCCGCCAGTTCGTGACCGGCGGATGCTCGTCGTGACCTCGCACGTGACCTTGGCCGACAACGTGGTGCTTGCGGGCCGCTCGGCGGTGACCAACGATGTTCCCGACGCGGGGCCGTACGGCGGCTATCCGCTGCAGCCGCTGAAGGAGGCGATGAAGACCGCGGTCAGCATCGGTCAATTGAATGAAATTCGCCGCAATTTGAAGCGTGTGATGAGGCATTTGCATCTCACCGATACCCGATCAGAAGAGATCCGCCGACTGATCTATGTGATGGCTGCGCTCGATGAAGAAGCCGTTCACACTCTATGGACGACCCGGATCCGGTTCGTTCGCGGTGCAGGTGGCGCTGGAGGAGATCGGGGCTCCGTACGAGAGAATCTGGGTGAGCCAGGATGACGCCGAGGTCGCCCGATACCGCGAGCTCAATCCCACCGGCAAGGTGCCGGCGCTGGTGTTGCCGGACGGCACGATGATGTTCGAATCGGCGGCAATGCTGATGCATCTGTCCGTGATGTATCCGGATGCGAGGCTGGCCCCAAAACCCGGCACGAGCCGGCACGCGCTGTTCCTGCAATGGATGATTTTCCTCTCGGCGAATCTCTATGAAGCGGTGCTGCGGATCTATTATTCCGAACGCGTATTCGACGCGCGGCGAGGCGGACAGCGATGCGATCCGCCAGCAGGGCACGGCCGACTTCGTCATGCATGCGGCCGTGATCGGCCGCAACCTGCATCCGTACGTTCTGGGTGCCGAGTACTCGATTGCCGACCCGTACCTGTACATGCTCGCTTCTTGGCATCCCGACAAGGCCGCATTGCACGCACAGCTGCCGGCGATCGGCGCGCACGCGGCTCTCATGCAGGCGCGACCGGCGGTTGCCAAGATCGAGGCCGAACACGCCAATCAGGCGGCAAGTTAGCTGAACCGCCGTTTCGGCGGCTGCATCCGCGCAGAGGCGGTCCATGGCGCCGCGCGCTCGCAGCGCGGCGGCGCGCCCTCGGGGTCGGCCCCGGGCGCTGCCGCGCGTCACATAGTCCAAGTCGGCGCCGCTGTGGTGCCTATCCGGCGGCGGTTCGGCGCAGCGCCTGCGCCATGCAATGGATGCCGCCGCCGGTCTTGGAGATCTCGCTCATGTCGACCTCGGCGACCTCGAAGCCGTGGGCGCGCAGCTGCTCGATCAGGCGCTGGCTGGACTTGCGGCACGATGACGCGGTCGCGGCCGAGCGACATGAAATTGCAGCCCAGATTGCCATCGTGTCCTCGAAGGGCACATCGATGATCTCGTGGCCCTTGCCCTTCAGCCAGGCGACGATGCCGGGCTCGGTGCAGGCCAGGCACACGGCGGTGAGCTTGCGGCGCGATCGGCACCACCATCAGATCGATGTGCACGTAGTATTCGTCGAAGAATGCGAGCCGGGTCTCCCAGCCTTCCTTCCTGAACCAGCCCTCGACCTGGCGCGCGCCCTCTTCCTGGGTGCGCGCGCCGCCGCAGCCGATCAGCACGCAGCCTTCCTCGATCACGTTGAAATCGCCGCCTTCGAAGGTGCCGGCGGTGACCATGTCGTAGATCGGGATGCCGAGCCGCTCATAGGTGCGGATCGCGGCGAAATTCTCGCCGCGGCGCCACCAATTGGCCATGGCGGTGATGATGGCGCCATACGGCGTCATGACGCTCGAATCGCGCGCATAGACCTGCATCGGCAGCTCCGGCTCAGGCTGATGCCAATGCACCCGCACCCCGAAATGCTGCATAGGCGCTCTGCAGCTCCTGATGCTGGGCTTTGGCGGCGCGGATGTCGGCCGGGTGTTCGCGCAGCGTCTTGCGCGACAGCGAACTCGTCGCCATGTGCCGCAGGTGATCCGCAGGGCCGAGCAGCACGTCCGTCAGCGGGTCGGTCTCGTTGCGAAATCCCCAGGCGGTGAGCGGCGTGGTGCCTCCGCTGTCGATGCGGCGTTTGAGCGCGAAGGTCTCCGACGCGCCTGCGGTGTGGTCGTTAGGCATCTTTGTCCCCGGTTGACGCGCTGGCGGCCGTGTATTGACGCTCAGGGGCGGCCGGCGGCGGCGCGCGCCGGCGCCGCCGCGAACACATCGAACTTGAGGTCGATCAGCGTACCCGATTCTTGATACGGGACGCAGGTCACCTTGTTCACGACATTGCGTGTGGTGAACATGGGCAGAACCTGAGCGCGGAATTGATCCACCAGTTCGCAGTCGCCGATCTGCAGCCCCTGCGGCGCATGAGGGGCGAGCGCGACGGTGCGCCAAACCCCGGAGGCCGGCTTTTCGCCGGGCGGCCGGTCTTTGTCGAGCGGCGCGAGTGTGTAAAACGTCAAGTCCGCGCGCGCGAATTTGTCGGGGCGTCCATAGGGCGCCGCACAAACGCCGGGCTCGGATTTCGCATCCGCGCGCGCGCCCGCGGCGAGCAGCAGTCTCTCCAGCTGGTCGGCAAGGCCGTCGCAGGAGTACGTCGAGGTGAATCCAAGGTATGCGAACGTGTACTGATGCTTCTGCCATTCTCCGGGAGCACGAGCGGGTGCCGGCGGCGGTGCCGCGGCCGGCTCGGCGGCGAAGCTCGCATTCGTCTGCAGGGTCGCGCTCGACAGAACGAGGGTGGCAACCAGGACGCGGCCCGCGGTGAGCGCCAGGTACCAACGAGTCTTCATGACGGTTCTCCGGTGTGAAATCGGGCGGCAAAGCGCTACGGCCAGCATAACGAATGACAGAGCATAAAGGTTGACAGGCCGCCGGCTGCGCATGCCGTGTGCGGAGCAATCTTGCTACCATACTGGATAGACATACACATTCTCATGAGACCTCGGACATGCACGATCGCAAGCAGGCCGCGCTCGATTATCACGAATTCCCGACGCCGGGAAAAATCTCGATCACCGCCGACCAAGCAGCTGCTCAATCAGAGCGACCTCGCGCTGGCGTATTCCCCGGGCGTGGCCGCGGCATGCGAAGCCATCGTCGAAGATCCGCTGACCGTGTTCCGCTACACCGCCCGCGGCAACCTGGTCGGCGTGATCAGCAACGGCACTGCGGTGCTGGGTCTCGGCGCAATCGGCCCGCTCGCCGCCAAGCCGGTGATGGAAGGCAAGGCGGTGCTGTTCAAGAAGTTCGCCGGCATCGACGTATTCGACATCGAGATCGACCGAGCGCGATCCGCACAAGCTCATCGAAGTGATCGCCGCGCTCGAGCCCACCTTCGGCGCCATCAATCTCGAGGACATCAAGGCGCCGGAATGCTTCATCGTCGAGCGCGAATTGCGCAAGCGAATGAAGATTCCGGTATTCCACGACGATCAACACGGCACCGCCATCACCGTCGGTGCGGCCGTTCTCAACGGCCTGCAGGTGTGCGGCAAGCAGATCGGCCAGGTCAAGCTGGTGGTGAGCGGCGCCGGCGCCGCGGCGCTGGCCTGCGTCGATCTGCTGCTCGACCTGGGTCTGAGGCGCGAGAACATCTGGCTGACCGATCTGGCCGGCGTGGTCTACGCAGGGCGGCGAGAGCTGATGGACCCGGAAAAGGCGCGCTTCGCGCAGCCGACCGAGGCGCGCACCCTCGACGAGGTCATCGGCGGAGCGGACGTGTTCCTCGGTCTATCGGCCGGCGGCGTGCTCACGCCGGACATGGTCGAGAAAGATGGCGGCAAATCCATTGATCCTGGCGCTCGCCAATCCCGACCCCGGAAATCCTGCCCGAGGAGGCCAGGGCGGCGCGCGCCGACGCTGTGATCGCCACCGGCCGCAGCGATTATCCGAACCAGGTGAACAACGTGCTGTTGCTTTCCCTTCATTTTCCGCGGCGCGCTTGGATGTCGGCGCCACCACCATCACCCGGCAGATGGAAATCGCCGCGGTGCATGCGATTGCGGAACTGGCGCGCCAGGAGCAAAGCGACATCGTCGCGCGCCGCATACGGCGGCGCCGAGGACTTGGTCTTCGGTCCGGCGTACTTCATTCCGAAGCCGTTCGACCCGCGCCTGATCGTGAAGATCGCGCCGGCCGTGGCCAAGGCAGCGATGGACTGCGCGCGTCGCGACGCGCCCCATCGCCGATCTGGAGGCCTACGTGCAGCGGCTGCAGCAATTCGTGTATCACAGCGGCACGCTGATGCAGCCGATCTTCGCCGTCGCGCGCAAGATCGCGCCGCAGCGCAGCCGCATCGTGTATCGCCGAAGGCGAGGACGAGCGGGTACTGCGCGCGGTGCAGATCGCCGTCGACGAGAATCTGTCGACGCCGATCTTGGTGGGCCGGCCGGCGGTGATCGAGCGCGGCATCAAGCGCTACGGTCTGCGCATCCGCATCGGCGAGCACTTCACCGTGGTCAATCCGGAGCACGACGAGCGCTACCGCGAGTACTGGCAGGACTACCACCGGCTGACGCAGCGCAGCGGCGTGACCGCGCAATACGCCAAATTGGAAATGCGCCGGCGCACGACGCTGATAGCCGCCATGCTGCTGAAGAAGGGCGAGGCGGACGGCCTGATCTGCGGCACCATCAGCACGACCGCGCGGCATCTGCACTACATCGATCAGGTGATCGGGCGTCGCGCCGGCGTCAATGTCTACGGCGCAATGAACGGACTCATCCTGCCGGGCCGGCAGGTCTTCGTCGTCGATACGCACGTCAACCTCGATCCGAGCGCCGAGCAGCTGGCGGAGATCACGGAACTGGCCGCCGAGCAGCTGCGCGCGTTCGGACTGGAGCCCAAGGTGGCGCTGCTGTCGCATTCGAATTTCGGCAGCAGCGATGCGCCCTCGGCGCTGAAGATGCGCGCCACGTTGGCGCTGCTGCAATCAGCGCGTGCCGGATTTGGAGGTGGACGGCGAAATGCACGGCGATTGCGCGCTCGACGAGGCGGCGCGCAGGGCGGTGCTGGCCGACAGTCCGCTGCACGGCAGCGCCAACCTGCTGGTCTGTCCGAATCTCGACAGCGGCGAACATTGCCTACAATTTGCTCAAGTCGGCGGCGGGCAACAACGTCGCGATCGGGCCGATTCTGCTCGGCTGCGCCGCACCGGCGCATATTTTGACCGCGGCCGCCACGGTGCGCCGCATCGTCAACATGACTGCGCTCACCGTGGTGGAAGCCAACCGCTCGCCGTGATCCATCCCCCTGGCTACTCGTGCTCGAGCTTGGCAAGGACGTCGGCGGCCAGAGCCAGCGCGCCCAGCGGCCCGGCGAGCGCCCCGAGGCCCGGCGGTACGACATACAGATCGAGATCGCCGGTCAACCCGCCGAGATCCAGATAGCCGTTCAGACTCTCCAGGAGGTGCCGGCGCATCAGCCGGAACAGCTCGGGTCGCTCCTCGACCACTCCGCCGCCGACCAGAATGCGGCGCGGCGCGGTTGCCAACACCAGGGTATGCAGCAGTTGCGACAGCGCATGGGCCACCAGTTCCCAGACGCCGTCATCGGCGGGGATCAGCTGCGCCGGCACGCCGGTGCGCGCCGCAATTGCCGTGCCCGAGGCGAGTCCTTCGACGCAGTCGCCGTGAAATGCGCAGGCGCCGGGCCAACCGTCACCGGCCTTGCGGGCAATGCGAATGTGCCCGAGCTCCGGATGAGCGAAGCCGTGTGCGAGGCATCCGTTCACGACCAGCCCCACGCCGACACCGGTGCCGACGGTGACATAGGCATAGTCGGCGAGGCCCGTGGCCGCGCCCCAGCGACCCTCCGCGAGCGCCGCACCATTGACGTCGGTATCGAAGCCCATCGGCACGTTGAATGCGCTTTGCAGACGCGCGGCGACCGAAGTATTGCGCCAGCCCGGCTTCACGGTCGAGGTGATCGCACCGAAGGTGGGGGACTCGCGCGACAGATCGAGCGGTCCGAAGGAGGCGATGCCGAATGCCTCCATGGGCCCGTGCAGCGACATGCCGTTGCGCAGGAGTTCCTCGATGCGGCTCAACGTGTTGGACGGATCGCTGCCCGTCGGCACCGAGGTCCGAATTCTGATGTCGTCGGGACCCGTGCCGAGCAGACACACGCATTTGGTTCCGCCCAGTTCCACCCCGCCCAGCAAGGGTCTGCCCTGGATCATCGATCGATGCGTCGTGCGCGCGCGATCAGCGCCTGAAGCCACAGGGGCGGCGCTACTTGGGGAACATCAGCTGCACCTGAGCACGGATCTGCCAGTTTGGTGCAAAGTCGGGCCGGGCCACGTTGTAGTACATGGAGAGCTGCGTGTTCACCGGCAGCTTGCCGAAGTGGAAAATCTTGCCGGCGCCCCCGCCCACGGGCACGGTCCATTGCTGATTGCCCTTGGCCTGCCAGTTGACCGTCAGGATCGGCGCACTCGTCAGGTAAGCGCCGCTGTGGAAATTGTAGTTGAGGAACGGTTGCATCAGCCCGTTGTTGTACGAGGGCGCCTGGCTGTTGTTGCTCGACCAGACATTGTTGACCAGCACCCCGTACACCCAGGGGTCGCCATGCGTCAGGTGCAGCATCACGAAGGAGGGTCCGAAGCCGGCGTTGTTGTTGCCGAGCAGCGGGTCGCTGTGCGTGGGCAGCTGGGTGATCGCGCCCACGCCCCAGATCCAGTCACCCGGCTTCGCGGGCGAGAGGAACGCCGAGATTTGCAGGTCGCCGATGCCGTTGGTGCGGCTCTGGCCGGGCGCATAGGGCGGCACCGATAGAATGGGCAGAATGGTGCGGGTGATGATGTTCCAGTTCTCGTTGACGTCGATGGGTATCACCGGCTGGATGTTGAGCACGTTCTGATTCTTCTCGAGCGGTCCGGCATTTAAGTTCAGGTTCTCCTGAAACGGCACGCTGATGAGGTTCCCCACGGGGTTCTGCGCGATCTTCGCCAGTTCCTCTTCGCTCAACTCGGCGCGTGCGGATGTGGCGGCGACGGTCGCGGCCAACATCCCGGCGGCGGCCCAGAATCGAATGTTCATTCCTCTCCCTCGGCAGTGCGATGATCTTGAAGTGTCGGTCAGAGGGCGCTCCGAACGCTATAGGTATTTAGGGGCACGTCGCATGCGCAGGGCGAACTGGGTTATCTTAGCGCCGTGCATGACTCGATCGACTTGCGCAGCGATACCGTGACCCGTCCCACGCAGGGGATGCGCGCCGCCATGGCGGCTGCCGAGGTGGGGGATGACGTGTACGGGGACGACCCGACCGTCAATCGTCTGCAGGCCGTCGTCGCCGAACGCTTCGGATTTCCCAGCGCGCTGTTTTTCGCGACCGGCACGCAGAGCAATCTGGCTGCCTTGATGGCGCACTGCGGACGCGGCGATGAATTCCTGGTGGGTCAAGAGGCGCACACGTACAAGTACGAGCAGGGGGGTGCAGCGGTTCTCGGCAGTATTCAGCCGCAGCCCCTGGAGAACGAGCCGGACGGCGGCATCGCGCTCGAGCGGATCGCGCACGCAATCAAGCCCGACGATGTACATTTCGCCCGCACTCGATTGCTGGCGCTGGAAAATACCATCGGCGGCAAGGTGCTGAGCCCCGGCTACCTGCGATCGGTCACGCAGCTCGTGCACGCCCGCGGCTTGAGCACTCACCTGGATGGCGCGCGCCTGTTCAATGCCATGGTGAAGCAGAACATCGACGAGGCGGCCGCGGTGGCCGGTTTCGATTCGGTTTCCGTGTGCCTGTCCAAGGGTCTGGGCGCCCCGGCCGGGTCTGTGCTGCTGGGTTCCCGCGAGCTCATTGCCGCGGCGCGCCGCTGGCGCAAGGCATTGGGCGGCGGCCTGCGCCAGGTCGGGGTTCTCGCCGCGGCCGGATTGTATGCGCTCGAGCACCACGTGCGGCGTCTCGCCGAGGATCACGACAATGCCGCGCGCCTGGCCGCGGGGCTGCGCGCCATCGGCCTGGCCGCCGAACCGCCTCAAACCAACATGCTGTTCGTCGACATTCCCGACGGCCAGGTGGCCGCCCTTGGGGCGCACCTTGCACAGCGCGGCGTCCTGGCGTCGGTCTCGCCGCGCACGCGCCTGGTGACGCATTTGGACGTATCGCGCGATGACATCGAGACGACCGTTCGGGCTTTTCGCGAATACCCGGGGTGGTCGACCTAACACGCGTTTTTACACCGCTTTTACGCGGCTTGCGGCAAATTCTGCCGTGTTTTGCCGCCGGCAGCCGCATGCTGCGAGGCTGTGTCGGGAGGGAACCGTGGATATCGTGTATTTGCTGGTCATGATCGCCTTTTTGCTGCTGACGCTGGCATTGGTCGCCGGATGCGCCGCACTGGAGCGAAAGAAATGACCTGGGCCCATGTGTTGAGCGGAGCGATCGCGCTGGCGCTCCTCGTGTACCTGGTGGTCGCGATGATTCGCGCCGAGGATCTGTAGATGAGCCTGCCGGCGCCGGTGATGATTGCGCTGTATCTCGCGGTGCTGATCGCGCTCGGATATCCGCTGGCGATCTACATCGTCCGCATTGCCGATGCGCGGCCGATGCACGGCGCGGTGGGCGCGTTCGAGCGCCTTCTGTATCGCGCGGCGGCCGTCGATCCGGCGCACGACATGCCGTGGACCCAATACGCCGTTGCCGTGCTGCTCTTCAATGCGCTGGGTGCGTTCGTGGTGTACGGCCTGCAGCGCCTGCAGCTTTGGCTGCCGCTGAATCCCCAGGGCTTCGCGAACGTCTCCGCGGATTCGGCCTTCGACACCGCCGTGAGCTTCGTGACCAACACGAACTGGCAGGGCTACTCCGGCGAATCGACCATGAGCTACACCACCCAGATGGTCGCGCTCGCCGTGCAGAACTTCTTCTCCGCGGCCACCGGGGTGGCGGTGGCGTTCGCGCTGATCCGCGGCTTCGCCCGCGGCTCCGCGCAGGGTGTCGGCAATTTCTGGGTGGATATGACCCGCGGTACGCTGTATCTGCTGCTGCCGGTGTCCTTCGTGCTGGCGCTGCTGTTCATGCAGCAGGGAGTCATCCAGAATTTTGATGCCTACAAGGACGTCAGCACGCTCGAGAGCCTGACGTATGCCAACCCGAAGCTCGATGCGGCGGGAGCGCCGCTCAAGGACGCGAAGGGCAATCCGATCACCGAGACCGTGACGACGCATACGCAGACGCTGCCGATGGGGCCGGTTGCCTCGCAAGAGGCGATCAAGATGCTGGGCACCAATGGGGGCGGCTTCTTCAACGCCAACTCGGCGCACCCTTTCGAGAATCCGACGCCGTTGACCAATTTCGCACAGACGATCGCGATGCTGCTGATCCCGGCGGCGCTGTGCTTCGTATTCGGGCGCATGGTCGGGGATTCTCGCCAAGGCTGGGCCATATTGGTGACCATGACCATCATCCTCGTGGTCATGGCCTCGGTGGCGATGTGGGCGGAACAGCAGGGGAATCCCTCGTTTGCGCCGCTCGGCGTCGATCAGACGCGCAGCGCGCTGCAGGCCGGGGGCAACATGGAGGGCAAGGAGTCGCGCTTCGGCATCGTCTCCACGGCGCTGTTCGCGAGCACCACGACCGCGGCCTCCTGCGGCGCAGTCGATGCCATGCACGATTCGTTCACTCCGCTCGGCGGCCTGGTGCCGATGTGGCTGATCGAGCTCGGCGAAGTGGTGTTCGGCGGCGTGGGCTCGGGACTTTACGGCATGCTGATATTCGCCATCATGGCGGTGTTCATCGCGGGCTTGATGATCGGCCGCACGCCGGAGTACATCGGCAAGAAGATCGAATCGTTTGAAATGAAGATGACCTCGATCGTCATCCTGGTAACCCCGTTTTTGGTGTTGGTGGGAACGGCGGTCGCAGTGTTGACGGAGCAGGGCAAGGCCGGGATATTCAATCCCGGTGCGCACGGCTTCTCGGAGATCCTCTACGCGCTGTCGTCGGCGGCGAACAACAACGGCAGTGCGTTTGCCGGGCTCTCGGCCAACACGCCGTTCTACAACTCGCTGCTTGCCGTGGTGATGTGGTTCGGGCGGTTCGCATTCATCGTGCCCGTGCTGGCGATTGCCGGTTCGCTCGCCAAGAAAAAGCGCATCGAAGTGACCGCGGGGACGCTGCCGACTCACGGACCGCTGTTCGTCTCGATGCTGCTCGGAACCGTGGTGCTGATCGGCGCGCTGACCTATGTGCCGGCGCTCGCGCTCGGTCCGGTGATCGAACACCTGCAATTGCACGCGATTCATTGAGGATTCAAGAGTGGTTCGCCAACGTTTAGGCTTGTTCGATTCCGCGCTCGTGGGCCCGGCCATCGGCGACTCGTTCCGCAAGCTGTCGCCGGCGGTGCAGCTGCGCAATCCGGTGATGTTCGTGGTGTATGTCGGGAGCCTCCTGACCACCCTGCTGTTCGTGCAGGCGCTGCGCGGCCATGGCGAGGCGCCGCCGGGCTTCATATTGGCCATCAGCGCGTGGCTGTGGTTCACGGTGCTGTTCGCCAACTTTGCCGAAGCCCTCGCCGAAGGCCGCAGCAAGGCGCAGGCGGCATCGCTGCGCGGCCTGAAGCTGTCCATTCAAGCGAAGAAAATGAAGACGCCCCAATACGGGACGGAATGCGTGCCGTGCCCGGCGCCGCAGCTGCGCAAAGGCGACGTGTTCCTGGTCGAAGCCGGCGATGTGATACCGGCGGACGGTGAAGTCCTCGACGGCGTCGCTTCGGTGGACGAGAGCGCGATCACGGGCGAATCTGCGCCGGTGGTGCGCGAGTCGGGCGGGGATTTCTCCGCCGTGACCGGCGGCACGCGGGTGCTGTCGGATTGGCTGATCGTGCGCGTGGCGGTGAATCCCGGCGAGGCGTTCATCGATCGCATGATCGCCATGGTCGAGGGCGCCAAACGCCAGAAGACGCCCAACGAGATCGCGCTCACCATTTTGCTGATCGCGCTGACCCTGGTGTTCCTGCTGGCGACGGTCACGCTGCTGCCGTTCTCGCTGTTCAGCGTGGAAGTCGCCAAGCTCGGCTCGCCGGTCACCATCACCGTGCTGGTCGCACTGCTGGTCTGCCTGATCCCGACCACGATCGGCGGCTTGCTCTCCGCCATCGGCGTCGCCGGCATGAGCCGGATGATGGCATCGAACGTGATCGCGACCTCCGGGCGCGCGGTGGAGGCGGCCGGCGACGTCGACGTGCTGCTGCTCGACAAGACCGGGACGATCACGCTTGGGAATCGCCAGGCGGCCGCGTTCCTGCCGGTCGAAGGCGTCACCGAGCAGCATTTGGCCGACACGGCGCAGCTCAGCTCGCTCGCCGACGAGACGCCCGAAGGGCGCAGCATCGTGGTGCTCGCGAAGCAGCGCTTCAACCTGCGCGCGCGCGCCCTGAGCCAGCTCGAGGCCACTTTCATCCCGTTCTCTGCGCAGACGCGCATGAGCGGCGTGGATATCGGCTCGCGCGAGGTGCGCAAGGGCGCGGCCGCGGCGGTGCGCCGCCACATCGAGGCACAGGGATTCACGTTTCCCGCGGGGGTGGGCCAGCTGGTCGATGAGGTGGCGCGCAAGGGCAGCACTCCCCTGGTGGTTTCCGACGGCGGCCGCGTGCTCGGCGTCGTGGAGCTCAAGGACATCGTCAAGGGCGGCATCAGAGAGCGCTTCGGTGAGCTGCGCCGCATGGGAATCCGCACGGTCATGATCACCGGCGATAATCGCTTGACCGCCGCGGCCATCGCCGCCGAGGCCGGGGTGGATGACTTTCTCGCCGAAGCGACTCCGGAGGCGAAGCTCAAGCTGATTCGACAATATCAAGGCGAGGGCCGGCTCGTCGCGATGACCGGCGACGGCACCAATGATGCGCCTGCATTGGCCCAGGCGGATGTGGCCGTGGCGATGAATTCCGGCACCCAGGCCGCCAAAGAGGCGGGCAACATGGTGGACCTCGATTCGAATCCCACGAAATTGATCGAGATCGTGGAGGTCGGCAAACAGCTGCTGATCACGCGCGGGTCGCTGACGACGTTCTCGATCGCCAACGACGTCGCCAAGTATTTCGCGATCATTCCCGCCGCGTTTGCGACGACCTACCCGCAATTGGCCGCGCTCGACGTCATGCACCTCGCAAGCCCCAACTCGGCGATCCTGTCCGCCGTGATCTTCAACGCCTTGATCATCGTGGCGTTGATCCCGCTCGCGCTTCAGGGAGTCAGGTACCGCGCTCTGGGGGCCGCTTCGCTGTTGCGGCGCAATCTGCTGATCTATGGATTGGGCGGGATTCTCGTGCCCTTTGCCGGTATCAAGCTGATCGACATGACGCTCGCCGCGTTGCGTCTGGTCTAGGAGTCTGTCTGAGTAATCCGAGTGAGACTACAATCATGAAGCTGCCCCTGCGTCCGGTGTTGGTATTGTTCGCGGCGCTGACCGTGCTCACCGGGATCGTCTATCCGCTGGCCGTCACCGGCATCGGCAAGCTTATCTTCGCGCGGCAGGCGGCCGGAAGCCTGGTGATGCGCGACGGCAAGGCCGTCGGCTCTTCCCTGATCAGCCAGTCGTTCAGCGACCCGAAGTACTTTTGGGGTCGCCTCTCGGCCACTTCGCCCATGCCGAACAATGCCGGCGCATCGACCGGCTCCAATTTCGGCCCGACCAATCCCGCGCTGCTCGATGCGGTGCGCGAGCGCGTCAAGGCGCTGCACGAGGCCGATCCGGAGAATCGCCTGGCCATTCCGGTCGATCTGGTGACGGCGTCGGGTAGCGGGCTCGATCCGCACGTGAGTCCCGCCGCGGCCCTTTACCAGGTGCCGCGCGTCGCGCGCGCCCGGCATATGGACCCGGCGAAGCTGCGCCGAATGGTGCTCGACACGGTCGAGGCGCCGCAGTGGCGGTTGTTCGGCGAGGCGCGGGTCAACGTATTGATGCTCAATCTGTCCTTGGATCGCGCACAATAGGGGCAGATGCCTACCGCGACCGAACTGCGCCCGGATCCCGATCTGCTGCTGGCGAAAGTCAAGCAGCAGGAGGCGGCGGCGCAGCGCGGTAAGCTGCGGATCTATTTCGGCGCCTCGGCGGGCGTGGGCAAGACCTACGCCATGCTGGTCGAGGCGCGCAAGCTCAAGAGCGAGGGCAGAGACGTCGTCGTCGGCGTCGTCGAAACGCATGGCCGCGAGGAGACGGCCTCACTGCTCGAGGGTCTGGAACGGCTGCCCCCAAAAGTGATGTCCTATCGCGGCAAAGAGCTCTGCGAGTTCGATCTGGACGCCGCATTGCTGCGCCAGCCGCAACTGCTGCTGGTCGATGAGCTGGCGCACTCCAACGTGCAGGGCCAGCGCCATCCGAAGCGCTGGCAGGACGTCGAGGAATTGCTGGCCGCCGGCATCGACGTATTCACGACGCTCAACGTGCAGCATCTGGAGAGCCTCAACGATGTGGTCGGCGGCATCACCAACGTGCGCGTCTGGGAGACCATACCCGATACGGTGTTCGACGCGGCGGACGAGGTCGTGCTGGTGGACATCCCCGCCGATGAATTGCTGGCACGGCTCAAGGCCGGCAAGGTGTACGTGCCGCAGCAAGCGGAGCGCGCCGCGCACAATTTCTTCCGCAAGGGCAACTTGATGGCGCTGCGCGAACTCGCGCTGCGGCGCACGGCGGATCGCATCGAAGGCGACGTGCAGGCCTATCGCGTCGAGCAATCCATCAGCCCGGTATGGAAGACCGCAACGGCATTGCTGACCTGCGTCGGTCCGGACGCGGCCGCGGAGAGGGTGGTCCGCGCCGCAGCTCGCTTGGCGGGCCAGCTGAACGCGGAGTGGCACGCGATCTATGTGGAAACGCCGAGCCTGCAGCGTCTGCCCCCGGCAAGGCGCGAGAGGATTCTCGCAACCCTGCATCTCGCGCAGGAACTCGGCGCGACCACGGCGGTGATAGCCCATGCGCAGGTGGCCGAGAGCATCGTCGCGTATGCGCGCAGCCACAACCTGTCCAAGCTCGTCATCGGACGAGATCCCGACCGGCGGCTGTGGCCTTGGCAGCGATCGAGCGGGCAGAAGCTCGCGCAGCTTGCGCCGGACATCGACCTGGTGGAGATCGGACGAGCCGCAGGGCCCGGACAGAGCGCCGCCGCGCGAAATGCGGCGCGCCCGGGCGCAGCGGGCGCTGAATCCGGCGCTCGACGCAAAGTCAAAGGTTTGCGGTACGTGTGGGCCGCCGTCGCCTGTATGGCAGTGACGCTGCTGTCCATCCCGCTGGCGGCGCGCTTCGACCGCTCGAACATCGTGGCTATATTCATTTTGACCGTGGTGCTGGTCGCGATGCGCTTCGGCAGGGGCCCCGCGGCGCTCGCGGCGGTGTTGAGCGTGGGCGCCTTCGATTTCTTCTTTGTGCCGCCGCGATTTTCGTTCGCGGTCAGCGACGTGCAGTATCTGCTGACGTTCTGCATCATGTTGGCGGTCGGCTTGATCACGGGGCAGTTGACCGCGGGTCTGCGCTTCCAGGCGCGGGTGGCGGCGCACCGCGAGGAGCGTGCGGCGTCGCTGTATGAGATAGCGCGCGATCTGTCCGGCGCGGTGCAGACCGACCAGGTCGTCAAGATCAGCGACGAATCCATCGAGCGCACGTTTCACGCGGGCGCGGCGTTGCTGCTGCCCGACGCGGCCGGTCAGCTGGTCGTCATGACCACGCCGCGTGCCGCGGATGGGCTCACCGTCGACATCGGCATGGCGCAGTGGGCCTTCGACAATGGCAGGCCCGCCGGCTTCGGCACCGACACCCTGCCCGGCAGCGAGGTGCTCTACCTTCCGCTGCGCGCACCGATTCGGCCTCGCGGGGTACTCGCCGTCAAGGCTCGCAACCGGCGCACTGATGCGCATCCCGGAGCAGCGGCAGCTGCTCGATACTTTCGCCGCGCTGATCGCCATTGCCCTGGAACGTGTGCACTACGTCGGGGTGGCTCAGGATGCGCTGGTGAAGATGGAGTCGGAGCGGCTGCGAAATTCACTGCTCGCGGCCCTGTCGCATGATTTGCGTACGCCGCTGACCGTCTTGGTGGGCCTGGCCGAATCCCTGGCGCTGACGAAACCGCCCTTGTCGCCGGCGCAGGCGGAGACCGCGGATGCGATTCAAGACGAGGCTCGCCGCATGAGCACGCTGGTAGGGAATCTTTTGGACATGGCGCGCATCGAAAGCGGTCATGTCAGCCTCAATCTGCAATGGCAGCCGCTCGAGGAGGTGGTCGGTGCGGCGCTCGATTCGTCGCGCACCATGCTGCTGCGGCACAAGGTCGAGGTGCGCATTCCGCGGGATTTGCCGCTGGTGCGCTTCGATGCCTTGCTGCTTGAGCGGGTGCTCGTCAATTTGCTGGAAAATGCGTCCAAATACACTCCGCCCGGCAGCACCGTGACGCTGTCCGCCGAGGTAATCGCAGATCAGCTCAGCGTATCGGTGTCCGACAACGGGCCCGGCCTGCCGAGAGGGCTAGAGGAGGCGGTCTTTCAAAAGTTCACGCGCGGCGAGCGCGAATCGGCCACCCCGGGAGTGGGATTGGGGCTGTCGATCTGCCGCGCGATCGTCGAGGCGCATCAAGGCAGGATCGTAGGGATGAATCGGCCGGGAGGCGGGGCGATTTTCACGTTGACGCTGCCTCTCGGGCATCCGCCCGCGGCGGAAGCGGAGATCGAGGTGCAGGCCGCCCATGGCTGAGCCGTCGCCCGTCGTCATTCTCATCGAGGACGAGCGCCAGATCCGGCGCTTCGTGCGTACCGCGCTGGAGGCGGAGGGCTGGAGCGTCCATGAAACCGGCACCCTGCGCCAGGGCTTGACCGACGCCGGTACGCGCAAGCCCGATTTGATCATTCTCGATCTGGGTTTGCCGGACGGCGACGGAATGGAGTTTCTGCGGGATTTGCGCGGCTGGTCGAAGGTTCCCGTGATCGTTCTTTCGGCGCGCGTCGGGGAGCAGGACAAGATCGAGGCGTTGGATGCCGGGGCCGACGATTATTTGACCAAGCCATTCGGGGTAGGCGAGTTGCTGGCGAGGGTGCGCGCCGCGTCCCGCCGCGGCCAGGCGACGGGTGCGGCGCCCGGCGCGGTCTTCGAGTTCGGCGACGTGAGAATCGACTTGAGTCTGCGCACCGTTCAAAAGCGCGGGTCACTGATCCATCTGACGCCGATCGAGTATCGGCTGCTGACTCTGCTCATCGCCAATTGCGGCAAAGTGCTCACGCACCGCCAGATTCTGCACGAAGTCTGGGGCCCGTCCCATTCCGAGGACGGTCACTATGTGCGTGTATACATGGGGCATTTGCGTCAAAAGCTGGAAGACGATCCGGCGCAGCCGAAGCATATCTTGACCGAGACGGCCGTGGGCTACCGATTGGTGCAAACCGCCCGGATCTAAATCTAAACCGCCGCGCGCCCTCGTCGGCGCGCGCGCGCGAGGTCCTGCGCGGTGTCGACATCCCGGGCCGCCGACGGCACCGGCAGCAGCGACACGTGCACGGGAGCCAGCTCGCTCAGCAGTTGCTTGAGTCCGCGGTCGCCGGCGATGCCGACGGCGCGCGGCCATAGCCAGTGCGGCAAAATGACGGGCGTGCCGCCGTGCTCCGCCACGCGCCGCGCCACGACACGACGGCGCGCGCCGCTCCAGCGTGCGATCATCCGCTCGAGATCGCGACGCTGCAGGTGGACCAAATCGACCGGCAGCATCAGCACTGCGGCGCTGCGGCGGCCCGCCACCAGTCCGCGCCGTACCGAGGTGGACAGTCCGCCGGCGCGATGCGCATTGGCAACGAGATCCACCCTCTGTCCGCGTAATTCCGCCCGGGCGCGCGCCGCCCGCGGTGGAATCACGACGATGATTCGCTCGGCTGTGAGCGGCGCCAGGAGCCGGACGGTGCGCCGGATCAAGCTCGATCCGCACACCCGCGCCAGGGCTTTTGGCCGGCCCAGTCGAGCGGAAAATCCGGCCGCCAGCACGACGATTCGCAGCGTAGGCCGCGCGCGGGAATTCATTGGTATGATTCTGCCATGAGAAGCCATGCAAGACTGCAGCACCGGCCGTTCTTGACGCCACTGTGGCTGCTGGCGTTGGCCGCCCTCACGAGCGCCGTGGTTCTCGGATTTGCGGCGTGGGTTGTGGCCACGGCGGATTCAACCACGATCGTGGTGGTGCGCCATGCGGAGAAGGTCGAGGACGCCGGCGCGGATCCGCCGCTCACGGCTGCGGGTGAGGCGCGCGCGGCGTTGCTCGCGAGCATGTTCGGCGATGCGCGTCAGCCCGGACATGTCGACGCGATCTATGTTTCGCCCGCTCTTCGCAATCGGTTGACGGCCGCTCCGCTCGCCGCGCGGCTGGCGCTGACGCCGACGGTCGCCCCGGCCGACGATCCGCGCGCCCTGGTGCGCCGGGTGCTGCGTGAACACCCCGGCGGCAGAATCCTGGTGGTGGGGCATGGCGATACGGTGCCCGAGATCGTCGCCGCGCTGACCGGGCAGAGTATTCCGCCCGTCGGCAAGGAGGAATACGGCACCATGTACATCGTGACGGTGCCGCGCATTGGTCATGCGAATTTTCTGCGGTTGAATTACTAGGTGCTGGCCGCGCGCAGCAAAATGGCCTTGCGCACGAAATCCGCATGGCGCCCGACCAGAAAATCCGCGAGCACCGCATCGCGCACGCGGCGGCTGCCGTCGACCAGAAAGGTGGCCCGGCGCACCCCGATCCCCAAGGGGCCGTTCAGCCCGTACATCTTGACGACGGTTTTTTGCTCATCCGACAGCAGCACGAACGGCAGGCGGTGTTTCTCGCGAAACTTCGCGTGCGACTGAGGACTTTGCGGGCTGATGCCGACGACTCGCAGGCCCGCTTTCTGGATCTCGGCATGCAGATCGCGCAATGTACAGGCCTGACGGGTGCAGCCGGGAGTGAAATCGGCGGGATAGAAGTACAGGATGATCGCACCGGAGCTCAGCAGCTCGGTGAGCGACCGATCGGTGCCGGTATCGTCAGGAAGCGTGAATTCCGGAGCACGTTCTCCCGCTTTGAGCATTTATTATTCCTCCTTTGGCACATCCTAGCTAAGTTCGCCCGATTTGGGGCGATACTTTGGCTTGCCGGCTCTTTGCTGCTAGTATTCTGGGCCGTTTTGGGGGGAGTAGCTCAGTTGGGAGAGCGTCGCGTTCGCAATGCGAAGGTCGAGGGTTCGATCCCCTTCTCCTCCACCAATCGAAGGGCCGGAAGTCGCCTGACTCCGGCCTTCCCCGCTTGCCTCGGTAGCTCAGTGGATAGAGCGAGTGCCTCCTAAGCGCTAGGTCGCCGGTTCGATTCCGGCCCGGGGCACTCTTTGAGCATCCAGCGGCAGCCGCAAAGGTCTGCCAAACAGCTGCGAAATCCCCGACACCACGGGCGACAGCACGAGCCGGGACGGAGCCGGGGGGAATCGAATACTCGGCGCAACTATTTGAAATATAAAGGGGCATCGCGAATGACGACGACTCCCTACCAACAGAGATACCAACACGCTCCTCGTGACATTTGTTGGTACCTGTATCTTAAGATGCCCGGATACCAACAAAAATGCGCCCCTGTCTCCGGCGCCATTTGGCAGGGTTTCCGCGCGCCCATCTTGCGACGTCCTGACGAACAGGATTCGATCGCCTTTACCCATGACTGTGTTATATTACTAGTTATTACAACGGTACTGGAGTGGCCTATATGGCTAGCAAGCGCAGCGCAGCTCACGAAAGTGTGCGGGTTTATCGGGCGAAGATGAAGCAACAGGGGTTTCGGCAAATCAGCATTTGGGTTCCGGACACCAAGTCACCAAAGTTTCGTAAGGAATGCCGGCGTCAATCGCGCCTAGCGAGTGCGGCCGATCAATCGGCGCAGTTGGACGATTTGCTCGACGGTGCCGCGGGATCGGTGGAAGGCTGGACTTGAAGCGCGGCGACATCGTGACGATAGCGGCGCCGGGGGACTACGGGAAACCTCGGCCGGCCTTAATCATCCAGGCGGATGTCTTCAACGATGTTCACGCCAGTATTACAGTCGTGCCACTGACCAGTACGATCATCGATGCACCGCTGTTTCGCATAACTCTCGATCCGAGTCGGCAAAATGGCCTCAGTCGGGTGTCACAGATTATGGTCGATAAGGTTCTGACGTTGCCACGCGAAAAGATTGGCAAGCGGGTGGGCCATCTGGGCAATACCCTCATGACTCGAGTCGGACGCGCCCTGTCCGTTTGGCTGGGGATGTCATAGGCACGAGGCATGCCTGTCCTTCGAGAGCTTCATCATGCCGCGCGCTCGAGCGACAACGCCGAGCGTGTGAATCAGCATCTGCCGATCCATGGGCTCTTCGAATTCCGCCTCAAGGTAGTTCTTGATGTCCTCTTCGGTCTTCAGGTAATCCGCCGAATCGTAGGGCGCCACCTTTATCTTTCGGCGTTTTCTCTTGGTCGTCATGGTCACTCCTTCTTGGCCGGTTTTTTGGCCGGTGGGTTCACTGTTTTCCACATCGTGTGCGCGTTCTTGATGTCCGCGTCCTGGCTGCCTTATCGCCACCGCAATGTGAGCGAAGGCCTCCAGCGCACCGGCCACGTCGATGTAGCCGCCGTTCTGGATTTACGCTGCCAAAATCGTGTCGAGGTGCGTACCGCACTGCGAAAGCTATTGCGGCAGCTCGTCGGCCTGAAAGTCGTTTCACGCGTTGGACTAGAAGCGTGGGCGCGCGAGCTGACGAAGTGACGAAGTATTTGGCATGCCAATCCGGCTGAGGGATTCGAGGGAGCTGAGAGTGCTCGACATACCTATTGCGCTGGTGGTTCACACAGCGTGCGAGGGCGCGGGTCCGGGGGCAGACTTTTGAGTGCGCCGCGCAAAATGCGCATGGGGCTCGCGTTAGGTGGCGGAGCGGCGCGCGGCTGGGCGCACGTGGGAGTAATCCGCGCGCTCGAGCAGGCCGGAATCCACCCGGATCTGGTTTGCGGAACCTCGGTCGGGTCGCTGGTAGGAGCCGCGTACGCGGCCGGCGAGCTGGATCGATTCGAACAGTGGGTGCTCGGGATGCGAATAAAGGACGTGGTCGGGTTCATGGATGTCAGCCTGACCGGTGGGTTGCTCAAGGGTGAGCGAGTGATGGAGTTCTTTCGGCGCCACTTCGTGGATCGTCCCATCGAACAGACCTTCTGTAATTTTCGTCCCTCATCTCCCGTGAAACTATACGGAGCGCTCCCTCAAGCGCCTCGGATTTCCCGTAGACGCGCGATTTCGTATAGATTTGCGGAGACCTCAATGATCTACGGATGATCGCTGACAGCAGCGGATACTGCGTGTAAGTACTCCGTCGCATCATTGATTAACAGCTTTGTGGCGAATAATAAGATGTTCGACGAGCTAAGAATTTGAATGCAGCGCAACTGTGTCCAGGGCAACATGACATGCGCCATCAATACCGCGCGGCTGGCCGGAGGTGCCGGGGCTCGAACTGGTATTGCGCCGGGACATCGATCTTGACCTCATCCATGCCGAACTCGATGCACTCTTGCGCTTGGCAGCATCCATCAACGACGGGTAAGGCGACTTACCTGTTGGAGCGCCTCGGCTCCGGCGCCCGCCAGTCCCGACTGCATCGGGCCGGGCCGGCACTCAGTTCGGGCAGTTGTGCGGTGCCGTGTATCTTTGCGATTATGCAAGGGGCTGCGGCAATTCCCCAGATGCCGCTGCTGGACCTATCATGTGATGATGCCTCCTGCAGGTAGGTGTATCCAATCGGAAGTCACATCGATGCCGTGGACTCAATATAACTATCCGTCCTCGATGCGCTATCTCAATGACGATGTGCGTGACAAGGCAATCGAAATCGCCAATGCCTTATTGGACAAGAGGTACGATGAGGGAATGGCGATCCGGATTGCCATCGCGCAAGCCAAACGCTCGGCCATTGCTAGGGGATCTCCTGTGCAGTGAGCCAATGCAAGGCGCTCCAAGTATCGTCACGATCGGGGCCTCGGCTGCGGCAAGACGCTGGCGGACCCTACGAAATAATGGCAGTGAAGTGAGTGGGCGATGCGTTCAGGACATCATGAAAACCGGCAAGTCGGAATTCTCGAGTAGCGATCGCGTGACGCCACCGAAGATCAGCTCTCGTAGGCGGCTATGGCCGAATCCACCAACCACAAGCAAATCGGCGTGCAGCTCGGCGGCTACCCTCGTAAGCTGAGCACTGAGGTTCTCCTTGGAGTGATTGGAGATGATTCGAGGTTCGACCGAGATCCCGTGCCATTTCAGTTGCCGCACGAGATGCGCAAGGGAGTTCGGGCTACCGGAGTCCTCCTCGGCGATATGTACTCACGATCAGATAGCGGGGGTCTACGAGCCGTTGTAGGAGATCGTGGACAACCAAATCACCCATGCCGAAGTGGTCGCGGACTGTTTCTGGAAAGACCTTCTTTCCGTCGAAGCTTGCGATGTACTTAAGGGCCTTCTTGTCGTCACTTGTTAGCGTGGGGGATTCAAGCTCCGTAATTGGCATGCCCGCCGGTGTCGACGGCGTCGGTGCAAAGGTTGCGGCCGGAGCCGCCCGACGAGACCAGATCCGCATTGCCACATACGTCAGGACGGCACCGAGGAGCAGCCACACGAACATCTGGTAACGCGGCGCTGGCTTTGATAGCCGGTCGCGAAACCACGCCAATGCACCGGGGATGATGTACAACAGGCGAGCAAGAATCAGGCCGCCGATCACCGTGCTGGCGATCCCAACTAAGATAGGATTTTTTAAGAGCTTGCTCGGCCAGTCCATGTCAGGGGGCAGTGCTTGGCGAATGTGCCCCATTGGACATCCACGAGACTAAGGAATTCAGCGGCTTGATTGAAGATAAGTTGCCGTTTTGTGGGACAGTTTTTCTGGCCTAACTATTTGTTTTATATTATTAAATTGGTAATTCGAGAAGGCTTCTCTTAATCAGTTGGTCATAGGTTCGATCCGCAGGGGTACTTTTCGGGGTACGGACAGTTGTTTGTGCGTGATAATTCAATATTGATCCAGTAGTTAGTCAGGTAATTCGATTCCGGCCCGGGGCACCATTCGCTTGGATATCATACGGCGGTGGCCAGCGATTCGTCCCATCCGGCACCGGCGCCGACCGAGCGCGACATCGGCGGCTTCGACCTGCGCAACCTGCCGGCCGACTTCTACGAGGATCCGTTTCCCTATTATGCGGCGCTGCGAGCCGCTTCGCCGGTCCGCAGGCTGCCGGACGGCTCGTACCTGCTGACCCGCTACGATGATGTGGAATTCGTCTACAAGAATCCGAAGATCTTCAGCTCCGACAAGAAGCAGGAATTCGGCTGCAAGTTCGGGGCTACACCGCTCTTTGAGCACCATACGACGAGTCTGGTGTTCAATGATCCGCCGCTGCATACGCGAGTGCGCCGGCTCATCAACGGCGCGCTGACGCCGCGCGCCATCGGGCAAATCCAGCCGGATCTCGAGTGCCTGGTCGATCGCTTGATCGGGCGGATGCAGGCGAAGGAATCGGTGGATCTTATCGAGGATTTCGCCGCCGCCATCCCCGTCGAAGTGATCGGCAACCTGTTGGGCGTACCGCGCGACGAGCGCTCACCGCTGCGCGACTGGTCGCTGGCCATACTGGGGGCTTTGGAACCGCGCTTGACGCCGGAGGCCGCCAGGCGGGGCAATGCCGCGGTCGAGCAGTTCGCCGAGTATCTGGACGGGCTGATCGAGCGGCGTCGCACGCAGGGTGGGCCGCCGGACGGGGACCTCATATCGCGGCTCCTGTACGGGGAATTCGAAGGCCAGAGCCTGAATCGCACCGAGCTCGTCCAGAATTGCATCTTTCTGCTGAACGCCGGGCACGAGACAACCACCAACCTGATCGGCAACGCACTGGTCGCCCTCGCGGAGCATCGGGATCAGCGCGATCGGTTGCTTGCCGATCCGCAGTTGATAAAGACCGCCGTCGAAGAATTCCTGCGCTACGAAAGTCCCAACCAGCTCGGCAATCGAATCACCGTCCAGCCGGTGACGTTGGGCGGCGTGGCGATGCCGGCGGGAACGCAGATCACCGTGTGCATCGGCGCAGCGAATCGGGATCCCGACGAGTTCCTCCAGCCCGACCATCTCGACATCGGGCGCTCGCCCAATCGGCATCTGGCGTTTGGGAGCGGAATTCACCAGTGCGCAGGCGTGGGCGTCGCACGGCTGGAGGCGGCGACCGCGATCGGACGATTCGTGCAGCGGCTTCCTTCGTATACGCTCGCAGGCCCGCCAACGCGCGGCGGCCGCGCGCGATTTCGCGGTTTCCTGCGGGTGCCCGCCGAAACCGGCCGTTGAGGGGAGGGCACCGCCATGCGAGTGCTGCTGGTCGAAGATGACCGGATGATCGCCCAGGGTCTGCAAACGGCATTGCGGCAGGACGGCTATGCGGTGGACGGTGTGAGCGACGGCCGCAGCGCCGCGGAGGCGCTGCGCACGTCGCGCTTCGATCTGGTGCTGCTCGATCTCGGACTGCCGCAGCGCGACGGAATCGAGGTGCTGCGGGAACTGCGCGGACGGGGAGATCCCACGCCGGTGATCATCGTCACCGCGCGCGACGATGTGCAGAATCGCATGGCGGGACTCGATGCGGGCGCCGACGACTACATCATCAAGCCCTTCGATCTCGACGAGGTCGGCGCACGCATGCGCTCGGTGCTGCGCCGCGCCGCGGGACGCGGCGATCCGTGCATCGAGCATCACGGCATTTCGCTGAATCCGGTGACGCACACGGTCGAGCACGACGGCGTGCCGGTGGTCCTGTCGGCGCACGAGTTCTCGGTGCTGGAGGCTCTGCTGCAGCGACCGGGCGCCGTGCTGTCGCGCGCGCAGCTCGAGGACCGGCTCTATGGCTGGAGTGAGCCGGTGGAAAGCAACGCCGTCGAGGTGTACATCCACGGGCTGCGCCGCAAGCTGGGCAGCGATGCGATCCGTACGCTGCGCGGCGTGGGCTATTTCATCCCCAAATGATCTCCATCCGCGCACGACTGCTGATCGCGCTGCTGGCTCTGGTGACGGCGACTTCGCTGCTCGCCGGGACTCTCACCTATCGGCGCGTGCTCGCGGAGACCTCGATCCTGTTCGACTATCAGTTGCGCCAGATGGCGCTGTCGCTGCGCAGCCAGGTGTCGATGGCGCCGCGCCTCGAGCTGCCGCCGGACCAAGCCGATGCCGATTTCGTGATACAGATCTGGGATCTGTACGGTGCGCGGGTGTACCTCTCGCGACCCGGTCTGCCGCTGATCAATCAAACCGCACTGGGCTATGCGGATGTGCGAGTCGGGGGCCAGCCATGGCGCACCTACGGGCTGCAGACGCTCGATGGCGTCATTCAGATCGCTCAGCCGTTGAGGGTGCGCGAGGAGCTGGCGCGCGCCGCGGCGCTGCGCGTCGTGATCCCGCTGCTGCTGCTGCTGCCGGTGCTGGGAGGGGCGATCATCGGCGTTGTGCGCAGCGGCCTCTTGCCGCTCCAGCGCGTCGCGGTCGAAGTCCAGCGCCGCGATGTGCACAGCTTGGCGCCCATCGGCGCCGCCCGGCTGCCGGAGGAGGTCGCGCCGCTGGTGCAGGAGCTCAATCGATTGCTGGCGCGCTTGGATGCGGCATTCCAGCGGCAGCGCGCTTTCATCGCCGATGCCGCTCATGAGCTTCGCTCGCCGCTCACGGCGGTGCGTCTGGATCTGCAGCTGCTCGATCGTGCGCCGGACGAAGCGGCGCGGCTGGAGGCGCGCGCCAATCTGGGGGCGGCGGTGGATCGCGCCATCCACCTGGTGGAGCAGCTGCTCACGCTGGCGCGCAATGAACCGCGCGATGATCGGGATGAGCTGGCGCCGATTGCGCTCGAGGCTGCCGCGGCTGCCGGCATCGCGGATACGCACGCGCTGGCGATGGCGCGGCGCATCGATCTCGGTCTGGACGCCGACCCCACCGCCGTGGTGCGCGGCGACCGCGATGCGCTGCGCACCTTGGTGCGAAATCTGGTCGACAATGCGGTGCGTTATACGCCGGAGGGCGGACGGGTATCCGTGCGAATCCGCAACACCGCTGCCGGTGCGCTGCTCGAGGTGGGCGACACGGGGCCCGGCATTCCGGTCTCGGATCGGGAGCGCGCCTTCGACCGGTTCTATCGGCGAGCCAATGCGCCGGAGGGCGGCAGCGGGCTGGGGCTCGCCATCGTGAAGGCGATCGCCGATCGGCACGGGGCGCGGATCAGCCTGGATGACGCCCCCGGCGGCGGATTGCTGGTGACGGTCGGCTTTCCGCCGCCGCTTAAGGTTCGCTTAAGCGCGACGAGGCAGCATGCTCCTCAGGAGCCTCACCCGAGGCGGCATTCCCATGAGGAGGTCATGCGATGAGAAGCCATACCAGTCTATTTGCCGGCGCTGCCGCCGGCGTCTTTGCGGTCGGTGCGGTCACCGGCTGGCTGGCGCCCGCCATCCTGCGGTCGGCGCACGCCGACGCCGTCGTGAGCGCCCCCGCCGCGGGCGCTTCGACGCCGGCTGCGCCGGCTGCCGTGCCGCTCGGCGACGGCGCCGAACTATCGCGCGATCGTCGCGCAAAATCGCAGCGCCGTCGTCGGCATAACCACCGCGGGAGAGATGAAGGTTCGCGCAGCCGTTCGGCGGCGATCCGTTCGATGACAACAATCCGCTCTCGCAGTTCTTTCGCATGATTCCGCGTCCGCAGGGACAAGTGCCCACGCACGCCCAGGGCTCGGGATTCATCGTCAGTCCGGACGGCATCGTGCTCACCAACGCGCACGTCGTGGAAGGCGCCAAGGAGGTCATGGTCAAGCTGATGGATCATCGGGAATTCAAGGCGAAAGTGCTGGGCTCGGACAAGACCAGCGACATCGCGGTGCTGAAGATCGATGCCCATGCGCTGCCGGCCGTGAGAATCGGCAACTCCGATCAGCTCGCCGTGGGCGACTACGTGCTCGCGATCGGCGCGCCGTTCGGTCTCGAGGAGACGGCGACTGCCGGCATCGTCAGCGCGACGGCGCGCTCGCTCCCCGGCGACGGCGCGGTGCCGTTCATCCAGACCGATGCCGCGGTCAACCCGGGCAATTCCGGCGGGCCGCTGTTCGACGCCACCGGCGCCGTGGTCGGCATCAATTCGCAGATCTACACCAACTCCGGCGGCTATCAGGGCGTCTCTTTTGCAGTTCCCATCAACCTCGCGGAGAAGGCTGAGCGGCAGATCGTCGCGACCGGCAAGGTCGAGCACGGACGGCTCGGGGTCGAGATTCAGAACGTCGACCAGTCGCTGGCTCGAGTCCTTCCATCTGAGTACGCCGGCCGGCGCCCTGGTCGCCAAAGTGGAGCCCGACAGCGCCGCCGCCCGCGCCGGACTCATGGCCGGAGACGTGATTCTCAAGTACAACGGCGCCCCGATCGCCGATGCCGGTCAGCTGTCGGTGCAGCGTCAACGGCGACGCACCCGGCGATAAGGCGACGCTCGAGGTGATGCGCAACGGCAAGCCGATGAGCATCACCGCAATCGTCGGCTCGGCGAGCGCGGCGAGCGTCGCCGCGAATGTCGAGGCCGCGCCGGACGCGACCCATCTCGGGATGACATTGCGCCCGCTCACGTAAGGAGGAGCGCGAGCAGGCCGGCGTGACGGGCGGCCTGGTGGTGGAGAACTCGACCGGACGCGCGGCGGAGGCCGGCATCCAGCAGGGCGACGTAGTGCTCGCCGTCGACGGCACGCCGGTGCAGAGCGTGGAGCAGCTGCGCAAGCTCGTGCACGAGCACGACAGCCAGGTCGCACTGCTGATTCAGCGCGGCGACAGCCGGATATTCGTTCCCGTGGGATTGGGCTGATCCTAAGGCCGGTGCGCACATGACGTGCGCACCGGCCGGTGCGCGCAGCGGCGGCGGCCGGGCAGGCCGGCCCCGAATCGGTTATAAACACGCCGATGAAGCCACGTCTCGCCGCGCGCTCGCGCTCGCCGCACTAATCGTATCACCAGCGGCCTCGGCCGACGCCGCGGTCGTCACGCCGCCTCCGGCGCCGGGACCCGCCACGGGTCTGGCCGATTCGGCGGCGCTGCGCGCGACGGTGTTCGGCACGCCCCCGCAGGATATCGCGCCCCTGCCCGCGAAGGTGCCGCTCATCGAGATCGACCTCGCCTTGCCGTGGCGCGCGCCCGGTCCCGCCCATTTTCTGGTTCGACCGGCGGCTGCGCGTATGGTTTTCGGCGCAGAAGAAGCCGGCTCCGCTGGCCATCGTCATCGCCGGCACCGGCGGCGATGCCAACACGACAAAGCTGTCCACGCTGCGCGCCGTGCTGTACGGCGCCGGCTATCACGTGCTGACCATGCCGTCGCCCACCTTCCCCGGCTTCATCGTTTCCGCCTCGAGCACCGGCGTGGCCGGGCGACCTTCTGCAGGACGGCCGCGATCTGTACGCAGCGATGCAGCAGATCATCGCGCATCTGCCGCGCGGAAGGTTCGATCACGGACATCGACATCGTCGGCTACAGCCTGGGCGGCGCAAATGCCGCCATCGTCAAGTCGATCGATGCCGGCGAGCGCAAGCTCAATATCCACCGCGCGGTGATGATCAATCCGCCCGTCAGCCTGTTCTCCTCGGTCGGCCGCCTCGACAAGCTGTACGCCGTCACGCTCGGGCAGGGGGACGCGGGGGTCGAACGCTTCTACCAGAAGCTGTATGCGGCGCTCGCCAATCTGTACCGGGCGTCGGACCGCGTCGAACTCGACGAGGACTTCCTGCTCGGTGCGGCCGCAGCGATCTTGAAGACCGATGCGGAATTCTCGGCGGCCATCGCGCTGACCTTTCGCACTCGCTTTGGTCAACATGTTCTTCGCCGGCGATCTGTATTCCGGAGCCGGCGTGGTCATCGATCCGAAGCATCCGCCCAAGGTGGGCGATTCGCTGGAGCACATCGCGCTGCAGCTGCGCGAAAAGCCGTTCTCGGAGTATTTCACGCGAGTGTTCGCGCCGTACTATCTGCAGTCGCCGGCCGGGTTCGACCGAGGATTCGCTGATTGCGGAGAACCGGCTCGACGTCATCGGCGCCGCGCTGCGCGACGACCCGGACTACTATGCGCAGACCAACAGCGATGATCTCGATTCTCGACCAGGAGGAGCTCGCCTGGCTGAAGAGCACCCTGGGCGCGCGAATCGCGGTCTACGATCACGGCGGGCACCTTGGCAACCTCGGCGATCGGCAGCAAGTGTCCGACATGCTCGACATGCTGGGCGGGCCGCTGGAAGGCGGGCGCGCCATGAACGCGCGCGGGATTCTGTTCGCGCTCGCCGCGCTCGCGCGCTCGAGCGGCTGCGCCACGCAGGAAGTGCGCTATCGCAGCTGGCCGGCGGAGACGCCGGCGGCGGACAACGCCGCGGCCATCAAGCGAGTGCGGGCGCTGATGGCCGAAGCGGCAGGCGCCGCCGCGAATGCCAAGCCAGTCGCGGCTGCCGCGGCGGCGCGCCCTGGTGACGCCGGCCGACGCGCCGCCGATGGACACCTACGATCCTTGGGCGCGCCTCAACCGCTTCACCTATCGATTCAATGCGCGCTTCGATGAGGCCCTGTTCCTGCCCGCGGCCAACGCCTATCGCCGCCTGCCCTCGCCGGTGCGCGCGGGGGTCCACAATTTCTTCGGCAATCTTGACCGAGCTGGACAGCATCATCAATTACACCCTGCAGGGGCGTCTGGGCCGCGGCGTGCGCAGCGTCGGACGATTCGTGATCAACAGCACCCTCGGGATCGGCGGTCTGTTCGACGTCGCCGCACGGATCAATCTGCCCAGGGCGCCGACCGGTTTCGGCACGACGCTGGCGAAGTGGGGCATGCATCCCGGGCCCGTATCTGGTCGATGCCGATCTACGGGCCCTCGACATTGCGCGAGGGTATCGGACTGGCGGCCGACTATGGCACATTGTATGCCATCAATCCCGGCCGATCTGTATCGCGGCGATCAGTCCTGGGGCTTGGGGGTGCTCAATGCGGTCGATCAGCGCGCCAACATCGATTTTCGCTACTACGAGACGGGCTCGCCCTTCGAATACGAAACGATCCGCTTTCTCTACGTGCGCAAGCTTCTGATCCAGGACTCGAGCCTGCACCCGCCGAAGAAGCGCGATCCGAACGAACCGGCGGGCGAATGAGCGAGGCCGCGCCCGACCTGTCTCTACGCAGCCGGGCGGGCGGGATCGTCGCGACCGGCACCATCCTCGCCATCCTGTACTTCGCGCGCGATGTGCTGGTACCGATCACGCTCGCGGTCATTCTGAGTTTGCTGATTTCTCCGCTGGTGCGCGCGCTGCGCCGCGCGGGCCTCGGCCAGACCTCATCGGTGCTGGTGGCGGTGCTCGCGTTGACGGTATCGCTTGCCTCGGTCGCCGTCATGGCCGGCGTGCAGGTCGCGCGGATGGCGGCAAGCCTTCCGCAGTACGAACACACGATCCGGCACAAATTGACGGCGCTCAATGCGATGACGGTCGGTCGACTGCACGCGCTGACCGACGAGACGCGGCGGCTGGTCGGCGAGCGCATCGAGCAGGCGCCGGCCGCGCCTCACCCGGCCGAACCTCAGCCGGCCGCACCATTTCCGGTGGTGCCGATTCCGGCGGCATCCGCGCCGATCGCGCCCGCGCCGGCCGCGGCGGTTTCGGTGGAACGGCATCCCTATCCCGACAATCCGCTGCAGGTCTTCGAGCAGGTGCTGGCCTCGGTGTGGGTGCCGATCGAGACCACCGGCATCATGCTGGTGGTTCTGGTGTTCGTAATGCTCGAGCACGAGGCGGTGCGCGACCGGTTCATCCGCATCGCCGGCGGAACCGATGTACGGGCGACCACGCTCGCGCTCAACGACGCCGGCGAGCGCCTGTCGCGATTCTTCGTCTCGCAGTTCACGGTCAATTTCGGAATCGGCGTCGCGCTCTGGGTCGGCCTCGCCATCATCGGCCTGCCGCACGCGATGCTGTGGGCGTCGCTGGCCGCCGCTCTGCGATTCGTTCCCTACGTCGGCGTGTGGATCGCGGCTTTTTTCGCGGTGTTGCTCGGCGCGGCGGTGGATCCGGGATGGACGCTGGCGATGGCCACCCTGATCCTGTTCGTCCTCGTCGAGCTGATCGCCAGTCAGGTCGTCGAACCCGAGCTGTACGGCCATACCACGGGGATGTCGCCGTTGTCGGTGGTGGTCGCGGCGATATTCTGGAGCTGGCTGTGGGGACCCGTGGGCCTGATCGTGTCGACGCCGTTGACCCTGTGCCTGGTGGTGGCGGGGCGCCACATCAAGGCGCTGAGTCTTCTGGACGTGCTGCTCGGCGACACTCACGCGCTCACCATGCCGCAGCGGTTCTATCAGCGCGCCCTGTCGGCGGATTCAGACGAGATCATCGCGAGCGCACGGGCGTTTCTCAAGGGAAATTCCTTTGCCGCCTATTGCGATCTCGTGCTGATACCGGCGCTGTACTTGGCCTTCCTCGATGTGACCAGCGGCGCGATCAGCCGCGAGCAGCAGCTCAAGGTCCGCAACACCATCGTCGCGGTGATCGCTGCGCTCGACGGCGAGACCCGCACGCTGCCGCGCCGGCGCAGCCGCGTGTCGGTGCTCGATGATTTGAGCGCGGGGCGGCAGCTGCGCCAGCAGCGCGAGCAGTTGGCCGGCCGCTGGCAGGGCCCGCTGGCGGTGCCGCCGGGCTCGGTCATGCTCTGCGTGGGCATGGGGTCGGTGCCCGATGATCTCGCCACCGAGCTGCTGGTGCGCATTTTGCGCGACCAGAAACTGGACGCGCGGCATCTGTCCATCGACGATCTGCAGCAGTTGCCCCCGCCCGAAGCCCGCCCCGGCAGCGTCTCGATGGTCTATCTGGTGAGCGCCTTCCCCAACGCGGAGCGCCAGCGGGCCGACTCGACCGCCGCGGAAATACGCCGGCGCTTCCCCGGGGCGTTCCTGGTCACGGTCTTTCTGCCCGGATTGTTATTGCAGCCGGAGTCCGCAATCGACACTATACGGGGCGCCGACAAGGCGGCGGGATCGTTCGGCGAGGCGCTGCGGATTTGTCTCGATTGGCTGCAGGAGCGGCAAAAGCCTGATGCGTGACATTCATGGTTGATATGGACGCGGCGCCCTACTTCCGCATTCGCTGGCGAATTTTCTCCTTCCTGTTCGGCTTCGGCCTGCTGGCGTACGTGCAGCAGAAGACCATCACGGTGGCCGCCGAACAGATGATGCCGGCGCTGCACCTGACGCAGCTGCAGCTCAGCTGGCTCGAAGACGCCTTCGTCTGGGGCTACGCCATTTTCCAGCTGCCGGGCGGTCTGTTCGGTCAGCACATCGGTGCGCGGCGCAGCTTCGTGATCATCAGTTTGACCGCATTCCTTGCGACCATCGCCATGCCGCTGGCGCCGAATTTTTTCACCGGCGACGCGCTGTTCGGCGCACTGCTCGGCTCGCAACTGCTGCTCGGGGCTTCGCAAGGCGCGATTTTTCCCGTGTCGGCCGGCGTGTTCGAAGCGTGGTTTCCGCCCGGGCGCTGGTCGTTCGTGCAAGGTCTGCAAACCATGGGGCTGCAGCTCGGCGCGGCGCTCACCCCGCCGCTCATCGTGAATTTGATGGCGCACCTGGGATGGCAGCGTGCGCTGCTGTGGGCCAGTCTGCCGGCGCTAGGCCTGATCGTGCTGTGGGCCTGGTATGGGCGCAACACGCCGCGCGAGCATCCGTCGGTCGGCGCGCAGGAACTCACCGAGATCGGCAACCAGCCGCAGGTTCATTCCTCGATCAGCATCAAGCAGGTCCTCCGGCTCATCGGCAATCGCAATGTCGCGCTGCTGTTCATCTCTTACATGAGCATGAATTACACGTTCTACCTGCTCTCGAACTGGGTATTCCTGTACCTGGTTCAGGAGCGGCATTTCTCGGCGCTGGAGAGCGGCTGGCTGGCCGTGGCACCGCCGCTGGCTGCCGCGGCCGGTGCGGGCCTCGGCGGTCTCATTACCGCCCTGCTGGCGCACCGCCTTGGCAATCGCTGGGGCTTCCGAATATTGCCGCTCGCTGCCTTGCCCTCCGCAGCGCTGCTGCTGATGCTCGCCGTCAACGCCGCCAATCCGTACCTCGCGGTGGCCGCGCTCGCCGTCTGCTTCGGCGCCGTGGAGCTGACCGAAGGGGCGTTCTGGGGGGCGGCCATGACGGTCGGCCGCGGGGACACCATGGCGGTGTGCGGCTTCATGAACACCGGCGGCAACCTGGGCGGCATCATCGCGCTGCCCATCGTGGGATACTTCGCCGACCAGCATTCATGGCACACCGCCTTCGCCATCGGGGTCGCATTTGCCATGGTGAGCGCATTGGCATGGCTCGGCATCCAGGTTGCATCGACGGTCAAAGCGGAGTCGCCGCGCCTTATCGCGGGCGAGGCAGGCGCGTATTAGGAGCCGCATGTGGCTTCAGCAAACAACGACCGGCGAGCGACGCGCGCTGCTTGCGACGTTCCTGGGCTACGGCGTCGACGGCTTCGATTTCATGATCTACACGTTCATCATTCCGACGCTGCTCGCCGTGTGGCACATGAGCCATGCGCAGGCGGGATACATCGCCACCGGCGCACTGTTGACGTCGGCCGCCGGCGGCTGGGCGGCGGGCGTCATGGCGGACCGTTTCGGCCGAGTGCCGATCCTGCAGTTGACGGTGCTCTGGTTCGCGGTATTCACCTGCCTCAGCGGCTTCACGCAATCCGTGACGCAGCTCATGCTGGCCCGCGCACTTCAGGGACTCGGCTTCGGCGGGGAATGGGCGGTGGGGGCGGTACTGATCTGCGAGACCATCGCGCCGGCGCATCGCGGCAAGGCCGCCGGCCTGGTGCAAAGCAGCTGGGCGGTGGGCTGGGCGGCGGCGGCACTCGCCTATTGGCTGGTCTATGCACTGGTCCCGCCCGAGCCCGGGTGGCGGATCCTGCTGTGGCTCGGCATCGCGCCCGCGCTGCTGGTGATGTACGTGCGGCGCCGCGTCGAGGAGCCCGCGATCTACACGCAGCTCAGGCGCGGCGCGCGCGCCGGCATGCCCGCGTGCGGCGGCGGCGCGCATTTTCTCGACATCTTCAAGAAACCCCTGCTCGCAACCACGTTCTGGGCGAGCGCGCTGAGCTGCGGGATGTTGGGTGCCTACTATTCGGTGACCACCTGGCTGCCGACTTACCTGAAGGATGAGCGCCGGCTGTCGGTGCTCGGCACGTCGAGCTACCTGCTGGTGCTGATCGCGGGCTCGTTCGCGGGCTACCTCGCGGGCGCATGGCTGTCCGATGCGCTCGGGCGCCGCCGCTGCTTCATCCTGTATGCCGTCTGCGGCGCCCTGCTGATCCTGGCGTACACGTGGATGCCGATCACCGATGGACAGATGCTCCTGCTCGGATTTCCTCTCGGTTTCTTCCTCTCCGGAATCAACTCGGGCATCGGCGCGTTCCTCACGGAACTGTATCCAAGCGCGGTGCGCGGCTCCGGCCAGGGATTCTGCTACAGCATCGGTCGTGCGGTGGGCGCGTTCTGCCCGTCGCTGATCGGCGCCTGGAGCGCGCATGCCTCGCTCGGGATCAGCATCGGCGCGATGGCCGCCGCGTCCTATGGCCTGGTGGTTCTGGCGGCGTGGGTACTGCCCGAAACGCGCGGGCATGTATTGAGCGCGCACGCGTGACGGACCGCCGGTGGCAATTCTGGGTCGATCGGGGCGGCACGTTCACCGACGTCGTGGGCCGCGCGCCCGACGGCGCCTTGCACACGCTGAAATTGCTGTCGGAGAATCCGCAGCAGTATCGCGACGCCGCGGTCGAGGGCATTCGCCGGCTGCTCGGGCAGAGCGCCGGTGTGCCGATCAGCTCCGCCCAGGTCGAATGCGTCAAGATGGGCACCACGGTCGCCACCAATGCGCTGCTCGAGCGGCGCGGCGAGCGCACCGTGCTGGTGACGACCCGCGGCTTTCGCGACGCGCTGCGGATCGCCACGCAAGCCCGGCCGCGGCTGTTCGAGCGCCGCATCGTGCTGCCCGAGCTGCTCTACGCGCGGGTGATCGAGGCCGATGAGCGGGTCGGCGCGCAAGGCGATCTCATCCGCGCGCTCGACGAGGCCGCGCTGCGCGGGGCGCTCGAGGCGGCCCACGCAGCCGGCATCCGCGCATGCGCGGTGGTGTTTCTGCACGGCTACCGCTACCCGGCACACGAGCTCGCAGCGCAGACGCTGGCGCGCACGGTCGGCTTCAGCCAGGTCTCCGTGTCGCATCAGGTGAGCCCGCTGATGAAACTGGTGCCGCGCGGCGACACCACGGTGGTCGATGCGTACCTCTCTCCCATTCTGCGCCGCTATGTCGACCAGGTGTCCGCAGAGATGCCGGGCGTGCGCTTGCTGTTCATGCAAAGCTCCGGGGGCCTGGCCGAAGCGCGGCGTTTTCAGGGCAAGGATGCGATCCTGTCCGGCCCGGCGGGCGGGATCGTCGGCATGGTATGCAGCGCCCGGGGGGCGGGGTACGAGCGGCTGATCGGCTTCGACATGGGCGGCACCTCCACGGACGTGAGCCACTACGCCGGCGAATACGAGCGCGCGTTCGACACCGAGGTCGCGGGGGTGCGGGTGCGCGCGCCCATGCTGAGCATTCACACCATCGCGGCGGGCGGCGGCTCGATCATCCGCTTCGACGGCGCTCGGCTGCGCGTCGGACCCGAATCGGCGGGCGCCAATCCGGGTCCCGCGAGCTATCGGCGCGGCGGCCCGCTGACCATCACCGATGCCAACGTGCTGCTCGGCCGCATCCAGCCGGAGTATTTTCCGCGCGTTTTCGGGTCCGGGTCGAACGAGCCGCTCGACCGGGCCGTCGTCGAGCAGGGCTTTGACGCCATGGCGCAGCAGATGAGCACGCGCGCGGGCCGCCGGATCGGCCGCGAGGAGGCGGCCGCCGGCGCGATCAAGATCGCCGTCGGCAGCATGGCCAATGCGGTCAAGCGCATCTCCGTGGCGCGCGGCCACGACGTCACGCGCTACACGCTGCAGTGCTTCGGCGGCGCGGGTGGCCAGCATGCATGCCTGGTGGCCGATGCTCTCGGCGTGCGGCAGGTGTTCTGCCACTCGCTGGCGGGAGTGCTGTCCGCCTACGGCATGGGTTTGGCCGACCAGATCGCGATGCGCGAGGCCGCCCTCGAGCGCGTGCTGGACGCAGCGGGCGTGGCGGCGGCCCGCCAGTTGGCCGCGCGACTGCAGGGCGAGGCCGGTGCGGAGCTCGCCATTCAGGGTGTCGCGCCGGAGCGGCTGCGCACCGTGATTCGCCTGCACGTGCGCTATCAGGGCACCGATACCGCATTGCCGTGCGATCCCGAAGGTTCGGGCGCGGAGCACATTCGCGCACAATTCGAGCGCGAGTATCGCCGGCGCTTCGCCTTCCTGATGCCGCACCTCGAGCTGGTCATCGAGGCGGTGTCGGTGGAATGTATCGGCGCCGGCGAATTCCCGCTCGCCGGCGAATCCGCGCGCGGCGGCGACGGGGCGGCGCCGGTTCATCGGCCGCCAGCGCCCGTCGAGCTGCCCATGTACTGCCTCGAGGATCATGAACCGGCCGGCTGGCGCATGGCGCGCCTGTTCGACGGCGCGGCCCTGAAGAACGGCGCGAGTTTCGACGGGCCCGCGATCGTCGCGGAGCGCAATGCCACGGTGGTTGTCGAGCCGGGCTGGCGGGCGCTCGTCAGCATCGGCGGCCATTTGCAATTGCGCCGGGTGCAGGCGCGGCCGCCGGCCACGGCCGTGGGCACCCGCGCCGACCAGGCCGGCTCCGATCCGGTCATGCTCGAGGTGTTCAACAACCTGTTCATGAACGTCGCCGAACAGATGGGATTGCGCCTGCAGAACACGGCACATTCGGTCAACATCAAGGAGCGCCTGGATTTCAGCTGTGCGGTATTCGATGCCTCGGGGTCGCTGATCGCGAATGCGCCGCATATGCCGGTTCACCTGGGTTCGATGAGCGAATCGATCCGCGCGGTCATGCTGCGCAACCCCTCGCTGAAACCCGGCGAGGTCTTCGTGCTGAACGATCCCTACCACGGCGGCACGCACCTGCCCGACGTGACGGTGGTCACCCCGGTGTTCCTCGAGTCCGACGTCCCGAGCTTTTTCGTGGCATCGCGCGGGCATCACGCGGACGTCGGCGGCATCACGCCGGGCTCGATGCCGCCGTTCTCCACCAGCATCGGCGAAGAGGGCGTGCTCATCGACAACTTCAAGCTCATCGAGGCGGGCGTACTGCGCGAGGCCGCGCTGCGCGACGTGCTGGCCGGCGGTCCCTATCCGGCGCGCAATCCGTCGCAGAACCTGGCGGACCTGCGCGCCCAGATTGCCGCCAACGAGAAAGGCGCACAGGAGCTTGCCCTCATGGTGGAGCAATACGGCGGCGGGACCGTGGCGCGATACATGCGCCACGTGCAGGACAATGCCGAGGAATGCGTGCGGCGTGTGATCACGGCGCTCACCGACGGTGAATTCAGCTTGCCGCTGGATAACGGCGCCGAGATTCGGGTCCGGGTCCGGGTCGATGCCGAAAAGCGCAGCGCCTGCATCGACTTCACCGGCAGCAGTTCGCAGCTGGCCAACAACTTCAACGCGCCGCGGGCCATCACCGTGGCCGCGGTGCTGTACGTGTTCCGCACCCTGGTCGAGGATGAGATTCCGCTGAACGCGGGCTGCCTGAAGCCGCTCAGCATCATCGTTCCCGAGGGCAGCATGTTGAATCCGCGGCCGCCCGCGGCGGTGGTGGCCGGGAACGTGGAGACCTCGACCTGCGTGACCAATGCGTTGTACGGCGCCTTGAAGGTGATGGCGGCGAGCCAATGCACCATGAACAACTTCACCTTCGGCAACGCGAGCCATCAGTACTACGAAACCATCGCGGGCGGCTCCGGCGCGGGTCCGGGGTTCGCGGGCGCGAGCGTGGTGCAGACGCACATGACCAATTCGCGGCTCACGGACCCGGAGGTGTTGGAATTGCGCTATCCCGTGCGGGTCGAGTCGTTCGAAATACGCGCCCATTCGGGCGGTGCGGGACGCTGGCCCGGCGGCAATGGCGGCGTGCGGCGCATCCGCTTCCTCGCGCCCATGACGGCGTCCATCTTGAGCAACGGCCGCAAGACCGGCGCCTTCGGGATGGCCGGAGGCGAGCCCGGCGCCCCGGGCGAGAACCGCATCGAGCGGGCGGACGGCCGCGTCGAGGTGCTGGGCGCGATCGCCCAGGCGGAGATGAATCCGGGCGATGTGTTCGTCGTGAGCACGCCCGGCGGCGGCGGCTATGGCGTCGCATAACGGCCATGGCGTCGTATAATTGGAGCCGATGCCGCAGATTGAAATAGTCGAGGTGGGGCCGCGCGACGGCCTGCAAAATGAATCGATGCTGTTCAGCACCGCGCAGAAGCTGGAGCTGATCGGCCGCGTGCTGAACGCCGGTGCGCGACGCGTCGAGGCGGCCAGCTTCGTGAATCCGAAGCTCGTGCCGCAGATGGCCGATGCCGAGGCGATTGCGGCCGCTTTGCCGCGCCGGGAGGGCGTGGTCTTCATCGGTCTGGTGCTGAACAAGCGCGGTGCGCTGCGCGCGATCGATGCCGGCATGGACGAACTGGGGGCGGCGTGTGCGGCCTCGGACGGATTTGCGCGGCGCAATCAGGGTGTATCGGCGGATGAGTCCCTCGCCATGTGCTGCGCGGTCGTGCGTCTGGCGAGGGAGCAGGGGCGCCGTGCGCAGATCACGATCTCGACGGCTTTCGGCTGCCCCTTCGACGGTGAGGTCGACCCGCAGCGCGTGGTTGAGATGGCGCGCATCGCCGCCGCGGCCGGCCCTCTGGAAGTCGCGATCGCCGACACCATTGGTGTGGCGAGTCCGGCGCAGGTGGCGCGGCTGGTGCGCGACGTGGCTGCGGCGATCAAGCCCTTGCCGGTGCGCGTACACTTTCACAACACGCGCAACACCGGCCTTGCGAACGTGTGGGCCGCCGTGGAGGCCGGCGCTGCGACCGTGGATGCCTCGTTGGGCGGCATCGGGGGCTGTCCGTTCGCGCCGCGGGCCACGGGCAACGTGCCCACGGAAGACGTGGTGTACCTGTTGGAGCGCTCCGGTTATCGCACCGGGCTCGATCTCGATCGGCTGATCGATTCGGCTCACTGGCTCGGCGGGGTGATGGGCCGTGAGGTGCCGGGGATGCTGAGCAGAGCCGGAGCCTTCCCCGGGGCGCGCAGCCAGGAGCCTGTCTGAGTATGTATTCCGGCGGCCACGGGGAATACTCAGACAGGCTCCTAGCGCGGCTGCATGCGAATGGCGCCGTCCAGACGGATCGTTTCCCCGTTCAAGGTCGGTATTTCCACGATCGATTGCACCATTTGCGCAAATTCCTCCGGCTTGCCCAAGCGCGGCGGGAAGGGCACCTGCTTGCCGAGCGACTCCTGCACGTCCGGCGGCAGGCCTGCCAGCATCGGGGTCATGAAAATGCCGGGGGCGATCGCAACGCAGCGAATGCCGAGCGATGCGAGCTCGCGTGCGATCGGCAAGGTCATGCCGGCGATGCCGGCCTTGGTCGCGGCGTAGGCCACCTGTCCGATTTGACCCTCGAACGCGGCGACCGAGGCGGTATGGATGATCACGCCGCGTTCGCCGTCCGCGTTGGGGCTGTTGTCGCGCATGATCGCGGCCGCGGTTTTGTCGCAGAGGAACGTGCCGACCAGATTGACTCGAATCACTTTCTCGAAGTAGTCGCCGGCCATCGGGCCTTCCTTGCCGAGCAGCTTGCCCACGCCGATGATGCCGGCGCAATTGACGAGCAGATTGATGCCGCCCAGCGCCGCGCGAGCGGCGGCCATGGCCTCGATCACCTGCGATTCGACGCTGACATCGCATTTGAAGAAGGGCGCGCCGATTTGCTGCGCCACGCTGTGCCCGGCGGACTGCGGCAGGTCGAGAATGACGGCCCCGCCGCCCTGGGCGATGATGCGCTCGGCCACCGCACGGCCCAATCCGGACGCACCTCCGGTGACCACCGCCAATGTCTTGCTGATGTTCATGGAATGCTCTCCAGATGGGCCAGGGGATGACGGCCCCCCGGCCAATGATCCTTGAAAAAACTCTCCACCATGTCCTCGGTGACATCCTGTATGCGGCCCGGTGACCAGCGCGGCGCGTTGTCCTTGTCGATGATCAGCGCCCGTACGCCTTCGATGAAATCGCCCTGTACGAAGCATTGACGCACCATGCCGAGCTCCATGCGCAGGCAGTCCGCGAGCTGCATGGTCTTGCCGAGCTGCAATTGCCGCAGCGCCACGGCCAGCATGGTGGGCGAGCGGGTGCGCAGCAGCTTGGCGGTCTGCTGCGCCCAGTCCTCATAGTCCGGACGGGTTTCGGCGTCGAGCGAATCGAGGATGGCGGGTACGGTCGGAAGAGCGAAATGCGCGTCGATCGCGGGCCGCAGGATGCTCAGGGAGGGCGCCGCGAGGCCCTGAGCCGCACGCGCATGGATGAGATTGCGCAGGTCCGCGCGGCAGTCGCTGCTCCATTGCACGGCCTCCAGGTCACCGGCGAGCGCCGCGATGGCCGCGGGCGGCAAGTACACGTCCGCCAGCTGTGTGTACAGCGCATCGGCGCCGCGGATCTGCACGCCGGTCAACGCGAGGTACGGACCCAGGGAGCCGGGCAGGCGCGACAGGAAGTAGCTGCCGCCCACGTCGGGAAACAGGCCGATGGCGGCCTCCGGCATCGCCATGCGCGTGCGCTCGCCGACGATGCGCAGCGTCGAAGCCCTGCGCAATGCCCATCCCGCCGCCCATGGTGATGCCGTCGATCAACGCGACGAAGGGCTTCGGGATAGCGGTAGAGCGCATAATCGAGCCGGTATTCGGCGACGAAGAACTCATGATGCAGCGTGCCCGAGCCTTTAAAGCTCTGGTGGAGCGCGCGCAGGTCGCCGCCCGCGCAAAACGCCTTGTCGCCCGCGCCGCGAATCAGCACCGCGCGCACATTCGGATCGTGCGCATGGGCGTGCAGCAGCGCGCGCAGCCCGTTGAGCATGCTCGAGCGACAGCGCGTTCAGGGCGGCGGGGCGGTTGAGCGTGAGCAGCGCGACGCACCGTGGCGAGATCTCGCCGAGTACGTCGCTCACGTCGTTCTTCCATTCTGGTTTGCGCTTCTCCAAAAAGGCATTCACGCCTTCGCGCTGATCCGCGCCGTCGAACAGATCGACGAAGCGCTCGCGCTCCAGCGCGAGGCCGGCGGCGCGCGGGATGCCGTGGCGCGCCTGGTGGATGAGGTGCTTGCTGAACTCCACCGCCCGCGGGCTCAAGGAGCTCACCCGCTGCGCGAGCTCGATCGCCGCGCCGCGACGAGCGGCCGCGCGTCGCGACCACCTGCTCGACGAGGCCGATGCGCAGCGCCGTCGCCGCGTCGACGCGCTCGTTGGTGAGGATCATGCGCTTGGCCCAGCCTTCGCCGACCAGCCACGGCAGCGTCTGCGTGCCGCACCCGCAGGGCAGCAGGCCCACCGACGGCTTCGGGCAGCGCCATCTGCGCGTGTGCCTCCGCGATGCGGATGATCGCAGGCGAGCGCGCACTCGAGCCCGCCGCCCATCGCATAGCCGTTGATCGCGGCGATGGTCACCGGGCGCGCGTTCTGCAGGGCCTCGAACGCGGCGCCGAAGCGCGCGCCATGCAGCCGCGCGCTGCGACCTTGTCGCCGTCCGCGAAGGTCTTCAGGTCGGCGCCGGCGCTGAAGAACTTCTCGCCCTGGCCGGTGATCACCGCGGCGTACACGCTCGCGGTTGCGCGTTCAAATCGCCCACCAGCGCCTTAAGTTCGGAGAGGCCCTCGGCGTGAAGGTGTTGGCCGGCGGATTGTTGAGCGTGAGCAGGGCGATGTGCCCGTCGATCGTTGCAGTCGATCATGACGTTGTCTTAGGAGCCTGTCTTGAGCAGATTGATGATGGACGAGAAATCCTGGGCGCCGGCTGCCGTGCGCGCTCCAGCATCTGGTAGAGCTGCTGCGCGAGGCCGCCGAGCAGCACGGGTTGCCTGCGCCTGCTTCGCCGCGTCGGTCGCGAGGCCGAGGTCCTTCAGCATGAGATCGGTGCCGAAGCCGCCGGTATAGCCGCGCGCGGCGGGCACGTTGTCCATGCACGCCGGGGTAGGGGTTGTACGTGTCCGAGCTCCAGCACCGCCCGCTCGAGGTGTTGATGATGCCGCGCCAGCACCTTCGGTTCGATGCCGAGCGCCGCGCCGAGGCGTCATGGCTTCCGATACGCCGATCATCGAGATGCCGAGCAGCAGGTTGTTGCAGATCTTCGCGACTTGGCCGGTGCCCGGCGCCGCCGCAATGCACGATGTTGCTTGCCCATCTGCCTGAGAACCGGCTTCACCCGCTCGAACAGTCGCAGCATCCGCCGCCCACCATGAAGGTCAGTGTGCCGGCTTCGGCGCCGCGCGGTGCCGCCGGACACCGGCGCGTCGACCATCGGAAGACCGCGCTCGGCCGCAGTCCGCGGCCACTTCGCGCGCGGTACGCGGATCGATGGTGCTCGAGTCGATGAGCGCCGCGCCGCGCGAGGCGCCGGCGAGCACGCCGTCCGCGCCGAGATACACGACTCTGCACGTGGGGCGAGGAGGGCAGCATCGTGATGACCACTTCGACGCGGCTTGCCGCCTCGCCTGGCCGAGGCCGCGGCTGTCGCGCCCGCGTCGGCGAGCTTCATCGACGCTGCGCGCACCACGTCGAAGACCTTGAGCGCGTGGCCCGGCCTTCAGCAGATTGCGCGCCATGGGGGCGCCCATGTGGCCGAGGCCGATGAACCGATCTTCATTATTTGAGGCTGATGGTGGTGTTGACGCCCGGCGCTGACGCTGCCGTCGTCGAACCAGCGCGCGGTGACGGTCTTGGTCTGCGTGTAGAACTGCACCACCTGCTTGCCGTAGGGGCCGAGGTCGCCGAGCTTCGAGCCGCGCGAGCCGGTGAAGCTGAAGAACGGCACCGGCACCGGAATCGGCACGTTGATGCCGACCTGGCCCACGTCGATCTCGTTCTGGAACTTGCGCGCCGCCGCGCCGCTTTGCGTGAAGATGCCGGTGCCGTTGCCGAACGGGTTGGCGTTGACGAGCGCGATCGCCTCGTCGAGCGTGTCCACGCTCACGATCACCAGCACCGGGCCGAAGATCTCGGTGGTGTAGATCTTCATGCCCGGCGTCACGCCGGAGAAGATCGTGGGGCCGATGAAGTTGCCGTTCTCGTAGCCCGGCACCTTCGATGTCGCGGCCGTCGAGCTCGAGCTTGGCGCCTTCCTTCACGCCCTGCTCGATCAGGCCCAGGATGCGCTGCTTCGCGCTGCTTCGAGACCACCGGACCGAGGTCCGCGCCCTTCTCGGTGCCCGCGTTGACCTTGAGCGTCTTCGCCTTGGCGACGATGTCGGGGATCCACTTGTTGCGCCTCGCCGACCAGCACGGCGACCGAGGTCGCCATGCAGCGCTGTCCCGCGGCGCCGAAGCCGCGCCGACCAGCGCGTTCAAGCGACTGCTCCTTGTTCGCATCGGGCATCACCACCGCGTGATTCTTCGCGCCCATCATGCATTGCGCGCGCTTGCCGTGCTGCGCTGGCGAGGTTGTACACGTGCGTGCCGACCGCGGTCGAGCCGACGAAGGAGACGGCCTTCGATGTCCGGGTGCGTGCAGAGCGCATCGACCGCTTCCTTGCCGCCGTGCACGATGTTGAGCACGCCGGGCGGCACGCCGGCCTCGAGCGCGAGCTCGGCGAGCAGCATCGGCGTCATCGGATCCTGCTCCGAGGGCTTGAGCACGAAGGTGTTGCCGCAGACGATCGCCATCGGGAACATCCACAGCGGGATCATCGCCGGGAAATTGAACGGCGTGATGCCCGCGCACACGCCGATCGGCTGGCGGATGTAGTAGGTGTCGACGCCGCCCGCGACGTTCTCGGCGAACTCGCCCAGCTGCAGCGTGCCGATCGAGCAGGCGTGCTCGACCACCTCGAGGCCGCGGAAGACGTCGCCTTCGGCATCGGGCAGCGTCTTGCCCTGCTCGGCGGTGAGGGTCTGCGCGATGCGGCTCATGTTCTCGCGGATCAGCGCCTGAAGCTTCAGCATGATGCGCGCGCGCGCCGCGATCGGCGTGTTCTTCCAGGTCTTGAATGCGGCTTGCGCCGAGGCGACCGCGGCGTCGATCTCCGCATCGGTGGCGAACGGCACCTGCGCGAGCACTTCCTGCGTCGCCGGGTTGACGACGTCGCGCCACTCGCTGGTCTTGCGACTCGACGAACTTGCCGTCGATGCAGCAGCTTGACGGTGGGCGCCTGCACGGCCGCTATCGCAGGTTTGGTGGTCATGAATGTTCCCCTTGTGTCGTAAGCTCGCGCGCAATCACGAGACGCTGGATTTCGCTGGTGCCTTCGTAAATCTGGGTGATGCGCGCATCACGGTAATGCCGTTCCACGTCGTAGTCTTCCAGATAGCCGTAGCCGCCATGAATCTGAATGGCCTTGGAGCATACCCGTTCGGCCATTTCCGAGGCGTATAGTTTAGCCTGACACGCTTCCGAGAGACACGGCTCCGCGGCGCTGCGCAGGCGGGCGGCTTGGTGCGTCAGCAGGCGCGCCGCATTGATGGAAGTGTGCATATCCGCCAGCATGTCGCCGATGCTGCCGAACTCGGCGATCGGGCGATTGAACTGTCTGCGGGTGCGGGCATAGGCCAGCGCCGCCTCGAACGCGGCCCGGGCGATGCCGACCGCCTGCGCCGCGATGCCGATGCGGCCGCCCTCCAGATTGGACAGGGCGATCGCGAGCCCCCTGCCGCGGCTGCCGAGCAGGCACTCTTGCGGTATTCGGCAATCGTCCAGGGTGATCGCGCAGGTATCCGAGCCGCGTATGCCGAGCTTGTGTTCGGGCCGGCCGACGACGAAGCCCGGCGTGTCGGTGGGGACGATGAAGGCCGAGATGCCTTTTTTCTTCAGCTCCGGATCGGTCACGGCGAATACGATCGCCAGCCCGGCGCGCTTCGCGTTGGTCACGAACTGCTTCGCACCGTTCAGCACCCAGCTGCCGCTCTCGAGGTGCGCTCGGGTCTTCAAGTTGGATGCCTCCGAACCCGCCTGCGGCTCGGTGAGGCAGAAGCAGCCGATCGATCTGCCCTGCGCCATGTCCGCGAGATAGCGGCGCTTTTGCTCGTCGCTGCCGTAGTTGAGGATCGGGCCGCAGCCGACGGAGCTGTGCACACTCATCAAGGCGGCGGTCGCCGCGCAGCCGGCGGCGACCTCTTCGACGGCCAGAGCATAGGCCACGTAATCGGTGTACGAGCCGCCCCACTCATCCGGCACCATCATGCCGAGCAGCCCCACCTCGCCGAGCCGGGCGACCGCGGAGTCGGCTATCCAGCCGTCCTTGTCCCACTGGGCGGCATATGGCTTGAGCTCCCGGAGCGCGAATTCCCGCGCCGAGTCCCGGATCAAGCGCTGCTCTTCGCTGTAGAGGTCCACGATTCGAAGCTCCTCCGGAGGCCGGTCCCGCCGGCCGCCTGCATCGCGTAAACTATAGAGCTTGTGCACCGCCCACTTGGTGTCCAAACCACTCAAAATGCGTGAGCAAAAATGCAACAGTCTTGAGGCCGACCTGACCGCGCCGGGCGTCGCCGCCGAACTTAACATGATGGCCGCGGCCCTGCGCCGCCGTTTGCACGAAGAGGGCGCCTCCTACCAGGGGATCCGGCGCTGCGCCGGGAGAATTCCGCCGTGGCCTGCAGGGATGAGGCGCCGCAGCCTCTATAGTTCTGTATCCGAGGGAACGAACCTATGACGCATGCAAACGAATCGCCACCCATGCACTCACCCGGTGCGCGGTTGCGGGCCGCCGTTGGCGCAGAGCGCCCGCTGCAGGTGGTCGGGGCCATCAATGCATACGCCGCGCGACTGGCGGCGGCATCCGGCTTCAGAGCGCTGTACCTGTCCGGCGGCGGCGTCGCGGCGAATTCGCTGGGCGTGCCGGATCTGGGCATCAGCACCCTGGACGACGTGCTGGTCGATGTGCGCCGCATCACCGATGCATGCGCCCTGCCGCTTCTGGTGGATGCGGACACCGGCTGGGGCGGGGCGTTCAACATCGCCCGCACCGTCAAGTCCTTCATCAAGTTCGGCGCCGCAGGATTGCACATCGAGGATCAGGTGCAGGCCAAGCGCTGCGGTCATCGTCCCGGCAAAGAAGTGGTGTCGAAGCAGGAGATGGTGGACCGCATCAAGGCGGCGGTGGATGCGCGCACGGACCCGCAATTCGTGATCATGGCGCGCACCGATGCGCTGGCGGTGGAGGGCATGGAGCGGGCCATCGAGCGCGCCGTTGCCTGCGTGGAGGCGGGCGCGGACATGGTGTTTCCCGAGGCGATGACCGAGCTTGACATGTACCGGCGCTTCAAGGAGGCGGTCAAGGTGCCGATCCTGGCGAACATCACCGAGTTCGGCCAGACGCCGCTTGTACACGCGCGACGAATTGGCGTCGGTGGGGGTCGACATCGTGCTGTACTGCTGCTCCGCGTATCGCGCCATGAACGCGGCCGCGCTCGCCACCTATCAGGCCATCCGCCGCGACGGCACGCAGAAGAACGTGCTGGACCGCATGCAAACCCGCGCGGAGCTGTACCGCTATCTCGACTATCACGCCTACGAGGCGAAGTTGGATGAGCTGTTTGCCGAGGGGAAGGAGAAATGACGGATATTCCGACGGACGGCGTCAAGCCGAAGAAATCCGTGGCGCTGTCCGGCGTCACCGCCGGCAACACCGCGCTGTGCACGGTGGGCAGCACCGGCAATGATCTGCATTATCGCGGCTACGACATCCTCGATATCGCCGAGCGAGTGCGAGTTCGAGGAGATCGCGTACCTGCTGGTCCACGAGAAATTGCCCAACGCGGGCGCAGCTGGCCGCCTACAAGAGCCAAGCTCAAGGCGTTGCGCGCGCTGCCGCCGGCGGTGCTCGCCGTGCTCGAGCAGCTGCCGGCCGCCAGCCACCCGATGGACGTGCTGCGCACCGGCGTCTCGGCGCTCGGCTGCTGCGTGCCCGAAGCGGCGGGTCATCCGGCCGACGGGCGCGCGCGATATCGCCGATCGGCTGCTGGCCTGCCTGGGCTCGATGCTGTGCTACTGGCACCACTTCGCGGTCGACGGGCGGCGCATCGAGCGTGCAGACCGACGATGATTCGATCGGCGCGCATTTCCTGCATCTGCTGCACGGCCGAAAGCCGCCGGCGCACGTGGGTGCGCGCCATGCACACCTCGCTCATTCTGTACGCCGAGCATGAGTTCAACGCCTCGACCTTCACCGCGCGCGTGATCGCCGGCACGGGTTCGGATCTGTATTCGTGCATCACCGGCGCCATCGGCGCGCTGCGCGGGCCCAAGCACGGCGGCGCGAACGAGGTGGCGTTCGAGATCCAGAGCCGCTATCCGACCGCCGGATGCGGCCGAAGCGGACATCAGGCGCCGCGTCGCCGCCAAGGAGGTCATCATCGGCTTCGGCCATCCGGTCTACACGATCGCCGATCCGCGCAATCAGGTGATCAAGGAAGTCGCGCGCGCGCTGGCGCGTCGCGGCGAACGACACCCGCGGATTCGAGGTCGCCGAGCGCATCGAGAGCGGTGATGAGGGGCGATCAAGAACATGTTCTCCGAATCTGGATTGGTTCTCCGCCGTGTCCTACCACCTGATGGGCGTGCCGACCGCGATGTTCACGCCGCTGTTCGTCATCAGCCGCACCTCGGGCTGGGCGGCGCACATCATCGAGCAGCGCATCGACGGCAAGATCATCCGCCCGAGCGCCAATTACATCGGCCCGGAGAATCTCACGTTCGTCCCGCTGACCGAGCGCCCCTGAAGGGCATACCCCAAGGCTTCCATGTCACACGACGTCAAATCGGCCGAGCGACCCGCGCCCGATCAGCTGCTGGCCGCGATCGCCGACTATGCGCTCGAGCTACGAGATCAAGAGCGAGCTGGCCTACGAGACCGCCCGCTACTGCCTGATGGACACGCTGGCTGCGGCTTTCAGGCGCTGAAGTATCCGGCCTGCACCAAGCTGTTGGGCCCGGTGGTGCCCGGCGCAGCGCTGGCGGGCGGCGCGCGCGTTCCCGGCACCTCGTATGAGCTCGATCCCGTCAAGGCCGCATTCAACATCGGCGCGATGATCCGCTGGCTCGATTTCAACGACACCTGGCTCGCCGCCGAATGGGGCCATCCGTCGGACAACCTCGGCGGCATCCTGGCCGTCGCCGATTACCTGTCGCGCAGCGGCAAGCCGCTGCAAGGTGCGCGACGTGCTCACCGGCATGATCAAGGCGCACGAGATCCAGGGCGTGCTCGCGCTGGAGAACAGCTTCAATCGCGTCGGGCTCGATCACGTGCTGCTGGTGCGCGTGGCCTCGACCGCCGTGGTGACCGCGCTGCTCGGCGGCAACCGCGAGCAGATCATCAACGCCGTGTCCAACGCCTGGATCGACGGCGGGGCGCTGCGCACCTACCGGCACGCGCCCAACACCGGCTCGCGCAAGAGCTGGGCCGCCGGGCGACGCGACCAGCCGCGCCGTGCGCCATCGCGCTGTTCGCGCTCAAGGGCGAGATGGGCTATCCGTCCGCGCTGTCCGCCAAGACCTGGGGCTTTCAGGACGTGCTGTTCAAGGCCAAGGCGTTGGTCCTGCCGCAGCCGTTCGGCAGCTACGTGATGGAAAACGTGCTGTTCAAGATTTCCTTTCCGGCCGAGTTTCATGCGCAGACCGCGGTCGAGGCGGCGATGGCCCTGCACGCGGCAGATCCGCGACAAGCTCGAACAGATCGAGCGCGTGACGATCGAGACCCAGGAGCCCGGCGTGCGCATCATCGACAAGACCGGTCCGCTCGCGAATCCGGCCGACCGCGACCACTGCATCCAGTACATGGTCGCCATACCGCTGCTGTTCGGCCGGCTCACCGCCGCGGACTACGAGGACGAGGTCGCGCAGCGATCCGCGCGTCGATGCGCTGCGCGCCAAGATGCAGGTGAGGGAGAATCCCGTGTTCACGCGCGAATACTACGCGCCGGACAAGCGCTACATCGGCAACGCCGTGCAGGTGTTCTTCAAGGACGGCACGGCGAGCGCGCGCGTCGCAGGTCGACTATCCCGATCGGTCACCGCAAGCGCCGCGCCGAGGGCATGCCGGTGCTGGTCAGAAGAAGTTCGAGGCGAGCGTCGCCGCGCACTTCGGCCCCAGGCAGACCGAAGCCATCAAGAAGATGTTCGCCGACCGCTCCGCGCTCGCGGCGATGCCGGTCAGCGACTTCATGGCGCAGCTGGTGAGCGCGGCCTGAAGGCGGCGGCTCGCGATCGCTCGCGATGGGGGAAAAAAATAGTGCGCCGCGGGAGTGGATTATGACGAATCGGGCTTGCCGAACACCGCTCTGTGTCTGGATAGTGACGGAATGAAGCGACCCATTCGACCAACTACCGACGATTGGGTCTCACGTCAGCTGCAAGGCCAGGTACCCGGCGCGCTTGGAGTACCCGGGGAGCGGCGCAGCCGCGCCGACCGGCGGCAGCGGATCTTCTGGTCCGTCGTGTACGGCAGCTTCAATCCGCGCCGCCGCCGCCCGCCGCGCCGCCTGGACGATTCGCGCCACCACGCGGTGGATTGGCACAGCGCTCATCTGCTGGCGGTATCCCTCGGCATCTTGATATTGAGCGTCGCGGACGCATTCATGACGCTGAGGCTGATCGCAGAGGGCGCGGTCGAGGTCAATCCGCTCATGGCGCTGTTCGTCGAACATGGCAACATTGCAATGTTCGCGGCGCTCAAAATGGCGATGACCGGGATCAGCGTGATGCTGATGGTGTTCCTGGCGCGCCACCGGTTCATGCGGATGGTGCGGGTCGAGGTGATCCTGTACGGCATCCTGGTGGCCTACATGATCCTGATCGGACATGAGCTTGGCATGCTTCAGAGAGTCGCGGACCTGCATATCTTCTGATTTTGCAAAGGCTGCCGTCACATTCCATAATATGCCCCTTTGGGCTAGACTAGCGTCCTGTTGCGCAATCTCCGTCTCTTGCTCATCACCTTGATGTACTTGAGGTTTTGATCCTTCCGATGCACTCATGAGCGAATCGCTTGCCGATCAACTGGCCCTACGGCTCTATACGGCGGAAATGCCGATTTCATCGAGGATCTCTACGAGCAGTTCCTGAAGGACCCGCAGGCGGTTGATCCGGCCTGGGCGCGCTACTTCAAGGCTTTGAAGCCCGGTTCGGCCGGGCGAGCCCGATCACCGTGAAATTCGCGGCTTCGCTGGCGGCGAAGCTGCAGAAGCCGGCGGCCGCAGGCACCGCCGCCGCCGGTTCGGCCAAGCCGAGCGCCGATGTGGCGAGCGCCAAGCAGGCGGCCGTGTCGCGGCTCATTCAGGTCTACGCCAACCGCGGCCATCTGATCGCCAATTTGGATCCGCTCGGCCTGCAGCAGCGCCCCAAGCCCTACGTCCTCGATCTCGAGTACTTCGGGCTGTCCGACGCGGATCTGGAGACCGAGTTCTTCACCGGCAGCCGCACCGCCGCCATCCCGGAGCGCAGCAGGCTCAAGGATATTCTCGCGACCCTCAAATTCATCTACTGCGACACCATCGGCGCAGAGTTCGCGCACGTCTCCGATCACCGAGGAGCGGCTGTGGCTGCAGGATCAGTTCCAATCCGCGCGCATGCAGCGCCGCTTCAGCGTCGAGGAGAAGAAGAACATCCTCTGGCAGCTCACCGCGGCCGAGGGGCTGGAGCGCTACCTGCACACCAAGTACGTGGGCCAGAAGCGCTTCTCGCTCGAAGGCGCGGACAGCCTCATCCCGCTGCTCGATGATCTGGTGCAGCACGGCGGCAGGGCCGGCGTCGAGGAGACCATCATCGGCATGGCGCATCGCGGCCGGCTCAACGTGCTGGTGAACTTGCTCGGCAAATCGCCCAAGGATCTGTTCAGCGAATTCGAAGGTCAATACGACCTCTCCACCCTGCGCGGTTCGGGCGACGTCAAGTACCACAAGGGATTCTCCGCCGACCTGAAAACCGACTACGGCAATGTGCACGTCGCGCTCGCTTTCAATCCCTCGCATCTGGAGGTGGTCAATGCGGTCGTGGAAGGTTCGGTGCGCGCGCGCCAAGAACGCCGCAGCGATGCCCGGGGCGACAAGGTGCTGGCGGTGCAGATCCATGGCGACGCGGCGTTCGCCGGCCAGGGCGTCGTCATGGAAACGCTGCAGCTGTCGCAGGCGCGCGGCTTCTACACCGGCGGCTCCGTGCACATCATCATCAACAACCAGGTCGGCTTCACCACCAGCGATCCGCGCGATGCGCGTTCGACGCTGTACTGCTCCGACGTCGCCAAGATGGTGGAAGCGCCGATTTTTCACGTCAATGCGGACGACCCCGAAGCGGTGTGCTTCGTGGCGCGCGTTCGCGCTCGAATATCGGATGAAATTTCACAAGGACGTGGTCATCGATCTCGTGTGCTATCGCCGCCACGGCCACAACGAGGCGGACGAGCCGGCGGCGACGCAGCCGCTGATGTACCAGGTCATCCGCAAGAAGCCGACCGCGCGGCAGCTGTACGCCGACAAACTCGCGGCCGAGGGCGTGCTGAGCGGCCGCAGACGCCGCGGCGATGATGGATCAGTACCGCAGCGGTCTGGACGAGGGCAAGCCGCAGGCACGGGCCGCGCTCGGGCTGATCGGCAACAAGTACACCGTCGATTGGAGCGAGTACTTGAGCGCGGACTGGTCGGAGCCGGTCAGAACCGCGGTGGACATGAGCCGGCTGCGCGCACTCGGCAAGGCCATCACCACGCTACCCGGCGGACTGGAAGCTGCATCCGCGGGTGCTCGCCATCATGCAGGCGCGCGAGCGCATGGTGTCGCGGCGAGCTCGCGCTCGACTGGGGCTGCGCGGAGAATCTCGCCTACGCGAGCCTGCTCCAGGAAGGCTACCCCGTGCGACTGACCGGCCAGGACAGCGGCCGCGGCACCTTCTTTCACCGCCACGCGGTGCTGCACGATCAAGCTACCGGGAGGCGCTACGTGCCGCTGCAGCACGTGGCGACCAACCAGCCCAGCTTCACCGTGATCGATTCGGTGCTGTCCGAAGAGGCGGTGATGGGCTTCGAGTACGGCTTCTCCACCACCGAGCCGCGCTGCTTGACGATTTGGGAGGCGCAGTTCGGCGATTTCTGCAACGGCGCTCAGGTGATCATCGACCAGTTCATCAGCTCGGGCGAGGCGAAGTGGGGCCGGCTGTCCGGAATCACGCTGTTCCTGCCGCATGGTTACGAAGGCCAGGGGCCGGAGCACTCCTCGGCGCGGCTCGAGCGCTTTTTGCAGCTGTGCGCGGAGTACAACATCCAGGTGTGCGTGCCCTCGACGCCGGCGCAGATGTTCCACATGCTGCGCCGGCAGATGCTGCGCCCGCTGCGCAAGCCGCTGATCATCATGACGCCGAAGAGCCTGCTGCGCCATCCGCTGTCGGTGTCGCGGCTGGAGGAGCTCGCCGGCGGCGGCTTCCGCACGGTGATCGACGAGATCGACGAGCTCAAGCCGCCCGCCGTCACCCGCATCGTACTGTGCAGCGGCAAGGTGTATTTCGATCTGTTGAAGTCCCGCCGCGAGGCGAAGATCGATTCAGTGGCCATCGTGCGCCTCGAACAGCTCTATCCGTTCCCGTCGGAAGAGTACGAAGCCGTCGTCCGCAAATACTCCAATGCGCGCGAGATCGTCTGGTGTCAGGAGGAGCCGCAGAATCAGGGCGGCTGGTATCAGATCCGCCATCGCCTGCAGGCGCCGCTCGATGCGAACCAAGAGCTGTTGTACGCCGGCCGCGCCGGCGCGGCGGCGCCTGCCACCGGCATCCCGGCGCTGCACGAGCAGCAGCAGAAAAATCTGGTCACCGCGGCGCTGCAAGGCGCGCCGCCGGAAGAGACTTCACGACAAACGATTCGCATCCCGCCGGCTCCGGCGACCCAAAGGACTGGTTCATGACAATCGAAGTTCGCGTGCCGCAGCTGCCGGAATCGGTGGCTGACGCCACGCTCGTCTCGTGGCACAAGAAATCCGGCGACACCGTGGCGCGGGATGAGAATCTGGTCGATCTGGAGACCGACAAAGTGGTGCTCGAGGTGCCCGCGCCCGCGGCCGGCGTGCTCAAGGAGATCAAGCTCGCGGACGGCACGGTCGTGACCAGCGGCCAGGTCCTGGCGCTGATCGAGGAGGGCGCGACTGCCGGCGCCGCCACTGCGCCGAAACCCGCCGCCGCTGCGGCGCCAGTCGCCGCCACCACCACCGCCGCGGCCGGCGCAGCCGCTGCCACTGGCGCAGCGGCGTCCGCCGCGGCCGGCGTTCCAGCAGGCGCGACCGGCGCGACCGCCGCCGCCGCCGCCAAGTTGAGCCCCGCCGCAAAGCGCGTGGTCGAGGAAAACCGGATCGATCCAAAGACCTTGATCGGCTCCGGCCGCGACGGGCGCGTCTCGAAGTCCGACATCGTCAACTATCTTCAGAACAAGGATTCGCCCGCGGCCTCGCGGCCGCCGGTGCCGCCGGCCGCCAAAGCACCTGTGCCGGCGCCGCCGGGCGGCGCAAGCGCGCGCGGCGCGCGTGCGGAACAGCGCGTGCCGATGACGCGCCTGCGCGCGCGCATCGCCGAGCGCATGGTGCAGGCGCAGGCGACGCAGGCGCTGTTGACCTCGTTCAACGAGGTGGATTTGCACGCCGTGAACGAATTGCGCGCCCGCTACAAGGGACCTTTCGAGAAGCAGCACGGCGTGAAGCTCGGCTTCATGTCTTTTTTCGCCAAAGCCTGCGTCGAGGCGCTGAAGAAATTCCCCTCGGTGAATGCCTCGGTCGAGGGCAGCGACATCGTGTATCACGAGTACTTCGACATCGGCGTCGCGGTGTCGACCGATCGCGGCTTGATCGTGCCCGTACTGCGCGATGCGGACCAATTGAGCTTCGCCGAGATCGAGAGATCGATCGCCAATTTCGCGGAGCGCGCGCGCAACGGGACCATCACGATCGAGGAGCTGACCGGCGGTACCTTCACCATCACCAACGGCGGTGTGTTCGGCTCGCTGCTGTCCACGCCCATCGTCAATTCTCCGCAGAGCGCGATTCTGGGGATGCACAAGATTCAGGATCGGGCGGTGGTGATCGACGGCCAGGTCGTCGTGCGCCCCATGATGTACGTCGCGCTGACCTATGATCACCGCATCATCGACGGTCGCGAGGCCGTGCAGTTCCTGGTGACGGTCAAGCAGTGTCTGGAGGATCCGGCGCGGATGGTGCTCGGGGTATGAACGACGCCTTCGACGTGGTGGTGATCGGGGCGGGCCCGGCCGGCTATCCGGCGGCGATTCGCGCCGGCCAGAACAAACTGAAGGTCGCCTGTGTCGACGAGTGGAAGAATCTCGACGGCAGCTATGCCTTCGGCGGCACATGCCTGAACGCCGGCTGCATTCCCTCCAAGGCCTTGCTCGAATCCTCCGAGCTGTACCAGCGGGCCAAGGAGGAGTTCGCGATCCACGGCATCAAGCTCGGCGAAGTCAAACTCGACCTCGCGGCGATGCAAAAGCGGCGCGCGTCGGTCGTGAAAACCATGACCGGCGGCATCACGGCGCTGTTCAAGGCCAACGGTGTGGTAGGCATTCACGGGCATGGCCGCCTGTTGCCCGGCAACCAGGTGCAGGTCACCTCGGCCGACGGCTCCCAAAAGACCCTGGACGCCAAGCACGTCGTGCTGGCATCGGGGTCGACGCCGATCCGCCTCAGCGCGGTGCCGCACGACGGCAAATACATCGTCGATTCGTGGAATGCGCTGGAATTCGACGCCGTCCCGGCGCGGCTCGGAGTGATCGGAGCCGGCGTCATCGGGCTCGAGCTCGGCAGCGTCTGGCGGCGCCTGGGCAGCGAGGTGACGGTGCTCGAAGCGCTCGACACGCTGTTGCCGATCGCGGACCAGACGATCGCGAAGGAGGCGCAGCGGCATTTCAAGAGGCAGGGGCTCGACATCAAGCTCGGGGCCAAAGTGTCTCGCGCCACCGTGGCCGGCGCGGCGGTCGAGGTGACTTATTCGGATGCCCAGGGCGAGCACTCGCTCAAGGTGGACCGGCTGGTGGTCGCCGTGGGACGCCGCCCCTTTACGCAGAATTTACTGGCCGACGGCACCGGGGTGCAGCTCGATCAGCGCGGCTTCATCCAGGTCGATGAGCATTGCCGCACGACCGCCCCCAATGTGTGGGCGGTCGGCGACGTGGTGCGCGGCCCGATGCTCGCGCACAAGGGCAAGGAGGAGGGCGTGATGGTCGCCGATATGATCGCCGGCCGGTACGGCGAGGTGAACTACAAGGTCATCCCCTCGGTGATCTACACGGCGCCGGAGATCGCCTGGGTCGGCCTCACCGAGGAGCAGGTCAAGTCGAGCGGGAGACCCTACAAGGTCGGCGCGTTTCCGTTTGCCGCGAGCGGGCGCGCGCGCGCCATGGAAGCGGCGCAGGGCACGGCCAAAATCGTCTCGGCCAAGGACGACGACGAGGTGCTGGGCGTGCACGTCATTGGACCGATGGCCGGCGAATTGATCGCCGAGGCGGTCCTTGCGATGGAATACTCCGCGAGCACCGAGGACATCCAGCGCACCATCCACGCGCACCCGACGCTGTCCGAGGCCCTGCACGAAGCGGCGCTGGCTGCGGACAAGAAGTCGATCGACGGCATCAACCGGTAGCTGACGGATGCGTCCGCCTAGCGCGGCGCTGTTGCCGGCAGCCGCATCCCGAGCTGATCGAAGAGAAAGCTGTACGCATCGGCGGCCTGATTCACGCGCACGGACAGGGCGCTGCCGATGCCGTGCCCGGCGTGCGAATTGATGCTGAGGAGAACCGGATTGCCGGACGCCGTCGCCGCCTGCAGGCGCGCGATCATTTTGCGCGAATGCGCCGGGTTCACGCGCCCGTCGGTGGCCCCCGTGTACATGAAAATGGCCGGATACGCGGTGCCGTCGACGACGTGATGATAGGGCGAATAGGCGTACAGCGCCTGGAACTGCCGCGGATTCCTGGTAGCGCCGAATTCGGTCGTGTTGAACAGCGCCGTTCGGATCGAGCTCGACCCGCAGCATGTCGTAGATGCCGACCGAGCGAGACCACCGCGCGGAACAACTCCGGATGCTGGGTGAACGCCGCGCCCATCAGCAGGCCGCCGTTGCTGCCGCCGATGATCGCCAGATGCTGCGGCGCTCGTGTAGTGATGCTCGATAGGTACTGCGCCGCCGCGATGAAGTCGTCGAACACGTTCTGCTTGTGCGTCAGCGTGCCCTGCTCGTGCCATGCCTCGCCGAACTCGCCGCCGCCGCGCAGGTTGGCGATGACGAAGATCCCGCCGCCGTCGAGCCACAGCCGCTTGGTGGGCCCGAGAAACTCGGGCGTGAGGCTGATGCCGTAGCCGCCGTAGCCGGTCAGCAGGAGCGGCGCGGAGCCGTCGATTACGGCATCCTTGCGCCGGATGATGTTGAGCGGCACGCGGGTGCCGTCCTTGGACACGGCGAATTCCCGCACCACCTCGGTATCGGCGAAGGAGACCGGGCTGGTCTGGGCAAGCCGCGTCTCGGCCGCGCGGGCCGCCGATTCGTCGTAGCGCGAGTAGTACGGCGGACGCAGATAGGTCGCGATCGAGTACAGCAGCGTCCCGTCGCTCAAGGGCTCGACTTCGGCGACCGCAGCGACCGCGGGCAGCGGCAGCTCGCCCCGAGGCTTTCCGGCGTGATCAAAAATCGCGACGCGCGAGGGGCCCCCGACGAGCTCGCGCACGTACAGCGCGCGTGCAGTCACGACCACCGGCTCGCCGCCGAACTCGCCGCCGCCCTGCAACACCGCGTCGGACTCCGGCACGATCACGGCGGCGCGCTTAAGATCCGCCGCTCCGGGTTCGAGCTTCAGCAGCTTGCCGTGCGGCGCGTTCTGGCGGGAGATCAGATACAGCGCATGGTCGGGCCCCGCGGTCGCCGCCACGACTCTGTCCGCGAAATGCGTGATCTGCCGGACGCGCCGTCCGGCCGATCACGTAGTGGGCGAACTGCGCCGCCGTCGCCGTTCGCCACCGACACCACCAGCTCGTCGGGGTCGAAGCGGTTGTCGAGCACGATTTCCGCGACCTTGGGAAAATCCTTGCCCATGACATAGGCGTCGTGCGGCCGGGTCGTCGCCGAGGCGATGGAAGAACACCTGCTGGAAGAAGTGCTGCTCGGCTTGCCGGCCGGTCCGGACCGGGATAGCGCGTGTACCAGAAGCCCTTGCTGTCCGCGCGCCAGGCGAGGCTTCCGCCGCCGGTCGGGTACTGCACGCGCGCGATCGATTCGCCGACCTCGCTGCCCGAGGCCACGTCGAAAACATGCAGTGTGCCGTCTTCGCTGCCGTTCTCCGACAGCGACACCGCGAGGAGTTTTCCGTCCGGCGACGGTACCAACCAATCGATGGCCGTGGTGCCCTTCGGATCGATGGCATTCGGATCGACGATGATGCGCGCGCCGCGCTCGTCCAAATCGTTCGTGAGCACGGCGATCATCGGCTGCTGCTTCGGCGGCTGAGTGTACAGGGCGAATATGAGCGCGCCGACGGCGTGCAGCTGCGAGAAGGAGGTCGACGTGGCGGAGATCTGGCTGTACAGCTGATCGTATATGGGCCCGCGCAGCGCCAGGCCGTCGAGGTATCGCCGGGTGCGCTGGTCCTGCGCCGCCACCCACCGGGCGACCTCGGGATCGTTAGCATTCTCCAGCCAGCGATACGGGTCCGCCACGCGCACATCGTGATAGGTGTCCGATCACCGGGCGCTGCGGCGAGGCCGGAGCGCCGGAATCCGCGGAGTGCGCGCCGAACGCGCAGAAAATCAATCCCGCCGCCATCCATCGGCGCACGCGCAAAAGGCGCCCTGCACAGCACATGCGTTCTCCCCCTATAATGTCCCCGGCATTGTGCCGCAATCATACGTCATCGAGGGGTTCGTGAAATCAATCATGGCTGGACGCAAGTGGGGACAGTGCCTGGCGGCGCTTGCTTTCGCCGCCGTGTCCTGGTCGGCGGCGGGCGCTCCCGTCGACGCGCCGGATTCCAAAAGGCAGGACAGCGCCGATGCCGAGAAGCCGGAGGCGGGCAAGTTCGAGCCCTTCAAAGCCGAGTCGAAAGTCAGCTCAGGCAGCGTGACCATCGGCGGTCAGTCGATCGCCTACCAGGCGATTGCGGGCACGCTCATCGTGCACCCGAAGGACTGGGACGACGTGCCGCGGGACTCGAAGTCCGAGAAGGAGAACCCGGCGGCCGCGGGCGAGGGCGACGCGAAGAATCCGAGCGCCGAAGCCTCGATGTTCTACGTCGCCTACTTCAAGAACGGGGGCGGCCCGCGACCCGTGACGTTCCTCTACAACGGCGGTCCGGGCTCGGCGACGCTGTGGCTGCACATGGGCGCCTTCGGTCCGCGGCGCATCGTCACCTCGACCGACGCGCACACGCCGGCCGCGCCGTATTCGCTCGTGAACAACGGCTCGAGCCTGCTCGATGCGACCGATCTCGTGTTCATCGACGCTCCCGGCGCGGGCTTCAGCCGCATCGCCGGCAAAGACAAGGAAAAGGCGTTTTTCGGCGTCGACCAGGACGCCTACGCGTTCGCGGAATTCATTTCGCAATTTCTGTCGAAATACGGCCGCTGGAATTCGCCCAAATATCTGTTCGGCGAGAGCTACGGCACGCCGCGCTCGGCGGTGCTCATCAATCAGCTCGAGGCGGACCGCTCGATCGATTTCAACGGCGTCATCCTGCTCTCGCAGATCCTCAATTTCGATCTGAGTCCCGATCGGCCGACCGACAATCCCGGCATCGATCTGCCGTACCAAACGGTGCTGCCCACCTATGCCGCTACCGCCTGGTATCACCACAAGCTGCCGGGCGAGCACCCGGATCTCGGCGCTTTGCTTGCCGAGGTCGAGCAGTTCGCCATGGGCGATTATGCGCGCGCGCTGACGGCGGGCTCCGATCTGAGCGCGGCGGAGCGCAGCGCGGTCGCCGAGAAGCTGCACGAATACACCGGGCTTCCCGTCGAATACATACTGAAGGCGGACTTGCGCATCGACGGCGGCGAATTCCGCCAGAAGCTGCAGGGCGGCGACGGCATGACCACAGGCCGCCTCGATACGCGCTTTTCCGGTCCCGACATCGATCCCTTGAGCCAGCGCGCGGACTACGATCCGCAATCCGCGGCGTTGAGTTCGGCGTACGTCTCCGCCTTCAACGACTATGTGCGCAAGGAGCTTCACTACGGCGAGAGCAAGGCCTTCAAGGCGAGCATTCCGATTTTCAGAACCTGGAATTTCCAGCACCAGCTGCCGGGGCAGACCGGGCAGCCGCTCTCCTCGCGCCAGGGCTCGAACGTCATGCCGGATCTCGCGAACGCGATGAAGATCAATCCGAACCTGAAGGTGCAATTGCACGCCGGCTACTTCGACCTCGCGACGCCGTTCTATCAGGGGGTGTACGAGATGCACCACCTGCCGATTCCGGCGAACCTGCAGAGCAATATCGAGTACAAATTCTACGACTCGGGCCACATGGTGTACGCCAAGGACGCATCGCTCCGGATGCTGCACGACAACGTGGCGGAGTTCATTCACCGCACCAGCAACCCGGGCACTGCGCCGGCCAAGCCGTAGCCTTTCCATCGTCCTTCGCCGGGCTTAGCCACGTCTGCGAGGTTGTCGGATTGATCCATGCCGACACTCAGTCCCGCTATCAGCGGCAGCAGCTCGACGCCGAGAACAAGGACTACTGCACACTCGATGGAATGTTTGGAGCCCGCCTGACCCTGTATCGCAGGGGATCTCGCGCGGAGTGACGCTACTTCTTGCGCCGGGCGCTGATGATGTTGGGCAGCTGCGCGATGCGCGCAAGCACGCGCGAGAGCTGCGGCAGGCCGGTGATCTGAATGCCGATGTGCATGTGGGCGACGTGATCGCGGCCGTCGGTCACGGTATTCATGGCGGTGATGCTGATCTTCTCGTCGGCCAGCGCCGCGCTCACGTCGCGCACAAGTCCGCGCCGGTCGAACGCCTGAATTTCGATGTCCGCCGGGAATTGGCGCGCGGCCAGCGTGCCCCAGTGCGACCGGCAGCACGCGCGCCGGCGCCTTGCCCGCGAGGCGCGCGAGATTCGCGCAGGACTGGCTGTGAATGCTCACGCCGCGGCCGACGGTGATGTAGCCGACGATCGGCTCGGGCGGCACGGGCTTGCAGCATCGCGCATACGTCGAGAGCAGATCGCCGATACCCTGCACCTCGATTTCCGGCTCGCGCGGCACGGACGCTCGCGAGCGCACGGGCTCGGTCGGTCCGGGCATCGCGCGCATGCAGCAGGCGCTGAATGGCGCCCGCGACTTGCGCGGCGCTGATCTCTCCGAGCCCCAGCGCCTCGTGCAGCGCCTCGGTGCTCGTCGAGCTTCAGTTCGCTCAGCAGCTCGGGCATCGGCGGGCTGTTCACCCCGAGGCGCTGAATTTCCCGTTCGAGCATGCGCGCGGCCCTCGACCTTGTTCTGGGAGGCGTTCTGCTTGCGGAACCACGCGCGGACCTTGTTGCGATGGCGGGGGCTCGCAAGGAAGCCGGACTGCGGAGAAGCCAATCGCGCGAGGGCTGCGGCGACTTGGCTGCGATGATCTCGACGGTCTCGCTGTTCTTGAGCTGATAATCGAGCCGCACCATGCGGCCATTGACCTTCGCGCCGCGGGTTCGATGGCCTAGATCCGTGTGCACCTGATAGGCGAAGTCCAGCGGCGTGCCGCCGACCGGTACATCGACGATCTCGCCTTTGGGCGAGAGCACGTAGACGCGATCCTGGAACAGATCGACGCGCATCCGCTCGAGAAAGTCGCGGCTGTCGCCTCGCCTTCGGCGGGCGCCAGCAGCGCGCGCAGCTGGTTGATCTTGCGCTCGTAGGCCTGATCGCCGCGGCCGCCTTCCTTGTAGCGCCAGTGCGCGGCGACGCCGCGCTCGGAATTGGCATGCATCTCGTGCGTGCGGATTTGAATTTCGACCGGCTATGACCCGGGCCGATGACCGCGGTGTGGATCGAGCGGTAGAGGTTGTCCTTCGGGGTGGCGATGTAGTCGTCGAACTCGCCCGGGAATGAATTGCCACAGCGAGTGCACGATCCCGAGCGCCGCATAGCAGTCGGCGACGGTGTTGACCAGCACGCGCGCCGCGCGGATGTCCATGAGCTGATCGAAGGCGAGCTGCTTCGACCTGCATCTTGCGCCAGATGCTGTAGATGTGCTTCGGCCGCGCCTTCGATCGCGCGCCTCGATGCCGGCGGCGCGCAATCGCGGTCTCGAGCACGGTTCTTCAGCTCCTCGATGTAGCGTTCGCGCTCGGAACGCGCGCGACTTTCAAGCGCGGCGGCGATGTGCTTGTAGTCGGCACCGGCTGCAGATAGCGAAATGCCAGATCCTCCAGCTCCCACTTCACCTGCCAGACGCCGAGGCGGTTGGCGAGCGGCGCATAGACCTCGCGGGTCTCGATCGCGAGCTTGCGCTTGGTCGCGCGCGTCCAGCCGACTTGGCGGAGCGCATGCTCTGCAGCTGCTCGGCGAGCTTGCACCACGACCAGCCGCACATCGCCGATGACCGCCACGCAGCATCTTGCGCAGCGCCTCGGCTTGCGCGGGCTCGAGTCCGCGCTCCGGCGCCCAGTCGGCCGGCAAGCCGAAACTGGCCCAATTGACGCAGGGCAGCGCGCGAGGCGGGCGGCTCCTCGCCGAAGCGCTTTGCCGCGGCATCGCGGTCGAGTATGCTTGCGTCGAGCAGCGGCTGCAGCATCGCCGCCACGACCACTTCGTCGTCGGCATCGAGCGTGCGCACGATCTCGGCGACCTCGAGCGCGGCGCGGCGCGCCGGTCTCGGCCTGCGGCGGCAGATCGAGCGCGCGCACGCGCCGCGATGGCGCGCATGCAAGCGTCAAGCTCGCGGTCCTCGGGTCGGTGCCGTGGTTTCCATCGCTCCTCTAAGGCTCGTTGGGTGGGTTTAGGCGGCCATTGCCGGTATCATACTCGGGCCATGCCAGTACCTATGACGAATCCAATTACGACGGCGTGAGGTTGCGGTGATCCGCGTGCTCGGTATCGATCCGGGCTCGCAATGCACCGGCTTCGGCGTCTGGACGCCGCCGGGATCGCGGCTTGACGTACGTGGCGAGCGGCGTCATCCGCACCCGCAGGGCGAATTTTGCGGCGCGGCTGTGCGAGATTTTCCGCTGCATGCGAACCGATCGTGGCGCAATACCGGCCGCAGGAAATCGCCATCGAGCGGGTGTTCGTCAATCGAAATCCGGACAGCGCCTTGAAGCTGGGCCAGGCGCGCGGTGCGGCCATTTGCGGCACCGCCGATGCGAATGCCGAGGTGTTCGAGTACGCGACGCGCCAGATCAAGCAGGCCGTGGTCGGCTCCGGCAGCGCCGAAAAGGCGCAGGTGCAGCTCATGATGAAGAGCATTCTGAAGCTCGACGGGCCCGTGGCCGCGGACGCGGCGGATGCACTGGCCGCGGCGGTTTGCCATGCGCTGCGCGGCGCGGGTCCGCACGTCGCTGCAGCTCGCGGCGAGTCGCGGATGATCGGTTTTCTCAAGGGCCGGCTCGCCTCGAAGCAGCCGCCGTCCTGATGGTGGACGTCAACGGGGTCGGCTACGAGCTGGAGGCGCCGATGTCGACTTTCTACGGCCTGCCGGCCGCAGGCGAGCCGGTGGCGCTGTTCACTCACTTGGTGGTGCGCGAGGATGCGCATATTCTGTTCGGCTTCGGCACCGATGGCGAGCGGCGGCTGTTCCGCGGGCTGCTCAAGGTGTCGGGCGTCGGCCCGAAGATCGCGCTGGGGATTCTGTCCGGGCGCGAGCGTCGAGGATTTTCTGCGCATCATCGAGGCGGAGGACGTCGCCATGCTGCACGCGCATTCCGGGGATCGGCCGCAAGACCGCCGAGCGCATGATCATCGAGATGCGCGACAGCGTGCAAAAGATTGGCGGGCCACCGCTCAGGGCAGGGCAATGCGCTGGACGGCGCAGCGGCCATGACGCCGCAAAGCGAGGCGTTCAGCGCGCTGATCGCGCTCGGCTACAAGCCGCCGGAAGTGACGCGGCTGTTGAAGGCGGCCGATGAGCCGGGACTGTCGACCACCGAACTCATTCGCCGCGCGCTCAAATCCGCGGCGAAGGCTTGAGGACGCGTCATGGGCATCGAACAGGATCGGATCATTGCGGGCGCCGCCGGGCGCGACGATGAAGTCGTCGATCGCGCCGTGCGGCCGAAGACCCTCGCCGATTACATCGGCCAGCCGAACGTCAAGACGCAGATGGAAATCTTCATCCAGGCTGCGCGCATGCGCGGCGAAGCGCTCGATCACGTGCTGATTTTCGGTCCGCCGGGTCTCGGCAAGACCACGCTCGCGCACATCATCGCCAATGAGCTCAAGGTGAATCTGCGGCAGACCTCCGGTCCGGTGCTCGAGCGCCCCGGCGATCTGGCGGCGCTGCTGACCAACCTCGAGCCCCGCGACGTGCTGTTCGTGGACGAGATTCATCGCCTGAGTCCGGTGGTCGAGGAGGTCCTGTACCCGGCCATGGAGGACTCGCAGCTCGACCTGATGATCGGCGAGGGTCCGGGGGCGCGCTCCATCAAGCTCGACCTGCCGCCGTTCACGCTGGTCGGCGCCACGACCCGCGCGGGTCTGCTGACCTCGCCGCTGCGCGATCGCTTCGGCATCGTGCAGCGGCTGGAATTCTATCAGCACCGAGGAGCTGACCAGGATCGTCGCCCGCAGCGCCTCGATCCTGAAGCTGCGCCTGCAGCCCGATGGCGCGGACCGCATCGCCGAGCGCTCGCGCGGCACGCCGCGCATCGCCAACCGGCTGCTGCGCCGGGTGCGCGATTTTGCCGAAGTCAAGGCCGCCGGGAGTCATCAGCGGCGAGGTGGCGCTGGCGGCGCTCGACATGCTGGAGGTGGACCCGCAGGGATTCGACATGCTGGACCGCAAGCTGCTGCTGACGGTCATCGAGAAATTCGACGGCGGCCCGGTGGGCGTCGACAGCCTGGCGGCGGCGATGAGCGAGGAGCGCGGCACGATCGAGGATGTCATCGAGCCGTTTCTGATCCAGCAGGGATTTCTGATGCGCACCGCGCGCGGCCGCGTCGCCACGCGCGCCGCCTACGCGCATTTCGGCCTGACGCCTCCGCCCATCGAGCGGGACCTGAACCTGCCGCTGTTCCGGGACGTTCCGTAGATGCCGCCGGCGCCGAGCTTCGCGTGCAGCTATCGAGTGTACTGGGAGGATACCGACGCGGGCGGGGTGGTGTATTACGCCAATTATCTGAAATTCCTGGAGCGCTGCCGGACCGAATGGCTGCGGGCGCTCGGCGTGGATCAGCTGCGGTTGCGCAACGAGCGGCAGCCTGCAGTTCGCGGTGGTGAGCATCGCGGTGGACTTTTTGCGGCCGGCGGTTCTCAATGATGAAATTATCGTCACCGCCGAACTGATGCGTCTCAGCGGTGCGACAATCTCATTTCAAGCAGGCGATCCGGCGCGGCGACGCGCAGCTCGATCGAGGCCGCCACGCGGGTCGCGTGTCTCGATTCGGGCACGCTGCGGCCGCGTGCCATCCCCAAGGATCTATTCACGGAGTGGCGCAATGCCCAATGACTTGTCGGTCTGGACCATGGTGCTCGATGCGAGCCCCATCGTCCAGGCGGTGGTGGCTCTGCTGATGCTGGCTTCGCTCGCCTCCTGGGCCATCATCTTCCGCAAGAGCCAGGTGATCTCGTCGCTCGCGGCGCGGCGCCGATCAGTTCGAAACGCAGTTCTGGTCCGGCGGCGATCTGCGACCCTGTATCGCAACATCGAAACCAAGGGGCGCGCGGGCACCGGCCTGCAGAGCATCTTCGAATCGGGCTTCGGCGAGTTCAGCCGCCTGCGCCAGCAGGAGACGCCGGCCGATCTGCTGCTCGAGGGCGCGCGGCGCGCGATGCGCGTGGCGCAGATGCGCGAGCTGGACCGCCTGGAGCGAAACCTGGCGATGCTCGCCACCGTGGGCTCCACCAGTCCCTACGTGGGACTGTTCGGCACCGTCTGGGGCATCATGAGTGCGTTCCATAACCTCGGTAACGTGCAGCAGGCGACGCTCGCGGCGGTGGCGCCGGGCATTGCCGAAGCGCTGATCACCACGGCCGTGGGCCTGTTCGCGGCGATTCCCGCGGTGATCGCCTACAACCGCTTCGCCGATCAGGTGAGCCGCCTGGAACTTCGCTTCGACACCTTCGTCGAAGAGTTCTCCACCATCCTGCAGCGCCACGGGCCGGCCCGTGCGCGCATGCCTGAGTCCATGCCCGCACCACTGCGTCGCCGCAAACTGATGGGCGAAATCAACGTCGTGCCCTACATCGACGTGATGCTGGTGCTGCTGATCATCTTCATGATCACGGCGCCGCTGCTCAAGGAAGGAGTCAAGGTCGATTTGCCGACCGCCGGCGCGAAGCCCATCGACCCGCGTTCCTGCAAAACACGAGCCGCTGATCGTGACCATCGATTCGCGCGGGCGCCTGTTCATCAATTTCGGCCCGAATCCGGACAAACCCGCCTCCGAGGCCACCGTGAGCGCGCGCACCGCCGCGCTCCTGCGCCGCGATCCGCAGACGCCGGTGCTGGTCAAGGCCGACACCACCGTGCCCTATGGCACGGTGGCGCACGCCATGGTGCTGCTGCAGCGGCGGGCGCCGATAAGGTGGGGTTCCTGACCGATCCGGAGCGCACCGTGCGCGGCGCCGCAGCGCGAGCCGATGGAGCCGCCAGCGGGCGCGCGCTGAATGGCCGAGTTTCCTTCGCGAGCACTCCTGGCCGCTCGTACTTCTCCGTGCTGCTGCACGGGGCGTTGGCGGCCGCGCTGGTGCTCATGACGTTGATTTCCATCCACGCGCTCCGCCCAGCGGTGCAGCCGATTCCATCAATGCGGTGGTGGTCGACTCGCAGGTGCTGCACGCGGCGCAGCGCGCGCAGACCGAGCGCGCCGCCGCAGGAGGCGGCAGCGGGCGCGCGCCGCCGCCGACGCACAAGCCGCCGCGCAAGCGGCTGCCCGGCTGCAAGCGGCCGATGCGGCGAAGGCCGCCGCAGAGGCCAAGGCGGCGGAGGAGGCCAAGGCGCTGGAGCAGGCGAGGGCGCGCCGATGAGGCCAAGGCGGCGGAGCAGGCCAGGGCCGAAGCCGCCGCGGCGAAGCACGCCGAGGAGCGCAGAACGCGCCGAGGCCAAGCAGGCAGAGGAGCCAAGCGGCCGCCGACGCCAAGCAGGCCGCCGAAGCCAAGCAGGCCGCGGACGCCAAGCACGCGGCCGACGAGCAAGCGCGCCAGGAGCGCGAGGCGGAATTGCGCCGGCAGCTGGCCGAGGAGGAGCACATCGACGCGGTCGAGGCGAGCCCGCTGCGCGAGCGCTATATCGCGAGCCTGCGCAACGCATCCAGAATGCGTGGATCAAGCCGCCGTCGGCGCGAGTCGGCATCGATTGCGTGGTCGCAGTGACACAGGTGCCGGGCGGCGAGGTGACCAGCGCGCAGGTCACGCCAGTGCAACGGCGATGCAGCGGTGCGCCAGTCGATCGAGAATGCGGTGTATCGCGCCTCGCCGTTGCCGGATCCGCCGGATCCGGCGCTGTTCCAACGAAATTTTGACCATTGAGTTCAAGCCCGATGAATAAAGCCCGCTTCTTGACTGTCCTGCTCGCACTCCTGGTGTTCTGCTCCGCGCAGCCGGGGGGAATTCGTCGTCGAGGTGACCCGCGGGCAGGACGAAGCGATACCGATCGCGATCGTGCCGTTCACGGCGGCGGATGCCGCCGCCGACTCGTTCGACGTGGCGCAGTTGGTGAGCGACGATCTCGCGCGCAGCGGCCGCTTCAAGAGCCATGGATCGCAAGGACATGATCGAGCAGCCGCACACCGGCGCGAGCATCAGCTTCGATGATTGGCGCCGGCTCGGCAACGACTACATTCTGGTCGGTCAGATGCAGCCGCAAGGCCACGGACCGATACAGCATCACCTTCGAGCTGTACAACGTGCTCACTCGTCAGCGGCTGCTCGGCTATCAGATCAGCGCGAATCGCGCCGGGTTGCGGCTCGCGAGCCATCAGGTCGCCGACATGGTGTTCGACAAGATCCTCGGCATACGCGGCGCCTTCGCCACGCGCATCGCCTACGTTTCGGTACTGGGATCCGTGCCGAACCGCACCTATCGGCTCATCGTCGCCGACGCGGACGGCGAGAACCCGCATATCGTCATGCAATCGAACGAGCCGCTGATGTCGCCGGCGTGGTCGCCGGACGGCCAGAGCCTTGCCTACGTCTCTTTCGAGGGCAAGCTGCCCTCGGTGTACGTGCAGCTGCTGAAGACGGGCGAACGGCGCCGGCGTATCGGCGATGGCGGGCGTGAATCAGGCGCCGGCGTGGTCGCCGGACGGCAAGAAGCTGGCGCTGACCCTGTCCACTCGCGACGGCAACCTGGATGTGTACATGCTGGACCTCGCCACCCAGGCGGCTGACCCGCATCACGGATGATCCGGGCATCGATACCGAGCCGCAGTGGTCCAAGGATGGCCAGAGCCTCTATTTCACCTCCGACCGTGCGGGCGGGCCGCAGATTTACAGGGTCGGCATCCGGCCGGGCGACCATCCGCGGCGCCTCACCTTCCAGGGCAACTACAATGCGCGGCCGCGCGTCTCGCCGGATGAGATCGCAGCTCGCATTCGTGACCCAGGAGGACGGCGCGTATCGAATCGCGGTCATGGATCTGCAAGGGCGCGGCGATGTCCAAGTGCTCACCAAGGGACATTTCGACGTCTCGCCGAGCTATGCGCCTAACGGCGCGATGATCATCTACGCGAGCCGCGACCACGGCCGCGGCGTGCTCGCGCTGGTCAGCTCCGATGGCCGCGTGCAGGAGCGACTGGTGTCGAGCGAGGGCGAGGTGCAGGAGCCCGCCTGGTCGCCGTTCTGAAGCGTTCATGACTCGGCAGTACACAATAGCCGCGTCATCGTCGGTACGCTTAGCCTATAACTTAGATTAGGAGGAAAATCAATGAAAAGAATCCTCTCGATCGCTGTCTCTTCGCCGCCGCTGCGCTGCTCGCCGGTTGCCCCAAGAAGGCCACCACCGTCGAGACCGCCGGTCGCCGGTGCGCAAGTTCCCGGGTCGGGCGCGAGACGCGGCGGCAGCATCGACCTCGACCACGCCGCTCGGCGGCGAGGCCGATACCGCGGCGGTGCGAAGGGCGCAAGGCAGCGGGCCGCTGGCGGCAAAAGTCATTTATTTCGACTTCGACAAGTCGGAGATCAAGCCCGAGTTCGCCGACATCGTCACCGCGCAGCGCGCACACCTGACTGCCCATCCGAACCTGAAGATGAAGCTCGAGGGCAACACCGACGAGCGCGGCACGCGCGAATACAACATCGGTCTGGGCGAGCGGCGCGCGCAAGCCGTGCGGCGGGCACTGATGCTGCAGGGCGTGGCGGAAAGCCAGCTCACCACGGTGAGCTTCGGCGCCGAGCGGCCCGCGGTCGAGGGCGACGACGAGGCCGCGTGGGCGAAGAATCGGCGCGTGGAACTGGTCTACCTGCCGTGAGGGCTCGCGCCTGCTAGCTTCAGCGGCGCCATTGCCTGGCCGTGCTGGCGCTGGCCGGCTGCGCCAGCGACCCGCCCGGAGGAGGATCCGGTGCAAATCAAGCTGAAGGATCTCGACACGCGCTTGACGAAGATCGAGCGGGTGATGGCGAACCAGAGCCTGCTCGATGCTCGCCAATCAGCTCGAGGCGCTGCGCAGCGACGTGCGTGCCATGCACAACGATGTCGATGAGCTGACCACAATCGCTGGAATTCGAGCCGCAAACAGCAGCGCGACCTGTATGCGGATCTCGATCAGCGGCTGAAGGATCTCGAGGCGCGCGCGGGTGCGGCGGGCGCCGCAGCGCCGGCGCCAGCCGCGGCGCCGCCGCCGCAGCGGCGCGCCTGCGGCAGCCGCCGCTGCGGCCGCCGCGGATGGGCGCCGAGCCTGCCGGTTCCCGACGGGACCGATACGGCCAATTACCAGGCGGCGTTCAACCTGCTGAAGGACAGCCAGTACGACCGCGCCATCGTGGCATTCCAGAAATTTCTGGTGACCTATCCCGACAGCTCGCTCGCCGACAACGCGCAGTACTGGCTGGGCGAGGCCTACTACGTGAACAGGTCCTTCCCGGACGCGCTTGGCGGCATTTCAGCGCGTCGTCGACAATTACCCGCAGTCGCGCAAGCTTCCCGATGCGCTGCTCAAGATCGGCTACTGCGACTACGAGCTGAAGCAATGGCAGTCGGCACGCGAAGTGCTGGCCAGGTGGTCGCGCGAGTTTCCGGACACGCCCGCCGGGCACCTGGCGCAGCAGCGCCTGGATAAGATGGCGGCCGAGAAACATTGAGCGCGCGGGCGGCCAAGCGCATGCTGAGGAACCGGCCAAGCGCGAACGGCTGCGCATCAATGAGATTTTCCATTCGTTGCAGGGCGAGGCCGACTGCGGTCGGATTTCCCACGGTGTTCGTGCGGCTGACCGGCTGTCCGCTGCGCTGCCAGTACTGCGATACCGAGTATGCGTTTCACGCCGGGGACTGGCACGATATCGACGGCATCGTGGAAAAGGTGCGCGAGCTTCGAGCGCCGCACGTGTGCGTGACCGGCGGCGAGCCGCTGGCGCAGCCGAACTGCCTGACCTCCTGCTCGAGCGGCTGTGCGATGCCGGATATCGAGGTGTCGCTGGAGACCAGCGGCGCGCTGGATATCGCGGCGGTCGATGCGCGGGTCGCGCGGGTGGTCGACGTCAAGACGCCCGGATCGGGCGAGGCGTGCGCGCAATCGGGTCGAGAATTTCGCGCTCCTCACGCCGCGCGACCAGCTGAAATTCGTGATCTGCTCGCGCGCGGATTACGACTGGAGCAAGGCGTTCATCGCAGGAGCATGCGCTTGGCCGAGCGCTGCCAGGTCCTGTTTTCGCCGAGCTATCACGCAGGTGTCGCGCCACGCAGCTGGCGGATTGGATTCTGGCGGATCGCCTGCCGGTGCGCTTTCAACTGCAGCTTCACAAGATCCTGTGGGGCGACGTGCCCGGGAAATGACAGCCGCGTGCGCGCCATCGTGCTGCTGTCGGGCGGACTGGATTCCGCGACCGTGCTGGCCATTGCGCGCGCGCAGAGAATTTCGCATGCTACGCGCTGAGCGTGGAATACGGCCAGCGTCACAGCGCCGAACTCGACGCCGCGCGGCGCGTCGCCGCGGCACTTCGGCGCGCACGAGCATCGGATCATGCGGCGTGGATCTGGCGGGCATCGGCGGTTCGGCGCTGACCGATGCGACGCGTCGCCGTGCCCGAGACGCCGCAGCCGCGGGAATTCCCGCCACCTACGTTCCGGCGCGCAATACCTTGTTGCTGTCGCTCGCGCTCGGCTGGGCCGAAGTGGTCGGCGCCGGCGATATTTTCGTGGGCGTCAACGCCGTGGATTACTCGGGCTATCCGGATTGCCGGCCGGAATTCATCGCGGCGTTCGAGCGACTCGCGCAGCTCGCGACCAAGGCCGGCGTCGAGGGCAGCCGCTTCAAGATCCATGCGCCGCTGATCGAGATGTCCAAGGCCGACATCATCCGCACCGGGCATCGGCTCGGCGTGGATTACGGCATGACGGTTTCGTGCTATCAGGCCGATGCCGAGGGCCGGGCCTGCGGCCGCTGCGATTCCTGCCGCCTGCGCGCGGCGGGCTTCGCGGCCGCCGGCGTGGCGGACCCGACCCGCTACGCCTGAGCGCTGCGCGCGTTGCTACGCGCGTCTGCGACCGCGTCTGATTTCGCGGTGATCCGGCGGCGAGTTCGGCTATGATGCGCGCGCTCAATTGGGACGGTAGCTCAGTTGGTAGAGCAAGGCCCTTTTAAGGCTTTGGTCCTGGGTTCGAGTCCCAGCCGTCCCACCATTCCCCCATTTCCAGTGCCTTCCAGGAGACATCCAGAGCCGTCTACAAGGCTGGAAAACTTCAATAAAAATAGGGCTATATCGGCAAATATATCATCCAGGGATGTCCAGATTCTCTCGTTGGCAGCAACCCGAATGAGGGGGGCATATACATCGCCCTGTCGCTGCCGCTGTTCGTGGAGACCTCGTACGCTGTTGATTGCGGTCCCAAAACGGCAGGTGGCTGTCGCCTGCGGTCGGATATGAATACCAGTTCACGCCGGCTCGTGGAGCAGGGGCTCGACGGAGATCGACGAGGACCGAGAAGCGTTCGCCGATGGGGAGCCGACCGGCCCTCGATGGATTAATTAGGTGCTTTATCCTTCGCATCTGTACAATGGCATTGACCGTTCCACCCTTCCGTGGAGACCAAATGGCCTGGCTGTTGCGCGTTCTAAAATCGACGGCCGTCTGCGCCGGCCTGTCGCTGGTGCTGTGCGCAAGCGCGGCTTCATTCACCGTAATCGAGGGCGAGTACAAGCTGCCGGCGTCGTTCGACGCCGAAGTCACGACTGATCTGGAGACCGAGCTCTGGGCTCGTGTCTACCGCCCGGATACGGGCGGCCCGTATCCACTCGTCGTGTTTCTGCACGGCAATCACGCGACCTGCGGATATTTCGACGCCGCGCTCGGCATTCGGATCGACGATAACAGCGACTACACGACCACGGGCACCTGCCCGGCCGGTTATGTGGTCGTACCCAGCCATGCCGGCTATGAGTATCTCGCAACCTCGCTTTCGGCGAAGGGCTACGTCGTCGTGTCGATCAATGCCGATCGCGGCATTAATGCCGCGCCCGGCGTTTCGGGCGATAACGGATTGAATCTGCGCCGCGGCCGGATGGTGCTGCGCCATCTCGAGGAGTTGGCGAAGTGGAACACGGGCAGCGCCGCTACGCCCGCGTCACTGGGTTTTTCATTGCTGAACATGCTGGACTACTCTCACGTTGGCTTAATGGGGCATTCGCGCGGTGGTGAAGGTATGCGTGCCGCCGTGGCCCAATACAAAGACCCCGGAAGCCCCTGGCCCGCACGAACCGGCCCGATCACCTTCCAGGGGCTGTTCGAGATCGGTCCGGTGGACGGGCAGACGAGCCGCATACTCAATGCGGAGGATATGACATGGAATGTGTTGCTGCCGGGCTGTGACGGCGACGTCTCGGACCTAGAGGGCCTAAAACCATTCGACCGTATGTTGCTCATCACGACCGAGGCGACTTCGTGGAGGAAATCGACCTTCGAGGTGTACGGTGCGAACCACGATTTCTATAACACCCAATGGCAACAGTCCGATGCCGCCAGCTGCATGGGCCAAACGCCGCTTTTCCCGCAAACCCTGGGCTCGCCCAAACAGCGGAAGACAGCATCGCAGACAGTGATCCCGTTCATGTGGGCGAATATCGGCGCGACGCTCCATCCCTCCCAGGCACGGCGATTTGATCCCAGCTTTCCGCTGCCGGCCAGTTTGACCTCGATCACCGAGTACGCGCGCGGTTTCACGCCCACCCCGCGCAGTTCGCAGAACTTCATCATCGACAACTTCGACAAGGCGACCGGTACGTCGAGTGAGAACGTCGCCAATCAGTCGTCCGGCCTATCGACCTACAGTCATGGCTCGGGGAGCCCCAGCGACGACGTCACCCAGCGCGCGGCGACTGTTAGCTGGACCTCGCCCGGCCCCAGCACTTTCCTGCAGATAAATGCATCGAATATTGGCGTGCCGCTCGACGTGTCATCGTTCCCCACCCTCCAATTCCGCGTCGCCCTGCAATGCTCGGGGACGCTGTGCAGTTCGTCGCCGAGTCCGGGAGGCGATGTCGATTTCTCGATCGCGCTGGTCAACAGCGACAACAGCCTGTCGACGCCGATCACGCTCAAATCGGTCGCATCGGTCCGCCGCCCGGTCGGTTCTATCAGCGACAACGTGGTGTTCCAGACCGTTCGCGTTTCGCTGATGGCGTTCCTTGGTGCCAACCTGACGCAATTCCGCGGTGTGCGCTTCACATTCGACCAGACCTCCAACCGATCGTTGATACTGGGAAACGTTGGATTGACGAAGCAGAAGGCCGGTCCAGGCGGGCTTGCAGCTGGAGCGACTTCCGCAGAGTCGGCTGGCGAGACCCACGGGGCGGCGAGAGCCAGGCCGACGCCCCCGACGTCAACCGCATCGTCGGCATTCGGCATCTGGACAAGCTCGAAGCAAATTGAGGAGGGCGGCCAGGTAGTGGAAATCGAGGTTGCTTCGAGCCGCCCGTTCCGGGTTGGTGGCGCGCTGCCCGAGCTGCGCATCGGGTCGGGTCGATTCACACTGTCGCGCTACGCCGATGGCGGCACCGAGCGCCTCGTCTTCACATTGACCGCCGACGAATACGACGCGGCGCTGAACGGCGCAAAAATGACGGTCGTCAACGGCGGTGCGCCCACGTGGAGCTTCGGCAAGTTGACAAAGTAAAACGACGGACCAGGGCGCCCGGTGCGCCGGTTATCCGAGACGCGCGGACAGTTGGCCTCGCCGTAGGGCGGCAATCGGAGTGACCGCGTCGCCTATCTCAGCGTCGCGAACGGTGCCGGGAATTATGACGTCTATGACGCGTGCCGATGACATGCAGAATTCGCTGCACCGCGCAGTCCGAGCTAGCGCCGCACCTGCCGCCCACCGTACCGGCGACTGTCCGCGCCAATTTAGGTTCGTGCTCTGATTGCGGGGTGAGTGAAGCGATCACCCGGCGATTGCATCGACCTCGGCGATCGCCGCCTCGAGCACATCCTTCGCCACATCGCGCTGACTCGCGTGGCGCAAAGTATTGCGCCAGGTCGCAGCCACATACCATGCGATGACGGCAGTCTGGCCTGCTTCCTGGCATTCCTAGTCTCACGTGATCACACCGGTACGTCTCCGATTCTCGAAAGTTTGAGAGATCGAGTCTACCGTGGGCTGCGTCGGCCCGACCGACCCGGACTCCACATCCGACTCATCGAAGCGTCCACACTGGTGCGGAGTTTTGCGAGCGCGGCGGCTCCCTGATGGCGCCGCGCACGATTGCTACATCACCATAGATTGAGTCAGCAGGTGTTCAGCTGTGCAGTCAAGTACAACAGATGTGGTTGAAAGGTAAGCGCTCGATCTCCCGCACCCGCTCATCCATCAGGTTAGTCTCGACCCGTTGTGGTCCTTCACTACCGACTGCTTTTGGGAAGCCCAGGGGGCCCTCTCTGAACAGCGCACGCTGTCCGCTGCGGCCGATTGATCGAGCGTGTAGCCTCACGGCTTTGGTAGCGGCGTAGCGTCGGTCCTGGGCGGCAAGTTCGGCAGTTCGACCTTAGGTTTCACGCCGGTTAGCGTTTGAAGAAAGGCGACGATGTTCTCCTCTTCCTCATCGGTGAGCTTTTGCCCGAGTTGCACTTGGCCCATGATTCCCACAGCCTGCTTGAGGCTCCAAACCTGACCAGAATGAAAATATGGGGCCCTCAACGCGACGTTGCGAAGCGGCCCAGCGCGAAAGACATACTCATCGCCGGCCGTCTTGGTCACGGTGAAGCGGCCCCTGTCGTTGGGCGGCAGAATGTCAGCGCCCGGTTTCTCGACCACTCCGAAGGGAAAGTACGCCTCTCCACCGACATTGATGCCGTTGTGGCAGGCAGAACAGCCCTTGTCCATGAACATGGCGAGGCCCTTTTTCTCCTGGGCCGTCAACGCATTGGCATTACCTTCGAGGAATTGATCGAAACGCGAACCCGGGGTTATCAACGTAACCTCAAAGGCTTCAATGGCTTTAGTAATGTTGTCGAAGGTTATCGGCGAGGCGCTTTCTGGGAACGCTTTCTTGAAGCGCTCGACGTAGGCCGGCATGGAAGCAAGCGTCTGTTCCACGAGCGCCGGCGTCGCGTTCATTTCGACATTGGCCTGGACCGGCCCCTTGGCCTGCGCCTTTAGATCCTCGGCCCGCCCGTCCCAGAACTGAGCGACGTTAAAGACCGCATTGAACACGGTTGGAGCCCGTCGCGGCCCTTTCTGCCAAGCATGGCCGATTGAAGTCGGCCCCGCGTCGACGCCGCCATCGGAGAGGTCGTGGCAACTGTAACAACTGATGATCTGGCTGGCCGAAAGCCGAGTATCAAAGAAGAGCATCTTGCCCAACTCAATCTTCTCGCGGGTGATTGGGTTGCCCTTAACAACGGCAGCGGGCACGACAGACGGGATTGGCTTGAAGTACTGCTGTGCCTGCTTAATCAACTCGTCTGCCGAAACCCGCGAGGCGATAAAGGCCAAAAGAGTGAAGGTCGAAACTACACTAAGTTTGCGCATTGCCTTACTCCCTAATGCGATTTTGCAGTGAGATGATTCCCTCGACCCAGGCAGCAAGAGCAATCAACAATAGCCCCATAACTGTGGCAGTTTTCCCAATTCTCTTAGCCGATTAAGTTGTTAGTCAGAGTAACCAAATAACAAGCTACGCCTAGTACTAGCTAATGCAATTACGGCTTTTGCGTATAGGTCTGTAGGCGAAGAAAGCGTCGAGGCCGCCGATTCGGCACCGGCGGTACCCGAGAGGCGATTGAGTGGGCCGCGTCCGGTGCGATCGGCCATGACACGGGCTATTCGTTAGTAGTTCATAACCTACGGCAAGCCGCGGGCGACTGCTTCGGGGCGCGCATTTCATCTCTGTGACCGGCAAGCAGGTGGGAACCCGGTGCGCGAATCGCGCCCGCCGGGATCTGTGCGGGGGGCGCTCAGCAATGAGCGTCCCTACCGCGATATAATGGATAATTAGAATTACAGTAATATAGATATTGCGGGTGGACCGCTGACCAGCAGAGTTGCGATGAATGGTATGCCCAGCGGGTGCGCCTAGGCGCCCGCTCTCGGTACGCCGGACTTCTCTATTTCTCGGTACCCGACATCTGCCGAACCACGTCCAAGGCCTTCGCGACGTTTTCCTTCGGGCTCACGCCCCCAATGGTAGCGACAATCTTGTCGTCCGCTCCAACGACGAACGTGGTGCGTTCGGCGAATCCATGGTCGACCTCGGCGCCACGCGTGTTCTTCAGACCGGCCTGCGCATCCGAAATCTTGATATCGAAGCTCTTCGCGATCCGACCATCAGCGTCCGAGGCCACGGCCAGTTGGCCGGCGCAGTATTGTGGATCGCGGAGAACTCGTTCAGCGTCTCGATCTTGTCGAGCGACACGCCGATGACGGTGGCCCCGGCGGACGTGAAGTCGGTCATTTGTTCTGCAAAAGTATGCGCCTGAAGGTTGCACCCGCGGGTAAATGCAGCCGGGTAGAAGTACACGACCACCGGCCCTTTCTTGAGCACGTCCTTAAGAGTGAACGTAAAGGCCTTCCCAGCTAGGGACGCCTGTGTCGTGAAGTCCGGCGCCTGAGAACCCGGCGGCAGTGCCGCGAGCGCAGGAGCGGCGACAATGCAACACATCATTACAGTCAGCCGACGACTCATGGGGCGCTCCTAGGATGGCAAATCGGCTCAATACGGATCACTTTGGTACCTGCGGCGTCTCGTGGCTACACTCGCGTTCGCCGTCGCTGTCAGAATCGAGGCGCCTCGGCGATCCCGGTTTCCGTACCCGCGCCGGGCAAATGGTGAACGTGTGCAAGCAAGCCGCCGGCGTGTGCGCCGACGATTATCGTCGACGCATCGATCCCGTGCATCACATTAGCATCATGCAGCAACTCGGCTACCAGGCCGAGGCGCGAATCAGCGTAAAAAACGGCGACGAGATCATAGCCAGGATCTGCGTTTTTCATCGACTTGCGGAACGCTTTCCGGCCGTATGCGAGTTCGACATAGGCTGGAAGCTGCCACCGGGCGCAAACTGGAACACCGTGAATGGCGGCGGGGCGGCGGTGCCGTTGATCGCGGGCCACGCAGCCGATTGGGTCGGACTGAAGATGGCGCTGTACGTGCCGGCGATCTGCTACGCCGGGATCCGGGGCTTCGGATGTATGCCCGCCGTCCGCGAGAGTGAGCCTCTCTTGTTCCGAGTTGTGTAAAATAAATTATTATTATAAATCAATGTGATATATGATTTAATTAAACAAAAACTGATTATACATTCGATACATTGGCTTGAGAATAGGTAAATCATGGCAGAGCAGTCATCGCGCGCAGTGCAGATCGATCAGCTGCACGAGAGGGGTTACGTCCTCGTACCCCGATTCGTGCCGGCCGATGAACTGCGGAAGCTCAATGAGGTCGCTAGGGTACAGCTTGCCGCCCGCGTGAGCCGATCGAGTTCGAGGCGGATCTCAATATCCCGGCGCACCGCCCTCACGCGCGGCCGCGGGCGGCGAGACGGTGCGGCGACTGCTCGACGCTACGGCCCGGGAGCCGTGTTCGCGCAGTGCGCCACCGCGCCGGCTTGCGCGATTGGATGCGGGAGTACTTCGGTGAAAGGTGCTGATGTCACGCGCACATCACAACTGCCTGATGACCAAGCATCCGCTCTATGGGAGCATGACGGCTGGCATCGCGATATTCGCTACTGGTCATTCGAGCGCGAGGACCTCGTCTCGGTGTGGATGGCGATCGGGGAGGAGACGATCGACAACGGCGCGCTGTGGTTCGTGCCTGGCTCGCACGCGATGGCGTTCGGACGGCGCGGTTCGATGACGCGAAATTCTTTCGGCTCGACCGCGCGGAGAACGCCGAAATCGTGCGCTCGGCCGTCTCGCCGCGGCTCGCGCCGGGGATGCCGTCTTCTTCCATTGCAATGTGCTGCACTCGGCCGGCAAGAATCTCAGCGATGCCGTAAAGTTTTCGCTCGTCTACACCTATCACGGCCTAAGCAATCCGCCGGAGCAGGGAACCCGGTCGGCATCGAAACCCGAAATTCAGCTGAGCCCGCGCCGAATGAATAATGCCGGATAAACCTGGGCGGTGTCTGCGGGTCGGCCATGATTGTCAATTTCGTGAAGCTTGCCAAGGCGACGTCAACGCCTGCGACAACATGTCCATCGCGCTCGACTTGAAAATCAAATGCTCGAACATAGCCGTGCGCGGACAGTCCAGGCGCGGCCAGCGCGGTGGCGACCATGGGTTTCCATTTTATAAGCGCTTTTCGCAGTTGATCCGTGTTTGGCGTCGTTAGATCGCCGGTAAACCGCTGCTCAGCGCGGCGACGAGAGCGGCTGCGGCCGTTCCTACTGACTCGTCCACGTTCCAGTGAGCTATCTGCACGTCCTACTTCGTGGTTTGCGATTAACCTGCAAGGTGAAGCCAGGATTGGCGGCCGCAAATGCCGCAACCACTGCATCGATGTCATCCGACGCGGCTCTGCCTTCGGGTGTCGAAGGATAGTTGGATAGCTGTTCTTGCGATCAGCTCCATCGCTCGGCCAACGTACCGGCCGCGCGTAGGTGGGCACTCAAGGCGAGTAGTCGGCGGTCGGCGCTGGATATTCGGCAAAGAGCATCGATGACGCGCGGCTCATTGAGGATCTCGTTGTGTTTAGCTCGGAATGGGCTGGCACGGCCCAAAGCGGTGCTCCGTTCGCTGCCGTACCGACTAAGCGACATTGCGCGTTCAGTATACCTTTCGTACGCAGGAGTTTATGGATACGCCGATTCCACCGACCGCGTCGCTTCGATCATGCCGCCGCAATCGATCGCCTCGATTGAACTGGCACGATAGTACCGAAATGCAGGCTCTGCATGATGCGGACAACCAATGCCGATGTCTATGTCGCTGGCGACGCGTCAATTTACCAACGTCGCGGAAGCCTCTGCGCGATTAGCGGTTCAAAACGCGTTCGGGGCAAAGATAGAACGTCAGAGTCAGTTGACGATTCCATGGTGCACTTATTGCGATCCAGAAATTGCGCACATTGGCATGCAAATGCGCGAGGCGAGGCGGCAACACATCCCGGTCAAATGCTTTATGGTGATGATGCAGGACGTTGATCGCGCAATCACTGATGGACAAGACGACGGTTTCGTGAAGCTTTACGTGAAAGAAGGAACGGATAAAATCCTGGGCGCGACCATTGTTGCAACTCGAGCCAGCGAACTCCTTCATACCTATCCGACACAATCCGACGCGATTCGCTTAGCTGCCATGGCTTACGTGAATAATCAGCCGTTATCCCCGTGCTGAGGGGCGCCGCAAACATGTCTGCGTTCTGGCAGGTGTGGTGAACACACTCCAATGGCTGCACTCTTTGTTACCCCATTTTCCCCGCTACGGCTTTGCGCTCGTCTTTATTGCGGTGTTTTTGAACAATATCGGCATGCCCCTGCCAGGCGAAACAATTTTTCTGGGAGCTGGATTCATCCTTGGCAAAGCCGGGGCCTCGCTGTGGCAACCCATGGCCGCTGGCACGGCGGGTGCTTTCTTGGCGGTATTTGCTCCTTTTGGTTCGGTCGACGGTTGCAAAAGGGCGGTTTGGAGAAAATTCATTGGCTCCATCTCACGTCGGCAAGGCTCCGTTGGCCCCAGCAATATTTCGACCGTCATGGTGCCAAGGCAGTGTTCATCTCGCGCTTCATTGCGATTTTCCCGCCTGCCGCGATCAACATATTGGCCGGCATGGCAAAGGTGCTGGCGGATTTTTCTCTTTTTTAACCTTACAGGCTCGGCGGCCTCTGCCATTACTTATATCCTGCTCGGATACTTCTTTGGCAAGCAGTGGAAGCGATTCGAGGGATGGTTGGGACCCGTAGCGATCTATCTGATTTTGGCGGCGATTGCGCTGATTGTCTTGGCCGTCATCTTCAGGCATCCCGTATCCGGGTTCTGGTCGCGTCATTTCTCCGGCCGTAAGTGATCGTTATTCAGAGATTGAGCTTCTGTATAGCGAGGACAAATGCGGATATCGCGGCCGTCGCTAGGCCGACTCGCCAAGTACCACTGCTTGTTCGCATCGTGCGCGAAGGATCAGCAGCCTTCATCGCGATCACCGGTGAGGTTGAGCCGTAAACGCAGCCTTTTTAACGGTTGACGTGTGCCCACCGAACTTATAATCTGTAAAATCAATAAATTACAATATTTATCTAGACGTAATATAGCGCATTTTTGACTGGGCCGTACGCACCCGCTGTCTGCGGACCGGCCTCCCCGACATCACGCAGTCGCGGATATTGCGGCTGAC
>CAVZGU010000009.1:0-594871 GCA_963774865.1 uncultured Gammaproteobacteria bacterium
AACAGCGAGCATGCCGAGCATGTTCATCTCGGCCATGTGGTTCTTGGCAATGGCAATACTCATAACGGTAACTTCTCCTGCGCTGCAGTCGGTGGGATGGAGGGTTCGTCAGTGGCCTGCAGCCGGGCCGCCAACGTACCGGAGGAACGGTTACCCGGCCGGCGCGCGATGTCGCGGGTCGGCTGCGGATTCATGGACTGTTTGCGCGCCTGGGTCAGCAGCTCCTGGAAGTACGGCGTGCGGATGCGGTTGTAGCGGCGCATGGTCGCGATGGCAGCGCCGATGTGCTCGCTCGCCAGGGCGTGGCCGGAGCGACTGATTTCCTTGGTGCATGCGGAGACCAAGCCCATGGCGCGGCGGATATGGGCGTAGACGTCGGCGTTGAACAGCTCCAGGAACAACGTGTTCAGATCCGGATGGATGAAGCGCGACTGCGACAGCAGCTTCTGCGGCGTCGCCTCGTAGAACGCGATCGAGTTCGCCGGGAAGTGCTCGAGGATCTTGATCCGCTGCCCGACTTTTTGTCGGCACCGCGGATGGATCGCCAAGCGCTCGAGATTGAGGAAGATCTCGACATGGTGCTCGGTGAGCTTGATTCGCAGCTTTTTGTGGCGGTGGATATGCGGAGCGCTGTAGTAATCGCCGTCCACGGCGAGGTAACAGTCGGGGTGCAGCTTCGCCGTCTTCCACTCCCCGCCGTCGTATTCCACACTGGGCAACGCCTTGAGAGCGGCTTTCTCGATCTTCTCGAACCGTTCGCGGCGGGAGACGCCAAAGCGGCGGTGGGTCTGATCGTTGATGCGCTCGACGCAGACCATCAGCGCGCGATTGATTCGGCGATCGAGGTAAATCGGGAGCGACGAAAGCGGAAGCGAAAGTAGCGGATAAGGATTTTTACCAGTCCCTCGCAAATCGCTTTGTCCTTCGGCCTTCTGGCGCGCGCCGGAACGATAGCGGTCGAGAAGTGCGCGGCTAAATACGCGTAGTCCTCGTTCAGGTCGGGATCGTACAGGTGGCATTTGACGACGCCGGTCTTCAAGCAATCGGGAACAGTGACGTGGCTGACGCCGCCATAATACGCAAACATTCGTCGATGACAGCCGAGCCAGTTGCGGCTTTTCATATCTTCCGCCGCCCAGGCAAACAGTAATTGGCTAAAGCCGAGCCCTGAGACAAACACGTAGGCTTTATGGATCTCTCCGGTCTTGATCTCGTACCATTCGATCGGATCGCCGGCATAATCGACTTCCACCCGTTCCCCGGGCTCAAATTCTCGGGCCGTGATGGTCGCCTCGCGGTACTGCGGGAACTTCCGATAAAACTGTTTCCAGAAATTCGGGTAGGTAATGAGCGCCTTCGCGCGCTCCTCCCAGATAAATTTCATCGGGTGGCCAAGGCCGAGCTCGTGGATGATCACCGGCCATTCGAGCTGTGCCATCCACAGCGGATCCGGGCTCGACGCCGTCTCGTGCGTCAGGCGCTGGCCGTCGCGGATCTGGCGCACCAGGCGCCGTGAGCACCCCAGCGCGTTGGCGATCTCCCGTAGGCCTCTCCCGGCGGCCAGGCGGCGCTTGATTTCCTCATGTCTATCCATCGTTAGCTTCCTTCGCGCCATCCAGCTCTCCCGTTCGTGATGTGCCACGACGGTACTGGATTGCGATGTGAGCAAGCCGAAACTCGCTTTTTGACGGTGATGGTGAAAAATCGACCGCCGCAGAAGGCGCAGGAGCCGCGATCGCGGAGGACCCGGACCGAAGCTACCCTGGAAAATCGACCAATCTGTGCTGACATCGCCGTTCCGCTCCTGAAGCCTGGCGACGAGCAAAAACACGCCGCTCAGGGTCGAAAAGCGGCTCCGGCCGGTGGTCCCATTGGGGCGAAATCGGGTGGGTCCATTACCCCGAAATCGGGTGGTCCCATTCCGACGAAATCAGGTGGGTCCAATCACACGAAATCCTGCACGCAATGAACGGGCGAAGGGTTTGGGGCCGCCCTGGGTACGCCTGGGGCGTGAAATTTTCTTATCCTCTCGACTCGCTCCGTCAGTACCTGGCGGAATCGACCGTCATCCCGATCTCGACCGCCGACGCTGATCGACGGCCGCCGGAAAAGCCGGTCCCGATCTGCGGCGGCTGCTTAACCTCCAAACGAAAAACGCCGCGCGGCCCTGGCAGGCGTACGCGGCGAAAGGATTTCAACGCGTGGGCAAAGTACTCGAATTCACACGGCGACGCAAAGCCTGCGTCGGATCCGGCGAAGGCATCAATGGTTTGTTCTTCATGATGCATCTGTGGAACACCAAGCTCATCGACGCCGGCAAATGGCACAAGCTGGTATCCCATCGGCATTCATTCGACAGCTCTGTGAACGGCCTCGGGTGCCGCGATGAACGTCACGGAATTCCCGAAACCAGGAAGCGCGGAGTGGCAAAAGCGCAAGCGCGAGTTTGAGCGAGACCTTGATGACGCCGCGGATGATGACCGGAGGATCGCGGATCCGTCAGAGGATGGCATAGCGCTCGCATTTGCCGAGCGGTTTGCCGACCGGGCACGCTATTGCCACACCACCGGGGCCTGGTTCACCTGGATCAACGCCATTGGCGGCGCGATGAGTCGATGCTCGCGTTCTCCTGGTCGCGGGATCTGTGTCGCGAACTGAATCGCTCGGCATCTCAACCTTGAAAAAGACGGCGACCGCCGCGGCAGTGGAACGCGCGGCGCGGGCTGATCGACGCTTGGCGGTGACCTCGGAAATCTGGGACCGCGATCCCTTCTTACTCGGGACACCGGGCGGCGTGGTCGATCTCACCACCGGAGAGATGCGGCCGGCGAAGCCGGAGGATTACATCACCAAGATGACCTCGGTCGCTCCAGGCACCACGGCGGAGCCGGAGCTGTGGCTGAAGTTCCTGGAGGAGTTGACCCTCGGGGATCACAGCCTGATGCGGTTCCTCCAACAGATCGCGGGTTATCGCTCACCGGCGACGTGCGCGAGCACGCGCTGTTTTTTTCCTACGGCAGCGGCGGCAACGGCAAGGGCGTGTTCGTCCACACCCTCAAGGGAATCTGGAATGACTACACCACCGTCGCCCCCATGGACACGTTCACCGAATCACGCGGCGACCGGCATCCGACCGAACTTGCGATGCTGCGCGGCACGCGCCTGGTCATATCCGAGGAATCCAAACAGGGGCGCACGTGGAACTCGGCACGCATCAAGACGTTGTGCGGCGGCGATCCGGTGTCCGCGCGCTTCATGCGCCAAGATTTTTTCACCTTCCTGCCGACCTGGAAGCTGCTTCTCGTCGGCAATTATCAGCCAAGCCTGCGCAACGTCGATGATGCGATCCGTCGGCGGTTCAACACCATCCCGTTCAATCACACCCCGCCGGTGCCGGACCTCAAATTGGAATCGAAGTTGCGCGCGGAATGGCCGGATATTCTAAGGTGGGCTATCGAGGGCTGCTTGGACTGGCAACGCAACGGCCTCGTAAGGCCGGCTGCGGTCACCGGCGCAACCCATCGTACTTTGAGACCCAGGACCTGGTAGGCAGTTGGATCGAGGAAGCCTGCGAGGTCGACACCCGGCGCAGCGAGACCCTCAAACGGCTATTCGAATCCTTTTCCGCTTTTGCCGACGCAAACGGCGCACATCCGGGGAAGGCCGCCTCTCTCTCGGATGAACTGGCCAAGCGCGGCTTCCGGCGCATCAAGGACAGCAACGGAATACGCGGGCGCGGGTTTCTCGGTTTGCAGATCCGTGTCGCGGATTCGTGGAGTCACCGGTCATGATCAAGCTGCGCCACTTGCGACACTTGCGACACCTTGAACCATTGATGCACATCGCGCGTAGGTGGTTAATAGGTACCGGTGTCGCAAACGTCGCAAACGTCGCAAATCTGGAAACGCGGGCGACGCCGCGAACCCAGCTTGCGCGCCGGCCTACCCCGTCGCATCCGCGCTCACCGAGAATCGGCCGCCATCGACGACACCGGGAACTCCAGAATCGCGATTTAACTTACTTGTTGATCGCTGCGAAGCTTAAGGAGCTGCGCACGATGACGCCGCCGGATACCTGCGTGCGGATCGATCAGCGCTTCACCATCAGCCCGCAGGTCGCCCTCTGTGCTCAAGAATTTTGCACTGGATGACATGAATACGCCGGTCAATCACCTGCGCGGTGAATCGGCCGGTGCTGACTATGAACGCATGCGAGCCCGAATTCTCGCGCAAGCCGCAGCGGAAGAAGCTGCCGCGGCGTAACTGATCGATCAATTAACCCTGGAGTACGACATGACGACATATCGAATTCACGAACCCCTGACCCGCGGGCGCGCGTACACCCGCGACGCGCTGCTGCGCGCTGAGCCGCTGCCGCGCAACCCGGACATGCTCGGTCATTTGATCTGGCAAGGCGACCTGAAACCTTTGGGCGAGGCGGTTGCCGCGGTCAAATTCGAACTTGCGCGCATCAAGGATAAAGCGCGTCTCGGTGATGCGATAGCCAAAGCGGTGAGCGACATCGCGGAATTCGGTACAACCGGCGGTGCCATGGGACGCGGGCCGGCGGGATCGCTGAGCACGACGGGTAATGAATCTTTCGACCGTCCCGAGCGCGAGTTCAATACCGTCAATCCCGCGTTGCCCAGCAGCGTGAACGCATTGAACGCCGACTTTTGGGCAAAAGAGAAAGAGAAATCGGGCGGGCAGGCGACGCAGGATCGGGCATCGGTGGCCCGTGATATCGCACGGACCACAGATGTATCGACGCGCGCGACTCCGCAATCGATCAACGCGGCGAATCGCGCGTTTCATGCCAACCGCGCGCCGTTCCGACTCGGCGGCCAATGGGGCAAGGGGTGATTTCTGGGGGGCGCGGTTTTCTCCGTGGCGGGGTGACGCGCCCCCACGCGGGCCAGCCGGTTACTCCCGCGCGCTTCGCAAAATAAGGCCGGCAGCCGCCACGCGTTCCTTATTACGCGGGAAGCGGCCGTAGGAAAAGGTCAACGAGATGGCCATCGTGCGGGAGTGGCGCATTAATGACGCTCCCGCCCGACCCGCGCTGTGCAGGATTGATTCGAGTCCTGCACAGCTCGGAGCTTTAGGGAGCCTTCAAGGGGAGAACTCAAGATGCTGGCCGATCAGTGGGTTTTCGAGGAATCACCCTGCGAACTCTGCCCGCACGCGGCCCGCTGTCGTCAGGGCCTCGCGTGCGCGGCGTTCGAGTCGTTCGCCAGGTACGGCGGTCGGCGCTGGCGCAGCCAAGCCCGCTCGCCGAGTCGTGAGCTGTTCGCGAAAATCTTTAAATCCGACCGCGCCATCGCGGCGGAGATCGGCGTCGGCTCCAACACAGTACGGCGAGCGCGTCACAAAACAACTGCGCCAGGTGGCGCAGTTGAAGCTGTGCCGACTGACGCACCCGCGCCGGTTGAAAAGCGTGTCGGGCGGGATGGAAAGGCGTGGCGGTCATTACTCGATAATCATGCGGGCTAGCTAGCGGGTGGTAGCTCTACGAACTGCCCTACGCCATCCACGGTGTGTATGTTGACATCGTGCAATCTAGTGTCTTGGGTCAATAGCCACCGATTAATGCGGTGGTTCCCGTCGAGCAACCGTAGCTTGAATTGATACTCGACAATAATGATCGGGCACTCGAAGTCCTTACCGCGTGGGTCTGAATGACCACGATCCAATTTTTCAAGTTCGCCTATCGACCATTTTTCTCTGCGGGACCCTATATGCTGCGCCTGGATATTTAAATGTGTGTACTTCGTCCACCCGTCAGGTTTGATGTTCTTCGCCAACAATCTGTTCAGGACATCAAGCGGGGCGCTGTCACCCCATTCGGGATGGCTGTGCGCTCGAAGACACGTGAGCGTTTGATCAAGTATGGCGTCGTGGTTACCGTTAATCATGCTGTGTTGCCGTCCACTCGGGCGCGATCAGACGCCCGCCGAGCGTGCCGAGTATGTGAAGCTCACCAAGGCCAAGCGCCGCAAGCGGTAGCAGCTACAGGAACACGAGCACCAGCCCGACCAACGGTATCGCGAGCAGCAGCAGCAGCCAGCGGTATACCCATGCAGGGATCATCTGCATCACCAGCAGGATGATGATCGTGATCGTCCAGGCTTCGAACTTGCTCATGCGACAAGCGTCGATTTGTCAACTAACACATTTGCGAAAATCCAGTTGTAATCGCGTGGCTTCTGCGGAAGCGAAGAGGACGCGGTCATGGTGATGGCGGCGGCGGGTTCGGGTGGCAGCAAGCTGCGTCGAAACCGCTCCTTAAGGATCTCCACATTATCTTTCAAAAGAGCAACGGAACCATCACCGAGCACGAACTGAAACGAGCATTTTGATGGTCGCGATTGGCCCGCAACAGTGACGAAACATTCGACGGTGTATTTGCCGGCCTGCCATAGGAAAGAGTCCTCCAAGAACTTTAAGATGTCCCCATATTCACGTGACCGTTGAAGTTCATCAATCCAATCTGGAGCGCTGCTGCGCGTGCGGTCGATGGCTCTCCCGAGATCAATGTTGAGTGCTTCCAATTGACGCAGGCAGTTAACCTCTCGCGAATTCACTTTTCTTTCGACGATCGCCATTGGGTTTAGCACTATTGCCACTACATCTTGCTGTCGTTGATGAAACGCCTTTTCACCCGAAGTCGATTCACTCTGCGCACCATACTCAACAAGCTGCGCACACTTAAAGGTTGTTTTTTGACCGCGCTCATGGAGAACTTGAAATTCGATTCCAGTCACGAGCGCGACCCGGCGCTCCGCCCTAAACGCGATCTTGGGGTTAAGTAGAGGGCCAAGGTTCGTAAATCCAAGTTCAATCTGGCCGCCAGCAATCGGAGTGACCTTAGGTTTCTGAAAAAATCGCCACAATTGAGGCAACCACGCGGCTGCACCAACGAGCGCGACGATGTCGCTCCATCTGAGTCCTGAGTCGGTCACTTCTGGGGCACCCTAGCGACTTCTATCTGCCACGCGGCATGACAGTAGAAGCAAAGGCCGGGATACGGCCGCTCCATTCGGGAGCGGCCATCTTTTCGGGAGCGTATTAAGCGCACTTCCCGGTCGCGGCTGCGATTTGCTGCTTCGCCTCAAGCTCCTGCTTCATTTGGTTGGCAACCAAAAGCATCTCAGAGCGTGCCCATCGCGCAAGGACATCGCGAATCAGCGGCTGGTACCCTATCGAATGGTACTTCGCGAGAAACTTCAGTTGTTCGATTAGTTCCTTTTGCAAGCGGATCGATATCATCTGCAGTTCCAAAGCTTCCTCAACTGCGTGTTCACTTTCGGCAGTCGAGCGGCGTACATTTTTCTCCTCTCGTCCTAGATCCCCTGACTCCCATGCCTGGCCGGGATTTTCCTCGGTGGACATGATTCCTCTCCTGGTTGCGGTTGCGTATCTTGTGTCTTGTATCTTGCGTCGTGTGTCGTGCGTCATGTGTCGTGTTGCGTTAACGTGCGTGTTTCTTGTAGATAGATATTTCAATCTCGTTTGGCTCGTATGCTGTGCGGATGTTTATTCGCTTGCCCTTTGGTAGTGTTTCCAAAATAAATACGATTTTCAGAACGCGCCGTTGGTTCGTCTCTGCAATGAACCACTGAGTCGGTGGATCCGTCTTGTGTTCCTCTCTGATATCTTCCAAAAACCCGCCCTCGCGATTCTCAAAGCAGTGGCGAATCTCGTCTGGCCTCACCCGGTGCTTTTCGGACAGCTTGGCCTGAACCCTGTCTGATATGTATATATTCACAGTAGGGGACATAGACGCTAGTGTATATACCAGAGCAATACAATGCTATCGGACCTATCCGACATTTCTTAAGTTCTGCTCTCATCTACACTGATACGAGATCGATACAATCTTGTATAACTAATTGTTATTTAAGTATTTTATAACCAATACCGCATTATTCGTATCGCAGCGCTTCGGCGGGTTGAGTCTTTGCAGCTTGCAGCGCCGGATAAATCGTGGCGATGAGCGTCAACAGCATGCCGGCCAGCGCAATTCGAACGACATCCCCGGCGTGGGTCTCGCTGGGCAATCCCGTGATGTAGTACACGTCGGGGTCATCCATGATGTGAATGCCGAGGGTGTGCTCCAGGAAGGGCACCACGACGTCGACGTGCAGGGCCAGGGCAACGCCCAGGACGACGCCGATGGCGGTACCAATCCAGCCGATCAGCACGCCTTGAGTCATGAACACCGCGAGCACGCCGCGCGGGCTCATACCGAGCGTGCGCAGTATGGCGATGTCGGTGCGCTTGTCGCTCACAACCATCACCAGAGTGGCCACGATGTTGAACACCGCCACCGCCACGATCAGCATCAGGATCAGCCCCATCATGGTTTTTTCAATGCGAATGGCGCGAAAATACGTTTGGTTCTCCTGCGTCCAGTCGCGCACCTGCAGCCCCGGCGGCAAGCGCGCGGCGGCTTTGCGCGCCAGCACCGGCGCCTGCAGCACGTTGCTGAACCGCAGCTGGATGCCGGTCGGTCCCGACAATCCCCGCAGGGCCTGCGCGTCCTGAAGATTCACGAGCGCGAGCACGCTGTCGTGCTCCTGCAGGCCCACCTCGAACATTCCGGCGACCTCGAATTCCTGCAGCCGGGGCACGATGGCGCCCCCCGCCGCCGAGCTGTCCGGGATCATGACGGTGACCGCGTCGCCCACGCCGACTTGCAGCTGGTAGGCCAGCATGCGGCCGAGAATGATGCGGTTCAGTCCCGGCTCCAGGTCGCTGAGCTTGCCTTCGCGCATGGCCTCGCCGATGGTCGACACCTGGGCCTCAAGCGTGGGGTCGATGCCGCGGACGATGGCGCCGCTCATCGAGGGGGGGCGGCTCAGCATCGCATCGATGTCGAGAAATGGTGCGGCGCCCACAAGGCCCGGCGCGCCTTTCAGCTGCAGGATTCGCTCGCGCCAATCGGCAATCGGGCCGCCGCCGGCGGCCGTCAGCGTCGCGTGCGCGGACAGGCTGAGCAAGCGTGTGCGCAGTTCGGACTCGAAGCCGTTCATGACCGACAGGACCGTGATCAATGCGAGCACGCCCAGTGCGACGCCGAGCAGCGATACCCAGGTGATGAAAGAGACGAAAAAGCTGTGTTCGCGCGCCAACGAGTACCGCAGGCCCACGAAGACTGGAACGGGCTGGAACATTCGCGGCGATTAAACCACAGCCCGCCCGGCAATGGGCGGCGAGTCGCGGGAGGGCCACACAAATGGCAATATAATCAGAGTGTTAAATGGGTCAACTATTGGCCCCCTGCCGCAGTAGTATAGTCATGTGTGTCATAGCAGGCGTACGGTAAACAATTGAGGTGTGCCATGGACTATCGAATGCTGCTGGTTGCCGCAGTTCTCGGCACTGGCCTTGCCGGCCTCGCAGACCTGAGCCGCGCCGACATGGTAGCAACGGACAACGGCATTGCGGTCAAGCAATCCGACGTCGCCATCCCCTCGCGTGGGATGACCATGGGCCAGGTGGCGAGCAAGTTCGGAGCCCCCGTGACCAAGGTGCCGCCCGTCGGCAAACCGCCGATTTCGCGCTGGGAATATCCGGGGTTCGTGGTTTATTTCGAGCATGAATACGTGATTCACAGCGTGGTCGCCACGGCCCCTTCGGGCAGCGACGCGGCCCCTTCGGGCAGCGACGCCCCAGCTCCGGCGCCGTCGACCTAAGAATCGCGTAAAATCCCTTAAGTCCGTACAGCCAGGCCCACCGCGACCCGATCGCGGCGGGCGTTTTTTGTCGTTTCTCCCAAATAAATGCCGTTACTCGACCCCGTTTTACCCAGTGCCGGATCGCCTGTCGTCAAATGGGGAAAGCTGTACGGGGCCGCGGCGGCGCTCGCCATCGCCGAAGCAGCGGCAAAGGCCGCAGGCCCGCTCATCGTCATCACCCCAAATTCCCGCGACGCAGAGGCGCTCAGCGAGGAGATCGGCTTTTTTGCCGGCTCGGGGACTTCGGTTCGCGTGTTCCCGGACCTCGAGACGCTGCCCTACGATGCATTTTCGGCACATCCCGACATCACCTCTGCGCGCCTGGCTACCCTGGCCGACCTGCCGCGCGCGCGGCACGGCGCCTGGTTGATCGCGATCGACACCCTGCTGCAGCGCCTGGCGCCGCGCAGCTACATCGAAGCCTACTCACTGAAAGTGCATGTCGGCGAAACGCTGGACCTCGACGCTCTGCGAGCCCGGCTGACGCTGGCGGGCTATGCCGCCGTGACCCAGGTGGTCGCCCACGGCGAATTCGCGGTCCGCGGCTCACTGCTCGACGTGTTCCCCATGGGCTCGGACACTCCGTACCGCATCGACCTGCTGGACCGCGACGTCGACAGCATCCGGCGCTTCGACCCCGACAGCCAGCGCTCCGGCGACAAGTTGGATCGGATTCAGCTGCTGCCCGCCCGGGAAACACCGCTCAATCCCGACGCCGTGCGTGAATTCCGCCGCCGCTATCGCCTGCGCTTTGCGGGGGATCTCAGCGAACAAGCGGTATACCGGGACGTGAGTGCAGGACAGGCGCCGGGCGGCCTGGAGTTCTTCCTGCCGCTGTTCTTCGATCGCACTTCACACCTGTTCGAGTATCTGCCGCCCGCCAGCGTATTGATCGACCTGCACGAGGCCAGCTCGGCCGTGGACAGCGTGTGGAGCGGTATCGTGGAACGCCACGAGCAATTGCGTCACGACCGCCACCGGCCGATTCTGGATCCCGCGGAGCTGTACATGCCGCCGGCGGAGTTTCGCACCGCGTTCGACGCCGGGCTGAAGGTGCAGCTGCGCTCCTTCGAATGGCCGCCGGAGGCGGCTGGACCGGTGCAGAATTTTGCGAGCGTGGCGCCCGCCTCCGTGCGCATCGATCCTCGCGCCGAGCAGCCGGCGGCGGCGCTCGACGCGCATATCGAGGCAAGTCCTGCCCGTGTGCTGATCGCCGCCGAATCGGCGGGCCGCCGCGAGCTGGTGCTCGACCTGCTGCGCGGCCGCGGCATTCGCTGCAAGATCTTCGAGAATTTCGCGGGCTTTCTCGCGAGCGATGTGCATCTCGGCATCACGGTGTCGGCGGCCGTATCGGGCCTGCGCCTGGAAGCGCCCGCGCTGGAGATCCTCACCGAGTCGCAGCTGTTCGGCGATCGCGCGCGGCAGGAGCGCCGACGGCGACGCGCCGAGCGCGATCCGGCGAAAATACTCAAGGAATTGTCCGACCTGCGCATCGGCGCACCGGTGGTGCACGAATCCTACGGCGTGGGCCGCTACGTCGGCCTGCAGACCATGGATGTGGCGGGCTACACGGGCGAGTTTCTGGTGCTCGCATACGCCGACGGCGACAAGCTCTACGTGCCGGTTCAGGCGCTGCATCTGGTTTCGCGCTATACCGGAGCGCCGGCTGAGACGGCGCCGCTGCACAAGCTCGGCGGCGAGCAGTGGCAAAGGGCGCGCCGCAAGGCGGCGCAGCGCATACGCGACGTGGCGGCCGAACTGTTGGACCTGTACTCGCGGCGCGCAGCCCGCGAAGGCGCCTGCATGCAGTCGGGCGAGGCCGAATACCGAGCCTTCCAGGCCGGCTTTCGCTTCGAGGAGACCGCCGACCAGGCCGCCGCCATCGAACAGGTGCTCGCCGACCTGAAGTCCGGCAAACCGATGGACCGCGTCATCTGCGGAGACGTCGGATTCGGCAAGACCGAGGTGGCGCTGCGCGCCGCATTCGTGGCGGTCCAGGCGGGCAAGCAGGCCGCCGTGCTGGTCCCCACCACGCTGCTCGCGCAGCAGCACTACACAACGTTCAGCGATCGATTCGCGGATTGGCCGGTGCGCATTGAAAGCCTATCGCGCTTCCGCACGCAAAAGGAGGCGGGCGCGGTCATCGATGGAATCGCATCCGGATCCGTGGACATCGTCATCGCCACGCAGCGCCTGCTGCAGGGCAAGGTGCGCTTCAAGAACCTCGGGCTCGTGGTCATCGACGAAGAGCACCGCTTCGGCGTGCGCGACAAGGAAAAACTCAAAGCGCTGCGCACCGAGGTCGATGTGCTCACGCTCACCGCGACGCCGATTCCGCGCACCCTCAACATGGCGATGGGCGGATTGCGCGATCTGTCGCTGATCGCGACGCCTCCGGCCGAGCGTCTCGCCGTGAAGACCTTCGTTCTGGAGTGGAATGAAACGGTGGTGCGCGAGGCCCTGTTGCGCGAGATTCGCCGCGGCGGTCAAATCTACTTCGTCCACAACACCATCGAAACCATCGAGAAGACCGCCCAAGCGGTCCGCAAGCTCGTGCCGGAGGCGAACGTCGGGGTGGGCCATGGCCAGATGCGCGAGCGCGAACTCGAGCAGCTCATGCTCGATTTCTATCATCGTCGGTTCAATGTTCTGGTGTGCACGACGATCATCGAGAGCGGCATCGACGTGCCCACCGCCAACACCATCATCATCGATCGGGCAGACCGGTTCGGATTGGCGCAGATTCATCAGCTGCGCGGACGCGTCGGCCGATCGCACCACCGCGCCTATGCGTATTTGATCACCCCGCCCCGCAAGGCGATGACCGCCGATGCGGTCAAGCGGCTCGAAGCGCTCGAATCCCTGGAAGAGCTCGGCGCCGGTTTCACGCTCGCGACCCACGATCTGGAGATTCGTGGCGCGGGAGAACTCTTGGGCGATGAGCAGAGCGGTCAGATCCAGGAGATCGGCTACACGCTGTACATGGAGCTGCTGGAACGGGCGGTCGCCGCGCTCAAATCCGGAAAGCACGCGGATCTGGAAAGGCCGCTCGACGCCGGCCCGGAGGTCGAACTGCATCTGCCGGCGCTGATTCCGGAAGATTACGTCCCGGACGTGCACCTGCGCCTGGTGCTGTACAAGCGCATCGCCGGCACCGAATCGCGCGAAGATCTCGATGAACTGAAAGTCGAGCTGATCGATCGCTTCGGGCCGCTCCCGCAGCAGGCTCAGTCCTTGTTCCGGACCGCGCAGATCAAGCTGCGCGCCGCGCAGCTCGGCATACGCAAAATCGACGCGGGAGCCGCCGGCGGCTACATCGTCTTCGACGAGCGCAACAAGATCGACGCGAAGCGGGTGCTGAAGCTCATTCAGGGCCGCCCCAAGGATTACCGGCTGGACGGGCCCCTCAAGCTGCGATTCACGCACGACGCGCGCACCGAGGAGAACCTCTTCACGCGCATCGAGATGCTCGTGGAGCTGCTGGCCTGAGGAGCGCCGCCGTCGCCCGCAGCGCTATTGGATGGCGCCCAGAAAATCCGCCTTGCCGATCTCGACCCCGTTGTGGCGCAGCAGCGCGTACGCGATGCTTTGGTGGAAATACAGATTGGGCAGCACGAAATCCGTGACGTAGGCGCGCGCCGTGAAATTCAACGTCCGATTCGGGAACTTCAGCTCGATGGCCCGGTTTTCGGCGCCCTTCAGTTGATCCGCAGTGACCGTCTTGAGAAAATCCAGCGTCTTCGCAATGCGCTGTTTGAGCTCGGCCAAGGTGACCTCCGTGTCTTCGTGCTTCGGAATCTCGATGCCGGCCAGGCGCGCGGCGGCCCCCTTCGCCGTATCGCAGGCGATTTGCACCTGACGGCTGAGCGGATGCATGTCGGGGTACAAGCGCGCCAGCGACAGCACGATCGGATCGAATTTCCTGGCCGCGGCGTGCGCGGCAGCTTTATCGAGAATCGCGGACAGGTTGGTCAAGCCGCGAATCAAGGCGGGAATTGAAATATCATAGAGAGATATCGACATTTTGGAAGCTCCTCGATCGAACCAGCAGACCGGCCGATATTTTGGCAGGGCCCAGACCGTAGCGAAAGAGCGGCCGACGACATACCCCATCTGGTGATGCTGCCGGGACTGGACGGCACCGGAAAGCTGTTCGCCGAGTTTATCCGCGCGGTGGGCGCGGAAGTGCAAGTGCAAGTCGTCATTTATCCTCGCGACGAGCCGCTCGGCTACGGCGGGCTCGAAGCACTCGTGCGCGCCGCGCTGCCGACCGATCGGCGCTATTGTCTGCTGGGCGAATCGTTTTCGGGACCGCTCGCCATTCGCATCGCCGCCGATCCTCCGCGGGGTCTTGCCGGCGTCATCCTCTGCGGCACATTTGCGAGAAACCCCTTTCCCTGGCTGCGCTGGGCGCGCCCGATTCTGGTGCGGCTGCCGATCAAATCGATGCCGCGTGGGCTGCGCGCACTCCTCATGTGGGGCTCGGCGTCGGCGCATCGAGCCCCAGCGCGCGCCGAGCGCGCCATGGCGGGCGTCGCATCAGTGGTCATCCGGCGACGCATTGGCGAGATTCTCGCGGTCGATGAGATCCAAAGCTTGGCGCGAGTCGATCTGCCCATGCTGGTGCTGACCGCAGCGCGCGACCGCATCGTACCGCGCGCCGCAACGCGGCGCCTGCTCGATGGCGCACCCGGCGCGCAAACCAGAGAGATTGACGGGCCGCATCTGCTGCTGCAGTCGCGGCCCAAGGAGTGCGCGGTGCCGGTCTTGCAGTTTCTGCGCCGATGGATTTGAATGGCGATCCTCAAGACGAGACCCGCGCATGTTGCCCTTCTCCGAAGCTTGTGAGCGCAATAAAGAGCCCATACTCGCGGTGCTGCGCGAGTGCTTTGCGGACCGAACGCAGGTGCTGGAGATAGGCAGCGGCACCGGTCAGCACGCTGTGCATTTCGCGCGACATTTGCAGCACCTCACCTGGTACCCGACCGAGCAATTGAGCTACCTGTCCGACCTGGCGGCGCGCGTGCAGCTGGCGGGCCACCACAATCTGCGCCCGCCCACCCTTCTCGATGTGCGCCAGAGCGTCTGGCCGGTGCGCTTGGTCGACGCCGTCTTCACCGCCAACACGCTGCACATCATGTCGTGGCCCGAAGTGATCGCCATGTATCGGGGAATCGGCAGCGTATTGGCGCCCGGCGGCGTGCTGTGCGTCTATGGTCCGTTTCGCTATGAAGGCCGCTACACCTCGGAAAGCAACCGGGAATTCGACCGCTCGTTGCAGGAGCGCGATCCCTCCTCGGGCTTGCGCGACGTGCACGACCTCGCTGCTCTGGCGGCAACTGATGGGCTGCGGATCGCGGCCGATCACGACCTGCCGGCGTTCAACCGGCTCCTGGTGTTCGCCAAGGAGCCGGCTTGAGCGGAGCCGCCGGCGTCGCCACATCTGGCATATAAATATATAATGTTAATCAATTAGTTACACTCTAATGCTCATCTAAAGAGGATCTAAGCTTTGAACAGCAACGGCACGAATGCGTGCTCCATCGATGGCAGTCCGGGCGAAAATCAGTCTCCGCAGGTGTCGTGGACACACGCGCCGTGGGGAACACGAGCTGCCACCAGCCATCGCGGCTGGTCTACAACGACTTCTACAACCTGGGCTATGACGGTCCTGCTGAAACCTTGTGGTATGTCCTCGTCACGGCCGTGCAGGGACCGGCCACGTATTGGCAAGCGCCAACCTCACCGGAATCTGCTCCGCGACGCCATCGCAGTAAGCAGCTGGTATCTCAGAGCGGCTTGAACGAGAATCTCTGCCCGGCGACGGCGGCCTTGTACATGAGGCCGCCTTTGGCAATCGTGAACACCGCCATTCCCTTGTAGTAAACACCGGCGGTGGCAGCGTCCTTCATTCCGCCGCTCGCGCCCGCGCTCGCGCCGTTGGTCCCTGCGCTTGCTCCGGCGGACGCGGTTATCGCCACGACGCTCGCGTCGGCGCCGAACTCGAAGTTGCCGGACTCGAATTCGTCCAGCGCGCGCTTATCCTCAAAGAAGATGATCTCGCTGAACGCCTTTCCGCCGAGCTGGAAACCCAGGCTCACCTGCACCATGATTGAGGTACCCGTCAGGCGTCCGCCGACGAATACTCCGCCCTTGCCGCCGGCGCCGCCGACCACGAAGGCCCCTTCGCCCACGGTTGGAAATACGGCGTAAGCGTAGCTCTTGTTGAAAAACGACGCGCTCTGGCCGGCATTCTTGAAAAGCGCAACGGTATCCGCGTAAGCCGCGCTGTCGGTAGCCGCCCGCGCGGTCGCCGCGCACGCAACCAGCCCTGCCGTCATCATCAATCCACGCAATAGTTTCTTCATAGTGCGTACAAGATAATCCGTAGCGCGCGCCGGGTCCAGGTGAATCGAGCCCCGTAGGCATCCGGCGACATCGGGCCGGGCGGCTAACCGATCAAGGACCGCAGGCGCTGCGTGCGCGTTCCTGTGGCTTCGGCTGCGCGACGAAGCAGATTATGAGCGTCGGTCGCCGGCAGGGCGCGGCTGAACAAGTAGCCCTGGGCTTCATGGCATGCGTGCTCCTGCAGGAACAGGAGCTGCGGAAAGTTCTCGACTCCTTCGGCCGTGACGTCTGATGCGCAGTGAGCGCGACATCGCGATGATGGCGGCTGCAATTGCCCGGTCGTCGCTGCAGTCGATGAGTCTGGTCATGAACGACTGGTCTATCTTCAGCCGATCGACCGCGAAATTCCGCAGCCGGCCGAAGCTCGAATAGCCGGTGCCGAAATCATCGATCGCCAGCTGCACCCCGAGTTGCCTTCAGCTGCGCCAATGCCTGCTCCGCCCACTCCTCGTCCTTCATCACGACCGACTCGGTGATCTCGAGCTCGAGCATCGAGGGCTCGACTCCGGTCTCCTTGATGATCGACGCCACGATGGCCGGAAATTCCTTGAGCACGAACTGCTGGGCCGAGACGTTCACCGCCATCCGCATCACCGGCAGCCCTTCGTCGATCCAAGCCTTGGCTTGACGGCATGCGGTGCGCAGCACCCACTCGCCGATCGCCAGGATCAGGCCCGTCTCCTCCGCGACCGGGATGAACTCGCGCGGCGCCACCACTCCCAGCTCGTCGTTGGTCCAGCGCAGCAGCGCCTCCATCCCCGACACGGCGCCCGTGCTCACATCGAATTGCGGCTGGTAATGCAGAGCGAATTCGCCGCGCTCCAGAGCCCCGCGCAGCTTCGCCTCCATGGTGAAGCGATGCAGCGCCGCATCGTTCATGGGGGCCTCGTAGAGCGCATACATGCCCGGGCCCTTGCGCTTCGCGAAATACATCGCAAGATCCGCGTTGCGCAGCAGCGTGTCGACGTCCGCGCCGTCGGTCGGATACAGCGCGATGCCGACGCTCGGCGTGATCACCAGCGAGTGCAGCGCCAGGCGCATCGGCTGCTGCAATTCGGCGATGAGCCGCCCGGCTACCGCCTCGGCGTCCGCCGGGGTGCGAATGCTCGGCAGGATGACGATGAACTCATCGCCTCCGAGTCTCGCAATGTGATTGGAGCGCGGGCTGGGATGACCGTCGGCGCCGACGCTGTCGGCGGCGCGCAGCGAGTGCCGCAGCCGCGCCGCGACCAGACACAGCAGCTCGTCGCCGACCGCATGGCCGAGCGTGTCGTTGACCTTTTTGAAATTATCCAGATCGAGATACAGCACCGCGAGCATCCGATCGAACTCCTGGGCCGCCGCGAGCGCGCTCGACAGGCGGTTGCGGGACTGCTCGCGATTCGGCAGGCCTGTGAGCGCGTCGAAATAGGCGAGCTTCACGATGCGGTGCTCGGCGCGCCATTTGCTCGCCAGAGAGATCGTCATCTGGCGGATTTCGTGCGGATGAAACGGCTTCTGCAAATAGGACAGCTTCTCCTCGGGGGGCACGATGCTGCCCATTTCGGCGGGATCGACGTCCGAATACGCCGTGCACAGCACGATTTCAATGGCCGGATCGAGCTCGCGAATTCGCGCCGCGGCCCACACGCCGTCGGGACCCGGCGGCATGCGCATGTCGAGGAACGCGACCGCGAACGGATCCTCCTCGGCGAGCGCGTCGCGCACCGCGGCGACCGCCGCCTCCGCCCCATCGCAGAACATCGGCACGAAGTAGGTATTGCGCGCGGTCAACTTTTTGACCGCCTGCTCCGCCGCGGGCTTGGTGAAGAGCCGGTCGCGCAGATTGCGGAACACGGCGGTCTCGCCGCTCATATCCGTCTCGAGCAGGATCTGCCGATACGCATCGCGCACCTCGGGCTCATCGTCCGCCACGAGAACTCGAATCGCTATCCGCTTGGTGTCTGTCACGGCTGCACCTCAACTGAACTTCATATAATCAGTCATTTCACTAACCGCCCAACGGCAGCATCACATGCAGCGACGCGCCGCGCCCGGGCCCTTCGCTCGCCGCCCAAATTCGACCGCCCAGTGCCGCGATGGCGTTCGCGCACCAATGCAGTCCGATCCCATAATTGGTTTCGCGCGACTTGGTGGAAAAGCCCTTGTCGAACACGCGCTCGAGGTTCTGCTCGGGGATCCCCACACCGTTGTCCCTGCAATGCAGATGCAGCTGCTCCCGTTCGGCGTCGCGAACGATTTCGGCCGCCACGCGCAGCACGCCCCGGTCCCTGCCCGCGTCGCGCACCGCATCGGCCGCATTGATGATGAGGTTCTGCAGCACCAGGCGCAGCACGGTACGCGCGACGCGCACGACGCCGACCTCGCGCAAGCGACTCGTCGCTGTCCACCACCAGGCGCTGGCGGCAGGTGTCGGGAACGATTTCCAGCGTCTGGGTCACCAGATCCGGCAGACGCACCGCCTCGACCACGTGATCGTTGCGCGTGGAGCGCATCAGTTCGGCCAATGCGCGTCTGCACGATGGCGGTCTGGCGCTGGATCACTTCGACGTCCGCCTGCGAATCGGCGACGGCTGCCGCCATTTCACGGCAGCCGAGCCGCAGGAATTCCCAAAGATCATCGTAGCGCGGCGAACCGGCCCGTTCGCCCGCGATGTTTGCGCACGCGAGCTCCAGGTCCGCCGCCGGCGCATCGTGCAAGCGCTCTCCGAGCTTCGCCAGGCGCACGGACAAGGGAGTCATGGCGTTGCCGAGGTTGTGCAGCACTCCTTTGGCAAGCTCGGCGAATCCCGACTGAAAGGACTGATCAACCAGCTCTCTGCGCGTGTCCGCCACCCGCTCCACCATGCGATCGAACTCCTGCGCAAGCCGCGCCACCTCGTCGCGGCCGGCCAGATTCAGGCGCGCCGTCAGATCCGTTCCCCTCCCGATCGCCACCGCGTGGCGCGTGACGCGCGCGAGCGGCTCGAGCACCATGCGATTGAGAATGATCACCAGCAGTACCAGCACGGCGATCGCCGCGCCGATGAGGTAGACGGAGGCGTAGGTGACGGCGTCATGACCGCGCGCCGTGATATTGCGCGGCACATCGACGCGCAGATTCATCAGCGGCCTGCCGTATATGTCCTGAAAGGAGCGGTCGACCCGCGTCACATCCGCGGTTTCGAAGATCTGTTCACCGGCGGCGTAGCCGCTGTGCTCGATCATCGAAAGAGCCGCCTGGGCCCGTGCGCCGAGCATGCGAACCTCGTGCGGCGTCAGCAGGCGCCCGAGAATCACCATGCCCATCGGCTTTCCGATGCCGCTGCCGTTCAGCACCGGTGCCGCGGCGATCATCATCACCCCGCGATCGGTTCCGATCAAACCCCTCGCGGACTTGCCGTCCGTCAGATTCCGGCGCCACGGGAAATCATCGGGCAGCGCCTTGCGATTCGCGAGGTCGAGATCGATGTTCTTGCCCGATGTCAGATCCTGAGACGCGGACAGCACCAGATTGCCGTGCAGATCGCAGATCAGCAGCGCATTCACCTGCAGCTGCTTCATTGCGACGGGAGTGATATTGGTGCTCACGAAGCCGCCGTTCGGCCTCTGCACGTAGTCGATACACGTCCACCCAGTTGCCCCAATCGGCCGCGGTCAATTCCAGTTCATCCAGGGTCATATCGAGCGCATAGCTGATACGCTTCATGGATGTCCTGGCATCGTCGCGCTCGAGCTCGGCGAAACTCGGCATCAAAATCTCTTTTTGAATCGCGATCTCGATGACGATCAATATCACGAACAGCAGCGCGAGCAGCGAGAGCATTTTCGTGCGCACATTCATGCCGCCACAGATACCAGAATCCCTGCCGCGGCGCTGTAGCGCAGTCATATTTCAATGCATGTCCGGGCGGGCAAATTGCGGCGAATTGAACGCCGTCACATGGTGCGGACCGCGAATGCGAAACCGTTCACGTTCGCCCGGTGGCGAGCTTTTCATTAACTCTGCTTAATCGGCATAGCCACCTTGCCGGCTGCGGCGTTGTAATCACTCGAGAGCCGGTTGATCGGCATCGGATAACGCGCATCGTATTCATTCAGAACGGGAGCATGGATTATGTCCAATTCGAAACTTAAGACCTTGAGCTACGCGGCAGCCTTGATCTCGCTCGCGGCTCTCGTCGGCACCGCCTCGGCGGAGGACACCTGGCAGAAGAACCATCCGCGGCGCGCCGAAGTGAACCACCGCCTGGCCAACCAGGACAAGCGCATCAATGCGGACGTCAAGAACGGCACGATGAGCAAGAGCCAGGCGTCCGCCCTGCACCATGAGGATCATCAAGTGCGGCAGGAAGAGCGCGATATGGCGAGTCAGAACGGCGGCCACATCACCAAGTCGGAACAGCACACGCTGAACCAGCAGGAAAACGCCATCAGCGGCCAGATACCGCCGAAATGATCCTTCAACGGCGCAGCGACAGGCAGCTCAGTCCGCCGTCCATTTGCGAAATTCCGACATTTCCAAAAAGACTCGACTGTAGCCCCTGTCGCGCAGCGGGGGCGCCGCACGATGGCACGGGTGAGGCGCATGCCGCCGCCGCTCACGCGGCCTGATTGCGCCCGGATTTTTTCGCGAGCTTGAGCTGCAGCTGCGATTTTTCGAGCAGCGGCGCCGGACTGTCGTCGGGTCCCGGCACGGCGGCGCACACACCGACGCTGACACTGATGTAGCGCAGCACCGCAGAGCGCGGATGGTGAATGCGCAGGTCCCGCACCCGTTCGGTCATGAGCTGGCCGAGCTTCAGTGCCTGCTCCGTCGTCAGCCCCGGCGCAATGGCCATCAGACTGCCGCCGTCGATGCGCGCAGTCACGTCGCTCGAACGGCGCAAACAACCCGACACACAGTGGGCAACGCGTCGAATCGTCGAGTCGCCCGCCGCGCGCCCGAATGTCGCGTTGTACAGATCCAAGGCGTCGATATCGATGGCGAACACCGCGATGCTGCGCTGTTCCCGCTGTGCGATCGCCCAGTCGCGCTTCAGCAGCTCTTGCAGGTACGGCAGCGTGTACAGTCCCGTCAAGCGGTCGTCGCGAACCGCAACGCCCGTGGGCTGGTGCGCACCGCTCAGCGAATCGCGCGCCAGCTTCGGGTCGATGCGCAGCCGTTCACCCGCATCGCGGTGGTGTCCCGCAAAGTGAGTCACGCGGCCGTCGGCATCCAGCAGCGGCAAGATCGTCATTTCGTTCCAAAACAGCGTGCCGTCTTTGCGATAATTTCGCAGCAGCACTCGGCAGGCTTCGCCGAGCCGCATCGCCTCGCGCAAACGATGGCGCCCGTCCTGCTCGCGGTCCTCGGCCTGCAGCAGCCGCAGGTTGCGGCCCAGCAGCTCGGCGGCGGTGAATCCGGTCATGGTCTCGAAGGCGGGATTGACGTAAATCACCGGACGATCGGGATGCAGGGCATCGACCAGCACCACCCCCTCGGGCGAGGTCTCGAGCAGGCGGCGGTAGAAATCCGCATCAAGGCTCGTCATGACTGGCTTCCTCGGTCAATACCAGCGGCGGCGCAATCGCCAGATTCGCGATGCGCGCCGCCGTCTCTTGCCAGCGCAGGCTCTCCTTCAGAGCGCTCGGCGGCTCGCCGCGGGCGCGCATACGCACCAGCCTGGCCTGGGAGGCGGGAGTGGCGATGTCCGGATCGAGGCTCCCCAGTACCGTGCGCACTGCTTGCCGATCGTTGCAGATCGGCAGCACATCACAGCCCGCGGCAAGGGCGAGGCGCGCGCGCTGCACCGCGTTCCCGAACGCGGCGGCGCCGGCCATGGTCAAATCGTCCGCGAAGACGCATCCATGAAAGCCCAAAGTGCCGCGCAGGATCGCGCCGATCCAGCGGCCCGACAGGCTGGCCGGCAAGGCGTCGACTGCCGGATACACGACGTGGGCCGCCATGACGCCCGGCAGCTGGTTCTCGATCAGCAGGCGATACGGCCGCAGATCCGGCTCCATGTCGACGATCTCACGCCGATCGACCGGCAGCGCGACGTGCGAATCGGCGACCACGGCGCCGTGGCCCGGGAAATGCTTGGCGACCGAGGCCATGCCCGCCTCACGCATGCCCGCGAGGTAAGCCGCCGCCAGCGCCGCTACCGCGTCGGCGTCGCGGTGAAAGGCCCGATCGCCGATGATCTCGCTCACGCCGTAATCGAGGTCGACGCACGGCGCAAAGCTGAAATCGACGCCGACCGCGCGCAGTTCGCCGGCCATGAGCCATCCGACCGCATGGGCAAGGCTCAGCGCCTCGCGCTTGTCCTCATCGAAGCGCCGGCCGAGCAGGTGCGCGGCGGGCAGTCGGGTGAACCCCTCGCGAAAGCGCTGGACGCGTCCGCCCTCGTGATCCACGGCGATCAACAGACTGCGGCGTGCGCAGCGCCCGAATCGCGGCGGTCAGCGCGGCAATCTGCTGCGGGCTGCGGTAATTGCGGCTGAACAGCATGACGCTGCCGACCAGCGGATGCCGCAGGACCTCGATATCATCGGCGGTCAGCTCGGATCCCGCGACATCGACCATGAGCGGCCCCAGGCTCATGCGTCTTTCTCGAACACCGCGATCGATTCAACGTGCGTCGTATGCGGAAACATATCCATTACCCCCGCGCCGATCAGCCGGAACCCCTGGGTTTGCACCAAAATGCCGGCATCCCGCGCCAAGCTCCCCGGATGGCAGGAAATATACACGACTCGCCGCGGGCGCCAGTGTGCCATGCGTTCCATGATCGCCACGGCGCCGGCGCGCGGCGGATCGAGAAGCACCCGATCGTAGGCCGTCGCCGCCCAGCCCCCGAAGCGGACGGGCTCGAACAGGTTATCCGCGAAGAAATCGGCGTTGGTGACCCCGTTGCGCGCGGCATTGGCCCGGGCCTTGGCAACCAGCGCCGCATCTCCTTCGACGCCCACCACGTCCTGGCAGCGGCGGCCCAACGGCAGGGTGAAATTGCCCAAGCCGCAGAACAAATCGAGCACCTTGTCGCCGGGCCCCGGCTGCAGCAGTTCGATCGCCGAGGCCACCATGCCGATATTGACCTCGCGATTGATCTGGATGAAATCGGCGGGTCCAAACTCGAGCGTCAGCCGTCCGCCATCGACCGCGTAAGTCAGCGGCGGGCCCGCTGCAGCAAGGGGCCGGATCGTCTCCAGACCGCCGCTTTGCAGGTAGATCCGCACACCGAGGCGCGCGCCGAAGCGCTCGAGCTTCAGTGCATCGTCCGTGCTCGGCGCTTCCATGACTCGAAACACCAGAGCCGCCGCTTCGTCGCCGGCGGCCAGTTCGACCTGCGGCAGCTTCTCGCGCAGGCTGAGCGTTTCGACCAGCGCCGCCAGATCCTGCGGCAAGGTGGCGAAGCTTTCGAGCAGTATCTCGCAGCGGCGCAGGTCCGCGACGTAGGGCTTGTCCCGTTCGCGAAAACCGGCGAGCACCCGGCCCTTCTTGTGCACGTATTTGACCCCGAGCCGGGCGCGGCGCCGATAGCCCCAATCCGGTCCGCGCAGCGGAGCGAATACGCGCCCGGGCCGCACGCCGCCGATGCGCTGCAGATTGTCGAGCAATTGCCGCTCTTTGGCGGCGAGCTGCGCGGCGGGCGCCAAATGCTGCAGCGAGCAGCCGCCGCATACGCCGAAGTGCGCGCAGCGCGGGACCACCCGGTCCGGCGATGCCGAGAGCACCTCGACCAGCCGCGCCTCGTCCCATTGGCGGCGGCGCTTGAGCACGCGAAAGCGCACGCGCTCGCCGGGAAGCGCGCCGTCGATGAACACCGCCTTGCCGCCGGCCCGCGCGATGCCGCGGCCGTCGTGGGCGAGATCCACGATGTCCGCCTCCTCGACCCCGCCGGGCTTCAAGTCTCGGGCCACGCGGCCGCAAATTCCTTGAGGTGCGCGGCCGACGAGTCGTGCAGCAATTTGCGCACCCGCGCGGTCTCGTGCGCGTGCTCGGCCGCATTCAAGCGGCCGCGCAGCAGCTCAAAGCGCAGATAGATCAGATAGGTGTTGAGCACATCGGTTTCGCAATAATCGCGGATGCGCTTGAGCCCGCCCTTGAGGAATACCTCCCAAACCTGCGAGCCGTGCATGCCGAGCTTTCCGGGCAGTCCGAGCAGGCAGGCGACATCCGCCAGGCTGGCCCGACCGCGGCCTTGGAATCCCGACAGGATGTCCATGAGATCCATGTGCCGCCAGTGAAAGCGGCTCAAATAATTGCTGTAGCGAAAGCTCGTGTCGCTGTCGCCCGTCTCCCAGTAGCGCGCCGCGGTGACGCCGTGCAGGAGGCTGCGGTAATGCAGTACCGGCAGAGTCGAAGCCGGCGCCGTTCCAGGACACCAGATCCGGCGTGTAACTTGTCCAGGCCGTCGAAGAAGCGCTCGATCAGGTCCTTCTCCGAGGAGGCCTCCTCGCCCAGGCTCCACACCTTGAGCGAATCGCGCGAGCGCATGACCACCGAAATCGCGACCACGCGGTGCTGTTCGTGCGACAGGAATTCGCTGCCCGTTTCCTGTCGGCGCTTGGTGAACATGATCTGCGCCACCTGCTCATCGGACAGGTCTTTGAGGCCGTACAGCCGCCGGCCGAGATCGGTATCGGGAACGGTTTCGATGTCGAAGACCAGCGTATTCACGCCGCGCCGCGCCGCATCAGCACCGCAACCGCCACCACCAGTCCGGCCTCGTCGGTCAGCGTGACGTGACCCTCGCCGATGCCGAGGCCGTCGCGAACCCTGGCGCCGCGCGCGGAGTAGACCACTTCGGGCTTGCCCCAGGAGTTTTGCACGATGCCGACGTCGCGGATCCACACGCCGTGCGAAAATCCCGTGCCCATGCCTTTGACGATGGCCTCTTTGGCGGCGAAGCGCATGGCGAGGAAGCGCACCGGGCGCGCCGTGCGCTCGAGCTGCGCGCGCTCTTCCGGCATCAGCAGATGCGCGACGAAGCGCTCGCCGTGCTTGTCGAGCACGCGCTCGACGCGATCGACCTTGAGCACATCGATGCCGATGCCGAAAATCATCGCGCCGCGCGCATCAGCTCTTTCATGTCGCGCACCGCCTTGGCCAGGCCGTCGAAGACGGCGCGCGCCACGATCGCGTGGCCGATGTTGAGCTCGACGATCTCCGGGATCGCCGCGATCGGCTGCGACGTTGTGATAGTTGAGCCCATGGCCCGCATTGACCGTCAGGCCGAGCGAGGCCGCGAGCCTCGGCGGCCGAGCGCAGCCGCTCGAACTCGCGCGCCCGCGCCGCGCCCGCGGCTTCGGCATACGTGCCGGTGTGCAGTTCGATGACCGGCGCGCCCGCGCGCTGCGCCGCCTCGATCTGCGCCGCATCCGGATCGATGAACAGGGAGACGCGGATTCCCGCGGCGCCAAGCGCTGCTGCAGGCGTCGCCGACCCGCGCGATTTGCCCCGCGACGTCGAGGCCGCCCTCGGTGGTGATTTCCTGCGCGCGATTCCGGCACCAGGCAGCAGTCCTGCGGCTGCACGTCGTTGCGCGATGCGGATCATCTCATCGGTCACCGCCATCTCCAGATTCATGCGCGTCTGCAGGACCTGGCGCATCAGCGTCACGTCGCGGTCCTGGATGTGGCGGCGGTCCTCGCGCAGGTGCAGCGTGATGCTGTCCGCGCCGGACTGCTCGGCGAGCAGCGCCGCGTGCAGAGGATCCGGATAGTGCGACCCGCCGCGCCTGGCGCAGCGTCGCCACGTGATCGATGTTCACTCCCAGCGCGATGCGGCCGCCATCGACGGCGCATCGCTCACGGCTGCTCGTCCCGGGCTCAGGGCTCGCGCCGCCGCATCGCCAGCATGACCTCGCGGGACTTCAACGCGCGGCCGTCGAGACAGACATCGAGCGCGGCGCGCAGCACGCGCTTGGCATCGCGCAGCGAGCGGGCATCCTCGAAGCTCTCGGCCTCCAGATCGGCCAACGACCGGCCGTAGATCGGCGCCCGGCGCCTCCGCCACGCAGGGCTGCGGGCCGCGCTTGCGCGCAAATCGATAGTACCGTCGGGCTCGCACCGGCTCTCCATCGTCGGTCCGCGACAGCTCCAGACCGTAGCCCAAGTCATTCAGCAAGCGCTTCTCGAAGCGGCGCAGCGCCGGCTCCTCGCCCTCGCCGGCGCACAGCGCCTGCGACGCACGCGGCATAGGAGGAGAAGATCTCCGGATGCGGATCGCAGCGCTCGGTGAGCTTCAGCAGCAGCTCGTTCAGATAGAAGCCGCTCATCAGCCGCTCGTTGGCCAAGCGTGGTGAGCGCTCCGTCGATCTCCGCGCCGACCAGCTGACACGCCTCGCGACGTGCCCGACCAGGACACGAGCAGCCGCTGGAACGGGCCGCAGAACGCCCCTGCAGGCGGATTTCGGGCCGTTGGCGCCGCGCGCGAACAGCGTGAGCCGGCCATGCTCGCCGGTGAACACCTCCACGATGCGGCTGGTGTCCCGGTAGGCGTACTGATGCAGTACGTAGGCCGGCGCCAGCCATACGCGCCGCCCGGATGGCCGGCCCGTGCTCTTCACAACGTGTCGTACCCAAATTGGCGCAATGCCATTTCGCTGTCCGCCCAGTTTTCCTTGACCTTGACCCACAGCTCCAGATGCACCGAGCGCTGCCACAGATCGTTGAGCTCGATGCGCGCCAGGCGGCCGATCTCCTTCAGCCGCTCGCCGCCCTGGCCGATCACGATGGCCTTCTGTCCGGCGCGCTCGACCCAGATGACCGCATTGATGATGATTCGGCCGTCTTCATCCGCAAAGCGCTCGATTTGCACGTTGATGCCGTAGGGCAGCTCCTCGCGCAGCTTCAGCGTCAGCTTCTCGCGCACGATTTCAGCGGCGTGAAACGGCTCATCCCGGTCGGTCAGCACGTCCGGGCGCGAACAGCGGCGGCGCCACCGGCAGCCGCGAGCCGACCAGATCGACCAGGCGATCGAGATTGTCCGCTCTCCAGCGCCGAAACCGGCACGATTCCCGAGGCGGGGACGCGCGTCGGTCATCTCTTCGAGGAAGGGCAGCAGCTGATCCTTCGGATAGACCCGATCGACCTTGTTGACCACCAGGAACAGCGGCTGCTTCAAGCCCCGCACCCGCTCCCACACCCAGACGTCCTCCTCGGTGAAGCGCATCGCCTCGATCACGAACAGGATGACGTCGGCATCCTGCGAGGAGGAGATGGCGACGCGATTCATGTACTGATTCATCACCCGGCGGGTCGACTCGTGCAATCCCGGCGTATCGACCAGCACCAGCTGCGCCTCCGGGCGATTGACCACGCCCAGGATCCGGTGCCGGGTGGTCTGCGGCTTGGCGGTCACGATCGTGACCTTGCGGCCCACCAGCGCATTGACCAGCGTCGATTTGCCGACATTGGGGCGGCCGACGATGGCGACCATGCCCGGCGCGAAAATGCGGCGCGGCTGCTCATGGGGATTTGCGCATTTCGGCGGGCAGCAGATCGAGCACTTTGCGCGCCGCCAATTGCTCGGCGCGGCGCCGGCTGCCGCCCTCGCCCACGGCCGCCAGAGCCGAAGGTGGGCACTTCGCAGGTGACGGTGAAAGATTGCGCGTGCGGATCGCCCGCCACCGCGGTCAGCGTGTAGACCGGCAGGGCCAGGCCGCGCGCCTGCAGCGCCTCCTGCAGGCGGGTCTTCGGATCCTTCAGCGTTTCGGCCGCCGGCAGATCCGTCAGGCGCGGGCCGACGATGCGCTTCACCGCCGCCGCCGCCGCATCGAAACCGGCATCCAGGAAATATCGCACCCAACATCGCCTCCAATGCGTCCGCCAAGATCGAAGCCCGCCGAAAGCCGCCGGACTTCAGCTCGCCCGGGCCCAGGCGCAGATGCTCGCCCAGCCCGAGATCCGCCGGCGATCTGCGCCAGCGTCTCGCCGCTCACCAGAGTGGCGCGCAACCGCGACAGGGCGCCCTCGTCGGCGTGCGGATGCGCATCGTATAGCAGGCGCGCCACGGCTGCAATTGAGAATCGAATCGCCGAGGAATTCGAGCCGCTCATTGTGCTCGCCGCCGGCGCTGCGGTGCGTGAGCGCGGCCCGGCACAGAGCTCCGGCGCTCGCGAAGACATGGCCGAACGAGCGCTCGACCCAATGCGAGAAGCTCGTCCGACTTGCGCCTCGGCTCACTGCACCTTCACGGTCTTTTCGAAGTGCACCGATGAGCGAGACATTGGCGATGTAGGGAGCCGAATCGTCGTACGCCACGTGCATCACGACGCCGCCGTCGTCCTTGGTGATTTCGACGTCCTTGGCCTCGGCGACTGTCGATGGCCTCGATCTGCCAGTGCTGCTCCAGCGCACGGCGCAGATGCCGCCGGATCGGGATTGTCGCCTTTGACTTCGGTCGGCCGTCGCATCCAGGCTGCGCACGACCTTCATGTAGTTCAGATACAGCGGCGCGAGCCGAATGCCCGCGTACACGATCACCCCGGCCATCGCGAGGACGAAGAGCAACCCGATCAAAGTCATGCCTTGCTGGCGCTGGCGCATAAACTCCTCCCTAAGAGCCTCCGGCGCCCCTATTGAATCGCATTACCGATCCGTTTCCAGAGAGGTCCGTCACGAGTATCAAGATTAAGCCAAATTCGCACCGCCTTACCGACCAAATTCTGCTCCGGAACGAAGCCCGGCGCATCCGGATCGTCCTGCCAGCGGCTGTCCTTGCTGTTGTTGCGGTTGTCGCCCATGAAGAAATAGTGCCCCGCCGGCACCACCCATTCCCCGGCTGGTGACGCTGCCCTTGGCGAACATGATCCGGTGGCGCTTGGCCCCAGCTGCTCCAAGGCGGTCGGTACGCCCGCATAATTCCACATGTTCTGCTTCGGTCCGCTGTAGGGCGGGACCGGGCGTCTGCTGCATGGGCACGCCGTTCACGTACAGCTGGTTGTTCTCATCGACCCGGATGCGGTCGCCCGGCAAGCCCACCAGCCGCTTGATGTAGTTGATTTTCGGATTGGGCGGCAGGCGGAACACGATCACATCGCCCGCGTTGCGGCGTGCCGGTGGGGAACAGCAGCGTATTGGTGACCGGCAGGCGCAGGCCGTAGGAGTACTTGCTGACGAAGATGAAGTCGCCGTCGAACAGGGTGGGCATCATGGAATCGGAGGGAATGCGAAACGGCTCGAACAGAAACGAGCGAATCACCAGCACCAGCAGGATGACGGGAAAGAACGAGCGCGCATATTCGACGGCGATCGGCTCGCGCACGCGCTCCGGCGGCGTGCCGGCCGCGGCGGCCGCCCGACTGCGGCGGCCGCGCGAAGAACGCCGGATCCAGGCCCCAGATGGCGCCCGAGATGGCGCCGACCAGCACCAGCATGAAGCTGAAATCCACGGCCTCGTAGCGAAACAGGCGCCACAGCATCGCCAAGGGCGAGCGCCACCAGTGCATAGCCCGCGAGTCTCGGCAGCAGCGGCTCCTCGGCGCTGCTCGCGCCCGGGTCGCGCTGCGGGCGCAAGAACCAGCCGTCGATCAGGATCACCAGCACGCAGGCGATCGCCGCGCACAATAGAGACTACGAACAGGCTATCGCCATCATTCACGAAAAACCCCCAACATGTGCGATTCCCAAGGTTCACGGCCGATGCTCAATTGGCCTTCTTGCCGACCTGCAGAACCGCGAGAAACGCCTCCTGCGGTATCTCGACCTGGCCGACCTGCTTCATGCGCTTCTTGCCGGCCTTTTGCTTCTCGAGCAGTTTGCGCTTGCGCGTGATGTCGCCGCCGTAGCATTTGGCGAGCACGTTCTTGCGCATCGCCTTGACGCTGGCGCGCGCAATGATGTGGCTGCCGATCGCCGCCTGCACCGCGACCTCGAACATCTGGCGCGGAATCAGCTCCTGCATCTTGTCGACCAGCTCGCGGCCGCGCGTGTAGGCATTGTCGCGATGCACGATGAGCGACAGCGCATCGACCGGATCGCCGTTGATCAGCACATCGAGCTTGACCAGCGGCGCCGGCCTGGAAATGGCTGAATTCGTAGTCGAAGGAGGCGTAGCCGCGGCTCGCGGACTTGAGCCGGTCGAAGAAATCGAGCACCACTTCGGCGAGCGGCAATTCGTATTGCAGCGATACCTGGCTGCCCAGAAACAGCATCTTTTTTTGCACGCCGCGCTTCTCGCTGCATAGGGTCAGCACCGCGCCCACATGATCCGGCGGCACCAGTATGTTGGCGGTGATGATCGGCTCGCGCAGCTCCGCGATCCGATCCTGCGGCGGCAGCTTGGTGGGGTTGTCGACGTTGACGACCGATCCGTCGGTCAGCAGCACCTCGTAGATCACGGTCGGGGCGCTGGTGATCAGATCGAGGTCGTACTCGCGCTCGAGCCGCTCCTGCACGATGTCCATGTGCAGCAGCCCCAGGAATCCGCAGCGAAATCCGAACCCGAGCGCGGTGGACACCTCGGGCTCGAAATGCAGCGCCGAGTCGTTGAGCTTGAGCTTCTTCAGGGCGTCGCGGAACTGCTCGTAGTCGTCGGAGCTCACCGGGAACAGGCCCGCGAAAACCCGCGGCTGCACTTGCTTGAAACCCGCCAGCGGCTCCTTGGCCGGATTGGCCTCCAGCGTGATGGTGTCGCCCACCGGCGCGCCGTCGATCTCCTTGATCCCGGCGATGACGAAGCCCACCTCGCCGGTGTCCAGCGCCTCGCGCGTCACCGGTTTCGGCGCGAAGCGGCCGAGCTTGTCGACCACGTGGCTGCGGCCGGTCGACATCACCCGGATCTTGGCGCCCGAGTGCAGCGCACCATTCATGACGCGCACCAGCGACACGACGCCCACGTAATTGTCGAACCAGGAATCGATGATGAGCGCCTGCAGCGGGCCGCTCGGGATCTCCCTTGGGCGCCGGAATGCGCTTGACCAGCTGCTCCAGCAGCTCCGTGACGCCCAGGCCGGTCTTGGCGCTGACCAGCGCCGCATCTTCGGCCGGGATGCCGATGATCTCTTCGATTTCATGGATCACTTTCGCCGGATCCGCCGACGGCAAATCGATCTTGTTGATGACCGGCAGCACCTCCAGGCCCTGCTCCAACGCGGTGTAGCAGTTGGCGACGCTCTGCGCCTCGACGCCCTGCGCGGCATCGACCACCAGCAGCGCGCCTTCGCAGGCGGCGAGCGAGCGCGATACCTCGTAGGAGAAATCGACGTGTCCCGGCGTATCGATGAAATTGAGCTGATACACCTCGCCGCTCAGCGACTTGAAGCCCAGGGTCACGCTCTGCGCCTTGATGGTGATGCCGCGCTCGCGCTCGAGGTCCATCGAGTCGAGCACCTGGGCCTGCATTTCCCGGGCATCGAGGCCGCCGCATTCCTGAATGAAGCGGTCGGCCAACGTCGATTTGCCGTGATCAACATGAGCGATGATGGAGAAGTTGCGGATATTCTTCATCAAGGGCCAGGAGCCGGGGCAAACCTGCGATTATACCGGTCGGCGGTGGTAAGCGAGGGCCTTATGCACTTCTTCGGGTCCAAGCGGCCGTGGCAGACCAATTCCCCGCAAACAGCAGCACCGGAATCTTGTGTCCGTAGCGCGCGCGCGCCGCCGCGTCGCTGTCGACGTCGATCACATCGAGCGGAATATCCACGCGCCGCCGGCAGCGCCGCGAGCTCGGCCAGCAGTTCCTCGCACAGGCCGCAGCCCGGGCGCGAGTACAGCAAGAAGCGCACCTAGGAGCCTAGGGGTGGGGTCTGCGGTGCCCCTGCCGCTACCGGATCGCCGCCGATGGACTTGACCGAGTGCGCGATGAACTCGACGGTCTGCGCCGGCACCTCGCCCACCGCCGTGACCTGATGGCCTTGCACGACGGTGGAGAACGCGAATCCGGAGCCCACCCGCGCCAGTCCTTGCATCGGCGGCTCGGCCGGGGTGTTCGGGACGGGGTATTCGGCTTCTCCGCGGTGCCGGATTTGCGCTCGGGCTCGGCCTCGACGAACACCGACACCGTCGCGAGCCCATCCGAGTAGACCAGGTGCGCGGCGGGCACGGTCGCGCCGCCGAGCGTTTGCGCGCCGGCACGGTCAGATGAAATCCCGGCGGCAGTTCGCTCGCCCGGTAGGCCGACAGCGCCGGCGGCGCCGTGATCGCGCGACGGCCCCTGCCGCACCCAGCGCATGCCCTCGGTATGCACCGCGGGCGCCAGCTCGCTGTCCGGAATGCTCTCCGGCATCTCGAGACGCGCGAACAGAATCTGCTCGATCACCTGGCCGCGCGAATCGCACAGTTGCGTTTTCAGCGGCATCGCCGTGGTCTCATCGAGCCACAGGCGATAGCCGAATCGGTACTGATCCTTGGGGTTGACCGCAATCACCCGGGCCGCGCGTCCGAGGACATGCGAGGCGGGCAGCAGCTCGATGCGATAGAACTGGTTGACGTCGGCGCCGAAACGCGGCAGGGAGCCCAAGAACGGACCTCGATCCTGGCGCGGCTCGACCAGCACGGTGTGCTGGTCCGGCAGATAGCAGGTCAGCTCGTCGTTGCTGCGCACGAACTCGCGGCCCGAACCGTCGAGCGACAGCAGCCGCTCGGTGACGCGCCCCGCCCTGACCCGGTGCACGATCCGCATGGTCTCCACGCGGCCGTCACTCAGATGAAAGAACGTGCCGTCATAGTTGCGCGTCGCCAGCGCCTGATTCATCTTCTCGAGCCACGCGCGCGCATCATCGGCGGCGCGCGATCGCTGCGGAAGCGTCAACGCCATGGCGCCGACCACGGCGCACGGGATCAGCCAGCCGGCGCGGTATCGCAATGCCTTCGCTCATGGAGCGGTGTGCTGTGCCGGCGGCGGCGGGGCGCTGCGATCGGCCGACCCGTCACTGCTCGAGGGGTCCTGCTCGGCGTCGGCCAGCAGCCCGGACAGGACGTTGCTCTGCCCCAAGCCGGAGGAATAATTGCTGTGCGCGAAAACATAATTGGTCAGCCGGGCGGCCGGCAAGACGGCCGGCGCGTCCGACACGGCCGCCGGAACGATATAGGAGATCGCCTCCTTCGGCCTGGCCGGGCGCGGCGCTCTGCGCCGGCCGAACGTTCTGCGCCGTGACCGCCGACGCTGCGCGCATCCCGGTGCGTCGGCTCGCTGCTGCAAGGCGACCACCGCCACCGCGGCGACGCCGGCGGCAACCGCCGCGCCGGCGATGTGGCGCCACCAGCGCACCGGGCGTGCGCGCAGCGCCGGGGCGTCACCGCCGCCGGCTCGCCGTCGATGGCGCAGTTCACGCGACCGGCAAAGCCCCGCGTCAACGGCACGCGGGTCGCGCCCCGCAGCGACTCGCCGATCAGGGCGTAGCGCCCGAAGCTCTCGCGCAGCTCCGGATCGCGCGTCAGGCGCTTCAGCAGGAGCTCGGTTTCCGAGCTCGGCAGCTCACCGTCGAGAAATGCCGAGACTTGCTCACGAATTTGTTCGCTCATGTGTCCTCGGGCCGGCCAAGGCCGCCATCGAAAATGGGTCGCAGCTTCTTGTCAATCGCCTCGCGCGCGCGGAAAATCCGCGAGCGCACCGTGCCCACCGGGCAATCCATCGTCTGTGCAATATCCTCGTAACTCAAACCCTCGAGTTCCCGCAGCACGATCGCGGTTCGCAAATCCTCGGGCAGATTTTCGATGGCGCGGTTCACGGTGTCGCGAATCTCATCCGTGAGCAGCAAAGCTTCGGGGGTTTCGGACTCGGAAAGGCGGGCGTGCAAGTCGTATTGCTCGGGATCTTGCAGGTCGAGATCGTAGTCCATGGGCCGGCGTTTGGTCGCAACCAGCGCATTCTTCGCGGTGTTGATCGCGATTCTATACAGCCAGGTATAGAAAGCGCTATCGCCGCGAAACGACTGAAGCGCACGGTATGCTTTGACAAAGGCCTCCTGTGCAATGTCTTCCGCCTCGGTTGCATCGTGCACGTAACGCATGATCAGCTTCAGCACCTTGTGCTGGTATCGCAGGACCAACAAATCGAACGCCGCGCGCTCACCCCGCTGGACTCGCTCGACCAGTTTGAGGTCACTGTCCTCAACACTCATTCGCGAACCCAACCGGCGAGCGCACGGCCCAGCCTGTCGCGATAGACCGACCGGCCGGGGAAAAGTTCGACAATTCCCCTACTGGCTCAACTGCAAGCGTGACATTGCGCACAACCGTGGATTCTAGCAGCCGTGCTCAGCGGCAATGTCGATCCTCGGACGGGCGTCGGGTGATCTGCTCGATGAGGGAGGACAGCAGGGGCGTCGGGGGCCGTTCGCGCCCGAAGCAGTAGGCGTAGATCGTCGCATCCTGCGCCTCCAAGAGCTGCTTGAAGGCATCCTGATGCGCCGCCGGAGCATCGCGATAGCGCTCCTCGACGTAGCGCGTCAGCAGCACATCGAGCTCCTTCATGCCGCGGCGGCAGCGCCAGCGCAGTTTGCCGAGCTCGCTCAATGGCGGCGACGCGCCAAAATCTGCTTGATTTCGCTGATCGCCTTGGCCGGATTCAGATCCTTCGGACAAGCCTCGGTGCAGTTCATGATGGTGTGGCACCGGTACAGCCTGAACGGATCCTCGAGGCTGTCCAGCCGTTCACCGCTCGCCTCGTCGCGGCTGTCCACGATCCACCGGTAGGCCGCCAGCAGGGCGGCCGGACCCAGGTACCGCTCGCTGTTCCACCAATAGCTCGGGCAGCTGGTCGAGCAGCAGGCGCACAGAATGCAAGCGGAGGGCCGGTCCACTTTTTCCTGATCCTCCTTCGACTGGAGCCGTTCGCCGTCCGGGGGCGGGGGGGTGCGCGTTTGCAGCCAGGGTTGAATCGACGCGTACTGGGCATAGAACTTGGTGAGGTCGGGCACCAGGTCCTTGATCACGGGCATGTGCGGCAGCGGATATATCTTGATGTCGCCCTTGACATCGGCGCACGCGCTGATGCAGGCCAGACCGTTCTTGCCGTCGATGTTCATGGCGCAGGAGCCGCAGATCCCCTCGCGGCAGGAACGGCGGAAGCTCAAACTCGGATCGATCTCATTCTTGATCTTGATCAGGGCGTCCAGAACCATCGGACCGCAGCCGTCCATGTCGATTTCGTAGCTGTCGAGGCGCGGATTCTCGGTCGAATCCGGATCGAAGCGGTAAATCTTGAATACGCGCACGTTCGTGGCGCCCGCCGGCGCCTTGTGGACGCGCCCGGCCTTGCGCACTTTGGAATGGGCGGGAAGCGTGAACTCAGCCATCGATCCTGCTCCTCAATAGGTCCGAGCCTTCGGGGGAATGGACTCGACATCTTCGGTCAAGGTGTTCAGATGAACCGGCCGGTAGTCGAAGGCGGTGCCGCCGTGCGCCGCCACCCAGCACAGCGTATGCTTCAGCCAATTCTGGTCATCGCGATCCGGAAAATCCTCGCGTGCCTGGGCGCCGCGGCTCTCCTTGCGATTCTCCGCCGAATGCATCGTGGCCACCGCCTGCCCCAGCAGATTGTCGAGCTCCAGGGTCTCGATGAGATCGGTATTCCAGGTGAGCGAGCGATCGGTCACCTGCACGTCGCCAAAGGAAGCGTAAACCTGGCCGAGCTTGCGCTTGCCGTCATTCAGGGTTTCGCCGGTGCGGAATACCGCGGCATCGCTTTGCATGATGCGCTGCATGTCCAGACGGATGTCGGCGGTGCGGCGCGAGCCTTTTGCATGGCGCAGCCTGTCCAATCGCGCGAGTGCGGCCTCGGCGCAGTCCGCCTTCAGGGCGCGGTGCGGCGCACCGGGCGTGACGACGCGTGCGCAGTGCCGCGCGGCTGCGCGGCCGAAGACGACCAAGTCGAGCAGCGAGTTCGAGCCCAAGCGGTTCGCCCCGTGAACCGATACGCAGGCGCCTTCGCCGACGGCCATCAGACCGGGGACCACGACATCGCTGCCGGCGCGCCGCGACAGGACCTCGCCGTGGACGGTGCAGGGAATGCCGCCCATGTTGTAGTGGACGGTCGGCAGCACCGGAATCGGTTCCTTGTTGACGTCGACGTTGGCGAAGATTCGGGCGGTCTCGGCAATCCCCGGCAGCCGCTCCTTGATGACCGCGGGACCCAGGTGCTCCAGGTGCAGGTGGATGTGGTCCTTGTGCTTGCCCACGCCGCGACCCTCGCGGATCTCGATGGTCATCGAGCGGCTGACGACGTCGCGCGAGGCCAGATCCTTCGCGTTCGGCGCGTAGCGCTCCATGAAGCGCTCGCCGGTGGAGTTCGTCAGATAGCCGCCTTCGCCGCGCGAGCCCTCGGTGATCAGGCAGCCGGCCCCGTAGATGCCGGTCGGATGGAACTGCACGAATTCCATGTCCTGCAGGGGCAAGCCCGCGCGCAGCACCATGCCGCCGCCGTCGCCGGTGCAGGTATGCGCGGATGTGCATGAAAACCAGGCGCGGCCATAGCCGCCGGTCGCCAGGATGACCTGATGGGCGCGAAACCGATGCACTGTGCCGTCCGACATGTCGAGCGCGACGACGCCGCGGCATTCGCCATTTTCCATAATCAGGTCCAGCGCGAAGTACTCGATGAAGAAACTCGCATCGTGCTTCAGCGATTGCTGATACAGCGTATGCAGCATCGCATGTCCGGTACGGTCGGCCGCCGCGCAGGTGCGCTGGGCAATGCCCTTGCCGAAGTGCGTGGTCATGCCGCCGAACGGGCGCTGATATATCCGACCGTCCTCGGTGCGCGAAAACGGCACGCCGTAATGCTCGAGCTCGATGACCGCGGCCGGCGCCTCCTTGCACATGAACTCGATCGCGTCCTGATCGCCGAGCCAATCCGACCCCTTGACGGTGTCGTACATATGCCAGCGCCAATCGTCCTCGCCCATGTTGCCGAGCGCCGCGGAGATGCCGCCCTGCGCCGCGACGGTGTGGCTGCGCGTCGGAAATACCTTGGTCAAGCAGGCGGTGGCGAGGCCGGCCTCGGCCAGGCCGAAGGTCGCCCGCAGCCCCGCGCCGCCCGCGCCGACGACGACCACATCGTAGCTGTGGTCGATGAACTTGTATTCGCTCATGGACTCAAGGGTCCGAACGCGATGCGCAAGATCGCGAAGATGCTCGCGCCGGCGAACAGAACATACAGAAATCGCAGCAGCAGCAGCCAAAACAGCTTCAGTCCGTTGCCGTGCACGTAATCCTCGATGATGACCGCGGTGCCGAGATAGGAGTGATAGGCGAGCGCGGCGACCAGCAACACCGCCAGAAAGCCGTTGATCGGCAGCGCCAGCCAATCCCGCACCGTGCCGTAGTCGAGGGCGGGCAACGCCAGCAGCGAGCCGCAGAACCACACCGTGAGGGGAATCAGCGCGACCGCGCTGACCCGTTGCGCCCACCAGTGGCCGGTGCCGTCCTTGGCGGACCCGGTTCCGAGCACCCTGCCCAAGGGACTGCGCAGGCTCATGGGCGCGCGGAATGCCACAGCAGCCCCCACACGCACAGCGTCAAGCCGAGCGCGCCGAGCACCGCGAACCAGCCGCTGACATGCCGTTGCCGGCGCTCGAACCCCAAGCCCACGTCCCAGAACAAGTGCCGCACGCCGTTCAGCAAATGGTACGCGAGTGCGAAAGTCAAGCCGATGAGCAGCAGCACCCCGAAGGGACTGGCAAAAGCCGACGCCGCCGCGTCGTAGCTCTCCCGTCCGCCGGCGAGCGCGCACAGCCAGTAGCTCAAGGCGGCCAGGCCGAGCGCGAGCGCCGCGCCCGTCGCCCGATGCAGGACCGACAGGCTATTGCCGAGCTGCCAGCGATAGATGCTCAAGTGCGGCGATAGCGGCCGGGGTCGTTTAGAAATCAATACAGCGGCCCCGTAATTCCCAATCGCCGTAGCGCGTCGGCTCCGGGCCCGGGATCCCGCCCAACTCGCGCGGCCGGCTTGCAGCCGGCGGCGGGATCTGCTGCGCGCTGGGCAGCGGGTGGAGAACTTCCGGCGATTCTTCGTTCTGCGGCGTCACGGGTCAAAGTTTGCCAGAAAACCACGGTGGAAAACCACGCATGCACGATGATTTCGCCCGCACGCGGGTACGGGGTTGACAGCGCGGCCCCGGTGCCCCTCTGATACGGCCATGAGCGGACCGCTGCCCTATATCGGCCTGTTGCGCTTTGCCGGATCCGACGCGCACAGCTTCCTGCAAGGCCAGGTTTCGCACGATACCCGCCGCCTGAGCGCGGGTGCGCCGCTGCTTGCCGCCTATTCCACGGCGCAAGGCCGCGTCGTCGCGGTGCTGCACCTGCTGCCGCACACGAGCGGCGTGATTGCGCTGCTGCCGCGCGAACTGGTGCTGCCGACGCTCGAGCGGCTGCGCAAATTCGTGCTGCGCGCCAAAGTCGCCATGGAAGACTTGACCCGGGACTTTCGCGTCGCGGGCGAGCACGGCGCGCCGGCGCTGCGCGCCTGCGGGCTTTGCCTGCCGGATGCCGACTCAGGCTATGTCGAGAACGACGGGATCGGGGTCGCCCGCATCAGCGCGGATCCCAGCCGGTACTGGGTGATCGGTCCGGCAGCCTCCCTGGCGGAGCACGGACTCGCCGCCGACAACTGCGGCGGCAGCCTCGAGCGCATCGAACGGGACTGGCGCTTGGCGGACATTCGCGCCGGCCTGCCGCAGGTGTATGCGGCGACCAGCGAGATGTTCGTCGCGCAGATGCTGAACCTCGACCTGATCGATGGCATCAGCTTCACCAAGGGCTGCTTCACGGGCCAGGAGATCATCGCGCGCACGCAACATCTGGGGCGCATCAAGCGGCGGATGTTTCGGCTGCGGCTGCCGCCGGGATCCTGGACGATCGGCCAGACGCTGCGGCTCACCGACGGCCGCGCCGGGCGGTTGACGGAGCTTGTGCCCGACCGAGAGCAATTCGAGGCGCTGGCGGTGCTCAGCCTCGACGCCGGCGCGGCAGACGCCGAGGCGGCCCCAGGCGATGCGGTCGCGGCGGTCGAGTTGCCGCTCCCATACGCCCTGCGTTCCGCCGCCGCGGCGCGATGACGGCACTCGCGCAATTGTTTGCGGCGGGCTTCCTGCTGTCGCTGTCATTGTGCGCGGATCTCGGCGTGGTCAACCTCGCCATGATCCGCGCGGGTCTGACGCAGGGCATGCCCGCGGCCCTGTATCTTGGCCTCGGATCGTGTCTCGGGGACATGATCTATGCGGTCAGCTCGCTGTCGCTGGTCACGCTGCTGCTCGCACACCGCGACGTGCGCATCGCCCTGTGGATCGGCGGCAGCGCGGTGCTCGCCTGGCTCGCAGCGAAGATGCTGCGCGAAACCTGGCGCCCGCGGCAACTGGCGATCGCGCCGGGCGCGGATCCGGACGGCATTCGGCCGGCGCATGAATTTTCGCGCGGCATCGTGCTGGCGCTGAGTTCGCCGACGGCGATCCTGTGGTTTGCGGCGGTCGGCGGCAGCGTCATCGCCGCCCACGCCACCGGTAGGGCGGCGCTGATGCCGTTTCTGAGCGGCTTCCTGGTTGCGGGCGTGTGCTGGACGCTGCTGATCGCGACGCTCACCGGGTACGCGCATCGGCGCCTCAGCTCTCGATTCATCCGCGGCCTCGCGCTTGCCTCGGCGATGCTGTTCTGCTATTTCGCCGTCGTCGTCTTCGTGAGCGGCTACCGCGAGTTCGTTTACGAGCCTGTCTGAGTAATCCCCGTGGCCGCGAGCGTGGCAGGCTCCCAGCGCACCGCTTACCGCCCGTCCCACTCCCGGCGAACCGCCACCTCGTCCCGCGTCACGCTGCTCTGCTTGCCGCCGAAATGTCCGATCACGTAGTTGGTCAATGCCGCCACTTCGGCATTCGAGTAGCCCGCGCCGAAAGCGGGCATGAACACCTGGTCGGCGCCGATGTTCAGCTTCGCGCCGTTGAGGATCACCTGCGTCACGTTGAGGCCGCTCAGGTCGTTGACCCCGCGGGTGCCGCGCAGCCATGCGTAGCGCGTCGCCCCCGTGCCGTTCCACAGGTGGCAGCCGGCGCAGGCGCCGGCGAACAGCTGCGCGCCGGCCGGCGTAGCGACGCGCGCGTCATTGCCGGGCAGGAGGCCGGTGGACGCGATCGCCGGCGCCGGCCGTGGGTCGATGTCGATCGGATTCGCGCCCGGCTGCGGCGGCACGCTGCGCAGATAGACGATCAGCGCGGCGGCATCTTGCGGATGCAGGTACTTAAGACTGTGCGCAACGGCCTCACCCATCGGGCCGGCGGCGGAGCCGCGTCCCTCGGCGTGGCCGCTCGTCAGGTACTGGGCGATGTCGGCGTCGCTCCATGACCCGATGCCGTGGGCCGTATCGGAGGTGATGTTATAGGCGCGCCAGCCGAGCATTTCCTGCCCCGCCAGCGGCTGGCCGCGATCGAGGCCGAATGCCGCATTGCGCGGCGTATGGCACTCGCCGCAGTGGCCGAGAGCGGTGGCGAGGTAGGCGCCGCTGTTCCATTGCTCCGACTTCGAGGAATCGGCGGTGAATCGCCGGCTCTCGAAGAAGGCGGCGTTCCAGAGGCCTATGGCCCAACGCTGGTCGAACGGAAAGCGCAGCGCATTGGGTCGATTTGCCGCGGGTGCAGCGGGCAGGCTGAAGAGGTACGCCTTGATCGCCAGCACATCGCTGCGGCTGAGCTGCGTGAACGAGGTGTAGGGATGCGCCGGGTACAAATGCCGGCCGTCCTTGCGCACCCCTTCGCGCACGGCACGCACGAACTCCTCATCGCTCCAACTGCCGATGCCGGCCGCCGCATCGGCGGTGATATTGGTCGAGTAGAGGGTGCCGATCGGCAGGCGAAAAGCGACGCCGCCGGCAAAGGGCTTCTCGTAACCCGCCGCCGTGTGGCAAGTGACGCAGTCGGCCACGCGGGTGAGATATTCGCCGCGCGCCAGCACCGCGGCCGCTGCGGGGGCACCGGCGATCTGCGGCGCCGCGCCGGCGGCGGCATCGGTGCGGTTGAGCCTCGCGTACACCGCCGCGCCGATTGCGGCCAGCGCCACCACCACGATCAGAAAGCGCTTCATGCTGCCACCCTAAGGGTCATAGCTCGGGCCGCATGTGCGGGAACAGCAGCACGTCGCGAATCGACGGCGAGTCGGTGAACAGCATCACCAGCCGATCGACGCCCAGGCCTAGGCCGGCCGCGGGCGGCATGCCGTATTCCAGCGCGCGAACGTAGTCCGCATCGTAGAACATCGCCTCCTCGTCGCCCGCGCGCTTTGCGCTCGACCTGATCCTTGAAGCGCTGCGCCTGGTCCTCGGCATCGTTCAGCTCCGAGAAGCCGTTGGCAAGCTCGCGCCCGCCGATGAAGAACTCCCAGCGATCGGTGATGAACGGATCCTGATCGTTGCGCCGCGACAGGGGCGAGACCTCGGCAGGGTACGCATAGGCGAAGGTCGGCTGGACCAGCGTGTGCTCGCCGGTCTTCTCGAAGATCTCGATCTGCAGCTTTCCCGGGCCGTCGCCGGCCTTGATAGGGAATCTTCATCGCGATCGCAGACGCGCCGCAGGTACGCAGCATCGCGCAGCGACATCGGATCCAGAGTCGGGGTTGTTCGCGAGAATGATGTCCTCGATGCTCATGCGCGCGAAGCTCTTCGACAGATCGAACTCGGTGCCCTGATATCGAAGCATTGCGCGATCCGAGCAGCGTGTCGGCGAGGCCCTGGAACAGGTTTTCGATCATCTCCATCAGGTCCGCGTAATCGGCATAGGCCTGGTACAGCTCGAGCATCGTGAACTCCGGGTTGTGCTGCGTCGAAACGCCCTCGTTGCGGAAATTTCTGTTGATTTCGTAGACGCGCTCGAAGCCGCCCACCGTCAGGCGCTTCAGATACAGCTCCGGCGCGATGCGCAGATACATGTCCAAGTCGAGCGCATTGTGATGCGTCTTGAAAGGCCGCGCCGCCGCGCCGCCCGGAATGGGATGCAGCATCGGGCGTCTCGACTTCGAGGAAGCCCCGCGAATCGAGGAAGCGCGCGCAAGTAGCGCACGATCGCCGAGCGCGTCTCGAACACGCGCCGGCTCTCCTCGTTCATGATCAGATCGACATAGCGGCGCCGGTAGCGCAGCTCGGTATCGGCGATGCCGTGCCACTTGTCGGGCAGCGGCCGCAGCGACTTGGTGAGCAGCACGAGCGCGCTCCGCGCGCACCGACAGCTCGCCGGTCTTGGTGCGGAACAGGACGCCCTCGGCGCCGATCACATCGCCGACGTCCCAGGTCTTGAATTCCTCGTACATCGCGCCCAGCGCACTGCTGCTGCAGGAACAACTGAATCGCGCCGCTCGAATCCTCGAGCCTCGCGAAGCTCGCCTTGCCCATGACGCGCTTGGCGCGCATGCGGCCGGCGACGCTCACCCGAACCGCTTCGCGCCTCGAGCGCCTCGCGCGCTCTTCCCGCCGTAAGCCGGCACCAGATCGCCGGCCAGCGCATTGCGGCGGAAGTCGTTCGGGAAGGCGATGCCGCGCTCGCGCAGCCTGGCGAGTTTTGCGCGCCGCTCGGCGATCAAGTGGTTTTCGTCGTTGTCGCTCATCAAATCCCTGCTTCAGACTGGCTTGCATGAATTCGTCGAGCGCGCCGTCGAGCACCGCCGTGGTGTTGCCGATTTCCACGCCGGTGCGCAAGTCCTTGATGCGCGATTGATCCAGCACGTAGCTGCGGATCTGGTTGCCCCAGCTCACGTCGGACTTGGAATCCTCGAGCACCTTGGCGGCCGCATTGCGCTTGTTGAACTCGAGCTCGTAGAGCTTGGCCTTGAGCATCTTCATGGCGGTGGAGCGGTTCTTGTGCTGGCTGCGCTCGCTCTGGCAGGCGACCACGATGCCGCTCGGGATGTGGGTGATGCGCACCGCCGATTCGGTCTTGTTCACGTGCTGGCCGCCCGCGCCGCTCGAGCGGTACACATCGGTACGCAGGTCCGCCGGATTGATCTCGATATCGATGTCATCGTCGACTTCGGGCGATACGAACACGGAGGCAAACGAGGTATGACGGCGATTGCCGGAGTCGAACGGCGATTTGCGCACCAGCCGGTGCACGCCGGTTTCGGTACGCAGCCAGCCGTAGGCGTAGTCGCCGATCATGCTGACGGTCGCACCCTTGATGCCCGCGACTTCGCCGGGGCTCTGATCGATGACTTCGGTCTTGATGCCATGCGCAGTCGGCCCACTTCAGGTACATGCGCAGCAGCATGGCGGCCCAGTCCTGCGCTTCGGTGCCGCCCGCGCCGGCCTGAATATCGAGAAACGCATTGTGCGAGTCCATCTTGCCGGGAAACATGCGCTGAAACTCGAGCCGTTCGACTTCGGCGGCCGAGCGCTTCGCGTCGGCCTCGATTTCTTCGGCGGCGCCGGCATCGGCCTCTTCGCGCGGCCAGTCCGATAAGCTCGCCGGCATCGCGCAGACTGCGCTTCAGCTGATCCAGGCCGTGACGACCTGCTCGAGTTTCGCGCGTTCCTTGCCGAGCTCCTGCGCGCGCTCCGCGTTGTCCCAAATGCCCGGCTGCTCGAGTTCGCGGGTTACTTCCTGCAGGCGCTCGTGCTTGTTGTCGTAATCAAAGATACCTCCTCAAGGAGTCGGTGCGCTCCTCGAGATCTTTGATGAATCGCTTGAGTTGATTGATTTCCATGGCTGCGAATTCTAGCACACTCGCTCAGCCGAGCCTGAGGTGCTGGCAATTGAACTGCACGCGCTCCGTGCCGTTGTAATCGTTGATCTCCAGCCGATAGACGAGTTGTATCGCCGCGCCCGCCCGCTCGAGCCGGGACTTTCGGCGGCGCCGCCGATATAGCCGAAGGCAATCGCGTCGAGAGGTCGGCGGCCGCGCCGTGGCGGCCGCGCGCAGCTGCAGTTTCAGGTGCTTGCCGCCGACGATCTCGCGCATCGACGATCGAATTTGCCGTCGAACATCGGCTCGGGAAATCCCTGCCCCCAGGGGCCGGCGCTGCGCAGCGCGCGCGCCGTCTCGATGCACAGCTCCTCGGCGCGCAGCTCGCCGTCGCTGTAGATCACGCCGCGCGAGCGATTCGCGGATCGGCGCGCGCCGCGATTTCCGCGGCAAAGGCGCGCGGAACGCCGGCGAGGATTGGCTCCGCGCAAAGTCAGGCCCGCCGCCATCGCATGGCCGCCGAACTTCTCGATGAGACCCGGATGCCGGGCCGCAATGCCGTCGAGCACGTCGCGAATATTGATGCCGGCAACGGAACGCGCCGATCCGCGCAGCGAACCGTCCTCGGCCCGCGCAAACGCGATGACCGGCCGATGCAGGCGGTCCTTGATTCTGCCCGCGACCAGACCCACGACTCCCTGATGCCAATTGTCGTCGAACAGACAGACGCCCGAGCGACTCGGCGCCCGCTTCGTCGAACGCACGGCCGCCGCAAGCTCGACCGCCTCGAGCTGCATCCGCTGTTCGATTTCGCGCCGCTCCTCGTTGAGCTGCGCGAGCTGCGCGGCCAGCGCTGCGCCTCGGTCGGACTCGTCCGCCAGCAGGCATGCGATCCCGACGCTCATATCGGTCAGCCGTCCCGCGGCATTCAGGCGCGGCGCCACTGCGAAACCCAGATCGGCGGCGCTGAGCCGATCTGCATCGCGGCCGGCCGATTCGAGCAGCGCACGAATGCCGGGAACGCAGCGCCCCGCGCGGATGCGCTTGAAGCCTTGGGAAACCAGGATCCGATTGTTGCGATCGAGCGGCACCATGTCGGCAACGGTCCCGAGCGCCACCAGATCCAGCAGATCCGCGGCTCGGAAGCTCGCCTCGCCGAGCGCCCTCGCCAGCGCGGCGACCACGTAAAACGCCACGCCGACGCCGGCCAGCGCGGGGCTTGCGAACGGCGAGCCGGCAGATTGGGATTCACGATCACTTCGGCACGCGGCAGCGGGGTGCCCGGCAGATGATGATCTGTGACGAGCACGGGTATGCCGAGTGCGCGCGCCGCCTCCACGCCGGCGATGCTCGACACGCCGTTGTCCACCGTGACGATCAGCGACGGCGCGCGCGTGGCCGCGAGCGCCACGATTTCCGGCGTCAGGCCGTAGCCAAAACGAAAGCGATTGGGCACCAGGAAATCAACGTGGGCGAAATGCAAGGCGCGCAGCGCCCGGACGAGTAAGCGCGTGCTGGTGGCGCCGTCGGCATCGAAATCGCCGATAACCAGGACCCGGCCGGCAGCGCGGTGCATACCAAGAGCCGCGCCGCCGCATCAGAGCCCTTCCAGAGAGCCCACCGGCAACAGCCGCTCCAGCGAAAGATCCAGTTCAGAATCGTCGGCAATGCCGCGCGCCGCATACACGCGCCGCAATACCGGATGCAGATGGCCGGCAAAATCCGCAGGCGCCGTCCGCGTGTGCGCCGGCGTATTTCATCTCCATAGCGTTTTACCATGCGAATGACTCCCACCAGGGCTGCTTCTGCGCCAAAAGCGCCGCAGGCCACGCGGCGTCACGGTGAAACACCGGTCCGCCGCGGCAGATCCGCAGCCGCTGCATCCGTCCGGGTCGCAGATCAGCGAGGCCGGACGCAGCCAGCGCGATTCGGCCGCCTGCCACGCTGCCGCCCGGGGCAATCGGCGAGCATGACGCCGCCCGAAGTCTGCGCGCCCGGATACTTCGCCCCCAGAGAGATTGAATGCGCTGAAAAATAAATCATCGCCCGCAGCCCACCCCGGTACGTTCGGCAGCGCAGCCAGCGGCGCGCCGCCGCCCCAAAGCCACAGCCCGTTGATGGCCGGCACGCTTGTGCTTGGCGCGGCCGCGATTGGCCGCGTGTTCGAACAACCACATTTCAATCTCACTGATCAATTGCTGAAGCCGCGCTGCGTCCGCGCCCGCCGGGAGAAATTCCTCGATATGCCGGCCCAGCACCTCCTCTGGGTCGCGGTTACGGCCACGGCAGGGGGCGATCGAAACTACAGAGAAGCTGCGCGCGCGGCCGCGATCATGCGGATTCCCGCCCCGCTCCAGACCCGATTGAAATCCGACGCGAGAGCGTCGGCCTCAGCCGGCTCGAGCGTAAGCATGCCATCCCTGCCCAAGCGCACGCTGCACATCTCTGCCATAATGAACCGGCGTCGCGACGCAAACCCAGGCCGCCGCGCGGCGCCGCAGCCCGGCGCAAAGCGCCGCGGTGGCGATGGCCGGCATGCCGCTCGGCGCCTGCGGCGCGATCAGCCGGAACGCATCGGCGCGCCAGTCGGCCACGGGCACGCCAAGCGTCGGCGCGCGCAATCAATCGCTCGAGCAGCGGCGCGCGCTGCGGCAACGACGCTGCTCGAGCGCCAGGAATACGAAAATAGACGGTTGGCAACACGAACGCCCGCGCGGAATTTGCGTATCTTAACCGCATGCGATTCGCCCAGGATTCAACGTCAGGCAGCAATGTCATCCGCGCGTATGGGGCTGGCGAGCTCGTGATCAATGAGGACGTCTATCGTGGCGCCGGTCATCTTAAGCGCGGCGACCCGGTTCGCCGATCGAGAACATCCATAATCTCGACGATCTGATCGCCTCGCCGTCGCCGCATGCTGGCCCTCGAACCGGAACTGGTGCTGCTCGGCACCGGCGCGCGCAGATCTTTCCGACGGCTATTTTCGGCGCGCAGTTTTTACGCGCGGGGATTGGATTCGAGGTCATGGACACCGGCGCGGCGTGCCGCACTTTCAATGTGCTCGTGGGCGAGCAGCGCCGCGTCGTCGCGCTGCTGCTGCCTTGAGCAGATGAACCGTGAAAAAAATGGCAGGGCGCTAGCGATCACAATCAAATTGGTATAGAGAAATATTTTATTTCTTATTGATCTTGTTGTTGTTTTTCTCTGACCCAATCTAACCGCAGCGCCCCGCAATGGACTTTCCCGACCGGGCGACAGTAAAACATACGCTTACTTTGCCGCAAGCCCGGCTACATCAATTAATCTCACGACAATTTATTATTAAAATTCATATAGTTACGTAATATTTACGTAATTACTTTATTACTGGAAGATAGCAGCGGATCGACCGGTTTGCCGTTCAGGCGAATTTCAAAATACAGCGCGGCGCTTGATGGGGCCCGGTGCCCATGTGTGCGATCACCTGCCCGCCGGCCACGTCCTGGCCCTCGCGCACCAGCAGTTCGCGATTGTGCGCGTACGCGGAAAGCAAGTGTCGCCATGTTTGATGATGATCAGATTGCCGTAGCCGCGAATGCCGCTGCCGGTGTACACCACCCGGCCGCTGCACGCGGCGCGCACCTCCTGCCCCAACTGCCCGGGCAGCAGTATGCCGCCGCCGGGCACCGTGCGCGGTGCCGATGTGCGCTCGGTCGGCCACACCCACTGCGGTGATGACCCGCTGCGCCCGCCGACTGGATGCGCTCGAGGGCTTGGGCGCGGCGCTCGAGTCGGCGGCGCCCGCCGCGACTGGCGGCGCTTCGTGCGCAGTCGATGCGGCACTCGGCGCGCGAACCGCCGGCGGTGCGCGCTCGCAGGCTGCAGCACCAGCACCTGGCCGACGGCGATACGATAGTCGGAGCCGATGTGGTTCCAGCGCGCCAGATCGCGAAAATCGAGATCATAGCGCCAGGCGATGCTGTACAGCGTGTCGTGCGGCCGCACGACGTATGACTCTTCTCCGTAGTGGCCGCCCGCTGCGCAGCCGACACCCAGGATGCAGCTTGCCCCGATGACGCCGATCGCTCGGGTGAGGCGCACCACGCGGGCTCGGCTAGGAGCCTGTCTGAGTATTCCGCGTGAGCCGCGTTGGCTGGGCGAGGGAGCGGATGCCAGGCGCGCGGCGCAGGCCGTGGTCAGCACCACGGCCAAGCCGCGCAACACCGCAGACGCCCCTCACCCAGCCAACCCGCAGGGACCGGGCAGATTTCGTCTCATGCATCGTTGTCGCCTCCTCATTGGGTCTTGACCCAACCACGTCGGCTCCGCCTCGCCTGAGACGAAATCTGCCACGGTCGCGGCCACGGGGAATACTCAGACAGGCTCCTAACGCTGCAATCCTGACAGCAAGGGGACGAAGCTCACCGCACCCAAGGACTCGCGATGCACGCGCGACTCGCCCTTGGTGTAGCGCATGAGCTCCTGGCGCTGGTCGGGTCCCACCGGTGCGATCAGGCGGCCGCCGACGCCGAGCTGCTCGAACAGCGCCGGCGGCACCGTATGCGGGGCGGCGGTCAGCAAAATCCCGTCGAACGGCGCGCGCGCCGGCCAGCCCACGTTGCCGTCGTCATGGCGAAAATGCACGTTGCGAATCTTGAGCTCGCGCAGCGATCGCCGCGCGCGCGCCAGCAGCGGAGCGATGCGCTCGATGGTGTAGATCTCCCCCACCAGCGGCGAGAGCACGGCCGTCTGATAGCCGCAACCGGTTCCGATCTCGAGCACCTTCGGCGCCGGTCCCGCCGCCAGCAGCGCCTCGGTCATGCGCGCCACCACGTAGGGCTGCGAAATCGTTTGGCCGAAGCCGATCGGCAGCGCCGTGTCCTCATACGCGCGAGTCGCCAGCGCCTCGTCCACGAACAGATGCCGCGGCACATTGCGTATCCGATCGAGCACGCGCTGGTCGTGGATGCCCTGCTCTTGCAGCCGCTGCACCAGCCGCTCGCGGGTTCGCGCCGAGGTCATGCCGATGCCGCTGAGGCGCGGGCCTTCCATGAAGCTACTCATTGCGAGCCAGCGCTCGAGATCGGCCAGAGCCGCGTGGCGCGTCAAATCGATCTGCAGCGGCGTGATGGACGCGTAGCCGTGGGCGATGGCGTGAAAATCGGTGCCGGGGCCCGCATCCTGGCCTTCGCCCGAGGAGCCGACCCAATACACGTTGCGGCCGCGCGGATCCTTCGCGGTCACGATCGGCTTGCTGCGATGCCGGTCGCCGAGCCGCGTCACCTGGATGCCGCGCAATTCGCCGTCCGGCAGGTCCGGGACATTGACGTTCAGAATGACCGGCCCCTGCGGCGGCTCGACCGACATGCGCTCGATCAAGCGCGCCGCGACCTGGGCGGCGCTCGCAAAGTTGCGCGGGCTTCCCGGCTCGACGCACAGCGAGACCGCAATGGCCGGCAGCCCGAGAAACCGCCCTTCGACGGCGGCCGCCACGGTGCCGGAGTACAGCGTGTCATCGCCCAGGTTCGCCCCATCGTTGACGCCCGACACGACGATGTCGTGCTCGAAGTCGAACAAGCCGGAAATGGCGAGGTGCACGCAGTCGGTCGGCGTTCCGTTGACGTAGAAGCAGTCGGGGTCGTAGCGCGCGGCGCGCACGGGCACGTCGAGAGTGAGCGAGTTGCTCGCGCCGCTGCGGTTGCGGTCCGGGGCGACCACGGTGACCGCGCCCAATGGTTTGATCGCGCGCCGAAGCGCCTCCAACCCCTCCGCGCGGTAACCGTCGTCGTTAGAAAGTAGGATTTTCACAGGATTTAACACACCAGCCCGATGATGGCGGGTTGCGCCTTGCGGACTATACTGTAACGCTGGAAACCCGGATAGCGGAACGAGTTCTAGCACCATGGCAAAACGACGCCCCGCGGACGCATCGGCGGGCGCACACGCAAGCGACGACGCGCTGATATTTCGCGCCGCAGTCCGCGACGTGAAGCCATTGGCGCAAACCGCGAAGCCTAAGGGACTCGAGCAACCGCGTGCGCGCCGCGCGCGCCGCGGCCGGTGCGGCCGCTCCGCGCGATCCGGCCGAGAGCATGCCGCTGATCGCGGCGAGCTCGGCCGACGCGACCGCTGTGGAGGAATCATTTCGACGCCCCGGAGTTCGCAACCAGGTGCTGCGCCGGCTGCGCCGCGGGCTCTATCCGATCGAGGATGAGCTGGACTTGCACGGCCTCAGTCAGGCGGAGGCGCGCGACCGCCTGGCCGAGTTCATCGCGTTCCATCGCGATGCCGGGCACCGCTGCGTCAGAGTCATTCACGGCAAGGGCTACCGATCGGGCGCGCGCGGGCCGATCCTCAAGATCGCGGTCAACTCCTGGCTGCGCCGCCATGCGGACGTGATGGCATTCACCCGCGCGCGCCCCATCGACGGCGGCACCGGCGCCGTCTACGTATTGCTGCGCGCCTGAGCGCTGCGCCCGTTGCACATCACAGCATATCGAGCAGCACGGCGGCGCTGCGCGGCGAGTCCTTCGCCCCGCCCGACGAAACCCAAGCGCTCCGTGGTGGTCGCTTTGACGTTGATGCTGCGCGCCGGCGCGCCGAGATCGGCGGCGAGATTCGCCGCCATGGCGCCGCGATGCGCGGCGATGCGCGGCGCCTCGGCGAGCACCGTGATATCGGCGTTGACCAGCCGCAAACCCGCTGCGCGCATGCGCTGCGGCCACGTCGCGCAGGAACATGCGGCTGTCGGCGCCGCGATAGCGCGGGTCGCTGTCGGGAAAATGCTGGCCGATGTCGCCCTCGCCCAGCGCGCCCAGCACGGCATCGCACAGCGCATGGATGACGACATCGCCGTCCGAATGCGCGACCACGCCGCGGTGATGGGCAATGCGCACGCCGCCGAGCATGACGTGATCGCCCTCGCCGAAGGCATGCACGTCGAAACCCTGTCCTATTCGCATGCTGCTCGTCATCCTGCCGGCCTCCGCACTCGCCAAGAATCCCGCCGCAACGGCCAAATCCTCCGCGCGGGTGACCTTGATGTTGAACGGCGAGCCGCGCACCAGCAGCGGACGGAATCCCAGCCGCTCCATGGCTTGCGCCTCGTCGGTCACGGTCACGCCGGCGCGCGCGGCCTGCCGCAGCGCCTCGCTGAGCTGCGCATAGCCGAACACCTGCGGCGTCAGGGCGCGCCACAGGCCCCGGCGATCCACCGTCTCGCTCACCGCGCCGTCGCGTTCGCGCTTGACCGTATCGACGATCGGCGCCGCGAGCACCGCGCCGCAGCTCGCGTCACTCGAGCGCATCGATCAAGGCTGCGCACGTCGCCCGGCGGTCAAGACAGGGACGCGCCGCATCGTGCACCAGCACCCAATCATCCGGCGCCGCCAGCGGCGCGAGGCGCTCGAGGCCGTTCAGCACGGATTCCTGGCGGCTCGCGCCGCCGATCGCGGTGATGCACTGCGCGCATCGCCCGCTTCGGCGGCAAGCTCGACGCCAGCGCGCATCGTCCGCGGCCAGCACCACGCACGATGCCCTCGATGCGCGGCTCGCTCAGCAGCGCGCGCAGCGACCACTCGAGCACGGTGGCGCCCGCGAGCGGCGCGTATTGTTTGGGAGAGCCGGTCTGCGGCTGAGGTCGAAGCGTTCGCCGCGGCCCGCGGCCGGAACGACGGCCCAGACGCGGCGCGCTGCAGCCGGCGCGCGTCACTGCGCGCGAGCGGTGATGGCGTGGCGGGCGCGGCGGGCGCCGGGGTGTCGGGCTGCCGGGGTCACGATTTGATAGAACGTTTCGCTGCTCGCCGACCATGCCGAGTTCGCTGCGCGCGCGCTCCTCCAGCGCGGTGAGGCCGACCTTCAGGTCGGTCACCTCGGCGAGCAATTGCGCGGTTGCGCTCGCGCTGCTCGCGATTCGCCGCGCGCTGCGCCTCGACCGCCGCCGTCAGACGCCAGACCTCGCGCATGCCGTGCTCGGAGATCCACAGGCGGTATTGCAGCAGCGACCAGGCTCAAGCCCAGGATGATGGCGAAAATCCTCATGGGGACAGGAGCTTAGCATGAACTCTTAAGAAACTGGAACCGATAGCGCGCTGCATCCCGGCAAAGCGCGCCTTGGCGCCGAGCTCGCCTTCGATGCGCAGCAGCTGGTTGTACTTGGCGACGCGATCCGAGCGCGACATGGAGCCGGTCTTGATCTGGGTGGCGGTGGTGCCGACCGCGATGTCGGCGATGGTCGCATCCTCGGTCTCGCCGGAGCGATGCGAGACGATCGCCGCGTACTTCGCCTTCGCCGCCATGTCGATCGCCGCCAGGGTTTCGGTCAGGGTGCCGATCTGGTTCGGCTTGATGAGAATGGCGTTGGCGATTTTCTTGGCGATGCCCTCGGCGAATATCTTGGTGTTGGTCACGAACATATCGTCGCCCACGAGCTGCACCTTGCGCCCGAGCTTGTGCGTGAGCATCGCCCAGCCGTCCCAGTCGTCCTCGCTCATGCCGTCCTCGATGGTGACGATGGGATACTTCGCGACCAGGCCCGCCAGATAATCGGCGAATTCGCTCGCAGTTGAACTTGCGGCCCTCGGATTCGAGCTCGTAAATGCCGTCCTTGTAGAACTCGGTGCTGGCGACATCGAGGCCCAGGTAGATGTCCTTGCCGGCGCGATAGCCGGCCTTGTCGATGGCCTCCAGGATCGTGGTCGAGCGCCGCCTCGTTCGAGGGCAGGTCGGGGGCGAAACCGCCCTCATCGCCGACCGCGGTGTTCAGCCCCTTGGCATGCAGCACCTTCTTCAGCGCGTGGAACACCTCGGCGCCGTAGCGCAGCGCCTCGCGAAGGGACGGCGCGCCCAGCGGCAGGATCATGAATTCCTGGATGTCGACGCTGTTGTCCGCGTGCGCGCCGCCGTTGATGATGTTCATCATGCGGCACCGGCAGGGTCAGCTCGCCGGCTGCCGCCCAGGTGCCGGTACAGCGGCAGCTTGCGATCGCGCGCGGCCGCATGCGCGGCGGCGAGCGACACCGCCAGAATCGCGTTGGCGCCGAGCTTCGATTTGTTCTCCGTGCCGTCCGCCGCGATCAGCTTGCCGTCGAGCGCCGCGCTGATCCTGCGCGTCGAGGCCGACGGCGACGTCGCGGATCGCGCCGTTGACGTGCGCGACGGCCTTGAGCACGCCCTTGCCGCCGTAGCGCTTGGTTCGCCGTCGCGCAGTTCCACCGCCTCGCGCGAGCCGGTGGAGGCGCCGGAGGGCACCGCCGCGCGGCCGACGCACGCCGGAATCGAGCAGCACGTCGGCCTCGACCGTGGGATTGCCGCGCGAATCGATGATTTCGCGGCCGCGAACATCGACGATACGGCTCATAGCAGGGATTCCTCGAAGGGTTGCTTCTTCACGGCCAGGTCCAGTTCCTTAAGCGTCGCAGAGCAGCGATGCCATGCGATCCAGCGGCCAGGCGTTGGGCCCGTCCGACAGGGCCTTGGCCGGATCCGGATGGGTTTCCATGAAGATGCCGGCGATGCCGGCGGCCACCGCCGCGCGCGCCAGCACCGGCACGAACTCGCGCTGCCCGCCGGACGCATCGCCCTGGCCGCCCGGCAGCTGCACCGAATGCGTCGCGTCGAACACCACCGGGCAGCCGGTGCGCGCGCATGACGGCCAGCGAGCGCATGTCGGACACCAGATTGTTGTAGCCGAAGGAGAAGCCGCGCTCGCACACCATGATCTGCGCGTTGCCGGTGGAGCGCGCCTTGTCGACCACGTTCTGCATCTCCCACGGGGACAGGAACTGGCCCTTCTTGATGTTCACGGGCTTGCCGCTGCGCGGCGACGCTGACGATGAAATTGGTCTGGCGGCAGAGAAACGCCGGGGTCTGCAGCACATCGACCACCTCGGCCACTTCGTCGAGCGGGGTGTCTTCGTGCACGTCGGTCAGCACCGGCACGCCGATTTGCTTGCGCACCTGCGCGAGCGCCTTCAGGCCCGCCTCCATGCCGGGCCCGCGAAAGCTCGTGCCGGAGGAGCGGTTGGCCTTGTCGAAGGAGGCCTTGAAGATGAACGGGATGCCGAGCGTCGCGGTCATCTCGCGCAGCCGGCCGGCGACCTCGAGCACCAGCGCCTCGCTCTCGATCACGCACGGCCCGGCAATCAGGAAGAACGGCCGGTCGGCCCGACCTCGAAAGCACCCAGTAGCTTCATGCCGTGGCGCGGCCGGGCTGCAGCGCGGCGCGGTATTCGCGCGCCGCGCGGATGAAGCCGGTGAACAGCGGATGTCCGTCGCGCGGCGTCGAGGTGAATTCCGGATGGAACTGGCTGGCGACGAACCAGGGATGGTCGTGCAGCTCGATGAACTCCACCAGGCCGTCGGCCGAGAACCCGGAAAACATCAATCCCGCCGCCGCCAGCTCGTCGAGGTAGTGATTGTTGAACTCGTAGCGGTGGCGGTGCCGTTCGAAGATCGAATCCTTGCCGTAGAGCGCAGTGCGCGAGCGAGCCCGGCAGCAGGCGCGCCTCCTGCGCGCCCAGGCGCATGCTGCCGCCCAGGTCCGATTTTTCGTCGCGCACCTGCTGGCCGCGCGCCAGGTCCTGCCATTCGGTGATCAGCGCGATCACCGGATGATTGCGTGGCGCGGTCGAACTCGGTGCTGTTGGCGCCCTTCAGGCCGAGCACGTTGCGCGCGTATTCGATGATCGCGAGCTGCATCCCCAGGCAGATGCCGAGATACGGAATGCGGTTTTCGCGCGCATAGCGGATCGCCTGGATCTTGCCCTCGATGCCGCGGTCGCCGAAACCGCCGGGCACCAGGATGGCGTCCATGTTCTGCAGCACCGAGGGGCCGGAGCGCTCGATGTCCTGGGAATCGAAGTAATGGATGTTCACCCGCGTGCGCGTCTTGATGCCGCCGTGCATCAGCGCCTCGTTCAGCGAAATGTAGGAGTCGCGGATCTGCACGTACTTGCCGACCATGCCGATGTCGACCACGGCCTCGGGATTCTGCTTGGCCGCGACCACGGCGCGCCATTCCGACAGGTCGGTCGCCGGCGCATCCAGGCGCAGCTTGTCGACCACGATGTCGTCCAGGTCCTGCTCGTGCAGCAGCATCGGGATCTTGTAGATGTCGTCGGCGTCGACCGCGGAGATCACCGCGCGCTCCTCGACGTTGGTGAACAGCGCGATCTTGCGGCGCTGCTCGTCCGGCAGCGGGTGCGGCAGCGGCACAGCAGGATATCCGGCTGAATGCCGATGCCGCGCAGTTCCTTCACCGAATGCTGCGTCGGCTTGGTCTTGATCTCGCCGGAGCCGCCGACGATCGGCACCAGAGGTCAAATGCATGTACAAGCACTTGGTTGCGCCCGAGCTCGACGCCCATCTGGCGGATGGCCTCGAGAAACGGCAGGGATTCGATGTCGCCGACGGTGCCGCCGATCTCCACCATGCAGACATCCGCATCGCCGGCGCCCATGCGGATGCGGTACTTGATCTCATCGGTGATGTGCGGGATCACCTGCACGGTCGCGCCCAGGTAGTCGCCGCGCCGCTCCTTGGCGATGACGCTCTCGTAGATCCGCCCGGTGGTGAAATTGCTGTTGCGCCCCGTGGTGGTGCGCACGAAGCGCTCGTAGTGGCCGAGATCCAGGTCGGTCTCGGTGCCGTCGGCGGTGACGAATACCTCGCCATGCTGGAACGGGCTCATGGTGCCGGGATCCACATTGATGTACGGGATCCAGCTTGACCATGCTGATTTTGAGGCCGCGCGCCTCGAGGATGGCGCCCAGGGAGGCGGAGGCGATGCCCTTGCCGAGCGAGGAAACCACGCCGCCGGTGACGAAAATAAATCGAGTCATGATGGGTCACCGCCGGTTAATACTTGCGCGCCGCGCCAAAAGACATCGCGCGAGTCAATGCGCACGAGCCAAAGGGAATTATGGAAATCGACGGGAGTTCAGGTTACCAGATCGGGCCGACTGCGACAATCGGCGCTAGGTAATCGCCGGCGCATCGTCCCAGATGCACCCGAACCCGGATGCGTCTGCGGCGACGCACCAGCGCGCGTCCTGCCAGAGATCCGCCACCGCGATCAGCTCATCGCCCGCATACACCATCGGCAGCGCATCGCGCATCCAGGGCAGAACTCCCCAGCGACTGACACAGGTGCTGGATGCTTTGGGTTTTCGCGCGGCGTCCGGGTTTGAGCGTCTCGCCCCCTCGCCGCTGGCGCACGCTCAAGCATTCGGGCAGCCGGTTCGCGTCCAAGCCGCCCATTTGAGCGGCCCAGCGCAGCGAACCCAGGCCGGGCCCCAGATCCAGGCGTGCTCCCGGGACGGCGAGCCACTCCCGCCTCGCTCCCAACGCGGGCGGCTCGGCCGGCGTGATGAACAAGCGCTCGCGATAGCGGCGCAGCGCATGCGGCCCCCACACGATCGCCGGCAGGTGGTCTGCGCCGGCTGCGAACACCTGGCGCAAGGCCTCCGAGAGACGCGCTGCCGGCGGCGGCGTGACCTGCGCGGCGGCCAGCCAGTGGCGCAGCGCGTTGATCTGCTCGGCCGGCGGCAACGCGCGCAAGCCGCTCACGGACAGCGCGTCTCCGTCGCGCAGCCGCCGCACCGTCGCGGCGCCGAGGCGATCCAAAAGCTCCTGCGCCTCGGCGATGTGGTGCGACGTGCGCGTCAGGGCGGTGGCCGCGCCCGGCCAGCGGCGCTCGATCAGCGGCCACACCTGCGCGGCGCAGATAGGCGCGGTCGAAACGCAGGTCGTGGTTCATCGGATCATCGACCGCCGCGATCGCGTGACGCATCCAGGAACTTGCGCAGATCCCGCTGCGCGACATCGAGCAGCGGGCGCAGATGCCAGCCGCGCGCGAATGGCCGGCACATCGGCATCGCCGACAGGCCCTTGAGACCCGCGCCGCGCAGCAGCTGCAGCAGCAGGGTCTCGGCCTGATCCTGCGCATGATGCGCGGTCAGCAGGCACTCGCCCGGCTCGAGCTCGAGGCCGAGGCGCCGATAGCGCGCCTCGCGCGCCGCCGCCTCGATCGAGTCGCCGGCGGCCGCCCCGACCTCCACCGGAGCGACGGTGAGCGGGATCTGCAGCCGCCGGCAGAGCTCGAGGCTGGCCTCGCAAAAAACGGCGGACGCGCTCTGCAGGCGATGATCGACGTGCACCGCTCGAACGTTGAGGCCGCGGCTGGTGCACGGTACGCCGAGCTGTGCGATCGCGGTCAGCAAACAGGCCGAGTCGGGACCGCCGCTCACCGCCACCAGCAGCCCCGCCGCGCCCGCCGGTACGTGCTGCTCCAGCACGGCGCCCAACAAGGCCGCGCCGAAGCCCATCCGGCTATGAGCCTGCGTCGCGAAATACGCCGAAGCCGCGCAAGCGGGCCTGCCGCGCATCCAGCAGCGTCGTGACCGGCTGATTACAAAGCTCCGCCAAATGCTTGATCATGCTCTGTTTGAGAGCATCCGCCATCGCCTGCGGATCGCGGTGCGCGGCGCCATGCGGCTCCTTCAGGACCTCATCGACCAGACCCAGTTTCTTCAGCCGCTCCGCGGTCCCGCCCATGGCATCGGCGGAGATTTCCTTCTTGTCGGTGCTCTTCCATAAGATCGACGCGCAGCTTTCCGGCGAGATCACCGAGTACACGCTGAACTGCAGCATGACCAGCCGGTCGCACACGCCGATGGCGAGCGCGCCGCCCGAGCCGCCTTCGCCGATGACCACGGAGAGCACCGGCGCTGCCAGATGCGACATCTCGAACAGATTGCGCGCGATGGCCTCGCTCTGTCCGCGCTCCTCGGAGCCGATGCCCGGGTACGCACCCGGCGTATCGATCAGGGTGATGACCGGAATGCGAAAGCGCTCGGCCATGCGCATCAGGCGCAGCGCCTTGCGGTAGCCTTCGGGCTTCGGCATGCCGTAGTTGCGCCGCACGCGCTCCTTGGTATCGCGGCCCTTCTGGTGGCCGATCAGCATCACCGGAGAGCCTTCGAGCCGCGCCAGGCCGCCGACGATGGCCAGATCGTCGCTGTACATGCGATCGCCGTGCAATTCCTGCCAATCGGTGAAGATCATCGATACGTAGTCGAGCGTGTAGGGGCGCTGCGGGTGGCGCGCCAGCTGCGTGATCTGCCACGGCGACAGATTGGCAAAGATGCTGCTGGTCAGCGCCCGGCTCTTCGACTGCAGCCGCTTGACCTCTTCGGAGATGTTGACGCTCGCGTCGGAGCCCAAGAATTTGAGCTCCTCGATCTTCGCCTCCAGCTCTGCGATCGGCTGCTCAAATTCCAGAAAATTCATCGCCATGAAGAGGTTTCCTCGCCGCGAATGTCGTTCCGCGGACCATACACCAAATACCAGCCGTCGCGGCCCACCAAGGCCGATAGTTTATCCAGAAGCTCGCGCGACGGCACGCACCGACCAGCCGTCCGGCAAATTGAGCCGTCCCGAGTATTGCGCGCGGCTGATCAGCGACACTGAGGCCGCAGGGGCCCTTCAGGTAGGGCTTCAACAGCTCCTCGAAGCGGCTCATCCCGTGCGGACCATCGAATTCCTCGGGCCAGCGCAGCCACAGCCGCCGCGCGAAGCGCTCGCGTGCGCGGTCGATGTCCATCAGCGTCTTCGCCTGCAGACGCCACGCTTCGATGAAATCATCGAAGCGCAGCGTGCCCTCGACGATGAGGATCGCGTCCTTGACGATGATGTCGCGAAACTGCTGGAAGATCTCCTCGTACAGGCTGACCTCGAGCCGGGCGCTGCGGTCATCCAGGATCAGCGTGACGCGATTCGGCCGGCGCCGGATCTCGAGCACCAGACCGGCGACGGTTGCCGGCTTGCCTTGAGTCCAGGCGCGCTCGCCCGCCGGCGCCGACGGCTTCGGTCCGCCCACGTCCACGAGGCGCGCGCTCACCAGGAACTTGAGGTCCGGCTCGTACGGAGTGATCGGGTGGCCGCTCAAGAACAGCCCCAGCGTCTCGCGCTCGCCGGCCAGGCGCTGCGCCTCGCTCCAATCGGCGACCACGCTGTTCTCGGCGCCGCGCTCAATCCGAACAAATCCACCTGTCCGACGCTCATCGCGCGCGAGTTCTGCTCGCCAAGGTGCATTGCGCGCTCGAGCTCCGCAGTGAGCGTGGCGCGATTCGGGCCGATCCGGTCCAGGCTCCCGGAGCGGATCAGCGCCTCGAACACACGCCGGTTGACCCGCTGCAAATCGATCCGGCGGCACAAATCGGGCAGACTTTGGAAGGGACCGTGCGCATCGCGCTCCTCCATGATGGCCTGCACCGCGGACTCGCCCACGCCCTTGATGGCGCCCAGCCCGAAGCGAATGCTGGCGGGGCCCGCGATGCGAAAGGCGTACACCGATTCGTTGACATCCGGCGGATGCACGGTCAGACCCATGCTCGCGCATTCATCGATGAGCGTCACGATCTTGTCGGTCTTGTCCATGTCGGCGGACAGCACCGCCGCCATGAATGCCGCCGGGTAATGCGCCTTGAGCCAGGCCGTTTGATAGGACAGCAGCGCGTAGGCGGCCGAGTGCGACTTGTTGAAGCCGTAGCCTGCAAACTTCTCCATCAGATCGAAGATATGCGTGGCTTGCGCCTCGCGCACGCCGCGCGCGACCGCGCCGCTCACGAACACCGAGCGCTGCTTGGCCATTTCCTCGGGCTTCTTCTTGCCCATGGCCCGGCGCAGCAGATCCGCTCCGCCCAGCGTGTAGCCGGCCAGGATCTGCGCGATCTGCATGACCTGTTCCTGGTACAGGATCACGCCGTAGGTCGCCTCCAGCACCGGCTTCAGATCCGGATGCAGGTAGTCGATGGTCGCGCCGGTGGTGTCGTGCTTGCGCGCGATGAAATCATCCACCATGCCGGACTGCAGCGGTCCCGGCCGGAACAATGCGACCAGGGCCACGATATCGCCGAAGCGGTCGGGCTGCAGCCGGCGGATCAGATCCTTCATGCCGCGCGATTCGAGCTGGAACACCGCGGTGGTCTTGCAGCTCTTCAGCAGCTGGTACGTGGCGACGTCGTCCATGGGCAGCGCGCTCATCACCAGCGGCGGCTCGCCGGCAGACCGCACGCAGCGCATTGATGTCGCGCACCGCCCAGTCGATGACCGTGAGCGTACGCAGCCCGAGAAAATCGAACTTGACCAGTCCGGCAGCCTCGACGTCGTCCTTGTCGAACTGCGTGACCGGAGTGCTGCCGCCCTCTTCGCAGTACAGCGGCGTGAAATCCGTGAGCACCGAGGGCGCGATGACCACGCCGCCGGCATGCGTGCCGGCATTGCGCGCCAGGCCCTCGAGCGTGCGCGCAAGATCGATGAGCTCCCGCACCTCCGGATCCGCATCGTACAGGCGCCTGAGCTCCTCTTCCTGTTCGAGCGCCTTGTCGAGCGTGATGCCGATCTCGAAGGGAATCAGCTTGGCGATCTTGTCGACGTAGCCGTAATTGTGGCCGAGCACTCGCCCGACGTCGCGGACCACGGCCTTGGCCGCCAGCGTACCGTAGGTGATGATCTGCGAGACGCGCTCGCGCCCGTACTTGTTGGCGACGTACTCGATGACCCGGTCGCGGCCCTCCATGCAGAAGTCGACGTCGAAATCCGGCATCGACACGCGCTCCGGATTCAGGAAGCGCTCGAACAGCAGATCATGCTCGATCGGATCCAGGTCGGTGATGCCGAGCACGAACGCCACCAGCGAGCCGGCGCCCGAGCCGCGGCCCGGCCCGACCGGAACGCCGTTGTCGCGCGCCCAGCGGATGAAGTCGGCGACGATCAAGAAATATCCGGCGAATCCCATGCTGCAGATGACGCCGAGCTCGAGTTCGAGCCGCGCCTCGATACGCCTCGCCGGTCGCGCTCCACGCCTTGCAGCTCGAGCGCCTCGTGCAAGCCTTTCGGCCAGCCCGCGCTGCGCCTGCTCGCGCAGATACCCTTCGGTGCTGCAGCCGGACGGCACCGGGTAGGCCGGCAACATGGAGGCGCCCAATTTGATTTCGAGCGAACAGCGCTTGGCGATTTCGACGGTGTTGACGAGCAGCTCCGGCGCGTCGGCGAAAAGCTCGGCCATTTCCGCCGGCGTCTTCAGGTACTGCTCCTCGGAATAGCGGCGCGGACGGCTCGGATCGGCCAGCAGCGCGCCGTCGTGGATGCAGACCCGCGCCTCGTGGGCCTCGAACTCCGCCCGCGTCAAGAAGCGCACGTCGTTGGTCGCGACGGCCGCCACGCCGCGCCTGCGCGCCAGGTCGAGCGCCGGCTCGCTGTATGCCTGCTCGCCGCTGCGCCCGGTGCGCTGCACCTCGAGGTAGAACCGATCGCCGCACAGCGCCTGCCAGCGCGCGAGGCAGCGCGCGGCCTCCTCGTCGTTGCCGCGCACCAGCGCCTGCCCGATGTCGCCCTCCTGCGCCGCCGGACAGGACGATCAGGCCCGCGCAGCGCGGCCGGCTCGAGCCAGCCGCGCTCCAACATCGGCACGCCGCGCTGCTGCCCCTCGAGAAACGAGCGGGTAACCAGTTGCGTCAGATGCCGGTAGCCGGCGAGATTTTGGCACAGGAAAACCAGGCGCGACGGCGGCGTGCGTTCGCCCGGCTCGCGAATCCAGCACATCCACGCCGATCAGCGGCTTGACGCCCGCCGCCAGCGCCTCCTTGTAGAACTTGACCATCGCGAACAGATTGCTCTGGTCGGTCAGCGCAACGGCGGGCATGCGCTGCGCCCGCGACCGCGGCCATCAACTGGGCACGCGCACGATGCCGTCGAGCAGGGAATACTCGGTATGCAGGCGCAGGTGCACGAACTGAGCGGATGCTGTCAAGGGGCGCCCAACTCCAAATAGGCCTCGAGCTCGGGGTCGAGGATCGCATCGGGGTCCCAGGCGTCGGCGCGTTCATCGCCTGGCGCCCCGAGCAGCGATTCGACCGGAGCGAAGCTGCGCCGGTGCAAGGGGCATGGGCCATGCTCCGCCAGCAGCCGGCGATGCTGCGGGGTGGCGTAGCCCTTGTGGCGTGCGAAAGCATATTGAGGATATACCGCATCCATTTGATCCATATATTGATCTCTCGCGTGCTTCGCCAGGATTGACGCGGCGCTGATCGCCGGCTCCGTGGCATCCCCGCCGACGATCGCGCGCGCGACGTGAGCGATGCGCCCAGGCCTTCGAGCCGCGGCAGACGGTTGCCGTCGATCAGCAGCCGCTGCGGACTCAAGGTCATGGCGAGCACCGCGCGGCGCATCGCGAGAAAAGTGGCGTGCAGGATATTGAGCGCGTCGATTTCCGCAGGATCCGCCCAGCCGATGCCGAAGCAAACAGCGCGCGGCGGCGGATCGTCGCGCTCAACTGCGCTCGGGTCTCGGCGGTCAAGACTTTCGAATCCGCAATGCCGGCGATGGCGCGCCCGCGGACGCAGAATGACCGCGGCAGCGACCACCGGACCCGCCAAGGGTCCGCGTCCCGCCTCATCGACGCCTGCGGTTCGCGCTCTCACGGCGGCGCGCGCCGCGGCGCTTGCGCTGCAGGAGCGCCGATGATCGCCTGCGCCGCGCGCGCGCTGGCGTCCCGCTTGAGATCGAGGTGAATCCCCAAGAACTCCTGCTCCAAAATCGGCGCGCCGTCCCGGGATCGTCCAGCCACATCAAGAGCTCCGCTCCGATCGACTCCGGGTGCGATCTGTTCCTGAAAATACTCGCCGACGACGCGCCGATCTGCAAGTAGATTCGGCTGCGAAAAAAACTTGGATTTGACCAGATTCAGACGGCGGACGACCCAGGCCGACAGGGCCCCCAGGCGGTACACCACGATCATGGGCCGCTTGCACAATGCCGCTTCCAGGCTCGCCGTCCCGGAGGCGACCAGCACGACGTCGGCGGCCATCAGCGCGGTTTGGGCTTGACCGTCGATCAGGCGCACGGCGAACCTCGCGGCGCCTGCTGCCGCAGCGCGTGCTCGAAAATCTCGCGCGTCGCGGAGGTCGCCATCGGCGCGATGAACTGCAGCGACGGCCGCTGTCGGGCCAGCCAGCGTGCCGTGCGCGGCGAAATCCTCGCCAGGCGCGCCACCTCCCCGCGCCGGCTGCCGGGCAGCAGCGCGACGACCTGCGCATCGGCCGCCACGTTCAATGCGGCGCGCGCGCCGCGGCGCGATCGACGGTCAGCGGGAATCGCGTCGGCGAGCGGATGTCCGACGAATTCGGCCGCCACGCCCCGGTTCTCGTAAAATCGCTTCTCGAACGGCAAGAGACACAGCACCAGATCGACCGACCCGGTGAATGCTGTGCACGCGGCTCTGCCGCCACGCCCACACCTGCGGGACTCACGTATTGCACCGTCGGGATGCCGGCCGCGCGCAATGCGCGCGCGAGGCCGCAGATTGAATTCGGGCGCATCGATGCCGACGAACACATCGGGCGCGGCGCGCAGGAAATCGCGCCGCACGCGCGCGCCGCAGCCGCAGCAGCCGCGGCAGATCGCGCAGGATCTCAAACAGGCCCATGACCGCGAGCGATTCGGCCGGCTCCCAGACTTCGCAGCCGGCGGCAAGCATCTTCGGACCCGCGATGCCGAAGAACTGCGCGTCCGGCGCGAGGCGCCGCAGGGCCTCGATCAGCCCCGCGCCAAGCGTGTCGCCCGACGCCTCTCCCGCGACCAGACCCACCCGCAGCGGCGCCGTCATCAGGCTCTCACCTAGCGAACGATGCTGCGCGAGCTGAGTTTGATGAAATCGACGAACGGCCGGATCTCGCCTGCGATGCGGCCGCTTTCTCGAGTTCTTCCAGAGCCGCCTCAATTTGAGACCGGAGCGATACAGCACGCGGTACGCGCGCCGGATGTTGCGGATCTGCTCCGGCGGTGAATCCGCGGCGCTTCAGTCCTTCCGGTTCACGCTGTGCGGCACGGCCGGCCGGCCGACCGCCATGACATAGGGCGGCACATCGCGCGTCACGGCGGCGTTGTGGGCGAGGAAACTAGTGCGCACCGATCCTCGTAGAACTGATGCACGGCCGACAGGCCGCCCATGATCACCCAATCGCCGAGCTCGACGTGCCCGGCCAGGGTGGCGCAATTCGCCATCACGATCTGATCGCCGAGCTGGCAGTCGTGCGCCACGTGCGAATAGGCCATGAACAGGTTGTCGTTGCCGATGCGCGTGCACGCCCCGCCGTGCGCGGTGCCGCGGTTCACCGTGACGGATTCGCGGAACACGTTGCGGTCGCCGATCTCGAGCCGCGTCGGCTCGCCCTTGTACTTCTTGTCCTGCGGCGCATCGCCGATCGAGGCGAACTGAAAGATCTTGTTGTCGGCGCCGATGCGCGTCGGGCCGTTGATCACGACATGCGGTCCGATCCAGGTGCCGGGCGCCGATCGACGACGTCCGGGCCGATGATGCTGAAGGGACCGATCTCGACGTCCGCCGCAATCTCCGCTTGCGGCGAGACCACCGCGCGCGCGTCGATCATCCGCCCTCTCCCGGCTGCAGCCGGCTCCCTTGGTCTCGGGCGCCACCATGATTTCGGCCGAGGCCACTTCGGCGCCGTCGACCTCGCGCCAGGCAGTGAAATTTCCAGATTCCCTTGAAGGCTGCGCTTCAACGTCACCTTGAGGATGAGCTGATCGCCCGGCTCGACGGGCTTGCGAAACCGCGCATTGTCGATCGCCACGAAATAAAAGCGCGTGTCGGAGTTCGGGCACCACGTCGACGGTCTTGAACGCCAGGATGCCCGCCGGTCTGCGCCAGCGCCTCGATGATCATGACGCCGGGCATGACCGGCCGGTGCGGGAAATGTCCCGTGAAAGAACGGCTCGTTGAACGTCACATTCTTCAGGGCGTGAATGTACTGCCCCGGCTTCGCAGGTCGAGCACGCGATCCACCAGCAAGAACGGATACCGGTGCGGCAACAGCCGCATGATCGCTTCGATATCCATCTTGCAGTGGTTCAGCCATCATCGCTCCTTTTCTCGCCGAATCGCCGTAACTGTGCCACCATGCGCCGCCAGGCCCGCGGTCGGGACCGCCGGCATGCCGCTCGATAGCTGCCCGCCTCTCGGATCGATGCGCTGACCAGGCTGCAGCCGGTGATCACGACATCGTCCGCGATCGTCAGATGCCCGGCGAATCCCACCATGCCGCCGATCATGCAGCGCTTCCCGAGCGTGGTGCTGCCCGAGATGCCCGTGCATGCCGGCGATCGCGGTGTGCGCCCCGATGGTCACGTTGTGGCCGACCTGAATCTGATTGTCGAGCTTCACGCCATGCTCGATCACCGTATCCTCGATGGCGCCCCGGTCGATGGTGGTGTTCGCGCCGATCTCCACGTCATCGCCGATGCGCACGCTCGCCGACCTGCGGCACCTTCACCCAGGTGCCCCGGTCCGACGCGAAGCCGAAGCCGTCGGCGCCGATCACCGCGCCCGCGTGCACAATGCAGCGCTCGCCGATCCGCACCCGCGGGTACAGATTCACCCGCGCGACGAGCCGCGTATCCGCGCCGACCCGCGCGCCCCGCTGCACGATGCATCCGGGACCGATGCGCGCGCGTTCGCCGAGCTCGACGTCCTCCTCGATCACCGCGAGCGGACCCACCGCGGCCGAGGCCGCGATGCGTGCGCTCGCCGCGACCACGGCGCTCGGATGAATCCCCGGCGATACCGCCTCGGCTCCGGATGAAACAGCGATGCGATACGCGCATACGTCAAATACGGATTGGGGCGTGATGAGCGCCGCGACCGGGCAGTCCTCCGCCTCCTCGGCCGTCGAGCACCACGGCGGTCGCGCGCGTCGTACGCAGGCTGCGGCGGTAGCGCGAGTTGGCGAGAAAGCTTAAGGCTCCCTGCAGCCGCCTGCGACAGCGTCGCGACGTGCGTGACCCGGACATCGGGCGCCCCGCGCAGCTCCAGCCCGAAGCGCACCGCCAACTCGCCCAGGCTGAACTCCGCATGCACTTGCGCACATCCCGTGCGAAAGTCGTGACAGGCTATTTGTTGCTGCCGGCGCGGGGCTTGGCCGGCGCTGCCGGCGCCTTCGACGGCGCCGAGGGCAGGCAGCGTCGCCGGCTTGGTATTGCAGCACGGCCAGCACATTGGCGGTGATGTCGAGCGGCGCCTTCGCGAAGAACACGCCGTCTCCCAACACCAGATCGAAGCCCTGGGCATTCGCGTAGCTCTGGATCTCCTGCACGAGGTAGCGCTGCACCTTGCCGATTTCCTCGTTGCGCCGCGTCGAGGCGTCGTCCTGGAATTCCCCGGCTTTGCGCGAGAACTCCCGCTGCTGATCACGCAGGGTCTTTTCGGCATTGGCGCGATCGGCTTCGGCCATCACCGCGCCCTCCTTCTGCAGTTTCTCGTCCTTGGCCTTCAGGTCGTTCTGCATCGTCAACAGCTCGCGGCGGCGCGGCGCGAACTCGTTCTCGAGCGCCTGCATGGCGGTCTTGGTCTGCGGCGCCTCTTCCAGCAGCTTCTGGAAGTTGACGACGCCCATTTTGATTTCCGCGCTCGCCTGGCCGGCCGCCATGAGACCGCACAGACCCAGGGCCAGGAACGAGATGCTGCGATTGAAAGTCGACATGTTGATTTTAGGACCTCGAAATGATATTGGGTCAAAACGCCTGACCGATTGAAAACTGAAATCGCTCCGTTTCGTCGCCGAACGTCACCGTGTTGCCGGGATACGCATTCAAAGGAATGCCGTACGAGAAGCGAAACAGACCCAGCGGGGCGAGCCACTGTACCGCGATTCCGGTCGATCTCTTTAGATTATCATAAGCGAAGTGGTAATTGACCGGCGTAATGTCGTCCGCGCCCAGGAATTGCACCTTGTTGCCGGTATAGAAGACGTTCCCCATGTCGTAGAACCAGCTCACCCGGGCGGCGCTCTTCCACTTGTCCGGCACGGGGAACAGCAGCTCCAGCCGGCTCACGACGCGAAAGTTGCCGCCGAACGGGTTGCCGATAGCCGATGTTGTCCCGGGGTCCCAGCGTGCTTTCGCGAAAGCCGCGCACGCTGTCCGGGCCGCCCGGCGAAATAATTCAAATAGGGCGGCAGGAACGTGGTCTTGCCGAGCGAATTCGCGTAATCCACGCTGCGCGTTGTACTGACAGCAGCCACTTGCGCCAGACCGGAATGTACTGCAGGAACTGCATGTTGGTGGCGTAGTAGCGCACGTCGCTGAACGGCAGGGCGTAGCGGCCCGACACCGCCAGGTGCATTCCGCGGTCGGCGAACAGGGCGCGGTTGCGCGTGTCGAGATTCCAGCCGCCGGTCAGCTCGTAGGAATAGAAGTTCGTCCCGTATACCGTATAGGGGTTGTCGAGCGAGTTCACGATGCCGTCGCCGTTGGTGTCGTCGAGATAGCGCGTGAACGTGGAGCCGTTGTTCTTGACCCAATCGATCGCCTGCTGCGCGCTGTAGCCCTGGGAAACCACCAGCTCGTTCTTGTTCGCGGATGCGCCGATCTGCACGTATTGGTATTCGGTGATCGGATAGGACCAGTTCACCGCGGCCGTCAATTGCTTGGTCGAGAACTTCGATGCGGCCGCGACGAATTGCGTCACGTCGCGGTACGTCAACGAGGTCGTGCGCGCCACCCCGTCGATGGTCGTATACGGATTGGTATGCGCGAAGGTATAGGTCTTGCTGTACTTGCCGGCATTGACTTCGAGCGCGATGCGGTCGCCGGTGCCCATGAAGTTGCTGTGCACGAAATTGCCGTTGAGGCTGAAACTTCTGCGCCTCCGAGTAGCCGATGCCGCCGCCGAACTGCCCCGGCAGGCCTTCCTTGATGTTGTAGTCGACATCCACCAGATCCGCGCTGCCGGGGACCGGTTTGGTCTCGAACTCCACCTTCTCCACGTACGGCAGGCGCTGCAGACGCTCCTTGGAGCGCTCGATCGCGGAATTCGACAGCCAGCCGCCCTCGAGCTGGCGCATCTCGCGGCGCAGCGTCTCGTCGTTGATCGCCGTGGTGTTGTTGAAATTGATGTGCCGCACGTACACGCGATTGCCGGGCTCGATGAAGAACGTGATCGACACGGTCTTCTTCTCGTTGTCGGGGGTGGGCACCGGATCGATCTTGGAGAATGCGTAGCCGTCCGCGCCCAGCCGATAGCTCATCAGCTCCTGCGAACTGGTGACCTGCTTGCGCGAGAAGATATCGCCGGGATGGATCAGCAGCAGCTTGCGCAGCTGCGCCTCGGGAACCACCATCGTGCCGGCAAGCTTGATCTCGGACACCCTGAATACCTCGCCCTCGATTGACGTTGATGGTGATGTACATGTCGTCTTTTTCGGGCGCGATCGCGACCTGCGTCGACTCGATCGCAAAGTTCGCATAGCCGCGATCCATGTAGTACGAGCGCAGCTTCTCCAGATCGCCCGTCAGGGATTCGCGCGAATAGCGGTCGTCCTGCTTGTACCAGGAAAGCCAGTTCGGCGTTTTCAGCTCGAAGGTCTCGAGCACATCCTTTTCCTTGAACTTGGTATTGCCGACCAGGTTGATCATCTCGATCTTGGCGCGCTTGCCTTCCTTGATGTCGACCACGACGTCGACCTTGTTGCCGGGCAGATCGGTGACCTTGGTATCGACGCGCACCGCGTACTTGCCGCGGCTGAAATACTGGTCGGTGAGGTACTGCTTGACCTCATCGAGCACCGACCGGTCGAAGGTCTTGCCCTGCGCCAGGCCGACGTTGCGCAAGCTCTTCTGCAGATCCTCGGTCTTGATGTCCTTGTTGCCCTTGATCTCGAACTTGGCGATCGAGGGCCGCTCGATCACCACCACCAGCAGCGTGTTGCCGTCGCGGCGCAGCTCCACGTCGCGGAAAAACCCGGTGGCGTAGAGCGCGCGCATGGCCTCGCCGATGCGCTGCTGATCGAGGTGATCGCCGATGTTGACCGGCAGGTAATTGAATACCGTGCCCTCGGATATGCGCTGCAGCCCTTCGACGCGAATGTCGCCGACGACGAACGTGTCCTGCGCGGCCTGCGCGTACAGAGGCGATCCCAGGGGCTGGATGGCGAGCGCCACCAAGCCGATCAGCCAAAATTCAAGCCGCACGCGAGGACCGCATGCAATCTCGATGGTCGGCGCGTGCAATGCAGCGCCGCACCTGCGGCTCGAACTTGAGGTAGATCATGATTTCCCGTTAGTTCAAATGTCTTGAGATATCGTTATAGAAGGCAAGGCTCATCAATACGACCAGCAACGCTATCCCGACCTGCTGGCCGAAATTCTGGGCGCGCTCCGACAAGGGGCTTCCCTTGACGGCCTCCACCAACTGATAAACCACCTGCCCGCCGTCGAGCAGCGGCACCGGCATCAAATTGAGCACACCCAGGCTCACGCTGATGATCGCCAGGAAGCCGATGAACGCGGCCAGACCCAGATAGGCGCTGATGCCGGCGAACTCGGCGATACTGATCGGTCCCGAGATGTTCTTCGCCGACACTTGACCGGTCACGATGCGCCAGAGCATCTGCACGGTGAGGGAGGACATCTCCCACGTTTTCTGCACCCCGACGCCCAGCGCGGCGATCGGCCCCGACCGCTGTGTCTCCACGAGTCCCGGCGGCCATGTTCTGGGACCTTCCGCGAGCGTGATCCCGAGCCGGCCGATCGCCCGCCCCTGCTCGGTCACCTGCGGCACCGCGGTCACGATATGCACGCGCGCGCCGGCGCGCTGCAGGTCGATCGAGATGTCGCGGCCCGGGGAGCCGCTCACGACGGAAATGAAATCCAGGCTGTTGGCGATCGGCTGGCCGTCGACCGCCAGCAGCCGGTCTCCCGCACGCAGACCCGCGCGCGCTCCCGCGCTGTCCTTCGGAACCGACTGCACCATGGTATCGGCGTTCCAGCCGGCCAGATCGAAGCCCAGACCCGGCAGCAATCTGCCCGGCTCCGTCAGCGCGCGCTTATCCTCGCTGACTCGCAGCGTCACGGTGCGTTCGCCGCCGCCGCGGCGCACGCGCAGCGGAATCACGCCCTCGGCGGAAAACTCCCGCAGCAGGTCGATCTGCAGCTCCTCGGTGTCGCGGACCCTGCGGTCCCCGACGCTCAGGATCACATCGCCGCGCTCGAGACCCGCGATCGCGGCAGGGCCGTCGAGCCGCACCTGCCCGACCACCGGCTTGACCACTTCGGTGCCGGCCATTGCCAACATCGCGTACAGCAGCGCGGCAAAGAGCAGGTTCATGGCGGGCCCCGCCAGCAGCACCGCGATGCGGTGCGCGATGGGGCGGCGCGTGAACGAGCGATGCAGCTCCGCGGGCGCGACTTCGCCCTCGCGCTCATCGAGCAGCTTCACGTAGCCGCCCAAGGGAATGGCGGCCAGGCAATACTCGGTGCGGTCCGCATCTCGACCCACGCGCATGAGAAGCGGCTTACCGAAGCCGATACTGAAGCGCAAAACCTTGAAGCCGAGCTTTTTGGCGACCCAGTAATGGCCGAATTCGTGAACCGCGACCAATATCCCGATCGCGACCAAAAAGGCGGCGACAAAAATCAGCATCTTCATGCAAGGGCTCCAGCGCTAGGCTCTATCAGCGCGATCGCCAGGCGTCGCGCCGTGGCGTCGGCGTCCAATACATCATCCAACGCCTTCACGGGGCGCGCATCGAGGCGCTGCAACACCCTGTCAATGACCGTGGCAATTCCGGTAAAGTTCAAGCGCCGGTCAAGAAACGCCTGCACCGCGACCTCGTTCGCCGCGTTGAGCACCGCCGGCGCCGTGCCGCCGGCACGCGCAGCGGCTCTCGCAAGTTCGAGACTCGGGAAGCGCACGTGATCGGGCGGCTCGAAATCCAGACGCCCGATCTGACCGAGGTCGAGCGATTGTACACCGGAAACCACCCGCTCCGGCCATGCGAGCGCCTGCGCGATGGGCGTGCGCATGTCGGGCGCGCCGAGCTGGGCGAGCAGCGAGCCGTCGGCGTATTCGACCAGCGAATGCACCACGCTTTGCGGGTGCACCACCACGCTCACCTGCGATTCCGGCAAGCCGAACAGCAGCGTCGCCTCGATCACTTCGAGCCCCTTGTTCATGAGCGTCGCGGAGTCGACGGAAATCTTGCGCCCCATCTTCCACTTCGGGTGATCACAGGCCTGTTCGGGCGTCACGTGCTCGAGCAGCGCGAGCTCCGTGCAGCGGAACGGACCGCCGGATGCGGTCAGGATCACGCGCATCACGCCGCGCGCCTCTTCGCCGGGAAGGTAGCCGGCCGGCATGCATTGAAAGATCGCGTTGTGTTCGCTGTCGATCGGGATCAGTTCGGTTCGCGCACGGCGCACCTCCTCCATGAGCAGCCGTCCGGCCATCACCAGCGCCTCCTTGTTGGCGAGCAGCACGCGCTTGCCGGCGCGCACCGCGGCGAGGGTCGGCAGCAGCCCGGCCGCGCCGACGATCGCCGCCATGACCATCTGCACGTCGGCGCCGGTCACCGCCGCGGCGAGCGCATCGGCGCCGCTCTCCACCCGGATCGTCGAACCGAAGTCGCGCAGCGCCGCGCGCGCCTGCGCCGCCGCCTCGGGGTCGACCAGCACCACGGTGTCGGGCTTGAACTTGCGCGCCTGCTCGACCACGGTTTGCCAGCTGCCGTAGGCCCCCAGCACCGCGACGCGAAAGCGCTCGGGATGCAGAGCGATGACGGCAAGCGTGCTGCGCCCGATGCTGCCGGTCGAACCCAGGATGGCGATGCCGCGCGGCGTACTCATGCGATCACGCCGGAGCCGAACAGGCCGAGCGCGTACAGCGGCGCCGCGGCCGTCACGCTGTCGATGCGATCCAACACGCCGCCGTGCCCCGGCAGCAGCGTCCCGCTGTCCTTGAGCCCCGCCGAGCGCTTGAACATGCTCTCGGTCAGATCGCCGACGACCGAGAAAATTCCCACAGCGCAGCCAAAAGCGACGCACGGCAGGACGGCCAAGCCGAAATGCGCCGCGCCGCCCCAGGCGACCAGCGCCACCGCCAGAGCCCGCCCACCGCGCCCTCCCACGTCTTGCCGGGACTCACGCGCGGCGCCAGTTTGCGTCGGCCGAAACTGCGCCCCGCGAAGTATGCGCCGATGTCCGCCGCGATCACCATCAACACCAGCCACAGCACGAGCTGCGGGCCGCGCAACCGGCCCGTGGCCGGCGATCTGCAGCCGCGCGAGCGCCACGAAAGCGGGGACCAGCACCGGCACGCCGCAGAGCAGCGCGAGCGGCGCCGGCTGCCGCTCCGGCGCGAGCGCCAGCCAGCACAGAGGCGACGCGCCCACCAGGCGCAGGCGGCGCTCAGAAGCATGAGCAGGTGCGCGGGATCGCTCGTCCAGCGCCAGCTCCGGACGAACAGCAGCGCCATCGCGCACGCGTAGGCCAGGCGCGCCGGCGCGCGAGCCAAGGCGCCGAAGCCGGCCCACTCCCAGGCGCCGATGGTGAACACCGGCGCCAAATGCGAGCACGGTCCAACGCGGCGGCAGCAAGAACAGCCCCGCCAGCAGCAGGCAGCTCAAAACGACGCCGCGGTCGCGATGCGAAGCCTAAGCATCGGCTTTGGCCGCGAGCTGCGCGGAAGTCTTGCCGAAGCGCCGTTCGCGCTGGGCGAAGAAGTGCAATGCCGCCTCGAGATGCGCCGGGCGTGAATTCGGGCCATAGCACCTCGGTGAAATAGATTTCGGTGTAGGCGAGATTCCACAGCAGGAAATTGCTGATGCGCTGTTCCCCGCCGGTGCGAATCAGCAGATCCGGATCGGGAATGCCCGCGAGCGCGAGCCGCGCACCGACCTGCGCTTCGCCGATATCGGACACGGCGCCAGCGTGCCGGCGGCGACATCGCCCGCGAGCGAGCGGCAGGCCTGCGCGATGTCCCAGCGGCCGCCGTAGGCCACCGCCACGCACAGCGCCGAGCCCGGTGTTCGCCTCGGTGAGCGACTCGGCATCCGCCATGCGCTGCGCGAGCTCGGCGCCCAACAAATCCCGATCGCCGATGAAGCGCAGGCGCACCTGATTGCGGTGCAGGTTCGCCACTTCGCGCACCAGCGCGTCGAGGAACAGGCTCATGAGCATGCCGACCTCATCGGGCGGCCTGCGCCAGTTCTCGCTGCTGAAGGCGAACAGGGTCAGATAGCGGACGTTGCGCCGCGGCGCATTCCTCGACGATCCGGCGCACCACCTTGACGCTGGCGCGATGGCCGGCCGGCGCGGCAGGCCGCGCGAACGGGCCCATCGACCGTTGCCGTCCATGATGATCGCGACATGCTGCGGCGTGTCGGCCATTGTGCTTGAAGGGTTCGTGCGGGTCCGCCTCGGGTCAGACCTGCATCAATTCCTTTTCCTTTTCGGCCATGGCGTGATCGATATCGGCGACGTGCTTGTCGGTCAGCTTTTGGATGTCGTCCTGAGCGCGCCGATCGTCGTCCTGCGCGATCAGCTTCTCCTTGAGCATTTCCTTCAGCTCGTTCATCACTTCGCGGCGCACGTTGCGCACCGACACGCGGGCGCTTTCCGCCTCCTGGCGCACCACCTTGGTGATGTCGCGGCGCCGCTCTTCGGTCAGGGCCGGCATCGAGATGCGGATCAGCTGCCCGGCGGTGTTCGGCGTGAGCCCCAGATCGGATTTGAAGATCGCCTTCTCGATGACCGGCACCATGGCCTTTTCCCAGGGCGTCACGGTCAAGCGTGCGCGCATCCTCGGTCGCGATGTTCGCCACCTGGTTCAACGGCATCTCCGAGCCGTAGTAATCGACCTTGATGTGTTCGATCAGGCTGGTATGCGCACGGCCGGTGCGCAGCTTCTTCAGCTGATCCTTGAACGTCGAGACGCATTTCTGCATGCGCTGGGTCGCGTCCTTCTTGATGTCCTCGAGCATAGGCTCCTCCCTCTTTAAGGCGCGGCGGAGACGACGGTGCCGACGTCTTCGCCTTGAACAATACGCACCAGATCGCCGGCGTTGAACAGATTGAACACCTGCAGCGGCAAGTTGTTTTCCCGGCACATCACGATCGCGGTGGCGTCCATGACATTGAGGCGATCGTTCAGCACCTTGTCGAAGGTCAGATGCGTGTAGCGCTTGGCATCGGGATTGTTGAGCGGATCCGAATCGTAAATGCCGTTGACCTTGGTCGCCTTGAGCAGGATGTCCGCGTTGATCTCGATGGCGCGAAGACTCGCCGCGGTGTCGGTGGTGAAGAAGGGGTTGCCGGTGCCGGCGCCGAAAATCACCACCCGGCCCTTCTCCAGATGCCGCACCGCGCGGCGCCGGATGTAGTCCTCGCAGACCTCGTTGATGCGCAGCGCCGACATGACGCGGGCATAGGTGCCGAGGCTCTCCAGCGCATCCTGCATGGCCAGCGCGTTGATCACGGTGGCGAGCATGCCCATGTGATCGGCGGTGACCCGATCCATGCCGGCGCGCGCCAAGCCCCGCGCCGCGGAAGATGTTGCCGCCGCCGAACACCACCGCGACCTGCACGCCCATCTGGGTCAGGTCGCTGATTTCCCCGGCGATGCGCTTGAGGATGAGCGGATCGATGCCGTAATCCTCGCTCCCCAGCAAGGCCTCGCCGGACAATTTGACCAAGATTCTGCGATAGCGCGCCGTGGGCGTTGGTGTCGGTCATGATCTGTCGTACCCTACTATAAAAGACCCCGCCGGGGCGGGGTCTTGAATCGGTCTTAACGAGGTCTAGTGCTTCCTGCCGTCGTCTTGTCCTTTGTCCTGCGCCTTCACCTGGGCCATCACTTCGCCGACGAAATCGTCTTGCTTCTTCTCGATGCCGGCGCCGACCTCATAGCGCACGAACTGCACCACCTTGGCGCCGGCCTTCTTGAGCAGCTTCTCGACCGTCGTCTCCGGATCCTTGACGAAGGGCTGGCCCAGCAGCGTGATCTCCGCGAGGAACTTGCGCAGCCGGCCTTCGACCATTTTGGCGATGATCTCGGGCGGCTTCTTCTCGCCCTTGGTTTGCTCGGTGAGGATCTCGCGCTCCTTGTCGAGCACCTCGGCCGGCACGTCCGCGGCGTCGACGTAGGCCGGGTTGACCGCGGCGACATGCATCGCGAGGTCGCTGGCCAGGGCCTCATCGCCGCCCTGCAGTGCGACCAGCGCTGCCGATCCGCGCGCCGTGAATATAGGTGCCCAGAGCACCCGGGGCGGTGACGCGCACGAAGCGGCGCACCGCGATGTTCTCGCCGATCTTCGCGATCAGTGCGCGGCGCCGCTCCTCCAAACGTGCCGGCGCCGCGCGCGAGCTTGGAGCAGCGCCTCCACGTCGCGCGGCGAGTGCGCCAACGCGGCCTTGGCGAGCTCGCGCGCAAGGCCTGGAATTCGTCGCTGCGCGCCACGAAATCGGTCTCGCAGTTGACCTCGACCAGCACCGCACTGTTGCCGGCGCGCTCGACGGCGACGGTGCCTTCCGCGGCAACACGGGCGGCCTTCTTGTCGGCCTTGGCGAGGCCGCTCTTGCGCATCAGCTCCGCGGCCGCGTCCAGATCGCCCTGGGTCTCCACCAGCGCCTTCTTGCACTCCATCATGCCGGCGCCGGTGCGCTCGCGCAGCTGTTTGACCTGTATCTGCCGTAATGTTCATGGTGTTCTGACACCGCCGCTGGCGGCAGTCTTCCTTACGATTTATTCAAGATGCGCCGCGCAGGCCGCGACCGCCCCGCCCTGCGCGGCAAGAAACTAAGCGCCACGCGCCGGGGTACGCCGACCCACGGGACGACGCCGCGGCGCGCTCGCCGGCCGCGTCTCGGCCGGCGGAGTATCCGCAGCGTCCACGTCGTCGGCCTCGACCTCGACCTCGTCGAGCTGGGCCGCCACCGCCGCCGCGCCCGGAATGACCGTCACCGGCACCTTGCGGCGCGGGGGCGGCTTCTTGCCGCGGCCGGCCGCGGGCGGCGGGCGGCGGCGCGCCAGCGGCGCGCTTCTTCGGGTTGCCCTCTTCGTCCAATTCGACGAATTCGTCCTCGCCGACCGGGACTTCCGGCAGCGACGCCTTGCCTTCCAGCACCGAATCGGCGACGCCGCCGGCGTACAGCAGGATGGCGCGCATGGCGTCGTCGTTGCCGGGGATCACGTAGTCGATGCCATCGGGCGAGCAATTCGTGTCGACCACCGCGACCACCGGAATGCCGAGCTTGCGCGCCTCGTGGATGGCGATCTCCTCGTGGCCGACGTCGATGACGAACAGCGCATCGGGCAGCGCGGTCATGTCGCGGATGCCGCCGAGACTGCGCAGCAGCTTGTCCATTTCCCGGCGCAGCATCTGCGCCTCTTTCTTGCCGCGCCGATCGAGCGAGCCGTTTTGCGCCATCTCATCGAGCTCATTGAGCCGCTTGATCGACTGCCGGATGGTCTTGAAATTGGTCAGCATGCCGCCCAGCCAGCGCTGGTTGACATAGGGCATGCTGCAGCGCGTGGCTTCTTTTTGAACCGCATCGCGGGCCGAACGCTTGGTGCCGACGAACAGCACCTTGCCGCCCTCGGCCGCCACGCTCTTGATGAACGCCGCCGCCTGCGAATACAGCGGCTGGGTCTTCTCGAGATTGATGATGTGGATCTTGTTGCGTTCGCCGAAGATGAACGGGGCCATCTTCGGGTTCCAGAAGCGGGTTTGGTGTCCAAAATGGACGCCCGCTTCCAGCATTTGTCGCATTGACACGCTGGTCATGAAAACTCCTGGTCGGGTTGAGCCTCCGCGTATCCCAATCGGCAACCCGGGAAACCCTTGAATTCGCCGCTTACGCCTGCAAGTTCCAGAAGGTTGCGCCGGGCACCCGGCCGATTGTGACGACACGCGTGCGGGGTTGTTAAAAATAGCCGCGCTTTATACCATGAACCCCTAGTGGAAACAAAGTCCACGGCCCCTTATGAACGTGACCATCAAGACGCCCGCCGAACAGGACAAAATGCGCGCCGCCGGGCGCCTGGCGGCGAGCGTCCTCGACATGATCGAGCCGTTCGTGCAGCCGGGGGTCACCACCGAGGAGCTCGACAAGCGCTGCCACGACTTCATCGTCGACGAGCTCAAATCGATCCCCGCCAACCTCAATTACCGCGGCTTCCCGAAGACCATCTGCACCTCGGTCAATCATGTGGTGTGCCACGGGATTCCGGGCGACAAGCGCCTGAAGAACGGCGACATCATCAATATCGACGTGACCGTGATCCGCGACGGCTTCCACGGCGACACCAGCCGCATGTACCTCGTCGGCGCGGTCCCCGTGCTCGCGCGCCGCCTGACGTCGACCTGCTACGAGGCCATGTGGCGCGGCATCCACGTGGTCAAGCCGGGTGCCCGCCTGGGCGACATCGGTCACGCCATCCAGACCTTCGCCGAAAGCAACGGCTTCTCGGTGGTTCGGGAGTACTGCGGGCACGGCATCGGCCGCGTGTACCACGAGGATCCGCAGGTGCTGCACTACGGCAAGCCGGGAACCGGCCTGGAGCTGCAGACCGGCATGACCTTTACCATCGAACCGATGATCAATGCCGGCCGCCGCGACGTGCGCCTGCTGCCCGACGGCTGGACGGTGGTGACCAAGGATCAGTCGCTGTCGGCGCAATGGGAGCACACCATCCTGGTCACCGACGCGGGGTACGAGGTGCTCACCCTGGGCGCAGCTGCGGCGCTGCCTGCCGCCGCGGCGGCCTCTTGAACGCCGGCGGCCGGTTTCTCGAGCCAACCGCCGACTGGCCCTACCTGACGGCCGTGCCCGAGGCGCTGGAAGACGGCCAGTTCTCTCCGCTCGCGTTTCGCCAGGTGCTCGATGAGCGGCAGCGAACTGCTGAAGGAGCGCTTCGTCGCGGACGAGGCGATCGAAGATCTGGTGCGCGACCGCGCCCGCCTGGTGGACATCGCGCTGCGCGCGGCCTGGGTGCGGCACGCCGGCCGGTTCGCCGCCGACCTTGCGCTGGTGGCGGTCGGCGGCTACGGCCGCGGCGAACTGCACCCGAGCTCGGACATCGACATCATGGTGCTGCTGCCGAAGAGCGATTCGGCCGACTGGCAGTCGGACATCGAGCGATTCCTGACGTTTCTGTGGGACATCGGCCTCGAGGTCGGCCACAGCGTGCGCTCGATCGATGATTGCCAGCGCGAGAGCCTCGCCGACATCAGCGTCGCGACCACGCTGTTCGAGGCGCGCTTGCTGGCGGGGCCCGAGTCGCTGTTCGCCGGCATGCGCCGCGCGCTGGCGCCCGATCGGCTCTGGTCGTCGCAGGATTTCTTCGAAGCCAAGGTCAAGGAACAGACCGAGCGCCATCACCGCTATTTCGACACCGCGTACAACCTCGAACCCAACGTCAAATCGAGCCCGGGCGGCCTGCGCGACATTCAGACCATCGGCTGGGTGGCGAAGCGGCATTTCGGAACGGATACGCTCGATGAGCTGGTGGCGCACGGATTTTTGACCCGCGAGGAGCTGCGCAAGCTCAAGGCCGGCCAGTCGTTCCTGTGGAAGGTGCGCTTCGGCCTGCACGTGCTCACCGGCCGGCGCGAGGATCGCCTGCTGTTCGACTACCAGATCAAGCTCGCGAAGCTGTTCGGCTACGAGGACGCGAGCTTCACCCTCGCGGTCGAACAGCTCATGCAGAAGTACTACCGCACGGTCATGGACATCAGCCTGCTCAACGAAATGCTGCTGCAGCTGTTTCGCGAGGCGATTCTCACGCAAAGCGGGCCGCCGGTGCCCATCAATGCGCGCTTCCAGATCCGCAACGATTACTTGGAAGTGACGCACCCGGAGGTGTTCGCGCGCTATCCGTCGGCGCTGCTGGAGCTGTTCGTGCTGCTGCAGCAGCACCCCGAACTGCGCGGCGTGCGCGCCGAGACGATCCGCCTGATCGGCACCCACGTCGGGCTCATCGACGAGGAATTCCGGCAGAACCCGCGCCATCACCGGCTGTTCATGGAGATTCTGTGCGCGCCCGTCGGCGTCACGCACGAGATGCGCCGCATGAATCTGTACGGGGTGCTCGGCCGCTACATTCCGTCCTTCGGCCGGGTGGTCGGCCGCATGCAGTACGACCTGTTCCACGCCTACACGGTGGATGCGCACACGCTGTTCGTCGTGAGCAATCTGCGCCGCCTCGCGATGCCGAAGTTCAACGACGAATTCCCCGCGTTGAGCCAGATCATGCAGTCGCTGCCGCGCCAGGAGCTCGCCTATCTGGCGGCGCTGTTCCACGACATCGCCAAGGGCCGCGGCGGCGATCACTCCGAGCTCGGCGCCGTCGATGCCGAAGCGTTCTGCCTGGAGCAGGGCCTCGGCCGCTACGAGGCGCGCCTGGTCGCGTGGCTGGTGCGCAATCACTTGATCCTGTCGATCACTTCGCAGAAGAAGGACATCAGCGATCCGGACATCATTCACGATTTCGCGCGCCGCGTCGGCGATCAGGCGCACCTGGACTATCTGTACGTGCTGACCGTCGCCGACGTGCGCGGCACCAACCCGAAACTGTGGAATGCCTGGAAGGCGCGCCTGTTCGAGGAGTTCTACGAGCGCACCAAGCGCGCCCTGCGCCGCGGACTGGAAACTCCGGTCGATCAGGACGAGCTGATCCGCGAGACTCAAGCTCAAGCGCGCGCGAAAATGCCCGACCTCGACGCCGCAGACGATATCGGAGGTGTGGTCGCAATGGACCGAGGCGTACTTCCTGCGCTACACGCCGGAGGAGATCGCCTGGCACACCGCGCTGCTCGCCGCCGGGCGCCATCCCGACGACGACGCCCCGCTGGTCGCGATCCGGCAGCTGGCCGACCGCGGCGGCACCGCGGTGCTCACCTACACGCCGCACCGGCGTGCACAGCTTCGCGCGCACCACCGCCGTGCTCGACCAGATGGGGCTCAACGTCGTCGATGCGCGCCTGATCACCAGCTCCAACGGCTTCAGCCTGGAGACCTACGTGGTGCTCGAGGACAACGGCGCGGTCATCGCCGATCCGGCGCGCATTCGCGAAATCGAGCGCGGGCTGTGGCGCAATTTGCAGCAGCCGGAGGATTCGCCCGCTGACCGTGACGCGCCGCGCGCCGCGCCAGGTGCGCATGTTCTCCACGCCGACCCAGGTGAATTTCAGCCTGGACACCCGCAACAACCGCACCATCCTCGAGCTGATCGCCGCCGACCGCCCGGGCCTGCTGTCCGAGGTCGGCAAGGTGTTCAAGGCCGAGCACGTCGCCATCAACGGCGCCAAGATCATGACGGTGGGCGAGCGCGCGGAGGACGTTTTCTACATCACCGACGACGGACGGGCGCCTGCTCAAAGACGAGGCATGCCAGCGGGTGCAGGAAGCGCTGGTGCACGCGCTCGATCGACGCGACGGCGGCGATGAGCATGACGCAGCTGCGCGCGATCATCGAGGACGCCTACGAGTCGCGCGCGCAGCTCACGCCCAAAAGCGCCCCGGCGCCGATCCGCTCGGCGGTCGAGAGCGCGCTCGATGCGCTCGATGCGGGAACGCTGCGCGTGGCGGAGAAGCACGACGGGCGCTGGCAGGTCAACGAGTGGCTGAAGAAGGCCGTGCTGCTGTCGTTTCGCCTCGCGAAAATAACGTGCCAGTCAGCGCGGGCGATTGCCGCTTTTACGACAAGGTGCCGCTGAAATTCAGCGGCTGGAGCGACGCGCGATTCGCCGCCGCGGGCGTCCGCGTGGTGCCGCCCGCCACGGTGCGGCGCGGCGCGTTCGTCGCCCCCAACGTGGTGCTGATGCCGAGCTACGTCAACATCGGCGCGTACGTGGATTCCGGCACCATGGTCGATACCTGGGCCACCGTCGGCTCGTGCGCGCAGATCGGCAAGAACGTGCACTTGTCCGGCGGGGTCGGCATCGGCGGCGTGCTCGAACCGCTGCAGGCGAGTCCGACCATCATCGAGGACGATTGCTTCATCGGCGCCCGCTCGGAAATCGTCGAGGGCGTGATCGTCGAGACCGGCGCCGTCATCTCGATGGGCGTCTTCATCGGGCAAAGCACCCGCATCTACGATCGCGAGCGCGACGAGATTCTCTACGGCCGCGTGCCGGCAGGCGCCGTCGTGGTGCCGGGGACCCTGCCCTCGGCGGACGGCAAATACGGCCTTGCCTGCGCGGTCATCGTCAAGCGCGTGGACGCCCAGACCCGCGCCAAGACCTCGCTCAACGAGCTGCTGCGCAACGTCTCCTAACCGGTACCGCGAGTCGCCAAACCGGCGGCCGCGGATCAGCCGAAGCGCCCGGTGATGTAGTCCTCGGTGAGCCTCTGCTGCGGGTTGGTGAACAGCAGATCCGTCGGCCCCACCTCGATCAGGTCGCCCATGTGAAAATACGCCGTGCGCTGCGACACGCGCGCCGCCTGCTGCATGTTGTGCGTCACGATCATGATGGCGTAGTTCGCGCGCAGCTCGTCGATCAGATCCTCGATCCTCGCGCTGGCGATGGGATCGAGCGCCGAGGTGGGCTCGTCCATCAGGATGACTTCGGGATTGATGGCGATGGTGCGGGCGATGCAGAGGCGCTGCTGCTGGCCGCCCGACAGGCTCGTGCCCGGCTGCGTCAGGCGGTCCTTGACCTCGTCCCACAGGCCGGCGCGCTGCAGGCTCGCGGTGACGAGTTCGTCCATGTCGCTGCGGTTCTTGACCAGGCCGTGTATGCGCGGGCCGTAGGCGACGTTCGCATAGATCGAATGCGGGAAGGGCGTGGGCTTCTGGAACACGATGCCGACGCGCGCGCGCAGCTGGGCGACGTCCTGCCGGTGGTCGTAGATGTCCTGCCCGTCGAGCGTGATCTTCCCCTCCACGCGCGCACTCGCGATGGTGTCGTTCATGCGGTTGAGGCAGCGCAGGAACGTCGACTTGCCGCAGCCCGAAGGCCCGATCATCGACAAGCACCTCATTGCGTCCGATATCGAGGCTGACGTTTTTGACGGCGTGCTTGTCGCCGTAGTACACGTTGACCCGGCGCGCCGTCATGACCGGGTCGTAGACCGAATCGCGGGCCGCGGCGGTTCCCTCGCGTCGCGGCGCGGTGCCGGCGGTGAGCGCGGGGGCCGCGGCAAAATCGGATCGCGCGGTTTCCGCGGCGACTTTATCTTCGGCGGCTTTCACGGCATTCTCATTCGGGCTCAACCGAAGCGGCCGGTGATGTAATCGTCGGTCTTGCGATTTTTGGGAGACGTGAATATCTCGCCTGACGGCCCGATTTCCACAAGCTCTCCCAGATACATGAATCCCGTGACGTTCGACACGCGCGCGGCCTGCTGCAAATTATGGGTCACCACCACGATACAATACTTTTCACGCAGCGCCTGCAAGGTCTCCTCCACCTTCAAGGTCGAAATCGGATCGAGCGCGGCCGTTGGCTCGTCGAGCAGCAGCACCTCCGGCTGCACGGCGATGGTGCGCGCGACGCACAAGCGCTGCTGCTGTCCGCCCGACAGGCTTCTGCCGTCGGCGTCCAGTTTATCCTTCACCTCGTCCCACAGCGCCGCGTCGCTGAGCGCCGATTCCACACGCCCCTTGAGCTCGGCGCCGCGCATTCCGCCGGCGAGCCTCAGGCCGAAGGCGACGTTGTCGTAGACCGACATCGGAAACGGCGTCGCCTTTTGAAATACCATGCCGACCCGGTAGCGCAGGTCCGCCACATCGACCGAGGGCGCAAGGATGTCGCGGCCGCCGATCAGCACCTCGCCCTCGGCGCGCTGCTTCGGATAGAGCGCATACATCCGGTTCAGCACGCGCAGCAGGGTCGATTTGCCGCAGCCCGAGGGTCCGATGAACGCCGTGATCGAGCGATCCGCCAGGGACATGTTGATGTTGTGCAGCGCCTGCAATTTGCCGTAGTAAAAATTGAGGTTGCGGGTCTCGATCTTGGGCGGCCCCGTATCGGCCGGAGCCTGCGGCGCAAGCGTCTTGAACGGTCCGCGGGTCTTCAGGTGCTTCGGCGGCTTTGGCGACGGTATCATCATTTGGATGACCCTCCCTTCGCCTGCAGCAGGGCGAGCAGCACCCGGGCCGAAATGCTCAGGATCAGGATGGTCACCGTGATGATCAAGGCGCCGGCCCAGGCGAGGTCCTGCCAGTCCTTGTACGGGCTCAGGGCGAACTGGAAGATGACCACCGGCAGATTCGCCATCGGCGCATTGAGGTCGGTGCTCCAAAATTGATTATTGAGCGCCGTGAACAGCAGCGGCGCGGTTTCGCCGCTGATGCGCGCGATGGCCAGCAGCAGACCGGTGACGATGCCGCTGCGGGCGGCCGGGTACAGGATGCTCAAGATCGTTCGCCAGGGGTAGGCGCCGAGCGCCGCAGAGGAGTCCTTCATTCCGACCGGCACCAGATTGAGCATGTCCTCCGTGGTGCGCAAAGTCACCGGAATGGCGAGAACCGCGAGCGACAGGGCCCCGGCAATCGCGGAGAAATGCCCCATCCGCACCACGATGATTTCATAGATGAACAGGCCGATGATGATCGACGGCGCGCTCAGCAGCACATCGTTGATGAAGCGAACCGTGGTGCTCAATCGGGAGTTTCGCCCGTATTCGGCAAGATAGGTCCCCGCCAGCACGCCGATCGGCGAACCGATCAGAATGCCGATGAGCGTCATCACCCCGCTGCCATAGAGCGCGTTGAGCAAGCCGCCCTGGCCGCCGGGAGGCGGCGTCATCTGGGTAAACAGCTTCCCGGACATTCCCGCGATGCCGTGCGAGATCAAGGTCCACAGCAGCGCCGCCAGACAGGCGAGGCCCGCCAGCGTCGCAATCAACGACAGCGCGAGGAAGAGGCGATTTTTCACTTTGCGGAAAGCGCGCCGGTTCATAAAGCGCGCCGGTTCATAAGGACATCAGCGCGCGCCGCTCGAGCCTGCGCAGCATCGCCTGCGCCGCGGCGATCACCGAAAAGGTGATCAGAAACAGCAGCAGCCCAAGGGCGATCAGCGAGGAGGTGTACAGATCGCCGACCGCCTCGGTGAACTCGTTGGCGATCGAGGAGGAAATGGTGGTGCCCGGCGCCAGCAGCGATGAGCTGATGCGATGCGCGTTGCCGATCACGAAGGTGACCGCCATGGTTTCGCCGAGCGCGCGCCCCAGACCGAGCATGACGCCGCCGACGATTCCGACCCGAGAATGCGGCACGACGACGTTCCAGATGACCTCCCAGGTGGTCGCACCCAGCCCATAGCCGGACTCCTTGAGCATGGGCGGTACCGTATCGAACACGTCGCGCATGGTCGCGGCGATGAACGGCAGGACCATGATGGCGAGCACGAATCCGGCGGTCAGAATGCCGATTCCGTAGGGTGGGCCCATGAACAATCTGCCGATGCCGGGAATCGCTCCGGCGTGCCCGATCAGCCAGGGCTGCACGTGGCGTTGCAGCATCGGCGCGAGCACGAACAAGCCCCAGATGCCGAAGATGATGCTGGGCACCGCGGCCAGCAGTTCGACGGCGACTCCGATGGGCCGCTTCAACAGGGGCGGGGACATCTCGGTCAAGAACAAGGCGATCCCGAATCCCGCCGGAACCGCGATCGCCATGGCGATCAAGGAGGTGACCACCGTGCCGTAAATCGGCGCCAATGCGCCGAACTCATCGGTGACGGGATTCCATACTTCGCGGGTGACGAAGGAAAAGCCGAAATGCTTGAGGGCGGGCCATGAGCCGTGCAGCAGCGACACCGTCACACCGCCCAGAATCACCAGCACCAGAATCGCCGCGCTCAATGTGGCCGAGCGGAAGATTCTTTCGTAGATCAATTGCTTGGCGGCGTGACTCGGATCGATGATCGCCACGGTGTCAGTTTCGCTCCCGCTAAACCCGATCGGTCGACGAGCCGGCGCACGACTTGAATCGCGCCCTCGACCGATTGTAAATGATGACGTGCGAATCAAGCCGATCGGCGCTATTTGCCGGTCCAGACCGGATGACCGCCCGCGGTGATCTCTGTGCTCCAGGTCTTTTTGACTTGCGCAATCAACGATGCGGGCAGCGGCACATAGTCCAGTTCGGACGCCATGCCGGCCCCATCCTGGTAGGCCCAGGCGAAGAACTTCAACGCCGTCTCGACCGGTGCCGGATCAGCCGGCTGTCTGTAGAGGAGAATGAAGCTCGCGCCGGTGATGGGCCAGCTCTTGGCGCCCGGCTTGGTCGGTCAGGATCAGATAATACGAGTCCGCGGTGGCCCAGTCGGCGTTGGCGGCGGCCGCTTGAAAGGACTCGGCGTTCGGCGCCACGGTGGCGCCGGCCTTGTTGGTCAGCAGGGCATACGCCATTTTGTTCTGCTTCGCGTAGGCATATTCGACATAGCCGATGGCGCCGTCGGTCTGGGTGGTCATGTTGGCCACGCCCTCGTTGCCCTTGGCGCCGATGCCGATCGGCCATTGCACGGATGTGTTGGCGCCGATGCTCGACTTGAACTTCGGGCTTTGCCTTCGAGAGATAGTCGGAGAACAGGAAATTCGTGCCCGAGCCGTCCGAGCGGTACACCGGTGCGATGGCCGTGCCGGGCAGCGCCAGCTTCGGGTTCAAGCGCTTGATCCGCGGGTCGTCCCACTTGGCGATATCGCCCATATAAATGGCGGCGACCGTGGCGCCGTCCAGGTGCAGCTGCCCCGGGGCCACTCCCTTGATGTTCACCACCGGAACGACGCCGCCGATGATCATCGGAAACTGCAGCAGACCGGCCTCTTTCAGATCGTCCGGCTTCAACGGCATGTCCGAGGCGCCGAAGGTGACGGTCTTCGCTTTGATCTGCTTGATGCCGCCGCCGGAGCCGATCGACTGATAGTTGAGGCCGATGCCGGTGAGCTTCTTGTACGCGTCCGCCCACTTTGCATAGATCGGGTACGGGAAGGTCGCACCGGCGCCGGAGATATCCGCCGCCGCAGCGGCGAGGCTGCAGCAAGCTGCGATTCCGGCGACGGCGAGACGTTTGAGAGTGTTCATAATGTATCAACCTTTCGTTCCAATGCCGGCGCTCATGGTTCGACTGCAGCCAGCGACGCAGCTAACCCTAAATTATGACTGCGGCATATGTCTATTTCATGAAAGGACACGTCAGGCGCGGTAATCCGCGCCGGCGGTCTCATCGCGCAGCGTGCGCCGCGCACTCATCGCATTCAGCACCGGCGTCATACGATCGCAACAGCCAGATTGAGGATTATGGTACCGAAGGCGGTGTAGCCGGCGAACGTGTAGCCGCCAAGCGCGTGCGGAAGTGCACCGAGACCGCCATCGCCGTGCCGGCGAGTCAAGGATCTCATGGCCCGGTTCGGGCCATGAGATCGCCGCCGCAACTGCCCGCTGCTAGAAGGAATACCGAACGCCGATCGTCGGATTGATGTTCTGCCGCTGGAGGTATCCGTTGGCGAGCCCGTTGGTGACGTCCGAGTACATGGCACCCGCATACGCGTCGAAGCGCTTGGTGAAGCGGTAGTCGGCATACAACGAGAACGCGATGAGATTGCCGCTGCAGGATCCGCTCACGGTGCTCGAGCAGCCCGCATTCGCGCCGGTGGCGTAGGCATCCTGTTTGTAGCCGTAGAACGCACCGGTCAGGTCCAGTTGCGGGAGGACCGGATACTTCAGACCCGCCCAGTAGACCTGCAGAGTCTTGGAGGCTTTCGCGTACGCCGTATTGTTCGGGTCGGCGATCACGTACCCGCCGATGGCGTTGTAGCCGGGCGGCAGGGGAATCGACGGATTGTCGAATACGATGTGTTCCCAGCCCGCGAAGATCTTCGGGCCGCCGAAATCGTACGAGGCCATGATGCTGTAGCTCTTGTTGTCGGAGATCGTGCCCGCCATCACATTGCTCGCCGAGTAGCCGGCGGCCAGCACCCCGGGATAGGCCGTGGTGCTGATCGGGGATGCGGACACGGCATCCTTGGCATAGACGTAGTAGGCATCGACCGAGAGTCCTGCGTAATCGAAGCCCAACTGTCCTTCGACCACGGTATAGGCCTCGCCGCTGCCGCCGCCGTCCCGATATGCCTGGGCGCTGCCGTTGGCGAACTTGTACATCAATCCCACGTGCACCAAGCTGATTTTGTCGGTGTATTTCAACGAGTCATCGAGCCGGCGCTCCTCGGTGTCGCCGGCGCCGGCGGCGGTGCCCGACAGGCCGATCACCGAGAACGCCTGCGAGGCGCCTGCGGGATCATATTTGGAGACGCCGTCCGCGAGCAGCGTGTTCTGGCGGCCAAAAGTGATCGTGCCGAAGGTCGGGGAGCTCAGGCCCGCGAAGGACTGCTGGAACGCCTGACCGGCCACGCTGGTGTCGATGTTGGTGTTTTGCGAGGCCAGCGGCTTGCCGTTGTTCTGCACGATCGACTTCAGGCCGTCGCTGATCTCCCCGGACTGCGGATTGAAAAAGGTTTCCAATTTGAACACCGCCGACCAATCGCCCATTCCGGGCAGCGGCTCTTTGCCTTGCAGCCCCACGCGCGATTGGCTCAGGTTGCTGGGAGTGACCCCGAAAACCGAGTTGTTGCTGTTCTTCTGGACGATGTCCGCACTGCCGGCCGGAAAGTAGTCGCTGATCGGCGCCGCATGCGTGTCGTATTGCAAGCCCACATCGACGATGCCGTAGAGCGTAATGCCATGCCAGGTCAGACTGCTGTCGTCAGACGGGCGCAGCGGCTGCCGAGGATTGCGCCTGCGCAGCACCTGCGGCGGTCACGGCGACCAGAGCGGCCAGAAAACCACACGTGCGCACAGCGAAGCCGCGCTGATCGCGGCCGTCAGTCGCCGTGCGATTCATCGCAATGCTCAGATCCGATTTGCCCACAAGTTTTACTCCGAGTTAGATTGGTTATTGATTGTTGCGTCAAACATACATAACAGCACATAACTATCCAGATAATGGGCCGAGAAAATGTATCTTTCTCGCAACATCTGCGGTCGCCCGCATGCCAGGAAATCTGACTCAATTGCCGTAGATGCCCAATACTGCAGATTAGTTCAGCAGATTCGAAAATGCTTATTGATTGCCATTCGTAGCATGCACGCTACATCGCGCGCATAAGGATCATTCGTATGGGCCGTAGTTTCAACAACCAATGTGACATGCTGATGACACGGCCGTTTCGGCGAGTGTCTCAGCTACGGCGCCGGCGGGATTGTGCGCGTGTCGTCGATTCGGGTTTCGTCGCCGAAATGATGCGCCGGCGGCCCGACGAGATAGCTCGGCCCCCAATCGCGCGAATTGTCGAACATATCGTAAAAGCCGAGGTTTTGGCCGACTCTGACGCCGCCGTCATAGCGGACGGGGGCCGCTGCGCAACCGCCGAACAACAGCGTCAGCAACCCGATCAGGCAGAGATAGGCAGCTCTCGCGGTAATTTGCTCCGTACATCCAACAGCCCTCCAAGTTTCGCTCCCGGCTGCCGACGCTCCGCGCCTGCCGTCATCGAACATCCGTCGCAAATGCAGATTGATTGCATTCCGAGCCCGGAAAATTCGTGAACGCACTGTTCCAACGGGGCAAGACATCGCTGCGCCGACCTGCGGATAGCTCAGGCCCTGGATCTCACGCAGCCAGATCGCCATGCGCTGCTCGTCGGGCAGCGCGTCGACCGCAGCATCTACCGCGCCGAAGAGTTCGTCGCACAATGCGAGATTCTCCGGCGTATCCAACTCGTACAGGGTCTGCACAGGCTCGTACATCTGCGCCATTCGCCTGCCGCGCGTGCAGCGCCAGTGCTGTCATTGCCGAGTTGATCGCGATCCGATGCAGCCATGAATAGAATGCAGATTCGCCTCTAAAACGAGGCAGGGCCCCATAGGCCTTCATGAACGTCTCCTGGACCACATCCTCTGCGTCGGCGCGATTAGGCGTATAGCGCATCGCAAGCTTCATCACGCGATGCCAGTATCTGCGCACCAATACGTCAAATGCGCCCCGATCGCCTGACTGGGCGCGCAGCACGAGCGTTCGATCCCAAGCATCGGCGTTCATCAGGATTCCCCCTCCGGCCCCAATAGATTCCCACGCATGTGCAGCGTGAGCCGCTGGATTAAAGGACCGCTAGCGCGACATTAAGAATGCGACAACCGGAACCACCCATCGCATCCGAAGTCGAACCACCACGGGTGGGATGTAAGGATGAACAGGCTCAACTCAACGCGTGCATTCGCTTTTGCCCTGATCGCGGCGGGCGCCGTGAGTGGCTGTGCGACGTACAGAAAATGCGGATTCGAGGGCTGCCCCGGCGACGCGAAGATCACCGCCGAAGTGCGCGCGCTGCTCGATCAACATCCGGCATTGGAGGGTTCCAATACGGTATACGTGCAGACGCTGGATCACGCGGTGTATCTCAGCGGTCTGGTCGACACGCCTTTTCAGCGCCGAATGGCGCAATCGGTCGCCCTTCAAGCCCCGGGCGTGGTGCGGGTCGTGAACATGATCGGCGTCAGCAACGAGAGATGAGGGCGCGAAGCGGACTCCAGAGGGGTCATCGCAGTTCCGGATCACAGGATTTCAAGACTCTTGAATGCCGCCAACTTAACGGCATCCAAGAGCACTGAAAACACCATTGCTGCGCTGAGCACCGCCAGCACCGTCGATGCGCCCAGCGGGGCCATGAGGGTGCCGGTGACCGCCAGCGAGCCCGCGATGCCGATATCCAACACCGAGGACAGCATGAGCCAGGTTCCCGGGCGGGAATGCCACATGTGCCGGCGTTCGCGCACGACATAGACGGTCGCTTGGCCTGCGAACACGAGCGTGATGAAGGCCAGGGTTCGCAACGTCGCCATATCGAAATCGAGGACGTATTTTCCTACCGCGACCACACCGACGGCGAACGCCAGTCCGCATAATCCAAGAACAGCGGCGGCGGCGGTGACGGGGCGGATGCGCCAAGCGGTCGGGCGAGCGCGACGGCGTCGCCCGGTCGGTGGTCAATGACATCGTGAGAAAGTCGCCCGTGATCAGCAGAAGAGCCATCAGCATGGGCGTCAGTATCGCGTGGCCCGTCATGACCAGACCGGCCCCCAGAAACAGCACGAGCTCGAATTTCTTCACGAGCGCATTGAGCGTGTAGGTGAGTATGCGCTGGAAGGCGGATCGACCCTCTTTGATCGCCGTGACGATGCCCTGCAGACCGGGCTCCGTCAGCACCATGCTCGCCGCCGATTTGGCGACGTCGGTCGCCGTCGAGACCGCGATGCCCATCTGCGCTTGGCGCAGTGCAGGCGCGTCGTTGACGCCGTCTCCGCACATGCCGACGGTGTGCCCGTCGCGCTGAAAGGCCTTCACCAAGCGGAATTTGTCCTCGGGAAAAACGCCGGCATAGACCGAGAAGTCTTCCGGTCTGAGCCGATCGGAGATGGCGCCGGGCGGACAAACTGCCCCTTCGAGCCCGATGGCCCTGGCGACGGTTGCCGCCGTCGGCGCGGCGTCTCCCGTGACCATCACGGTGTGCACGCCCATCGAACTCAGCTCCGCGAGCAGCGCCTTCGAATCCGGCCGAGGCGGGTCGCTGAGAGCGATGAGTCCCATGAGCGCCGGCTGCTGGGGCGGACCGCCGGCGACCGCAAGCACTCGGAAGCCCTGCGAAGTCAGGCGGCCGAGCTCATCTGCGCCGCCCGGCCCGAATGGCGCGATGGCGGCAATCGCCCCCGGCGCTCCCTTGACGATGCGCCGCTCGCCGAGCCGCTCATCGGCAATCAGCGCCTCGGAGGTCTTGGTCGCGGGATCGAACGGCGTGAAGCGCAATACCGTGCGTCGAAGGATCGGGGATGCCTGCGCGAGCGCGGATGCCCGTATGGCGCCGTCCACCGGGTCGTGTCCTGAGTCGGCGCTGGCCAGAGCGGCCCAGGCGAGCAGCTCATCCTCCCGAAGACCGTCCCTCATGGGCTTGACCGCCGTGACCACGAGCTCGTTGAGTGTAAGGGTCCCGGTCTTGTCCGCACACAGAACATCGACGGTGGCGGCCTCGTGAATGGCCGACAGGCGCGTGAGCAGAACCCCTCTTTGAGAAAGGGCCTGGGCGCTCAAGGCCGCGGCGAGCGTGAAGGTGGCCGGCAGCGCAACCGGAACCGAGGCAAGCAGCGCCGTCAACACCAGCGGAATGATGTGATTCGCCGGCATCGCAAGTGAGTGCGCATAGGTGACCAGCAGCACCACCACGGCGCCGTTGAACACCGCGAGATTGCGCACGACCCCGAGAACGGCCTGCTGCTCGCCGCTTTGCGCACGAGCGATGCGGACCAGCTCGGCGGTCTTGCCGAAGAAGGTGCGCTGACCGGTCGCCTCAATCTGCGCCGTGGCCGCGCCGCGCCGCACGAGCGCGCCGGCGTAGGCCGTGTTTCCAGCTCCAATCTCGACCGCGACCGATTCGCCGGTAAGCATCGACTGGTCGAGAAGCACCGATCCGTCGAGGAGGCGCGCGTCGGCGGGAACGATGCCGCCGAGCGCGAGCCGAATGACGTCGCCGGGAACGAGATCCGCGGCCGGCGCCTCGATCCAGCGGCCATCGCGATTGACCGACGCATTCAACGCGAGCTTCGATTTGAGCGCCGCCAATGCCGCGCCGGCGCGCCCTTCCTGGAAGACCCCAAGGGCCACGTTGAAGATCAGCAACACCGCGATGATCAGCGCCTCCATACGCTCGCCAATGGCCAGCTGCAGAACAATGGCCGACTCGAGCATCCAGGGGACCGGTTCCCAGAACCGGCGCGCAATTTTTGCAATCGCCGAGGCGTGCGATTCAGCGACCGAATTGGGCCCGATCCGCGCCAGTCGTGCGGCCGCCTCCTGCGATGAAAGGCCCGGTAACGGATTCACCGGATTAAACATAACATCGGATCGAGCAACTCTAATACGGCATTAACTGCCTTTTAATCTTCGTCTCGCAGGCTGATTGCCGGAGACACCATGGATAGCTCACTAGTTGCGCCGCCGGGGGTTCGATCATCGGCAGCCTTGGTCCAAAGGCCGGCAGCGAACGATGCCTATCTGCAAACGAACGATTCGGCCTTCTGCGCGCTGACCGATTTTCGGCGTGAGCACCCGATCACGGTCGACGCGGACAGCTCGATCGAGGATGCGCTCGGCGACATGAATCGGCTCGGCGTTCATGCACTGCTGGTGACTCGACAGTCTGCCGAAGACTCCGCGCCCCAGGTCGTCGGTTTGATCACTTACTTCGATGTTGAGCGAGCACGTGCCCACGGATACCCGGAATCGGCGGCTTCGGGCGGGCGAAGCGATGTTCGCGTGGGCGAGTTCATGACGCCTTGCAATGAATTGCCGCTTGTCAAATACGAATCTCTGCAATCGCTGACCGCATATGATCTTTACCAGATGTTCCAGGGTACGGGGTTGACGCATTTGCTGGTCATCGAACCCAACGGCGATGAGTCGGCCCTGGCGAGAGGCCTCGTGTCCCGTGCAGCTCTCGCCAAACGCTTGCGCCCCACCCGCGCCGCAACTGCTCGCTAGCGCCCGGCTACCATTGACGCGCCGAGCGCGCTGCCAGCCGCCTCGCAATCGCCCAACAGTAAACGTCCTCAAACTGGCCACCCCTGTAGATCTGCTTGCGGACCAGCCCCTCGCGTTGCATGCCGATGGCGGCAAGGGCACGACCCGCCAGCCGGTGCCGGTCGAGCTGTAGAGCGTAGATTCGCTTCATGTTGAGGCCGGTCAGTGCGAAATCCACGATCGCTGCGGACCATTCGATGGCATCGCTTTTGCGGTTCGCAGCGCAGCCCACCCACAATCGCAGTTCCGCCTGACCTCGCGCAACGTCGATTTTGTCCAGTCCCGCGTAGCCTACGATTTGGTCCTCGCCGGCTTTGAGCGCGGCCCAGTGCAGCGCCAAACGGCCGTCCGAGGCGGTTGGCTGGGATGATACCCACATTCGCGCAAACTCAAGCGTGTAGGGATGCGGGATACCGATGGAGGTGTCGGCGATGCGGTATTCGCCGGCGAGCAAGGCCATTCGTCCGATATCGGTCAATTCGAACGGTCGGAAATGAAATCGTCGAGTGCGCAGCGTGGGGTGCGAATCAGCCAAATTCTCGACTACGCCCGGCGAGCTTTTCGTCCCGCGATATCTCCATCCTCGGTCCCGCCCGATCCATCCGCCGACACTCGTTTGGCTAATCACTGCGGAACCTCCAGAGGCGGGCATGACCATGGTCGGCATCGGGTGAAATTGCGGGATTGCCTGGCGAGATCGCGACCCGTACCATACGTGAGAGCTTGTTTTTAGCGTACCGATGATCCGAGCGCTTTGCATGAGAACGGTCTAATGCGGATCTAATGACAATCTCATGGGGACGTCACGATGCTGCAACCAGGACGTCGTTGTGCGAATACTCATCGTCGAAGATGATCGCAAGCTAGCCGAATTTGTCGCTCGCGGGCTGCGTGCCGAACGGTTTGCGGTCGACCTCGCGGGGAACGGTCGCGAGGGCGAAAGCTACGTCAACTCGTATGCCTACGATCTGCTGGTGCTCGATTTGATGCTCCCGCAATTGAGCGGCACAGAATTGTTGCGGCGCGTGCGCAAAACCCATCCCTCGCTCCCGGTTCTGGTGCTTACCGCACGCGATGCGATCGAGGACAAGGTGATGCATTTCGAGGCGGGCGCCGACGACTATTTGACCAAACCATTCGATTTCGCCGAACTGTTGGTGCGGATCAAGGCGCTCCTGCGGCGCACGCCGGTCGAGAGGGCCGACGTGCTGCGCATCGCCGATCTCGAGCTCAATCGACTCACTCAACAGGTGCGGCGCAGCGGCCACCGGATCGACCTTACAGCGAAGGAATACGCGCTTTTCGAGTACCTTTTGTGCTCCCCCGGCCGGGTCTTCTCGAGGACCATGATCCTCAATCACGTATGGGACCAGAGCTTCGAGGGCGTGACCAACATCGTGGATGTCTACGTGCGCTACCTGCGCAGGAAAATCGACGAACCGTTCCCCGTCAAACTCATCCATACCGTGCGCGGCGTGGGCTATTGCGTGCGCGAGGCGGAGGCCGAGCAGCACGCCGCATTGGAATGAATCATCGCTCACTCGTATTCCGGTTGGGGGCCTGGTACACGCTCCTTTTGAGCGCGACGTTCGTTTTTGTCGGGGCGGCCACATTCTTCGGCCTGCAGCACTACCTGCGATCGAACATGCGCAACTCGTTGAGCCGCCGCTCGATTCAGGTTGAGCAGATACTCATGCAAGCGCCGGTGGATGCCGCCGGCGATTCGATCGCCAGGGACATCGAAACGAGGCTCGCCCCGGAATTCAACAACCGATTCGTGCGGGTGACTCGCGAGCCGGCAACCATGGTGTATCGTTCCGGACCGCCGTCCGATCGCAGCTTCGATCCGTCGGCGGTGCAAGCGATATCCCCGCCAAACGCCTCGAACGGCGCGGTGCCGATCAGCGCGATCGACCGCGGCCAGCATCTGATGATCACCGCCACGCCAGTCAGCGCGCCCTCCGGCAACTATCTCGTCGAGCTGGGTGTGTCCATCGTACCGATCGATGCGGTGCTGGATCGTCTGCTGGATCTGCTGGCGCTGCTGCTCCCGGCGCTCATCGTCTGCGCCGCGGGCGGCGGCTATTGGCTGGTGAGCTGGGCGCTGCGACCGGTGGATCGATTATCGCAGACCGCCGAACAAATGAGCCTGCAGAATCTGGGACTTCGGCTTCCCGTCGTGCCAAGCGGGGATGCTCTGGAACGGCTCTCGATATCCTTCAACACGATGCTGGGCCGTCTGCGCGATTCGGTGCAGACGTCGCGCCGGTTCCTGGCCGACGCCTCGCACGAGCTTCGCACGCCGCTGACGGTGATCAAAGGCGAACTCAACGAACTCGCCGCCGAATCCACCTTGACCAGGGACTTGCAGGAGCGCGTCGGCAGCGTGCTCGAGGAGGTCGCGCGCTTGGAGCACCTGGTGTCCGGGCTGCTGGTGCTGTCGCGGCTCGACGCCGGCGAAGCTCGAAGCGACTGGGTCGACGTCGATCTGGCGGAGCTGGCGTTGAGCACCGCCGAGCAGATGCGTCTGATGGCCGAGGATCGCGGCATCGAGATCGACCTGTCGGCGCTGCAGAGGACCATGATCCGCGGGGATCGGGCGCGGCTCAAACAGATCATCGTCAATCTTCTCGATAATGCGATCCGCTTCACCCTCCCGGGGGGCACCGTATCGCTGCGCACAGCCTCGGACGACACGGGCGGCGCCGGCGTCCTCGAGGTATCCGATACCGGCATCGGCATCCCGCCGTGTTCGATTCCGCACGTGTTCGACCGCTTCTTTCGCGTCGAGGAGGCCCGCTCGCGAGAAGACGGCGGCGCGGGGCTCGGGCTGTCGATCGTCAAATCCATTTGCTCCGCGCACGGCGCCGAAATCGATGTGACGAGCCGCCTGAATATCGGCAGCTGCTTTCGAATCCGGTTTCCCCGGCGCCCGCGCGCCGCCGCATCGGCTGCGGTCGCGCCGCGGGCTCCCCAGCCCAATGCCGCATCGGGCGCCGAAAGCCTCGCCGATCCTCCGATGCAGCCGCTGAGGCCAAAAGGCTGAGGGCCAGGCGCCTAGGTATTTACTCGTATACAAGTTCGTTATTTGCACACTTTCGCAAGCGATAAAATATAAGTACTGTCGTCGCCGCTGAATTCGGGCGCGGATCCTATGGCGACTAACCTTCAAAACCTCTTTCACCTGCCCCAGGCCGCCGGACCGCGGCGGGATCTGGTGCTGGCGCTTGCGATCCTGAACGCCATGTGGTTTGAGCTGGATGCAGACCGGCACGCGGGGGAAAGGCCGGCCGATTCGGCGAATATCTCGTGATGCATCTCGACGCTCTTGACACATCTGTGGATCGCGCTGCGAAGTTCCTGAGAACCGTGGCGCACCCCGGGCGCCTGCGCATCGTGTGCGCGCTGATACCAGGCGAGCTTTCCGCGAGCCGGCTGGCGCGCCGCGCGCGCATGCCAGCCCCGGCGCTGTCGCAGCAGGCGGCGATTCTCCATGCGGAAGGGTTGATTGGACGGCGCCGCGACGGGCGCTCCGTGCTGTACCGGCTGCGTGCTCCCGAAGTGAAGTTGCTCGCAAAGCTGCTGTATCGATTGTTCTGCAAACCATCCGCGACACCGGCACGGCGCCGCCGCCGCGGATAAATGAAGGAGCTTCCACATGACGAAAAAATCAGCGCCATCGATCGAGACTCTGGAGCCGGCCGAAGTCGCGCGCCTCCTGCATGCCGGCAAGCTGCTGCTGATAGACGTTCGGGAGCCCGAAGAATACGCGGCGGAGCGGATCAGCGGAGCGCTTCTCTATCCGCTATCGACGTTCGACGCCTCCACACTGCCGGACGATGCTCCGCGCCGGGTCGTGTTTCACTGCGGAAGCGGTAAGCGCTCTCTCTCCGCAGCGGAGCGGCGTCTGGCTGCCGGCCACGCGCATGCGGCGCACATGGGCGGAGGCATCGCAGCCTGGAAAGCCGCGGGCCTGCCGGTGATTTCAAGGGGATCCTCATGAAGGCATATACCCACACACCTACAGCGTCAGCGCGCAGGGTTCGGCGACCGGCGCCGTTCCGGTCGTATCGCAGGGATTACCGCCTATTGAGACGGCGCCGCCCCCGGAATTCGACGGACCCGGCGGCGTCTGGTCGCCCGAGACCCTGCTCGTCGCCGCCATCGCCAATTGCTTCATTCTGACATTCCGCGGCGTATCCCGCGCGTCTCACTTCGGTTGGGAAAAGCTCGAGGCCCGGGTCGACGGCACACTGGAACGGATTTCCGGCATCACCCAGTTCACCCGGTACACAACCCGCGCGACGCTGACACTGAAGCCGGGCGCCGATCATGCCAAGGCGCGGGAGCTTCTGGAGCGGGCCGAAAAGATCTGTCTGGTGGCGAATTCGCTGCGCGGTGAGCGGATGCTCGAGGTGCAGCTGCTCGAGGATTCGGAAGTGGCGCGATCACAACCATGACTGGACTGGTCGGTAATCTGGCCGCTTTCGCGTTGATGGCTTTGGCCGTCGTGATCGTCCTCAGACGCGTGATCACCGGGTTCGGCGCGCGGCGGCGAATCCCGGAACTGTTGAAAAGCGGTGCGCAAATCGTCGATGTCAGATCGCCCGGCGAGTTCGCCGCGGGTCACGCCTCGGGGAGCCGGAACATTCCGCTCCAGGAACTCGAGCGCGAAGCGAAGGGTCTGGACCCAAACCGGTGGATCATCGTCTGCTGCGCGTCGGGCGCGCGCAGCGGCATGGCTCGCCGGTGGCTCCTCGCGCACGGGTTCCCGCAGGTATTGAACGGCGGGTCATGGCGCAACCTGCCATGATGGAGTTCCCGCCGGTAAAGCGCGCCGCCGGGCGTCATGCATGTCGATGATCTCAACCTGCCGGCGATCCGGCGGCGCCAAATGCGCGCTGAATGAGCCAATTGGCAATCCCGCCACCCACCACGAGATAGCCGAACAGGATGGCGCCGAGCAGGAGCGCATCGCGGCCTGCAAGTCGAAGCTTGGCGATCGTCGTGTCGAGACCGAGTGCGGCCATCGCCGCCGCGAGCAGAACGATATCGAGGGTGCGAAGCGCCGCGAGCGGCACCTGCCGGCAATCCCAAGTAAGGATGGACGATGGCAATGACGATGAATGCGATCGCGAACCCCGGCAGACGCGGTGCCGTAGTCGGTTTTGCCGGCTGGGTTTCGCGCGCGGGCAAACCGCCCAAGCACGATCAGAAACGGCGCAAGCATCATGACCCGGATCATTTTGACGATCACGGCATTCTCCGCGGTGGCGCCGCCGATGGTTTTGCCGATGGCGACCACTTGGGCCACCTCATGCACCGTGGAGCCGACATAGATGCCGAAGGGCGCTCGCGCGATCCCGAGCACGCCGAACAGCAGCGGATAGACGAGCATCGCGAGGCTGCCGAACAGTACCACCTGGCCTACCGCGGCCGACGTCTTGTGCGGGGCGGCGCCGAGCACGGATTCGGTTGCGACAACAGCAGCCGCTCCGCAAATTCCGCTGCCTGCCGGAGCGAGCAGAACCGTGTCGCGATCCATCTTGAGCCAGCGGAACCCCACCCACCAGCCCACGAAAATCGTCGAAGTGACAATGAACAGGTCGGCGGCGATCGCCGCGGGACCCACCTCAAGGATCTGCTGCAGGCTCAGATTGAGCCCGTAGAGCGCGACGCCGACCCGCAGAAGCGTCTTCTGCGCGAATTGAAATCCCGGTTCTGTGCCGCCGGATTCGCGAGCGCGCGGTGGGCGATATTCCCGAGCAAGGCCCCGACAAGAATGGCGATCGTCAGCGCGCTCAAGCCCAGCGCCGCAACGGCCGGCACGCGTGCGAGCAGAAAAGCCAGCGCACTGATGACAACGACAATCGACAAGCCCGGCCACAGCCGGTGCGCAGCGCCGCTCAACGCTGCGCACTTCTTCGACGGTGGCCAATCCCTCGGCAGGCGTGATGCCCACAGCGTCCGTACTTACCAGGCCGCCTCACGCTCTTGGGACCGCGGGACGTGTTGATACCCAGCACCGAGTAGAGCGGGCAGAGACTAAATGCCGCCGTCAACAGCAGCACGAGGCCCGCCAGCCCCAGCCAGCGCAGGGGACCCTCCAGCAGGAAAAAGGCACTCAACAGGGCCAGTCCCAGCACGACTCGAACTGCACGATCAATCGATCCGACATTGGTATTCATGACATGATCTCCTTTGGTTAAAGATCCGCCGTGCGCCGCGGCCCTCCGCGGCGAGATCCTGTGATCAGCGTCTTTTCTCAGCTTCCTTGGCGTCCCACCCTTCTCCTTCTTGCGATGCTTCTTCGGGTCCGTGGGCGCGCAGAACGCCGTATACAGAACCTCCATGATCTGGAGGGCGGGCCCCTTGGCGAGCGCGTAGTAGATCGTCTGCGATTGGCGAGCGGTTGTTACCAAGCCGGCTTCGCGCAGGACTCCCAAATGCTGGGAAAGCGCCGACTGACTCAGGGGCACGCGCTCATTGATCTCGCCGACCGACAAGGGTCCTTCGAGCAGGCAGCACAGCATCAGGAGCCGTTGATCGTTCGCGAGTGCCTTCAGGAAGGCCGCAGCTTCGCCCGCGTGCTCCTGAATCGGCCGCCATCGCCGGCAGAGCCAGGTTCCCCGCTTCACGACTCGCCGCCTCTGCCGCCATGCGTCCGACCTCCGCTGCCGCTGCATGCGAGCCCAGGCGCCGATCGCCCCTGTATATCCGTGATTGCTAATTTAGCATATTCTGATATAATATGCCACCGAAATCACCGATTTGTTCATTCGATACGAGGAAAGCGTCCATGAGCATCGATCGCTGGGTCATGAGATTTGCGGGCACGGTCGTGCTGGTGAGCCTGCTGTCTGGCTCATTTCGTGAGCCTCAATTGGTTGTGGCTCACGGCATTTGCCGGCGCCAACCTGCTCCAGTCCTCCTTCACCGGCTTTTGCCCGATCGCGCCCGTCCTGAAGCGCCTGGGCGTGCGGCCCGGCCAAGCGTTCTCCTAGAAGCCGGAGCGCTACCCATGCGGCTGCGCCGATCGGCACGTTGGTTCCGCGCCCTGCCCGGGCTTCTGCTCGTTCTCGCGGGATGCGGCGGCAAGCCGGCTCCGCCGGCCGGGTCCGGCGGCCGCGCCGCTCGCCAGCATGGTGGTTCAGCCGGTCCGCACGCCGCTCGAGCGCTCCGTCGACGGCACGATCGAGGCGGTCAATCAGGCGACGGTCTCGGCTCAGACGAGCGGCCGGGTCGCCGAGATCCTGTACGACGTCAACGACGTGGTGCCGGCGGGCGCCGTGATCATCCGGCTCAAAGGGACCGAACAGCGCGCCGGCCTTCAGGGCGCGGAGGCGGCGCTCACGGAAGCGAAGGCGCGCAACACCGAGGCCGCGACGAGCTACCAGCGGGTCGCGGACCTGTACCAGCGCCGCGTCGTCTCGAAGGCGCAGCTCGATCAGGCGACCGCCAATCGGGATGCCGCCGCCGCACGTCTTGGCGGCCGCCGAGGCGAGCCTGACCACCGCGCGTGAGGGCGTCGGCTACACCGAGATTCGCGCTCCCTATGGCGGCGTCGTCACCAAGCGGCTGGTCGAGGTCGGCGAGACGGTGGTGCCGGGCACGCCCTTGATGACGGGCCTGTCGCTGCGGGACCTGCGGGTCAACACCAACATCCCGCAAAGCATCGTCATGCAGGTCCGCAAGCTCAACCAGGCGGCGGTCTATGTGGGCGATCAGCGCATCGAGGCGACGAAAATCACGATCTTTCCGGAGGCGGCGACTCCCTCGAGCACGTTTCGGGCGCGGCTCGACCTTCCGCCCGGCGCGCTCGATCTCGCGCCCGGCATGTACGTCAAAGTCGGGCTCGTCATCGGCGATGCCGATCGGCTGCTGATCCCGGCAGTCCGCCGTGGTCGAGCGCAGCGAGGTCACGGGCGTTTACGTGATCGATCCGCACGGACAGGTGTCGCTTCGGTACGTGCGGCCCGGTCACCGCTTCGGCGACAAAATCGAGATCCTCGCCGGGCTCACCGCGGGCGAAACGATCGCGCTCGACCCGATTGCGGCCAGCGCGCGGATCGCGGGCGGACTCTCGGTCGTGAAGCAGACCCTGGGGCTCAGCGGGCGCGATTGCGCGGTTCTTTCTGGAGAACCAGCTCACGCCGCTGCTGGCCTTGACGGCGCTGCTGATGGGCGCGTTCGCGGTGCTCGTGACCCCCCGCGAGGAGGAGCCGCAGATCGACGTCACCTTCGCCAACATCCTGATTCCTTTCCCCGGCGCGAGCTCCGAACAGGTCGAGAATCTCGTCGCCACCCCGATGGAGAAGGTCCTGGGGGAGATCTCGGGGGTCAAACACATCTATTCGGTGTCGCGGCCCGGCCTCGCGGTCCTCACGGTGCAGTACGAGGTCGGCATTCACCGCAATGATGCCATCGTGCGGCTCTACAACGCGGTCTATTCGAATCAGGACTGGCGCCCGGCGGGCGTCGGCATCGGGCAGCCGCTGATCAAGCCGAAGGGCATCGACGACGTGCCCATCGTCACGCTCACCCTGTGGAGCCGCGATCCCGCGCTCGGCGGCCATGAACTCGGACAAGTCGCGCGCGCCATCGAAAGCGAGATCAAGCGGGTGCCGAACACCCGCAACGTCTACGCGGTCGGCGACACGGAGCCCGTGATCCGCGTCGAACTCGATCCCGGACGCCTGACCGCCGCCGGCCTCACCGCCGGCGATCTTGCCGCTGCATTGCAGGCCGCCAACCTCGTGCGCCAGGCCGGTACGGTCCTCGGCGAGGACCGGACGGCTCCGGTGCAAGCCGGCCGGTTCCTCGCCAATCGCGACGACGTGGGCGGCCTGATCGTCTCCGCACGCGACGGCAAGCCGATCTATCTCGACGACGTCGCGACGGTCACCGACGCGCCGCGGAACTCCGTCGCAGTACGCGTGGTTCGGCACCGGCCCTGCGCAGCGCAACCGGGGAGTACTGCCCGTCAGCCAGGCGCCGGCGGTCACACTGGCGATCGCCAAGAAGCCCGGCAGCAACGCAATCGATGTCGCCACCGCCGTCATCAGCCGTGTCGAACAGCTGAAGGGCATCACGATTCCCGCCGGCGTCGAAGTCACGGTCACCCGCAACTACGGCGTCACCGCGAACGACAAGGCGAAGAAGCTGATCGAGAAGCTTCTGTTCGCGACCGCGTCGGTCGTCGTCCTGGTGCTGCTCGCCGTCGGCAGGCGCGAGGCCGTGGTCGTCGGCGCCGCGGTGGTCGTGACCCTGGCCGCCACCCTGTTCGCTTCCTGGGCCTGGGGCTTCACGATCAACCGGGTATCGCTGTTCGCGCTGATCTTCGCGATCGGCATTCTGGTCGATGATGCCATCGTGATCGTGGAAAACGTGCACCGGCATCTATCGATCGACAAGGGCTCCATTTCCGAGATCATCCCGATCGCCGTCGACGAGGTCGGCGGGCCCACGATTCTCGCGACCTTTACCGTCATCGCGGCGCTGCTGCCCATGGCGTTCGTCTCGGGCCTGATGGGCCCTTACATGAGCCCGATCCCCATCAATGCCAGCATGGGCATGCTGATCTCGCTCGCGGTCGCGTTGATCTTCACGCCTTGGCTGTGCCGAAAACTGTTCGCCAGCGAGACGCACGACGCAGACCGCCGAATCGCGAACGGAAGGCAAGCTGCATCGCTTTTTCGAGCGCCTGATGACGCCGTTCCTGACCGGCGATCACGCGCGACGGCAGCGCCATCGGCTGTATCTCGGGACCGCCGGCGCGATCCTGGTTGCGGTGCTGCTCGCGGTCGTGCAGCTCGTCGTGCTGAAGATGCTGCCCTTCGACAACAAGTCCGAATTCCAGGTCGTCGTCAACATGCCGGAAGGAACGCCGGTCGAGGAGACCGCCCGCGTGCTCGCCGGGCTCGCGAACATCGTCCGGCAAGTGCCGGAAGTCACGGATTACCAAGCCTATGCGGGAACCGCCGCGCCGATCAATTTCAACGGCCTGGTGCGCCAGTATTATCTGCGCGCCGACGGCAATCAGGGCGATCTGCAGGTCAACCTGGTCGACAAAAGCGATCGCAGCCGCAAGAGCCACGACATCGCGCGCGCCATTCGCCCGGCGCTCGCCGCCGAGGGCAAGCGGCTCGGCGCCGCTTCCGTGCAGGTCGTCGAAGTGCCGCCGGGGCCGCCGGTGCAGGCGCCGCTCGTTGCGGAGATCTACGGTCCGGTGTATGCCGCGCAGCAGAAAATCGGCCGCGCGCTGCGCGCGATGTTCGATTCGACCCGCGACATCGTCGATACCGACGATACCTTGTCCGCAGCCGCGTCCCGCTACGTCGTCGAGCTCGATCGCGCGAAGGCCGCCTTGCTCGGGGTTTCCCAGGCGGCAGGCCACCGAGGCGCTCGCCACCGCGCTCGGCGGGCAGGATGCGACCTACATCCATGCCGGCCGCGAACGCGACCCGATTGCCGTGCGGCTCGAACTGGGCCCGGCGGACAAGCGGGGTCTGGAGCAGGCGCTCGCGCTTCCGGTGCGCGCAGCGAGCGGCGCGCTGGTGCCGTTGTCCGAAGTCGTCACGGTGTCCGAGAGGCCGTGGGATGCGACGATTTATCACAAGGATCTGCTGCCGGTGGTCTTCGTCACGGGCGACATGGCGGGCCGGCTCGACAGCCCGCTGTACGGCATGTTCAGCCTGGTCTCGCAGATCGGCAAGGCGCCGCCCGCCGGCCAGCCGCTGGTGCAGCGCTTCGTGAGCCCGCCGGATCGCCTGAGCGAGTTCAGCGTGAAGTGGGACGGCGAATGGACCATCACCTACGAGACCTTCCGCGACATGGGTCTCGCCTACGCGGTGGGCCTGGTGTTCATTTATCTGCTGGTCGTCGCGCAGTTCCGCTCCTATGCCGTGCCGCTCATCATCATGGCGCCGATTCCGCTGACCATCATCGGCGTCATGCCCGGGCACGCCTTGCTCGGCGCGCAATTCACCGCGACCTCGATGATCGGCATGATCGCGCTCGCCGGCATCATCGTGCGCAACTCCATCTTGCTGGTCGACTTCATCAACCAGGAGATCGCGGCCGGGCAGCCGCTCGCCCAAGCGGTCATTCGCGCGGCCTCGATTCGGGCCCGGCCCATCGTCCTCACGGGACTCGCCGCGATGATCGGCGCGTTCTTCATTCTCGACGATCCGATTTTCAACGGTCTCGCCATCTCGCTGATCTTCGGCATCTTGGTGTCGACCGCGCTGACGCTGCTGCTGATTCCACTGCTCTACTACGGCTACATCAGGCGCTCCCGCGAGGGCGCGGTTCATTAACAGGGGGTATTTATGGCGCACGTCATCGTCATCGGCGCAGGCTTCGGCGGCGTTCCCGCCGCCTTCGATCTGCGCAAGCATCTTGCCAAAAATCATCGCGTGACCTTGATCGGCGCGCGGCCTCATTTCGAGTTCACGCCCTCGAATCCGTGGATCGCGGTGGGCTGGCGCACCGAGGAGCGAGACTCGCGTGGCGCATGCAAGAGCCGCTCGAGAGAAAGGGCGTCCAATGGCTCGTCAATACCGTCACGCGCATCGATGCGGACAATTCCAAGCTCACGCTGGACGATGGCAAAGAGCTCGGCTATGACTATCTCGTCATCGCGACCGGCCCGCGCCTCGCCTTCGAGGAAGTACCGGGCCTCGGCCCGGACGGGTTCACGCAATCGGTGTGCAGCCAGGACCACTCGGCGCATGCGTGGACGCGATACCAGGAGTTCCTGAAGAATCCCGGCCCGATCATCGTCGGCGCGGCGCCCGGCGCGAGCTGCTTCGGCCCCGCCTACGAAACCGCCATGATCCTCGATGCGGATCTGCGCAAGCGCAAGATCCGCGACCGCGTGCCGATGACCTACGTGACCAGCGAACCGTACATCGGCCACATGGGCTTGGGCGGCGTCGGCGACAGCAAGGGTCTCATGGAGTCCGAGCTGCGCGAGCGCCACATCAAGTGGATCACCAACGCCAAGATGACCTCCGTGACCGCCGAACGAAATGACGGTGCACGAACTCGACGAGGGCGGAGCGCTCAAGAAGGAGCACAAGCTGCCGTTCGCCTACAGCGCCGTGATCCCCGCGTTCAAGGGCGTCGATGCCGTCGCCGCGGTGCCCGGGCCTGTGCAACCCGCGCGGCTTCGTGCTGATCGACAAGCATCAGCGAAGCCCGAAGTACAAGAACATCTTCTCCGTCGGCGTCTGCGTCGCGATCCCGCCGGTGGAGGCCACGCCGGTCGCCACCGGCGCGCCCAAGACCGGCTACATGATCGAGTCGATGGTATCGGCCACGGCGGCCAACATCGCCGCCGAGATCGCCGGCAAGCCGGCGCTCGCCGAAGCCACTTGGAATGCCATCTGCCTGGCCGACTTCGGCGATACCGGCGCCGCATTCGTCGCGCTGCCGCAGATCCCGCCGCGCAACGTCACCTGGTCCAAGAAGGGCAAGTGGGTGCACCTGGCGAAGATCGCGTTCGAGAAGTATTTCCTGCGCAAGGTGCGCACCGGATCGCTCGACGCCGGTCTACGAGACCTATGTGCTGAAGGCTCTCGGCATCGTCTCGCTCAAGCAGCGCGACGCTGATGACGGAACGGCGGTCCATGAGCGCTACGCACGTCCGCAGGACACGTTCTGCGCACCGCGCGGCGCTGGACGCTGTGTGCGTTGCTGGTGGTTCCCTGGGTCGGCCGCGCGGAGTCGCTCAGCGATGCCTGGGCGATGGCGCTGCAGTCGGACGGCACGCTCGCGGCCGCGCACAGCGAACGGCAGGCGGCGGACGCGGATCAATCCGCGGCGATTGCGCCAGCGCTGGCCGTCGCTCGACCTGAACGGCAGATACACCCAGCTCGAGCATGCGCCGAATCTCAGCATCGCGACGCCCGCAGGCCAGCTGCAGGCGCCGATTTGGGCGCATGACGGCTACGCGCATGGCGGGCGCGGATCTCTCGGTGCCCGCTGTGGACGTCGGGCCGAATCAGCGGCGCCATCGGAGCCGCGGCGGCCGGCGCGCGCGGGGCCACCGCGCAAGAGGTGCGAAGCGCCGCGGACCTCAAGCTCGCCGTCGCCGAGTCGTATATCGGCGTATTCCGCGCCCGCAAAGCGCTGGAAGTGGCCGAATCGAACGTCGCGAGCCTCCAGGCGCATCGCGACGATGTGCAGGTCGATGTACGACAAGGAAGCGGTGGCGAGGTCGGATCTTGCTCGCCGCCCAAGTCGCGCTCGCCAATGCGGCAGCAGCAGCGGCTGCGCGCCGCCAATGCGCTGCACCTCGCGACGCCGCCTATAACCGTTGGGTCGGCCAGCCGCTGGATCGCGCTCCCGATCTCGAGGAGCCCGCCGACGGCTCCGTCCGCGGATGCGGCTCGGGACGCTGAGCAGCTGACCGCCAAGCCCTCGAGCGCCGTCCCGAGCTCGCGGCGATCAGCGCACAGCAGGAGAAGTCTCGAACAGGCCGCGCGGTCGGAGCGCGCGCAGGGCTTGCCGCAGATCGCGCTGCATGCCGGCTACAACCATCTCGACAATCGAGATCCTCGATCGCGAAAACTTCGCGTACGGTCGGGATCGGGTTTCAGTGGCGGGTGTTCGACAGCGGGCAGCTGCAGGCCAGAACCAGCGCCTTGCGCAGCCGCGCCCGCGCCGCGCGGCAGCGGCTGGACGAGTTCCGCTCGTCGGTGGCGCTGCAAGTGGAGACGGCCCTTCACAATCGCGACGAGGCAATGGCGCGAATCCATGTCGCCGCCGCCGCCGTCGCGCAGGCCGAGGAGAACGTCCGGATCGCCAAGGAACTGTACAGCAGCGGACTCGGCACCAACAATCAGGTATCTGGACGCCGAAACTCTCCGCGTGGTCGCGCTGACCAACCGCGATGACGCGGGATTCGATCTGATCGTGGCGCAGTACCGTTTGCAGCGCGCGTCGGCGATCTGTAGCCGCGAATACCGTCATCACCCGCCCGCGAACATCGCCGGCTGGCGACCTGCGCGGGAGTAGAATCGGCGAGATGGCGCAAAACGGGCTCACCAGGATTTTTCTCTCCTATACCACGCGCCTGCGCCTCGCGTTGATCCGCCATGAGGAACTCACCGGAATCGTCTTCTGGGCCGCCTCCATCGGCTTTCTGGGCGCTCTGGCGAGCGTTGCATTCCGCATGGCGATTCGACTGTTCGAACTGGCGTTGACCGGTCACGCCGGAAGCCTCGTTCTGATCGCCGCTCTCATCCCGTGGTGGCAACGCATTCTCGTTCCGGTCGCCGGCGGTCTGGCGGCGGGCCTGGTGATGCACTACGGCGCACGGGCTCTGCAGGCGCGCCGCGCGGTCGACTACATGGAAGCGATCGTCGTCGGGAACGGGGTCATCGGGGCGCGTGCGACCCTGATCAGGAGCTTCGCTTCACTGTTCACGATAGCCTCCGGCGGTTCCATCGGCCGCGAAGGTCCGATGGTTCAACTGGCGGCGCTGATCGGCTCGAAGATCGGCAATCTGGTGCACGCTCCGGTCCCCCGGCTGCGGCTCATGGTCGCCTGTGGTGCCGCCGCCGGCATCACGTCGGCCTACAACGCCCCCATTGCGGGCGCCATGTTCGTCGCGGAAATCGTCATGGGATCGATTGCCATGGAGAGCTTCGGCCCGCTCCTGGTGGCCTCGGTCACGGCCAATGCGACCATTCACAACTTCCTCGGCTTCGCTCCTGTTTTCCAGGCACCGGCGTTTCAGTACCTGTCCAACTGGGAGTTGATCGCCTACGCCGTGCTGGGAGTCCTGCTGGGGCACATGGCGCCCCCGTTCCTGGCGCTGCTGAAATGGAGCAAGGAGCGATTCTCGCGCTTGAAGCAGCCGGCCTACGCGGTCCTGCCCCTGGGTGGACTGATCGTCGGCGCCATCTCGGTCTTCGTGCCGCAGGTGTGGGGCAACGGCTACAGCACGATAGGCGAGATACTGCGCGGTGATCTTGCCGGACAATTGCTGGCTCTCGTGCTCATCGCCAAGGTATTGAGCACCGCCGCCACCGTCGGTTCGGGAGCGGTGGGCGGCGTGTTCACGCCCACTCTGTTCGTCGGCGCCGCCATCGGCGCGGTGGCCGGCGGTGCGCTGCATTCCCTGCTGCCGACGGTCGTCTCGAGCGGCAGCGCCTACGCTCTGGTGGGCATGGGCGGGTTTCTCGCGGCCACCACACACGCGCCATTGATGTCCATCCTCATGATTTTCGAGATGACGCTCGACTACCAAGTGGTGCTGCCCTTGATGCTGGCGTGCGTGACCGCGCATTACACCGCAAAGGTCTACCGCGGCGGCGAGTCGATCTATCACGAAGCGCTGCGGCCCGCTGCGCTGCGCTCGCCCGCGTCCGCGCCATCCGCATCCGCATCCGCGTCCGCCTCCGCCGGCGAGGAGGAGTGGCGGCTTCATACCATCGGGGCGTTGATCAAACCATGTCCGATCATCGTGCGTCGGGGCACGCCGCTGGAGGAGGTCCTGAAGGATCTGCCCAAGCGTCCCGTCGAAGCGGTGTATGTCGTCAACGAGGATCACGAGCTCGTCGCCTCCGCGAATCCACATGAGCTTTTCGAGGCGATCAAGACCGGGCAAGTACCGCCGTCGGCGGACATCGAATCGGCCGCGACCGCCGTGGCCGTGAGCTTGCGAGACGACATGGCCTTGGGCGCCGCCCTCGACGTGTTCCTGCGCACCGACGCGCGGGCCCTGCCGGTGACTTCCGGGCAATGGCGGCCCACGTTGATCGGACAGGTGTTACGGCGCGATCTCCTGCTCGCCGTGCAGGACCGAATGTCGGCGGGGCATTGACTGGGGACGCATCGGCTCGAGCGCCCGTCGATCACGGCGCCGGCGACGGGCTCAGCACGCGGCGAAATGCGGCGACGATCGCCGGTTGAGGCCGGCGGATCGGCGGAACCTGCTGATAATTCTGCCAGCCGCCGCCCGAGGCTCTTGTACAGCTGCACGAACTGCTCGCCCTGAGCGATCTGGGCCGATACGTATTGCACTCTGCATGTCGTAGAACTGGCGCTCGGCGTCGACGACGTTGAGAAAATCCGTCAGCCCGCGATTGTAGCGTTCGGTCGCCAGCTTCGACCGCGCGCTGAGCCGCGGCCAGCGCCAGCGCCCAGATTCTCCAGTCGCGATTGCTGCGCCGCATAGGCATCGAGCGCGCTGTCCACTTCGCTGCACGGCATTCAAGATCGTTCTGCGGTAATTCAGCAGGCTTGCATGCGCCTCCAGATCCGCGATATCGACCTGGGCATCGAGCGCGCCGAAGTCGAGCAGCGGCCAGATCGCGCCCGGGACCGAACGACCAGATGTGCTTACCGACGCTGCGGCACCGTTCCCGATGCCTGTCCCTGCTGGGCGCCGATCGAACCGATGAGCGCCACCTGCGGGAACAGATCCGCGGTCGCAACGCCGATGCGCGCCGTGGCCGCCCCCAGCTCGCGCTCCGCCTGCTGGATATCCGGACGGCGCTTCAGCAGATCGAGCGGCACGCCGGGCGCGAGCGGGCCCGGCATCGGCGGAATCAGCTCGGGCTTCTTGAGCTCCTTGCACGATGCTTTCGGGATACTCGCCCAGCAATACCGCGAGCGCATACTGCGCCGCGTTCACCTGCGCCTCCGCCGGCGCTATCTGCGAATCGAACGTCTCGAGCTCGCGGGTCGCCAGCGTCACGTCCAGCTCGTTGGTGATGCCGCGCTGATAGCGGATGTTCACGATGCGCAGCGACTCGCGCAGCACATCGCTCGCCTGCCGCAAGATCGCCACCTGCGATCTGCAAACCGCGCAGATCCACATAGGCGCGCACCACGTCCGCGACGACCGCGGTGATCACTGCGTAGCGCGCGGCGGCCGCGGCTTCGCTGTCGAAGCGCGCCGCCTCGATCTCGCGCCGGTACTTGCCGAAGATATCGATCTCCCACACGGCGTCGAAACCGGCGATGCGTGTTGATGTGCTGCAGGCCGCCGAGCTATTGTCCGCGGACCTGAGCCCCTGAGCGGCCCGCGCCGCGGTGAGGTCGCTTCCCGTCCCGCGTCCCTCCCCGGCGGTTGCGTCCACCTGCGGCAGCGCGTGGCCGACGACGAGCGCTTCGTAGGTGCGCGCCTGCTGCAGCCGGTCGAGCGCGATCTGCAGATCGAGATTGGATTTGACGGCGCGCTCGACCAGGGATTCGAGTTCCGCATCGTTGAGCGAGCGCCACCACACCGCCAGATCCACGCCGGCGGCCGCGGCTGCCAGAAGCCGCGTTCGATTGAGCCGCAGCGGACGCAGCGACGAATCTCGCCGGAGCGTCCGGCTGCGGCGTGCGATAATTGGGCCCCGACCGCGCATGCCGTCAATCCGACGATCAGCCCCAGCGGGATCACTCGTTGCGCTTTCACCGTCGCGTCCCCTCAGCGCTTGCCGGTGAGGTTTTTGGCGGCCGGCGCGGCCGCGGGACCGTTCACGGCGACGGTTTGACCGGCAGCGATCTGGCTGCTGATGTTCAGCACCAGCCGATCGCCCGGCTTCACGCTCGGAGCCAGATCCACCAGGTTGCCGTTGTCGCGGACGATCGTCGACCTTCACGAACTCGACCTTGCCGTCCGCGTCCACCCGCGCCACCTGCGGGCCGCTCGCACGGAATATCAGCGCCGCGGCCGGCACCTCGACCAGGCCCTTGGGCTGCAGCCGGAACGCCACCTTCACATACATCCCGGGCACCAGGGCGTCATTCGGCGTTCGGCAGATCGACCTCCACGCGCATGGTGCGCGCCTGCGGATTGATCGCTTCTGCGGAGCGGGCGATCTTGCCGGCGAAAACGCCCGCACAGGAGCCCGTCGAGCGGATCTCGCGCCGGCACGCCCGGCCTCATCAATTCCTCCGCCGCGCTCTGCGGCACGTCCACGAACACCCGCAGCGGATCGTTCTGCGTCATCCGATAGAGCGGCGTCGTCGTCGAGTTGCTGCCGGCGGTCACGAGATTGCCGAGATCGATCTTGCGCTCGGTGATGATGCCGTCGAACGGCGCCCTGACCTGCTTGAACTGCGTGAGCGCGGTGTACTGATCGACCCGCGATTGATCGAGCGCGACCTGCGCGCTCGCCGCATACAGCCGCGCCGTCGGCGCTGTTGTAGTCGGCCTTCTTCGCCTCCCGCTCCTGCTCGGAGACCACGCCCTTCGGCGAATCGCGCCAGCGCTCGTTCGTGGTCTTGGCGAATTCCGCCTCGGCCTCGCGCGCGACGACTTGCGCCTCGGAGGTCTTCAACTGCGACCGCGCCGCGGCGAGCTCCGCGTCGAGCTCCGGGCGTCTCGATCGTCGCGAGCAATTGGCCCTTCTTGACGCGATCGCCGATATCGACCAGCCACTTGCCGACGTAGCCGTTGACGCGCGCGTAAATGGTGCTCTCGTACCATGCGGCGGTCTGGCCGGGCAGCGCCAGCTCCTGACCCGCGGTCACCGGGCTGCGCGACGACGACGTCGACCGGCGGCGGCGCCGTGTAGGCGGCTTCGCCGGCATTCGCCACGCCCCGCTCGTCGAAGAACCGCACCACCCGCACCACGACGAAGCCGAGCAGCAGGACCGCGGCCGCGATGACGACGCCTCTCTTCAACGCGCCGTCCGGTGCCGGGGTCGAAACTGCGTGGAGACCCCGCGCTGCTCCGTCCGCGACACATCGTCGGGCAGTATTCGGCGCCGCGCCCGTGGTCGCGTCGCGCTCGTGGGCTGCTGCGCCGGCGGCTCGGTGTCTGTGTGTCAGGCGGTTGCATTGGCTCTACCTATGGCGTGTCGAATCGGCGGACCGGGCGCGGCCGGCGGCGCAGCAGGCGATACATCGTGGGCACGAAAATCAGCGTCGCGAAGGTCGCGAACAGCAGGCCGCCGATCACCGCCCGCCCCAGCGGCGCGTTCTGTTCGCCGCCCTCGCCGATGCCCAAGCGCCATCGGCACCATGCCGAGGATCATCGCGCCGGCGGTCATCAGCACCGGCCGCAAGCGGGTGTAGCCGGCGGAGGCCGCCGCGCGCAGCGGATCATCGCCCGCCTCCATGCGCTGATTGGCGAAGGTCACCACCAGAATGCTGTTGGCCGTGGTCAGGCCGATGCACATGAGCGTGCCCATGAGCGCCGGCACGCTCATCGGCGTCTGCGACAGGAACAGCATCCACAGCACCCCGCCGAGCGCGAACGGCACGGCCATCAGCACGATCAGCGGATCGATCCAGCTCTGGAAATTCATGACCAGAAACAGATACACGAGGATGATCGCGAGCGCGATGCCGGTAAACAGGCCCGTATAGCTCTCCTGCATGGTCTCGACCTGGCCGCTCAACTGGACCGTCATCGCCGTCGATGCGGCCGGCCGATGCGCCGCCAGGACCTTGTCGATGTCGTGTGCCGCGGAATACAGGTCGCGTCCCTGGACGTCGGCATGCACGTCGAACACCGGCCGGATATTGAGCTGCGAGGCGATCAAGGGAACCTTGTCGCGGCCGAACGCAGCCACGTTCAAGAGGAGCTGACTCTCGCCGCTCGCCGCGCCGGAGGTCACCGGCAGGGTCTGCAGATCCTGCGTCGAGCCGTACAGGTACGGCGGATACTGCACGACCAAGGGGTAGCTCACGCTGTTGCGCGGGTCGACCCAGAAGTTCGGGCGAGATCTGCGCGCTCGAATTGGTGGCCACGAGCACGTTGTCCGCGGCCTCCTGCTGCGTGATTCCCGCCAAGGTCGCGAGCGCGCGATCCATATCGACCGTCAAGGCCGGCGCATCGGGAACCTGGAAGACGTGCGAATCGACGACGCCCGGCACGCGCACCAGGGCGCGCGCGATCTGCGAGGCGAGACCGAAGGCGGCGTCCTGATCCGGCCCGGACACCCGCACGTCGATCGGCGCCGGCTGGCCGAAGTTCAACACCTGATCGACGATGTCCGCCGGCTGGAAGAAGAACTGCAGCTCGGCAAAGCGTTTGGGCAGCTCGCGGCGCAGCATCGCGATCAGCTTCGCAGTCGGCGTGTGCTTCTCGTTCAACGAAATCAGGATCTCGCCGTCCATCGGCCCCACGGTGGCCGAATCGCTGAGCGCGATATTGATGCCGCTGTAGGGAAGTCCGATGTTGTCGAGCATGATGCCGATTTGATCGTTGCCGACCAGCTTGCGGATCTGCGCCTCCACGTCGGCGAAGTACTCCTGCGTGCGTCTCGATTCTCGTTCCCGGCGGCGCGCGCACGTGCAGCCGCATCTGCCCGGCGTCCACCTGAGGGAAGAAATCCCGTCCCAGCTGCGGAAACAGCAGAGCCGAGAGCACCATCAGGACAACAAACGCGGTCACGGTCGTGACCGGTTCGGAGAGAGTCCATGCGAGCGCATTGCGGTACCGTTCGCGAAACGACTCGAAACCGCGCTCAAACGCCTGCTGCGCGCGCACCAGCGGATTCCTCGTCGGCGGATGTTCGCCGACCATTCTGTGCTCCGCCTCTGCCTCGAAGCGGTGAACCGATCCGGCCATCAGATAATTGAACAGTACCGGCACCAGCGTGAAGGCCAGCGCGAGGCTCGCCACCAGCGCGCCGATGACGGAGAGCGACAGCGGCGAGAAGAGATATTTTGCGGTGCCCTGCAGCAGGAACACGGGGACGAACACGATGCAGATGCACAGCGTCGACAGGAACGTCGGCACCGCGACTTCGGCGGCGCCGGTCACGATCGAGTGATGCAGGGGCTCGTTCATCGCGACATGGCGCTCGATGTTCTCGATCACGACCGTGCCGTTGTCGACCAATATGCCGATCGCGAGCGCGAAGCCGCCGAGCGTCATGGTATTCAAGGTCTGGCCGGCCAGGTTGATGAACAGCACCGCGGTGATGATGGACAGGGGAATCGCCACAAGAATGATGAACGACAGGCGAATGTTGCCCAGAAACAGGATGATGACGAGCGCCGTCAGCCCGGCGGCCATGCAGGCGCTCAACAGCACGCTGTTGAGAGCCGCCTTGACGAATACGGATTGATCGAAGAGAGGCTTGATCGATCACGCCCTTGGGCAGCATGTTCTCGATGAGCTTCATCGCCTCCCGCACCCCGTCGATCACGGCCAGCGTCGACACGCCGCCGGTCTTGCGGATCACCATGAGCGCGCCGGGCGTGCCGTTGACCGAGACGGAGTTGGTCTGCACCTGGAAGCCGTCGTGGACGTGGGCCACATCGCGCATGAACACCATGCGGCCGCCGACCTGCTTGATGGGAAACGAGTTGATGGTCTCGATGACGTCGGGCGAATTGTTCATCGCCAGGGTGTAATCCTTGTCGCCGATCTTGACGTCGCCGGAGGGCAGAATCACGTTCTGATGCAGCAGCGCGTTGCTGACGTCCGACGGCGACAGATCCGCGCGCCTGCAGCGCGCGCGAATCCAGATCGGCCATGATGACGCGCGGCTTGCCGCCGTACGGATAGGGAACCTCGGCGCCATGCACCACCGCGAGCGCGGGGCGGATGATGTTCTGACCCAGATCGTTGAGCTTGGTGTCCGGAAGAGACTTGCTCGACAGGCTGAGCTGTATGATCGGCACGTCGGTGGCCCCATAGCGCAGCACCAGCGGCGGCGTGATGTTGGGCGGCATGTACTTGAGCACCACCAGTGCGCTGCTGGCCAGTTGAGCGATCGCGCGTGTCACGTCGGCGCCCTCGTGCAGATAGACCTTCTCGACGCCCACGCCCTCGTAGCTCTGCGCCTCGATGCGCGAAATGTCGTCCACCAGCGAGGCCAGCTGCCGCTCGTGCAGCGTCAAAATGCGGTTTTGCATGTCGGTGGCGCTCATGCCGTTGTAGGTCCACACCACGGCGACGACCGGAATGTTGATTTCCGGGAAGATGTCGACGGGCATGCGCAGCGCGGTGCCGATCCCCATGAGCGCGATGAGAATCAGGACGGCCACCACGGTGTAAGGCCGCTTCAGCGCCAATTCGACGACGGACATGCTTCAAATTCCCGGGGAGCCTGGCCTGCCGATAATGTAGATGAGGCGAATCGGGCGGTCAGCAGCCGAAAGTCACGTTTGGAAGTGACTAAAGTCACTACTTGGGCTGCGACTGCTTGCGCGACAGTATCGCAAGCTCGGTCCGCGTATTGGCGTGAAGCTTTTCCATGATTCGGCTCACATAATTCTTCACTGTGCCTTCGGCAAGAAACAGGGCGTTGGCGATCTGCCGGTTGCTCATCCCCTCGGAGAGGTGCTGCAGAACCTTTTCTTCCTTGTCGGTCAACGGGTCCGCGCTCGGCGCGTCGCTTCGCGCCGCAGGGCGCAGGTCGGCCGCGGGCGCGGCGGAAGCGTGCTCCGGGACGGAGTGCGCTTGGGCGGCCGCGGCGAGACGGCGAAACTGATCCATCACCTTGCGCGCGATCTGCGGGGTCAGGCGCGATTCGCCGCGCTTGAGCGCACGCACGGTTTCAAGCAATTCGTCCTCGTCCGCGTCTTTCAGCAGGTAGGCGTGGGCGCCGGCGCACACCGCTTCGAACACCGTTTCATCGTCGTCGAGCGTGGTCAAGACGAGAATCTGCGTCACGGGAAGCGCCTGGGTGATTTCGCGCGTCGCGGCGACGCCGCCCTTGAGCGGCATGTGCAGATCCATCAGCACCACATCGGGATGCAGCAGCTGCGCGAGCTCGACCGCTTCGACGCCGTTGCGTGCCTGGCCCACCACCTCCATATCCGGCTCCATGGACAGAAGCAGCGCGGCGCCCCTGCGTACGATCGCCTGGTCTTCCGCGATGATGATGCGAATCGCCGCGGTATTGGTGGCTCTGCACCGTCAGCACCTCGCCATTGCACCCTGGGCGCCATCATGCGGCCCGCCGCGCTTCGTTTGGAAGTGACTTTAGTCACCTGTTAACGTGCCGCCATGGCCGACAGGGCATTTGCCGACATGCTGCAGCCGATTCTGCGCATCCTCGATCCGAGGCGCAGCCTGGTCGTGGGCGCCGTGTGGCTGATCATCGGCCTGGCGGTCGCCTTCTCGATCGCGGCCGACGGTCTGGGTCGGCAGCATCGCGCGCGAGAGCGTCCTGGAACAGCACATGCGGCGCCTTGCCGCTCGAAACGGACCAACTGAGCTCCGATTTGGGTCAGGCGCTCGCCGTACGGCTCGATGCCATCCGCGCAGCCGGACGCATTTTGCGGGACACGTCCGACCGGGAGCGGCCGAGCGGATTGGGCGATGTGTTCAATGAGCTGACATCCGCCTATCCACAGCTCGATTGGATTGCCGTCGCGGACGCTCACGGCGCCGTCGTGCGCGCAAACGGCGGGTCGACCGAAGCGCGCGAGGTGGTCGCGAGCCCATGGTTCGCCGCCGGGCTGCGCGGACCCTGGCTGGGCGTCATTGCGGAATCCGAAGCGGCACGCACGCCGGCCGGATCGAATACCGCGGAGCTCGGCGACATGGCGGCCCCGGTGCGCGACGAAACGGGCCGGGTGGTCGGCGTCATTGCCGCGCACCTGAGCTGGCGGCGCTCGCCCTATCATCCCGAGCGGCTTACCGACGAATCCGATCCTTATGGTGCGGCACAGGCGTACGTTCTCGACCGCGACGGCGTGGTGCTCGTCGGACCCGACAAGCTGCGCAACAGGCCGTGGAGCGGCGCTCCCATCGGCGAGAGCGCCGCAACCTTACGGCGCGCCCGAATTCGAACGCCTGCCCGACGGACGGCACGTGCTCGTCGCCAGAGCGCTGTTGAGCGCAGGCAACGAAGTCGCGGCATTGGGTTGGCAAGTCCAGCTCACCGAGGCCAACGAGCGCGTCTATCAGCGCGCGAACGCGCTGGCGCTCAAAATCCTGTGGGTGTCGATGTGCCTCGGCGCTGCGACGGCCCTGCTCGGGGTGCTGGGTGCGCGGCAGCTCACCGGCCGGCTGAAGCGCCTGGCCCGTTCCGTCGCATCCGTCGGGCAGAGCGAAGCGGCCCAGATCGAGATTCCGGCGGGCGTCGACGAGGTGGCGCAGCTGGCCCGAGCGTTCGCCGCGATTCTCGGCGATCTTCAGCGAGAGCGCCGCGAGCTTCAGAGCCTCAGCAGCGAGCTCGAACGGCGCGTGGCCGTGCGCACGCGCGAAGTGGAGCGGCTGGCGGAAGAGTCGCGCTATGCGGCGATCGTGCGCGAGCGCCTGAAAATCGCCCGCGACCTGCACGATACGCTCGCGCATTCGATGATGGCCATCCTGAGCGAGATTCGCTTCCTGCGCAGGCTGCAGGCGCGCGACCCTGCGGCGGTGCCCGAGGAGCTCGCCCGAGCCGAAGCAGGTCGCTCACGAAGGGCTCAAGGAGGCGCGCACGGCGATCACCCAGATGCGCGTCAACGCGGTGCGCGATACGGGATTGGGTGCCGCGCTGTCGAGCGAATTCGAGCGCTTCATCAATCGCACCGGGTTGAGCGGCGAGTTCAGCGCCGATGTCGAATCCGCGCGCTTCGGCGACGAGCGCGCCGAGACGATTCTGCGCATGGCGCAGGAGGCCTTGCGCAACGTGGAGCGGCATGCGATGGCGAGCCGGGTGACGGTCAAGCTGCAGACGACCGACGGCGCGCAGCTGCGGTTGCAGATCGAGGACGACGGCGTCGGATTCGATCCTCAAGGCTCGAGTCCGGGTCACTACGGCATCATCGGACTGCGAGAGCAGGCGGAGCTCATCGGCGCCGAGCTCTCCATCGACAGCAGTCCCGGTCAGGGCACCAAATTGACCCTCTCGCTGCCGCTGTCGCCGGTGGCGTTTGGCCACGGTTGAGCGCGCCGGCGGCGGAGGGAGCGGCGGTGTTGGAATCGTCGGTATGCTCTATAGTGATGCCATGCGAGTAGCCGGAGACCTGGCCTGTTCACTGACGCTGACCGCCCTGATAAGCACCGGGCTTGCAAGCGGCGCCGGCGCGCAAGAGCTGGTCGATGATCCCTGCACGGGATTCAAGTGGGATGTGGGCAAGGAGCGGGCGCTGTTCGCTTCGGCGGCGGTGCCGCAGGCGGCCGGCAAGGACAGCGGATCGGCGCCGGTGCTGCTGCCGAATCGCCTGTACCGGCTTGCGCTCGAGCCGCTCGAGCAGGTGAGCTTTTCCGCGCCCCCGGGCAAAACCCCGTCCGGCCAGGGGACATTCGCAGGCTTGGCCGCGTTGCAGATACCCTCCTCCGGCAGCTATCGCATCTCGGTCGACCTGCCGCTGTGGATCGACGTCGCCGTGAACGGCGAGCGGGTGCCGCCGAGGGACTACGAGGGTCAGCGCAGCTGCGACGCGCCGCGTAAGATCGTCGTATTCGACCTCGACGCCAAAAAGCCGCTGCTGCTGCAATTCAGCGGCGCGGCCCAGGGGAGCCTGCGGGTGACTATTACAGGTGTGAACTGATGGCGCGCTGCGGAGTCCAAGATATGGTAGTTACATCGATGCATGCTCATTCGATGGGTGACGTTATGAAAACTCAAACCGGATTCCAAAAGCTCTCCGCGCTGCTGGCGATGGGGCTGGCCGCGCTGGTGCTGAGCGGCGGTGCCTTCGCGCAACACGGCGGTGGTGGCGGCGGCCACGGCGGTGGCGGCGGCGGCCACGGCGGTGGCGGCGGCGGCCACGGTGGCGGCTTTGGCGGCGGCCACGGCGGCGGCTTCAGCGGCGGCCACGCGGGCGGCTTCAGCGGCGGCCACACGGGCAGCTACGCAGGCGGCTACGGCGGCTACCACGGCGGTTATGGCGGTTACGGCGGGTATCGGGGCGGCTATTACGGCGGCGGCTATCGCGGCGGCTACGGCTATGGCTGGCACGGCGGCTATGGCGGCTGGCGCGGCGGGTACTGGGGCGGCTGGGGCGGGGGCTGCTGGGGCTGCTGGGGTTTGGGCTGGGGCCTCGGGCTTGGCCTCTATTTCGGGGCCCTGCCTTACTACTATTCGACCTACTACTGGGGCGGCGTTCCGTACTATTACGCCGACAATACCTATTACAACTGGGATCCTAACGCCAGCCAGTACGTGACCGTGGCCCCTCCGTCCGGGCTGCAGGCACAAGTGGCCGGCAGCGCGCCGGCGGCCGGAACCGATCTGATCGCATACCCGAAGAACGGGCAGAGTACGGATCAGCAGGCGAAGGACAAGTTCGATTGCCACCAGTGGGCGGTGGGCCAGAGCGGCTTTGACCCGAGCACGGGCAGCTCGGCGGCGGCGAACAAGCGCAACGACTACATGCGGGCTCAGGCGGCCTGCTTGGAAGGCCGCGGCTATAGCGTGCAATAGCGGGCCTAGAGTCTGTCTGAGTATTAGACAGGCTCTCAGGCGCGGGGTTTGAGCAGCAATTCGAGCGTGCGGCGGTAGACGCCGCGCAGCCGTTCGATGTCGGCCACGCGCACGCACTCGTTCGCCTTGTGAATGGTGGCATTGACCACGCCGAGTTCGATCACCTGAGCGCCCATCGGCGCGATGAACCGCCCGTCCGAAGTCCCGCCCCCGGTCGACAGCTTGGGCGTGATCTGCAGTTCCTCCTGCACGGCGCGGGTAGCCGCCTCCGACAGCGTCCCCGGAACGGTGAGAAACGGGTACCCGGAGACGAACCACTCGAGCGAATGGTTCACACGATGCTGCTGCAGAATGCGCTCGACCGTCGCCTTGAGCGTATCGACCGTCTGCTCGGTCGAGAATCGCAGGTTGAAGCGCGCCTTGAGCTCGCCGGGGATGACGTTCGGTGCGCCCGTGCCGGCCGCGATATTGGACACTTGAAACGTGGTGGGCTGAAAGTGCTCGATTGCCGTGGTCCCAGGTGCGCGAGGCGAGCTCGGCCAGCGCGGGCGCCAGCGGCGTGAATCGGGATTGTCCGCGAATTGCGGATAGGCGATGTGCCCCTGCACGCCGTGCACCGTGAGCCGCCCGCTCAAGCTGCCCCGGCGGCCGATCTTGATGGTGTCGCCGAGCGAGGCTCTCGCTCGACGGCTCTCCGACCAGGCACCAGTCGATGGTCTCGCTCGCGGCTCGCGCAGCACCTCGACCACGCGGCGCGTGCCGTCGATCGACGGCCCCTCCTCATCGCTGGTGATCAGAAAGGCGATGCTGCCGCGGTGATGCGGGATATCGGCCGACGAATTCCTCGCAGGCGGTCACCATCGCGGCAAGGCCGCTCTTCATGTCGGCGGCGCCGCGGCCGTACAGGACGCCGTCCCGGATGACGGGCGAGAACGGATCGCTGTGCCACTCCTCGAGCGGTCCGGGGGGCACCACATCGGTGTGCCCGGCGAAGCAGAACACCGGTCCTTCGCGTCCGCGTCGGGCCCAGAAATTGTCGACAGGTCCGAATCGCAGGTGCTCGACGCGGAAGCCGATCGCCGCCAGCCGTTCGCTCATCAGCGCCTGACAGCCGCCGTCGGCCGGACTCACCGACGCCCGCGACATCAGCTCGCAGGTCAACGCCAAGGTATTCGGCATCAGAATCGCAGGACCGGCGGCCAGCGCCGCAGATTCGCCCACAGTCCCCAGGCGCCGAGGCACAGGGCGGCGATCAGCACCCACGCCGGCATCGCAAGGCCCAGGAAGCGCCAGTCGATCTTGGCGCACTCTCCGGATCCGGTGAGCACCTTGCTCAGCACTTCGGTGAGCGGAAAGACCTTCAGCATGAAATCGAGCGATGCGCCGCAGGCGGGGACGCTATCGGGCGGCAGGCTCTGAATGTACAGCTGGCGCGCCGCCACGCCGATGGTGGCGAGCGCCGCAAGCGTGAGCAGGCACGGCGTAGATCCGCCGCCCCCAGCCGATCGGATCGTGCGCCGCCGCGGCCGCGAAACGCCAGCGCGAGCGCGAGCACGCCCACGCGCTGAAAGATGCACAGCGGGCACGGCTCCAGATGCAGGATGAACTGCGCGTAACTAGGCATACGCCAACAGGCCTGCGCAGGCCAGGAAGCCGAGGAAATTCGCGCTGCGCGCGGTCATCAGCGGCGCGCGACGGCGGCGTGCGCAGCATCGATCTGCTTGGCAACGTCCTCGAGCGAGGTGTGGCGGATGTCCTTGCCGTGCACCATGTAGATCACGTATTCGCAGATGTTCTTGGCGTGATCGCCGATGCGCTCCAAGGCGCGCACGATCCACATGATCTCGAGCGCCCGCCGGATGGTGCGCGGGTCCTCCATCATGAAGGTGATGCATTGGCGCTGTATCGACTCGTATTCCTCGTCCACCATCTTGTCTTCTTGCGCGGTTTTCAATGCCGCCTGCGAATCCATGCGCGCGAAGGCATCGAGGGCGTCGTGCACCATCTGCGCGACCTGCCTGCCCAGATGCTTGACCTCGCGATACTTGTCCGCCGGGCGCTCCATCGTGGCGAGACGCGAGGCGATGTAGCCGATCTTCTCGCCTTCATCGCCGATGCGCTCCAGATCGGTGATCGTCTTGATGATGGCGACGATGACCCGCAGGTCGCCCGCCGCGGGTGCGCGGATCGCGAGGATGCGGCTGCACTCCTCGTCGATCGACACTTCCATGCCGTTGACCTTGTAGTCGTCGGTCGCAACCGATTCGCCCAGGCGGCTGTCGCCCTCGACCAAGGCGATGATGGCCTTGTGAAGCTGCTGTTCCACGAAACCGCCCATCTGCAGCACCTGGTTGCGCACCTTCTCCAGGTCCTCGTTGAAGCGGCGGGAAATGTGGTGTGTGAGATCGGCCGTTTCCATTGCATCTACCTTGCAGCCAGCGGTGCATCAACAATCGCAAAATACACCCGTGCGTTTACATCCGATTGCGGCGCACGTCAACAACTTACAGAATAAATGTGACGCCGAGCGTTCATGTGACGCCGAGCGTTCGCGTGACGCCCAAGCGTTCACGCGGCGCCGAGCGTTGACGTGGCGCCGAGCGTTGCCGGGGGTCAAGCGCTCGCCGCCGCGCGCAGGCCCGAGTGCCAGACGCGCTGCGGCGGGAAGTGGCAGGTGAAGGTGCTTCCCTTGCCTTCGGCACTCTGCACGTCGAGCCAGCCGCCGTGCCGCTGCAGCGCATGCTTCACGATGGCGAGCCCCAGACCCGAGCCGCCCTGGTCGCGCGAGCGTCCCGCATCGACCCGGTAGAAGCGCTCGGTGAGCCGCGGAATGTGCTCCGCCGGAATGCCGATGCCGTTGTCGATCACCGAGAAATGCGCGCCCTCCTCGTCGGTCCACCAGCGCATGCGCACGGCGCCGTCCGACGGCGTGTATTTGAGCCCGTTCACCAGCAAATTGGTGAACGCGGACTCGATTTCGTGGGCAGCGCCGAACAGGCCGTCCGCGGTCTCCAGATCGAGCGAGACGTGGCGCGGCCGGTCGCCGCTCGACAGCGCGTTGCGATACAGGCGCTCGAGCATCTCCGGCACATCGACCGTATCGCGCGGCGCTTCGCCGTCGTTGGACTCGAGCCGCGACAGCTCGAGCAGCGCGGCGATGATGGCGTTCATGCGCTGCGCCTGGGAGCGCATGTCTCGGATCGGACCGGCCCAGGCCTGATCGATCGACGGGTCGTCGGCCAGGCTGTCGAGATAGCCGGTAATCACCGTCAGCGGCGTGCGCAGCTCATGCGAGGCGTTCGCCACGAAGTCCTTGCGCATGGCTTCGAGGCGCATTTGGCGGGTGACATCACGCACCAGCAACAGCGATTGTCCGGCGCCGTAGGGAACCACCTGCAGCGCCAGATACATGTCCACCCGGGCCGGCGGGCGAATCACCAGGGGCAGCGCGAAATCATCGCCGTGCAGATAGTGCACGAATTCCGGCGCGCGGATCAGGTTGTCGACTCGCAGGCCGACGTCGACCGGACGCTTGAGCCCGAGCAAGCGCGCGGCCTGCCGGTTGAACCAGACGATCTCCTTCTGGCTGCTGAGAATGATCACGCCGTCCGGCAGCGCCGCGGTCGAGCGTCGCAGCTCGCGAAACAGCTGCACCAGCCGCTGTTTGTGAAACTGCTTGCGCCGATGCAAGCGCACCACCTGCCCGATGACGTCCCCCCAGATGCCGCCGATGTTGGGCGGATCGATCTGTGAGCGCAGCCGCAGCCAGCGGTCGAGCCGATATAAATTGAGCAGCTGCCAGCCCAGGTACAGACACGCCGCGGCCAGCAGCCACAGCCAAACGGGATGCAGCAGCAGGCCCAGCACGAAGCCCAGCGCCAGTATGCCGGCGAGCCGCACGAGCGCGAAAGTCCACATCGCTGCCATATTCTGGGGAGTCGTCTCGCCTTGAATCTCGCCTATGAGTCTCGCGTGGAGAAGCGGTAGCCGGCACCGCGCACGGTCTGCACCAGCCCCTCCAGCACATACGGCTCGAGCGCCTTGCGCAAGCGGCGGATATGCACGTCCACGGTACGCTCCTCGACATAAGTATTGCCGCCCCACACCCGGTCGAGCAACTGGCCGCGGCTGAACACCCGCTCCGGATGGGTCATGAAGAAATGCAGCAGGCGGTATTCGGTGGGCCCCAAGGCGATTTCGCGCTCTCCGGCGCTCACCCGATGGCTCGAATCGTCGAGCTTCAGCCCCTGCACTTCCATGATGTCGCCGGCGCCTGCCGGAGCGGCACGCCGCAGCACGGCTTGAATGCGCGCCAGCAGCTCGCGCGGGGAAAAGGGCTTGGTGATGTAGTCGTCGGCGCCGCCTTCGAGACCGCTGACCTTGTCCTGCTCATCGGTCTTGGCGGTGAGCATGATCACCGGGATCTCCTCGGTGTCCTTGGCGCGCTTCAGTGAGCGCGTCAGCTCCAGTCCGCTCATGTCCGGCAGCATCCAGTCGACCAGCATCAAATCCGGCCGAACATCGACGATGCGCGCGCGCGCCTCGCGGCAATCCTCGGCCTCGCAAACCTCGTACCCCGCGCGGCGCAATCCGAATGCAATCATGTCGCGAATGGCCTTTTCATCGTCCACGACGAGGATACGCTTGGCGGTCATGTGATCTTATAATCCCTTGATTCAGCTAACCCGCTATTACAGCGGCGGTGTGTGACAGTTGAGTGACCGGCCTCGCGCGGCGGCGCGTTCGGCCTCGGTCGATGCCACTTTATCGCGCAAGTACCGGGGTTGCAGGTCGGCCGGATCCAGCCCCTGTCCGGCCGCGAGCCGGATGGCGCCGAGCCGTGCCGTCTCGCGCGCATCGGGCAGGGCGCCGGCGTCGCGCGCTTCGAGCTGCACTCCGGGCAGCGCCGCGAGCTCGGGATAGGCCGCAAAGCCGCGGCCGATACCGCGATAGCGCTCCGCGCCGGGAACTCTCACCTGCGCGGCGGGACCCACGTGAAGCGCGCTGCAAGCGACCAAACCCTGCACCGCGTCGGCGGCGAAGCAGCCCCAGTACACTTCGCCCATGCGCGCATCGAGACAGGCGAGGGCATGGACCGCGCCGTCATCCATCACCTGCAGCGCCAACGCCTCGAGCGTGGTGACCGGAACGACCGGCAGCGCCGCACCGAAGGCCAAGCCCTGGGCCACCGACACGCTGATCCGCACGCCCGTGAACGCACCCGGCCCGACGCTGGCGGCGATGCCGTCGAGCATGGACAGCCCCAGGCCGGCCTCGGCCAGCACCGCATCCACCATGGCGAGTATCCGTTCGGCGTGTCCGCGGCCCACTTCGGCGAAGCGTCCGATCAGGCCTTGATCGGTCAGAATCGCGACCGAGCATGCCTCCGTCGCGGTGTCGAGTGCGAGCAGCCGCATGCTAGGAGCCTGTCTGAGTATTCCCGGTGAGCCGCGTTGGCTCTGCAAGGAGGCGGATGCAAGGCGCGCGGCGCAGGTCGTGGTTGATTCCACGACCAAGCCGCGCAACGCCGCAGACGCGCCTTGCAGAGCCAACCCCTTGGGACCGGACGGATTTGCCTTCATTCATCGTTGTCGCCTCCTTATTGGGCTCTACCCAACCGCGTCGGCTCCGCCTCGACTGAAGGCAAATCCGTCACGGTCGCGGCCACGGGGAATACTCAGACAGGCTCCTGGGCACGCTCGAGGCGGCGGGCGCAGCCTGCAGCCCCTTAAGCCGCTCGGCGAGAAACTGCGCCCCCACGGCGCCGTCGGTGATTACCGGGCTCGGCGGCAGCGCCCGCAGAAACGCGCTGCCGTAGGATTTGCTCCTGAGGCGCGGATCGCCGAGCACGATCACCCCGAAGTCGTCGAAGTCGCGGATCAGACGACCGACGCCCTGCTTGAGCGCGAGGACCGCCTGGGGCAACTGATGCTCGACGAACGGATTGCCGCCGCGGCGCCGTATTCCTTCGAGGCGCGCCTTGAGCAGCGGATCGTCGGGCGAGGCAAAGGGGAGTTTGTCGATGGCGACGATCGACAGCGCCTCGCCCTTGACGTCCACGCCTTCCCAAAAGCTCCCGGTGGCCAGCAGCACCGCATTGCCGAGCTCGCGAAATCGATTGAGCAGCGCCTCACGCGGCGCCTGGCCCTGCACCAGCACGGGAAACGGCGGCTCGGGAAAGCGCGCCTTCAGCGCCGCGACCCCTTCCGCGAGTCCGCGATAGCTGGTGTAGAGCAGAAACGCGCGCCCGCCGCTCGCTTCGATCAAAGGAGCGCAGGCATCGATGAAACTGCCGGCAAACGCCGGATGCTGCGGATCCGGCATGGCGCGCGGCAGATAGATGCGCGCCTGCGCGCGATAGTCGAACGGACTGTCGATCTTCAGGGTGCGCGCCTGCGGCAGTCCGATGCGCGCCGCGAAATGCGCGAAATCCTCGCCGATGGCCAACGTGGCCGACGTGAACACCCAGGCGCACGGGCGCGCCTCGATGTATTCGCGCAGCCGGTCCGCGATCTCGAACGGCGTGAACTGCAGCGCCAAGCCGCCGGCGCTCGCTTCGACCCAGCGCAGTCCGAGCTCATCCGACGAGCCGCGGAGCAGCCCGAGCGATTGCGCGAGGGCGGCGGCGCGCCGCGCGCAGTTGGCCGTGCCCGCCCCCGCCCCCAGACCCTCGAGCTGCGCCGCGAGGTCTGCGAGCGCGGCCTCGAGCCGCGGCAGCGCATCCACGAACGCATCCGGCAGGCCCGCCCAGTCGAAGCGGCCGGCGCCGCCGCGCAGAGCGCTGCGCAATTCCTCGAGCAGCGCCTCCACGTCGGCAATGGCGCTGTTCACGGCCGGCGCGCGCACGCCGGCGGCGCTCATCTCGGCGGAGGCGTCGCGCAACAGAATCTGCGCCTGCCGCAGCGACCAGGTGTGCCCGAAGAACTGCGCCGCGATATCCGGCACCTGATGCGCTTCGTCCAGGATGACCGCGTCCGCGCCCGGCAGCAGATCGCCGAAGCCCTCGTCCTTGAGCGCAAGATCCGCCAGCAGCAGATGATGGTTCACCACCACGATCTGCGCGGCCTGGGCCTGGCGCCGAGCCTCGAACACATGGCAGCGGGAGAACTGGGGACACTCCTGCCCCAGGCAGTTTTCGCGCGTCGAGGTGATCATCGGCCATGCCGCCGACTGCTCCGGCAGGTCGGTGAGCTCGGCCAGGTCGCCGGATTTGGTGGCCGCCGCCCATCGCGCCACGCGCGCGAGCACTCGCGCCGAGCCGCGCTCGCCGAGCCTGAGCGAGCGCTGCTGAGTGGCGAGCTCGAGACGGTGCCGGCACAGATAGTTGGCGCGTCCCTTGAGCAGAGCCACCTTCACCGGCAGCCCCAGTGCTCGGGCGAGCAGCGGCAGATCTCGGCGGAACAACTGGTCCTGCAGCGTACGCGTGCCGGTGGAGATGATCACGCTGCGCGCCGACAGCAGCGCCGGCACGAGGTAGGCGAAGGTCTTGCCGGTGCCGGTCCCCGCCTCGACGATGAGCGGCTCGCCGCGCGCGAGCGCAAGACCCACCGCGTTGGCCATCGCGGATTGCTCCGGCCGATGGGCATAAGCCGCCAACGCCCGTGCGAGCGGCCCCGCGGCACCGAACACGTCTTTGTAGTCCATATGGGTAGTCAGGAGCCTAGCCTACGATGTTTTCGCCTCGACTATTTCACTACTGCGCGAAAACGCGCGAACGCCACGGATTTGCCCTTGAGGCCGTGCTTGAATTGCCAGCGGATGTGGGTGTAGTCGGCCGCGTCGGCCGGGCGCGGCGCTCCCGCCGGCCCGGCGACTTTGAGATTCTCGGGCCGGTCGAAGGTGCGCCCGCCGTCGACCGAATAGCTCACTTCGGCTCCGGGACCGATCGCGGTATCGTCCACGTAGCGAGTGTGATCCGGAACCGGATACACCACGCTCGGCGCGCGCACCGTCGCGCTGCCGGTGTTGCGGATTTCCAGCGTGTAGAAGATCTCATCGCCCGGCACCACGCGATCGGCGGGAATCAGTTTGGTGGCCTCGCGGCCGTTGAACGAAACCCGCGTCTCCACCTCGGCGATTGCCGTGAGCGCAATGGCCGCGGAGCTGGCACGAGCGCCCGCCGTAGCCGCGTCGACGGCTGCGGCCGCGCCGGTCCCCGAGTCCGCGGCAGCGCCGGCGGCCGCCGCGACCCAAAGAACGCCTGCGAGCGCCGCGCCGCGGCACGATGCATTTGAAATTAAGGTCATATAATCAATAAGTTACCGTTCATTTGCGGCTCGCCGCCGGCGCCTGGCGGCGGCCTGGGGGAGTTGGCGGGCGGGCGGCCATCTGTCATCCTGCACAGTCTAGTACAGCCAGTTCGAGGACTCCCATGGCAACCGCACCCCAGCAGGTTACGTCCCTCGCAGCCTCGAATCGCGATGTCTCCGAGTGGGTCGATGAGGTCGCGCGGCTCACCCGGCCGGACCGGATCCACTGGTGCGACGGGAGCGATGCCGAATATCATTCCCTGGAGCGCGAGCTGGCGGCCAAAAAGGAATTGCTGCCGCTCAATCAGGGGAGCTTTCCCGGCTGCTTTCTGCACCGTTCGCACCCCTCGGATGTGGCGCGCGTCGAGCACCTGACGTACGTCTGCACCCGCCATCGCGACGACGCCGGGCCCAACAATCCCTGGCTGCCGCCGGAGCAGGCGCACGCCAAGATGGACGCCTTGTTCGCCGGCTGCATGAAGGGGCGCACGCTCTACGTCGTGCCGTACTGCATGGGCCCGATCGACTCGCCGTTCGCGCGATGCGGCGTGGAAATCACCGACAGCGCCTACGTGGTGCTCAACATGAAGCTGATGACGCGCATGGGTCGCGCTGCGCTCGAGCGCATCACGCGCGACGGCGCGTTCGTCAAGGGTCTGCACTCCATCGGCGACCTGAACCCGGACCGGCGCTTCATCATGCATTTCCCCGAAGAGCTCTCCATCAAGAGCTTCGGCTCCGGCTACGGCGGCAACGCGCTGCTCGGCAAGAAGTGCCACGCCCTGCGCATCGCCAGCTGGCAGGCACGCACCGAGGGGTGGCTGGCGGAGCACATGCTGATCATCGGCATCGAGAATCCGCAGGGCGAGACTCATTATCTGGCGTGCGCGTTTCCCTCCGCCTGCGGCAAGACCAACCTCGCGATGCTGATTCCGCCGGCGAGCCACGCCGGGCTGGAAGGTGTGGACGCTCGGCGAAGACATCGCCTGGCTGCACCCGGGCAAGGACGGCCGGCTGTATGCGATCAATCCGGAGTCCGGCTACTTCGGCGTGGTGCCCGGCACCAACGCGAAAACCAATCGCAACGCGTACGAGATGATCCGCCGCGACACGATCTTCACCAATGTGGCGGTCACCGAGGACAATGAGCCCTGGTGGGAGGGTCTGAACGAGGGCAAACCGGCGCTCGACTGGCAGGGGCGGCCGTACGACCCGGCCAACGGTCCCGCCGCGCATCCGAATTCCCGGTTCACGGTGGCGGCCAAGCAGAATGCCGCCTACTCGAAGCTCGCGGACGCGCCGGGCGGCGTGCCGATCTCGGCCATCGTGTTCGGCGGCCGCCGCCGTTCACTGGCGCCGCTGGTCTATCAGGCGCGCGACTGGCTGCACGGAGTCCTGGTGGGCGCCGGACTCGCCTCGGAGACGACCGCCGCGGCCACCGGGGCGGTCGGCGTCGTGCGCCGCGATCCGATGGCGATGAAGCCGTTCGCCGGCTACAACTTCGGGGACTACTGGGCGCACTGGATCAGCATGGGCGCCAGTCTCAAATCGCCGCCGCAGATCTTTCACGTCAACTGGTTCCGGCAGGACGCCGCCGGCAAGTATCTGTGGCCGGGGTACGGCGAGAATCTGCGGGTGCTGCGCTGGATCATCGAGCGCTGCAAGGGAGCGGCGCAGGCACACGACTCGATCATCGGGCAGCTGCCCCACCCCGCCGACCTGGATACCCGCGGGCTGGAGCTGGCGCCGGGGACGCTCGAGGAGCTGCTCGCGGTCTCGCCGGCCCAGTGGCGCGCCGAGTTCGAGGCCATCGGCGCCTTTCTCGGCGAGTTCGGCGAACGGGTGCCGCCGGCATTGACCAACGAACTGAAGAGCGCGCTCGCCGGAGTCACTCACTCTTCGCAGATGTAGCGAATCACCTGCGAGGAGTTGCTGTCGGGCGCCTTGCCGAGACCGATCAGCCCTTCGCCGCGAATCTGCATGGAGTCGCGCCGCACGAAGGCTTCCTCGCCGTCCTTGCCGATCACGAAGGTGCCGTTGGTGCTCTGGTCGATGAGGATGAACTTGTTGCGGTTGAATTCCACCCGCGCGTGCAGACGCGAGATCAAATTGCCCTTGATGACCAGGTCATTCTCCTCGGCGCGGCCCATGGAGATGTTCGCCCGGCCTTCCTGCACCAGCACTTCCTGCCCCTGATAGCGCAGGCGCAGGCGCTGCGCCTTGTGCGTCTTGTCGCGCGCGGTGGCGGCGATCTGCGGCACCATGCTGGTGACGTCCTCGGTCTGCCACAGCACCTCGAACAGCGCCACCTCGCTCGAGCGCCCTTTGAGCGTCGCGACGTCGATCTGGCGCACCGATGCGCGCCACTCGCTCGACAGCTGCTCGACCATGGTCGCCGTGGTGATGATCTGGCCGGCTTTCGCCTGGCTGGTCATGCGGTTCGCGGTGTGCACGGCGGCGCCGAAGATATCGCGATTCTCCACCACCACCGGGCCGAAATTGCAGCCGATCCGGATGGCCACGGTCTGCTCGTCGACTTTGAGCGCCGGGTGCAGGACGATCTGCTTCTGCATCTGCGCGGCGGCGTTCAAGGCGTCGTCCGCGGTCGGAAACGTCGCCATCACCTCATCGCCCATGGTCTTGATGACCGTGCCGCGATTCTGTTCGGTGGCGGCGCGCATCACTTCGATGCAGATCCCCACCATGTCGCGGGCGCGCAGATCGCCAAGCAATTCGTAGAGCTTGGTGCTGCCGACCACATCGGCAAAAACGATCGCGAGTTCGGTTTCCTTTCCCATGGTGCCCGCAAATTATACTTAACCTGGTCTGCGGCGCTTGAGCCGTTTATGCCGCCAATCCCCGATCCAGCAGCGCAAGCGCTGAAAAGAGCGCCTCGGGCTGCGCATCGGGCCGCGTTGCGAGTTCGGACAGAAACCGGCGCCAGGCGCGGGCGCCCTCGCATCCGGCCATCAAGCCGTGCAGGTGGCGCGTGATCGAGTGCAGGCGAACGCCCTGCCGGGTCTGCGCCCGTGCATAGGGCACCATGCGTTCGATGATCTGCCACGGCGGTGGAACGCGCCAGGCGGGGTCCACCACCGATTGCTCGAGTTCCGCCAGCAGGGCCGGCCGGTGATAGACCGCGCGGCCCAGCATCACGCCGTCGAGCCCGGCGGCCAGCTGGCCGGCGATGGCGCCGGGATCGGTCATGCCGCCGTTGAGCACCACGGGCAGAGCCGGGCGCTCGCGCTTCAGCCGCTGCACGTAGTGGTACTTGAGGGGGGGAATCTCGCGGTTTTCCTTCGGCGACAATCCGCCGAGCAGGGCGGCGCGGGCATGGACGATGAGCGCATCCACCCCTGCGGCCTGCACCGCATCGACGAACGCGGCGAAAAATTCATAGTCGTCGCGGTGGTCGATGCCGATGCGGCACTTGACGGTGACCGGCAGCCGGGTCGCATCGCGCATGCGCCGCAGGCACTCGGCGACCAGCTCGGGGTTCAACATCAGGCAGGCGCCGAAAGCCCCGCTCTTGACCCGATCGCTGGGGCAGCCCACGTTCAGATTGATCTCGGCGAACCCGGCAGCGGCGCCGATGCGCGCCGCCGCCGCGAGCTCCTTCGGATCGCAGCCGCCCAACTGCAGCGCGACCGGGTGCTCCTGCGGATCGTGCCCGAGGAGACGATCGGCGGTTGCTCCGCGCACGAGCGCCGCGGAAACGATCATTTCCGTGTACAGCAGCGCGTGCGGGGCGAACAGACGGTGCAGGTACCGGCAATGGCGGTCGGTCCAGTCCATCATCGGCGCCACGTTGAGCCGGCGGTCTAACATGTTCATTTCATTGACAATTAAAGTAATGAGTCTAATAAGTCCTTGAAGCAATTGCTCATTGGACCGCCCTCAGCGCCACTGATAGTACGCCACCAGCCGCAGCTCGTTCTCGTGCTGATCGGTGGGTCCGCCCTGCGCGACGTGCCCGTAGCGCGCGAGCAGCGTGAGCCCCTTGAAGGCGGGGTCCTTCGCAATCCATTGCAGGTTCAAGTCGGACTCGCGCTGCGCGTACTGATTGACAACGCTCGGGGTCGAGCCGTTCACGTACAAGACGTACACGCTCAGGCCGGTCACCCTCGGGAAGTTGTAGGCGGCGCGCAGCAGCGTCGCATCTTCGCCCGCGCGGTAGAAGTTCTCGATCTGCACGTGGGTGTAGCCGGGATAGCTACCCCAGGGGCTCATCATATCGGTGCCGCTGCCGTTGCTGCTGGTCGCGCCGACGGCGGTGAGCGTGCGCGCCACGGTGAACAAGGTGGGGCCGAATCCCACCTCGGCCTTGAAGCCGGACTGGTCGCCGTGGAACGTTTTTCCGGTGAGCAGAGCCTCGCCGGTGCTGTGCTGGTCCGTGTACTGGGCACCGAAGCGCAGGCTCACGCGGTTGGCGAGCGGTACGACGTATTTGAACTCGGCGTAGGTGATGTCGATGATGTCGTTGCTGTAGTACTCGACCGCGCCGATCGAGAATTGGCCGGTCTTGAAGTTTCCGCCGGCGACGTACACGCCGCGATCCACGCCGGCGGGGGCGCCCGCGGCGGTGGCCATGGACTCGAAATCCTGGGCGTTGCGCGGCTTGATCTTGTCCACATACCCCGCACCGAAGCGCAGCGCCGTCGATTCGTCGGCGCTCGCGCTCACCCCTTGCACTGCGTACGCCACGAAGGTGTTCGGCGTCATGCGTGAGTCGTACTCGTTGATGAACGGCGTATCGAGCCCCTTGCGGCCCGCGATCGCGAGAATATTGTCGGTCAACTTGAATTGGCCGTAGAGTTCTCCTATGGCGGTATAGGGGTTCTGCCCCGGCTGCAGCAGCGTTGTGCCGTCCTCGTCCAGGGGACCGGCCAGCCGCTGCGAGGTATAGACGGTAGTGCCGAGCGCTGCTAAATCGCCGAAGTATCCGGTCTTGAATCCGGCCGACCCGCCGATGGCCCAGGCCAGGCTGTCGGGCGGCTCCAAATTGTCTCGATCGAGGTAAAAGGAGCGGAACTGCACGTTGATCGTGGTATCGCGCAGGCCGACCAGGCGCGATTCGTGCAGCAAGGCCGCGATGGGCCGGTGCTCGAAACTTTCCGGCAGCTGCGTCTGGCCCTGTTCGATCGAATCCGGGGTCTCGCCCTCGCCGCTGTCGGCACCCGCCGGCGCGGCGTTGGAGCCCGCGGCCGTTGTTTGCGCCGCGGCCGCCGCATCGGATGCCGGCGCATCGAGCGCATGCGCCGGCCCCACGTACAGCGCCGCCAGCGACAGCGCCGCCAGCGCAGCACCGAGCAGCCGCGCCGTTCGCAGCCGCGGTGCGCAGTGGGAGGCTAACCGGCGGCTGCGGCCGTGCATCGCGGATTCTCCTGCATGCTGCGCGAATCATGCCTGGATTCGACGCGGCCATTCCGTGGACCTTGGTCCAATATTGCCCGCCCTGCCGGCACCGCAATCGGTTTGCGGACCCGCATCACGACTGCGGGCGGGGTTCGCGCTACACTGCGGTGCGATGAAGCGAGAAACGATCGCAATTCACGGCGGGTTCGACTCCGATCCGGCGACCCATGCGGTGGCGGTGCCGATCTATCAGACGGCCGCGTATTCCTTCGACAGCGCCGAACACGGCGCGGCGCTGTTCAATCTCGAGATCGAAGGCTATCGATACACGCGCATCGCCAATCCGACCACCGACATCCTCGAGCACCGCGTGGCGGAGCTCGAGGGAGGCGTCGGCGCGCTCACCGTGGCCTCGGGGCAGACGGCGCTGTACTACGCGGCGCTGAACGTGACGGAGATGGGCCGCAACATCGTCTCCGTTCCTCAGCTCTACGGCACCACCTACACGCTGTTCGCGCACATCCTGCCCAAACTCGGCGTACAGGTGCGCTTCGCGAAATCCGACCGCGCCGCCGATATCGAGGCCCTGGTCGATCAGGACACCCGCGCCATTTTCTGCGAAACGGTGGGCAATCCCGCGGGCAACGTGTGCGATCTCGAGGCGCTGGCGGGTGTCGCGCACCGGCACGCGATGCCGCTGATCGTGGACAATACCGTGCCCACGCCGATGCTGCTGCGGCCGATGGAATACGGCGCGAACGTCATCCTGCACTCGCTGACCAAGTTCATGGGCGGCCACGGCACCACGCTCGGCGGGATCATCGTGGACTGCGGCAACTTCGCGTGGACGAAGCAGCGCGCCCGCTATCCGATGTTCAGCGAGCCGGACGAGTCGTATCATGGATTGGTGTACACGGATCACTACGGGCATGCCGCCTTCATCGGCCGCTGCCGCAGCGTCTTCCAGCGCACGATGGGCGCGGTGCTCTCGCCGATGAACGCGTTCCTGCTGCTGCAGGGCATCGAAACAGTCGCCCTGCGCGTCGAGCGGCACGTGGAAAACGCGCGCAGGGTCGCCGAATTCCTGCGCGCCGATGCGCGCGTCGAGGCGGTCAATTACGCGGGATTCGCCGACAATCCCTATCATGCATTGGTGCAGAAATATCTGGGCGGCAGGGCCTGCTCGCTCATGACCTTCGACATCCGCGGCGGACTGCCGGCCGGGATGCGCTTCTACAATGCGCTCAAGCTGTTCAAGCGGCTGGTGAACCTGGGGGACGCGAAATCCCTCGCCTGCCATCCGGCATCGACCACGCACCGGCAGATGACGCCGGCCGAGCAGCTGGCGGCGGGCGTGGGCCCGGGCAGCATTCGCCTGAGCGTCGGCATCGAGCACATCGATGACATCCTCGCCGATCTCGATCAGGCGCTCGGCGCGGCACGCCCATGAGCAAACTCTCCGCCGACGAGCTGAAGAACGAAAACGCGCTGCATCTGCTGCATCCGATGGCGCACCCCGGGTCGGTGCGCGAGGCGCCGCCGGACATCATCGCGCGCGGCGAGGGCAGCTGGATCTGGGATGTGGACGGACACCGTCTGATCGACGGCGTGGGCGGCCTGTGGTGCGCGAACCTCGGCTTCGGCCGCAAGGAGATCCGCGATGCCATCGTCGCGCAGCTCGACGAGCTGCCCTTCTACAACACGTTTCGCGGCGCAACTCATCCGCGCGCCATCGAGCTGTCTCAGCGGCTCGTCGGGCTGATGGCGCAGGACGGCGTCGCCGCCGTGCACTTCAGCAGCGGCGGCTCGGATGCCGTGGAGGGCGCGCTGAAGCTCGCGCGCCAGTACTGGAAGCTGCGCGGCCAGGGCGATCGCACCAAGTTCATTTCGCTGCGCCAGGGCTATCATGGCGTGCATTTCGGCGGGACGAGCGTCAACGGCAACACCGCCTTCCGCCGCGCCTACGAGCCGCTGCTGCCCGGATGTTTCCACGTCGACACGCCATGGCTCTACCGCAATCCCTATACGCAGGACCCGGAGAAGCTCGGCGAGATATGCGCCGAGCTGCTCGAGCGGGAGATTGTCTTCCAGGGGCCGGACACCGTGGCCGCGTTCATCGCCGAGCCGGTGCAGGGGGCCGGAGGCATCATCGTTCCCCCGGCGAATTATTGGCCGCTGGTGCGCCGGGTCTGCGACAAGCACGGCGTGCTGCTCATCGCCGACGAGGTGGTCACCGGCTTTGGCCGCACCGGGCACCTGTTCGGGACGCGGCTGTGGGGCGTGCAGGCGGATCTGTGGTGCCTCGCCAAGGGCATCTCCTCGGGTTACATTCCATTGGGCGCCACGGCGCTGTCGGACAAGGTGATGGTCCCTTTCAGGACCGGCGACCCCGTGCTCGGAGCGATCAATCACGGCTACACCTACGGCGCCCATCCGGTCGCGGCGGCCGCGGCGCTGGCAACGCTCGACGTGCTCGAACGCGAGAACATCCCGGCCCGCGCGGCGCGCGAGGGCGAATATTTCCTCGAGCGCCTGCACGCCATGGAGAAGCGCTTCCGCCTGGTCGGGGACGTGCGCGGCGTGGGCCTGATGGCCGGCATCGAACTGGTCGCCGACAAGCGCACACGCACGCCGTTCGCGCGCGGAGCGGCGGAGCTCGCGCGCGTGCACCGCGAGGCCTACCGGCGGGGCGCAATGATCCGCCTGTCCGGCGCCACCATCATCCTCTCGCCGGCGCTGACCATCGAGCGGTCGCAGATCGATCTGCTGTGCGACGCGCTGGAGGGGGCGTTCGCCGCGGTCGAGGCATGAAGCCGCCATACACGCATCCGGCCGCCATTCGCGGCCCCGCCGAAGCACTGTTTCCGCCGTGGCCGCAGCGCCTGAGGATCGATGATGATCTGACCCGCGAGCTGGCCCGGGCTCAGCAGCGCGTCGCAGCCGGTCCGGTCATGCCGACGCTCGACATGGACGCGTTCCGCCGCGAGCTCGGCGGCTTCGACTTCGCCGTGCCGCGTCCGCTGCCGCAGCTGCTCGACTGGTCGGTCGGCGTGCTCGAGCACGGCATCGTGCATCTGACGCACCCGCGCTATTTCGGGCTTTTCAACCCGGCCCCGAGCTTCCCTTCGCAGTGCGCCGACCGGATCGCCGCCTCGTTCAATCCGCAAGTCGCGAGCTCCGCGACCTCGCCGGCCGCCGTGGCGCTCGAGGCGCACGTGATCCGGATGGTGGCGCAGCGCGCCGGGTTTCCGGCGCAGTCCGGGGGCCACTTCACCTCCGGCGGATCGGAGGCCAACTACACGGCGCTGCTGTGTGCGCTGACCCGCGCCCATCCCAAGTTCGCCGCCGACGGCGCGCGCGCCTTTTCGGGCCCGCCCGTGTTCTACACCTCGAAGGAATGCCACCGCAGCTGGGTCAAGATCGCGCATCAGGCGGGAATCGGGCGCTCCGCGCCGCGGCTGGTGGCCACCGACGGCTCCGGCCGCATGTCCGCCGCCGCGCTCGCCGAGGCCATCGCCGCTGATCTCGAGAGCGGCTGCATACCGGTGCTGATCGTCGCCTCGGCGGGCACGACCAACGCGGGCATGATCGATCCGCTGCCTGAACTAGCCGCACTCGCGCAGCGCCACGCGCTCTGGTATCACGTCGACGCCGCCTGGGGCGGCGCGATGATCGCCTCCGAGAAGCTGCGCAGCGCGCTCAGCGGATTGGAGCGGGCGGATTCGGCCACCATCGATGCGCACAAGTGGTTCGCAACCACCATGGGCTGCGGCATGTTCCTGATCCGCGATGCCGCGACGCTCTCGACTGTGTTTCAGGTCGCGGCCAGCTATATGCCTTCCCACGAAGCCTCCGTGGACCCGTACATGAATTCGGTGCAGTGGTCGCGCCGCTTTCTCGGACTGCGGCTGTTCCTCTCGCTCGCCTCGGCCGGCTGGCCGGGTCACGCAGCCCACATCGAGCGCGCGGTCGAACAGGCGGCCCGGATCCGGCAGGGCCTCGAGGCCCGCGGATGGTCGGTCGTGAACGATTCGCCGCTCGCGGTGCTCGCGGCCGTCCCGCCGCCCGCGCTGGGGAGTCGCGCGCACGATCGTCGAGCGGGTGCTCGCGTCCGGACGCGCGTGGGTGTCCCTCGCCCGCTTCGAGGAGCGCGACGTGGTGCGCATCTGCGTCACGCACGGTGAAACCTCCGAAGAGGATCTGTCGGTGCTGCTCGAGGCCCTCACGCCGACGCGCGAGCCCTCATAAGTCAGCGCGACTCCTTCTGCAGGGTTCGCTCCACCAGCGCGACGATCGTCGCGCAGGACTCGAAATTTTCCGGCGTGATGTCGGCCTGCGGAATCGCGATATCGAACTCCAGCTCGACCGCGAGCATCAGATTGACCATCTTCAGCGAGCTGATGCCCAGATCACTGAGCTGTGCGTTCATAGGAAACGGATCGGGAAACACGCCGCTCGGCCCGAGAACCTGCTTGACCAGCGCGATCAGCCGGTCGCACACTCCGTTTGGCGCAGATTCCACTTTGAGTCTCCCCATGAGTGGAACGATCATAGCATTACATATCACGGTGGAATCGGCGTACTACGTCACCAAGTGGCGATTCGCCTGTCAATCAGATAAACCCGGTATTGTTGATGCCGGACGTTTTTGCTCATAATGCCTGGCGATCCTCCGTTCGCGAAAAGGGATGCAAGCCGCAGCCATATGGAAGCTCAACGAATGCCCGCTCCGGGCGCAGCGTATTGTAAATGCAGGCGTCAACGATTTGACTGCGCGCGCGCGCGCCGCCGCCGATGTGGCGGCGAGCCATGCCGCAGCCGTCGATGCCACCTCTCGCTTCCCCGCCGAGGCGTTCGCCGAGATCCGCAAGCAGCGGCTGCTCGGCCTGCTGGTGCCGAAGGCCCTGGAGGGCGAAGGCGCCGGCCTGGCGGACCTCGCCGACGTCTGCTTCATGCTCGGTCAGGCCTGCTCATCCACCGGGCTGATCTACGCCATGCACCAGGTCAAGATGGGTTGCATCGTGCGCCATGCCAAAGGCAACGCCGCCATGGAGCGGATTTTGCGCCAGGTCGCCGCCGATCAGCTGCTGCTCGCCTCCTCGACCACCGAGGGTCAGGCCGGCGGCAACGTGCGCGCCAGCGAGGCGGCCGTCGAGCACGTCGGCGATCAGGTCACGCTCGAGCGCAAGGCCACCGTCATTTCCTATGCCGTCGATGCGGACGGCATCGTGACGACCGCGCGCCGCGCGGCCGATGCGGCCGGCATCGGACCAGGTGCTGCTGGTGCTGCTGAAGAAGGACTACACGCTCGAACGGCTGCAGTCCTGGGACACGCTCGGCATGCGCGGCACGCAGCAGCGAGGGCTTCACCCTGCGCGCGCGCGCGCCGGCGCAGCAGATCATGCCCGAGCCGTACGAAAGAATTCATTCTCAGACCATGGTGCCCTTTGCGCACCTGCTGTGGGGCTCGGTGTGGGCCGGGATCGCGGCCGCCGCGACCGCCAAGGCGCAGGCATTCGTGCGCAACGCGCTGCGCCATTCGGGCGGCCAGATGCCGCCGGGGGCCCCGCACTTCACTCAAGCCGCCTCCTCGCTGCGAAACCTGCGAGGCGTGCTCGCCTCCTCGCTGCGCGCCTACGAGGCCGCGATGTCGGACGAGAAGGCGCTCAGCGCGCTGGAATTTCAGTCCATGATCACCCTGACCAAGGTGCAGGTGTCGGAGCTCGCGACCGAGACGGTGCTGTCGGCGCTGCGCGCCTGCGGACTGTCGGGGTATCGGAACGACTCTGAGTTCAGCATCGGCCGGCACCTGCGCGACGTGCTGTCGGCGCCGCTGATGATCAACAACGATCGCATTCTGGCGAATCTGGCGGCGACCTCGGTGATGACGCCGCTGCCGACGTCGATCAGTGGTTAACTCAGCTTCCATGGCCGGCGCAGCCGATGATCCGCTCGCGCATCTGACGGCGGCGCTGTTTCGCTCCATGGGCGTCGACGGCGTGTACGCGCGCAGCGCCCTGTACGTGCACGTCTGCGAGCGGCTCGAAAGCTACATCTCGCGGCTGCGCGAGACGCAGCGCCGAGATCATGCGCTTTCCGCCGGTGATGAGCCGCAAGCAGCTCGAGCGCTCGGGCTACCTCAAGAGCTTTCCGAACCTGTTGGGCTGCGTCTGCGCACTGCACGGCACCGAGGCCTCGATTCGCGCGGCGGCCGACCGGCACGAGCAGGGCGGCGATTGGACGGAGGCCTTGAGCTCCTCGGACCTCGTGCTCTCGCCCGCCGCCTGCTATCCGGTCTACCCCATCGCGGCCGCCCGCGGCCCGCTGCCCGCCGGCGGATTGCAATTCGACATCGAGGCGGAAGTGTTCCGCCACGAGCCGTCGCGCAGCCTCGACCGCCTGCAGTCGTTTCGCATGCGCGAGTTCGTGCGGATCGGCTCGCCCGAGGAGATCGTCGAGTATCGCGAGCGCTGGCTGGCGCGCGCGCCCGTGATCGCGGCCGACCTGTCGCTGCCGCACAGCATCGAGGTGGCGAACGATCCGTTTTTCGGCCGCGTCGGCCAGCTGATGGCGGTGAGCCAGCGCCAGCAGGCGCTCAAATTCGAGCTCCTGGTCCCCTATTACGCCCAGGCGACGCCGACCGCCTGCATGAGCTTCAATTATCACCGCGAGCACTTCGGCACCGTCTGGGGCATCCGCGACGCGCGCGGCGAGACCGCGCATACCAGCTGCGTCGCCTTTGGAATCGACCGGCTGTTGGTGGCGCTGTTCGCCGTCCACGGGCTCGATCTTCACCGATGGCCGGCGGTGACCCGACAGGCGCTGGCACTCTGATCGGCAGCGCGCCGGGCCCAATCCTTGCCGCTCGACCCGCGCGTCAAACGCTTCTTGGATGTGCTGGCCGCGGGCAATCCGCCGAGCGTGCTGCACGCGAGCATCGAGCAGCGCCGCGCCCAGCTCGCCGAACTCATGAAGCTGTCCGGGCCCGAGGTGCCGGTGGCCCGCGTGCAGGAGCGCACGGTGCCGGGTCCCGCGGGACCGCTGGCGGTGCGGGTGTACACACCGCTCGACGCGCCGGGCGTCGCCACGCCGAGCGAAGCGCTGCCGGGGCTGGTGTACTTGCACGGCGGCGGCCTGGTGGCCGGCACGCTCGACACCCACGCGCCGATTGCGCGCGCGCTGGCGGCGGCGGGAGCCTGCCGCGTGATCTCGGTGCAATACCGGCTGGCGCCCGAGCAGCGCTTTCCCGCCGCACTCGAGGATGCGCTGGCCGCCGTCGGCCACATCGCCGCGCACGCGCTTGAGTTCGGCATCGATGCGGCGCGGCTCGGCATCTGCGGCGATTCGGCGGGGGGAACATTGGCGGCGGCCGTGTGCCAGGCGCTGGCGCGCGCCGGCGGCCCGCAGCTCGCGCTGCAATTGCTCCTGTGCCCCATCCTCGATTACAGCCGCTTGACCGGCTCGCGGCGCGAGTTCGCCGCCGGCTATCTCGTCGGGCAGGACACGCTCGATCACGACCTCGAGCATTTTTTGCCGGCCGGCACGGATCCCGCCGATCCGCGCATTTCGCCGCTGCGTGCGGAGGACCTCTCGGGATTGCCGCGGACCGTCATCCACACCGCTGAATTCGATCCGCTGCGCGATGAGGGGCGGGAATATTTCACGCGCCTGACACACTCCGGAACGGCCGTGTCCTATACTTGCCACGCGGGCATGATCCACTTGTTCTATGGTTTGGGCGCGGTCATTCCCTACGCCCGCACCGCCTTCGAGCAGATCGGGGGAGAGATTCGCGCCGCCCTTTAGGGAGTCAGCAGGTTGACCGAACGTGTGGTAGCAGAGCGCGTGATCCGGGATTTGCACGCCGCACGGGTCGGCGGCGACCTGGCGGGCATGTGCCGGCTGTTCGCGGACGACGGCCGCTTCGAGATCGCCGGCGCGAGCGCGGACAAACCGATCGCCATCCGCGAAACGGGGCTCGCGGCATTCCGTCCCTGGCTCGCCATGATGACCAAGGTATTCCGCTTGAGCGACTACACCTTGCTGTCGCTCGTGGTCGAGTGGCCGCGCGCCTCCGCGCACTGGCGGGCGAACATCTATTCGAAGGTGACCGGCGTCACGGTGCCGACGGAGCTGGTCGATCTCGTTGAAATACGCGACGGCCGGATCCAGACCTACAGCGAATTCTTCGTGCCGCGCTGACGCTTCAGCGCACCCTGATCGCGGAGTCTCAAAAGCCGAGCGTCATCTGCGCGGCGCCGGCCGGCGGGCGGAACCGCGAGGTATCGAGATCATGCCGGTCGTCCGAGGGGATCAGGCCGAGCTTGCGCGCGGCGAGCTCGAAGCGAGCGCGCAGCAGCTCGGCGTAGGGGCCCGTGCCCTTCATGCGCACGCCGAACCCGGCATCGTAATCCTTGCCGCCGCGCGCCTGGTTGATCAGCGACATGACGTGCGCCGCGCGATCCGGATAATGATCCTGGAGCCACTCGCGAAACAGCCCCTTGAGCTCATGCGGGAGGCGCAGCAGCACATAGCCGGCCGAGGTCGCGCCCGCCCGGCGCGCGGCCGCGAGGATATCCTCCATCTCATGGTCGGTGATCGCCGGTATCACCGGGGCGATCAGCACGCCGACGGGAATTCCCTTCCCTGCGAGCTGCGCGATCATGCGCAGCCGGCCTTCGGCGATGCGGCGCGCGGCTCGAGCGTGCGCTTGATCTCGTCGGTGAGCGAGGTGATGCTCAGCATCACCGAGATCAGCCGATCCTTGGCAAGATCCGCGAGCAGATCGATGTCGCGCACGATCAGCGCGCTCTTGGTGACGATGGTCACCGGATGCCGGCAGCGCGCGAGCACCGCGAGAATGCCGCGCGTCACCTCGAGCCGCTTTTCCAGCGGCTGATAGCCGTCGGTGTTGATGCCGAGCGCAATCGGCTTGCACACGTATCTCGGCTTGCCGAGCTCGGCCTCGAGCAGCTTGACCGCGTCCGCCTTGTAGAACAGCTTGGTTTCGAAATCCAGGCCCGGCGAGAGGCCGAGATAGGCGTGGGTGGGACGGGCAAAGCAGTACACGCAGCCATGGCTGCAGCCGCGATAGGGATTGATCGATTGATCGAACCCGACATCGGGCGAATCGTTGATGGTGATGATGCCGCGGGCGCGGTCGGGCAGCACGGTTTCGTGCGGGCTCTGCGCGATCTCCTCCTCGTACCACCCGTCGTGCGTCTTCTCGTGCATCAACTGATCGAACCGCCCCGCGGGATTCGATGCGGCGCCTCTGCCCTTGAGGGGTTGATGACCGATGAAGCGGCGTGCCATCGACAGACTCTACGCGTCGCTGCGGCCAGCGTAAATCCAGTACGCGCGGGCGCGCAGTACTGTATATGATTCGATCCAGCCTGCTTATGGAAAGATCGTGCCGCCAGCCGTTATTCGGCCTCATCCTGTCCATCGGCGGCGCTGCCACGGGCGCCGGTGCCCTCGAGGAATCGACGCCGCCCGCCCCGGCGCTGCCGGAGGTGCTGGTCATCGCCACCACGCCCGTGCCCGGCGCGACCATCGACGCCGACAAGGTGCCGGGCAACGTGCAAAGCCTCTCCTCCGCGGCGCTCACGGAGAACGGCGCCGCGAGCCTCACCGGAGCCCTCGGCACCCACCTGGCCAGCGTGAACATCAACGACACGCTCGGCGATGCGTTTCAGCCCGACATCTTGTATCGCGGCTTCGAGGCCTCGCCGGTGCTCGGAACTCCGCAGGGGCTCGCGGTGTATCAGAGCGGCGTGCGCATCAACGAGGCCTTCGGCGACACGGTCGATTGGGACCTCATACCGGACGTCGCCATCAATCGCATCGACATCGTCAGCTCGAGCCCGCTGTATGGTCTGAACGCTCTGGGGGGAGCAATGGCCGTGATCATGAAGAACGGCTTCACCTTCGAGGGTTCGGACGCGCAATTGTCGGGCGGGTCCTTCAACCAGCGCACGGGTTCGGCCGAGGCCGGGTTCAACCGGGGCGTGTTCGGTCTGTATACGGCAGCGCGGGTGCTGAATCAGGATGGCTGGCGGCTGTTCGCCCAGGATTCGCTGCATCAGTACTACCTGGACCTCGCCATGCACGGCGAGGGCGCGGCGCTCGACGTGAGCTACACCCGGGCGGACAACCAGCTGGCCGGTCAGGGAGCGGCGCCGGTGCAATCGCTTGCGATCAGTCCCGAACAGGTGTTCACCGGACCGCAGCAGAACATCGACAGCGTGGACTTCGTGACCCTGAACGGGTCCCTCGACATGACGCGCACGCTCGCCCTGCAGGGGGTCGGGTATTTTCGCAATTTCCGCCAAAGCGTCGCGAACGGCAACACCACCGACTACACCGCCTGCACGTCCGCCGCCGACTCAGGGTCATTGTGCCAACCGGACGGCCTGACGCCGCTGGTGAACTCGTCGGGCGCGGCGCTGCCCGACATCTCGCAGGGCGGTACACGCTACATCGGCGAAAACGACTCTGAATCCATTCACTCGGAGAGCTACGGCGGCTCACTGCAGATCACCGGCAGCGCGCCCGTGCTCGATCGCGGCAATCAGTTCGCGCTCGGCGGCAGCGTCGATGACGCGTGGACCGATTTGTACTCGGCCACCGAGGTCGGCGTGGTCGACTCCTCGCTCATGGTCCTGCCGTCCGGCCTGTTCGTCGACACGCCGCAAAACACGCCCTACGCGGCGACGCCCGTCAGCCTGCGGGCCACCGACAGGTACTACGGCCTGTACGCCACCGATACCTTCGATGCGAGCGCGGCGCTCGCCGTCACCGCGAGCGCACGCTACAACATCGCCGAGGTCGATCTGGCGGATCGGCTGGGCAGCGACTTGAGCGGCAACAACCGCTTCACTCATCTCAATCCGTCCCTGGGCGCCACCGACAAGCTGACCGCGAACCTCACCGCGTATGCGGGCTATTCGATCAACAATCGTGCGCCCACCGCGAGCGAGATCGAATGCTCCAATCCGCTCGAGCCCTGCCTGCTGCCCTCGAGCCTCTCCGGCGATCCGCCGAAGCTGAAGCAGGTGATCGCGCACACGCTGGAGGCAGGGCTGCGCGGTCAGCAATCGACGGCGGGCGGCGGCCGCCTCGGCTGGAACGCGGGCGTGTTCCGCACCGACCTCGACAACGACATCTACGGCGTATCGACCTCCAACGGCAAGGGCTATTTCGAGAACATCGGCGCAACCCGCCGCCAGGGAGTGGAAGCGGGCATGAAATTTCAGGGCCGGCGCTGGTCGGGGTACGCCGAGTACAGCTTCATCGACGCGACGTTCCGCTCGCCTCTGACCGTGAGTTCGCCGTTCAATCCCCACCACGATGCAAACGGGGACATCTACGTTGAGCCCGGGGATCAATTGCCGGGCATACCGCGCAACCGCTTCAAGACAGGCATCGATTACACGATTCACGGCGGCTGGAGCGTGGGCGGCTCATTCATTCTGGTGAGCACCCAGTACTATCACGGCGACGAGTCGAATCAAAATGCGCCGATGCCCGGATATCACGTGCTCACCCTGCGCTCATCGTATCGAGTCGGCCCGCGCATCGAGGCTTTCGCGAACCTGCAAAACGCATTCGGCGCACGCTACGCGACCTATGGGCTGTTCGCGGATCCGACCGGCGCCGGCGCGCCCGGCATTCCCGCGAACGCGGGCCCGAACGACCCGCGGGTGGACAATCGCTTCGAGAGTCCCGCCGCGCCGCGCGCGCTGTTCGGCGGCGTGAAGATCAGCTTCTAGCGGACCCAAGTTTGGCGTTGCACGGGGCGAAATGCGACCATTGCGCAAGGGGGGGCCGCATGTCGGATCCGATGCACCGTAAGCGACCGGGAGGCCGCGCCAGACGCCAGGGCGGAAACCGCGTACATCAGCTGCCGTGGCAGCAGGTCGTGCAGCCGTACGCGCCGCTTCAGGTGCTGTCGGCGGACCAGATCGAGGCCATTCACCTGACATCGCTGCGCATTCTCGAGGAGCTCGGAATGGAAGTGATGTCGGCTCGAGGCCGCGCGCTGCTCAAGGCGGCCGGCGCGCAGGTGGATCCGGCGAGCCACAGCGTGCGCCTCGACCGGGGCCTCGTCGAGCGCGCGCTCGAGAGCGCGCCCGCAGAGTTCGTGCTCACGCCGCGAAACGCGGACCGGCGCATCGTTCTGGGCGGCAATCACGTGAACTTCGGCCTGGTCGCCGGCCCGGCCAACGTGCATGACTGCGAGCGCGGCCGCCGGCCGGGGAATTTCCGCGATTACTGCGACCTCGTCCGCCTCGCGCAGTACTTCAACGCAATCCATCTGATCGGCAATCAGGTGTGCGCGCCGATCGAACTGCCGGCGAACTCCCGGCATCTCGACACCTATCGGGCGAATCTGCGCTATTCGGATCGGGTGTTTCACTGCACGGCGATCGGCGCGCAGCGCGCGCTCGACGGCATCCGGATGATGGCCATCGCGCGCGGCCTCGACCTCGAGCAGTTCGCCTCGAGCCCGGGCGTGATCACCATCATTTCCGTGAACAGCCCGCGCCGCTTCGATGAGGCCATGACCGACGGGCTGATCGCCATGGCCGAACACGGGCAGGCGGTGGTCATCACGCCGTTCACGCTCATGGGCGCGATGGCGCCCGCCTCGCTCGCGGCGGCGCTCGCGCAGCAGAACGCCGAAGCGCTGTTCGGCATCGTGCTCGCGCAGGCGGTGCGCGCCGGTGCGCCGGTCGTCTACGGCGCATTCACCTCCAACGTGGACATGCGCTCGGGAGCGCCCGCCTTCGGCACGCCGGAGAACGCCAAGGCCAATGTGGCGAGCGGCCAGCTCGCACGGCGCTACCGTCTGCCGTACCGCACCTCGAATGCGAGCGCCTCCAACGCCGCCGACGCCCAGGGTGCGTACGAGACCGAGATGTCGCTGTGGGGGGCGGTCATGGGGCACGGCAATCTCGTGTATCACGCCGCCGGGTGGCAGGAGGGCGGCCTCACCGCGTCCTTCGAAAAGCTCGTCCTCGACGTCGAGATGCTGCAGCTGATGATCGAGTTCCTGAGGCCGATCCCGGTCGACGAGCGCGAGCTCGGCTTCGAGGCCATCAAGGGTGTGCCGACCGGCGGCCACTTCTTCGGCGAAGCGCACACCATGGAGCGCTACGAGCACGCTTTCTACCGGCCGCTGCTGTCGAACTGGCAGAATTACGAGAACTGGCATCTCGGCGGCGCCAAGGATGCGACGCAGCGCGCCACGCAGATCTGGAAGCAAGCCCTCAAGGAATACGAAGAGCCGGCGCTGGATCCGGCGGTCCGCGAAGCGCTCGATGAGTACGTCGCTCGGCGCCGCGCCGAGATCGGCAGCGCCGAGCCCTGAGGCGCCCTGCGCTTGCGAGCGCGCGCGTGCGCCCGCTGCGCGCATCCGCTGCGCGCGTCTCAATCGGCCAGGATCTTCTCCTGCAGGTACGGAAATCCGGCGGTCGAGCGCGGCTCGGCGATGTGGAAGCCCTGGGCGAAGCCGATGCCGAGACGGCCGAGCTCGGTCAGCACCTCCGCCGACTCGACGCGCTCGGCGATCGTTTGAATGCCCATCGCCTTGCCGACCTGGCTGATCGCCTCGACCATGCTGCGGTCCACCGGATCGCGCGTCACGTTCTCGATGAACTGTCCGTCGATCTTCAGATAGTCGACCGGCAGGGTCTTCAGGTACATGAACGAGGACAGGCCGCTGCCGAAGTCATCGAGCGCAAAGTGGCAGCCGCGGGCTTTCAGTTCGCGCATGAAGTACACCACGTTGCCCAGGTTGGCGATCGCCGCGGTCTCGGTGATCTCGAAGCACATCGCTCCGGGCGCGAGATCATGGGCGCTCAGCTCGGCGATCAGGTACTCGAGGAAGCGCTCGTCGTTGAGCGAGGTGCCCGACAGGTTGACCGCGATGGTATAGGGCTTGACGCCGGACGCGACTGCGGTGCACGAGCCGATCCAGCGCCTGGCGCACCACCCAGCGATCGATGGAGGGCATGACGTTGTAGCGCTCCGCGGCGGGAATGAACTCGGCGGGCGCGACCAGCAGCCCCGCCTCGTCGCGCAGCCGCAGCATGAGCTCGAAGTGCTCGCGCTCCTGCGGGGTCGTGCCGATCGGCACGATCGGCTGATAGAACAGCTCGAACCGGCTCTCATCGCAGGCGCGCGTCGAGCTTCGACACCCAGTGCATCTCGCGGTGCCGCTCCGGCACGTTGTCGGGCTTGTAGAGCTGCACGCGGTTGCGGCCCTGGTCCTTGGCGGCGTAGCAGGCGACGTCCGCGGCGCTCATGCACGCTCGCGACGCGTCGGAGTCTCGCTGGTGATCTCCACGATGCCGATGCTCACGCCGACCGCCAGCACGCCGTCCTGCCAGATGAAACGGTAGTCGCGGATCGCCTGGCGCAGCGTTCTCCGCGACGCGCAGCGCCTGATCGAGCGGGCAGTTCTGCAGCAGGATGCCGAACTCATCGCCGCCCAGGCGCGCGAGCGTGTCGCCGCTGCGCACGCGCGACTGCAGCACGCCGGTGATCTGCTTGCAGCAGCTGATCGCCCGGCGGGATGGCCGCAGGTGTCGTTGACCAGCTTGAACTGATCGAGGTCGAGGTACAGCAGCGCGTGGCGGCAGTCGCGCGTCCTGGCGCACGCTCTCGACCGCGGCGGTGAGCCGGTTCTCGAATTCGCGCCGGTTGATGAGCCCGGTCAGCGCATCGTGGCTCGCCTGGTAATGCAGCGCGCGATGCAGCCGGCGCTCCTTGCTGACGTCGTGGAACACCATGACCGCGCCGATCAGATTGCCGGCGCGATCGCGGATCGGCGCCGCCGAATCCTGGATCGCGATTTCCTGCCCGCGGCGGTTCACGAGCACCGTGTGCTCGGTCAGGCCCGAGCACCTGCCCCTCGCGCAGGCAGCGCATGATCGGGCTCTCGGCCGCCTCGCGCGTCACCTCATCGACCACGGTCAGCACGTCGCCGATGAGCTGCGCACTGCGCCTCGCGGTTCTCCCAGCCGGTCAGGCTCTCGGCCACCGGATTCATGTAGTCGATGCGCCCGTCGCGAATCGGTGGTGATCACCGCATCGCCGATCGACTGCAGCGTGACCTGGGCGCGCTCCTTGGCCTGGAACACCGCGGTCTCGGCCTTCTTGCGCTCGGTGATGTCGGCGATCGTGCCCTCGAAGCCGATGACGCGGCCCTGCTTGTCGCGCACCACGCGGCCGTTGTCGACGACCACGAGCATGCTGCCGTCCTTGCGGCGCAGCACGTATTCGTCGTTGCGCACCTCGCCGTCGCTCTCCATGCGGCGCACGTAGGTGTCGCGGTCGCTCGGATACCAGTACAGCGAGCGGCCGGGCACCTGGTACAGCTCCTCGGCCGAGGAGTAGCCCAGCATCTGCACGAAGGCCGGATTGACCACCAGCAGGCGTCCGTCGCGCGTGGTGCGGTACACGCCCTCCATCACGCTTTCGAACAGGCCGCGGAATTTCGCCTCGCTCTCGCGCAGCGCATCCTCGGCGCTGCGCCGCTCGATGGCGATGCCGGCGATCTGCGTCATGCGCGACATCAGCTCGTGATCGCGGGACGGCGGCAGCCCGGGCTGGCGCTGATAGACGGCGAAGGTGCCCGACCACCTTGCCGTCCGAGGCGACGATCGGCGCCGACCAGGCGGCGCGCAAGCCCGCGTGCTGCGGCCGCCTCGCGCCGAAATTCCCAGAGCGCGTCGGTCTCGATATCGGCGACCATCACCTGGCGGGACAGATACACCGCGGCCGAACAGGAGCCGAAGCGAATGCCGACCGGCGCGTGATCCATGGCGGCGACGAACGCGCGCGGCAGGCTCGGCGCCACGCCGAAGGAGAGCACCTGGCGCTCTTCGTCGAGCAGATTGATCGCGCAAGAGCCGCCCGACATGACGCGCTCGATCACCTCGCAGATCGCCTCGAGCACCGCGGACAGCGGCGCGTTCGCCGCGATCTTCTCGAATACCCGCCGCTCGCCCGCCGCGATCGCATCGCTGCGCTTGCGCTCGGTGATGTCGGTGATGCTGGCGCGGATCAAGCCGGCGATTGGAGCTCGGCAGGCGCACGAAGCGCACCTCGCAGGGCATGTGTCTGGCCGAGCGCATCGCAATGCACCCACTCGAACACCGGCGCGCTCGCCGGCCAGCGCGCCGTCGATGTAGCCGCGCGGCACGCCGAACGAGGGGCTGCCGTCGGCCTGCTGCGAGGGGCTGATCTTGTCCGGACCGCTCGCGAGCAGGGTCGGCGCGGTCCATCTTGAAGAAGCGGCAGGCGTTGTCGTTGACGTCGACGAACTTCCCCGATCGACGTCGAACACCACGATCACCTCCGGAGCGTGCTCCACCAGGGTGCGATAGCGCGCCTCGCTCTCGCGCATCGACTGCTCGGCGAGATGCCGCTCGGTGATGTCGCGAATGCAGACGATGTAGCCGTCGCGCCGGTTGAGGCTCGCCTTGCTGACGGCGATCTCGACCGCCACGCGCGCGCCGTCCTTGGTGACGCCCCAGGTTTGGTGCGCGGCGAGATCGACGTGCGTATCGTCGATCTTCGCGGCGCAGCGCTCGAGAAACTCGAGCGGGCCGCGCGCATCGATCTCGGGCAGCAGGAAATCGAGCGTGCGGCCGAGAATCTCGGCCTGCGAATAGCCGAAGATCCGCTCGCCGGTGGGATTGAAGGTCTCGATGTGGCCGGCGTCATCGACCGTGATGATGGCGTCCTTGACGTTGTCGAGGATGGCCTGCAGGTGCGAGGCGGTCTGCTTCGCGGATCTCGCGGGTGAGCGCCTGCGCCTCGTCCGACATGAGCTGCATGGAGCGCACGATGCCGCGCCGTTCGGAATCGATGCGATCGTAATGCGCGCTGATGATCTGGAGCAGCGTCGGCAGATCGAGCTCGCCGCCGCGCCCGCGCGCCTCGGCCATTTGGCGTTCCAGCAGGCGATTGAAGCTCTCCTGCGCTGGCGCCGGCTCGCTGCGAATGGCGGCCGCGGTATCGCGTGACAAGTCCCTGATCTCCCGCACTCAAACCCGGCGCACCTATGGCGCCTGAGCAGTGAATGTTAGGGAGATCCCGCATCGGCGGCGTGACGCGCGTCTCGGTTCGCCCAATAATCGGTTAAATAATTCTCACGAGCCCTGGTCGGCCGTTTCGCGCTCGGAGCGCTTGCGGTCGGTTTCCTTCAGGTTGCGCTTGCGCAGGCGGATCGAGGTCGGGGTGACCTCGACCAGCTCGTCGTCGTCGATGAACTCCATGGCCTGCTCCAGGGTGAAGCGGATCGGCGGGGTCGAGAACGACGTTCTCGTCCTTGCCGGCGGCGCGCATGTTGGTGAGCTTCTTGCCCTTCAGCGGATTGACCACGAGATCGTTGTCGCGATTGTTGATGCCGATGATCATGCCCTCGTAGACCTCCTCGCCCGGGCCGATGCACAGCCGCCGCGCTCCTGCAGGTTGAACAGCGAATAGGCCAGCGCCATGCCCTGGCCGTTGGAGATCAGCACGCCGTTGCGGGCGCTGGCCGAGCTCGCGCTGCACCACCGGGCCGTAGTGATCGAACACATGGTGCAGCAGTCCGGTGCCGCGGGTCATGGTGCGGAATTCGGTCTGAAAGCCGATCAGGCCGCGCGACGGGAATCATGTAGTCGAGGCGCACGCGGCCGCGGCCGTCCGGCCTGCATGTCCTTCAGCTCGCGCGCCGCGGCTGCCGAGCGCCTCCATGATGTCGCCCTGGGCGTCGCTGTCGGCGTCCACCGTGACCTGCTCGTAGGGCTCGTGCGCGACGCCGTCGATCTGCTTGATCACCACGCGCGGCCGCGACACCGCCATCTCGTAGCCTTCGCGGCGCATGTTCTCGAGCAGCACGCCGAGATGCAGTTCGCCGCGGCCGGAGACCACGAATTTGTCCGGGTCGGCGGTCGGCTCGACGCGCAGCGCGACGTTGTGGATCGACTCGCGCTCGAGGCGCTCGCGGATCTGGCGGCTGGTGACGAACTTGCCCTCGCGGCCCAGGAACGGGCGAGGTGTTGACCTCGAAGGTCATGCTGATGGTCGGCTCGTCCACGGTGAGGTCGGCAGCGGCTCGACGTGGCCGGATCGCACAGCGTGTCGGAGACCTTGGGCTCGGCGATGCCCGCGAAGGCGACGATGTCGCCGGCCCCCGCGGATTCGACTTCGACGCGCGTCAGGCCGTGAAAGCCCAGGATCTGCGTGATTCTCTCCGAGCGCTGGCTTGCCGTCGCGGTCGCACCACGGTCACCGTCATGCCGCGCCTGCAGCGTGCCGCGCTTGATGCGGCCGATGCCGATGGCGCCGACGTAGCTCGAGTAATCGAGCAGCGTGACCTGCAGCTGCAGCGGGCCGTCCACGTCGACGTCGGGCGGCGGGCAATGCTCGACGATGGTCTTGAAGAGCGGCTGCATGTCGCCGTCGCGCACGGTCGGATCGAGGCCCGCGAAGCCGCGCAGCGCCGAGGCGTAGACCACCGGGAAGTCCAGCTGCTCGTCGGTGGCGCCGAGCCGGTCGAACAGATCGAAGGTCTGGTCGAGCACCCAGCCCGGGCGCGCCTCGTCGCGGTCGATCTTGTTGATGACGACGATGGGCCTCAGGCCATGCTTGAAGGCCTTCTGCGTCACGAAGCGCGTCTGCGGCATCGGGCCGTCCACCGCATCGACCAGCAGCAGCACGCAGTCGACCATCGCGAGCACGCGCTCGACCTCGCCGCCGAAGTCGGCGTGGCCCGGCGTGTCGACGATGTTGATGCGGTAGTCGCCCCAGGTGATCGCGGTGTTCTTGGCGAGGATCGTGATGCCGCGCTCGCGCTCCAGGTCGTTCGAATCCATCACGCGCTCCTGCACGTCCTTGCGCGCATCGAGCGTGCCGGACTGGCGCAGCAGCTGGTCGACGAGCGTGGTCTTGCCGTGGTCGACGTGCGCGATGATGGCGATGTTGCGAAGTTTCTGCGTCACGGTGAGGCCCCTGAGGGAAACCGCCCATTATAGAGCGATTCGCGCGGCCATGCCCGGATTTCGCCGCGGCGCGGCCGCGGCGCGAGGAGTGCACTAGGGCTTGCGATTGCGGCGGCTTCGGGGCCGCGGCGACGATGAGCGGCACGGAAAAGATCCCGCGACTCGGCCATTTCGTCGTGCTTCAGGGTCACCTTGAGGCTCAAAAACGACCCCTTCGGCGTTCGGCGTGATCGTGATCTGGTGCCGATAGACCTGCGCCGGCTCGACGGGAGGCGAATTCGATCCGGCTGTCGCCGGCCGCGACCTGCAGACCGTCCGAGGCCGCCACTTCGATGGTCGCCGCGGCGGCCGGGATCTGCGGCAACAGGGCGAGCGCGATCTCGAGCGGCTGGCCCACGGTCGGCCGCTGCAGCAGGTCGAACTTGAGCATCACCGGCGCCTGCGATTTGCCCTGGCTGGCCGCCTCGACCATGTCCGGCCGTCAATTGCTGCGGTGCTTTGGCGCGATCTCGGCTTCGGCGGCCGGCGCGCAGCTTCTGCGCGGGGGCCTTGGGCTGCGGAGCGCGGATTGCGCATCGCGGTGGCAGGCGGCCAGCATCGCACACCGAGCGCACAGCAGCCAGCACTCTCGGGCGTCATCCCATGATCCCGCTATGATCCCGATCACAATCCGGCCGTCCGATCACAACTCGAGCGGCGGCTCGAGCACCGCGGCCAGCTGCTCCTCGAGCGCGCGGTAGTGCTCCTCCCAGTAGCGCGGCTCGGCGAACCAGGGAAACGCCTTGGGGAATGCCGGGTCGTCCCAGCGCCGCGCCAGCCAGGCCGAGTAGTGGATCATGCGCAAGCGCGCGCAGCGGCTCGATCAGCGCCAATTCGCGCCGGTCGAAGGGCAGGAACTGCTCATAGCCCTTGAGCAGATCGGTCAGCTGCGTACGCATTTCCTGCTCGCGTCCCGGCGAGCAGCATCCACAGATCCTGGATCGCGGGACCGGTCACGCAATCATCGAGATCGACGAAATGCGGCCCGAGATCGGTCCATAGGATATTGCCGCGGTGGCAGTCGCCCAAGATGCGCCCCTGCGCGCGCGCCGCGCCAGCCGAGCGCCCGCGCTTCGACCTCCTCGAGCAGCTCATCGGTAAGATCGGCGTATTTGTCCGCGAGGTAGTCCGGCATCCACTCGCCCTCGAGCACGAAATCGCGCGCCCTGCGCCCCAGGTCCTCGACGCTGAGGCGCGGCCGCTCGTGAAACGGGGCCGCTGCGCCCGACCGCGTGAATTCGGCCGAGGAAGCGCCCCACCCATTCGCGCTCGTCGGCCGTGCCGAGCTCCGGCCAGCGCCCGCCGCGGCGCGGAAAAACCGCGTAGCGAAAGCCGCGATGGAAGTGCAGAGTCTCACCGTGCGGCGACAGCGGCGCGACCACCGGAATCTCCTGCGCCGCCAACTCGACGGCGAAGGCGTGCTCCTCGCGGATGGCCGCATCGCTCCACCGGCCGGGCCGATAGAACTTGGCGACCACCGGCTCGCCGTCTTCGATGCCGATCTGATAGACCCGATTCTCGTAGCTGTTGAGCGCCAGCACGCGCCCGTCGCAGCGAAAATCAAGGGCCTCCAGGGCGTCCAGGACCGTCTCCGGAGACAGCTCGGCGTAGGGCGCATCCAGGCTCATGGCCGGAATTCTACAGGTACGACGGCCTCGCGCCCTTGCTTCGGAGGCTTACGCTAGAATGCGTGCCATGCGATTGCCCCGACCCAAATCATTGAGCGGCCTCATGCTGATCGGCTTCACGATCGTCGCCGCTCCGCTGCTGTTCGCCATCGTGAACGCCGCCGTACAGATGAACCGCCTGTCGAATCGCAGCGAGCAGCTGGTGGTGCACGGCATGCAGGGCACGCGCAGCAATCAGCGCATGTTCGAGGAGATCGGCGCACTGGAGCGGACCGCACGGCTCTATCAGATCATCCCCAACGCCGAGCTGCTCGATGTCTATGCGCGCAACCAGGAGCGGCTGGAGAAGGCCATCAATGAGATGCTCACCCTGCCGCTCGATGCAGCAATCGCAGGCCGACGTGCAGGCGCTGCAAGCGGATGCCGAACGCGTCTGGCAGGAGCTCAGGGCGGCCCCGCCGAATTCGCCGCGCCTGGCGGAGCTGATCAACTCCTATCCGCAGTGGGCCGATCTCGCCTCCAAGATATCGAATCGCGTCAGCGCACAGATCGACCGGCGAACTGACGAATTTGCGCCTCGCGGCGCAGCTGGCGCAGCAGAACCTGTTCTGGCAGACGCTGCTGCTGGTGCCGATGACGCTGGCGGTGGTCGGCGTGTTCACCTACCTGTTCGGCAGACCCATCCGCGCCATCGACCGCGCGATCAGCGAGCTCGGGCGCGGCACCTTCTCCCGGCCGATCGCCATCCGCGGGCCGGCCGACCTGGAGCGCCTGGCGGCGCAACTGGAGTGGCTGCGCGTCCGATTATTGGAACTTGCCCTGGAGAAGAATCGATTCCTGCGACACATGTCGCATGAACTGAAGACGCCGCTGGCGAATATTCGCGAGGGAACCGAGCTCTTGATGGACGGGGCAGTCGGCGAGCTGCAGAGCGCCCAGAGAGAAGTCACCGCCATATTGCGCGAGAACGGCATGAAACTGCAGCGTCTCATCGAAAATCTTCTGTCCTTCAGCGCCTGGCAGGCGAAGAGCGTCGGCCTGGAGGTGTCCGAATTCAAGCTGCGGCCGCTGATCAAATCCGTATTGGAGAATCAACAGCTCACCCTGGTGGCGCAGCGCGTGCGCCTCGATGTGCAGGTGGAGGACCTCGCGCCGCTTGCCGATCGCGGCAAGGTGCGGCTGATTCTCGATAACTTACTGTCAAATGCGATCAAGTTCACACCGCGCGGCGGCACCATCTCGATTCACGCGCGCGCCGAGCGCGAACAGCTGGTGCTCGACGTCATGGACAGCGGCCCCGGGATTCCCCAGGAGGAGCGCAAGCGGATATTCGAGGCTTTTTATCAGGGCAAAACGCCGCAGGGCGGGCACGTCAAGGGGACCGGTATCGGGCTGTCGGTGGTGACGGAATTCGTCAACGCGCACGGCGGCAGCATCGAGATCCTCGAAGCCCCGGCCGGCGGCGCGCACTTTCGTGTCCGCCTACCCATGCGCCAGTCAGGACCCGCCGCGCGTGAAAAGGCCCATGCGGCATAGCCGATTGCGCTTTGCAGCATACGGATTGGCAGCCTGCGCCCTCACCGGTTGTGCGCTGTTCGGCGGCGCTCCGACGCCCCCAGCCGGCCCCGCCGGCGGTGCGGCGCGCACCACTGATTTGGCGCCGATCACCCAGCTGCTCGAGCTGATGAGCGAGCTGCCGCAGGGCGACCCGGCGCGCCAGGCGGAGCTGTTCCAATCCGCCAAGGATGCGGCCGCGATCTCGCCCACCACGAGCAACCGGCTCAAGTATGCGCTCGTGCTGGCGACACCCGGTCATGCAGGATCCGATCCCGTCGCCGCCCAGCGACAGTTGTCGGAACTGCTCGCGAGGCCTGAAACTCTTTTGACGGCGGAGCGCCTGCTGGCCATGGTGGAGCTGCAGGAGGTCGATCAGCGGCTGGTTCTTCAGGCCGAAAACCAGCGACTGCGGAGCGACGACGCATCGCACGATTCGCAAACCAAGCTGCTGGCGGTCAATCGCCGACTGGCGGCGGAGACGGATGAAAACGCGCGGCTGCGCAAGGCATTGGACGAGGCACGAGCGAAGCTCGATGCGGTCACGAAAATCGAGCGATCCATCAACGATCGCGGCACGCAGCACGCCGCCACCCCCCAAATGAAATCCCCGGAGAATCCCGTGAACGCCCACAACGCCGCCACCACGCCCCTTTCGTTCGGCCTGCAGCCGAGCTCTCGCGATAGCTCGCAGCCGCAAAAGCGCAAGGCGCGGATCCTGGTGGTCGATGACGACCCCGGGCTGCTGCGCCTGCTCACCATCCGGCTGCGCGCGGAGAACTACGAAGTCGAGGCGGTCGAAAGCGCCGCGGCCGCGCTCGCCGCCTGCACGCGCTTCCGGCCCGATCTGGTGATCACGGATCTGCGCATGGATCAGATGGACGGCATCGGACTGCTGAAGGAGCTGCAAAGCCGCTGGCCCGGCCTGCGGGTGATCATCCTCACCGCCCACGGCACCATTCCGGACGCCGTGCATGCGACTCAGAGCGGCGCGTTCGGCTTCCTCACCAAGCCGGTCGACAAGCAGGAATTGCTCGACCACGTGCAAAAGGCGCTCAAGGTGTCCGGATTCGCGCACGTGGACGAGGATTGGCGCGCCAACATCATCACGCGCAATCAGCTGATGGAAGACAAGCTGGCGCAGGCGAACATGGTGGCCGGCACCGACGCGCGGGTGCTGCTGACCGGCGAGAGCGGCACCGGCAAGGAGCTGCTGGCGCGCGCCATCCACGAAGCCAGCCCGCGCCGCAACAAGCCGTTCGTCGCGATCAACTGCAGCGCCATGGCGGAGAACCTGCTGGAATCGGAGCTGTTCGGCCATGACAAGGGCGCCTTCGCCGGCGCGACGCGCGCGCAGAAGGGCGTGTTCGAAACCGCGGACGGCGGCACGCTGCTGCTCGATGAGGTCGGCGACATGCCGATGCGGCTGCAGGTCAAGCTGCTGCGGGTGCTGCAGGAGAATCAGATCCGTCCGGTGGGCGCCGCCGAAGCGGTGGCGATCAACGTGCGCGTGATTTCCGCGACTCATCGGGACTTGCACCAGCTCATGGTCGCCGGGCAATTCCGCGAGGATCTGTATTACCGGCTGAACGTGGTGCACATCGAGATGCCGTCCCTGGGCCGGCGCCGCGAGGACATTCCGCTGCTGGTCGCGCATTTTCTCGAGCAGATCGCCAAGGAAAGCGGCCAGAGAAAAATCTACGCTCCGGAGGCGGTGGAGCTGCTGGCGACCGCCGAGTGGCCGGGCAATGTGCGCCAGCTGTACAACGTGGTGCGGCAAAACGTCGCGCTGTCGACGGGCCCCATCATCACGGCCGAACTCGTGCAGCAATCCCTGGGCGGCAATCCCGTCCGCCTGCCGTCCTTCGATGAGGCGCGCGATGAGTTCACGCGCAATTACCTGTCGCAGATACTGCAGATCACCGCGGGCAACGTGAGTCAGGCGGCGCGCCTCGCCAAGCGCAACCGCACCGATTTTTACAAGCTGCTGTCGCGGCACCAGCTGCTGCCGGACGACTTCAAGAAGCCGCTGAACTTCGCGCGGGAGTGCCGTCAGGCGAAGAATTGCGCGACGCTCGCGACCACGTGCTCGAGCTGCGCCTCGCTCAATTCCGGATAGATCGGCAGCGCGAGGGTCTCTTCCGCAGCCTGCTCGGAGTGCGGAAAGTCGCCGCGGCGGTAGCCCAGATAGGCAAAGCACTGCTGCAGGTGCAGCGGCACCGGATAATAGATTTCGGTGCCGATCGCGCGCTCGGCCAGGAACGCCTTCAGCGCATCGCGGCGCTGCACGCGCAGGATGTACTGGTTGAAGATGTGGCGGCCGCCCGACGTACGAGGCGTGATCACTCTAGATGCGAGCTCCGCCCGCGCGAACGCCGCATCGTAATAGGCGGCGTTGCGCCGGCGCGCCTCGGTCCAGCCGTCCAGGTATTTGAGCTTGACCCGCAGCACCGCCGCCTGCAATTCATCGATGCGAAAGTTGCCGCCGATCACCGCATGGTAGTACTTCGGCTTGCCGCCGTGCACGCGCAGCACGCGCATGCTCTCGGCCAGATCCGCATCGTTGGTGGTGCACAATCCGGCATCGCCGAACGCGCCGAGATTCTTGCTCGGGAAGAACGAGAAGCAGCCGACATCGCCCAATGATCCGACCCGCACACCGTCCCGGTCCTCCGTGCCGATGGCCTGCGCGGCGTCCTCGATGATGCGCAGCCGATGGCGCCGCGCGAGCTCGAGCAGCGGCCGCATGTCGGCGGACTGGCCGTACAGGTGCACGGGCATGATCGCCTTGATCCGGCCGCCGGTTGCGCGGCTCACGAGCCGCCCGCCGTTCGCCTCGCATTCATCCTCGATGAAGGCCTGCACCGCAGCAGGCGACAGATTGAAGCTCTCGGGATCGATGTCGCAAAAGACCGGCCGCGCGCCGACGCGAGCGATCGTGCCCGCGGTGGCGAAGAACGTGTACGGCGAGGTGATCACCTCGTCGCCGGCGCCGATCCCGAGGGCCATCAGCGCGAGCAGCAGCGCATCGGTGCCCGAGGACACCCCGACGCCGGCCGAGGCGCCGCAGTACTGCGCGATCTCCGCCTCGAGCGCGCGCACGTGCTCGCCCAGGATGAACTGCTGACTGGCGCACACGCGCTCGATCACCGGCATGACTTCGGCGCGAATCTGCGCGAACTGAGCCTTGAGATCGAGTAATGGAACGGTAGTCATACACCCCTAGAATAGCATTTGACGGACAATTTGACCTTTAAGAAATGCATCACGCATGGAGCCGCGCGGTTCTGAGATAATGATTGTGTACGGAAGATGACTCAATGGACAAGAGATGACCCAGCCGGTTCTGTTCAAGCAAAGCTTTCTGATCGCGCTGTTGACGGCGGTACAGGCGGTGATGCCGGCCGTGGTCGCGATCGCCTCGCTGTACGCGACCATCGTGATGTTCGGCCGCACCTTCGACTCCTCCTCCGCGGCCGTCGTGATCGTGGCGGTGGTGTGTCTGGTGCTGATCCAGCCGCCGCGCGAGATCAGCACGCAGATCACCTCGGCGCGCCTGTCGGCGGTCGTCGAGGTGATCGTGCGCTGGCTGCTGGTGATCGCGGTGCTGCTGGGCATCGGCTACGTCACCAAGTCGCCGCTGCAGGCCTATCCGCGCCGCGTATTCCTGACCTGGGCCGCGGTGACCCCGGTCGTGCTCATCGTCGCCGACGCTCGCCATGCAGGAGATCATGCGGCGCTTCCTGATCAGTGCGTTCGACGTGCGCAGCGCCGTCATCGCCGGCTACAACAACGGCAGCGTGGAGCTCGCACGGCGCCTGAAGAGGCACCCCGGGATGCGCCTCGAGGTCACCGGCTTCTTCGACGACCGCAGCAGCGATCGCCTCGGCATGGAAGAGGATTCGCTGCTCATCGGCCCGCTGGCCGACCTCGGCGCGATACGTCAAGGAACACCGCACCGACGTGATCTTCATCGCGCTGCCCATCCGGCACTTGAAGCGGGTGATGAATCTGCTGGACGATCTGCGCGACACCACGGCCTCGATCTATTACGTGCCCGACATCTTCGTGTTCGACCTGATCCAGGCGCGCTCCGGCGAGATCCACGGCATTCCGGTCGTGGCGATGTGCGAAACGCCGTTCTACGGCTACCGCGGCGTCGCCAAGCGGCTGACCGACATCGTGCTTGTCGGTGCTGATCCTGCTGCTGCTCCTGCCGCTGCTCGCGCTGGTCGCGGTGCTGGTGAAAGCTCGTCCTCGCCGGGCCGGTCATCTTCAAGCAGCGCCGCTACGGCCTCGACGGCCGCGAGATCGCGGTCTACAAGTTCCGCACCATGAGGGTGACCGAGGACGGCGCACAGATCCGCCAGGCATCCAAGAGCGATGACCGCATCACCCGCATCGGCGCGATTCTGCGCCGCTCCTCGCTCGATGAATTGCCGCAGCTCATCAACGTGCTGCAGGGCCGGATGAGCCTGGTGGGCCCGCGGCCGCACGCGGTCGCGCACAACGAGGAATACCGCAAGCTCATCAAGGGCTACATGGTGCGCCACAAAGTCCTGCCCGGCATCACCGGACTCGCGCAGGTCAACGGCTGCCGCGGCGAGACCTCGCAAACTCGAGGAGATGGAAGCGCGCGTCAACTTCGATCTCGACTACCTGCGGCACTGGTCGCCGATGCTCGACATCAAGATCATTCTGCTGACCATCGTGAAGATATTTCGCGACGACAAGGCGTATTGATGTCCGGCCTGGCGCCTAGCAAGAAAATTGGGCGCAGTGTCCGGTAAAACGCTGGCTGTCACTTTGGACACCCTGCAAGAGGTGTTCGCAAGCTAGACGGGTCAGCTGCCACGAGCACCCCGGCGGAAACGAATTGCTCGTGGAATCGATACGCGCCATGCACGCCGCCCGGCGCGCGTTCGAACACGCTGAGCGGCCGCGCGGGCACCAGGTCGAAGGCGCCCTGCGCCGCGCCCCACGCGAGCGGCCTGACGTCCACATCCTGAAAATCGAGCCGTTGCCCGACCAGCGGGTATTGGCATTTGTAGAACGCCTCCTTGGCCGAGAAGATCAGCGTCGCCGCGGCCGGCCGCTCGGCGGCCGGCAGGCTGTCGAGCCAGCTGAAGTTCCGTTGGCGGTGCAGATGCTGGGCCAGAGTCCCTGTTTGACCGCGCCCGCGACCTCGCTGTCGACGCCGAGCGCGGGCACGCGTGCGCGTCGGCCACCACCGCCGCGCAAAAGCCGGTCGTGTGGGTGATGCTGCCGACGAGGAACTCGGGCCACACCGGCTGGCGGTCGGGCGCGGCCCGAATCGGGAACTGCAGCGACCCCGAACTCGCGCCAGGGCACGCCGCGCGCACAGCGCGTCCGGCGGCGAACTCTTGCGCCCGTTTGGGCACCGCATTGGCCACGCTCTGCGCCTCCTCGGGCAAGAGCAGCCGCGCATCGCCCGGCGCGCGCAGCTCCGCCGCCGCGCACTCTGCCGGGAAACAGCGCGGCGAACACCGCTCGACAGCGTCGCCGGATTGTCGCGGCATGCCGGAATCGCAACATGCTATTTTGACAGCGTGTTTCCTTTGCCTTGAGCCTGCTCAGCGAACTGGCTAAGCTGCGCATCATGACATCGCTGTGGGATCCGTGGCATCGGTCGGCGTGCCGACAGGCGCGTTTCACGGCGCGGACGGCTCGATCGCGCTCGCCGAGCTCCCGCCGCCTCCTGCCTCGGCGGCCGGCTCGAGGCGCTGCGCGGCCGCTCGGTGCTGCTCGCGCTGCGCGAGCAGCTGAGCGCCGCGGTCGCGCTGCTGGAGCTCGACGGCGTGGCGCGCCGGGTGGTGCTGTGCACGCCCGACCTCACGCCCGAGCGGCTGGCCGAGGTGGCCGCCACCGCCGAGACCGACGCGGTGCTGTCGGACAGCGCTCTGGCCGGACCCTGGCCCTCGTCGACCGTGCATCTGCTGCAGCCGCGGCCCGTCCCCGCGTGGATCGAGCGGCGCGGCGGCACCGCCACCGAATGGATTCTGCTGACCTCCGGCACCACCGGCAGCCCCAAGCTCGTGGTGCACACGCTGTCGAGCCTCGCCGGCACCCTGCCGCGGCAGCCGCCCGACGCGGCTCGGTGTGGAGCACGTTCTACGACATCCGCCGCTACGGCGGCCTGCAGATCTATCTGCGCGCCGTGCTCTCGGGCTCGCCGCTGGTGCTGTCGAGCCCGGACGAGTCGACCGCGCGAATTTCTGGCGCGCGCCGCGGCGCGCGGCGTGACGCACATCTCCGGCACGCCCTCGCATTGGCGCCGCGCGCTGATGAGCGGCGCGGCGCAGCTCTTGCAGCCCGCCTACGTGCGCCTGTCGGGCGAGGTTGCCGATCAAGTGTTGCTCGATCAGCTGCGCGCGGCCTATCCGCCGGCACGCATCGCCCATGCATTCGCGTCCACCGAGGCCGGCGTCGCCTTCGACGTCAATGACGGCCTCGCGGGCTTCCCGGCCGAATACCTCGACCGGCAGCGCGCCGGCGGCATCGACATGAAAGTGGAGGACGGCACGCTGCGCATCCGCTCGCAGCGCACCGCCGCGCGCTACCTGGGCGCCGCGGCGCAGGCGCTCGTCGAGCGCCGACGGCTACGTCGACACCGGCGATTTGGTGCGAGCTCGAGAACGGCCGCTATTATTTCCGCGGGCGCAGGGGCGGCGTCATCAACGTCGGCGGACTGAAGGTGTATCCGGAGGAGGTCGAGTGCGTGCTCAACGCCGATCCGCGGGTGCGCATGTCGCTGGTGCGGGCGCGCCGCAATCCCATCACCGGCGCGGTGGTCGTCGCGGACGTCGTGCTCGAGGATTCGCTCAACTCCGCGCTCGATGCGACCCATGGCCGAGGAGATCAAGAACGAGCTGCTGAGCGCGTGCCGGCGCGCGCTTGCCGGCGCACAAGGTGCCCGCGATGCTGCGCTTCGTGCCGGCGCTCGAACTCACCGCCGCCGGCAAACTGGTGCGCCCCGAGAGCTCATGCGTAACGTCATCGTCACCGGCGGCAGCCGCGGGCTCGGTCTGGCGATGGCGCGCGCGCTGGCGGCCGCCGGCTATCGGGTCATCGCCGTCGCCCGCAGCCCGAGCGCCGAGCTCGAGGCGGCGAGCCGCAGCGCACTCGAGGCCGGCCGCGGCGCGATCGAGTTTCGCGCCTGCGACCTGTCGGACCTCGAGCAGATCGCGCCGTTCGTGCGCGCGCTGCGCAGCCGACTTCGGCGCGCTCTACGGACTGGTCAACAACGCCGGGATCGGCACCGGCGTCGTGCTCGGGACCATGCGCGACAAGGACATCGAGCGCCTGGTGCGGCTCAACACGATCTCGCCCATCGTGCTGACCAAGTACGTCGTGCGCTCGATGATGAGCGAGCGCAGCGGCCGCATCGTCAATATCGCCTCGATCGTCGCCTCGACCGGCTACAGCGGCCTGTCGGTGTACAGCGCGACCAAGGCCTCGCTGATCGGCTTCACCCGCTCGCTGGCGCGCGAGGTCGGCCAGCTCGGCATCACCGTCAATGCCATCGCGCCCGGCTTCATCGACACCGACATGACGCATGAGCTGAGCGCCTCGCAGCGCGAACAGATCGCGCGGCGCAGCGCCCTGAAGCGCATGGCCGAGGCGGTCGATGTGGCGCGCAGCGTCGAGTTCCTGCTGGGCGAGGCCGGCCGCAACATCACCGGCACCGTGCTCACCGTCGATGCGGGAAATACGGCCTGACCGCGCGGGCTGCGGCCGCTCGAGCCTTATCCGGTTCCACCCGTACCGGCTCTTCGGCGTTTGCATACCCATTCAGATGAAGTTCCGATTAATTCGGCGCACGTCGGTCGTCGGGGCACATCTGCGTGCGTTTCTGTTCACGGGTATGGCACTTATCATTCAGCGTATGTCAAAACAAGGAGCTTTTTCCATGATGTCAATGAATAGGATGATTGCGGCCGGACTGCTGCTGGGGCTCGGCCTCGCTGCTCAACCGATGGTGGCCTCGGCAGCACCGGAACTCTCGGTTCAATCCGAACGGGCCGCGCACCCGCGAATCGTCGAGGCGCTCAATCACATGAACGCAGCGTTGCGGGAAATGGAGGCGGCGCCGGAGGACTTCGGCGGGAACAAGGCCACCGCGATTTCGGATACCCGGAGGGCCATCCATTCGTTGAAGAAGGCGCTGTATTTCCGTCTCAAGATGGATGACCTGGCGATCGACCGAGCGCAGTAGTCAAGGAGCGCACCCCCGCCGCATGGGACGGGGGTCACTTTGGGTCTTCGCGTCTGCGGCGTTGATCAGCGGCTTTTTCATGACCGGTTCTCTCACAATCGAAAACGACCCGCGACGATGTCCTCGTAAAGCGCGGAATCGATCCGCACGTACGCATTCGCGCGCGCGTCATCGACATACAAAGGATCGCTCATCTGCCCGGGGTCGAACCCTGAGCGCTCCAGATCCTGCTTGCGCGGCTTGAACGTGCCGGTCGACTCGAGCGCCGGCAGCAGCCGCACGAACACCGGGCGCGCATAGACGGGCAGGCGCCGCACGGCTTCGGCGCGCAGGGCCTCAAGATCGAACGTGCGGTCCACCACGAGAGCGGCCATGCCCGCCCTTCCGTCCGTGCCGGGCACGCTCACCCCGTACACCACGCCCTGCGTGACGCCGGGGGCCGCGGCGAGCGCGGAGAGCACCTCGGCGGTCGACACGTTCTCGCCCTTCCAGCGATAGGTCTCGCCCACCCGGTCCACGAAGTAGTAAAACCCGCCGGCGTCGCGCCGCATCAGATCGCCGGTGCGGTACCAGGCGTCGCCCTGCTTGAACACGTGGCGCAGCACCTTGCGCCTCGTGGCTTCCGGGTCGGCGTAGCCCTCAAAGCGACCGGCGCGCGAGTGCGGCGTCATCCGGGATCAGGCCGGCCGCTTCGCCGACCTCGTCCACGGCGCAGCGTTCGCAGAATCCTTGCGGCGTTGCGCAGGGGCTCGCCGCTGTCGACGTCGAAGCGCAGCAGCGCCACGGGAAGCCGGTGCGCCAGGAACGAGGGAATGCGGCCGATGGCGCCGGGCTGTCCCTCGCAGTTGTACAGCGAGAAATTGCCCTCGGTGGAGGCGTAATACTCGAGGATGCGCGGGATGCGAAAGCGCGCCTTGAACGGTTCCCACACCTCCGGCCGCAGGCCGTTGCCGCAGGCCATGCGAAGACGATGCTCGGTCTCGGCGCCCTGGTGCGGCGAATTGACCAGGTAGCGGCACAGCTCGCCGATGTATTGGAACAGCGTGCATCGCTCGTCGCGCACGTCGCGCCAAAACTCCGAGGCCGAGAAGCGCGGGCGAATCACCACGGCGCCGCCGCCGGCGAGCAGCGCGCCGATCGCCACCACCCCGCCGACGCTGTGGTAGAGCGGCAGGCAGTTGTACATCCGGTCGGCGGGCGTGGTGTCCATCAGCCCCGCAAACCACTGGCTCCAGCGCATCACCCGGTAGTGAGTGACCTGTGCCGCCTTCGGCAGGCCGGTGGTGCCGGAGGTGTAGATGTAGAGCGCCGTGGCATCGAGCGTCGGCGCCGCGTAATCGGCGGCGGACGGACGGCTCGGTGCGGCAAACTCGCGAGGGCGGGCTCGAGCGGCGCGAACTCCTGCGCGCTCCCGCCGCAGCGCCCAAACGCCTGAGTTGCGGCCCGAGCTGCGCACGCACGGCCGCGAGCCCGACGCGAGCTCGGCGCCGACCACGACCAGGCGCGGCGCCGCGATCCGGATCGAATGCGCCAGCGCATCGCCCGAAAGATGCGTGTTGAGGAGCGCCACCGTCACGCCGATGCGCGTGAGTCCGAGCCATACCGCCACGTATTCGGCGCAATTCGGCATCAGCAGCGCCGCCACATCCCCGCCTTGAGGCCCTGCGCGAGACCCCAGTGCGCGTATTGGTGGCTGCGCGCCGCGAGCTCCCCGTAGCTCAGCGAGCCATCGCTCGACATCAGCGCCGGGGCGGAGCCGAACTCGAGCGCCTGCCGGTCGATCAGCACCGGCAGGGTCAGCCTCGCATCCGCTTCGATCGCGGCGGTTCGCTTGAGCGCCCGCAGCCACGCCTCGCGCGCGAATTTCGCGTCCGCATCGCCCGGTTCAGTCATGACTCGCCTGCGCGCGGCGCCCTCGCCTCCATCGCCGCCGCCTTCTGCAACAGCTCCTGCTGGAGCAGCGATTCAGGCCGGGTGATGCCGTCGTGATCGCTCATCACACCCGCAACCACATTACTCGCAAGATTAATCACGATGGCCAAGTTGTCGCCCGGCAGCTGATAGTCGTGGAAATTGACTGGGACGCGCTTGCCCGGATCCAACACTTGGACGCTCACCTTACCAGCATCCTTCACCGCCTGAATTTTGGCCGGATCGGGCTCGGGTTGTGTGCAGTGGTTTCTGTTCGGCGAGAAATTTAGAAATCTCCCTGGAAAAACAGTCTCCAATCCCGTCACTCTCAGGCCTGACTCCTTACGAAGTCAGGCCTGAGGGGATGATGCATCCGCCGGATTTCATTTCCCGCAACCGGTGCGGTGCAGGACCACCCTGCGGTTGTGTGCGCGGCCTTCCGCAGTCTTGTTGTCCGCCACCGGATTGTCCTGGCCGTACCCTTTCACTGCCAGCCGGTGTTCCGAAACGCCATTGCTGGTCAAGTAGTCCGCGACGGCCTGCGCACGGCGCTCCGAGAGACCCAGGTTGTATTTCGCACTACCGGTCGAGTCGGTGTAGCCATCGACCTCACCGTCGACGAAGTTCAGGCGCTTCAGGGTCGCGATCATCTTATCGAGTAGTGCCTTGTCCTCATCCGTCAGTACCGACGAATTCGTCGCGAAGTGCACTTCCTGCGTCATGTCGCACGGGCAGCCGTATTGATCGACCGCCACGCCCGGTGGCGTGCCCGGACACAGCGACGCGGGCGGCGGAGGCGGCGGCGGCGGGGGCGGCGGCGGTGGTGGTGGCGGCGGTGGCGGTGGCGGCGGTGGCGGCGGCGGTGGCGGCGCCGGCGCGTGGTAGCCGAAGCTATAGTGGAAGCCCACCCGGAACATGTTCATGGTGAAGCTGTTGTGGATGTTGTCCAGCGACAAGTTGGCGTAGTTCGCGCAAATGGTCGGCGCCGGCGGTGCAGGTAAACGTCGAGTTGGTCCCCTTGCCGAGGTTCACGTAGTTGTACTCCGCTGTGAACGACCACGGTCCGCTCGACGCCGTAGTCCAACCCGACGCCCACATTCCAGCCGGTGGACTTGAAGTTCTTGCCGCCGCTGATGCTACCGGCTGAAGCAGGCGGATTGTCGCCGGCGGCCGGAGCGAAACTGAGCGTCCCCGTATGTTGCCCGCCCGCAAAGGCCCCACCGGCCCGAAAATACGGCAGCCACTGATCGACCGCGTAGCCGACCCGCGGACCCAAGAGGCCGATGCCGTTCGGGCTGACCTTGCCGGATGCGGTATAGGTGCCGTTCGGGATACCGCCGACGCCGGTGTTCGGATTCCCCGTATAAGTGTACGAGCGCGTTGTTGCTCTTGCTGCCGACGGCATCATAATCGGCCTTGAAGCCCCAAACCCACTGGTCGATTTGAAAGTTGTAGCCGAGATCCACACCGCCGATGAAATTGCCATTGTTGGGGCAGTTGCGATTGTAAAAGGCACTGGCAAGCGCCGGATTACCCGTGATAGTGGGCCCGGGCGTCCATGAGCTGCAGGTGTGATTCCACGCTCCGCCGATGTTGAGGCCGGCGAAAAAGCCTTCCCATGGCTTATACGCCGTCGAATTCATGTCTTGTGCCTGTGCGGCACCAAGGGAGGCCAACGCGACCAGCGCCGCCGAACCGAGTGTTGTTAATTTCATCGCTTGCACCCCTACCCAGACCAGGATGTTTGAATTCCAATGAACACCAGAGTCTCGCCAATCAACGCAGCCGTCGAATTTCACGGAAAAAGCTATTGTCACCCCAACGTTCGTCGAACAGAGCAAATTACTTTTTGAAATGCTATCCACATCGGAGGAATGCCAGCAATTAGGCGATCTACCTAGCTCGGTAGGTAGCGAGCCGACCCGGACTGAAAATTTACTGTTCGCAGTTGAAATTGTTCTTGTTCCCAGGGCCACATTCAGTGGGCCGATCATCGAGTGGATAATACTCGCGCCGTGTGCGCCCGCCCATTGCAGCGTCCACCGCAAATTCGAGCTTAATTATCGGGCGAAAACAACGCGACCAAAGTCCAATGCTGGTCGCGCGGCGGGCTGCGGTACAGTACGGCGTTTGCGGCATTTGGGAAGCCTAGTCATGAGAAAGATTCTGGATCGCGTGCCTAATGATCAGTTCGCTGGCGCTGCCTGCTCTTCCCGCGCTTGCGGACAGCTACAGCGACACCGTCGCGCTTTTCAAGAACGCCGGCGCGAGCGCTGCGTTTTTCGGCTCCAGTTACGGCTACGCGGTCTTTCCGACCATCGGCAAGGGCGGACTCGTTGTCGGCGCAGCTCACGGCACGGGCCGTGTTTACCAGAAGGGCAGGTACGTCGGCAACACCTCGATGACGCAGCTGAGCGTCGGTTTCCAGGCGGGCGGTCAGGCCTACAGCGAGATCATTTTCTTTGAGGATCAACGAGCGTTCAACGAATTCACGTCCGGAAGCTTCAGTTTCAGCGGGGACGTCAGCGCCGTCGCCATTACCGCCGGCGCTTCGGCGAGCGCCGGCACGGGCGGCTCCACTGCGGGCGCGAGCGGCGGCAAGAAGGACGCGACGACCGCAGGCGGCTACCAAAAGGGCGTGGCGGTGTTCACCATTGCCAAGGGCGGCCTCATGTATCAGGCAGCTGTTGCCGGCCAAAAATTCTCCTACGAAGCGAAATAGCGCGAGCGCACGCCTCAAGCGCACCTTTCATTTGTCCGCGTGTCGAAGGGGGACCGGGTCCGCTTTCGTCCACCGCTGAAGTTATAGATCAAAGTCGACCGCATCGGGCAGCTGCCGGCCCATGACCCGCCACTGGCGGCTCCGAAATCGGTGCCACTTAGCATTCACGGCGCGCGGTAGACTGGGCTCTGACGGGTCGAGACCGGAAGACGCCGGCGCGTCATGTATCATGCGGTCGCCTCGACTGCGCCTAGTCGGTAGGATGCAGGAGCATGACGATTCGCGAATACATCAAGCGCCGCTTCCGCAATTTGGCACTGATCGTCGCGCTCTCATACGCCGCGTTGCAGGTCCTGAGTCTGGGCATACGGCGTTGGCCTGACGCGTTCTCCGCAAAGGGATGGGGAATCGTGACGGCCTTCACTGATCCTCGTGTGCTGTGGGTGATTGTGGCTTGGTTCTGCGTGCGGGCATTCACCATTCGCTGTCCGCGATGTTCGCGTCCACTTGGGGCTGCCGTGACAGTCATATGGGGCAACAAGAAAATCAACCGGTGTCCAAACTGTCGCGTGAGCCTGGACGAGCCGGTGAAGCCAACGGAACCAAGCTAAGAGGACAATATGCCCTACCCGCAAGCGGCCGGCCGTGAATGTCTCTGACGGGTTCGATAGGACCCATTGGCGCCAGCGCTGCACGACGGGCTCTGACCGGCCAAAGGACGAACCGCTCGCACGGGATTGCCTCTCGACATCTTTGTCAGAGGTTTCCGTATGGATGCCGTTGGTAACGCACTTGAACATGCCCTAGAAGACCTCCATAATGGAGGCATTATGGAGGATCAATATGGCTACGCTCAACGTTAAGAATTTCCCGGACGCCTTGTATAAGAAATTGCAGGTACAAGCCAAGCGCGAGCGGCGCTCGGTTGCGCAGGAGATTACGCGACTGCTGACCGCAGCGCTCGACTCTCCGAAGCGGCTGTCTATCCTCGATCTCAAGGGTCTCGGCAAGGAACATTGGCGCAACGTCGATGCAGTGGACCACGTCGACAAGGAACGTGCCACGTGGGATTGATCGCGGATATCGGTAGTGGACGAACTGGTATCGATACCTCGCTCTTTATCTATTTCATCGAGGAGGATCCGCGCTTCCTGCCCCTGGTTGAGCCGCTGTTCGGAGAGGCCGACGCGGGAGCGCGTGAGTTGGTTACCTCCGCTCTCACGCTGCTCGAAGTCTTGGTGGTTCCATACCGCGCCGGAGATCGCGCGCTGGCGGAACGTTACGAGCAACTTCTCACACGCAGCCGAGGTATTCGGGTCATCGATCTTTCGCGTGATCAGTTGCGAGATGCTGCCCAACTACGCGCCGCGAACGGCGTCAATACTCCCGACGCGCTGCAGCTCGCGGCAGCCATGGGTTCCGGCTGCACTGCATTTGTGACGAACGACCGTCGAATACCAGAAATCTCCCGGATGCGCGTTTTGCAGCTCGCTGACTACACCTAAAGCGGGTAGCGCCGCGCGGTCTCCAAGGGTGCACCCGGCGCGCTGGCGCGCCGCACTTTCGGGCCGCCCGAAGCAATAATGGCTGCTGCACATTTGGGTCGGTTGTTACTGCTTAAGCTCCTGATTGAGACTTACCCGAAACTTACCCGAGCCGCTTTTATTGCAGGACATCACGATCGTAAGACCCTGATTAATTGGCGTCCCCACGGGGATTCGAACCCCGGTTACATCCGTGAAAGGGACATGAAGTCGTCTAGGGCCGTATACCGCCATCTTATGAATGGCTGCATTTATAGGCCATTTTTTCCTGTTCACTCAGGGCTTTGACGACTACGTGAACGTGAGGATTGCCCTGATGCGTGTGCAGCGCCATCGCATACCGATGTTGAAGCCCGAATCGATCCAGTGCGAACGCCCGCACCGCCGCCTCGAGTTTGTCAGCCGGGGTGCCCTTCGGCATGGAGAAGATGAGATTGTGCACGAGCTTGGGCGGTTTGCGTCCGTGCGCGACGGCTCGATCGGTGTGGCGGCGATGGATGCCCAGGTCCAGATCCCAATCGAGCATCAGCTCCTTCTCAAATCCTTTTTCCACCAGCCTCTCGCCCATATCGGTTTCGATTTCATTCACCCCTTGGCGCCCGATATAGTCAAAATGGGCGCCGACGCCTTGAAGTGTCCGAGCGCCGCCGGAAACCTTGATCATGACCTCCGGGGCCCGACGGGCGGTTCTTGCGACGTAGTCCACTTCGCTCGGGGTCAGTTTCGCCTCCGGGCCTCGCCGGCCGAAGCTGGCGATATCGAGACAGGGACGCTCGGTGCGCAGGTCAAAGACTCGTTTTCGCATGGTCGGTCTCCCAGCTGGCGATGTTCGCTTCAATCAAGCGTTTGAAATGGGCCCTCAATCCTTCGAAGGCCGCCAGAATCGCTCTAAGGTCCGCGGTGGTCAGTCCTTCGACCCGCCCGGTCTGGTGGGCGACGCGGGTGATCTGATTCAAATTCCGACCCACCGCGCCCAGCGCACCGAGGGCGTGCCTAAACTCGGCGAGCTCGCGATCGGGAAGGGGCGACACTCCGCGTAGGTGAGTGCGCACCAGCATCGAGACGTAGGTCGCCGACGCCAGTCCGCGGCCGGCAGCGCGCTCACGGAGTAGTGCGTGATCGCTGCGCCGCAACCGGACATAGACCCGAGCGCGTGGGCCGATCGGTGCGACGGCAAGCACCCTGGCATCGCTCGCCGGCGCCATGCCAACCGCGGGAAATGACTAAACGCTTGAGCACCACCGATTCGGTCAATCCGCGCTCTACAGCGATCGTCTGCAGCCGCAATTTGAGCTGCGGATCGATTCGACATTGGATGCAGGGACTTGCGGCCATGTCGACCATCGTCTGACATCGGCGGCAGTTTGCCTATCCGGCAAAACGCACGAATTGACCTCTGAATGCTGCACAAATTGTCGTGGTGGCCACCGCCGCCCGGGGTCCCTCGAGGCTGATCTAGACGAACGGCCTGTGACCTGCGGAGATGGCTGCGTTGTTCACGACGAATGTCGATCCGGCTGAAGGGTGACTGATCAGCGACTCGGCGCCAGCCGGTGATGAGACACTATCTCGGTGGTTGCACTCGACAAGTTCTGCCAAATCACTATCATTTGACAGACCATGACCGTCCCTAACCGCATTGTCCTCGATCCGGCCGTCTCCCACGGCAAACCCGTCATTCGGGGTACCCGCGTACCTGTCACAGTCGTGGTGGGGAGCCTGGCTGGGGGCATGACGTTCGAGGAGGTCCAGCGCGAGTATGAGGTCACCGCGGACGATATTCGAGCTGCGCTCCGATTCGTCGGGGAACTGGCTGAGCAGGAATCGTTTCACCCACTACCAAGCGCCTAGCTCGGTATGCGCTTTCTGATCGACGCCAACCTACCGCGCGCGGTCATCGCCGTGGTGCAAACCCTGGGGCATCAGGTGGAGTTCGCGCGCGATATTGGTCTGGCGTCGGCGACGGACGAACAAATCGCCAAACATGCATTGCAATATCGCGCCGCGCTTCTCACTCGGGACTTGGACTTCGCGGATATCCGTCGATATCCGCCTGATCGGTACTCAGGTATTGTCGTTCTGCGTTTGCCGGACACCGCTGTGGCTGAAGAGATCGCAGCGGCCGTGAAGCGCTTTCTATCGGAACCAGGGTTTATCGCTTCACTTGCGGGTCGACTTGCGGTTGTCGAAGGGGACCGGGTCCGCTTTCGTCCACCGCTGACGTTATAGATCAAAGTCGACCGCATCGGGCAGCTGCCGGCCTATGTTGTTGAAAAAGTCGTCTGGAAAATGGCTGATTCTCGGCGGATTGAGGAGGCGACGGGTTTGGTTTCGGTCACTTCTCGATATTGGCGGCTCTGATCGCCGCCTTTTCGATCAATCCTCGCAATTTGCGTCGATGCGCCCCGAACGCTGGTATTGGCACCGGTGGACAGAGTCGTTTCGCCATTCGCCTGAGGTTTTGCGCAATGGCAGCGAGGAGGAACTCATCGCGTGCGCCGCTCGGCCCGCGTAATCGCAAGCGCCCAAGGTTCAGGATGCGCTTGAGGTGCGCAAAGAGCATCTCAACTTTTTTGCGATCCTTGCGCGAGTGCTGGTAGGCCTGCGTCTGTGCCAGGGCGCGCGCAACCTCCCGGCCAGGCTCGTAGATACTACGGGCGATTTTGCGGATCGGCGTGCTGGGCAACAGCGGCTCTTAAGCGGGCAACCCCTGCAGTCGGATGTTCGCGATCGATAGATGATCGTGTCGGCCTTGGTGATGTGCGTTCGCGGTTTGTTGAAGGCGCGCCACTCACGGCGTAGTGGATGGCCCTGCGGACAGCGGATCTCGTCGCGCTCTTCGTCCCAGCGGAAGGCATCGCTTAAATTAGGCCGTCGGTGCGTTGATATTCTCCCACACCGGAACGTGCGGCTCGATCGCCTTGTCGTTGACCATCCAGTGCAGCAGCTGGGCGGTTCCATAGGCCGTATCACCAATCAAACGCATCGGCTTGATGTTAAAACGGCGCTCGACCCGGTGATCGCCATGAGTCAAGGACGTCCCAGGTTATTAAGTCCCGCCCAGTGACGCGAGCTTTGGCGTCGATACAAAGCAGGTGAGTCGATCCTTGGGATCGGGCGCTGGGCGGGCGTGCATCTACGATCCACCGTGTACTTCAAAGCACCGGAGGCATCGCACCCCGGAACGATGCCGATCTTCAAGGGTATTGAGTCTGGTTGAGCGCGAGGAGGTTTCCCGCGGCATCGCCGCGGGTGACTCGATCCGCGCTATCGCCAGAGGACTGAACCGAGCTGTCTCCACGGTGAGCCAAGAGGTGGCACGGCATGGCGGGCGCGAGCTGTATCGGGCTGCAGAAGCGGACGTGACAGCGTGGGATTCGGCGCGGCGTCCAAAGCGCTGCCTACTCGCCAAGAACCAGCAGTTGCAACGGATCGTTGCGGTTAAACTGAAGCAGGATTGGGCTCCGCAGCAGATCGCTGGCTGGCTTAGAGACGAGTATCCAGGGAACCCGGAGTTGTGGGTGTCACACGAGACGATCTATCGAAGCCTTTCGTACAGGCCCGCGGAGCCCTGAAGAAGGAGCTGATCGGCCATCTTCGTCGAAGCGACGCATCCGTCGCTCGCGCCACGCCACTGATCACGGAGCGGGCCGAGGCCAGATCGTAGATGCGGTCTCCATTCGGGAGAGGCCGGCGGAAGTGGAGGACCGGGCGGTCCCAGGGCACTGGGAAGGGGATCTGGTTGAAGGCTCCAGGGGCACCTACATCGCAACGCTGGTCGAGCGGCAATCGCGCTTTGTCATCATCGTCAAGGTCGCCGACAAGAGAAGCGAGATCGTTGTGGCGGCGCTTATCAAGGCGGTCCGCAAGTTACCCATAGCCTTGAGGCGATCGCTCACCTGGGACCGTGGAGCCGAGCTCGCCAACCACGCCCAATTCACTGTTGCAACCGATGTGAAAGTCTATTTCTGCGACCCCTCGAGCCCATGGCAGCGAGGAAGCAACGAGAACACGAACGGGCTGCTGCGCCAGTACTACCCCAAAGGGGCAGATCTATCCGGTGTAAGCCAAGCCCAGTTAGATACTGTGGCAAGGAAGTTAAATACCCGACCCCGAGAGACTCTGCACTGGAAGACGCCAGCGTATATGCTCGGCACAAGTGTTTCGATGACCCATTGAGCCGGGAACACTGGGCTCTGCCCCGGAGTTCGGCGCAGCCACATGCTCTCAAGCCTTCCTACGAAGCGCCTGGAAATAACGGTTCGACGCTGGTCAATGTTGGACGCGGAAGGTGGTGCACCGCCGCCCAAAGACATAAATTCAGAATGTTGAATCCGAGGGCAGGACGAAGCGGTTCGTTTCGCTATTCTAGGTAGGGCGCGAGCACATTTTCGATCCATTTCATGAATGCGCGGACTCGGCGCGACAGGTTGCGCCGATGCGCTACTACCAGGGAGACGTCGAGCGGCTTGTGCTGAAAATCTGGTAAGAAGCTCTATCAACGCTCCACTCTCCAAGTAACGGCCAATCGCCAACAGTGGTGCCTGAATCAGGCCAAGGCCGGCGACACCAGCGGCTTCGTAGGTCTGCACGCTGTTGACGTGCAGCGCACCTGGCAACTGAAGCCTCGCGTAGCTGTCGCCGTGCGGATACTCCCATCCATAGGGTTTTGCGCCGAGCGTCCGTGCAAAATGAATTGCCCGATGTTTCTGATGCTGCAGATCTTCTAGCGATCGAGGGACGCCATAGCGCGCCAGGTAGGCAGGACTGGCGGCGTTGACCATGCGTAACTTGCCCAGCGGGCGGGCAATCAGCGTCTCGTCCCCGATGGGACCAAGTCGCAATACGCAGTCAAACCCCTCTTGAACCAGATCAACTTGGCGATCCGTACTCGACACCTCCAGCTCCAACTCGGGATAAGTCGCCATGAAGGCCGGCAAGGCCGGCACGATAGTGGTGCGCGCCAACTCGCTCGGCAGATCAACCCGTAAGCGCCCGCGAAGTGCCACTTGATCGCTTGCGAACATTGAGTGCAGATCATCAACGTCAGCAAGCAGATCGCGGGCACGTGCATGAAATACCCGTCCGTCTTCCGTCAACTGCACGCTACGCGTCGTCCGGTGCAGAAGCCTGACACCGAGATCTTCTTCCAGCTTCCGGACCGCCGTTGAGGCTCTTCCCTTCTGTATGCCCAGGCTATCGGCTGCGTGGGTGAAGCTCCCCATTTCCGCGACCGTGATGAAAATGAGGATGGGTTCGAGATTCTGCATTTCGTGCCTCGGTATTGTTCACCGCAGAGAGAACAGTGAGTTCAGTTCCTCGGTGATTATCATACCTAAGAGACACAGTAAGCTCCGAAATATTGGGATTCCCCCATAGGAGAACGACAAGTGTTCGAAACTATGAAACTGCATCGGGTGCCTGAAACCACGACCTTGCATGGCGCCCTGTGGGCCGGCCGGATAATGAGCGCGTTCGTTGTTATCGCTCTGGTGGCAGACGGCACTATTCAGCTTTTCGCGCCGGCACAGATCGCGAGCATGTTGCGGGAAACCGGGTTCGCGATGGACCTGACCCGTGTCTTGGGTCCGATCATACTCGCCTGCGCCATCCTTTACGCCATCCCGGCCACCGCCGTGCTCGGCGCGATCCTAGTGACGGGCTTTTTGGGAGGTGCCATCTGCGCCCATGTCCGCATTGGTGAGTTGGGGTCGCCGCCGGAAATCATTGCCCTGCTTCTGGGCGCGATGACATGGGTCGGCCTCTACGCGCGCGATCCCCGTATCCGGGCCATTCTGCCGCTCATCCGTTAAACCAACCGGGGCAGTGCTCTGTCCCTCAACATCAGGAGAAAACGTATGTTTTTAGTAATGGGAATCACGGGAAAAGTGGGCGGCGCGACGGCAGAACATCTGTTGGCGCACGGCAAGGAAGTACGCGCGCTAGTCCGCAATCGCGAGAAGGCGTCAAGCTGGGCGAACCAGGGCGTGGAACTGGTTGACGGTGATTGGAATGATTCGGCAGCCATCGAGCGGGCGCTCAAAGGCGTCGAAGGCGCGTTTGTCATGTTGCCGGCTGTCTGGGCCCCCTCGCCCGATTACAAAGAAGCCAAGGGCGTGATTGCGAACTATGTCGAGGCGCTCACCAAGGCAGCGCCGCCGCGGGTGGTAGCGCTTTCGTCGATGGGTGCGAACAGGACCAGCGGGCTTGGGATGATCACGGCCTTGTCGCTTCTGGAGCAAGGTTTTCGCGACCTGATATCGCCAATCGCATTTGTGCGCGCAGGTGGATTCTTCGAAAACTTCCTCTACGGCTTGCAGGTCGCCCAGGGCGGAACGCTACCGGTCTATTACAATCCGACAAATCGGAAATCGACCATGGTCGCGACGAACGACATCGGCGCGGAGGTCGCAACCCTTTTGACCGGGCCAGCGTGGTCAGGGCAGCGCACCGTCGAGCTTGGTTCGATGGTCACCGCGGATGAAGTCGCGGAGCAATTGGGTGAAGTCCTGAATCTCGACGTGAAAGCCTTTGCAGTCCCGCGTGCAGGGTGGGCGAAAGCGTTCGAGCAATTCGGCATCCCGAAGGGCCACACCGGACCTGCCGAAGAAATGTTTGAGGCCGTGAATGCAGGATGGATGGACCTCGGAGTCGAGGGTACGGAGCACGTAGCGGGTACAACGTCTGCACGCGACGTCTTCGCGGCGGCCCAGAAGGCCGTGACGGCGTGAACCGCGACGTTCACACAGGAACCCGGCCACGCGCCGGGTTCCTGCTATCGCGCTCCCCGAAAGCGGCCGCTCGCGGCCGGCAGCAGGGTCGATCTCGGTCAGATGGCACACGTTCGCCACCTGCGTCGCCTCATCCAGCGCGCTTTGTGCGCATGCGGCGTGAGTTTGTCGCCGACGCGGCAACCTCGCCGCCCGCTGGACCGTGTTTCAATGTGACCGTACCCGGTATGTGCTGTTTGCCCCAACGCACAAACGCGAGCAACACCTCGCCCAGAGCGCGACCCTTCGGGGTAAGCGTGTAGGAGTACCGCACCGGACGCTCCTGATAGGGGGTGCTGGTGACGATGCCGGTACTTTCTAGGCGCCTGAGGCGATCGGCAAGAATGTTGGTCGGAATGCGCTCTGGCGAAAGCACGAGCTCGCCGTAGGTGTGCTTGCCGTGCAACAAGTCGCGCACCACGAGCAGCGACCACTTGTCACCCAGGATGTCGAGCGAGTTGGCGATCGCACAGGCCGAACGCGCGAAAGGCTTTGCGGTATTCATGTGTCCGGCTCTCCGACGCCTTGATCGAGTGACTTGCAGAGTGCAAGTGATTATGCTACGGTGCCTATCAACTTGCAAAATGCAAGTCACTAAAAGGAGAGCGTCATGACTGCGATAACCCTTCCCCAGCCTGCCGAGGCTGAGCCCAGCGGGCGAGGCGGTATCCGCCGCGCCGTCCCGATCACACTGACCGTCTGGCTCTTGCTCGTCGTATCACTTGGTGCCGCCGGCGTATTCGTCGGCCCGCCCGGAACACCTCCTCTGCCCATCGCGATTGGAGTGGCAGCGCCCCTGGCGCTCTTTTTCGCGTCGCTGCGGCTCTCGCGGTCCTTCCGCGAGTTCGTGCTCTCGCTGGATCTTCGGCTCATTGCCGGAATGCAGGCCTGGCGCTGGGCCGGTCTGGGCTTCCTCTCCCTCTATGCGCATAACGTGCTTCCTGCGGTGTTCGCCCTGCCTGCTGGCCTCGGAGACATGGCCATCGGGGTCACGGCCCCGTGGATAATTCTTGCCCTGCTGCGTCAGCCTCGCTTCGCCGCCAGTGGCACATTCATAAGGTGGAATGTCTTCGGGATATTGGACCTCCTCATCGCGGTCAGCATCGGAGCCGTGAGTGCCTTTTTCGCGACCGGAGCCCCCGGCGAGATCAGCACTGCTCCGATGGCGACGCTGCCGCTGCTGCTGATCCCGGCATTCCTCGTGCCGTTATTCCTTATGCTGCACATAGCGGCGCTGATGCAGAGCCGGCAACTTATCCGCAGCCGAGCCTAGGAGTGCTGGAGCATGGCGCGCTGCCCTTGAGGGGGCAGCGCGGCCACCAACCATCTCACTCGGGTCCGAAAAGCAGACATTCGCTAGCGGCTGCTGCGGGTCGAGAGTACGCGTTGGCGGTCGCCGCCGACGCCACGGGCTCCACCCGTTAAGGGTTGCCCGATGCCTGCCCGTGAACGCTGGTGCCGGCATGCGCGCTGAGGTCTGAGGGCAGGCGTTGGGCAAGCCCCGAGGGAGGAAACCGCGGGGACGTGCTGATGCCGATTAGCAGGGACGCGGATCTATGGGGATTTGAACGTTGGCAGAAGCCAGTGGGGCGAAGATTGTCGCGACTGCGTGAACGGTGTGTGTCGGTGGCGTGCCAAGCACGCAGCGGCACCAGGCGATCAAGAGGCGATTGTGGTGGCAGTACCCGATCGTTTTGCAGAACAAGGACAAGGGGATTCGCCACGGCATAGTTGATGCAAATGCCGCCGGGGAAGTTCTGTTGATTGATTCGATGTCGATCATGATGGAACCGATGAACCCGGAGGGCCGCGGATGTGCTGAGCGCGCGCGAAGGTCTCGATGACGAGCATCGGCGCGCCGCAGTGTCGGCACACGAAGGTAGGCCTGGTGCAGCCGTGATCGGCGCAACCAACCGGTGACAATGCGGCCAGTAGAACTCTTCCGCTCGGAACGACCGCAAAGGTGACGAACCTCGCGACCGGCAAGACCGCTGTGGTGACCATTCGTGACCGCGGTCCGTATATCGCCGGACGCATCGTGGATCTCTCGCCGGCCACTGCTCAGGAAATCGGGCTCGATCGGCGCACTGGGGTCACCAAGGTTGAAGTTGCACCGATTGCGGTGCCAATGCCGGGCGGCAAGATCAAGCTGGGCGACGGCATCCTGGCAACGAACAACCGCCAAGAAACAAACGTCGTGGTGGGCTTCGACCGCGCTCAACATCGTCGATCTGGTGCCGACGCGTGGCTCGGGCACCCGAGCGGCACCGGAAACGCGTGGGCACGTCGGATCAGCAACCGCCCACCGGCAACGCAACCGGCACGCCACAGGCCGATCGGGATGACGAGCAGGCGGCTACCACGATTGACCGCTGAGCGCCCGTAGGCGGCGTCCCACTCAGTTATACGCTTGAGGCCGATGGGTAACGCCGAACATATGGCTAAAATACCGGGGTACGTCGTCTCGATTTACTAGGAAATTCAGCCTACTAAGGAGAGGACCATACAATTCAATATGCACAGGCCGTTGCTGTTGAGCTGTTTGCCGCTGCTCCTGTTGAGTAGCACGGCGCTGGGCGGGCTCGGCGGCGTAGACGTCAAGATTACCAATGACAGCACCGACGATATTGTCGTGACGGTATACGACACGAGCAGGGAACCGCATGGCGTCGTTATATCGAATGAACGTATCAACGGGTTCACCACCGTACTCGTGTCCTTGATGGCGGACGAGACCGGACGCGCGAACCTATCGTGGACCGCGGTCACGGCGGACCCGACCGCCCGCAAGTGCGGCCATGAGAACCAGGTCGGTCTCGCCAACTCCGCCTCCGTCAAGGTGCACGCCGACTCGGAATGCGGCGGCGCATGACATGGAATCCCAGAACCTTTCTGGCGCCACTCGCTGTGGGCATGGCTCGCCGGCTTGAGCCGCAGGCAGCCGCACAGATGGAATATTGGAAAATCGAGAATCGGCTGTGCCGGTCGGGACGATAGATCTCATCGATCAAGCCCATTAATCCAACGTGTTGGACCGATCAGAGTCCGGCAGTTTAAAATATCGGACGACTGAGGAGCGAATCAACGAATATTCATGCGAAGGAGCCGTTCCCTATGAGTATCAAACCCCTATTTACCGCGACCGCCAAAGCCACAGGTGGCCGAAATGGTCACACGGAGGCCGAGGATCACTCGGTGGCGGCGGACCTATCAGTGCCCAAGGCGATGGGTGGTCCCGGGAAGCCCGGGACGACGACGCCGGAGCATTTATTCGCCGCCGGCTATGCCGCCTGCTTTGGCGGCGCATTGGATTTTGTCGCGTCACAGAAAAAGCGCAATGCCAAGGCCGCGGTCATTACCTGTAGCGTGACGATCGGGCCGCGGGATGCAGGTGGCTTCGGGCTGATGGTCAAGCTGCATGTTAAGGATCCCAGCCTGCCGCAGGCCGAACTCGCCGCGCTCGCCCGCGAGGCGCACGAAAACATCTGTCCCTACTCGCACGCAACGCGCGGCAATGTGCCGGTGGAAGTGGTTGTCGAGGGTGCCTGAGCGCAACGTTTCCTTATGGAGAAGAGATTTGCAGAATTTGAGTCCGAACTGCGCGCCCAGGGGTTCGCGACCGTTCTGACGCGCGGGTGGGCGCCGCGCACGTGGAACGCTACGACCCCGAGGGCGCCACCTACTGGGTAGGGCGGCGGTTTACCGTTCCGTGACCAATTGGGGTTACTGGTCAACCGTCGAGGCCGGTTTACAAGCACTGAGTCCTGCAAAACTCGCGCACACGAACGCGCGCGCCCCGCACGCTGCTCGACGACGAGCCTATCAGCCGCCGTGTCGCTACTTGTACAACTCAGCCGATGCGAGCGGTGTTGAAAATTGACGTCTAAATCCGAAGTAGCCTGCGATCCAATGCTTCACGCCTCCCGCGACCAGAACCGTGCTACCGTCGGCTAGCACCGTGGCGGTGTGTCCGTCACGCGCTGTCACCAGCGGGCCGGTCGCGGTGAAGCCCTCGCTCTCCGGCGCGAACAGCTCGGCGAATGCGGTCGAGACCACAAACAGTCCACATTCAGATCTAATAAAGCAAGGATAACCGATCCTGAGGAGACTGCCGCCCGCGAATACCACGGTACCGTCGCTGCGCAGGCTGGCGGTCGTGCCGCGTGCGGCGCTCAACAGGTCTCCGACGAGTGAGAAAGTGCCGGTCGCCGGATCGTAGACTTCCGCGGTGATGTCCGATCCGGCGATGAGCACCAAACCATTCGTGAGCGCAGGACCGTTCATCAGCAATGTGGCGCTGTGCCCGGAGCGCGGTTCGCTCATGCTGCCGGTCGCCGTGAACTTGCCGCTGGATCGGCGTCAACGTCTACCGAAACTCTACCGATCGAGTGACCTCCACGGTGTAACTCCGTGATTTCCGTGCAGGAAAACGCTTCAGCGCCGACTATCACCAGAAGTCCTCCGGTAAGCATCGCAAGGGCTGCTCGGCAGGCCCACTGACGCCGCATTCGGCGACCTTTGCTGGTGCCCGACAGCAGACACTCGCGACCGGCAACTCGGGGTCGAAGGCGGCGGTAGGTTCAATCGAACTACATAATCCTATGCTTGGTCCCTACAGGGACGTACTGCTTAAATGGGCGGCAAGCTTTATGACGTTGTATAACGTCGGACCGCAGCTCGTCGCTTTATATGAAGACGCATTTACAGAATCTGAACTTCGAGAAATCGCCGCATTCTACAAGACGCCTTCAGGCCAAAAGGCGCTGACCGTGTTGCCCGAGCTGACCCGACGCATGGGGACCCTAGGAGCCACGCTGGCGAAGGAGCATTTGCCAGAACTCGAAACATCGATTCGTGCGCGAGCTGCGGAGATTGAAAAACTGACCGCAAAGCCATAAGAGTCGAGGGACTAAACCGGGCGCTTGTGCAATCATATTGAACGGAGCAAGTCTGCCGGTGAATCCGACCAGTTCCGTCACGCGTCTGGAACTATCGCTCCAATATTTGTAGCAAAACTGCCCACCAAGTAGCAGTCGGAACTGTTCCGAAAATCAAATGAACGGCGCCATATGCGAACACAATTAGCCGATCTGTGTCGCCCGATACCGGACGCCCGTGATCGTCGCGTTAGGGTCGAGGACCCCTTTGGCGCCAACGCTGCACGACGGGCTCTGAGCGGCCAAAAGGCAAACCGCTCGCGCGGGATTGCCTCTCGACATCTTTTCAGAAGTTTCCGTATGGATTCCGTACAAAGTGGCGTCCCCACGGGGATTCGAACCCCGGTTACATCCGTGAAAGCGATGTAAATTCGTCCAAGGCTGTCTAACGCAATCTTAGAAATCTCGGTATTTATAGGCCCAATAGCTAGCATTGTCTAGCCCCGTCCAGCATAATGTTTTCGTACCGTTTCGTACGGCGCGTTACATCCATGGCTGATTTGTCAAAAAAACGCGAGCGGGACAGGCTCAAAGTCCAGCGCTGGCCTCATTACATGAAACTCGCCGAGGGTGCATACCTCGGCTTTCGTCGCGGCCCCGACACGTGGCATGCGCGCTACCGAGACCGCGATGCCGAGCAGCATTACTTCGCCCTTGAGGGAATTGCGGCAAATGACTACGACGGCGCAAAGCGCGCAGCCGAGGCCTGGTTCCAACAGATGGGCGGCTCCGCTGTGCGCTCACCCAAGCGCCTGACGGTCGCCGATGCGCTGCAAACCTACCTGACGGACCTCGAACGCCACGGCCGCACCGATGCGGCTCGCACAGCGCGGGGCCTTTTCAAATTGACGGTGCTCAAAGATCCCCTCGCCGCCCGTCCGCTCGAAGCTGCAAGCCGCGACGACTTCGAAGAATGGCGTGACCGGCTGCGTCCCGGTCGCAAGCCGCGCTCGATCAACCGATACTGCAACCAGGTCATGGCCGCCCTGCACCGCGCGCACGAACTTGGCCACGTCGGCAATCCCGCGGCTTGGTCGTTGAAGCCCCTGGTCGATGAAGTCGAAGAACAAGGCACGGCGATAATCCTCAATCCGGCGCAGCGCGCGGCGCTGATCGCGGCCGCCGGCGACCACGCCGCGAAGTTCTTTCGAGGCCTTGAACTTACCGGCGCGCGCCCGAGCGAATTGGCAGGCGCAACCGCCGGCGACTTCGACGGTAAGACGCTCAGGCTCTCGCACCGCAAGGGTAAATCCTCAAAACTTCGCACGCGCTACACCGTTCTCGATTCGGAAGGTGTCACGTTCTTTACGCAATGCGCCGTCGACAAACTGCCCACGGCCCCATTGGTAACTGAAGACGGCGAACAACCCTGGCGCCGTCATATCTGGGCTCGCGCGATGCGTGATGCCGCGAAGCAGGTCAACCAGAAGGCGAAGGGTCCCGCGCGCATTCCGCCTGGCATCGGTTGTTATGCATTTCGGCACGCTCGAATATCAGAGCTCCTCCAAATTCATAGCATCGATCCCCTGACCTGCGCGAGCCAGACCGGGACATCGCTTGCGATGATCGAAAAGGCATACCTCAAATTCATCCCGCAGGCGCTCCAGGAGAAGCTCGCTAACATCAAGGCAAGGGCCTGAAGCGCGCTCGCCCGAAGACGAAGCGCACAAACAGGTCGATCAAGCGGCGAGCAAATCCGATTTCTGAGAATCAACGGTCCGACGACTGAAGTCGACCCGAAACGGCCGGATGCGACCGGCCGCTTCCGAGCAATCAAATCGCGAACTTTCCCAAAAACGCATTTTTGGGAATGTTGGCACCTGTCTGCAGGAGCACGACTCGCATCACGAGCCGCTTGCCGCTTCGAGACTGCGCCTCCGCGCCTCCGCGGCGCCGCCCGGCCGCTCGGCTCGATGCCAACCCCTACTTCTTTGCTTTGATCGCTTCGATCTGGTCCATGATGCGGTCATGCGTGCGACCAGTGCCTCGTAGGGTGCGGGCGTCGCCATGTCGAGACCGGCCTTTTTGTACAGCGTCGTAGGGATAGTCCGAACTGCCGGCTTTCAGCATCGCGATGAAGCGCGTCTTGCGCGGGCGCGCCTTCCTTTTTCAGTGCGTCGGCGAACGCGGCGGCGCCAGCCATCGATGTCGCGTATTGGTAGACATAGAAGCCGTAGTAGAAATGCGGGATGTAAGTCCCATTCCGCGCAATAAGCGGGATCGACCTTCATCACGCCCTGCGACGTGGCCGTAATATTTCTTGAGTAGACCGCAATACATGTCCGTCATGCGTTCGCCCGATACCGAGCCACCTTTTTCCATCTCGTCGTGAATGGCAAGCTGGAATTCAGCGAACAGGGTCTGGCGAAAGAAATCGACGCGGATCAACTCCAGTGCCTTGCCCAGATAAAAAAGCTTCTCGGCATCGGTCTTCGCATGCGCCACCATGTAGTCGCTGAGCAGCATCTCGTTGGTGATCGATGCGGTTTCCGCGATGAAGGGCGAATAGCTCGCGTTCTCGAAGGGCTGCGTCTTGTTTGCCAGCAGCGAGTGAACGGCGTGCCCCCATTCATGTACGAAGGTCGAGAGCGATTCGAAGTCGTCGTAGTGATTGAGCAGCAGGTAGGGATGCACATCGTAGGCGCGCCGGATTCATGTAGCGCGCCACTGGCCTTGCCGGGCGTGGATACACGTCCATCCATCGCCCGGCGAACCCCTGTTTCAGCAACGCGGCATATTCGGGGCCATAGACTCGGGTCACATCGAGCGCGATCGCCTTCGACTCGATCGACCGTGAAGTGCGGCGCTGATTTCAGGTCACATGATCGGTGCATAGAGATCGTAGTACGGCAAGCTCGTCAGTGATGCCGAGCACGTTTCTTGCGCAGCTTCAGATAGCGATACAGGGTCGGCAGGCCGGCATTCGCCTCGCGCGACCAGCATGCGATAGACCGACTCCGGCATGTTGTCGGCGAAGATTGCGTCGGCTAGCGCGTTGGGGAAGTGGCGCACTTTGGCGTCGAATTCTTCGCCCATCACCTGCGTCGTTAGCGTAGCGCCGAGCGTGCCTTGGTAGGCTTCTGTCCACACGGCCCAGAAGGCATCGAAGACCTTCTTGCGGTCGGCGCGATTGGTCGCCTGGCGATATTTGATGTAGGCCGCGGCGTTGAGCCTCGCCACACTGCCGTCCGACAGCGTGACCGTCGGGAATGGCAGTTCGCCGTTAGACAGCTGACTGTAGATTAGATCGGGCTGGTTCAGCACATTGGCCGCTGCAGCCATCACCCCTTCCGCCTCCGTATCCAGGGTATGTGGTGCGTAACGCAGCGAATCTTCGAGAAAGAATCCGAAACGGTGCGCGAGCTCCGGCGATTGCTGCTCGAAGGCGTGAACCTTGTCGGGGCCCAGCTTGAGAATTTCGGGCCTCAGCCAGGCGGTCTTTTCGCCGATAGCGGTGGCGAGCGCCTGAGCGGCCTGCACCCGTTCCTGGTTGGCGCCGATCGACACATTCTCATCGCCCATCAGCGAGGCGTAGGTGCTGAGGCGCGCCGATTCCTTCTTTGTTGCGCTGATCGCGCGCAGGGCCGTGAGCATGTCCGTTGCGCTCTGGCCAAGCGTATCTTGGTATTTGTCGAGCGCGCCGGCCTCCGCCGAGATCTTATCGTGTTCCAGCGTCCAGGCCTGCGGCGAGGGATAGAGTTCGCTGAGATCCCATCTATACTCGGGGTCGTCGGCCTGGGGGTTGGTCGCGCCGTAGGTGGTCAATGTCATCATCGAGAGGATCGCTGCGGCAAGCCACCGGGTGACAAAACGGGTGTTCAGGGGATGCATGGTGTGCTCATTCCAATGCGTGGCGGTGCGTTCGGCAACGGAGCCTGCGGCGGGATGGTCTGTGCCTCTAGCAATCCACCACGTTCATTCAGCTGGGCGACCACATACACATAATAGTCTTCGGGTGTCGTAACGTTCACTCGAACACAGGGCTCCATAGTGCCCCAATTCAGGTAAACAACTTCGACGGCGCCCACCACCAGATCCGGGACTGCCGCTTTTAGCATCGCCACTGCCGCGTAAAGATCGCGTTCGGCGACCGCATTCATTATTAGGCCACGCGCCGTCGCCTGAGTCTGCACGCCAGAAAATCCAGCCAAGAGTAAGGTTGCTTGTTCCGAAAAACGCAGCTGAAACCGCTCCGACGGATCGGCGATCAACATGCATAGTGGCATTTTTTTGATCGTCATGATCTGCAGGCTACCCACCGAGGCTCCCTCATTGGGTCAGAAATCAGGAAGTTGGTGCCGTCAATTTGATTCTCCGCCTGGTTATCCTACCGTAAGCTACGAACGACCGCTAAGTGGCAATCAGTTCAGCGCATTCACTGACCGGTCGTGGACCCTCTGCTGACGGTCGCGACGGTCCGCTTCGGAGCAGGGCAATTGCAGCGACGACATTTGCGACGCGGCTACTCTGGCAGATTCATCTTGCGCAGGAACGCCTTGAAGCGGGGCTCAGATGCGAGATTCTTGAGGAGCGGGTCGTTCTTCATTGTCGCGAGCGCCCGACACAGTACGTTGGAAATGTAAATCCGTGTAAGTGTCGCTGTGAAAAAGGCGGTAGCAGCGTCGATTAGCGAAATGAGGTTTTCGATCCTTTACATCTTGCTAACTGCACTTTACGCCTACCGGTGACAAACTTTGTTCCGTTGAATCAAACCAACGTTACAGGAGATTGATATGAAGACTTTGAGCAAATATTACGGCGACTTTTTTTACCGTACGCTCGCAGCCGTAGCGATCGGCGCGCCGATGCTTTTGACCATTGCGATTTCGCAATTGCCTGAAGGCACGGAGCGAGGCGAATTCATGGTGTCCGGCCTCGCAACAGTTCTGGCCGTCCTTGTCACCGCCCTGGTTTTGCGCGCTGCGTACATCCTGGGCTTCAACAAGGCCTTCAGCATGGTGAGCTCGGCGCCGAATCGCTTCCTGACCGCCTGAGTCGGAAGTGCGTACCTTTCGTAGTCGGGGTAGGCCCAACAGTCGAGTCAACAAGGGGCAAAGCCACCCAGTGGCACCCAGTGTCATCACTGTTGGGTCTATCCCAAAGTGGTATCCGGGTGGAATCGAGGCCCGCTGGATCTAATTTTAAGAAGCGTGCTCCGGCATCTCTGTCATCGCAACCTCCGCATCGCATGTGCCACGAGCACCCGCTGTACACAGGCACCACGATTGGGCGCCGGCTGGATTCGAAACGTATTGAGTGGATTGGGCTCGCATGCTGAAGTTCTGGTCAAATCTGCATGCCTGTTTGCAGTAAGCATCTATATTGCCAAATAGATTCGGAAATTTGAGTTTCCGATCCCGGCCGCGGCTAGTGCGCTGTGCGAAAGCAAAGTAGGGGTTCCCCTTTGAATAGGAACATGGTCTTGCAGATAGGGTTGGGTGCCTCTCTCCTGGCATTGGCGACGCTGCGACCGGCCTTGGCCGCGGATGACGAGATCATGGTTACGGACGGCGACCTGGCCAAGGTTGGAAGACCGGAGCTGGAGGTTCACATAAATTTCTCGAGAGGAAGCAATCAGTCTCCCGGCGAAGGGGTCTTTGCGCCCAACGACGTGTTGCGCGTCACCCCGGAATTGTCTACAGGGCTTTCCGAGCATTGGGATACCGGTCTGTATGTGCTGACATCCTGGGTGCCGGGATACGGTCTTTATTACGGCGGCATCAAGGCGCGGGCGAAGTACATCAATACGCATCCGCTCGCGGACGACGCGCATTGGTATTACGGGGTGCAATTCGAAATCGCGGATGTCAACCCCGGCATATCACCTGATCGAACGTCGGTCGAGGTCAAGGCAATCGGAGGCGTCGAGGTTGGCGTTTGGGAGGCCGCCCTCAACCTCGTGGAGCAGCGCGATGTCCCGGACCATGATTTGATCAGTCCCGGATACGCGGTCAACGCCAAGCTGGTTCGGAATCTGGCCAACGGCATGGCGGTAGGCGTTGAGCAGTACATCACATACAGTTCCACGGCGCTTGAGGAGCCAATCCGCGAAATCGATAAACTCAGTTTCCTGACGTTGCAATGGAAAGTTAGGGACTGGAGCCTTCAGCTGGGAATTGGCCACGGCTGGAGCAACAGCCCGGATCGAACAATCGTCAAGCTCGTCGTGGGGGTTCCGATCGGCTAAATCTGTGTAAAAGTCAATCGATGTAAGGGACGTGTAAGGTTCGACGGGAAGAAATCCTTCCACGGCGGCGGTTAGCGAAATGAGTTTTGCATACTTTTACATCTTGCTAACCGCACTTTACGCCTGCCGATGACACACTTTGTTCCGTCGATTCAAACCAACTTTACAGGAGATTTATATGAAGACTTCGACCCAAAATTACAGCGGCGGATTTGCGTCATTCTCCGTCGCTCTTGTCTTGGCCGCCGGATACGCGTTCGCCGATACGCCGACCGATTCGCCCAAAATGACATTTCGCGACGTGAAGACCGAACTACAGCTATCAGCTTTGGAGGACAAGGCAACCCCCTACCGGTTTGAAGATACTGTGCTTGTGATTATCAAAGACACAGCTCTTTGTGGTCAAAAGGCGACCAATGCTTCGTTCGCGATTAAGGGAAATCAAATCGCGCTGCACTATGATTTGACGCCAGCCCCACCCGGCGTAACAGCCAAGTGCACCTTGGCATCCGAGTTCAAGATCGATAATGTTCCTCACAGGGACCTGACCGTCGCTTTTTCCGACGATCACGAAGCTGCCACAGTGGCGTCAATGCAGAAATGCCCGAACTATAATCCTAAGACCGATGACGTTTGGCAATGCTTAGTGCCAGCAAAGAAGGCCACCAGCAAGTAGCTCCGTTCGGGCTTCCGTTTTCCCCGGTGTGGCCGGGTCGGTCAATCCGGCCCGTTTTTTTCAGGGTCTGCCCGCCGCGGCTGGCACTGTGATGACTGTTGAAGGAGATTGATATGAGCACTTCAACGAAGAACCTCAGTGACTAATTTTTACCGCACGCTCGCGGCCTTAGCGATCGGCGCGAAGATGGCTTTGACCCTTGCGGTTTCGCAATTGCCCAAAGGCGCGGAGCGAAACGAAATACTGGTGTACGGCCTCGGAGCAGTTATGGCCGTCCTTGTCGCCGCCCTGGTTTTGCGCGCTGCGTACACATTGGGCTTCAACAAGGCCCTCAGAATTGCGAGTTCGGAACCGAATCGCTCGTTACCGCCGATGTGAATCACTCCGGCGTTGTTGGCCACATCGATGATATCTCATGTTCGGAACAACAGGACAATTGAACGTCCGCTAAGGTGCAGGCAATTCGATGGTGCCACTGACTGGTCCTGGCCGTTATGGTGAGCTCACCATAACGGCCATAACCGGGCACTCGACGTCACGAAATCGTGGTCTTGAAGCGGCCATTCGCGACGTGCGGTAAGCTTAGGCTGATGTTCATGGAGTCCAGCCGGATCGCAAGAAGCGCACAAATGCCATTAAATCCATTCTCTGCGCTTCTACGACGTTTTTGTCGTCTAACTAATTGTTAGACGGCATGCGAACGCGCGGCTTTCCGTTCGGCCTTGCAATGCTAATTAGCGCCGGCCACTTCCTCATCTACATGACCGTATTTGCGATCGGCTTCGGCATTGGTGACGCAGGTGGCACCGTCCCGTGGCCAATGGAGATCATCGGCGACACACTGGGTGTGCCGCTCATGTACGTCAAGCCAACGTGGTTTAATGCTCTGCGTGGCCATATCGACGATGCAGTCATACTCGCGGCCCTTGCCTTTCTAAACTCCTTGCTGTGGGGTACCGCACTAGCGTGGCTTGTACGCTGGATACGCTCGGTGCGGATGCCGTCTAACAACCGGTTCGAGCGACCGTGAAACAGGCTCGGTGAGCCAGGAGGTAATTCGATGATTGAAATTAACTGCCTTCGCTTGGCGTCACCGCACGTCGCTCAACCTCATCGTTAGAAGGCACTATGCGCAATCGCTTCGTTTCTGGCGTCATTACGGGGGCTGTGATGCTGTGCCTCTGCCAGTTCCTTGCCGAGTGGTGGGGCGGTATGCTGGCCAATGTAGCCTCTGGTGATCCGCCGAAATGGCACATCGCTCTGGCTCTGGCCCTGTCCTCAGTCGCGTCGGTGCTACCAGGCCTGTGTGCCGGAATCATTTCGGGTGGGCGTGGATTTGTCGTGGGTGCGACCGCGGGCGTGCTTGGTAGCTTCTTGTACGGCGTTCTCCAGTTTTCGATGCTTCTTCACGCTGGATCTTTCAGACTCAACGCCCACACGTTGCCTGTCATGTTCATCTTTCCGAGCATCTATTCCATTGGCCTCGTAGTCACCTCCTCCGTTGGAGGTGGTGCGGGTCAATTACTGCGTTCTAACAATCGGTTCGAGCGATCGCGGGTCTGATGCCGCAAAGCCGCCGGTCGCCAAGGACCGCAGAGGGTCGAAAGCGTAGAAAAGCCGTATGTTAGTTCTTCCAGCCATTGGCAAGGATGCGGTAGGCTCCGACTAAAACTGTTAGCGCGGCCGGGATGAGGGTCAATAATACCGAGCACAGCGTGCCCCAGGTAAACGCGATCTCGCCAAACGCCTCGGCGCGGGTTCCCCAGATTCGACGACTGAACAGTTCGAGAATCCATCCACCTGTAAAACAAATATTGGCCATGATTCCGTAGACGATAACGGCAACTATTGCGAAGAATGGAGAGCCTGGAACTCCGATTGCTTCGCCGACGACATGCTCGGTGACAAATCCAGTTAGCAGCATCACGACTGCGGACGCGATCCCGGCAGCACCAACTATCAGGTTGTACGGAATGCGTCGCGATTCCCACCAAGCGATGACGTCCCAGGTTCGTTCTGGTGGCCGTTCGCGGTGAAAGAGCGGCAAACGAGTTAGCATTTCGAGGGCTCTATCGACCATGGTGTCATCCCGCAAATTGGAATCGGCACTATAGTCGAATACTACGAAGCCGTGCCTTTGGACCGCCCGATAGCAGACGGCGGTCACAGGCAGGAGAGGGTCGGCACCGGAAATACAGGTCGAGATTCAATCCATCAAGCGCTGCCGATGTGTCATCTTCTGCCAAAGCGCGGGAGGTAGGCCGCTCAACCGTCGGTTTTATCGCTATTCCCGATCGGACTGCTCGTCTCGATCAGCGCAGAGTCTACGACGCACCGGCCGCGCGGATCTCAAAGCTTCTTCACGACCACGCGCCCGTTCGGGTCGACGTAGACGTGGTAGCGGTTGCCGTCGCGACAGGTTGCCGTGTAGTCGCTGTCGCCGTTTCGCTGCGCGCTGACCACCTTGTCACAGGGCAGACCGTGAAGTGCGATCGTGGCTGTGAGGTCCTTGCTGAAGGACGCGTCCTCGGCGGCGAGCGTCCCGGTGGACGCGAAGGCGCTCATGGTCAATAGGGCGAGAACGGGTGTACGCGGGCGCATGGGGGACTCCTGTCATGGTAATCAAATTTGGGCGAACTTTTGCGGATCGGAAAGGATGCTCCAGAGGGCCTCGCGCGAAGAAGATACTGCGGCGGCGAGCGTAGCATCCCGGTCTTGCAGGACGCTGACGACCTTGATTAGCAGCAGCTCGAATCTCTGCCGCAGCTGTGTGAGCGTCGGTGGCGTTTGACCGTGGTGGAATGACTTGAACTCCGCAAGGAGATCATCGACCTGGTTCTTTAACGAGAGCTTCGTGAAGACGCCGATGGCAGGCGTGTCGCGCAATCGCTGCTCCAGCGAGGCCAGATCGAGCGCCGCCGCCGCCTTAGCCGATTGAGCCGGCGGAGTCGCCGCCGTTGCGGGCGGCGCCGTGCCGACCGTCCCCGCTTCGGCTGCGGCGGGTGAAACCTTCGATAGTGCGGGCGGCACGCTTTTCAAGTCGGGCATCGAAGCGCCCTGCTTGCCGCTTGAGACGGCTGCGGCAGGATGCGAGCCTTGCCGGCTCGGTGTGGGGGCTGCGACCAATGGCTTCGAGGGTGCGGCCGGCATCGAAGCCGCATAGGGGGGCGGCAACGCGGGCGCGTTCGCGGCATCGCTCGCCGCGGGCGCCGCGGACTGCGGCGGTGCCTCTACGGCGGGGGCGTTGGCAGACGCTGGCGTGGCGGGCGGTGGGGCGGTGGCGGAATCGGCTTCGGGAGCGACCACGCGCTGATGGACGCATCCGCCCAGCAGCATGAGCAGCGCGTACCCCGCCAAAGAGCCCCTACGCCGATGCACTGTCCCTAGCCTCACTGCCATCCTCCAAAGACCTTCCAGAGTGTGGATAGTTCGAGTCAATCCCCTTCGGGTCAGCCCTTGGCGCGTGCCACGCGCGCAGCCGGCGCAGCGGGCTCGGGCTCGGCGCCCAGCCCCGGAATAGTGATCGTGATCGACACGCCGGCGCCCACGTGCGCTGCCTCGGCAAACTTCGCCTGCCCAACAGCGGCCGGTGATGAAAGACCGCTGAGGGTCGGCTTGCGACGCTGGCGCGCCGATGGTCAGCAGCGGTGGCGGACCGGCCAGGAGCCGCTATGTGATCGCACCGAGGTGGATCGCTAAGGCGGGCATGCGAACGTCCTGGGCCGCTCATCAGCCATTTTGCTTTTTGGCGATCGCCGCCGGCCGTCGGCGCGATTTCGCGTGTCATCGGCACGCGTCGGCGCTTAGAATGGCCGAGCTCTCCCAGTCACGATTACCGGAGTACCCGTGCCCGGACGATCGCTCGGCAAGATGCTGGTCGGAAATATCATCTCTACCGCGGCGACGCGCGTGCCCGACGATCTGGCGTTCGTCTGTGCGGGCACCGGAAGGCGACTGACCTTCCGGCAGGTCAATGAGCGGTGCAACCGGCTCGCCCACGCGTTGGCGACGCTCGGCCTGGTGAAGGGCAACGTCGTTGCATTCCTGTGCGGCAATCGCGCGGAGATGCCGGAGATCTACTTCGCGCTCGCCAAGAGCGGGCTCGTCGGCATCCCGTTGAACTACCGGCTGGCGCCCGCGGAGATCGTGGATCTGATGCGTGCTATGGGCGCCCAGGCGCTCATCTACGAGGCGCGTTTCGCCGACTGCGTCCGCCACGTTCGCGAGCGACTGCCGGCCGTCCGGCATTACATCACGATCGCTGCCGCCGAGGACGGCTTCGACTACGAGACGCTGCTCGCCGGGGCCGTGACGGATGAGCCGCAGGTCGCAGTCGAGGAGGACGATCCGTACTACTTCAACCTCACGTCCGGCACGACCGGGCTGCCGAAGTCCTACACGCTGACGCAGTTCAACAACAGTTCAATCGCTGCCTATGGCCCGGTCTTCGACCTGAGCTCACGGGACGTAGTGCTGACCGCAGTACCGGTGTTCGGACGCATCGGCGTGGCGTGGATGCTGTTATCGGTCGTGCACGGGATTCCGAACGTGCTGACGAACTTCGAACCAGGCGCGGTCCTCGGCCTGATAGCGCAGGAAGGCGTCACGATCACCAATGTCGTGCCGACGATGGCGGCGATGCTACTGGCGTCGGAACGCCTGGCGGATACGGACCTGTCGAGCCTGCGCGCGATCGTGTTCGCCGGTGCGGTGCTGCCGGCGCCGATCCGCGAACAGACCACCCGGAGGCTGTGTGCGTCGATTTACGAGTACTACGGGATGCAGGAGACGGGGATTCTCGTGCACAGCACGCCGCGGGACCGGGTTTTGCGGCCGGACTCGGTTGGGCGCGTGACGCTGTTTTCTGAGGTCAAGGTCGTTGACCCGAGCGGGCAGCCGGTGGTAACTGGCCACGTCGGGGAGATCGTCGGCCGCTCGCCGACCACCGTGACGTCGTACTTTCAGGACTCCGCGAAGTCCGCGGAGACCTTCCGCGACGGCTGGGTGCATACGGGCGACCTCGGCAGTTTTGATGCCGACGGATTCCTATACATCCGGGGGCGCAAGAAGGACATGATTATCAGCGGCGGGCAGAACGTGCATGCCGCGGAAGTCGAGGAGCACTTGCTGCGCCACGAGGCCGTTGCCGAGTGCGCCGTGATCGGCCTGGCGGACGAGCTGTGGGGCGAGCAGGTGGTCGCCGTTGTCGTGACGAAGCCGGGCGCGCAGACCGACGCGGACGCGCTGCAGGCGCACTGTCGCAGCCAGCTCGCCGGGTTCAAGACGCCCAAGAGATTCTGCTTCCAGGCCGATACTCTGCCCCGCACGCCGACGGGCAAGATCCAGAAGTTCCTGCTTGTGGAGCGCTACGATCCGACGCCGCGCTGAGCGTCAGGCGCCGTGCAGCGAGCCGGGGTGTGGACCGCGCGCGCGAGGTGGCGGCGGGCGGCGAAACAGAAGAGTAACTAGGCCGCTTCGAAGCAGACGCTCACGACCGTCGGGAACGGGTCGACTTGGCACATTGCCGGCCACCAGCTAAATTTAGCTGTTAAATTCCGCGGAACGGCAGGCTCGGAGCGGAGAATCGGTCTCTGACCGGCTTGATAATCAACGAATCGGGCATTGACGATAAACGCCTAGGCGTCGGCCAAATTCCCTGGACAGCCATTTCGTCAGTTTCGACTTATAAATATTTTCTTTTGAGTACTAAGCCATTGATCGAGCTTTGGCTTACCGACGAGAGTACATATGTGTCACGAATGCCGCGCCGGATAAGAATGGCCGCTCCGACCCTTAGCCCGTCTTCGCGGATTCGAGGGGTAGCGGGCGGATAAGGGCTTGATTTTATTGAGGGGCACCCGCGTAGGTCGGCACTACACGGGGAGGGTGAGCCGACCTGGGCGGCGGTGATTTTCGGCGGCGGCTGGGGTGGCAGAGGGAGCTTGAGTTTCTCGAGCAACAGCTGCAGTTCCGGCTCCGGTTCGGTGTAGCGCGTGAGGGTGAGCTCGCGCCCGTCAGTGGTGGGCACGTGCACGTCGATCATCTGCACGGCGGAGAATTTCTCCAGCACACTGCGCGCGGTCAGCCCGGGGCCAAATGCTTTGAGTCGGTGGCCCAGGGTGACGTGCAGACAGTAGGCGAGGAAGGCGATGAAGATGTGTGCCTCGATACGATCTTCGTGTTGATGGAAGATCGGCCGGATCGCAAGGTCCCCTTTGAGAGTCTTGAACGCCTCCTCGACGGCCACCAGACGTAAGTAATACTCCCACAGTTTCGCCGGATCGGACTCGGTGAGATTGGTGCGCAGGAGATAGCGCCCCTCGCGCCGCCGCGCTTCGCGCAACTTCTTGCGATTGAGCCAGAAGCCGAACGCGCTGCCTTGCACAGGCAGCTCCACGGTCACCAAGCGCCAGGCGGCTGGGGCTTTGCTCTGTGCGGCGCCGAGTTTCATCAACAGCGCCTCGGGAGTCAGCTTCTGCATGGTCGAGAGCTGCTTGAGACGCTGCCACAGCCATTTCAACTGACGCCGGCGCATGCCGCGCTCCTTGGCGATGCGGTCGCGACTCTCGGCGAATACGTAGAGCTCCCGATCCTGCGCGAGCAGCTTCACGCGTACGTCCTCGCGCGCCTTCACCCACGGCTTCTCCAGGAGCGAGCGCTCGAGGGCGGTCAGCCGCCCCTTCGGAGTGCCCACCAGGTACTGGACCGGCGGATCGCTCGCACGCATCTCCTGCAGCACCTCCTCGGTGGGAACGCCGCGGTCGCAGAGCCATATCCGTCGCGCTTTCCCGTACTGGCGCTCGATCCGTGCGAGAAAATCCCGCAACGTCGTATTGTCCGCGGTGTTTCCAGCCAACACTTCGTAGGCGAGCGGAAAACCCTCCGGTGTCACGACCAGGCGATGACCACCTGCACGCAATCAGGACGGTGATCTCTCGAGTATCCGAACTGACGCTTGTCCGCATCCGACAGCGGTGGGTCGATCTCAAAATAAGTCGACGTGAGGTCGTAGAGCAATACCTCGAAGCTGACGTTGAACAGATCACGCCAGCGGCCCACCAGGTGATCGAACAGCTCCGCCTTGTACTTCAGCAACAGATCGTGACAGTCATAGAGCGCGTGCTCGTCGATGACCCGATCCATCCCCAAAAGATCCGCCAGCGCACTGCGCCCGTACCACTCCCGATGCAGCCGCCACTCGCTTCCGGGCGACAGCAGCCGATACACCACCAGAATCAGCAGCACCTCGCTCCCAGCGGGTGCCTTTGCGAGAGGGCAGCAACCGCTCCGCCCAGAACTCATCCAGCTCCAACTCGCGCCACAATTGCAGCGCCAGCCAGCAGCCACCCCATTGTCGCGGCCGCACCAGGCGCATCTGCGACATGCGCAGCCGCACTACCGACTCGTCCGGCAACAGCCCTTCGCAATCCTCGGGAAACAGCGCCAGCGACCGAGGAGCATCGCTCCTCTCGTCCAACACCTCGATGGACCTGCGCCAGGCCAGCTCCTGCGAGGAGTTGATTTCCCCCAGGTACAGCACGTGCCGCTGCACCACGCGACCGCCGCGCACGCGGTGGTTCTCCACCACGCTGAAGTAGCGGTGCTCCTTGCCGTCCTTCTTACGGATCTTGGCGCGCAGGAACATGACGGGGGTCCATTATGCGCACCCCACCGCTCCTGGCCAGCACCAAGGTCGGCACTACAGCGACTTTCGCCTCCAAATCGCGCCCAAGTGCCTGAATCGCCGCTACCCAGCCCCCTCGCCTCGGTCAAAACCGGGGGCGAATCCGCGAGGACGGGTTAAGGCGAACGGTTATTCGCCGTTTGTGATATCGATGACCTTTCTGAACCCTGGGTTTGGACCAGTGTACGAGTACATTCTGCGGTTCGTTCCAGCTAGAGAGCCCCCCCGCAGCATCGAAGGCCTACGGTTGCCGTGGCCCGTCGCCGCGCGCACGATCGTCATGCAACAAAAAACGCAGCGGCCGGTTCAGTTCGAAATCACGGAGCCGACCCGAAAATCAGTCCTCGCCTGGATCCGATACGCGGGACTGAAGGCGGAGGACTATCTGTTTCCGAGCCGGATACGATTGTCTCCACATCTGTCGACCCGCCAATACGCGAGAATCGTCGAGACGTGGGTCACCGAAATCGGCTTGGACGCCGGCGCGTACGGAACCCACACCATGCGCCGCACGAAGGCATCGCTGATCTACCGGCGGACGAAGAACCTTCCGGTCGGACACGACCGACCGCTACTCGGCAACGAAACAGGAGTCGCGGTTCGCGACTAATCGAGCGTGCCGATCCCGAGCCTTTCCGCTAAGGCGTGGACATACGCGGGATGCCCCGGGTTTCGGGTCTCTTGCGCCTGTCTGGAAAGTAAGTCACGTGCGGTGCGTACATCGCCTCGGCCAGCCAAAATAATTGCACAAATTATGCGCGGGGGGCTGCCGCCAGCCCCAATGTTGTCCGCTCGTCCCTTCAGTTCGGACAAAATAAGATCGCGAGACTCATAACGCGCGAAGAAGAACATCGAATCGTGCGAAACGCGCGGCAACAAGTCCTCGACCGCAGCGTCGCCTTAATCGATTGACCACCAAATGTCTGCGCGTTCGTTCCCGAGTTCCCCCAGCCGTGCTCGAATGCAGCAACTGGATTCCCGTACCCAGTTTCCCGCCGCCCCACCTCCGTAAAGTGCCGCCGCCACCTCCGGTACGTACACTCCAAGATTCACGGTGAACCTCCCATACAAATTTTCACGTAACCCAGGATGGTAAGTCGTTCCGGGCGGATCGAAGCTTCCCATCTGAACACTGAGAACGTGCGTAAGCCCGTCGCGATTTCCTGTTGAACGTCCGCCCCCGCATGCCGAAGCGTCGCGCTTTGAGGTCTGGCGCAAGACGTTTCTGGATGAGGTCCATCGCGCGTGCGACTTCGGATTTCGGCATAGGCTATAAGCTTAACGAACTCTTAAAAGGTCCGTCCGCCTTTCGGAGCAAAAACCCGCGACCGCGGAGGCCACTGTCAACCGATCTGAGACGGACGCCGGTCCGGTAACCGCGAAGCCATTTGTGCAGCATTCAGAGGTCAGTTCGCACGTTTTGCAGGATAGGCAAAGTGCCGCCGATGTCAGACGATTTGGCCGCAAGCGGAACATGTCAATGGGCTTTGAGACACATTTGTTGACGAGTTTAGAGAGCAATTGGGTGTGATGGTCGGTGGTGTGGTCTCCTTTTTCGGTGGATTGATCCAGGCGGCGGTCGGGACGCTGGGCGGCTGCGGGGCGATGCCCTTGAAGCGTGTCGGATGGGCGGCGAAAGCGGCATCGAGGGTGATGGCGCGTTGCTCGGTGAGCGCCGCGGCGGTGCCGTGATGGACGGCGTCCGGCGCCATCAAGCCGATGCCGCCGTGGCGGTGCTCGTGGTTGTACCAGTGGAAGAACTGCTGGCAGTGAGCGCGAGCATCCTCGATCGAGCCGAAGCGATCGGGGAAGTCGGGTCGGTACTTCAGGGTTTTGAACTGCGCCTCGGAGTACGGATTGTCATCCGAGACGTGCGGGCGGCTGTGGGTCTTGGCGACCTCCAGGTCGATGAGCAAGCGCGGCGACGGGCTTCGATCGCATGCTGGTGCCGCGATCGGCGTGCAGCGTCAGGGTGCCCGGGAGCGATGTTTTGCTTCTCGATGGTATCGGCGATGAGCTGCTCGGCGAGCTCGGCGGATTCCCGATGCGCGATCATCCAGCCGACGACGTAGCGGCTGAAGATGTCGAGGATCACGTACGAGGTGGAAGCAGGTCCATTTCGCCGGACCCTTCAGTTTGGTGATGTCCCAGGACCACACTTCGTTGGGCCGGATCGCCAGCAGCTCGGGCTTGGCGTAGACCGGGTGGACTGCGCTGCCGGCGGCGCTCGCCGGTCTGGCTCTGGGCGGCCAGGAGCCGATACATGGTGCGGATCGAGCCGTAATAACGGCCTTCATCGAGCAAGGTGGCGAAGACCGTCGGCCGGCGCCACGTCGGCGAAGCGCTCGCTGTCGAGCACGCCGAGCAGACAGCTCCTGCTCGGCGATCGAGAAGCGCCAACGGCGGCCGCGGCCGCGCGCGCGGTACGCGCGCGTGACACGGTCACCGCGACGCCGGGCGCGATCGCGGTACACGAACCCACGGTTCAACGCGAAGGCCCGGCAGGCCGCTTCTCAGGCCGACGTGCGGGGCGAGCTCGGCTGACGGCGAGCATCACTCGTCCTCGCTCGTCTCGTCCGCGGTCGGCAGCCCCAGTGCCACGCACAGTTTTTTTTGGGCGTCGATGATCAGCTCCGCGCGCTCGAGCTTGCGGCGCAGACGGGCGATGTCGCGGTTCAGCTGCTCGATCTGTCGGGCCGCAGGCATCCGGCTTCGGCCCCCGCCTTTTCGGGGCGAGCGCCGCCCGATCGGCCGCGCCGAGCTGCTTGCGCCAGCTCGAGAGCATCGAGGAATAGATGCGCTTGCGACGCAGGAACGCGCCGAGCGTACCGCGCCTCCTTGCAGCGATCGGCCTCGGCCAGCAGCACGCCGCTTCTCGCTCCCGGAGAACTGGCGGCGCCTGGCGATCGCGACCACCTCCGGGTCTGGGCTTTGACTCTCCGAATCGCTATGATAGTAGATCCTGGAATGACGGACTCGATCGAAGAAGCCGGAGAAAGATTGTTCATAGAAGACTTTGATACTTGGGACATGACTGGATACTACCTGTACTCTAAATTGTTGAGGTCAGGTGTCTCACGTCACATTGGCACATGGGGGTTGATGTTCCGACCGATCGACGCGAGCATCGCAATACTGCGCTTGAGCGCCAGGAGTTCGTCTTTGGGTAGGGGCGTGAGCTGACGCATGTGCGATCAGAGGAGGACCGAAGCATAGGTCACCAGGCACATTCCCCGCGCCTCCGCACGGGCATCCAATAGGACCCTGTCCTCTTCCCTCAATCGCACGAGCATGGGCTTGCGCCGCCGTTGGGTCCGCGTGCCTTCCCGCTTGGGCGCCGAATGGCTTCTGGCCGGGAAGATTCGAGTCGCCACCTGTGTGCAACATCGCAAAGCCCGGATTCCCTGGGAACCAAGCGCTTTAGCCATGCCGCTTCCGAGAGGAGCTCCCGATCCGCGACAGCCTTCACGTGAAATTTGATCTCCGGTGAGACACGCGTTTTCAAGAATTCCGTACAAGCCATGGGCGACAACGTGGCCAAAAGTAAGCCGGAGGCTATCCTGCATAGATGGTCTTTTCCCTCCTTGTTTGACTTTCGCTGAAAATACCTCGAAACTCTCCCCGCGTAAGAGTGCCGCGAAATCCCGCTCTACCCAATCCCAATAGAATCGACATTGAACACCGGCGAGCGTACCCATGCGATGACGAGGGTCACTCCGGCATGAGGCGACCGGCATCGCTTGAGTCACGCCCGAACGGTACTGTTGGACAAACGGCTCGTAAATTTCGCTGAAGATACCGCGAAACTCACTCTGGACTTCTTGGGACCTTTGCAATAATTCCGTGAAACGCGTGGACAGCTTGCTCCCTGAAACGACCGGAACCACATGGTTGCACGTGGTCGATGCTGCCGCGAGAATTGGACTTGAGGAAGCCGCGCGTTTCCTGGACATTGCGCCGTCGACGCTGCGAAGCGCGCCGCGGCGGGCAAGATGAGCGCCTAAAGCCGGGCAAGACCTGGGTGTTCCTGCAAGACGAATTGCTAGCTACTGAAATCGAGCAAGGCCGCATGTCCCTCTACCGCCGCCCCAACTCGCCCCATTGGTGGATCCGATTCCAACTCAACGGCCGCGAAGTCCGCCTCTCGACCGGCACCGAGGATCGCAGCAAGCTGAGGAATCGAGCGCATAGCGCGCGATAGCGTGTGGCGGCAGGTCACTCGGTGAGCGGCCGCCGTATCTATGGACTGACGCCCGAAGCGTGGCTCCCCGAAACACGCAAAAGAACGAAGGCCCGAGATGAAGCAATCCTCTCGTGGCTCGACCAGCACCTCAAGGACAACGGTGCAGGATATTACACGCCTAGTTGTGAAGGAGCTGCGCGCGCTGAAAGCCGAAGAGACCAGCGAATCCACGGCCGACCGTCACATGGCGTTGCTCCGCGCCATCTGCGCAAGTGCGTCAAGGACTGGCAGGTGCTCGAATCCGCGCCAAAGGTATCGATGTATCGTCAAAGGCATCGGAAGCCCGTTGGTTAACTCGGCCAGAGTTTGAAAGCCTGAGCGAGAGCTTCCCGAACACTAGGCCGCGGCGCGGTTCGCCGTGCTCACGGGGCTTCGGATGCGCTCGATGCTGTCGCTCACCTGGGACCGAGTCGATCTCGCAAAGAATCGCGCCTGGATATCCGAGCAGCCAAATGAAGGCGGGCAATCCCTCGGGCGTTCCGCTCCCGCGCGAGGTCAAGTCCGAGGAAGCTCAAGACACTGAACCCGAGAGAAGGCGATCAGTCTTCCAATGGAAGGGCGAGCCGATCGATGACTGCAACACGCGCGCCTTCCAAAAGGCCGTGAAGCGGCGAAGTCGGGCCGCTGCGCTGGCATGACCTACGCCACACCTTCGGCGCATGGGCCGTCCAGGGCGGCGTGAGTCTGCACGAACTGATGCAGCTTGGTGGCTGGCGCAGCTACTCGATGGTGCTGCGGTATGCGCACTTGGCGCCGCGACCATCTGGCACAGGCGGCGGCGAAAAAGTGGCAGGAAACGGGCATACAAAAACCGGCACAGTAAAAGAGCCGTGCCGGAAATCGCTCGAAAAACATTGATTTTATGGTGGTGAGAGAGGGACTCGAACCCTCGACCTCGGCATTATGAGTGCCACGCTCTAACCAGCTGAGCTACCTCACCACGAAGAGCGCCGGATTCTCCGGAGCCGCGTCGCCCCTGTCAAGCCGGCGCCGCCCGGCTAAACGTTGAACCTGAAATGCATCACATCGCCTTCCCGCACGATGTACTCCTTGCCCTCGAGACGCAGTTTACCGGCCTCCTTCGCGCCGGCCTCGCCCTTGTAGGCAATGAAATCGTCGTACGCGATGACCTCCGCGCGGATGAATCCATGCTCGAAGTCGGTATGAATCACGCCGGCGGCCTGCGGCGCGGTGGCTCCGGCGCGAACCGTCCAGGCGCGCACCTCCTTCACCCCGGCGGTGAAATAGGTCTGCAGTCCGAGCAGCGCGTAGGCGCCGCGAATCACGCGGTTCAGTCCCGGCTCGTCGAGCTTCAGTTCCTTCAGGAAATCGGCGCGATCGGCCTCCTCGAGCTGCGAGATCTCCGCCTCGATCGCCGCGCATACCGGGACCACCACCGCGCCCTCCGCCTTCGCCAGCTCGCGGACGCGATCGAGCCTGGGATTGTCGGTGAAGCCCGCCTCGTCGACGTTCGCCACGTACATCACCGGCTTGTCGGTGAGCAGGTGCATGTCGCGCAGCAGCGCCCGCTCGTCGGCGTCGAGGCCCAGCGAGCGCACCGGCTGCGCATTGTTCAGTTGCGCGCGCACCCGCTCGAGCAGGTCGCGCGTCCTGATCGCATCCTTGTCGGCAGTCTTTGCCGCCTTGGCGCGCCTTCTGGTAGGCGCGGTCGACGCTGTCGAGATCGGCCAGCGCGAGCTCGGTATTGATCACCTCGATGTCGTTGGCCGGGTCGATCCTGCCGGCCACGTGCACGATGTCGTCATTCTCGAAGCATCGCACCACGTGCGCAATCGCATCCACTTCGCGAATGTGCGCCAGGAACTTGTTGCCGAGACCCTCGCCCTTGGAGGCGCCCGCGACCAGGCCTGCGATGTCGACGAACTCGACGGTCGTGGGCAGGATTCGCTCCGGATGCACGATGGCGGCGAGCTTCTCGAGGCGCGGATCCGGCACCGGCACCACGCCGACGTTCGGGTCGATGGTGCAGAAGGGATAGTTCTCTGCCGCGATCTGCGCGCGCGTGAGGGCATTGAACAGGGTGGATTTTCCAACGTTCGGCAGTCCGACGATTCCGCAGCGGATAGGCATCAGGTTTTTCCCGCACGACTGTGCAATTTGGTCATCGCGCGTTCCGCGCCTTGCTTCGAGCAGCAGCGGCATGCAGTCCGCCGCCAGGTTGGCCGCATCCAGAATGAGGTCCTCTTCGGCGCGCGGCGCGCGCGTCAACACGTAGTCGATGACCTCGGTCTTGTTGCCGGGATGGCCGACGCCGAGACGCAGCCGCCAAAACCCCTCGCCGATCTGCGCAATGGTGTCGCGCAAGCCATTGTGGCCGCCGTGCCCCCCGCCGTGCTTGAGGCGCACGGTGCCCACGGGCAAATCCAGTTCATCGTGCGCAACCAGGATCGCCTCCGGAGCGATCTTGAAGAACTCGCTGAGCTGCCGGATCGACAGGCCGCTGCGATTCATATAGGTGGTCGGCTTCAATAGAATGATGTCCTGCCCGGCAATGCTGATGCGCGCGGTTTCTCCGGAATACTTGCGGTAATCGCGAAACTCCCCGCCGTGGCGCAGCGCAAGCAGATCCACGAACCAGAAACCCGCATTGTGGCGAGTCACCTGATGTTCGGGTCCCGGATTGCCGAGACCGGCGATGATGCGCAACGGTAGTCCAACCATCGTGGATGCACCCACCCCACAACTGCAGAAAAAGCAAGGGCCGCCACCCGCTGACGGCCCTTCCTGTACGAACGCGTCGAGGAGATTTATTTCTTCGCGTCTTTCTTCGCCGGTTCCTTCTTGGCCTCGGTCTTCGCGGGCTCCGCTTTCTTCGCCGCGTCTCCGGCCGCCGGGGCCGCAGCAGCCGGTGCACCTGCCGCCGCCGCCGCGCCCTCCACGGCCGCCGGCGCTCCCTCCGCTGCCGTGGGCTCCGGCTCCTCCGCGCGCGGGCTGTGAATCGCCACGACCGCCGCGTCTTCCTTGGCCAATTCCACCAACTGTACGCCCGGCGGGATTTTCAGCTGCGACAAATGGATGCTCTCGTTGAGCGATAAGCCCGAAATGTCGACCTCGATGAACTCCGGCAGGTCCTTCGGCAGGCACGAGACTTCCACGTCGTTGCGCATGTGAAACACGATGCCGCCCTGGGATTTGACGCCCGGCGAAATGCTCTCGCCCTTGAAATGCAAGGGAATGCTGATGCGGATCTTCTCGTTGTCTTCAACGCGCTGAAAATCGATGTGCACGATCGCGTTCTTGAACGGGTGGCGCTGCACGTCCTTCAGAATTGCAGCCTGCGACTCCTCGCCCACCTTCAAATTGAGAATCGTCGAATAGAAGCGCTCGTTCTCGAGCATGATCGAGAGCTTCTGATGGCTCAGGGTCAGCGCTCGAGCCTCCGAATGCCCGCCATACAGGATTGCCGGCACTTTTCCCTCGCGACGCAGGCGGCGGCTCGCACCTTTGCCTTGCGTCTCGCGGAACTCCGCCTCGAGTTCAAAAGAGGTTTTCATAATCTTCTCCAGTTGCATCACAAACACGGCCGCCTGAGCACCGCGACCAGTTGCCAGGCAGCCGACCAAATTCAATCGCCGGTCAATCGACGTACAGCGAGCTCACCGACTCCTCGTCGCTGATGCGCCGTATGGTTTCCGCGAGCAATCCCGCCACGCTCAGCTGGCGAATGCGCTTGCATGCCCTGCCGTCGTCGGAGAGCGGGATCGTATCGGTCACCACCAATTCGTCCAGGACCGACTTCGAGATGCGCTCGATCGCACCGCCCGACAGCACGGCATGCGTGATGTAGGCGACCACTCTGACCGCTCCCTCGTCCTTCAGGGCCTGCGCCGCCTGGCACAGCGTGCCGGCGGTATCCACCATGTCATCGATCAGCACGCAGGACTTGCCCTCGACCTCGCCGATGATGTTCATGACCTTCGATTCGTTCGGCCGCGGGCGCCGCTTGTCGATGATCGCCAATTCCGCATCATCCAGCCGCTTCGCGAGCGCCCGCGCCCGCACCACGCCGCCGACGTCCGGCGAAACCACGATCATGTTGTCGTTCTTGTGCTTCCAGGCATCGCCCAGCAGCACCGGAGACGCATACACATTATCGACCGGTATGTCGAAAAAGCCCTGGATCTGATCCGCGTGCAGATCGACGGTCAAAAGCCGGTCGACGCCCGCGCTCGCGATCATGTTCGCCACCAATTTGGCGGCAATGGCCACGCGCGTCGCGCGCGGCCGCCGATCCTGGCGCGCATAGCCGAAGTAAGGCACCACCGCGGTGATCCGCTTTGCCGACGCGCGCCGGCAGGCGTCCGTCATCATCAGCAATTCCATCAAATTATCGTTCGACGGCGGACACGTGGGCTGCACGATGAACACGTCGCGGCCGCGCACGTTTTCCATCAGCTCCACGTTCACCTCGCCGTCGCTGAAGCGGCCCACGTGGGCGCGGCCCAGCGGCACGTGCAGGTGGCGGGTGATCTCCAGCGCCAGCAGCGGATTCGCGTTGCCGGCGAACACGGAGATGGACGGAGAATCGAACTCTTTGCTTCGCGACATAAATCCGTTTCAAAAATGGCTGGGGTGGAAGGATTCGAACCTCCGTATGGCGGGATCAAAACCCGCTGCCTTACCGCTTGGCGACACCCCAAAGTTGAAATTCAACCGTCAGCGCGTACCTTGTGCGCCGCCGCTCAGGCAGCCGCCAACCGCTCAAGCAAGGGCGAGTCGTTCATTCCCCGAGCCAAGAAGGCATCGAATCCCGGCGGCAATCTGCCCACGATATCGCGGCCTTCCATCCTCTCGCAGGCCATGAAAATGCAGGCCCCCGTCCCCGTCAGCCGTACCGCGCCGAAGCGCGACAGCCAATCGAACGCGCGAGCCACCTCCGGATAACGGCGCCGCACCACCCCCAGGCAGTCGTTGCCCCCACCGGACGTCAGGAAACCGTGAATTGTGATGGGCGGAGAATTCCTTGTCAATTCAGGATCCTGGAACACATCCTTTGTGCTCACGGAGACATTTGGTTTGAGAATCAGATAGTTACGCTCAACCGGCGCCAGCGGCGGATACAGCGGAGTGAGCCGCTCGCCCACCCCTTCGGCCCAGGCTGCGCGGCCGCGCACGAACACCGGCACATCCGCCCCCAATTTCAAGCCCAGCGCGGCCAATTGCTCGGTGGTCCAGCGCAAGTCCCAGAGATGATTCAACGCCACCAGACACGTCGCCGCATCGGAGCTGCCGCCGCCCAATCCGGCCCCCATTGGAATGCGCTTCACCACGCGGATCTCCGCGCCCAGGACACACCCGGTCGCGGCCTTGAGCGCCTGCGCGGCGCGCACGCACAGGTCCGCTTCGGGAGAGACGCCTGCTGCACCGGCGATGCGCCGAATGCAGCCGTCCGAGCGCACCTCAATCGAGATGTCATCGCAGAGGTCGACGAATTGGAAGCAGGTTTGCAGCTCGTGGTAGCCGTCGGATCGGCGCCCCAGAATGTGCAGGAACAAATTGAGCTTGGCCGGCGCGGGCCATGGCCGCGTGCCGCTCTCGTTCACCGCAGCCCCTCCCAGCGGTCGACGGCGATGCGCACCCGCGCATCCGCGCGACTCATCACCAGACGCGCCGGCAACAAATCGCCATTGTTCGGCAGATACCGGTCGTACTCGATGCTCCAGCCCGCCTGCGTCAGGTGCAGCGCACGATCTTGATCGTTGCGCGTCAGTTCGAAGTCGGTGCTGGGGTCGGGAACGCCCAGCAGCCAATATCGCAGATTGTCGAGCGGCAGCTCGAACCCCAATCGGTCCTGCAGCTGCGCCGCCACCGCATCGCTCGGCGGCGCGCCGTTGAGCGAGAGCCCCGCCGGCGTCACCTTTAGCAGCATGGCGCCGGCACCGAACGGGCCCGAAAGACGCACCTCACTCGCCGCGCCGCGCTGACGCCAGTCCAGGCTGGCCTGCCATCCCTGCTTGCCCAAAGCGACGGCCGCTCGCCCGTCGAGCTGCCACGAGCTCGAGCGCTGCAAGTCCGCCAGCCGCTGATCCCAGGGCGCCGGCGCTGAGCGCGGGGCGCATCCCCGCACAGCCGGCGAGCACCGCGCAACAAGCGATGAAGCCGATCAGCCGGCGCATGCGTTCATTTCTTCGAGGCTTGCAGGCGTTGACGCGTCGCCTTGAGCAGACGGTTGTCGGCATCGATCTGGCCGGCCTCGGACCATATGCGCTCGGCGTCGGCGTGCCGATCGAGCTGCCACAGCACCTCGCCCAGGTGCGCCGCTATGTCACCGCCCCGATCGTCCGCATAGGCGGCGCTCAAACAGGACAGCGCCTGTTCGCTGTGGCCCTGCCGGAACAGCACCCAGCCCAAGCTGTCGAGAATCGCGGCGTTCTTCGGCGCGGTGGCGTAGGCACGTTCGATGAGCTCGCGCGCGTACCTGAGCTCCTTGTTGTGATCCGCCAGCGTATACCCATAGGCGTTCATCGCCGCCGGGTCATCGGGGCGCGACTTGAGAACCTCCTTCAGCTCGTGCAAAGCGGCGCCGATGCGCCCTTGCTCCTCGTAAGTCGAGGCGATTGCGTAGCGTATCTCGACGCTGTCCGGATACTGCAAGACGCTCCGGTCCAGCACGTCGATCGCCAGCCGCGATTCGCCCGCGTCGGTGTAAATCCGCGCTCTCGCGGCCAGAATCTCGGGCGCACGCTGCGGTTCATCCTCGATCAGACGGTCGAGCAGCTCTTGGGCCGCCGCCGCCGCGCCGTGGGTCTGCAGAATGCTGCATGCCCGCAGCAGTGCGGGCAGCGCGTTGTCGCCGCTCTGCACCTGCGCGTACAAGCGCACGGCCCGCGCCAGATCGCCGTGCCGCTCCGCGATCAATCCCAAATAGTAGAATGAATCGTCGACGAACTTGCCCATGCTCAATAGTTCGGCAAAGCGCCGGCCCGCCGCATCGAGCTTGCCGTCTTGAAATTCGATCAGCCCCAGAACACGCAAGGCGACCGGCGCCGATTCGGATTGGTGCGCGAGAACTTCCAATTGCGTGACTGCGTCCGCATCCCGCCGCGCTGCCAACAGCAGCAGTGCGTAGTCGAGCTGGTTCTCCGGCGTGGCGTCACGTTCCGCGATCGCGCGCGATTGCGCGAGAGGTTCATCCGGATCGCCCGCCAGAATGCGCGCGCGCCGCAGGCCCTGCGTGAGCTCGCGCCGCTGCTCGCGGGCCTTGCCGGCACCCGTGTCGGCGCTCGCACCCGCGCCGGCGCCCGCACCCGCGTCGGCGCCAGCACCCGCGTCGGCGCCGGCATCGGCGCCGCTGCCCATCAGCGCCAGCGCCGCCGAGAAGCTTCGCACCGCAGCGGCCGGATCGTCTGCGCGCATGGCTGCGAATCCCTGCAAGCGCAGCGCAGCCGGCGACGCCGGAAAGGCCTGCGCCAGCCGGTCCGCGAGCTGACGGACCCCGAAAGCATTGTCGACGCCCTCGAGTTCGGTCTCGAGTTCCGCGAACTCCGCATCTGTGCCGCGCGGCGATGCAACCAATACAATCTGATATTGATCGGCCGATTGCGGCGATATGATGCAGCGCCAGCGCCGCCCTCGCCGCCGCGCGGTGCGCATCCAGCGATGCGGGATCCGAGACGATCCAGCGCGCCGCCACGTCGGCCGTCAACGAGGGCTGCAAGGATTCGGCGGTGACTTCGGCCGCGCGCTCGAGCAGCGAGGGCTGGTTGTCGATGGCCGCGGCGGCGGCGTATTGAAGCGCCGCCACGCGCGGTTCGTGCCGCGCAAGGGCGATCTCGCCGGTGACGGTATAAAATACCTGCGGGGCCTGAATAGCTTCGGGTTGAGCATTGGGCCCGACGCAGGCGGCGCACGGCGAGGGCGCCGAGCCCCAGGCAGGCCCTTGCAAAGTGTGAAATCGAGAACACGGCCGCACTATAGCTAAATGAATTGTCCCATGCCGCAGATTCCCGCTTGATCTAGCGGTGTTTCTTCACGAGAATCTGTACGGTTACAATCAAAGCGCTTCAATGGCATTCAACGTCCTCGGGCTCAACCACAAGACCGCGCCGGTCGCGCTGCGCGAAAAGGTGGCGTTCAACGAGGATCGCTTGGTCGCCGCATTGCACACGCTGCGCCAGCGAGAGCGGCGTCGCCGAGGTGGTGATTCTGTCGACCTGCAATCGCACGCGAGGTGTACTGGTCGGGCACGCGCCAGCGGCGCGGAATTGTCGCAGTGGCTCGAGAACGCCATCACGGCAATAACCTCGATCTCGCCTCGAGTCTGTACGTGCATCAGGATCGGCTCGCCGTCGAGCACGCCTTCAGCGTCGCCTCGGGGCTCGACTCCATGGTGCTCGGCGAGGCGCAGATTCTCGGCCAATTGAAGGACGCCTACCGCGTCGCGCACGAGGCCGGCAGCACCGGGCCCTGGCTCAACAAGCTGTTTCAGGCCGCCTTTTCCGCCGCCAAGCGCGTGCGCTCGGAGACCCAGATCGGCGCCAACGCGGTCTCCCTCGCGTCCGCCGCCGTGAGTCTCGCGCGGCGCATGTACGCGGATTTGAGCGATCACACCGCGCTGATGATCGGCGCCGGCGAGATGATCGAGCTCACGGCGCGGCATTTCGCCGGCGCCGGCGTCAAGCGCATGGTCATCGCCAACCGCACCCTGAGCCGGGCGCAGATCGCTGGCGGCCGAACTCAAGGCCTACGCCGTCGACTTGAGCGCTCTCGACAAGGAACTGGCCGACGCCGACATCGTCGTCAGCTGCACGGCGAGCCCGGCGCCGCTCATCACCAAGAGCGCGGCGGCGGCGGCCGTGCGCGCCCGGCGCCACCGCCCGATTTTCATGGTGGATCTGGCCGTGCCGCGCGATATCGACCCGTCGGTCGCGGAGCTCGAGGACGTCTATCTGTTCTCGATCGACGACCTGCAGCAGCTGGTCGACGAGAACCGTCAGCAGCGCGAAGTCGCGGCCGGCGGCGCGCGGCTGCTGCTCGACGAGGAGGTGGCGCGCTTTCTGGCCGAAGTCGCGCGCGCACGACGCGGGACCCGCCATCCGCGCGCTGCGCCGGCAACGCCGACGCCATCCGCCAGCAAACCGTCGGAGCAGGCGCGGCGCATGCTCGCTGCGGGCAAATCCGCCGAGGAAGTCATCGAATATCTCGCCAACACCCTCACCAATCGGCTGCTGCACTCCCCGACCCAGGCGCTGCGCCAGGCCGCCGAGTCGACCGATCCGGCGCCTGGCAGACGCCCTCGCCCGGCTGCTCGCTCGAAGAACGCGGCCGGCAATAGACCTGCGGCAGGCCGCTATAATTCGCGGCCATGAAAGACTCCATCCGGCGCAAGCTCGAGAAACTCGACGAGCGGTTCGAGGAAATCGGCCGCCTGCTCGTCCGATCCCGGCGTCATCGCGCGGCAGAACCAGTTCCGCGAGCTGTCGATGGAGTACGCGCGGCTCGGGCCGCTCGATCGACCGATATCGGGGTTTTCTCGCCCTCGAGGGCGACGCAGCAATCGCGCGCGAACTCGCCATGCAGGAGGAGCTGACCGAATTGACGCCGCGCATCGCCGCCGAGGAGCTCGAGCTGCAGCGCCTGCTCGTGCCCAAGGATCCGCACGACGACAGCAACATCTTCCTGGAAGTCCGCGCCGGCACCGGCGGCGACGAGGCGGCGATCTTCGCCGGCGATCTGTTCCGCATGTACGCGCGCTATGCGGAATCGAAGGGCTGGGAGGTCGAGGTGTTGAGCGAGAGCCCCGGCGAACACGGCGGCTACAAGGAAATCATCAGCCGCATCATCGGCCGCGGCGCGTATTCGCTGCTGAAATTCGAGTCGGGGACGCATCGCGTGCAGCGCGTGCCGGCCACCGAGGCGCAGGGACGCATTCACACCTCGGCGTGCACCGTCGCCATCCTGCCGGAGCTCGAAGAGGTCGAGGCGGTGGACCTGAATCCGGCGGATCTGCGCATCGACACCTATCGATCGTCCGGCGCCGGCGGCCAGCACGTCAACAAGACCGACTCGGCCATTCGCATCACGCATCTGCCGACCGGCATCGTGGTCGAGTGCCAGGACGAGCGCTCGCAGCACAAGAACCGCTCGCGCGCGATGTCGCTTGCTGAAGGCGCGGCTGCTCGCCAAGGAGCGGGAAAAGCAGCAGAGTGCAGCAGGCGCAATCGCGCAAGCTGCAGGTCGGCTCGGGCGACCGCTCCGAGCGCATCCGCACCTATAATTTCCCGCAGGGCCGGGTGACCGATCACCGCATCAACCTGACCCTGTACAAGCTCGACGACGTCATGAACGGCAACCTCGACGAGCTGGTCGCGCGCCTGAATCAAGAGCATCAGGCCGAAGAGCTCGCGCAGCAGGTCGAATGAGGCCGATGGACACGATCGCGGAAACCTTGAGGCTCGCCGCGCGCACGCTTGCGCAGCGCACAGCGAATCGCCGCGGCTCGACGCCGAGGTGCTGCTCGGCATCCGTGCTGGGCGTCGACGCGTTCGGCACTGATCGTGCGCGCGCGCGCGAGCCCGTCGCCGGCGAACGCGCTGCGCGCCGTATCGAAGCCTCGATCGACCGGCGCGTCGGCGGGCGCGCCGGTCGCCTATCTGACCGGCACGCCGCGAGTTCTGGTCGCTGCCGCTCAAGGTCACGCCCGCCGTGCTCGTGCCGCGGCCCGAAACCGAAACTGCTGGTCGAGCTCGCGCTTGCAGCGTTGCTGCCGCCGCGATCAGCGCGCGCTCGGTCCTCGATCTGGGCACCGGCAGCGGCGCAATCGCTCTCGCCATCGCCGCGGAGCGGCCCCGCGCTCGAGTCACCGGCGCCGATGTTTCACCGGCGGCGCTCGATGTGGCCAGGGACAATGCGCGCGCGCTCGCGCTGCCGCAGGTCGCGTGGCGCCTCGGCTCCTGGTTCGATGCGGTGCCGGCGAGCGCTTCGACATGGTGGTTGCCAATCCGCCCTATGTCGCGGCCGCGGATCCCGCGCTCGACGACACTGGCCGCGGAGCCCGAGCTCGCGCTCATCGGCGGCCCGAGCGGGTCTCGAGGCGCTCGGCGATCGATCGCCGCAGGCGCCGCCGCGCATCTTGAGCCCGGCGGCTGGCTGCTGCTCGAGCACGGCAGCACCCAGGGCACCGACGTGGCGCTGCTGCTCGAGCGGCATGGCTTCAGCGGCGTGCAATCCCACGAGGATTTTTCAGGCAGGCCCCGCGTTACGCTGGGAATCATTCACTCACCACACCAGGAACTCCCATGATCCGCTTCGAAACCACGCTGGGCGATTTCACCATCGAGCTGTTCGAGAAGGAGGCGCCGGAAACGGTCGCCAATTTCCTGCGGTACATCGACGACGGATTCTTCGACGGCACCATTTTTCATCGCATCGTCCCCGGCTTCGTCATCCAGGGCGGCGGATTCACCGAGGACATGACGCAAAAGCGCACCCAGCCGCCGATCAAGAACGAGGCCGACAACGGCCTGAAGAACAAGCGCGGCACCCTGTCGATGGCGCGCACCAACGACATCAACAGCGCCACCTCGCAGTTCTTCGTCAATCTGAAGGACAACGATTTTCTCGACCACAAGCGCGGCAACTTCGGCTACGCGGTGTTCGCGCGCGTCACCCAGGGCATGGACGTCATCGATAAGATTGCGGCGGTGCGAGACCGGGCGGCGGCGCGGCTTCGATGACGTGCCGGTCGAGGCGGTGATCATGAAGAGCGTGCGCCGGATCGACCAATAGCGCGTGCTGCCCGTGGATGCCGGACGCTGCTGAATGGCGCGCAGCAAATCGTGGTCGGCCGCTGCGGCTGCGCACCCTGCTGTGGATCGCTGCTGGGTTGCGTCGCGGTCTCGGTGGCCGCCGTGCTGCTGCTGCGCTGGGTCGATCCGCCCTACAGCGCCTTCATGGCGGAGAGCCAGATCGCGGCCTGGGCTGAGCCGCGACCGTACGCTATGTGTTTCGCCACACGCTGGGTCGACCTGACGCACATCTCGCCCAATCTGCCGCTCGCCGTGGTCGCTTCCGAGGATCAGAAATTTCCCGATCACTGGGGCTTCGACGTCGAGGCCATCGAGAAGGCCTACGAGATGAATCAGCACAGCCACCGCGTGCACGGCGCGAGCACCATCAGCCAGCAGGTCGCCAAGAATCTGTATCTGTGGTCCGGCCGCAGCTATTTTCGCAAGGCGCTCGAGGCCTACTTCACGGTGCTGATCGAGAGCCTGCTGGCCGAAGCGGCGAATCTTGGAGATCTACCTCAATATCGCCGAATTCGGCTATGGCACCTACGGCGCCGAGGCGGCGGCGCAGCGGTTCTTCCATAAACCCGCCTCACGACTGACGCGCAGCGACGCCGCCGTCCTCGCCGCGGTGCTGCCGAACCCGCAGCACTATTCGGCGTCGGCGCCCTCGCGCTATGTCCAGCAGCGGCGCGATTGGATCCTCGAATCAGATGCAGGCGCTCGGCGGCCCGGAAATGCTCGATGAGATCGACGCCTACCCGAGCCGGCGCCGCTGAGCACACTGGGCCCACCATGAGAATTCCGCGCAAGTTTCATTCGAGATTGCCATTCGCGGCGATGGTGCTGACCGGCGGCCTGAGCTGCGCCGCCGCCATCCTGGCGAACGATTCGCCGCCCGCGGCGGACACCGTAGAGCACGTGAGCCACGGCCGCTTCGAAAACGTCGCGGTCTACGCGCCGGCCGGCACACCGACGAGTTTCGTGCTGCTTTTGTCCGGCGACGACGGATGGAATCCGGCCGCCGCGTCCCTCGCTCGGATGCTTGCGCGCCACGGGGCGATGGTGGCCGGCATCGATCTGAAGAAATTGACGGCGAATCTCGAGGCCGATGACTCCGACTGCGTCTTCCCGGACGGGGATCTGGAGAATTTGAGCCATTTCGTGCAGGCGTTCTATCGCCTGCCCGCCTACCTCACACCGTTTCTGGTCGGCTACCGCGGCGGCGCCGGCTTATCGTACGCGACGCTTGTGCAAGCGCCGCCCAACACCTTTGCCGGCGCACTGACCCTGGGGTTCTGCCCGACGTCGAATCTGCACAAACCGCTCTGCAAAGGATCAGGACTCGAGTCCTTCTCCCGCAGCGGTGAACGCGGCACTCGAATTTCTGCCCGCCAAGCAGCTCGCAAATCCGTGGGTCGATCTGCAAGGCGAGCGCGACCCTGTCTGCAACGCACGCGCGGTCGGCGACTTCATCGGCCAGGTGCGGGGCGCGGCGCTGGTCGTGCTGCCGGGGATCGGACCCGAGTACGCAGCGCAGACCGATTGGCTGCCGCAGTTGCTAGCGGCGTTCGACTCGATGGTTAAGCACTCCGCCCGCTTGGCGATCCCGCCTGCGCCCCCCGATTTGGGGAATCTGCCGGTCATCGAGGTGCCCGCGCAGGCGGGCACCGCCTCCGGGGATACCTTCGCCATCATCATGTCGGGCGATGGCGGCTGGGCGGGGCTCGACAAGGAGGTGGCGCTCGCACTGAGCGCGCCCGGCATTCCGGTCGTCGGCCTCGATTCGCTGCGCTATTTCTGGACCGCCCGCACGCCGGATGGGCTGGCGGCGGACATCGACCGCATGATTCGCTACTACCTCGCAGCACTTCGGACAAGAAGCGGGTGCTGCTCATCGGCTATTCACAGGGCGCCGACGTGTTGCCGTTCGCGGTCAACCGCCTGCCGGCGGCAACACGGGCGCGGGTCGCGCTGACCGCTCTCATGGGCATGTCCGAACATGCGTTGTTCGAGTTCCACGTGAGCAATTGGATTTCGAACGATAATTCCGGTCCGGCGACCCTGCCGGAGGTCGCCCGGATGGCCGGCATGCCGGTGCTGTGCATTTACGGGAAGGATGACAACGACTCGCTGTGTCCAAAACTCGATCCGCGCAAGGTGCGAGTCGTGAAGCTGAATGGCGGTCATCATTTCAACGGCGACTATGCAGGGCTGGCGCGGGAAATCCTCGCCTCGGCTGACCCATGAGCTCGTCTCAACGCAGGCGTGACCTGCTGCGTACGGCCTGCGCCCTCCCGCTGCTGGGCGCCGCCATGGCGCACCGCCCCGCAGCAACGTCATCGCATCGGCTGCGCAGCCGGTGCGGCCGGACCTGAAGCCGATCACCGGCGCGGCCGCAGCCCATCTCTGTCCGCCGAGCGGCGCGCGCGCATCGCCAAGGTGCAAGGGCTGATGCGGCAGCGCAGGGTCGGCGCACTGCTCATTGAATCGGGCGCGTCGCTCGAGTATTTCACCGGCATCCGCTGGCATCGATCCGAGCGCACCACGGCCGCCGATCATCCCCGCGCGCGGCGAGCTGATGATCGTCACGCCCGCCTTCGAGGAGCCGTCGGTGCGCGAGACGCTGCACGTCGGCGGCGACGTGCGGCCGTGGAACGAACCCGAGAGCCCGTTCGAGCGCATCGTCCAGGGGTTGCGGGACCGCGGCGTCGCATCGGGCGTCCTGGCCGTTGAGCCGACCGTCCGATACTTCGTCGTCGACGGCGTGCGCAAGCCTCGGCGGCTACGATATGGTGTCCGGCGAACCCTTGATCCGCGCCTGCCGCATGATCAAGTCGCCGGCCGAGCTCGCGCTGATGCAGACGGCCAACGACGTGACCATCGCGGCGTTGCGTTATGTGCATGCGCACGTCGAGCGGGGCATGAGCGCGGCGGATATCGGCACGATCATGGACGCAGCGACCATCGGCGCTGGGCGGATCGCCGGAATTCTCGCTCGTGCTGCTGAACGAAGCCTCGGCCTATCCGCACGGCTCCCACAGCCGCAGACGGTGCGCGACGGCTCCGTCATCCTCATGGATTGCGGCTGCACCGTACAGGGCTATCAATCGGACATTTCGCGCACCTGGGTATTCGGCCGGGCAAACGCCCGACAGCGCAAGGTCTGGGACACGGTCAAACGCGGCCAGGAGATCGCTCTGCAGACCGCCAAGCTCGGCAGTCGCAGCCGGCGAGCCATCGACGATGCCGTGCGCGACTACTACGAGAGCGAGGGGTGGGGTCCGGGCTACAGGCTGCCGGGACTATCGCACCGCACCGGCCACGGCATAGGCCTCGACGGACATGAGCCCGCTTACCTCGTGCACGGCGACTCGACGCCCGCTCGAATCAGGCATGTGTTTCTCCGACGAGCCGGGCATCTATATCCCCGGCGAGTTCGGCATACGCCTGGAGGACTGCTGGCACATGAGTGTATCGGGGCCCGTGCTATTCACCCCCCTGGCCAGAACGCTCGACGATCCCGTTTGAGACTGGCCGACATGCACCGTGCAGGCGCCGGCCGGCGATTCCGGCGTGTGCCTTCCGCCATCCTTAAAAAAATGTGCCGTTTTGGCCCCAGAGCACTTTGACGTTTCGACGACATAACATCAGTTTTTCTAAAGAAGATACCTCCCCGGCGGCACGATCGAACCGCTGCAACAGCGCGAGGATCGGGAGCCGCAATTCGACGCTCCAGCCGGACGGAAACGAATCTGGGATTCAAGGGCGCCAGGCGCTGGAGCGCCATCGAACGTCCCGTTCCTCCGGAAGATCCAAGTGCTCGACCCGAAGCATGCAAGCGACTAAGCTATGACTCAATCTCATTATCTTCATAGAAAAGTTGAAGTGCGCTCATGGCGACGACGGCGCTGGAATTGAGGCATTTGGAGACTTTGCTGGCACTCGCCGATTGCGGGAGCCTCTCGAAAGCGGCTGCGCGACTGTTCTTGACTCAGTCCGCGCTGTCGCACCAACTGAAGGCGCTGGAGAGCCACTATGGCGCGGCCCTGGTGGAGAAAAATGTCAGGCCGCTGCGCTTTACCGCCATTGGCCAAAGGCTTCTCGCTCTGGCCCGCGCCGTGCTGCCTCTGGTGGCCGATGCCAGCCGAGACATCGCTCGGCTGGCGCAGGGTCACGCCGGACCCCTGCGCATCGCGGTGCAATGCCACAACTGCTTCGATTGGCTGATGCCGGCGATGGACGCTTACCGGTCGCTTTGGCCCGAAGTGGAGCTCGACATCATCTCAGGGTTCGTCGTAGATCCGCTGCCCTTGATCGAGCGCGCCGAGGCGGAACTGGCGATCATCCACGACAGGCCGCCGGCACACCCGCAGGTGGTCTTCAGCCCCCTGTTTCGCTACGAAAGCGTCGCGTTGATGAGTCCACGCCATCGATTGGCGGCCAAGACCTGGCTCGAAGCCGCTGATTTTGCCGACGAGACGCTCATCACGTATCCGGTGCCGGATGAGATGCTGGACGTCATGAAGCACTGCCTCACGCCGGCGGGCGTCAACCCCAAGCGTCGTACGGCGGAGTTGACGGTTGCCATCCTGCAGCTCGTTGCGAGCGGCCGCGGCATTGCCGCCCTGCCGTCTTGGACGGTCGGCAACTACATCGAGCGCGGCTATGTCGTGTCGCGGCCGATTGGCCCGACAGGACTGCGCTGTGAACTGTATGCCGCTACCAGTCGCGCATCCGCCGACGCGGCGTACATCAGAGAGTTCATCGCCCTCACGCGCGTCCAGAGCCTCACCGAACTCGCCGGGGTGTCCGCCCTTTAAAAGCCGCCGCGGGGCCACGGCATGGTCAGGGCTCAACGATCTCGGCGAAGAATTCGTCTGCGACTTCGAGATACCGATCGACGTCGGCCGCCGTATGGGCGAGCGACACCTGGGGCCCGGCGGAGGCAACCGCATCCCAGAGACCCCGATTCGCGAAGTAAACGCGCCGCGTATCGATGAAACCGACATCAAGCGACCGCGCGGCTTGCTCGCCGTTGCGCGGCAGGGTGGGCTCGAGACAGTAGCCGGAGCGCGGTCCGAGCCGGAAGGCGCGCCAGGGCAGGCCATGCCGCGAGAACAGCCGCTCGAGGCCATCCGCGAGACGACGGCCGAGGCTGGTGATGCGGGCATAGTCCTCCGTACGCAGCAGGTGGGTCAGTGCGGCGCGCGCGGCGGCCAGAGCGATCGCGCTCGCATAGAGCGTGCCTCCCGTGCCGATCCCGCGCGGCCCCACGTCAACGTCCAGATGCCGGGCGCACAATTGCCCGAGCGAAGCACTCATGCCGTAGAGCCCAAATGGGATGCCGGTACCGAGTCCTTTACCGAGCACGATGAAGTCCGCCTCCAAGCCCCACGCCCGAGTGAGGCCACCGTAAGCGAACTGGAAGGTGTGGGCTTCGTCGAGACACAGGAGCGCGCCGTATTTCGCCGTGAGTTCGCGCGCGCCGGCCAGGAAGCCGTCCTCGGGCAGCACGATGTTGCAGTTGGAGAGCGCCGGCTCGGTGAGGACCAGCGCGACCTCCCCCGATTTGAGCTCCCGCTCGAGCGCCGCCAGATCGTTGAAAGGCAGGATTCGGGTGGCCGCCCCGGCGTCCCGCGGCAGTCCCGCGACTTCGGCGGTGACGCGGCCGTCGACGTCCTTGACCAGAGTCTCCTCGAGGTGGCCGTGGTAGTGCCCGCCGAATACGACGATGCGCTCCCGGCCGGTCGCGATGCGCGCTATTCGCATCACCTCTGTGTTCGCCCCCGTGGCGGACAGCGTCGCCTGCCAGAAAGGCAGTCCGAGCAATTCCGACAGCCGTTCCGCGACCTCGACGGCATCGGGCGTCGGCAGCAGAAAATGCGCGCCGCGCTCAACCTGCGCGCTCACGGCCGCCACGATCGGCTCCGGGCCGAATCCGGCGCACATGGAGAGGTCGGCGACGTTGAAATCGAGGTACTCGTTGCCGTCGATGTCACGGAATCGCGCACCCGCGCCAGACTCGCAGTAGATCGTCGGCGTGCGGTACAAGCCCGCCATCCAGGCCATCGGCACGGCGTTCGGCAGGTGCGCCGCCGCGCGCAGGCGCATCGCCGCGGATCTGGGCGTGCGGGCAAGAAAGCGCGCATCCTCGCGCGCCCGTGCGGCGGCGAGTCGCGGCATGCTGAGGGCACTCATCGGAGAGCCCGCTCGACCGCCGCCTGAAATAGCGCTTCGTCCAATGCACATACGCGCTCCCACTCGACTTCGATCATCTCGGCCTGGTCTATGGTGATGCCGGCGACCGTAAAGCACATCACGATGCTGCCGTCGCTCTCGACGAAGCGCGCGGTCTGAGTCTCGTCTTCGTAGGCGCGCGTAGATACGGGCTTGCCGCGCTCAAGAACTTTCGCGAGCCCATCACCGTTCGGAATCGGCGAAAGGAACTCCGCCATCTGCGCCTCGTCATCCAGCCGCGCCGTCGTCGTGACTATTCCCGTTTGCATTGCCTGCGATCCTCCTGCTGGTTTCCCGGCTAGCGGTTCCGCGCCGTGTAGCCGTCGGTCAGCGTATTCAAGAACGCGACGATGTCCCGGATGTCCGCATCGTTCAGCGCGGGCGCGTCTCCCGGGTGCCGATCGAACGGCGGCTCCCTATCGACATTGCCCCGATACTGCGCGGGCAAGTCGTCGAATTCCGATCACGCCGTCCGCCGGCCGCGCGGGTACCACTTCTGCGGGTGCGGTATCCCGCTCGGCATAAAAGCGCACCACGTCCTCGAGCCGATGGAATACGCCGTTGTGCAAGAACACGCGCCGCAGCGCCACGTTGCGCAGGGACGGCGTGCGGAACAGGCCGCAGTATTCGTGCTTGGTCGGCGAGATCGGTTCGCAGCGGCCCGCACAGCCCGAGGTCGTAGATAGCCGGGATCCGCGTTGGCGCGGGATCGCCGCGTTGCGCGGCGCTCCGATCGCGGCGTAGCCGAAGTCCGTGAATTGCGGGAACGCGCCGCTGCGCGGATCGCGCTCGGATGACAGCGCGCGCAGTTGCCCTTGCGCGGGATCGTCGAACGCCGCCAAGCCCGCGCAGCTCCTGCGTCGCTCAACGAGACCTATGCCTGCAGGAAGGCATCGTACTTGCTGCTGTAGGGATAGAACTCGGCGGGCGTCTGCTGATAGGTCTCGAGCGCGAGCAGCACGCCCTTGAATGCCAGCGCGCGGTCCGCGAACACGTGGTCGCCGAACGTCTGCGCGAAACTGCGCCGCGTAGGCGGCGCGCTGCACTTTGGCCACGACGGCATCGGCGCTCGCGTTCGCCATCTCGAACGGAGAGAACAGCGGCAGCCGCGCCTGATCGTGCGCCGACTGCGCTCGGCCGTCCCAGGTTCGGCCGCCGGCAGGACCCTGATCGATGCTGTCATCGCCCTCGTCGTCGAAGATAGTGTTCGGTGAACGGCGGAACGTTCTGCGCATACATCAGCGAAGGAACCGCGCGCATGCCGGGACTGCCGCCCGTCGGCGCCGCCGCGCTGCACCGGCAGGTCGTTCGGCGGGGCCGAAGCCCGTGCGCGGGTCATGGCAGGTGGCGCACGCCATCTTTCCCGACGCCGACAGCGATGCATCGAAAAATAGGGCACGGCCAACCGAGGTCATCGCCGCCGCCGATGGAGCCTTTTCGAACGCATCGGCGTAAAACGGCGCCGGCGCCCGCACGCCCGGCCGCCGGCACCGTCCTAGCAGCACGCGCCGCAGATCCAGCGACGCCGACGGGCCGACGCGCCGCTAGTGGACCGAGCCGCCGCCGTCGCTGAGAGCACCGGCGATTGAAAAGCTGCGCAACATCGACCGCATCGAATACATACGCACGATTGCAGAAGTCGCACCGAACCTCGACCTCCCCGCGCTCCGCCAGGACCGAACGCGTCTCCGCCTCGCCCAAACCCTGCAGCATGCCGCCGACGCGCTCGCGCGAGCAGCGGCAGCGGAAATAAACGGGCGAGGGCTCGAACAAGCGCAGATCGTCCTCGTTGAACAGGCGGTGCAGAATCTCCGCATCGGTGAGCGCGCGAAGTTCCTCCGGGGTCAGGGTGTCGCCGATCAGCTGCACGCGGCGCCACGCGTCGTCCACCGCCGCCGCCGTCGCGGCGCCTGCGCCGCCGGCCGGAAGCCGCTGCAGCAGCATTCCCAGGCGCCGTCGCCGTCGGCGTACAGCCACAGCCGGGTCGGCAGCTGCTCGGAATTCTCGAAATACTGTTGCAGCGAATCGGCCAGCCGATCGCCCGTTATGGGCACGATTCCCTGATAGCGCTGCGCACCGCCGTCCGTTTCCAGGGTCACGGTGAGATTGCCGGCGCCGATCAGATCGCCGGCGCCGGGCGCGCCGGCGCCGGGCGCCTCGTGCCGTTGCCGATAGCGCGCCAACCCGCGCACTCCGAGGCCGCTGGTGCATTGCGCCAACAGCAAATGCACCGGGCCTTCGCCCTGCAATTGCAACGACAGAACCCCCTCGAATTTGACCGTTCCCGCCAACAGCAGCGAAGCGGCGACCGCCTCTCCCAGAATGTCGCGAATCGCCTGGGGATACTCGCGATGCTCGATCAACGCCCGCCACGCGGCGTCGAGATGCACCAGGTGTCCGCGGATCGGATACTGCTCGAAGACGAAGCGATGCAGACAATCGCGGTCATGCATCAGGCGTTCGAGCCGCCGGCCAATTTGGCTTTGAGCAGCTCGTTGAGCTGCGCGGGATTCGCCTTGCCTCCCGTGGCCTTCATGACTTGCCCGACGAAGAACCCGAACAGCTTGTCCTTGCCGGCGCGATAGTCCGCGAGCTGCTTTGGATTGGCGCCGATCACGGCATCGATCACACCCTCTATCTCGCGCGAGTCGGTGATCTGTCTGAGGCCCTGGGCCTCGATGATGGCGTCTGCCGACCGGCCTTCGGACCACATGGCTTCGAACACGTCCTTGGCGATCTTGCCGGATATCGTCGCATCCGCAATGCGCGCCAACAGGCCGCCCAAAGCCGCGGGTGACACGCGCGACGCGGTGATTTCCAGATTCTCCCGATTCAGCGCGCTCGACAACTCGCCCATGACCCAATTGGCCGCGAGCTTCGCTTGCGGCGCATTGCGCTGGGCTGTCCGCTTCGCGCAAGCGCCGACCGACTCGAAGTATGCGCCGAGCTCGCGGCTCGCGCTCAATACGCCGGCGTCATACGCGGAGAGCCCGAAATCGCGCGCGAACCGCGCAGCCTTCTCGTCCGGCAGTTCGGGCAGGGTTTCCCGCACGGAATCGATGAACTGCTGGTCGAGCTCGAGCGGCAACAGGTCCGGATCCGGGAAATACCGATAGTCGTTAGCCTCCTCCTTGGAGCGCATCGAGCGCGTTTCGTTCTTGTCCGAATCGTACAACCGGGTTTCCTGGATCACTTTGCCGCCGTTCTCGATCAAATCGATCTGACGGGCGATCTCGTACTGGATCGCCTTCTCGACGAAGCGAAAGGAATTCAAATTCTTGATCTCGGCCCGGGTGCCGAATGCCTCGTGGCCGCGAGGCCGCACCGATACGTTGGCATCGCAGCGGAACGAGCCCTCCTGCATATTGCCGTCGCAGATCTCGAGGTAGCGCACCAGGGTGTGGACTTTTTTCATGTACGCCACCGCCTCCTTGGCCGAGCGCATGTCCGGCTCCGAGACGATTTCGAGCAGCGGCGTGCCGGCGCGGTTCAGATCGATGCCGCTCGCATTGGCAAGGCCCTCGTGCAGCGACTTGCCCGCGTCCTCTTCGAGGTGCGCGCGCGTCACGCCGATGGTCTTGGCGGCGCCGTCATCGAGGATGATGGCGAGGGAGCCTTTGCCGACCACCGGTTGCTCGTACTGGCTGATCTGATAGCCCTTCGGCAGGTCCGGGTAGAAGTAGTTCTTGCGGGCGAAGATCGACCGCCGCGCAATGGTCGCGCCGATGGCGAGCCCGAACTTGACCGCCATGCGCACGGCCCGCTCGTTCAGCACCGGCAGCACGCCCGGGTAGGCGAGATCGATCAGACTGGCCTGAGTATTCGGTGCGGCGCCGAAGGCGGTCGCCGAACCGGAAAAGATCTTCGACTTCGTGGCGAGCTGAGCATGGATCTCCAGGCCGATCACCACCTCCCAGTTGGCCATCATTCGTACCCGCCGGGAGTATGGTCATGCCACGCGGTCGCGCGCTGGAACTGATGCGCCGCGCCCAGCAAACGAGCTTCTGCGAAATGCGGTCCGATCAGCTGCAATCCCATCGGCAATCCGTCGACGAAGCCGCAAGGTATCGAAAGTCCCGGCAGACCGGCGAGGTTTGCCCCGATCGTGTAGATGTCGTTCAGGTACATGGTCACAGGGTCGTCGATCTTGGCACCGATGGCGAAGGCGGGCGTCGGGGTGGTCGGCCCCACGAGCAAATCGACCTTTTGAAAGGCCGCGCGAAAGTCGTCGGTGATCAGGCGGCGCACTTTCTGCGCCTTCAAATAGTAGGCGTCGTAATAGCCGGCCGACAATACATAGGTTCCGGTCATGATGCGGCGTTTGACCTCGGCGCCAAACCCCTCGCCTCGCGACCGCTTATACAGGTCCTCAAGGTCGCTCGGCTGCGGGCAGCGGTAACCGAACCGCACGCCGTCGAAGCGCGAGAGATTCGACGAACATTCGGCCGGCGCGACCACATAATAAGTGGGGACCGACAACGGCAGGTGCGGCAAGCTGACTTCGACGGTGTCGGCGCCGAGCGACAGGTATATCTTCAGCGCGTCACGGATGAGCGCCGCGTTGCGGTCCTCCAATCCGTCGAAGAACTCGCGCAGCAGGCCGATTTTCAGCCCCTTGAGGGGCGCGTCCAAAAGAGTCGGATAATCGGGCACGGGGGTATCGACGCTGGTCGAATCGTTCGGGTCGAACCCGGCCATGATTTGCAGCACGGCTGCCGCGTCAGCCGCCGTCCGGGCGAATACCCCGGCCTGATCGAGGCTCGACGCGAATGCGATCATCCCGTAGCGCGACACCCGTCCGTACGTGGGCTTAACCCCGGTGATGCCGGTAAGGGCGGCGGGCTGACGGATCGAGCCGCCGGTATCGGTGCCGGTGCACATCGGCGCGAGCCTGGCGGCCAGCGCCGCCGCCGAGCCCCCCGAGGAGCCCCCCGGAACCTTGGTCGTATCCCAGGGATTTCTGACCGGGCCGTAATAGCTCGTCTCGTTCGAGGAGCCCATGGCAAATTCGTCCATATTGGCCTTGCCGAGCATGACCGCACCGGCCGCCTTGAGGCGCGTGACGATGGTGGCATCGTAGGGCGCAACAAAGTTGTCGAGCATCCGCGAACCGCAGCTGGTGCGGACCCCGTCCGTACAGAAAATATCTTTATGAATGAGGGGGATGCCGAGCAAACGGCCACGCTCCCCGGCTGCCAGGCGGCGATCGGCCGCCGCCGCGCCGTCGAGAGCCTGCGCGGCCGTGAGGGTGATTACGGCGTTCAAAGCAGGATTCAGCCGTTCGATTCGCGCCAAAAAATGGCGCGTCAGCTCCACACTTGAAATCTGCCTACCCGCTAATCGGTCGGCGAGTTCGCCGATGGAAAGATTGTGCAACATCGTCACTGGATTTCGGATTGCGCCTTACTCGATGACTCGCGGCACGACGTATAGTCCCGCCTGCACACTGGGGGCGTTGAGCTGGTATTTCTCGTGGTGGTCGGTTTCCGACACCGCATCGGGCCGCAAGCGTTGGCGCTGGCCATCCAGCGGGTGCGCCATCGGCTCGACGCCGCCGGTGCCGACGCGCGACAGCTCAGCGACGAAATCGACGATACTCGACAAGCTGCTGACGTAGACCGGCATCTGTTGTTCGGTGATCGACAGGCGTGCGAGGTGCGCGATCTTTTCGACGTCTTGACGGGTCAGGCTCATATGAGTGTCAAAAATGCGCGCGAGTGCGCAAAAATAAGCGCAATGGATCATACACGTTGCCTTGCTGAAAGTCGTGTCGGTTGTTACATTAGCGCAACTTTTTTCACCCCCTTTCGCGAACAAAAGACCCCATGTTTAAACGTCTAAGAGGTTATTTTTCCAATGACCTCTCAATCGATCTTGGAACCGCCAATACGCTGATTTACGTACGCGAGCGCGGCATCGTCCTCAATGAGCCGTCGGTCGTCGCAGTGCAAGACGAGCCGACACGCGGCGGCAAGATCATCGTCGCCGTCGGCGTGGAAGCCAAAAACATGCTGGGCCGCACCCCGGGCCACATCACGGCCGTTCGTCCCATGAAGGACGGCGTCATCGCGGACTTCACCTACACCGAGAAAATGCTGCAGTACTTCATCAAAAAAGTGCACGGCAACCGCTTCTTGAGTCCCAGCCCACGGGTCCTGGTGTGCGTACCGTTCGGTTCCACGCAGGTCGAACGCCGCGCAATCAAGGAATCGGCGGAGGGCGCCGGCGCGCGCAGCGTCGACATCGTCCCGGAACCCATGGCCGCGGCCGTCGGTGCCGGCTTGCCTGTGCAGGAGGCGCGCGGCTCGATGGTGCTCGACATCGGCGGCGGCACCTCGGAAGTGGCGGTCATATCCCTGAACGGCATCGTGTACGCGGCGAGCGTGCGAATCGGCGGAGACAAGTTCGACGAAGCCATCACCAACTACGTGCGGCGCAATTACGGGATTTTGATCGGCGAGGCGACGGCCGAACGCATCAAGCTGGAAATCGGCTCAGCCTATCCCGGACAGCAGGTGCGGGAAATCTCGGTGAAGGGCCGCAATCTCTCCGAGGGCGTGCCGCGCAGCTTCACGCTCAACTCCAACGAGATCCTGGAAGCGCTGCAAGAGCCCCTGCAGGGCATCGTCGGCGCCGTCAAACAGGCCCTAGAGCAGACGCCTCCCGAACTCGGCGCCGACGTTGCCGAGCGCGGGATCGTGCTCACCGGAGGCGGTGCGTTGTTGCGCGACGTGGATAAACTGCTCATGGAAGAAACCGGCCTGCCCGTGGTGGTCGCAGATGACCCGCTGACGTGCGTCGCGCGCGGCGGTGGCCGGATCCTCGAACTCACCGAGGAGCATGGACCGGGCATATTCGGATTGGAGTAATGCGCGCGGGAGCCTGTCTGAATACTCCGCGTGAGCCGCGTTGGCTGGGTGAGGATGCGGATGCAAGGCGCGCGGCGCAGGCCGTGGCGGCACCACGGCCAAGACGCGCAACGCCGCAGACGCCACTCCCCCGGCCAACCCTTCGGACCGGCAGATTTCGCTTCATCCGTCGTTGTCGCCTCCTCATTGGGTGTTGACCCAACTTCGTCGGCTCCGCCTCGGCTGAAGCGAAATCTGCCGCGGTCGCGGCCACGTGGAGTATTCAGACAGGCTCCTCGGGAATGCCCCGCCCATGGTCGCATTTCGTAATTCCGATCCTTCCGGACGAACGACGGGGCTGCTGCTGCGTTGTGTTCTGTACTCCCTGCTGGCGTTGGGGTTGATGATCGTCGACAAGCGCTACGACCAACTGGGCAAGATTCGGCGTTTTCTGTCCATCGTTGCATATCCCGTACAGGTCGCCGTGGAAAGCCCGTTCGAGGGCTGGAACTGGTTTCGCGAAAGCATTTCCACCCGAGATGCGCTGCGCGCCGACAAGGCCCAACTCGAGGCGCAATTGCGCGTTGCGCAATTCCGCCTCCAGCGCTACGAGGCGCTGGAGGCCGAAACTCAGCGGCTGCGTGCGCTGCGCGACAGCGCCGCGGGAGTCTCGAGTCGGTTCATCATCGGCGACATCATGGACGTGGATCTCGACGCATTTCGAGCGCGAGTACTGGTCGACAAGGGCGCGCGCGACGGGGTATTCGTCGGACAAGCGGTCCTTGATTCGGGCGGGGTCTTCGGGCAAGTCGCCCGCGTCGAACAGCTCACCAGCGAGGTCATACTCGTCAGCGATGCGGCGCATGCGATACCCGTCCAGATCAACCGCAACGGCCTGCGGACCATTGCCGTCGGTACCGGCGACAACAGCCGGCTGAAGCTTCCCTACCTGCCCACCAGCGCCGATGTGATCGCAGGCGACCTGCTGGTCACTTCGGGGCTCGGCGGCGGCTTTCCTGCCGGATATCCGGTCGGGACCGTATCCGAGGTCAAACGCGATCCGGCACAGTCGCTCGCCGATGTCGACGTGCGTCCGGCCGCACACCTCGACCGCTCGAGAGAATTGATGTTCGTTTGGCTCAAGCCCGGCCCCGTGCTGCCGGCGACTGCCGCCGCCACAGCCGCCAGAGCCCCCACGGCCCCGGCCGCCACGGCGCCGTCCGTCGCAGCGGGATCAGCTGCTGTGCCGCCGGCCGGTGCACCGGCCGCCGGCGCGAAGCCGGCCAAGGCGCCGTCGCCGCCCCCGCGGGCCCCGCAGCCAGAGGGAGCAAACGACGAATGATGCGCGATCAGCGAATCCGCCGACTGCCCATGGCGCTGTCAGCGCTGGTGGCGCTGGCGCTGACAGTGGTACCTTTGCCCTCTGCGCTCGATGTCTTGCGGCCGGATTTTCTGGTGCTGGTGGTGTTTTACTGGTCGATCGAATCGCCGCGCGCCGGCGGCTTGGCGCTGGCGTTCTTTGCCGGCCTCGCGCTCGATGTGATCAAGGGCGCCGTGCTGGGTCAGCATGCGCTGGCGCTGACGCTGATGGCCGCTTGGGCGACGCATCTGCGCCTGCGGTTGCGGGTGTTCTCCGTGTTGTCGCAGTCGCTGACCATATTCGCGCTGCTGACCGGATATCAGTTCATTCTGTTCTGGGTCGATGGCGCCACGGGGAACCCCGTCACGAGCTTCAGCCGCTGGCTGGCGCCCATCATAGGCGCGCTGCTGTGGCCGGTGCTGGCCGGCACTTTGGCGCGGTTGCATGAGCGCTGAGTTCACAAGGAGGGGTCGGTAAATTGCCGCGTCGTGTGCGAATCAAGGATCACTGGGCCGAGCAGCGCATCTTCACGATTCGCGGCATCGTCGCGGGCGTGATCGTCGCCATGCTGCTGTTGACCGTTGCCGGGCGGCTCTTTTATTTGCAGGTCATCAAGCACGCTTACTATGCCGAGCTGTCGCAGGGCAATCGAGTGCATACCGACCCGATCCCCCCCAGCCGCGGTTTGATTCTCGACCGCCATGGCGTGGTGCTCGCTGACAATCTGCCGGCGTTTCAGCTCGAGCTGGTGCGAGAGCAGGTCGGCGGGATGCCGGAACTCGACGCGGCCCTGGCGCGCCTGGTGGCCATCGGATTGCTCGATGCGGACGATGTGCGCAGCCTCAAACGCACCATCCTGTCGCACCACGTCTATGAAAGCGTCCCCATCAAGCTGGCCCTCGATGATGAGGAAATGGCCCGCTTTGCGGTGCATCGCTACGAGTTCACCGGCGTGGACATCCGCACCCGGCTTTCGCGGCACTACCCCTTCGGAGCCATCGCGGTGCACGCGCTGGGCTATGTCGCCGCCATCAGCGAGCAGGATCTGACGCGCATCGATTCGGCGACCTACGCCGGCACCTCGCTGATCGGCAAATTGGGTGTCGAGGGCGCCTACGAAAACGAGCTGCACGGCACTCCCGGTTATCGCGAAGTGCTGGTGAATGCGGCCGGCAGGCCGGTGGAGCGCCAGGGTGCCTACACGCCAAAGCTCGAACACGCGACAACCGGTCGCGGGATCCGATCTCATCCTGAGCCTCGATATGCGTGTGCAGCGCGCCGCCGAGGATGCGCTGTCGGGCAAGCGGGGAGCGGCCATCGCGCTCGATCCGCACACCGGCGACGTCATCGCCCTCGCCAGCACTCCCGGATTCGATCCCAACGCGTTTGCGCGCGGCCTGACCACCAAGCAATACGATGCTCTGCAAAACGATATCGACAAGCCGTTGATCAACCGGGCGCTGCGCGGCGCCTATCCGCCGGGCTCCACCGTCAAGCCGTTCTTTGCGTTGGCGGCGCTGAAATACGGCGTCATGACTCCGGAGCAGACCATCTTTTGTCCGGGCCATTTCAACCTGCCCGGCTCGAGCCATCTGTTCCGGGACTGGAAGCCGAAGGGCCACGGCACGATCTCGATGCGCCACGCCATCCAGCAATCCTGCGACGTGTATTTCTACACGGTGGCGAACAAGCTCGGCATCGATCGGATGCACGATTTCATGACCACGTTCGGATTCGGCGACCTCACCGGCATCGATATTCCCGGCGAAAAGCCCGGCTTGATGCCCTCGACCGAATGGAAGCGGCACGCCTACAAGCGGCCCGCCGAGCAGGTGTGGTACGCCGGCGAAACGATCAGCGTCGGCATCGGCCAGGGCTATATGCTGGCAACGCCCATGCAGCTCGCGCATGCGGTGTCGGGCATCGCCTCGCGCGGCCAGATCTTCAAGCCGAGACTGGTGACGGCGGTGCGCGCGGCCGGCTCGGACACCCTCACGCTCCGCCCGGTCCAGCCGGAGCCGTCGTTGACGGCCGTGACCGCGGACCAATGGAATGTCATTGTAGACGGTATGGAGCTCGCCACCGGGCCGGGCGGCACGGCCGCCGTGGCGACCGCCGGAACCCCCTACAAGATCGCCGGCAAGACCGGATCCGCGCAGGTCTTCACCATCGGGCAGAACGAGAAATACAATGAGAAGCAGCTATCGGAGCGCATGCTCGACCATGCTCTGTTCATCTCGTTCGCGCCGGCCGAGGATCCGAAACTTGCCGTTGCCGTGTTCGTCGAGAATGGCAAGCACGGCGGCAGCACCGCGGCGCCGATCGCGCGCAAGATGTTCGATGCGTATTTGTTGCCGGAAAAGGCCGCAGTACCGGATAAGGCGCCATGATTTACGATGAATTCTCGCCCTCGCGCACGCGCCGCACGCTGACCGCGGGCGGCCGCACCTTGCGGGCGCTCGGCTTGGACGGGCCGCTGACCGGTGTGCTGGCGCTGATCGTTTGCATCGGCATTCTCGTGGTGTACAGCGCCTCCGGCCAGAACCTGAAAATGGTCGAGCACCATCTTGCGAACATCGCCATTGCGGTGGTCGCCATGCTCGCGCTCGCGCGGCTGGCGACTCCGCAGTATCTGCGCCTGTTCGCACCGGTCGCCTACGTGATCGGCATACTGTTGCTGGTCGTCGTCGATGTCACAGGGCACATCGGCAAGGGCGCTCAACGTTGGCTCGATATCGGCTTCGTGCGCTTCCAGCCCTCCGAGATCATGAAGCTCGCCGTGCCGATGATATGTGCCTGGTACATGCACGAGCGGCCGCTCCCGCCGACCTTCAAGGACCTGCTGGTGATGGGGCTGCTGATCGCCCTGCCGACGGCGATGATCGCCAGGCAGCCGGATCTCGGAACCGCGCTGCTGATCGCCGCCTCCGGGCTCATCGTGCTGCTGCTGGCCGGGCTGCAGCTTCGAATCATATTGATATCGATACCGGTGCTCGGCGGCGCCGCCTGGGCGGCCTGGCATTTCATTCACGACTATCAGCGCCAGCGCATACTGACGTTCCTGAATCCCGAAAACGATCCGTTGGGCGCCGGCTACCACATCATCCAATCCCAGATCGCGATCGGCTCCGGCGGCGTGTTCGGCAAGGGCTACATGATGGGCAGTCAGGCGCAGCTGGAGTTTCTGCCGGAGCGATCGACCGACTTCATCTTTGCGGTCATCGGCGAGGAGTTCGGACTGCTGCGGCCAGCTGGTGCTGCTCGTCGCTGTACGGTATCGTGATCGGGCGGGCGCTGTACCTGGCGATGCAGGGACAGGACACGTTTGCGCGCCTGACGGGGGGCGCCATCGCATTGAGCTTCTTCGTCTACGTGTTCGTCAATTCCGGTATGGTGAGCGGCATCCTGCCGGTCGTCGGCGTACCGCTGCCGATGATCAGCTACGGGGGCACTTCGATGGTCACGTTGCTGGCGGGCTTTGGGATATTGATGTCGCTGCATTCGCATCGCAAACTCATCGGGTCCTGGAGCGAAATGCGCATGCTCCGCCGCTCAAAAGCCCTGCTTCTCGCCGCCGCTCTCATCGGCGCGGGCGCCGGTCCGCGCAGCCGCGCTCGACACGCATCGCGCCGACGTGAAGAGCTTCATCGCACAGATGGCGGATCAATATTCCTTCAAGAAAAGCCAGCTGCGAAGATTGCTCGCGCCGCCCAGAGCCAGCCGGCAATCCTCGAAGCGATGGAGCGGCCTGCGGAGAAGGCCAAGCCGTGGTACGAGTATCGGCCGATTTTCCTGACCGAACGGCGCATCCGCGAGGGCACGGAATTCTGGCTGGCGCACCGCCAGGAGCTTGATCGGGCGAGCGTCAACTCCGGCGTCGCCGCCGGAATACCTGGCTGCCATTCTCGGCGTCGAGACCTACTACGGCCGGCTGACCGGATCCTACCGGGTGCTGGATGCTCTGGCGACGCTGGCGTTCGACTACCCGGCGCGCGCGAAGTTCTTTCGCGAGGAGCTCGAGCAATTCATTCTGCTGACCCGCGACCTGAAGCTGGATCCGCTGGCGATCAAGGGATCCTACGCCGGCGCGATGGGTGCGCCGCAATTCATGCCGTCGAACTATCGACGCTACGCGGTCGATGCGAACGCGGACGGCCGCATCGACCTGTGGACCAATTGGTCGGACGTCTGCGCGAGCGTCGGCAACTATCTGAAGGAACACGGGTGGAATCCCGGCGAGCCCGTGCTGAGCGAAGCCAGCGTCGAACCGGATAAAGCCGCGGATCTGGACGGCCGCAGCCTGTCGCTCGCGGAGACGGTTGCAACCTTGCAGGCGAAGGGCGTGAGCTTTGACAGCCCGCTGCCGCCCGATGCACCCGCAATGCTGATTGCCGCCGATGAGCCGGACGGCGTTCGCTGGCGCGTGGGATACAACAATTTTTACGTCATCACGCGCTACAACCACAGCGCGCTGTATGCGATGGCCGTGTATGAGCTCGCCGCGGCGGTCAAACAGCGGATTCTGATGAACGACTCGCCGCACCCCGGCGATTCTCCACGGCCCGTCGATGCGCCTGTGGTCCCGGTGACCGCTGCAAGTCCGGCAGCCGCCTCCGGCGGCGCCGATCCTCGACGCGACGCGTGCCGCAAAGCCGTGAATGCCGGCCGCCCACTTGCAATCCTGGTGCTGGCGGCTGCCGCCGGTCTGAGCGGCTGCGTCGGCGGGCCGCCGCGGGCCGGGCCCTGCTGCGGCTGTCCGGGTGCCGCCGGCCGCGGCGCCGCCGGTGCAGGTGCAGAGCCGTTCCTGACGCAGTCCCGCAATTCGAGCCGCGCTCGCGCTACGGCAACCCGCCGTTTTACGACGTATTCGGCAAGCGCTACTACGTGCTGTCCTCGAGCAGCGCCTACGTGGAGCGCGGAGTCGCATCGTGGTACGGGCCCGGGTTTCACAAGATTCGCACTTCGACCGGGGAACCCTACGACATGTACGGCATGACGGCCGCGCACAAGACACTGCCGCTGCCGGCGTACGTGCGCGTGACCAACCTGCAGAACGGCCGCAGCGTCGTCGTGCGCGTCAACGACCGCGGCCCGTTCGTCGACAACCGCATCATCGACTTGTCCTACACGGCCGCAGCCAAGCTCGACATGCTGCGAAACGGCACGGCGATGGTCGAGGTTCGCGCGATTGACCCGACGGTGCCGGCCGCTCACCCGGCGATCTCCGCAAGCGAGCAGGTCGGGTCGCTGATCGCCACGGCTGCAGCCGCCGAGACCCCGCCCCCCGCCGCGCCTGCGCCCTCGCCCGCGCCGCCGCACGATGCCACCCTCTTCGTTCAAGCCGGCGCATTCGCCGATCCTGCGAATGCCGAGCGGTTGGCCGCCAAGTTGCGGAGCGGCGGCTATGGGAACGTCTTCGTGCGCGACGACTGGATCGCGGGCCGGAAAATGTACCGCGTGCGCATCGGTCCCGTTCCGGACGTTCCGGAGTTCGACCGCATCGTCGACGCTCTCGCGCGGGCGGGCGTGCGGGATGCGCACCTTGCGATGAATTAGCTGAAAACTTCCCCACCGTGCCCGCCACTCGCCGGTAGACTCAAACACTTTCAATGAAGGTATTCGTGCACCATGCTTCGTTCCCTGCTGAGCCTCCCGCTTCTCGCCGCGTTCTGTGCCGCTTCCATAGCTGCCGAAACGCCGATTCCGACGGCGCCGGCCGTCGATGCTCGCTCCTATATCCTCGTCGATTACCGCACCGACAAGACCTTGGCGGCCCAGGAAGCGACCGCGCGGATGGAGCCCGCAAGCCTCACGAAGCTGATGACCGCGTACATCGTGTTTCAGGAACTGGCGGCCGGCAAGCTCAAGCTGGATGAGCCGGTAACGGTCAGCGAGAAAGCATGGCGCTCGGAGGGGTCGCGCACCTTCATCGAATTGGGCAAGCCGGTATCGGTGGAGCTGCTGATCCTGGGCATGATCGTGCAGTCGGGCAACGATGCCACCATCGCGCTGGCGGAGCGCGTGGCGGGGACCGAAGAGACGTTCGCGCAAATGATGAACGCCAATGCCAAGCGGCTCGGCATGGTCGGACACGCATTTCGAGAACAGCTCCGGGCTGCCGGCGCCCAACCACTACACCACGGCCCGCGACATGTCGCTGCTCGCCATCGCCATGATCCGCGACTTTCCTCAGTACTATAAGTAGTATTCGGTGCGCGAATTCGAGCACAACGGCATCAAGCAGCAAAATCGCAACGGCCTGCTCGGCCGTGATCCGAGCGTCGACGGCCTGAAGACCGGCCACACCGACTCCGCCGGCTACTGCCTGGTGACCTCCGCGCTGCGCGACGGCATGCGTTTGGTATCGGTGGTGCTCGGGTCCACAGCATGAAGGGCCGCGAAAACGCCAGCGCCGCGCTGCTGAACTACGGCTTCACCTTTTACGATACCAAACTGGTCGTCAAGGGGGGCGCCAGAGCTTGCCACCACGCCGGTCTGGAAGGCGGCGCAACTCGCCGGTCGATGTCGGCATCAAGGACGATCTGTACATCACTCTGCCGCGCGGCGAGGCCGAATGACATCAAGACCGCCGTCGATGTGCAGCCGCGCCTGATCGCGCCGCTCGCGACGCGATGCCGACGTCGGCACAGCTGCGGGTGTTCGCCGGCAGCCAGACCCTGGCGACGCAGCCGATGCATCCGCTGAACGGGGTCGCGGCCGGAGGCTGGTGGCGGCGGCTGATCGACACCATTCGGCTGTGGTTTGCCTGAGCGTGCCGCTGCCCATCTGCTACTTGAACGGTGAGTATCTGCCGCTCGCCGAAGCGCGGGTGTCGCCGCTGGATCGCGCTTTTCTGTTCGGCGACGCCGTCTACGAAGTGGTGCCGGTGTACGGCGGACGGCCATTCCGGCTGCGCGAGCATCTGGACCGGCTGATCGCAGCCTCGCCGGGATCCGCATGAGCCCGCCGCTGACGCATGGCGAGTGGGGCGAGATCTGCGGTGAGCTGATTGCGCGCAACGGCGGCGGCGACCAGTATCTCTACATCCAGGTGACCCGCGGCGCGGAGTTCGGCCGCAATCACGCCTGGCCGGAGGGACTGAAGCCGACGCTGTTCGCCTTCGCCACGGCGCTCGAGCCGCTCGCACCGCGTTGCTCGAGCAGGGCGTGGCGGCGGTCACCGCCGCGGACACGCGTTGGGCGCGGCGCGACATCAAGTCCACCGCACTGCTCGCGAACATGCTGCTGAAGAAACTCGCGGTCGATGCCGGCGCGTTCGAAACCATCCTGCTCGAGAGCGGCGAGCTGACCGAAGGGCTCATCGACCACGGTGCACATCGTCGTCGCGGACGGTGTCATTCACACGCCGCCGAACGGCCATCAGATCCTGCCCGGCACGACGCGCGATGTGGTCGGCGAACTCGCGCACCCGCCTGTCGATGCGCAGCCGGAGCGTGCGCGTCACGGAGGCGAGCTGCGCAGCGCGGAAGAAATATGGCTCGCGTTTTCCACCCGCGGCATCCTGCCGGTGACCCGGCTCGACGGCGCGCCCGGTCGGCAGCGGCAGGCCCGGTCCGCTGTTCAAGCGCATGCACGCCGCATTCGTCGACTACATCCGCGAGCTCGCCGGGACGCCGGCGCTATGAGCGGCACGACGCTGCAGGATTTCCGAGCGAATTTCCCATCAAGGTCATGGGCCGCCACGACAGCGATCTGCGCGCGCTCACCCAGGCCATCATCGAGCGCCACGCCGGACCCCTGCCCGAATCGAGCGTGCGCGTGCGCACCAGCGGCGACGGCAATTTCCTCGCCGTGACGTATACCGTGCTCGCCGAGCAGCCGCGAGCAGCTCGATGCGATCTACCGTGAACTGACCGCCTGCAAATCGGTGCTGATGGCGCTGTCGCAGCGCGGCGCCTGAATCCCAATTGCCGCAGCAAGATGCGGCAGTGAGTCCGGCGGCCGCGGCACTCGACGTCGCGAGCCGGCGCACAGATCCGCGAGCCGCGTCACCGCAAGTCCCGGGTAGCCGCACACGTTGATGCGCTCGAACGGCTCAAGATCCAGCGACACATTGAGCGCCAGGCCGTGGTAGCTCGCGCCGCGGCGGATGCGCAGGCCGATGCTCGCGAGCTTCGCGCCGTCGACATAGACCCCCGGCGCCTGCCCGCGAGCCGCTCGCCGCGATGCCGAGCTCGCGCGGCGTAATCGATCACGGCGTTCTCCAGCGCCACCACCAGCTCGCGCACGCCGAGCGCGAGGCGCCGCAGAGTCGATGAGCGGATAGACCACGAGCTGGCCCGGCCCGTGATAGGTCACCTGGCCGCCGCGATCGATCTGCACCACCGGGATATCGCCCGGCGCGAGCAGGTGCTCGCGGCTCGCATTGAGGCCCGAGCGTGAACACCGGCGGATGCTCGAGGAGCCAGATCTCATCGCGCGTCGCCGCATCGCGCTCGTCGGTGAAGCGCTGCATCGCGCGCCAGGTGGTCTCGTACGGCACCAGCCCGAGGTGCCGAATCAGCGGCGACTGGCTCATGAACGCTTCAGGGCCGGCGCGCTGCTCGACGGCGCGCTGCGTCTCATCGAGCCCGCGTTGTTGCGCGCGAGCGCCTGCTCGGCGCGATAGCTCGAGCGCACCAAGGGACCGGACACGCACTCCAGGAATCCCCGCTCGAGCGCCCAGTCGCGATACTGCGTCGAATTCCTCCGGGCTCACGAAGCGCTCGACGTCAGGTGATTCGGCGTCGGCCGCAGATACTGGCCCAGGGTGAGGATATCGACCGCCGCCGCTGCGCAGATCCGCCATGGTCTCGCGGATCTCGGCGTCCGTCTCGCCCAGGCCCAGCATCAGGCTCGTCTTGGTGAGCACGGCCGGTCGATGCATCTTCGCCGTGCGCGAGCACGTCGAGGGTCTGCCGGTAACCGGCGCGCGGGTCGCGCACCGGATGCGTCAGGCGCTCGACGGTCTCCACATTCTGCGCGAACACATCCAACCCCGAATCGAGCACGGTGTGCACATCGCGCATCACGCCCTGCGAAATCCGGGGTCAGCGCCTCGACCGCGGTGCCCGGATTGCGCCGCTTGATGGCGCGAATCGCCGCCGCGTAATGCGCGGCGCCGCCGTCGGGCAGATCGTCCCGGTTGACCGAGGTGAGCACCACGTATTTGAGGCCCATCAGCTCGACCGAGCGCGCGACGTTCTCCGGCTCTTCCGCATCCAGCCAGCCGCGCGGATTGCCGGTATCCACCGCGCAGAAGCGGCAGGCGCGCGTGCAAACGGCGCCCATCAGCATGATGGTCGCGGTGCCGGCGTTCCAGCATTCGCCGATGTTCGGGCATTTGGCCTCCTCGCACACCGTGCTCAGCCGGTGCTCGCGGACGATGCTGCTTGACCGCCGCGAACGCGCGCGCCGGCGGCCAGCGGCGCCCGCAGCCAGGGGGGCTTGCGGCCGGCATCGCTCGGCGGCGGCGGCCGCGGCCCGCTTGATGCCGTCCTTGATCGCCGTAAACCCTTGAGGCGTCGTGTATTTTTCGCCGCTCCGGGCCGGGCGCTGCTTCCCTCACGATGGGGATGCCTTTGAACTCCGACATGGCGCAATTGTACTCCAGGTCGGGCTCCTACGCATTCAGGGCCTGCAGCCGCTCCGGCGGTGCCGACGTCCTCCCACAGCCCCGGATACAGCTCCGCGGAACAGCGCCGCGCCGCCATCGAGCGCAGCAGCAGCGGCTTCAACGGGAAACACCCCATCGACGCAGTCCGCGAAGAACGCCGTCCGGTACACCGCGATGCCGGAAAAGGTGTACTGCACGGCGCGCGCTCGGCAGCGCGAGCCCGCTGCTCCAAGCCGAAATCCCCGTGCGGGTGCTGCGGCGGATTGGGCACGAGCACCAGGTGCGCATCGCGCTCGGCGGCGAGCGCCGGCCTGCGCGAACGGATAATCCGTGAAGAATCGCCGTTCACGACCAGAAACGCGCCCGGGCCGAGCTGCGGCAAGGCGCGAAAAATGCCGCCCGCCGTCTCGAGTGCGCGCGGCGCTTCCTCGCTGTAGTTGATCGCACGCCGTAGCGCGAGCCGTCGCCGAGATGGTCGCGGATCATCGCGCCCAGCCAGGCGAGATTGATCACGATTCGCTCGATGCCGGCGTGCGCCAAGCGCTCGACATGGTGCTCGATCAGCGGCTTGCCGCGCACTCGAGCAGCGGCTTCGGCGTATGGTCGGTCAGCGGCCGCATGCGCTCGCCGCGCCCGGCGGCCAGGATCATCGCCGTGCGCGGTCGCTCGGCGCCGCCGCGCTCATTGCCGCGCCGACGCGCGCCTGCGCGGCCGGAAAGGCCGGCTCGATGCGCCGCGATGAAGTCGGCGAACTGCCGCCGTCTCGGGATAGGCCGACGCCGTGCTCGCGCGCGTACGCGAGCACGCGCGGCAGATCCTTCAGGTACCCGGTCTTGCCGTCGCGATAGTACAGGCGCGCGAAGATGCCGAGCACCTTGATGTGGCGCTGCAGGCCCATCAGATCGAACCAGCGAATGAACGTGCGCTCGTCGGCGTCCAGAGCGAATCCGGCACGCGAGCAGCTGCTCGCGGTACTGCAGAGCCCAGCGATGCACGCGCTTGCGCGCGGCCACGCGATGTAGCAATCCTTGAGCAGCGAAACCAGGTCGTAGGTGACGGCGCCGCGCACCGCATCCTGAAAATCGAGGATGCCGGGATTGGCCGTCTCGCGTCACCAGCAGGTTGCGCGAATGATAATCCCGATGCACGAACGTCGCCGGCTGCGCAGCGGCCGACTGCACGAGCACCTCGAACAGCCGATCGAGCATGGCGCGCTCGGCCGGCGTCGACCTCAGCCCGAGGTGGCGGCGCAGGAACCACTCGGGCATCAGCTCCATCTCGCGCAGCAGCAGCGGCGCGATCGTAGGGCGGCAGCGCGCGCGCGGCTGCAGCGCCCGCGGTCTGCATGCTGACGCAGCGCGTCGAGCGCATCGGCATAGAGGCGGTCGACGTCGCGCTCCGCGCGCCAGCGCATCCAGGTACTGCCGCGTGCCCAGATCCGACAGCAGCAGCAAGCCCTGCGCATGTCCCGCGCCAGAATCAGCGGCACGTTCAAGCCGATGGCCGCCAGCGAGCTGCGCGACCTCGACGAAAGGCGCGAGCGTCTTCCTTGTCGGGCGGCGCATCCATCACGATGTAGGTGTCGCGCCGCGGGTCAGGCGAAAATAGCGGCGAAAACTCGCATCGGCCGGAGGCCGGCTCGATCCGGCCGCCGGCGAATCCCAAATCGTCCGACGACCCAGCGAGTCAGCAGCGCGAGGCGGGAATCGCTTGCATCCGGTACACCCATGCTTGACCATTCGTACACCGCAAATGCGGCGGTTTAAGTATACCGACTAAGGCGATTCGACTTTGCCCATGGCTTTTCATGTTCGAGCCGCATTGGCTGTTGTTTTCTGCCTCTTGGCAGCCGTCACGGTTCGGGCCGGCGATATGTGCCCGGCGCCGCCCAAGCACAAGCGCGCGCCGGCCACCGCCGATTCCCGAACGGCGACCATCGGATCCGGATCGACAGCGACGGCGCCTCGCTCGAGCGCCGACGGCTTCGCCGTACTGACCGGCCACGTGCAGCGTGCATCAGGACCAGCGCACCATCGCCGCCGACTCGGTCACCTACGATGAAAAGACCGGCAAAGTCACGGTCACGGGCGCGGTGGACTTCGAGGATCCGCGGCTCGGCATCACGCAGCAGCGACCGGCGCCTACGACGCGCTCGGCGGCGCGGATTTCGACAAGGCCGATTTCCAGATCTTCGACCGCAACGGCCGCGGCTTCGCCAAGGAGATGGCGGTGCATCCGGACGGCAAAGTGCGACCTGCAGAAGGTGCGCTACACGACTTGTCCCGTCGGCAACCAGGACTGGATGCTGCAGGCCTCCTCGATCAAGCTGGACACCGACGCGCAGCAGGGAATCGCGCACGGCGTGGTCATGCGCATTCAAGGACGTGCCGATTTTCTACACGCCGTTCATCTCCTTCCCGCTGGGCGATGAGCGCAAGAGCGGAGTGTTGTTTCCGAGCTTCGGCCATTCCGGCAACAACGGCTAGCAGCTCGAGGTGCCGTACTACTTCAATCTGGCGCCCAATTACGATGTGACCCTGACGCCCGGGTTACTTATCCGCGCGCGGCGTGCAGCTCGGCGGCGAATTTCGCTTCCTGACGGCGAGCTCGCACGGTCAAGTCGAGGAGAACTTCCTGCCGAACGACGCGATCGAGCACGAGCGACCGCGCCTACCTGCACGTCACCGACATCACCAACCTCGCGCCGGGCTTGCGCTTCGATACCGACATCGCCAGCGTCAGCGACAGCAACTACTTCGAGGACTTCGCCGTGGGCGCGGAGCAGACCAGCGTCACCTTCCTCGAACGGCGCGCCGACCTGCTTGTACTACGACGATACCTGGCGCATCCGCGCGCAGCTGCAGAATTTCCAGACCATCGACACCGCGCTCGATGCCGGCGACCGGCCGTATTCGCGCGTGCCGCGCGTCGAGGCGTACGGCCTGTGGCCGCTGTTCGACGGCCGCTTCGAGGTGGCGCTGGACAGCGAGGTCACGAATTTCCTGCGCGAAGTCGGGCCCGACCGGCGTGCGCGCTGGATCTGTCGCCGGAGCTGCGCTGGTCGAGCCGCGGTGCCCGGCTATTTCTTCGAGCCCACGGTCGGCTATCACTTCACGCAATACGATCTGCAGAATGCCGCCGTCGGGCGATCCGAGCACGCCCACGCGCACGCTGCCCTACGCGCAGCCTCGACACGGGACTGATTTTCGAGCGGGACGCCGGGTGCGCAGGGCCAGCGCACCCAGACCCTGGAGCCGCGCCTGATGTACAGCTACGTTCCCTATCGCAATCAGAATGAGCTGCCGATTTTCGACACCGGGCATGCCGGACCTGAACCTGGTCGAGCTGTTTCGCACCAACCGCTACGTCGGCGACGACCGCATCGGCGATGCCAATCAGGTCGCGCTACGGGCATGACCACGCGGCTGTTCAACCAGAGCGACCGGGGCTCAGTACCTGTCGGCCACCTTCGGCCAGATCCGCTATTTCATCGTCGCCGCGGGTGCTCCTGCCGGACGAGATCACGCAGACCCTGCCCGGCCAGACGCTCACCACGCTGCCCGGGCAGCCAACCCAGGTCGATCTTGCCGGGGCAGAATCTGCCGACGCTGCCCGGGCAGACGCTCGTCACCGCGCCCGGGCGAGACCCCCCAGACCTACCTCGCCTCGGACCTCGTCAGCGAGGTGTCGGTGACGGCATACAAGAACTGGAGCGTCAACCTCGACTACCAGTGGAATCCATACACTTCGCAGACGCGAAAAAACAGAGGTGCTGGTCCAGTACCGGCCCGACCCGTCCAAGGTGGTGAACCTCGGCTATCGCTTCCAGCAGGACATCCTGAAGCAGTACGACGGCTCCTTTGCCTGGCCGATCGCCGGCCACTGGAACACGGTCGGGCGCTGGGTTTACTCGCTCCAGGACCGGCAGACCATCGAGCAATTGGCCGGGTTCGAATACAAGAGCTGCTGCTGGCGGATTCAGGTGGTGCAGCGCCGCTATCTCACCAACCGATACGGGAGGACTGAACACCTCGATTGCATTACAATTGGAACTGACGGGCTTGAGTTCGGTCGGAAAGCCAGCGGATGCTCTTCTTGTCGAGAGAGATCAGCGGCTATTCGACGCGCGACCCCAATGCCGAGTAGTCAAACCCTTTAATGACCGATTTTCTACAAAGTAAGCGATCTATGCGCAAATTAGCGGCTGTTTGCTGCCTCCTGATCATGACGAGCCTGGCCGCCCCGGGCGCTCGGGCGCAGACCCGGGACATCGGCGTGCACGGCGAACTGCTCGACCGGATCGCGGCCATCGTCAACGACGGCCTGGTCTTGAAGAGCGAACTGGACGAGCAGATGGACGCGGTCACGAAGCGGCTCCAGGAGCAGAAGGTGGAACTGCCGCCGGAGAGCGTGCTGCGGCAGCAGGTACTCGACCGCCTGATTCTGCAGGAAATCGAATCGCAGCGCGCGAAGCGGGTCGGCCTGACCATCTCCGACGAGCAGCTGAACGGCGCGCTGCAGGAGATCGCCCAGCGCAACAAGATTCCGTTCGACCAATTGCCCACCGCGCTCGCCGCCCAGGGCGTCGACTACAAGCAGTACCGCGAATCCATGCGCAAGGAGCTCACCTTGAGCACCTTGAGGCAGCGCGACGTGATCGCCCACATCAACGTCACGCCGCGCGAGCTCGAGCAGTATCTCGCGCGCCAGCAATCCGCGGCGGCCAACGACGAGTTCAACGTCTCGCACATTCTGCTGTCTCTGCCCGCGGCGGCCACGCCGCAGCAGCTCGAGGAAATCGACGCACAAGGCCCACGAGCATTGCCGACGCGCGCCGCGAAGGGCGAGGACTTCGGCCAGCTCGCGATCGCCAATTCGAACAGCCAGACGGCGCTCGACGGCGGCCAGCTCGGCTGGCGCAAGGGCACGCCAGCTGCCGCAGTTCATCCTGGAGCTCGTCACCAAGATGAAGCCCGGCGAGGTGAGCGCAGCCGGTGCGCACGCCGAGCGGCTTTCACATCGTGAAGCTCAATGAGCGCCGCGGCGGCGAGGCGCCAGGTGATCGTCAATCAGATCCACGTGCGGCACATCCTGATGAAGCCGAACGAGCTCGACGACGACGCCACCGTGCGCGAGAAGCTGGCCAAGCTCCGCGAGCGCATCTTGAAGGGCGAGGATTTCGCCGGCATCGCATCGACGACTTCCGAGGATCCGGGCTCCGCGCCGGACGGCGGCGACCTGGGCTGGAGCGGCCCGGGCACGTTCGTGCCGGAATTCGACAAGGCGATCGCCGACCTCGAAGCCGAACGAGATCAGCCAGCCGTTCAAGACCCGCTACGGCTGGCACATCGTGCAGATGCTCGGCACCCGCACCTACGACAGCACCGACGATGTGCGCCGCCAGAAGGCGTTTGCCGCGATCCGCGAGAGCAAGGCGGACGAGGAAACCGAGCTTTGGCTGCGCCGGCTACGCGACGAGGCCTTCGTCGAAATCAAGATGTAGTGTACGTACCGCGCATCGTCATCACCTCGGGCGAGCCGGCCGGAATCGGGCCGGACGCCTGCGTCGTCGCTGGCGCAGGACGACTGGCGGGCCGATCTCGTGGTGGCGGCCGATGCCGCGCCTGCTGGCGCAGACGGCTGCGGCGCTCGGGCCTGCCGCTCGACCATCGAGAAGTACGACTCCTCGACGCCCATCGCGGCGCATCGCGGCCGGGATCCTCAAGGTGCTGCATGTGCCGACCGCGCAGCCGGTGGTCGCCGGCGAATTCGAACGCGCGCAATGCCGCCTACGTGATCGACATGCTCGATCGCGCTTGCGACGGCTGCATGAACGGCGAGTTCGCCGCGATGGTGACGGCGCCGGTGCAGAAGAGCACGCTCATGGACGCCGGCTTTGCCTTCACCGGGCATACCGAATATCTGGCGGCGCGGACGCCGGGCGGCGCTGCCGGTGATGATGCTGCAGACCGACCGGCTGCGGGTCGCGCTGGTGACCACGCACCTGGCGCTGGCCGACGTGCCGCGCGCCATCACCGCAGAGCGCTTGCGGGCAACGCTGCGCATCGTGCACACGGACTTGGGGCGGCACTTTGGCGCTGAGCCCGCCGCGCATCGCCGTGCTGGGCTTGAATCCGCATGCCGGCGAATCCGGCCATCTGGGCCGCGAGGAAATCGAGGTGATCGATCCGGTGATCGGCAATTGCAGGGCGAGGGCTTGACCTGCGCGGGCCGGTGCCCGCGGACACGGCATTCACGCCGCAGTTCCTGGCGACCGTGGATGTCGTGGTGGCCATGTACCACGACCAGGGGCTGCCGGTGATCAAGCACGCCGGATTCGGCAACGCGGTGAACGTGACGCTCGGACTGCCGATCGTGCGCACCAGCGTCGATCACGGCACCGCGCTGTCTCTGGCGCGCACCGGCAGGGCGGACGCCGGGAGCCTGCGCGGCCGCCTTGACGCTGGCGATCGAGCTGGCGGGCGCACAGCCGTGGCGGTTCGTAAGCGCTTCGGCCAGCACTTCCTGCACGATCCGGCCGTCATCCGCCGCATCATCGAGGCCGTTGCGCCGGCGAGCGGCGAGCGCATCGTGGAGGTCGGCCCCGGCCGCGGCGCGCTCACGTGGGGCCTGCTCGAGCGCGCCAAGCACTTGGACGTCATCGAGATCGACCGCGATCTCGCCCGAGCCCTGCAAGCCGACTCCGCGTGCAGCGGCCGCACTTGCGAGTGCACGTCGAGCGACGTGCTCGACACCGACTTCGTGCGCCTGCGCGCCGACGGCGCGCCGCTGCGGATCGTGGGCAACCTGCCCTACAACATCTCGACGCCGTTGCTGTTTCGCCTGCTGAGCCAGCGGGCGGCGATCGCCGACATGCATTTCATGCTGCAGAAGGAAGTCGTCGACCGAATGGCGGCGCAGCCCGGCGGCAAAGGATTACGGGCGCTTGACCGTCATGCTCGCCGCCTACGCGGAGGTCGAAGGCCTGTTCGAGGTGGGTCCGGGCGCTTTTCAGCCGCCGCCCGAAGGTATGGTCGGCCATCGTGCGTTTGCGGCCGAGCGCCGCAGCCGCGCTTCGCCATCGGCAGCGACGGCGCGCTGCGGGCGTTGGTGACCGCCGCATTTTCACATCGCCGCAAGACACTGCGCAACGGCCTGAAGGGCCTGTTGACCGGCGAGGACATCGAGAGTTGCGGCATCGATCCGCAGCTGCGGCCAGAAACCCTCGCGCCTGCGCAATTCGGCCGGCTCGCCGCCCACTATTGCCGGCTGCGCGGCGCTGCGGCCGCACAAAGCGCTTGATCGCCGCGCACTCGGCTATACTTGAAATCTCATGCCCGGCTACCAAAAGGTATTGGTGCTGTTGGATCTGTCGGACGACAGCGAGCGGGTATTCATCGCCGGTCGAGATCTGGCGGCGTACTCGAACGCCTCGATGGTCGCCTTGCACGTGGTGGAATTCGTGCCGGTCGAGCCCATGGGGGAATCGCTGATGCCGACCATGCAGATCGAGGAGGAGCTGGTCAAGCGCTCGCGCGAAAGGCTCGGTGAGCTCATCGGGCGCCTCGGGTCGACGCGGACCGCATACCGAGTCGAGGTCGGCAACACCAAGGCGGAGATTCTGCGGGTCGCCGAGGAAGAGCGCGCGGATTTGATCGTGCTCGGCAGCCGCGAGCGCCACGGCCTGGCGATTCTCGTCAATTTCACCGAGGATGCGGTCCTGCACGCGGCGCATTGCGATGTGCTGGCGGTGCGTCTGAACTAGTGCGATGCAGACTATGACATCCGAGCCGGGGAATCCGAGGATTCGCGTCGAGGTCGAGACCTCCTATATCGAGGAGCAGTCCGACCCGCGCGACAAGCGATTCGTATTCTCGTACACCATCACCATACGCAACGAAGGCCCGGTGCCTGCGCGGCTGCTCACGCGCCACTGGATCATCACCGATGCGAATGGCAACGTGAAGGAAACGCGCGGCGACGGAGTGGTCGGTGAGCAGCCGTACTTGAAGCCCGGACAGGGATTTCGCTACTCGAGCGGCGCCGTGATCGAGACGCCGGTCGGCACCATGCAGGGCAGCTATCAAATGATGGCGGACGACGGCCAGCAATTCGATGCGCCGATCGCGCCGTTCCGGCTGGCCATGCCCGGAGTTCTGCACTAGGAGCCTGACTGATGGCGCTCTACGCGATCGGCGACGTGCAGGGCTGCGACGCCGAGCTCGAGGCGCTGCTCAAGGCGATTCGCTTCTCCGCAGACCGGGACCGGCTTTGGTTCGTGGGCGATCTGGTCAACCGCGGGCCCGCGTCGCTGCAGGTATTGCGGCGCGTCCGCGCTCTGGGCGATGCCGCCACGATCACGCTGGGCAATCACGATCTGCACCTGCTGGCCGTTGCGCACGGATGCGCGCGGCTGCGCGGCGACGATACCCTGAGCGATGTGCTGGCCGCGCCCGATCGCGATGCGCTGCTCGAATGGCTCCTGCGCCGCCCGCTGCTGCACGAGGATCTCGCGCTCAATCTGTGCCTGCTGCACGCGGGGCTGCCTCCCCAGTGGGACATGCCGACGGCGCGCGCCTGCGCGCGCGAGTTCGAGCGCGCCCTGCAGCTCGAACCCGCGAAGCTGTTCAAACAGATGTACGGCGACAAGCCGGATCGCTGGGAGGATGTTCAAAGCGGCGAGGAGCGGCTGAGGTTCATCGTCAATTGCTTCACCCGCCTGCGCTATGTGGACGCGGGCGGCCGGTTGGCGCTTCGCGCCAAGGACGCGCCGGGAAGGTCGCGGAGCCATTCGCTGATTCCGTGGTTCGAGGCGGCCAACGCCCGCTGGCGCGGCCCGCTATTCGTATTCGGCCACTGGTCGACGCTGGGATTTTTCCGCAATACGGATGTCATTGGACTCGACACCGGCTGCGTCTGGGGCGGAAGCTTGACGGCGCTGCGGCTGGACACACCGGCCTCGGCGCCCGTGCACATCGATTGCCGGGCGCTCAAACGATGAGGCGGCCCTTCATGACCTGCGGCGCTGCGGGAAGCAGGGCCCGATGGCGCCTGTTTTTTCCAATCATAAGATCGCAGGCCGGCTCGAGCGGATCAGGCGAAATCAGCCTTTCCATCATAGCTGAAGCAGCGGCCAGTTGGCTTTATATATCCTTCGGCCGCGCCACGTGGGTCAAGGGATGAAACTCACGTATTCTTTGCGAAAAGCGCGCCGCACGCGATTTCACGCCTCCCTGGTTACCCGCCGCGCGGCAGCGCTTTCAGTATCTCGCCGCGAACGAAGAAACGGCTGGCGCTCGGCTGATCGGGCACGCAGACGATGTCTTCCGCACATTCGAGCCGCCAATCTCGGCAGAATCTGACGCGCGAATTCCTGCACCAGCTCGCAATCGCCGATTCCCATGTTGCGGAACGCATCGCTCGTGATGGTGAATCTCTCGAAGCCTGCATCGATCGCCGCCAACTCACCGGCGTGCACCGGCCTTCCGGCCGCCTCCGGCAGCGCCGGCGAGGAGAAGACGATTTTGAGCGTCGCAGCCGCGGAAGCGTTCGGTACCCGGTCGTAGTCCTCGCAGCCGGACGGCACTATCTTCAAATCCCGGCGTACTCCGAGATCGAGCAGCATGGCGCGCACCTTGTCGCGCAGCCCGTTGCACGAATACCGTGAAGTGCGGCCCATGTATCGGAACTCGAGGCGCTGCTCCTTCCAGACCGCGGCCTTGGGGGCGCCCGTGTCCGCGTCCTCCGGCGCTGCGGCAGCAAGCGAACCTGCCGCGGCCAGCGCCATCCAAATCAAAGCAGACACGCCTACACGGCCGCATGGTGAAACCTCCGTAGGCGCTTTCGACCGTGTCGGTGCAGGCGAAGTTTCACAAGCCCGCTATAATGCGGCCATGCATATTGCGGCGCCCTTCAACCTGCACGCATGGATCGAGCAAAATCGCGGCCTGCTGAAGCCGCCGGTCGGCAACAAGCTGCTGTTCGAGGACAGCGAGTTCATCGTCATGGCCGTGGGCGGCCCGAACTCGCGCAAGGATTTTCACCATGACCCGGGCGCGGAATTCTTCTTCCAGCTGGTGGGAGACATGGTGCTGCGGACCATTCAGTCGGGCCGCCGGATCGACGTGCCGATCCGTGAAGGCGAGGTATTCCTGCTGCCCTCCGAGGTGCCGCATTCGCCCCAGCGCCCCGCGGGCAGCGTCGGAATCGTCGTGGAGCGGCGCCGCGGCGCCGCTGAATTGGACGGCTTCTCGTGGTATTGCGAGAAATGCGGGCATTGCCTGCACCTGGAGCGCGTGGCGGTCCAGCACATCGACACGCAGCTGCCCGGCATTTTCGAGCGATTTTATTCGAGCATTGAGCGCCGCACCTGTACGTCGTGCGGAACCGTGCTGCAGCCGCCGGCCGCAGACCTCGCCCGATCGAGCGGAGTCTGACGAACCCGGCTCTAACCGCGGCAGATGCGCAGGAGCGGGACGCGCACGATCCGTTGGCCGCGTTCGCGGGCGAATTTCACCACCCGCGCGACGCCGCCGGCCGTAGGTTGATCTACTTGTGCGGCCATTCTCTCGGACTGCAGACCAAATCAACCGCGGATTTCGTCGCGCAGGAATTGGCCGACTGGCAGCGCTTGGCTGTCCTCGGGCACCACGCGGCGCAGCGTCCGTGGATCGGCTATCACGAGCGCGCCGCCGCCGCTCTGGGCGCTCTGGTCGGCGCCGGGGCGAGCGAAGTCGTCGCCATGAATTCGCTGACCGTGAATCTGCACTTGATGATGGTCAGTTTTTTCAGGCCCGACGGCGGGCGCAACCGCGTGCTCATCGAGAAATCGGCGTTTCCGTCGGATCGCTACGCAATCGTCTCGCAGCTCGAATTCCACGGACTCGACCCGCAGCGAGCACCTGATCGAGGTCGAGCCGCGCGCGGGCGAACGCACGCTGCGGACCGAGGACCTCATAGCGCGAGTGGAGCGCGAGGGATCCCGCTTGGCGCTGGTGCTGCTGCCCGGAGTGCAGTATCTCACCGGGCAGGCCTTGGATCTGGCGCCGCTGATCGCGGCCGCGCGCAGCGTCGGGCGCAACCGCCGGCCTCGATCTTGCGCACGCGGTCGGCAATGTGCCGTTGCGCCTGCACGATTGGAACGCCGATTTCGCGGTCTGGTGCAGCTACAAGTACCTGAATGCGGGACCCGGCGCCATCGGCGGCTGTTTCGTCCACGAGCGCCATGCGCGCCGCCGTGACTTGCCGCGCTTCGCCGGCTGGTGGGGACACACCAAGTCGACGCGCTTCGAGATGGGACCGCAATTCACTCCCATCGCAGGGCGCCGAGGGCTGGCAAATCAGCAATCCGCCGGTGTTGTCCACGGCCCCGCTGCTGGCCTCACTCGAGGTCTTTCAGCGCGCAGGTTTAGCGAGGCTGCGCGAGAAATCGATTGCTCTCACCGCTTACTTTGAGCGCCTGATCGAAGACCGGCTCCCGCAGGCGGTCGAGATCATCACTCCTCCCGAGGCTCACGAGCGCGGCAGTCAGCTGAGCCTGCGGCTCGCGCTGTCCGGCGCTCCAGGCGAAGCGCTGCCACGAGCGCCTGACCGCCGCCGGCGTGTTCGGCGACTGGCGCGAGCCGGATATCGTGCGCCTGGCCCCCGTTCCGCTCTACAACTCGTACCACGACGTGTTCACGGCCGTCGACGCTCTGGCCCGCGCGGTCGGCTCATGAGCTTGCCGAGCGATTCGGTCGTCCATCGTCGGCGCGGGTCCGACGGGCGCCCTGCTCGCGATCCTCTTGCAGCGCCGCGGTGCGCGCGTGACGCTCTACGAGAGCCGGCCGGACCCGCGCGGCGGCGCCGGCGAGTCGGGCCGATCCATCAATCTGGCGCTCGCCGATCGCGGCATCCATGCGCTCAAACTCGCCGGCGTGTTCGATGAGATCCGCGGCGCACTGGTCCCCATGCGCGGCCGGATGGTTCACCGGCCGGACGGATCGGCTGCACTGCAGCCCTACGGGCGGCGCCCGCGCGAAGTGATCTATTCCATCTCGCGGCAGCGGCTCAACCAGGCGCTGCTCGAGCGTCGCTCTGCGGCAGCCGCGCGTTGCACGCGAAATTCGAGCATCGGCTGGAGAACGCGGATTTCGACGGCGCGGGTCGCGCAGCGTGCGGGATCTTGCGGCAGGGGCTCGAGGTCGAGCGTGCCGATGCGGCCGTTGCTGGCCGCCGACGGCGCCGGCTCGGTGATGCGCCGGCGCATGGCCGCGCTCGGCCTGATCGAGGCGCGCGAAGTCGGATCTCGAGCACGGCTACAAGGAACTGTCGATTCCGGCCGGGCCGCACGGCGCGTTATCGCATGGCTCGCGAGGCGCTGCACATCTGGCCGCGCGGCGGCTACATGCTGATCGCCCTGCCGAACGAGGACGGCAGCTTCACCGCCACTCTGTTCCTGCCCAGGAACGGGCCCGTCGAGCTTCGCGAGCCTGCGACCCGGCCGCCGTCGATCGAGCGTTTCTGTCGGCGAATTTTCCCGACGCGCGCGCGCTGATGCCGGATTGCGTGGCGGAGTTCCAGCGCAATCCCGACGGGATTTCTCGGCACGGTCTACGCCGCAGGCTGGCATGTGCCGGGCACGGCCGCGCTCATCGGCGATGCGGCGCACGCCATCGTGCCGTTTCACGGCCAGGGCATGAACTGCTGCTTCGAGGATTGCGTCGAATTCGACGCCTGCCTGGCACCGCCATTCCTCGCTGGGAAGACGTGTTCGCGCGAGTTCTACGCGAGCCGCAAGCCGAACACCGATGCGATCGCGGCGATGGCGCTCGAGAATTATCTGGAGATGCGCGAGCGGGTCGCCGATCCGAAGTTTCAGCTGCAGCAGGCGCTGTCGCTGGAGCTCGAGCGGCGCTTTCCGCAGCCGCTTCATTCCGCGCTACTCCATGGTGATGTTCCATCACGAAATCCCGTATCGCACCGCGCTCGAGCGCGGCGCCATCCAAACGCGGCTGCTCGAGGAGTCTGACGCGCGGCGCCGACCGCTCTGCCGGACGTCGACTACGCGCGCGCCGAGCGCGAGATCGAGTCGCCGGCTCGCGCCGGTTCATCGATCTCTCCAGCGTCGACGAAGCTGTAGGCGCAGGAGTTCTTTTCGTCCGCCTCGTGGCGTTCGCGGAACGATCTCGCGCCACTGCGGACGTCGCGCCAGCCGTCGAAAAACGTGTCGCCGTCCTCGACGCGCGTATGCACGAGCGTGAGATGGATGCGCGAGACGAACGGCAGGCATTGCCGATAGATATCGCGCGCCGCCGATCACCATGAGGGCCCGCGCCTCGCGCCGGCGGCGCTGCGCGCGGCATCGAACTCGCCACGACGGTGCAGTCCGCCCGGCGCGAAATCCGGTCGAGCGGCTCAGCACCAGATTGGTCCTGCCCGGCAGCGCCTTGCCGATCGACTCGTAGGTCTTGCGGCCCATGAGTACGTGCTTGCCGAGCGTGAGCGCCTTGAAACGGCGCAGGTCCGCCGGCAGCCGCCACGGCAGCTGATTGGCGCGCCCGATGACGTCGTTCTCCGCAACCGCCACCACGATCAGCTCTCATGCGCGACGCTCAGCGCGACACCGGCACTCGCTCAAGATCCAGCGCGTCAGCTCCTGCAAATCCTCGCGCGCGCGATCCTCGGGCCGGTGCAGGAGGACGTAGCTCTCGTTGGTGGTCAGCTCGGCTGCGAACAGCTTCACCAAGCCGCCGGCAGCGAACCGATCGGCGCTCAGGCGCGCGGGCACCAGCGCGACTCCCACGCCCTGCTCGGCCGCGAGCACCACGGCGGACATGGTATCGAGACGCACCAGCCGATTGGGCTTGATCGGGTGCGATCTCGAGCCCGCGCGCCCAGCGCTCCCACGCATCGCGCCGCTCCTCATGCAGCAGCAGATGTCTTGCCGTTCAAGTCCGCGTAGGTCGTCGATGGGGTTTTCGAGCAAGAAAACTCGGCGAGCACGCCGCGATGAAGCTCTGCGCGAACAGCTCGTGCACCGTGAGCCCGTCCCAGGGCCCGGTGCCCACGACAATGGACAGATCCGCCTCCGGCGGATGGGTCTTCGGCGCCGAGAAAGTCGTCTCGATGCGGATGTCGGTTTCTTCGCGCGCCTGGGTGAACGAGGCGAGCCGCGGCAGCAGCAACTCATTGGCAAAGAACGGCGGCACGTTCAGCCGGATGATGCTGCGGCCATAGCGCACTTGCAGCTGCTCGGTGACCGACTCGAGCTTGGAGAAGATGTCGCTGATGTGCTCGAGATAGTGGGCGCCGGCATCGGTCAGCGTCAGCGTGCGCACGCCCCGCTCGAACAGCGCGACGCCCAGATGTTCCTCCAGCGCCTTGATTTGATGGCTGACCGCGGATGGCGTGACGAACAACTCCTCGGCCGCCGCCTTGAAGCTCTTGAGCCGCGCCGCGACCTGGAACGTCTTCAGAAATTTGAGCGACGGCAAGCGCATAGGTTCAGCCAAGCTTAAGCTGGATGCTGCGTAGTGACATACCCGAAAGGTAGCGCGCGGGCGTTACACTTCTACATGAACCAGTTCTCCTAGCAACATTCGTGCCAAGCGCGATCTCCGCGTGCCCTCGCCTAGCCGCGCAGCGAGCCGCTGCTGCGTTTGCGGGCGTCCGCACGGGCCGCCGCACGCATCTGGCGCAAGGCTCAGTCGCGGCCGCGAAACCAGCCGGTGAGGCTCAAGCGGCTCGCCGTGCGTCGGCAGCACCGCGTGCTCGCGCCTGCTCGGTCAAAAACAGCCACCAGCCGCCCGCCGACCGGCTCGATATCGCGATAGCGCTCCGTCGTCGGCGAAGATCCGCAGCTGCGCCGCCGTCGGCCGCGTATCCAATCGCTGGTTGAGATACAGCACCAGCGACACGCGCGCGCGCTCGCGATCGCTGCGGCTGGTCGACATGGCGCGCATAACCCGCGCCGGGCGGATACCAGGCGTAGTGCAGCTCGAGTTCGAACAAGCCCGAGAAGGCGTCGCGGTTCAATTGCAGACGCAATTCTTCGAGCGATGCGCGAGCAGCTCGCGCTCCGGCGTCGAACAGCGGCTCGCGTCAGCCAGCAGATAAAATCGCCGCGGATTTCGTCGCGGCGCTCGCAGCGTGCGAGCCGGCGCCGATGCGTGCCGCCGCGAACTCGCCGCGCGTCCGCGGCGCGTGTCGCGCGCAGTCGACGCAGCGCGCGACCTGCGCGGCGCGTGCAGAAATCGATCGCGAATCGCGATGCCCTCGCTGCGCAGAGTCGGCATCGCAAGTCCGTCGCCGATGCATCGGCGTCAAGTCCGCGGCGCGCGGTTCTGCGCGCGCGGGCCGCTGCGCTTCGCGGCGCGCGCTTTCACCGCACGCGTTCCGTCGGCGCCCTGCGCGACGCTTCGGGCTTCCAGCATGCTGCCGCGGCAGCTCTGCGCGCCGCAGCGGCAAGCGAAGACCTCATCGACGTCGGGCGCATCGTCGGCGTCGCGCTGAATTTGATAATCGTAGGCGAGTTCCTCGCCCGGCCGGATGGTGCGGATCGCCTCGATGAAAATCGCGCTTTCGCATGTGGTGCTCTGGCAATTCGGATCGCAGCCATGGTTGATGAAGCGCGCCTCATTGCCGTTCGACGCCGGCGTCGATGACGGTTTTCGCATCCACGGTGAACAGGAATGTGTGGCTGTCCTTCGGGTCCTTGTCCTCGTAGCGCGCATCGGCCTCCTCGTGGCTGACCCGATCGCCGAGGTACTCGATGACGGTGGTACCCTTGCGAATTCGGCGCAGTGCGAACACGCCGTAGCCGTGGACGGGCGAGTGGCGTACTTCGATCATCGGCGGCGCTGCTGGCGCGCCGCGCTGGCCTGCTTCATACGGCGATCGGCGCTTTGATCGCGGCGTGATGGCGATAGTCCATGAATCTCGAAATCCTCGAACGCGTATTCGAACAGGCTCGGCGGCTTGCGCCGGAGCGCAGCTGCGGCAAGGGATACGGCGTGCGCGACAGCTGCAGTCGGCCTGCTCCAGATGATTCAGGTACAGGTGGCAGTCGCCGCCCGTCCAGATGAACTCTCCGGCCTCGAGATCGCATTGCTGCGCGACCATGTGCGTGAGCAGCGCATAGGAGGCGATATTGAACGGCACGCCGAGCAGCGCATCGGCGCTGCGCTGATACAACTGGCAGGACAAGCGATCGCCGGCCACGTAGAACTGGAACAAGGCATGGCAGGGCAGCAGTGCCATCTGCTCCAGCTCGCCCACATTCCAGGCGCTCACGACGATGCGGCGCGAATTCGGGATTCGTCTTGATCTGCTCGAGCACGCGCGCGATCTGATCGATGTTGCGTCCGTCCGCGGTCGGCCAGCTGCGCCATTGCTTGCCGTACACCGGGCCGAGATCGCCGTTCTCGTCGGCCCACTCATCCCAGATGGTGACGCTGTGCTCGTGCAGGTAGTTGACGTTGGTATCGCCCCGCAGGAACCACAGGAGTTCGTGGATGATGGAGCGCAGATGCAGCTTCTTGGTGGTGACCAGCGGAAAACCCGCCTCCAGATCGAAGCGCATCTGGTAGCCGAACACGCTCAGCGTGCCGGTGCCGGTGCGGTCCTCTTGCGCGCGCCGTGCTCGCGTATATGCCGCAGGAAATCGAGATACTGCCGCATCGGGTCCGCCTTGACCTAGGCCGCGAGCATCAAATTGCCGCTCGGCTGATGGCGCCGGTAGGCATAGATCATCATCGCCGCGCCGACCAGGATCATGGGCAGTCGTCAACAGCATGCCCATGGTCAGCCAGTCCCCGCCAGGTAGCCGATATTGGCATCCGGCAGGCGCACCCACTCGACTGCGAATCGCGCGCAGCCGTAGATCAGCGGGAACAGACCCGAGGGGCGCCAAGCGCGGCCGCGGCTTGCTGGTGAACCACCACAGCACCAGGAACAGCACCAAGCCCTCCAGCGTCGCCTCGTACAGCTGCGAGGGGTGGCGCGCGATCAGCTCGCCCTCGGCGTTCGGCACACCGAATCCCCACGGCAGGTCCGTCGGCTTGCCCCACAACTCGCCGTTGATGAAATTGCCGATCCGCCCGGCCATCAGACCGATGCCCGGCAGCGGCGCCAGAAATCGAACACGTCGGCGAGATGCTTGTGCTTGGCGCGCGCAAACAGCGAGCATGGCGACCAACACGCCCAGCAAGCCGCCGTGGAAGGACATGCCGCCGTCCCAGATATGAAAGACGTTCAGCCAGATTCTCGGCGATCACGTCGTGTCCGTAGAACATGCACCAGCCGACGCGCCCGCCGACGATGACGCCCACGGCGCAATAAAAAATGAGATCATCGATGTCGAGCGCCGTCCAGGTCGACCCGGCAGGCGCGCGCGGTAGCGCGCCAGCCCCCAGCCGCGACGAATCCGATCAGGTACATGATGCCGTACCAGTGCACCTTGCAGCGGCCCGATGCCGAACACGGGCCGATGGAGATGGCGACGGGATTGATATGCGGATAGGTAAGCATGCGCGCTACTTTAAACTCGTCGGTCACGCGACAGAAATAGGCCTTGAGGTAGCGCGTCTCCGGGATCGCCGGATGCACGGGATGATCCGGCGCCTGGCCGCCCATTTCCAGCAGCTGCAGGTGCTTGTCCGCGCCGCGCGCCGCCTTGGCGATGGCATCCTGCAGCTCCTCGGCGCTCACATGGTAGGAGCACGAGCACGAGACCAGGATGCCCTCGCCGCGAGCAGCTGCATCGCGAGCTGATTCAAGCGCTTGTAGGCTGCAAGCGCCTTGGGCAGATCCTTCTTGCGTTTGGCGAACGCCGGCGGATCCAAGATCACAATGTCGAATCGCACGCCCTCCTTCGCGAGCGCTTCCAGCACATCGAAGGCATCGCCCTTGCGTGTGGTCAGCTCGAGGGAATTGCGCTCGGCGTTGATCGCAGCCAGCTCCAGCGCGGCCGCCGAGCTGTCGATGCAAATCACCTCGCCCGCACCGTCGCGCGCTGCGCGCGCGCCCCAGGCGCCCACGTAGCTGAATACATCCAGAACACGCGCGCCCTTGCGCACATACTTCGTCAATGCGCGCCGGTTGGCGGCCTGATCGAAGAACCAGCCGGTCTTCTGCCCTTCTGCCAGCGGGACCGAGAATCTCAAGCCTCCCTCGACCACCAGTCCGAGCCGATCAAGTTCGCCCCGGGCGACCTCGACGTAAAGCGGCAATCCCTCCGGTTCGCGCGCCGCGCCGTCGTTCTTGAAGAGCAGCGTGTCGCACTTGAAAACCTGCAGCGCGGCCTCTTGAATTTGCGGCTTGAGCCGCTCCATACCCGCCGTGGCGATTTGCACCACGCATTGGGCCCCATAGCGGTCGATCACCAGACCGGGCAATCCGTCGGCCTCGCCGTAGACCGTGCGGTAGTAGGGTTCGGCGTAGAGGCGCTCGCGCGGTGCGAGCGCGATGCGCATCCGCTCCGCAAACCATGCCACGTCGGGCAGCTTCCAGGTGCTGAGCAGGCGCGCGCTGATCAGCGATTGCGGATTGACGTACGCCAAGCCCAGAGCGCGGTCATTGTGCGCCAGCACGCGCACCAATTCGCCGGCCTTGAATTTGAGCAGGGGCGTTTGTTGGGTGTCGACTTCATTGCTGAAGACCCAAAGGTGCCCGGCGTGCAGACGGCGATCTTCGTTGCGCTTCAGGCGCAGCGCAGGCAATTGCGCGACCATTCCAGATTCAGGCATGCGGGGAGTCTAACCGCAGCCGCGCGAGTTGAGCCGCAATTCGTGCCTTCAGCTCGCCGTGCAGCGCATCCGAGTAAGGCGCCGCGAGCGCCCAGTCGAGCGCCCACGGCTGCGCGGTGCGCGTGGCCGCCGGCTCGGCGGCGTATCGCGGGAAAACATGCGCGTGCAGCGCCGGCTCGAGGTTGCCGAATATCGCATAGTTGATGCGCACCGCCGCCGTACTCGCGAGCAGCGCATCGCCGATGAGCGCCATGTCGCAGAGGAACTGCGCCCGTCGGTCGAGTTCGAGGGCATTCAACTGATTCGCCACCGGATCTGGAAGCAGCAGGCAGTACCCCGCGAACACCTGCCTTTCACCCATCACCACCCAGCCGGAGCGCAGCCTGGCGACGATCGCCGGTAAATCGCCCGCCCGGCAGCGCTCCACCGTGCGGTGAATCGCGGTCGCGGCCAAGCCTGCAGCAGCCATTTGCTCAATCGCCGCGCGCTGCGGCCACGCTGGCTGCCGATACCGGCGGCGCCGCGTTGCCAAAATTCGAGCGCAAAAAGGTCAATAGCGCCGCCATGTCGTCAGCCCTCATCCAGCCGAACTGCGGCATCGAGGCGGCGTAGCGTCCGGCCGACATGCCGGTGGGACGCTGCCCTCCGGCTACCCACGATGCGAAGTCCCTTGGATCCCCGAGCACCACCGGCGATCCGGCCAGGCTCGGATAGACCCCGGCAATGCCCCGACCATCTTCCTGGTGGCACGGCATGCAGTTCCCGCTGTAGATTCGTGCTCCCGCGGAGGCGCCCGTGCGCACGCCCGCGTCCGCCGCCGCGGGTACCGGAGCGGACCGTGTGCACCCGGCCGCGCAGGCGCCAAGCAGCGCGAGCAGGAGCCGTGTACGGTGCTTCTTCATGCCGTGGATCGTAGCAAATGCATCCTTAAGGAGTACTTGAGTTGAGAGTCATAGCAGCCTCGCTGGCCGTCATCATCGGCGCATTCGCGCCCCTTGCCCCGGCTCGGGCGGCAGACGGGGATGTGCTGAAGCAGATCATTGCGCAACGCCCTGCGGCCTATCTCGATTGGCCGGTGGCGGTCGGCGAACGCGAGCAGATGGCCAAGCTCTACCAGGATACCGGCTATCGGCTGCTGTGGAGCGACGGCGCGAAACCGACTGCGCAGGCCATTGCACTGGTGCAGGCGCTGCGGCGCGCCGGCGAGCGTGGATTGGACCCGGCCGACTATCCTGGCGATCGTTTGGCCTCCTCACAGGCGCAGTTGACCGGCGTGCCGCAGATCGGCCCCGAGCAGTGGGCGCAGTTCGATGCCGCCCTGACGCTCGCCGGTCTGCGGTTCATGTCGGATCTGCATCTTGGCCGGATCGATGCCGCCACGGTCGGACACAATCTCACCGTCACCCGCGTCGAGCTGGACATACCGGACGCGCTCGAGCATCTGGCGCGCGCGGGCGACGTGGCCGCTGCACTCGATGCGCTCGAGCCGCAGTTCAGGCACTACGCGCTGCTGAAGCAGCAGCTGGCGCGCTATCAAGCGCTGGCCGGCGAAGCGGGGCTGACGAATCTGCCGCCGCTGTACGCCAAATCGGTGAAGCCGGGCGATGCCTATGCCGGCGCGCCGCAGCTGCAGCGGCTGCTGGCCGCGCTCGGCGACGCCGAGCCGCAACCGGAGCCGCACCCGCAGGCGCCGGTTCAAACGCTGACCGCCACGCTCAGCGACTCCCTGAAGCGCTTTCAGAGACGCCATGGCGAGAAAGCCGACGGGATTCTGGGGGCCGCCACCTTTGGCGAACTGACCCGGCCCTTGAGTGCGCGGGTGCGGCAAATCGAGCTGACCATGGAGCGTTGGCGCTGGTTGCCGGAGCAGCTCACCAGCGCGCCCATCATCGTCAACATTCCGCAGTTTCGTCTGTTCGCGTTCGAGTCGACCGCCGATTCCGAAGCGCAGATTCGTCAAATGGACGTCATCGTGGGCAAGGCGTTTCAGGCGACTCAAACGCCGGTGTTCAGTGCGCAGATGACCTATGTGGTGTTCCGCCCGTACTGGGAGGTTCCCTACAGCATTGCGCGCAAGGAGATCGTCCCGAGCGCGCGCCGCGATCCGGCCTATCTCGATCGCCACCAAATGGAGATCGTGCGCCGCTTCGGCGACTCGAGGATCATGCCGCAGACCGCCGAGAATCTCGACGCGGTGGCCGCGGGCACGCTGCGCATTCGACAGCGGCCGGGGCCGAACAACTCGCTGGGCTTGATCAAGTTCATGCTGCCGAATCCCTACAACGTATACCTGCATGCGACGCCGGCGCGGGCGCTGTTCGGCGAATCGCGGCGCGATTTCAGCCACGGGTGCATACGGGTCAGCGATCCTACGGGCCTGGCGCAATACGTGCTGCGCGATTCGCCGGAATGGACGCGCGAGAAGATCCTCGACGCCATGAAGGACGGCCCCGACTCGGTCACGGTCACCCTGAAAAAGCCGATTCGCGTGTTCATCGTCTACGGCACGGCGATCGCCATGGAAAATGGCGAGGTTCTGTTCTTCGACGACATCTACGGACACGACGAGCACCTCGAACAGGCCCTCCGGGCCCTGATCGAGCAGCGGCGGCACCCGCCCGGGCAGGAGTGAACGAGCCGTGCGGATCACCTTGCACCACCCTGCCGATGTTATGGCACGAAAGCGTGATCGGCTGGGGCAATCTGGCGGTGGCCGGGGGCCGCCTGAGCGCATCCTTCGGCTACGCCGCCGGCCGTGCACCACGCAGCGCGGCGTACCGCACCGGCTTGGAGGCCGAACTCGATCGGATGTGCGCCTTCCTCGATCTGACCGCGGAACCGGCCCAGCCTCATCCGCGCCAGGTGCGAAATGCGCCGGTATCCAGGTGCACGAAATCGGACTGGCGGTAATAGCCGACTCCGCCGCGGGTCAATCCCAGGGCATGCCCGGCCAGATCCGCGCAATCGACCCCCGCGAGCCGCACGTCGATGGCGCGCCCCTCCAAGTGCAGGCTGTGCCGGGCAACGCCGCTGCTGCGTTCGCGCAATGCTCGTTGGTCTGCGGCGAGCGATAGCCCGAAATCACGCTGAACACCGGGTCGACGCCGGTTGTCATGCGCGACGTCGTGAAGATAGTCCAGCAGCGTCGGATCGATGGGGTGCTGCTCGCCGTTGCGAAAATCGCGCAGCAACACCTGTATGGCCGCGAGCGCCTCGGGCAACGTAGCCGCCGCCGCGAAAGAATTCCAGGTCGAGCGATTCGGGCGTGTGCAAATTCTTGAGCGCGAGCCGCTTCGGCGCCGCCGCTCCTCCTGCGCCCGCGCCGGCCGCGCCAGAACACCGGCGGCGGACGCGCCGGCCAAGCATGCACCCGCTGCGAGCACTCGGCGGCGGCTCCAATTCATGGCGGTTCTCCTCGCGCAGCAGCTTGCCGCGATCGAGCGCCAACACGGTGGCGCGTCGGAAAAAAATTGAACTCCGAGGCGGACGCCCAAGTGTAGGCGCCCATCACCCGGCCCACCACCAGATCGCCCATCTCGAGCTTCGGCAGCTCGATGTGTTCGCTGATGACATCGATGCTGTCGCAGGTCGGACCGGCCAGCACCGAGGGGTACGTGGGGCCGGGCGGCACCAGCGCCTCGATCGGATAGGCAGCGTGTTCGTACATCTGGCCGCTGTAGCTCCCGTACAGTCCATCGTCGAGATAATACCACCAGCGCCCGTCGCGCAGGGCGCGCCCCATGACGGACGACACGGCTACCGCGGCGCGGGCGGCAATGTAGCGCCCCGGCTCGCGCGATGATGCGTCACCGGCGTCGCGAGCGAGCCCAAGGCGCCGCGCGGATCGGCGCGCAGAACTCCTCGATGGGGACGCGAGGGCTCGAGGTAATCGGCCGGAAATCCGCCGCCGATATCGAGCGTGCGCAGCTCGTGGCCTCGCTCTCGTGCGCCGCCGCATCAAGTCGCGGCACACATTGATGGCCTGCGACATGCATTCCGCGGGCCGGCCGCCTGCGAGCCGGCGTGGAACGACAGCCCTTCGACCGGGATGCGCAGCTCCGCGGCGAGCGCCAGCAGGTCCGCGACCGGCGTCGGGGTCGCAGCCGAATTTGCGCGACAAATCGGCAGCCGCGTCGGCGCTGCGGAACGCCACGCGGATCAGCAGCGCGGCTGCGGTTCCTGAACTTCGCGAACTTGCGCAGCTCATCCGGATTGTCGACGACGAAGCGGCGGACGCCGAAGGACAACGCGGTGCGGATGTCGCCGTCGCGCTTGATCGGGTGCGTGTGAATGCAGCGCGCGGGGGCGACGCCGAGGCGGCGCACGAGCTCGACCTCGCCGTTGGTCGCCAGATCGAAGCAGCCGCCCGCAGCGCTCAGCGTGGCGATGACGCGAGGAGTGCGGCAGAGACTTGACCGCGTAGTACAGATCGACTCCGGGCAAGGCCGCCGCGCAGGCGGTGGTACTGAGCCCGCACCCGCTCGGCATCGATGATGAACAGCGGCGAGCCGTAGCGCGCGACCAGAGTGCCGAATGGAGTCGCGCGCGAAGGGATCCTGCCCGGGATCGAGCTCCAGCGGCGAATCGGCCGGCAGCTTTGCGGCATTTGAGAAGCTCTGGCCATCAAAGGTTTCAACTGGCGCTGCAAGCTCGAGCGGATCCTCGCCAATTCCTCCGCTGGCGCGCTGCAGGCGATCGAGGATGGCCGCCCAGCGCTCGTCCTGCGGCAGCTCCTGCACCAAAATCCTCGCACAGCCCGCTCGATCCAGGGTACGCAGATGGTTGTAAAGATTATGAGCATACTGATCCGGCTTCTTGCCCGCATTGATCCACGTCATATAACGCTTGGTGTGCAGCGGCGGACGCATGGCCAGTACCGCCACTTTTTCCTGGCGCGCCACGAACTCGCCGGCACGCGCCTCCAGATCGTCCCATGGCCACGATCTCGAGAGGGGTCGACGGGGCGTAATGCTGCGCCCGATCGCCGGGCGCGCGGCGGCTCGCTGCCGCCGACCGTCAATTCGCCGACGACCTGTGCAATCTGTGAGCGGGTGATGAAGCCAGGGCGCAGCAGGCGCACTTCGTTGTTCAGGCACGACACGATGGTCGACTCGAGACCGATGGGCGAATCGCCGCCGTCCAGACAGCACGTGGACCGCGTCTCCGAGCTCATCGCGCACGTGCTCCGGCTTGGTCGGGCTCAAACGGCCGTAGCGGTTGGCAGACGGCGCGGCGATGCCGCCGCCAAAGGCGGTCAGGAGCTGCTGAGCCATGGGATGCGAGGGGATCCGTATGCCGATGCTGTCCTGTCCGCCGGTGACGATTTCATTGACATTGTCCGCCTTGGGCAGGATCAGGGTGAGCGGCCCGGGCCAGAACATGTCCGCCAGCCGCTCGGCGGCCGTGGGGCAAATCCGAGACCCAGCGGTGCAGGTAGCGCGGATTGTCCAGGTGCACGATCACGGGGTGATCCGCCGGACGGCCCTTGACCTCGAATATTTTGCGAACGGCCGCCGGGTTGGAGGCATTGGCGCCCAGGCCGTAAACGGTCTCCGTCGGAAATACCACCAAGTTGCCTGCGCGCAACGTCTCGACGGCCTTTTCGATTTCGGTCTGGGTAGCTCTTACCACAGCGCCATGATATCAAATGAGCCGTTGCATGAACTTCAAGTCGAGCCAGCGCCCGAATTTGAAGCCGACTTCGCGCAAATGGCCCGACCACTGAAAAGCCCAGGCTCTCGTGCAGCGCGATGGATGCGGCATTCTCCGCATCGATTCCCGCGATCATGCAGTGCTTTTGCAGGCCTGCGGCGCGCTTCCAGAAGCGCGAGCACGAGCGCCCGGCCGATGCCGCGGCCGCGGCTGTCCGCGCGCACATGGACGCTGTGCTCGACGCTGTAGCGATAGCAGGGCCATGCGCGAAATTCGCCGAAGGTGCCGAATCCCAGGACACCCGATGCATCGCATCGCGACCAGCACCGGGAAGCCCTGCTCGGCTTTGGCATCGAACCAGGCTTCGCGGTTTGCCAGGGTCACTTCCGCATCCGAGTACACCGCGGTGGTATTGCGAATCACTTCGTTGTAGATCGCCAGGATCTCGCGGAAGCTGCGCACGGGCGGCGCTCGATATCGCGAACCCGTGCGCTCAAGGCGCTTGCGCCAGCGTGCCAGATCGGGGGATCGAGCGCGGTACGTCGTCCAGCTGCCGTCGCGCTGGCGATCGAGTTCGTAGGCCGGCCAGTAGTGCTTGTCGAGCTTCAGAGTGATCACGTCCGTCTGTCCGTTCCAGCTGATGGTCTTCAGCCGCAACGACGCGCGATCGGGCTTGCCGCGAACCGCCTTGATGAAGGCATCCGAGATCCGGGCGTCGGCTGCCCGTCCACCTCGGTGATGCGCCGGCCGGCATACAGTCCGTAGTGCGTCGCCGGGGATCCGTAAAAGAAGAACGAGACGAATACGCCGTACGGCGGCGATGCCGCGCTGCGCCGCCATGGCGCGATGCGGTGCCTGCAGCGTCGCACCCGCCCAGATCACCACTCGATCGATATCGCGGCCGTTCAGCGCCACGGTGTTCATCTTCAGCGTTTTTTCCGCGCCGTCGCGCCATACCGTGACCGACACCTGCGGGCTTCTGCACGGCGCGCTCGACTTCGCGGAAGCGGTTCACGACCTTGCCGTCGATGGCGAGCAGCAGATCGCCCGGCTCGAGCAACGACGCCGCGGGCGAACCGGCAACCAGCCGATCGATGCCGAGCACCTGCCGGCGCTGCGGATCGTGCTCCTCGAAGCGCCGCACCCAGTCGTCGGGCAGGCCCAATTTGCGCGCGCTCGCGAGCGACTGCACGTTGAATTCCGCCTCGAAGGAATACAGCGGCCGCTCGATCGGCGACGACGTTGGATCATTTCGGTGACCAGATCGGCCGGAATGCCGCGGTTGACCTGCTCGAGCTCGCGCTGCGTCTCGAAGGCGAAACTCGACCAGAGCGCGAGCACTTCGCCCTTCTCGTTCGCCAGCACGCCGTCGAGATCGGCGGGCGCATTGACCAGGCTGATCGCCTCCAGATTGCTGTCGCGGAAGCGCAGCGTGCGCGACAGCGGAAACGACACCACATCGACGCTCGCCACCTGGGTGTGCTGCGACATGATCTTCGAATCGCTGCGCTGGCCCACCACCCACACATCATCGCCGGGGCGCAGCTCCTTGGTGAGAAGCGTCGCCGCCCGCACCGGCGTGTCGCCGATCGACCGCGGGTCGTAGGAAACGACGGCCAGATTGTGCAGCGGATGGATGAATTCGACCTTGCCCGGCACCTCGACGGTGCCGTTGAAGGTAATGCGCACGTCGCCCATCGCGACCGGCACGGTATTGCGGTCGATCACCACCAGTCCGCGCTGGGCGTCGACGATCACGCCGGTGCCGTGATAGTTCTTCTCGGTCACGCCCGAAACCGAATAGGGCATGTCGAAGGTGATCGTGCACCAGCGAAGGCGCCAGGCGGTCGATGCGCGGATCGCCGGTCTTGGCGAATTGCGTGGAGGCGGGCTTGAGGGTCGAGGGCGCCGGGTCCGGGGCTCGAGGCTGACGCAGGGCCAGATGCCCGAGCGTGTCGTCGCGCTTGCATTTGCGCGCCGGGAACCAGCGCCGGTCCATGCGGATCACCTTGAGCTGCGTCGCGCGCGGATCCTCGAGCGTGACATAGCGCACCGGCGCCCGCGCGCCGTCGGCGAGATCCGCCAAGGCGGCCTCGAAGTCGGCGAGCGTGTTCATCTTCTTGCCGTTGAACGAGGTGATCAGCGCGCCGTGCGGAATCCCGGCGCTGCCGAACACGTAGCCCGGATTGGCGACGTACACGCCCTTGATCGGCAGGTTGTAGTGCCGCGCCTGCTGATAGGAAAGGGTATGCACCACGGCTTCGCCGAACTCGATGTACTCATCGGCGGTGATGGCGCTCAAGGACTCCACCTCGCAGCGCATGCAGCAGCGTCTCGCTGCCGCGCTGGATCTCCACCTTGACCTGCCGGCCGACGTGATTGTCGAGCACGTCCTCCAGCGCGAAGAACTCCGGCACGGGCTTGCCGTCGATCGCCACGAGAATGTCGCCGGGCGACAGGATGCCGTCCGCGGCGGATCCCGGCTGCACTTCGTCGACCACCAGCATGCCGGTCAGCTTCGGATAGGCGCTGCGCATGCGCGCTTCGGTGTCCGGAGATCGAGCCCGAGCCGCCGCAGCTCATCGTACGGCGTGTACTTGAACACGGTCTCCAGGGTGCCGCGCGGCACCGGCTTGCCGGCATCGATGTATTTCAGCGCACGCGTGATCGCCGGCAGCGGCAGGTAGAAGCTCGATGCGGCGCCCGTCGCGCCGCCGGCGTTGAGCGCCACCACGCGCCCCTCGATATCGATGACCGGCGAGCCGGACGAGCCGCCGGAGGTGCCGGACGCGGCCTGGTAATAAAACGTGTTGAAGTCGTTGTACTTGCCGTAGCCGTATTCCGGGCGCCTCGCGATCCAGCCGCGCCAGCGTACCGGCGAGAATCGACAGCTGCTCGCCGGCATCGTTGCCGACCACGCGGATTTCGCGTCCGATCACCGCGCCTGCCGGATACAGCGGCAGCTCCGCCGGCTGAATGAAGCGCAGCTTGCCGGGTCGTAGTGATAGATGCCGAAGTCGTGGACCGGATCGCGATAGACCGGGAAGAGCTGCACTTCCTCGCGGTTCTGGAAAATGGCCTGCGCCGTCACGGGTCCCGGCGTCACCACGTGCCGATTGGTCAGAATCAGCCCGCGCTTCGCGTCGATGACGAAGCCGGTCGCCTGCGCGGTGGTATTCCATTCGGTATCGAACGCGCGCGTGCTGTCGATCTGAATCGTCACCACGCCGGAGGCGATGCGCTCGAGCGTCTGCGCCCAGTTCGGCGGTCAGGCCGCCGGGTTGTCGGGCGCGATCGCGGCCGGGGCGGGCATCGGCGGCGGCGGCGCCCAGGACGCGCGAGGCGGACCGAGCAGCAGCAACAGCAGGGACAACAAGAGCAGCTTACGGGGCATGCCGATCCTAGATGAAATGAACGTCAGTGTCCGTGATCGGACAAGATCAGGAGCCACACGGTTCCTAACAACACGAAACTCAGCATGACGGCCGCCGACCCCATGTCCTTGGCCATTCCGGCCAGCGGGCTGCGGTCCGTGCCGCCCCGGTCCACGACCGCCTCGACCGCGCTGTTCAAAATCTCGATCACCAGGATCTGCAGCATCGGGTACACGAGGAGCGCGCGCTCGACCCCCGAGCGGCCCAGCAGCAGCCCGCCGGGGATGACCAGCAGCGACAGGCAGACCTCCTGGCGGAACGCCGCCTCCTCGCGCCAGGCATGCAGGAAGCCCTGAAGCGAATAGCCGAAGGCGCGCAGGAGCCGCGTGATTCCGGTCGGTTTGTCTCTGTCAATCATTCGAGCGGCTTGGCTTCCAGGCCACATCGAGCTGCTTCACCGCGCGCACATCGTCCAGCCGCCGCACCGGCATTGTATGCGGTGCGGAGCGCAGTTTCTCGGGCTCCTGTTCCATTTCCCGCCGAATCGCCGTCATCGCATCGCAAAAATGGTCGAGCTCTTCCTTGGTTTCGGTCTCGGTGGGCTCGATCAGCAGGCACTCGGGCACCAGCAGCGGGAAATAGGTCGTCGGCGCGTGAAAGCCGAAATCCAGCAGCCGCTTGGCGACATCCATCGCCGTGACCTGGTAGCGGCGGCTCTCCTGCTTCAGCGTGATGATGAATTCATGGCTGGCGCGGCGCATCGGATAGGCCGCCTCGTAGCCCGCCTGCATCAGGCGCTTCATCAGATAGTTCGCATTCAGCGCCGCGAATTCGCGCCACCCGCACCATGCCTTCGCGGCCCAGCATGCGCATGTAGATGTAGGCGCGCAGATTGACGCCGGCGTTGCCCATGAAGCCGGACAGGCGGCCGATGGATTGCGGCAGCTCGCGCTCCGTCAGCCAGCGGTAGCGTGCCCCCTTCCCTGCCGACCATGGGAATCGGCAGAAACGGCAGCAGGCGCGGGCCGACGCCGACCGCGCCGGATCCGGGACCGCCGCCGCCGTGCGGCGTCGAGAAGGTTTTGTGCAGGTTCATGTGGATCACATCGAAGCCCATGTCGCCGGGCCGCACCTTGCCCAAGATCGCGTTCAAATTTGCGCCGTCGTAATACAGCAGGCCGCCGGCTTCGTGCACGATGCGCGCGACCTCCACGATCTTGTGCTCGAACACGCCGAGCGTGGACGGATTCGTGAGCATGATGCCGGCCGTCTGCGGGCCCACCGCGGCCTTCAGCGCCTCGATGTCGATGTCGCCGTTCTTGTCGCAGGGAATTTCCTTGACGCTGCAGCCGCACATCGCCGCGGTCGCGGGATTGGTGCCGTGCGCGGCCTGCGGCACGATGATTTCGCGTGCGCGCCGTATCGTTGCGCGCTCGATGATAGGCGCGGATCATCGCCACGCCGGCAAACTCGCCCTGCGCGCCCGCCATCGGGGTGAGGCTCACGCCCTGCATGCCGGTGATCTCTTTGAGCATTTCCTGCAGCTCGAACATGCACGCGAGAAAGCCCTGCGGCTCCGGTCCGAGCGGATGCCGCGCCACGAACTCCGGCAGCATGGCGTAGGTGTTGCACGCCTTGGGGTTGTACTTCATGGTGCAGGAGCCCAAGGGATAGAAATGCGTGTCGATCGAGAAGTTGAGCTGCGACAGACGCGTGAAATGGCGCACCGCCTGCAGCTCGGACACCTGCGGCAGCGCAGGGGGGTCTCGCGGCGCAGGTGCGCCGGCACTTCGAGCGCAGCATCTCCCGGCGATTGCGCGGCCGGCTCACCAGCGGCGGCCGCGCCCGGCACCGCGGCGGCGGGAACTGGCTCGACGCGCGCCGGCCGGGCTTGCTCAATTCGAATATCAGCGGCTCGCGCAGGTGCAATTCAGCCATTCCCTTCCCCCTGAGCCGGCGCCGCGCGAATCGCGGGGCGATGCATTGCATCACGTCGGCCATCGCGCCTGCATATGCGGCGATGTCGGCGTCCAGTTTGGTTTCGGTGGCGCAAACCAGCATCGCGTGCCCCAATTCCGGATAGCTCGTACACAGATCGAGTCCGGCCAGGATCCCGCGCTCGGCCAGCGCGGCCAGCACCGGCGCCACCGGGCGATCCAGCAGCAGCACCGCCTCATGAAAGCGCGGCGCATCGAAGGCGGCGCGCGACGCCCGGGATCCGGGTGAGCGCGTTCACCAGGTGCGGCCGTGCGCTGCGCGCTCGCGGCCGCGACGCGCTTGAGTCCCTCGGCGCCGAGCAGCGACATGTAGATCGTCGCCGCGGTCACCATCAGGCCTTGATTGGTGCAGATGTTGGAGGTCGCTTTGCTGCGGCGGATGTGCTGTTCGCGCGCCTGCAGCGTCAGGGTGAAGCCCGGTCGGCCCTCGAGTGTCCGCGGTGCGGCCCACGATGCGGCCCGGCATCTGCCGCACGTGCTGCATGCGCGTCGCCATGAAGCCGAAGTAGGGGCCGCCGGAAGCCAGCGGTACGCCGAGCGGCTGCCCTTCGCCGCATACGATGTCGGCGCCGCGTTTGCCGTCGACGAGGCCGCCCCACTCGCCCGGCGGCTTGAGCAGCGCCAGCGCGGTGGGGTTGACCACCGCGATCACCAGCATGTCGTTCGCGTGCGCCCAATCGGTGAGCTCGATCCGACCTCTTCCAGGTTGCCGAAGAAATTCGGCTGCTGCACCACCAGCGCGGTCGACATCCTGGCCGCCGTAGAGCCTGCGAGCGCGTCAAGGCCGTGCGCCCCTGACGGCGATCGAAATCCACGGCATCGAAATCGATGTCCTGATTGCAGGCGATCGCGCGCGCGACCTGCGCATAGGTCGGATTGACGGCGCGCGGCAGCAGAATGCGCCGCGAGGTCGACGTGCGGTTCGCGCGCACGGCCATGAGGCACGCCTCGGCCAGCGCCGAGGCGCCGTCGTACAGAGAGGCGTTCGACACCTCCATGCCGGTCAGCGCGCACATCATGGACTGATATTCGTAGATCAGCTGCAGCGTGCCCTGGCTCGCCTCCGCCTGGTAGGGCGTGTAGGCGGAATAGAATTCCCCGCGCGTGGCGATGGCCCACACCGGCGCGGGAATGTGGTGCTCGTAGGCGCCGGCGCCGATGAAATTCAGCGGCCGGCCATCGCGCGCGGCGCGCTCGGTCAGCAGCCGCGCGACTTCCATTTCGGACAGCGCCGGCGGCACCCCGGATAGAGCCGTCGATCTTGAGCGCCGAGGGGATCTCATCGAACAGATCGTCGATCGATTGCGCGCCGATGACCTCCAGCATGCGGGCAACATCGTCGGGGGTGTGCGGAATGAACGGCATGGCGGCTGCCTAATCGGCTTCCGCGAGGAATTGCGCGTACTCGGCGCGCGGTCGAGCAAGGCGTCCGCCGGCTGGCGGACGCGGTCGCGCTCCACGCGCATCAGCCAGCCGGCGCCATAGGGATCCTGATTGAGCAGTTCGGGCCGTCGCGGCAAGCTCGCCGTTGCTCGCGACGACCCGGCCCGACACGGGACTGTAGACATCGGAGGCCGCCTTGACCGATTCGACCACCGCGCAGGCCTCGCCCGCGCTCACCAGGCGCGTCCGACCTGCGGCACCTCGACGAACACCAGATCGCCGAGCGCCTCTTGCGCATGGTCGGTGATGCCGATCTCCACGCTGCCGTTCGGCAGGCCGCGGACCCACTCGTGACTTCGCGTGTACTGCAGATCGTCCGGTATGTTCGCTCACTCTCGAATCTCCTGTTGACTAGATTCGATCAATGTCTTGCCGTTGCGCACGAACGGCGGCTTCACGATGCGCGCCGCATGCGGTTTGCCGCGAATATCCACCAGCACCCGCGGGCCGCTCCCCGACGGCACGCGCGCGAGCGCAATGGAGCGATTCAAGGTCGGAGAGAAGGTGCCGCTGGTGATCTCCCCCAGGGCCGGTCGAGTCTCGCTTCGGCGCATCACGCGCTGATGGCTGCGCAGCACGCCGCGCTCCTCGAGCACAAGCCCACCAGCTCCTGGCCGCCGGCCGGCGGGCGCGCTCGAGCGCCTCTCGGCCGATGAAATCGCGGGTATCCGGATCGAACGCGACCGTCCACGCCAGGCCCGACTCCAGCGGATGGCGGCTTTCATCCATGTCGTTGCCGTACAGATTCATGCCGGCTTCCAGGCGCAGCGTATCGCGCGCGCCCAGACCGGCCGGCGTCACGCCCTGCCGCCAGCAGTGCCCGCCACGTGTGGCGGCGCCTCCTGCGCCGGCAGCATGATCTCGAAGCCGTCCTCGCCCGTGTATCCGGTGCGTGCCACGAACCACGAATCGAGCGCCGCGCCGCTGAACCGCGCGATCTCGAGCGCCCGGGCCCGCGTGCGACGCCGACAGCAGCGGCAGCCGTTTTGGCGATCGCATGGGGCCCTTGAACCGCGAGCATCGCGAGATCGGTGCGCTCGCGCACCGCAATCCCGAATGGCGTCCGCGTGCTCGCGTATCCACGCGAGATCCTTGTTGCGCGTGCCGGCGTTGACCACCAACCTGAACCAGGACTCGGCCATGAAGTAGACGATCAGATCGTCGATCACGCCGCCCGTCGGCAGCAGCATGCAGGAATACAGCGCCTGTCCGGGAATCCTGAGCCTGCCGACGTCGTTCGCCAGCAGCAATCGCAGGAATTCCCGCACCGCGCGCACCCGTCAAGTCGACGATGCACATGTGCGAGACATCGAAGATCCCGGCATCCCGGCGCACCGCGTGATGCTCCTCGATCTGCGAGCCGAAGCTGCAGCGGCATGTCCCAGCCGCCGAAATCGACGATCTTGGCGCCCTGTGCAACATGGGTGTCGTAGAGCGGAGTCTTCAGGCCCATCGCAACCTCGCTGCGAAAGTCGACGGAGAGACGGCCCGCACTTCAGTGCATGCCGCCCCTCTGTCCTTGAGACCTGAGAGATCGAGCGCTCGATGCAGCGCTGCTCCCCTTCGGTGGATCGCGCCGCTCGGCGCGATCGCTCTCCAGAGATCGCGAGAGACTGTAGTTCATGTGCCTGAGCGTTTCCGGGCGGTTGCGCCTTCGGCGGCCCTCCGGTGAGAAGGACGCTCTCCAGACAGCTCTTATCGCGATGTGCGCATGATACACGATCCGCCGCGCTCAGCCGCCGGCTTTCTTGGCCGGCCAGCCCAGTCTTGATCAGCTCCGCCACGATGGCATCGCGGTGATCGCCCTGAATTTCGATGACGCCGGCGCGCACCGTGCCGCCCGACCCGCAGCGCTTTTTGAGACTGCGTCGGCGAGCGCTTCGATATCGGCCGCGGGCAGCGGCAGTCCCGTCACCGTCGTGACCCCCTTGCCGGCCCGGCCCTTGGTCTCGCGGCCCACGCGCACCGCGCTCAGCTTCGCCGCGCCCGGAGCGCCCTTCGGACACACGCATTCCCGCACCGCACGGCGGCAATTCGGGCACAGGCTCCCGAGCCCGGTGGAATAGACGATTCTTGGCTCATGTGCGCATTCATGCCGCTTCGCACACCGCCCGGCGGCGGTGTGATGCTGCTGGCGGGCAAGGTAGAATGGCGCGCATGAATCCACGCAGAACATCCCTGGGCGTCAAGGTCGGCGCCGTCACCATCGGCGGCGGCGCGCCCATCGTCGTGCAGTCGATGACCAACACCGACACCGCGGACGTCGAGGCCACGGTCGCGCAGGTCAAGGCGCTGGCGCGCGCCGGCTCGGAGCTGGTGCGCGTCACCGTCAACAACGACGAAGCGGCCGCCGCGGTTCCGCGCATCCGCGAGCGCCTGGATGCACAGGGTATCGGCACCCCCTTGGTGGGCGACTTTCACTTCAACGGCCACAAGCTGCTCAAGGCCCACCCTGCCTGCGCGCAGGCGCTCGGCAAACTTCGGATCAATCCCGGCAACGTCGGCCGGGGCAGCAAGCGCGATCCGCAGTTCGCCGAGATGATCGAGACCGCCTGCAAACATCACAAGCCGGTGCGCATCGGCGTGAACTGGGGCAGCCTCGATCAGGACCTGCTGACGCGCATGATGGACGAGAACTCGAAGCTGGCGGACCCGCTGCCGGCGATCGACGTGATGCGCGAGGCAATCGTCGTCTCGGCGCTGGACAGCGCCAAGCGCGCCGAGAGTTTGGGGCTGGGCGCGGACATGATCGTGATCAGCGCCAAGGTGAGCGGCGTTCAGGATCTGATCGCGGTGTACCGCAATCTCGCGCCGCGCTGCACGTATCCGCTGCATCTCGGGCTCACCGAGGCCGGCATGGGCAGCAAGGGCATCGTCGCCTCCACCGCCGCCATCGGCGTGCTGCTGCAGGAGGGCATCGGCGACACGATCCGCGTGTCGTTGACGCCGGAGCCCGGCGGCGACCGCACGCAAGAGGTCATCGTCGCCCAGGAGATTCTGCAGACCATGGGACTGCGCTCGTTCACGCCGATGGTCATCGCCTGCCCCGGGTGCGGCCGCACCACCAGCACTTATTTCCAGGAGCTGGCACAGAAAATCCAGGGCCACATCCGCCATCGAATGCCGGAGTGGCGCAAGCAGCGCGCGGGCGTGGAAGACATGACCGTCGCGGTCATGGGTTGCGTGGTCAACGGCCCGGGCGAGAGCAAGCATGCCAACATCGGCATCAGCCTGCCGGGCACGGGCGAGCATCCGGTCGCGCCGGTGTACGAGGACGGCGCGAAGACCGTGACGCTCAAGGGCGAGCGGATTGCGGAGGAATTTCAGGAGCTGGTCGAGCGCTACGTCGAGCGAACCTACAGCAGGAGTCCGCCGTGAACGACTTGTCCGCCAAGAAATGCGCGCCCTGCGAAGGCGGCGTCGCGCCCTTGACGGCGGCGCAGGCCGCGGAGCTGCGCGCGCAGCTGCATCCCGAATGGCAGATCGCCGGGGATGCGAAGAGCCTGCACGCGCTCTGTTCAAGTTCAAGGATTTCTATCGCACCATGAGTTTCGTCAACGCGGTCGCGCACATCGCGAACGGCGAAGACCATCATCCCGATCTGGAAGCTCGGCTACAACTATTGCCGGGTCACCTTCACGACGCATTCGATCGGCGGCCTGTCGCAGAACGATTCATTTGTGCGGCCAAGCTCGATCGGCCTTCTGAGACAGCGTCCGGCACGTCGCCGATCAAGCCCCAGGGCGCGCTGCGCGAACTCGGCGCTTGAGGAACGGCAGCTCGCCGACCGCGCCGAGTCCGGCGATGCGCAGCCGCGCCACCGCCGGGTTGGTGTTGGAAAACAGACGCTCCAATCCGTCCATTGCGGCGGCGGCGAGCAGATTCTCGCTCTTGCGCCAGCGCTCGTAGCGGCGCAGCAGCCGGTACTCGCCGACGAGGCCGGGAGCGCCGGCCGCGCCCAGCACATCGGCGAGCGCCGCGCAATCCAAGAGGCCCGAGGTTCATTCCCTGCCCGGCCAGCGGGTGCACCGCGTGCGCGGCATCGCCGAGCAGCGCCGCGCGCGGTCTTACATAGTCCACGGCATACTGCAGTCTGAGCGGAAAGCTCGCGATCGGGGTCGTCAACTCGACCTCGCCGCAGCGCCTCGCCGCTCGCCGCACGCGAGCGCGGCGCCGAATGCCGCGGCGTCGAGCGTGCGCAAACGCCCGGCCTCGGCGCGTGCCGACGCTCCACACGATCGACGAGCGGCCGTCCGGCAGCGGCAGGAACGCCAGAGGTCCGGTCGGCAAGAATCGCTGCCAGGCGGTGTTCCGATGCGGTTTGGCGGTGCGCACGTGCGCCACCAAGGCATCCTGATGGTACGCGTGGCCGGCGGTGTCGATTCCCAGCAGTTCTCGAGTCTTCGAATCGGCGCCATCGGCGCCGATCAGCAGCTTCGCCGCGCAGCTCGCGCCCATCGCCCAGGCGGATACGCGCATCGGCCTCGTTCATTGCGATCTCGCGCACACGCCGCCTCGATGAGCACCGCGCCCGCGGCGCGCGGCCGCCTGCAGACAGCGCTCCTGCAATGCGCGGCCCTCGACGATGAAGCCGAGATTCGGTTCGCCGATCTCCGCGCAATCGAAAGTCAGCGAACCCGGCCCCTGCGGCGCGCCGCTCGCGTCCCAGACGCACATGCGTTCGTAGGCGAACACGCGCTCCGGCGGAAGGCGCTGCCACACACCGCACAGCTGCAGCAGCCGCTGCGAGGCGCGGCTCAGCGCAAACACGCGCAGATCCCAGTCCGCAGCTGCTTCGCCGGCGGCTGCATGCGCGGCGGCCGGCGCGAGGCGATCCGCAACGATGGCCACCCGGCCCGGCGCGCTGAGCTTGCGCGCCAGCAGCAGGCCGGCCATGACGCGTGCCGATGACGCCTGCGCCGACGATCACGACGTCGAACTCGCGGCTCACTGCGGGGGGCCCGACAGTACGCCCGCCGCAGGCTCGCGCGGCGCCGGCGCGAGCGCCACGCCGCGAGCGAGCTTGGGAATCCGGCCGGCGGCTCCCGTGCTCAGCGAAGACAGCGCCGCTTTCGCCGGCGGCAGCAGATCGAAGGCCAGCAGGCCCAGGTTGCGCAGCCGCTGCACCGCGCCCAAGCGATTGGCGAACAGCCGCACGAGGCCGTCCGTGAAGCCGATGATTCCGCGGCGATCCGCGGCGCGCCAGGCATCGTATGCGCGCATCAGCGCAGGGTCGCCGAAGTCGCTCGCGCGCCGATGCTCGGCGATCAGCTCCGCCAGGCTGGCGACGTCGCGCAGGCCCAGATTGAAGCCCATCCCGGCCACCGGATGCAGCCCCTGCGCCGCGTTGCCGAGGATGATGCAGCGTCCCGCGCTGGTGCGCTGTGCGCGCGTCAGCGACAGGGGATAGGGAACTCGCCGGCCCACCTTGAGAAAGCGGCCCAGCCTGAAGCCGAATCGCCGCTGCACTTCGGCCAGGAACTGCTCATCCGACCAGCTCATGGCGGACTCGACCAGCGCCCGGCTCAGCGTCAACACGAGCGTGCAGCGGCCGTCGGCGAGCGGCAGCAAGGCGAGCGGCCCGCTGTCGGTGAAGCGCTCGTAGGCCACATGTTCATGAAACTTTCGCGGCAGCACGGTGGTGATGACCGCGGTTTGCTCGTAGTCGCGCACCTCGGCCGCGACGCCGAACGCGCTGCGGGTCGCGGACTCGATGCCGTCCGCCGCCACCACCAGCTGAGCCGTAACCGCAGACTCGAGCCCGCCCGCGCCCGTCAGATGCAGTTCGACCGAATGCCCGCCGGCCACGACGCGTGCGACCTCCGCCGGGCAATACACGCGCACATCCTCGCGGCGGCGCAGCTGCGACCACAGCGCCGCCCCGAGCGCGCGATTCGCGACCACGTGACCCAGCGCCTGCAGGCCCTGCTCCGCCGCATCGATGCGCGCAAATCCGAAATGGCCCCGGTCCGAAACGTGAATCTTGGCGATGGGCGAAGCCGTCGCGGCAACGGCCGGCCAGACACCCAAGGTCTCGAGAATGCGGCGGCTGCCGTTCGACAATGCCGTGGTGCGCTCATCGAAGCTCGGCTGTGAGGCCGAATCGTGCGGCACGGCCTCGATCAGCGCCACACGAAGATCGAGCCCCTGCAGCGCGACGGCCAGGCTGGCGCCGACCATGCCGCCGCCGACGATGGCGATGTCGAACGTGTCGTTCACGCCGATTGCACCAGGCGCTCGACGGCCTCGGGAGTCTTCTCGAGCGCCGCCGTCAAAACCTCCGGATGCATCATGGGTCACCAGCACATCGTCTTCGATGCGCACCCCGATGTTCCAGAATTCCTTGGGTAGCGGGGCGAGGGGCGGATATAGATGCCCGGTTCGACGGTCAGCGCCATGCCGGCCTCGAGGACTCGCCATTCTCCGCCCACTTTGTAATCGCCGACGTCGTGGACATCGAGACCCAGCCAGTGCCCGGTGCGGTGATTGAAAAACGGCAGGTAAGCCCGCTCCTTGATGAGCCGCGCGATCGGGCCCTTGAGCAGGCCCAGTTTGACCAGCCCCTGGGTGATGGCGCGCACCGCCGCTTCGTGCGGCTGGTTCCAATGATTTCCGGGCCGCACCTTGTCGATGGCGGCGGTTTGCGCGTCGAGCACCACTTCGTAGACCGCGCGCTGCGCGGCCGTGAACCGCCCGCTCACGGGGAAAGTGCGCGTGATGTCCGAGGCGTAGTAATCGTGCTCGCAGCCCGCGTCGAGCAGCAGCAGATCGCCCGTCGCACAGACGCCGATCATTGTCCCGATAGTGCATGATGCAGGCGTTGGCGCCTCCGGCGACGATGGGGTGGTAGGAGATATCCGCATTGTGCGAACGAAATTCGTGCAGCAATTCCGCCATGACCTCGTACTCCATGCGCCCGGCACGGGCGAAGCGCATCGCGCGGCGATGCGCGCCCATGGCGATCTGCGCGGCGCGCCGCAGGCTCGCCTGCTCGGCGCGGCTCTTGTACAGGCGCATGTCGTCGAGCACGTGTCCGAGCGCGACGAATTCCTGCGGCGCGCCCGAACCCTGCCGCGCGTGCACCCGCATACCGTTCACCCAGCCGAGCATGCGCGGATCGAATTCGACGTGGGTTCCCATGGAGTAAAAGATCCGCGACCGCTGCTCCATGAGACCAGGCAAAATCTCGTCGATATCCGCGATCGGAAAGGCGTCGTCCGCGCCGTAGCGCTCCACCGCCCCCTCGGTGCCCGCCCACGCGCCATCCCACGATTTCGCGCACTGCATCGTGTTCGCGAACGAACAATAGATATTCGGCATGCGGTCGCCCGGGCACCAGCACCGCGACGGCGTCCGGCTCGGGGAATCCGCTCAGGTAATAGAACTGGCTGTCCTGCCGGTACGCATACTCGATATCGCCGTTGCGGTGGCGCACGGGCGCCGCGGGCAGGACGGCAATCGCGTCTTTACCGATCATGCGCATGAACTGGCGGCGGCGGCGCCCGAATTCCTTTCGATCCATCAGTCGAGCCTCAGTGCAGCCGCTGCTGGGTGGCCGGGTAGACCTGCCGGCGCAGGGGCAGAAGCTCCTCGAAGACCACCTGGGCGCCGACCCGGATGAATTCGACCAGTTCGGCATACGCTTGTTCGTTCGATTCGTCGGCGTCGGCATCATCGCCGGTTGCCCGCGAGATTTCGGTGAAGTCGCGTACGATTTCGCCGACATCGCCCTTGAGCGCATCCAAATCCGAGATGTGGCCGGTTCCCAGACCGTACAGGAATCCGGAGCACCACAGGGCAAGCGCATTCGCCCGGCCGTTGAGGGGCTCCTCGTCGTCCGGCAGCAGGGGTTCAAACTCCATGCCCTGCTCGCCGAACGATGTCGCGGTAGCGGCGAACACGCGCTCGAGCATGGCGGAGGACTCCTCCGACAGCGATGCGCCGTCCGGCAGTATCTCGTTGACCCAGTCCTGCATCTTGTAAGGCGACATCGAACACAGCGCGCCGCACAACGAGCCGTGGGCCTCGGCGGCATCGGCCAGGCTTCCCGCGGCGGCCAGCACGTCCTCGAAGTCGCTAAATCGGATATTCGCCATCATGACCGGAATAATACCGCTTAAGGCGCGGCCTGGGCGACGAGGTCGCCCCTTTGCAATGCGCAATGCAGCGCTCTATATTGGGAGCCCATGAATGAAGGGAATCCGAAATCCGCGGTGGAACTCGAACTGAAGCGCCTCGAGAAGCGTCTCGATGACCTCATCGCGACGGTGAATCAGGTCAAGGAGGAAAATCGAGCCTTGCGGCAGCGCCAGGAAACGCTGACCTCCGAGCGCGCCAGCCTGCTGCAGAAGAACGAGCAAGTGCGCGGCCGCGTCGAGGCCATGATCGGGCGGCTGAAATCGATGGAGCAGGCATGAGCGACGGACAGGCGAGAGTGAGCGTGCGCATACTCGAGAAGGAGTACCACATCGCCTGTCCCATCGAGGAGCGCTCCGATCTGCTCGACTCCGCCGAGTTCTTGAATTCGAAAATGCGGGAAATTCGGGACAGCGGCAAAGTGGTGGGCCTGGACCGCATCGCGGTGATTGCCGCGCTCAACATGGCGAACGAATTGATCCGATTTCGCAAGCGTGACGGCCATCTCGAATCCGACGTCGGCGGACGCTTGCGTATCCTGCGCGAGCGCGTAGAGTCGGCCTTGGAGAAGGGCCGGCAGCTTGAGCTCTGAGCGCCTTCCTCGCAAGGTTTAGTTTGGCGCCGCCTGCGGTGTGCGATGCGGATCGGGTTACCTCCTGACCCTAATTTGTAAACCCCAGGGGCCATTGCTTGCTGGCAACATTGTGCAAGTCCGCCTCGAGCGGAAAGCCTTAAGTGCCGCAGTTAGCCCCACTTGTTGCTCAGGTCGGGAGCAACGGTCCAAAACGGCACGTGCGGGTGGCGCCATCTCCTTTCCGTACCTATTCGTGTTCTCATGAAGCGGAAATTGCGTAAGAAGTTGCGCGCGGCGCGGCGCGCCATGGCGTCCGCGGATCACGCGCTGCGTTCGAACCTGGCCGCCTCGTGCATCACCCGCATGGCTGCCTTCAAGTCGGGCGCGCGCGTCGCGGTTTATCTGCCCTTCGACAGAGAGACGAACACGGCCGCGCTGCTGGTCGCAGCGCGGCGGCGGCGGATTCAAATTTACGTTCCGGTGGTGAGCGACCTGCGGCACCGCCGCCTGCGCTTTCATCCTCTGGAGGGGAAGACCCGGCGCGGCGTGTTCGGGATCTCGGTGCCTCACCGCAACCGGCGCGCGCTAGAGGCGCGCTGGTTCGATCTCATCGTCGTCCCGCTGGTGGGAGTCGACCCGCAGGGCCGCCGCTTGGGCATGGGCCTCGGATTCTACGACCGCGCGCTGGCCTTTCGCGCTCATCGGCGCCATTGGCTGGGCCCGCGGCTGGTCGGCCTCGGCTTTGAATGCCAACGCGCCGAGTCCGTGTGCGCACAGCCCTGGGACGTGCGGCTGGATGTGCTGGCCACGGAATCCGGGCTTGAGTATTTCTCGAAGGACACGCAATGAATCATTGGCTCCTCAAATCGGAACCCGACACTTTCAGTATCGATCACCTCGCCGCGCTGCCCAAGCAAACCACCGCTTGGGACGGCGTGCGCAATTATCAGGCGCGAAATATGCTGCGAGACTCGATGAAGAAGGGCGATACGGCCTTTTTCTATCACTCCAGCTGCGAGCAACCGGGCATCGCGGGCATCGTGCGCGTCGTGAAGGAGGGGTATCCGGACGGCACCGCCTTCGACCCGAAGCATCATCACTACGACGCCGCGAGTCGGCGCAGCGAACCTTGCTGGTTCGTCGTGGACGTCAAGTTGGTGCGCAGGTTGAAGCGACTCATCACGCTCGATGAGCTGCGCAAGCATGCAGCCGATGCGCTTTCGGACTTGGTCTTGCTGCGGCGAGGGAATCGCCTGTCCGTGATGCCGGTGTCCAAGGCGAACTGGGATTTCGTTCTCACTCTCGAGTGAGGCAGCTCACATCGCTAGCACATTGTCGAGCAATAAGCGCGACGTATTGCTTGTAAATTAATTAATCGTGTATATACTCGGTCCCCGGACTAACCCGACAACGGAGTTTCTATCATGGCAGCGAAAGCAAAGAAGGCGAAGAAGAAGGTAGCTAAGAAAAAGGCCGCTAAGAAGAAGTAAGCCTTCGAAAGTAATCAACTGTGCCCGCTTACGCGGGCACAGTTGTTTTCAGGGGTACGAAAATGCTCTCAGCAACAGAGAAAAAACGTCTCGCCGCGGAAGCCGCGCTTCCCTACATCGAGCAGGACATGATCCTCGGCGTCGGCACCGGCTCGACGGTAGCCGAACTCATCGAAGCGCTGAAACGCCATAAAATCCAGCTAAAGGGTGCAGTCTCGAGCTCTCGCCGGACCTCTGAGGCGCTGGAGGCGGCGCGGATTCCGCAAGCGGACCTGAACGCAGAAGGCGATCTCGATCTGTACATCGACGGCGCCGATGAGGCCGACGAGCGCGGCGCACTGATCAAGGGCGGCGGCGGGGCGCTCACCCGCGAGAAGGTCATCGCCGCCGCCTCCAAGAAATTCGTCTGCATCATCGACGACGGCAAGTTGGTCGGCACGCTCGGCAGGTTCCCCTTGCCGGTCGAGGTCATCCCGATGGCGCGCTCCTACGTCGCTCGCCAACTCGTGAAGCTCGGCGGACAGCCGGTCTGGCGCGAGGGGACCGTGACCGACAACGGCAACGCGATCCTGGACGTGCACCATCTGCGCATTACCGACCCGGCCGCCCTGGAAGACGCCATCAATCGGATCGCAGGAGTGGTCACGGTCGGCCTGTTCGCACATCGGGGCGCGGACGTGCTGCTGGTGGCGGGCGACGACGGCGTCAAGACTTTAACGCCGCGGAGCTAGCCGGCCGGGCGCGGACATCCGCTCACTCGAGTGCACCGCATCCGAGGACCTTTCAATCCCCGTGGCACAAGGCACGCTTGCAGATGTCCCTGGGTATTGCGCACCCACCTTCACGCTTGTGCGCGTCGGATTAATGAGTGTGCCCTGCGGGGCGCACAAATTAGAAGGGCCCACCATGGTGGGCCCTGTTTGGCTGGGGGACTAGGATTCGAACCTAGGTAAACGGTGTCAGAGACCGTTGTCCTACCGCTAGACGATCCCCCAAAAACCGATCGTCCGCAGCCGATCAGCGTTTGGAGAACTGCGTTCCGCGGCGAGCCTTGCGGCGGCCGACCTTCTTGCGCTCGACCTCGCGTGCGTCCCGCGTCACGAATCCCGCCTTGCGCAGCGGCGGGCGCAGGGTCTCGTCGTACGCCATCAACGCGCGCGTGATGCCGTGACGAATCGCTCCGGCTTGCCCTGTGATTCCGCCGCCCTCGACATGCGCGTCCACATCGAACTTCCCGTCCAATTGAACCGCGCCGAACGGCTGCTGCACGATCATCCGGCCGGTCTCGCGTCCGAAGAATTCCTCGAGCGAGCGCCCGTTGATGGAGACCTTGCCGGTGCCCTGGCGCAGGTACACCCGCGCGCTCGAGGTCTTGCGCCGGCCGGTGCCGTAAAAGGTATTCGTGGCTGTGCTTGATGCCATTGCTTGGTTTCCTGCGTTTACAAGGCCAGCGCTTTGGGCTGCTGCGCTTGGTGGGGATGCGTGCTTCCGCCGAACACATGCAGCTTCCTGTACATGCGCCGGCCCAGAGGACCCTTCGGCAGCATGCCCTTGACCGCGAATTCGACGGCTCGCTCAGGGTGCTCCTTGAGCAGCTTGCCGAGCGCGATACTCTTGAGGTTGCCGACGTACCCGGTGTGCTGGTGATAGAACTTGTCGGTGAGCTTCGCGCCGGTGACGCGCACGGTGCCCGCGTTGATCACGACAATGTGATCCCCGAGGTTCTGATGCGGCGCATAATTGGGTTTGTGCTTACCCTTCAACCGATGCGCGATCTGCGAGGCCAGGCGCCCCAGCGTCTTGCCCGCCGCATCGACCAGATACCAGTCGCCGCGGGTTTCGTCAGGCTTTGAAAATACGGTGTGCATGAGAATACTCGGATGTGTCGGGTCGGACGAAAGGCGCGAAAGTGTACAGAACCGCGCGCGCCGTTACCAGCCCGCCGTGGCCGCAGCCGCATATAATATAATGTGTGCATGAATAGCCGCACGCTCAGTCTGCCGGACCGCATTATTGGCGAAATTGGTCGCGCAATCAATGTGTTATGTAGTCCGGCGCGTTCAACCCGCCCCTCCCCGGTGCCGCCCGGCGGTGAGCTGGCGCTGGACGAGGAAGAGCGCCTGGAATCAGGCCGCCTGATGCGGGTGAATCACGCCGGTGAGGTGGCGGCACAGGCCCTGTACCGAGGCCAGGCGCTGACGGCGCGGGATCCGACGGTCAGCTCCGCCATGCGCCGTGCCGCCGCCGAGGAGATTGACCACCTCGCGTGGTGCGAACAGCGGCTGCAGGAATTGAACTGTCGATCCAGCTTGTTGAACCCTTTGTGGTATGCGGGGTCCTTCGCCATCGGCGCACTGGCGGGCGTCCGCGGCGATCGCGCCAGCTTGGGATTCATCACCGAAACTGAACGCCAAGTCGAATCGCACCTGCGCGACCACATGGAACGCCTGCCGGCAGCCGATGAGCGCAGCCGCTCGATCCTGCGACAGATGACGCACGATGAGATCGAGCACGGGGCGACGGCAGCCGCCCTCGGGGGTGAAGAACTGCCGTTTCTGGTGCGTAGCGCGATGCGCCTCGCGTCCCGAGTCATGACTCGCAGTGCGTATTGGCTGTAGTGGAAACCCGTTAGTGCTTGCGATTCCGGTACTTATGTAATAAAACGTGCGCCAGAACAGTCGTTTCACGACCTCGATAACTTGGGAGAGACCATGGAAGAAGTGGCAAAGGCCTTAAGCGATATCCCCGCGATCAATCGTTTCCTGAGCTACTGCCGTATCCGGACAGTCCCTTCCAAGACGGTCATCATCCACGCCGGCGATTTGCCGGACATCCTCTACTACATCATCTCCGGCTCGGTCGAGGTCATGATCGAGGATGAGGACGGCAACGAAATGGTGCTGGCGTATTTGAACAAGGGGCAGTTTTTCGGAGAAATGGGTCTATTCTACGAACAACCGACGCGCAGCGCCTGGGTCCGCACCCGCCAGCAGTCCGAACTCGCTGAGATGACCTATCCGCGCTTTCGGCAAATTGCAGCCGAAAGCCCGGGACTCATATTTGAATTGGCGACGCAGCTCGCGACGCGGCTCGATCGCACCAACCGCAAACTGGGCGATCTTGCGTTCGTCGATGTCACCGGCCGGGTCGCGCACGCGATCATGGACCTGTGCGGAGAGCCCGACGCCATGACGCACCCCGAAGGGATGCAGATCAAGGTAAGCCGGCAAGAGCTGTCGCGTTTGGTGGGCTGCTCGCGCGAAATGGCCGGCCGCGTCCTCAAGGTATTGGAAGAGCAGGGGCTGCTGCGCGCGACCGGCAAGACCATCGTCGTCTTCAACGCCCGCCCGAAGGTCAAGACACGTCCGCTCATCGTTCCGGTGAAAGCCGGTACAAACGCCGCCGCCGGCAAAAGCACTCGCGCCGAGCAGCACGAGGATGACGAGGATGACGAGGACGACGAGTAGCGCCGCCCGCGCTGAACGCTTCGGCGCGCCGCATCCAGCGCGCTTCCTTTCTGCCGAGTTCGATCTGGGCGCGCATCGCCCGGATGGTCGCAGCGTAATCTGAACTGCCCAAGATCGCAGAGCCCGACGCGAAGGTATCGGCTCCGGCCCTGGCGATCTGCGCGGCATTGTCGATCTTCACACCGCCGTCTATCTCGAGCCTGATCTCCCGGCCGCTCGCCTTGATTCGCGCCCTCGCCTCGGAGAGCTTGCCGAGGATGCGCGGGATGTTGATGACGTCCATATGCCATGCCGTCAGCGCATGCCGCGCGCCGCGCGTATCGCCTCGTACGCCTCCTGGATGCGCTGCGTCTTTTCCTTCGCCACTTGCGCCATCGACTCCGGTAATCCGTTGGCCACGAGCTTATCAGGATGATGGCGGCTCATCTGCCGGCGGTAGGCCCTGGTGATCTCTTGATCGCTCATACTGGCGTTGACCTCGAGCTCCGCATAGCAGTTCGTCAGGGCTTGGCCTGGCCGCGGAACCTTGCTGCCGCGCCCGCACCGCCGACTCCATGCGGGCGAACTCGAGTCCCGACATGCCGAGACGCTCGGCAACCCTCGTCAAGACGCTCCGCGCGGGCGGTGAGATGCCGTTGCCGGCCAGCGCGGCCCGCAACTGCAGCTCCATGAAGGCGTGCAGGAGGTCGTAGCGCAATCCGCACGCTTCGCGCAGCTGCTCGACGCTCAAGTCTGCATCGTAGGCTGCGGATTTTCCAGCGCGAAAGCACGCGATCGCGACGCCGATCTCGTGCGGGCCCAGGCGCAGCTCCTGCATGAGCCGACGTGCCGCATCGATCTCCGCCTCCGAAACTCGGCCGTCGGATTTGGCGACATGTCCCATGAGCTCGAAGGTGGTCCGAAAGAAAACTTCCGATGCCGAAGCGGCGCCGGACGCGTGCGAGGCGCCCCCCCGGCCCGCGGCCGCGTTCTGGTCGAACATCAGGCCGATGAACGCGCCAAAGACGGCTCCCCAGACGCTCCTGGTGATCAGCAGACCGATCAAGGCCCCAAAAAACGTACCTTTCCAAGCCATTCGCGTTGACCTATCCGATCCGCCCCGCCACAATCGCCGACCCTACATGGTAATGGTAGCAGCCGCGAACATGGAACCGTTTTCGCAATCGCCGCCGTTATTCGAGTCTCGCATCCGCAGTCTGCGGAAGAATTCACCAGGGCAAGGTGCGCGATATCTACGATGTCGATGCGGAGCATCTGCTCATCGTCACGACCGACGTTTGTCGGCGTTCGATGTGGTGCTGCCCGATCCCATTCCGTTCAAAGGGAGGTGCTCACGAAAATATCGCGTGTTCTGGTTCGACAAGACCCGCCATATCGTGCCGAATCACCTCACCGACGTGGGCGTCGAGGACATCGTCGCCGACCCGCAGGAGCGGGCGCAGCTGGCGGGTCGCGCGATGGTCGTCAAAAAACTCGCGCGCTGCCGATCGAGGCGGTGGTGCGCGGCTATCTGATCGGCTCGGGATACAAGGACTATCAGCTGCACGGGTCGGTGTGCGGCATCGCGTTGCCGCGCGGGCTTGCAGATGGCGGAAGCGCTGCCGGAGCCGATTTTCACGCCGGCGTGGAAGGCGCCCGCCGGGCGGCACGATGAGAACATCGATTTCGAGGCGATCGTCAAGCTGGTCGGCCGGCGAGCTGCGACAAGTATCCGGCGCATCGCCCTCGCGCTCTATCGGTTCGCGGCCGAGCATGCGCGCCTGCGCGGCATCATCATCGCCGACACCAAGTTCGAATTCGGCACCGACAAGGCCGGCCAATCTGCTCCTGATCGACGAGGCACTGACGCCCGACTCGTCGCGCTTCTGGCCGGTTGCCTCCTACAAGCCCGGCATCAGTCCGCCGAGCTTCGACAAGCAGTTCGTGCGCGACTACCTGGAATCCCTGCACTGGAACAAGAAGCCGCCGGCGCCGCATTTGCCGCCCGACATCATCGCGCGCACCAGCGACAACTATCGCAAGGCGCTTGCAAGCTGTTGACGGCCTGAACGGCTCGGGAGCCTACACGCCCATGTTCGCGCCGCTGGAACGCCTCGAAGACGGATTGTTCCAAAAATCGCGCGACCATGGGGCCGCCCTGGGGACCCGTGTTGCGCCTCGCTGCGCTATCCGGCCGCCATCGTGCGCGATTGGTTGCGGGCGACATCAGCCGTGCGCGCGATGAGCCTGGCTTATACGACCCTGCTGTCGCTCGTGCCGCTGATGGTCTTCAGCTTTCTCGATTTTGAAGGGTCTCGGCGCGCGCACCGATCTGCGATTCATCCTGCACGAATTCTTCCGCCCGATGGGCAGCGGCGCCGATCAGCTGACGCGAGAGCGTGCTGCAGTTCGTCGCGAACATGCGCGGCGACGTGCTCGGCGCGATCGGCCTGGCGTTCCTCGCGTACACGGTCATCAGCACGATTCAAAAGGTCGAGGCGAGCTTCAATTTCGTGTGGCGGGTCGACCGGCCGCGCAGCCTCGCGCGCCGCTTCACCGAGTACCTGAGCGTCATGATCGTCGGGCCGATCTTGCTGGCGGTCGCGCTCGGCCTACTGGGCTCGGCGCGAGCACAGCCCCGCCGCCCAGTGGCTCGAGCTCCGATCGCGCATCTGGGCTGGATCGTGAGTGTGCTCGGCCAGCTCGTGCCGTACGCGATCGTCACCGTCGTATTCACCTTCATGTACTCGTTCATCCCGAACACGCGCGTCGAGTTTCGGCGCGGCGCTCATCGGCGGCGTGGCGGCAGGCATCATCTGGGCGCTCGGTCGGCAAGGCATTCACGGCGTTCATCGTGTATTCCTCGCAGATGGTGGCGATCTACACCGGCTTTGCCATCGTGCTCACGACCCTGATCTGGGTCTACTTCAGCTGGCTCATCCTGCTCATCGGCGCCGCAGCTCGCATTCTACGTGCAGTTTCCCCAATATCTGCGCACGGCCGCGACCGATCGATCTGACCGGCAGCGCCCGGGAACAGCTCGGCCTGTCGGTCATGTATCTGATCGGACGCGACTACGCTCGCGGGCGGAACGCCGCTGGAGCGCCGAGCGACTCGCCGCCGAACTCGACGTGCCCGAGCGCGTCGCTGGCGCCGCGTACTCGCAGTCTCTGGAAACGGCGGGGCTCATCGTGGCCACCGGCAAGGAGCAGCTTTCTGCCGGGCCGCGATCCGGAAGCGATCGCGACTCGCCGACGATGATCGAGGCGGTGCGCGCACCGGCGAGCGGCCGGACGCTGACTGCCGGCGGCCGCCGGCGCGCCCGCCGCCCGGGTGATGGCGCGAGGTCGAAGCCGCGCGTGCGACGCAAAGCTCGGCGATCGATCGCTCAGAGGATCTGATCAGCAGCCGGTACTGAGGCGGGCGGCATGCCGGGCTCGCCCGTGAGCGTCACTCGCCGGCGATGGTCATCTCTTCAGCAGCACCGATCCCACGCGAGTGCCGCCCGCGCGCATCCACGTCGTCGCCGACCGGCGACGATATCCTTGAACATGTCGCGCAGATTGCCCGCGATCGTGATCTCGGCGACCGGGTATTGGATGGCGCCGTTCTCGACCCAGAAGCCGGCCGCGCCGCGCGAGTAGTCTCCGGTCACCGCGTTCACGCCCTGCCCCATCAGTTCGGTCACGAACAAGCCCGGTGCCGAGGCGCGTCGAGCATCGCCTGCGAGGCCGCCGGCGGTATTCGGAGCGCCACGACGAGATTGTGCGCCCCGCCGGCATTGCCGGTGGTCTTGAGCCCGAGTTTGCGCGCCGAATAGCTCGACAGAATGTAGCCCGTGAGCACGCCGTCGGCGATGAGCTCGCGCTCGCGCGTCGCGACGCCCTCCTCATCGAACGGAGCGCTGCCCATCGCTTCGGGAATATGCGGTCGCTCGGCGATCGAAAAGCCCGCCGGAAACACCTGCTGCCCGACCGCAGTTCAACAGAAACGAGGATTGCCGGTACTGGCTGCTGCCGCGAATGGCGGCGACGAAATGCCCGATCAGGCCGCGCGCCATCTCGGGGATGAACAGCACCGGCGCGCGCCGCGTGCTGAGCTTGCGCGGCCCCAGGCGCGCGATGGTGCGCCGCGCGCTCTCGCGCCCGATCGCCTCGGCGCTCCTCGCAGGTCGCGCCAGTCGCGCGAACTCGAGTACCAGTAGTCGCGCTGCATGTCCTCCCCGGTGCCCGCGAGCACCACGCAGCTCAAGGTGTGCGAGGTGGTCGGATAGCCGCCGACGAAGCCGTGCGTATTGCCATAGACGTGCAGCCCCTGATGGGTGCTGACCGATGCGCCCTCGGAGTTGTTGATGCGCGGGTCGAACGCCAGCGCTGCTGCCTCGCACGATTTGGCGATCTCGATGGCGCGGTCCGCGTTCACGTTCCAGGGATGCGCCAGATCCAGGTCGGGCGGCGAGCGCGCCATCAGCGCGGCATCCGCCAGACCCGGCACAGGCATCCTCGGCGGTGAAACGGGCGATGCTGCAGGCCTTGGCCACGGTCGCCCGCACCGCATCGAGCGAAAAATCGGCCGTGCTCGCCGAGCCCTTGCGCTGGCCGAAATACACGGTGATGCCCATGCTCCGGTCGCGCTGGTGCTCGAGGGTCTCGACCTCGCCCAGTCGCACGCCGACCGAAAGACCAGTATCCTGGCTGACGGCGGCTTCGGCCTGGGAGGCGCCGCGCGCGCGCGCCTCTTCGAGAGCACGCTCGATGATCGATTCGAGGTCTTCTTGGGCAAGGCGTAGCGGGTTGCTGGGCACGACGGCCATCGTCATCTCCAACACTGTCTGCGAGGATTCGAAGCCCGTGATTCTACCGGCCTGAGTGGTAGCATGGGGCACTATGACGACCGAGAGCGAAGTCGACGATTCCGGCGAGACCGGCGGAGGAGCGCCTCAGCAAGAGCGCCCGCAAGCGGGAGGCCGCGTCGTTGCAGGAACTGGGCGTGAAGCTGTCCGCCCTGCCGGACCAGGAAATCAAGGCTCTGGATTTGCCGGAAAACCTGTTTGTCGCGCTGCGCGACCTGCGCCGCCTGCCCTCGCATGGCGCGCAGGTCCGGCAGCGCCAGTATATCGGCAAATTGATGCGCAACATCGATCCGGAGCCGGTGCTCGCGAAACTCGCGGAGCGCAAGCGGCGCCACGATCTGGAGATCCGGTCCTTTCAGCAGATCGAGCGCTGGCGCGACCGGCTGCTGTCGGAGCCCGCCGCCGCGTGCCGCGAGTTGCTGCAGGAATATCCGCGCGCGGACCGCGGCGACCCTGATGAAACTGCTTGAAAAGGCCGAGCGCGAGCGCCTGGAGCAGCGCTCCCCGGCGGGCGCCGGGAGCTTTTCGCCTTTCTGCGGCAGTTGCTCGGGTAGGCTTGGTAAACTAGCCTCATGAAAGCCCTGGTCGGAATCATCATGGGATCGTCATCCGACTGGGAGACGATGCAGGGTGCGGCCGAGACCCTCGACTCGCTCGGCATCGCGCACGAGGTGCGGGTGGTCTCCGCGCATCGTACGCCGGATCTTGCTGTTCGAGTACGCAGCCTCGGCGCGCGCGCGAGGCCTCAAGGCCATCATTGCCGGGGCCGGCGGCGCGGCGCATCTGCCCGGCATGACCGCCGCCAAGACCTCGGTTCCGGTGCTCGGCGTTCCGGTGCAGACCAAGGCGTTGAGCGGCATCGATTCGCTGCTGTCGATCGCGCAGATGCCGAGCGGCATTCCCGTCGCAACTTTCGCCATCGGCGCCGCCGGCGCCCGGAACGCGGCGCTGTTCGCCGCCGCGATGCTCGCCAATGAGATCGCCGAAGTCCGCGCCGCCCTGGATGCGTTTCGGCCGGCGCAGACCGCGGCGGTGCTCGACAAACCCGATCCGCGCCAGCCTTGAAGCTCTTGCACGTCGGTATCGTCGGTGCGGGGCAACTGGGGCGCATGCTCGCGCTCGCCGGCTATCCGCTGGGATTGCGCTGCTCGTTCCTGGACCGCAGCGCCGACGCGCCGGGCGCGCAGGTCGCGCCCATCCTGGTCGGCGCCGCTCGAGGATGCGGCACTGCTCGCCGAGCTGGCCTCGCGCAGCGATGTGGTGACTTTCGATTGGGAAAACATCTCGGGCAAGGCGCTCGCGCCGCTGGAGAAATTGACGGCGATTCGCCCGCCGCGCGCAGCCCTGGAGGTCTCGCAGGATCGACTGCACGAGAAGGCGCTGTTCACGCGCCTGAAGATTCCGGTCGCCGCGCACGCCGCGGTCGACACGCAGGCAGCAGCTCGTGCGCGCGGCCCGCAAGCTCGGGCATCCCGGCGTGCTCAAGACGCGGCGCATGGGCTACGACGGCAAGGGACAATTCGTGGTCGAGCGCCCCGAGCAGATCGACGCTCGCTTGGGAGCACGATCGGCGCGCAGGGTCTGATCTACGAGAAATTTCAGGCGATTCTCGCGCGAGGTGTCGATCATCGGCGCGCGCTCCGCGGCCGGCGACATCGTGTACTATCCATTGTCCGCGAACACCCATGCCGGCGGCATACTGCGCTACGGCGTTGCGCCCGTACGCGAATCGCGCGCCTGGAGCGCAGCGCCAGAGCTACCTGAGGCGCGTCATGCGCGCGCTCGACTACGTCGGCGTGCTCGCCATCGAGTTCTTCGTGGTGAACGGCCGGCTGATCGCCAACGAGATGGCGCCGCGGGTCCATAACTCGGGCCACTGGACCATCGAAGGGCTGCGTCACCAGCCAATTCGAGAACCATCTGCGCGCCATCTGCGGTCTGCCGCTCGGCAGCACCCGCGCCCTGGGACACGCCGCCATGATCAATTTTCTGGGACGCATGCCGAGCCGCGAGCGGCTGCTGGGGATCGACGGCCTGGCATTTCACGATTATGGCAAGGAGCCGCGGCCGGGCCGCAAACTGGGCCATTGCACGATACTGAGAGGCGCGGCGCGAGGGACCGCAACCGGGCGCTCGCGGATGCACTAAAATTGGTCAAATGGTCCTGAGCTGCGCTGAATTCACGCGAACAGGCGACCGTAATCCCGTAGACTTCCCCTGAGATGTATCTAGAACTCTTCAAACTGCACGAGCTGCCGTTCCGCCTGAGCCCGGACCCGCAGTTCCTGTACCTGAGCAAACAGCATGCGCGCGCCAAGGCGTACATGGAGTCGACGATCTGGTTCACCGACGGCTTCGTGGTGATCACCGGGGAAATCGGCGCCGGCAAGACCACGCTGATCGAGACATTCCTGCGCGAGCTGCAGCCCGACGTGGTGGTGGCGCAGATCAATCAGACTCAGCTGTCGCCGACCGCGTTCCTGCAGACCGTCCTCGTGCAGTTCGGCTTCACGCCGTTCGACATGAAGAAGCCGGAGGTGCTGGCGACGCTGAACCAGTTCTTGACGGAACAGCACGTCAGCGGCCGCAAGGTCCTGCTGATCGTCGATGAAGCGCAGAATTTGAGCTATCGCGTGCTCGAAGAGATACGCATGCTGTCCGGCATCGAGACGACCAAGGAAAAGGTGCTGCGCATCATCCTGGCCGGCCAGCCCGAACTCAACGACAAGCTCAATTCGAGGGACCTGGTGCAGCTGGCGCAGCGCGTGCGCCTGCGATTTCACTTGACCGCGCTCTCCGGGGCCGAGACGGCCGCCTACATCGATCATCGGCTCGAAGTGGCCGGCTCTCAGGGGCGGCGGATATTCGCCGAAGACACCTACCCCAAGATCTACAGATACACGGGCGGCGTGCCCCGCCTGATCAATACGCTGTGCGACACCTGCATGATGGCCGCATTCGGCCGCGACAGCGATGTCGTCACGATGCAGGACCTCGATGCCGCCATCCGCGAATTGCAGTGGGTCGAGTACGCTTCCGGCACGAATCGCATGCACATGCCGCAATATGGAGCAGGCGCCGTCGCTCGCATGCGGCGACGCGGACATGCGGTCGGTCGCATCCTGCTGGCGAGCGGGGGCAAGACGATTTTGGAGCGGGAACTGAGGCCGGGGCGCCTGGTCATCGGCCGGACGCCGGACAACGATCTGCAGATCGACAGCAAATTCATCAGCCGCCATCACTGCCAGATCGTGACTCAACCCGATTCGTGCCTCATCGAGGATCTCAACAGCACCAACGGCATCTACGTGCAGTCCAAGCGCGTGCGTCGGCACAATTTGAACGACGGCGACGTGGTTCACGTCGGCCAGCACGAGATCATGTACATCGACGAGCGCTCGCCGCGTTTCCGCGATTCCGTGGCCGTGGATGACGCCGAAGTGATGGACCGCGGCTGAGCGCGCCGCGGCCGCGTCGGCCGGCGCAGCGCTCAGCCGTAGCGCTCAGTCGTAGCGCTCAGCCGTAGCGGTGGCCGTTCAGCGTCGACGGCAAATCGATGGTCTCGCCCGAATACTCTCTGCTCTGAGCGCGGTAGTCCTGACGCCGCAGGAACACGGTGAGCGCCGCGATCTCGGCGAGCATGCCGATCACGAATGCAGCCGCGGAGCGCGGAACGGACGGATCGAAGTACGCGAGCACAAACCCGAGCGTGCCTATCGCCGCGTAAATCAGCGGCAAGCATTCATAGACGGGACTCGACAAGCGCATGGATGATGCAGACCCCCCGCATCATGGTAATGCCTCGGCGACCCCGCGATAGGGCCGATTTTACTTAAGGCGGCGCGGCACCGGCACCCGGTGCCAGGCCGCGGCTGCGATTCACTCCTTGCCCACCAGCATTTCTGAAATGCGTGACAGCCAGGAATTGCGCCACCCCTCGACCCGCAGCTGGTCCGGCTTCGACTTCGATTGACGCTTCGCCTCGGACAGAAGCTCCTTTGGCAGATTAAGCTGAAATGTCCCCGTCATTGAGTTGTCGGCCATGGAAACTCCGTCGCGTGTGAACCCGGAGAGCAGCGTATCGAGAGCCGCGGGGCCCAGGATGCGATGCGCCTCACGCTATTGAATTCGATTCGGGACGCGCGGTAAACATCGTCGCCAAGCGGCGACGGAATTGCTTTGCCATAACATGCTCGGGCGCTTTCGCCCGCGGCGCCCGATCAATCCCACTGATTTTTCTTCGGCAAATCGTCGTCGATCGCGTAATAGTCCGATTTGTCGGCGACGAATATGTGCTCCGTCAGGGCGATGTTCGTCGGCGTATCGAGCGTGCCGGCCGTAACGGCGGTCGTGTCCCCGCCGGCGGGCCTCCAAAAGAGATTGCCGCCGCAAACGCTGCGAAATCCCCGTTGAGCGCGGTTGGACGACCGGTACGAACGGCAAACTGGTCGGCGTGTCGCGTGCGATCACCGATTTCGCCTATTGCTGCTACTTGTCGGACCTGGCCGTGGATGCGGCATACCAGCGCAAGGGGATCGGAAAACGCCTGATTGAGCGAACTCACGCGGCGGCGGGCGATTGCACCACGCTGATCCTGGTTTCCGCCCCCGCCGCGGAAACCTACTACCCGAGGATCGGCATGCAGCCGCTGAAGAGCTGCTGGGCACTTTCTCGCGCCAAATAACGGGCACTCACGCGGCCGGCGTCGTGACCGGCAACGTGAACATGAACCTGGCGCCGCCGCCCGGGCGCTGCATGGCGGAGATGTGTCCGCCGTGCGCATTGACGATGGCCCTGCAGATCGCGAGGCCCAGGCCGGCGCCGCCCGACGTCGGACTCGTCGCGCCCGCGCTGGAACTTCGCGAACAGCCGTTCCGGGCTGCCCGGCGGCAGGCCGGGTCCGGTGTCGTCGACGATCGACGCGCACCGCATCGCCCTCGAGTCCGGCCGAGACCGTGATGCGCGTTCCCGGCGGCGTGTGTTTGATGGCGTTCTCGAGCAGATTGACCAGGACGCGCGTGATCAGCGGTGCATCGACGTTGACCGGACGGCAGTTCGGCCGGCAGCGCCACATCGACGCGGCGCTCGCCGAAGCGCCCCTCGAGCCGCGCAAGCGCCGCGCCGACCAGATCGTCGACGGTGTGCCAGTCGCGGCGCAGATGCACCTCGCCGACCTCGAAGCTCATCAGATCGAGCACGTTCGAGATGAGCTCGGACATCTCCCGCGCCTTGGCATCGATCGAGCGCGGCGAGTCGCGCGCGCTTCGCGTCGTCCGGCTCTCAATTGCGGATCGTTGAGCGCGCGGCTCGCCTCCGTGATCGACCGCGAGCGGCGTGCGCAGGTCGTGCGAGATGGACGCGAGCAGCGTATTGCGCAGGCTTTCCGTTTCCACGGCGACGCGCGCCGCCTCGGCCTCCTCGGCCCGCTGCGCCCGCTCGATCGCGAGCGCGATCTGGCCGGCGAAGGTCTCGAGCAGATGGCGCTGTTCGGGCAGCAGCAAGCCGGCGCCGCTGCGTCGGTTGCACGGCGAGCACGCCGAGCGTCTGGTGCGTGCCGGTGAGCGGCAGATATTGCGCGACGGCGCGCCGGCAGCGTGTCGGTGCCAAGTCCGGCCGGCCGGCCGTGGTCGAAGACCCACTGGGCGACCGACAGATCGGCGCCTTCGAGCGAGCCCGCCAGCCCCGCTCCCTGCAACGACTGCAGGTGCCCGTCGGCGTCCGGCAGCAGCACGGTGGCGCGGCTCGCAAAGGTCTCGGCGACGTGCTTGATCGGCGACCCGCGCCAGATTGTCGAAGCTGCGGGTCGCGGCGAGCTCCCGGCTCATCGCGTAGAGCAGCGAGGTGCGGCGCTCGCGGGCGCCGGCGACCCGCGTCTGCGCGCGGACGTTCGCGACGAGATTGGCGATGACGAGCGCCATCACCAGCATCACCGCGAAGGTCAGCAGGTACTGCGAGATTGCTCACCGCGAACGTGAACCGCGGCGGCACGAAGCAGAAATCGAGAGGCAGCGACGTTGGCGACCGCGGCGAAACTCGCCGGACCGCGGCCGAGCCGCAGCGCGGCGACGGTTGCGCCGAGCAGGTACACCATGACGAGGTTGGTCAGTTCGAAATACGGGTACATGAGCGCCGCGACGCCCGGTGCAGCACGCCGAGATGAGCAGCGCCGCCCAGTAGCGCTCCCAGCGGATCTCGTGCGGGCCGCTCGTCGGGCAGCGTCCGGCCGCTGCAGCTCGCTGCGTTTCGCGTCGCGCGATGACCGAGACGTCGAAGCCGCGCCCGCGGCGCACGAGGTCGGTGGTCGTGGAGCGGCGCAGCCACGCGCGCCAGCCGCGTGCGCTTGGCCTCGCCGATCACGATTCGAGTGACGTTGCGCAGGCGCGCATACTCGAGCAGCGCCTCGGCGGCCGACGGGCCATCGAGCGTCACCGTTTCGGCGCCCAGCGATTCGGCCAGGCGCAGCACATCGATGCGCCGGTTGCGCTCGCTTTCCGACAGCTTGAGCAGCTGCGGCGTCTCGACCGACACCACCAGCCATTCGGCATCGAGCGCGTCGGCGAAGCGCTTGCCGATGCGCACCAGCTGTTCGGCCTGGCCGTCCGGGGTGACCGCGATCAGGAACCGATCGCGCGCCAGCCACGGCCGCGAGGTCGGCGCCTGGGCCGCGAATTCGAGCGCCGCGGCGTCCACCCGGTCGGCCGTGCGGCGCAGCGCGAGCTCGCGCAGCGCCAGCAGGTTGGGCTTGCGAAAGAATCCCTCGGTGGCGGTGCTGACCCGGTCGGCGGCATACACCTTGCCGGCCTTCAGGCGCGCGAGCAGATCGTCGGGCGGCAGGTCGATCAGCTCGACTTCGTCGGCTTCGTCGAATATCCGGTCCGGCAGCGTCTCCTGCTGACGGACGCCCGTGATGCCGGCAACGACGTCGTTCAGGCTCTCGAGATGCTGAACATTGAGCGTCGTCCAGACGCTGATGCCGGCATCGAGCAGCTCCTCGACGTCCTGCCAGCGCTTGGCGTGCCGCGGCAGCGGTTCGCCTTCGGCGATATTCGAGTGGGCGAGCTCATCGACGAGGACGATCGCCGGCGCGCGCCGCAGCGCGGCGTCGAGATCGAATTCGCGGCGCACGATGCCGCGGTAGCGGACCTCGAGAAACGGCAGCTGCTCGAGTCCCTCGAGCAGGCGCTCGGTCTCGACTGCGCCCGTGCGGCTCGACGTAGCCGACGACGATGTCGGCGCCGCCGGCGCGCGCCGACGCGCGCGGCCTCGAGCATCGAGTAGGTCTTGCCGACCCCGGCCGAGGCGCCGAAGAATATCCGCAGCCGCCCGCGCCGCGCGCGCGCTTCTTCGCGCTGAACGTCGGCCAGCAGTTCGTCCGGATTGCGGCGCTCGGTCTCGACCATTGCTCGTCCGCAGGTTCCGCTGTTTCAAATGCGCCAGGCGCGCACATGCATGTCAGCACGCCGGCGCAGGTTCGTCAAACTCGCGACGGGAACAGGAACGAGGGCACCCATGCGCTCAACACCGGCATGGTCTCTTCGAGCGAGGAAACCACGGCGCCGAGAAGCCCGAGTGAGATGAAGATCATGAGCGGCCGCACCAGAAATCCGCCGCGCGCGCGCCTGGCTACCCCAACCGCCACCCCGGAGTCGCACGAGCGCCTGCCGCGCAGGACAAAGCGCGGGCCAGACGCCCCCCGATTCCAAGGGCGTCCCGCCCGCGCTGCGGCTAGGCGTCCTGCCGGCTCAAGCGCTCGTGAGTTCTCGGCCCTGAGACAAACCGCGCGAGAATTCTGGCCGGAGCGGCGCGGCGGCGACAGCGCTCAACGCGCTGCAAACGCGCAGATTGGCAAGGCTCCCGGCTCCCGGTTAGCCGGTGCCGCCCACCGTGAGCGCATCGATGCGCAGAGTGGGCTGGCCTACTCCGACCGGCACCGATTGGCCTTCCTTGCCGCAGGTCCCGACGCCGGCGTCGAGCTTCATGTCGTTGCCGACCATGCTGACGCGAGTGAGCACGTCGGGGCCGTTGCCGATCAGCGTCGCGCCCTTCACCGGCGCGCCGATCTTGCCGTTCTCGATCAAGTAGGCCTCGCTCGCCGAGAACACGAATTTGCCCGAGGTGATGTCGACCTGGCCGCCGCCGAAGTTCACCGCGTACAGGCCCTTCTCGACCGATGCGATGATTTCCTCCGGGGCGCGCGAGCCGGCGCGCATGTAGGTGTTGGTCATGCGCGGCAGCGTCATGTGCGCGAAGGATTCGCGCCGGCCGTTGCCGGTCGCCGGCATGCCCATCAACCGCGCATTCATTTTGTCCTGAATATAGCCCTTGAGCACGCCGTTCTCGATGAGCACCGTGCACTGCGTCGGCGTGCCTTCATCGTCGACGTTCAGCGAGCCGCGCCGCCGGTTCAGGGTGCCGTCGTCGACCACGGTGATCTCGTCGGCGGCAACTTTTTGGCCGATGCGGTTCGAGAAGGCGGAGGTGCCCTTGCGGTTGAAATCGCCCTCCAATCCGTGGCCGATGGCCTCGTGCAGCAGAATGCCGGGCCAGCCCGGCCCCAGCACCACCGTCATGGAGCCGGCCGGCGCCGCCACCGCTTCGAGATTGACCAGCGCCTGGCGCACCGCCTCGCGGCCATGCGCGAAGGGCTCATCGCCGCGCAGCAGCTCATCGAGCCCGAAGCGGCCGCCGCCGCCGCTGTAGCCCTGCTCGCGCCGGCCGTTTTGTTCGACGATGACCGACACGTTGATGCGCACCAGGGGCCGCACATCGGCCGTGAGCGTGCCGTCGCTCGAGGCGATCAGAACGACCTCATGCACGGCGGCCAGCGACGCCATCACTTGCTTGACCCGCGGATCGATGCGGCGCGTCTCGGCGTCGATGCGCATCAGCCACGCCACCTTGTCCTCGTCGCGCATGGCATCGAGCGGATCGATCGGCAAGTACAGCCGATGAGTGAGCGGCCGCTGCCAGGCCTTCACCGCATTGCGCCCGCCGCTGCGGGCAATGGCGCGCGCCGCATCCGAGGCCTCGACCAGCGCCGGCAGCAGCACCTCATCGGTGTAGGCAAAGCCGGTTTTCTCGCCGCTGATGGCGCGCACGCCGACGCCCTGCTCGATGCTGTGCGAGCCTTCCTTGACGATGCCGTCCTCGAGCGACCAGGACTCCTCGCGCGACAGCTGGAAATACAGATCGGCGTAGTCCACGCCGCGGCTCATGACCGTGCCGAGCACTGTCGACAGGCGGCCCTCGTCGAAGCCGGAGGGCGCCAGGATCATTCTCTCGGCCACGTCGAACATCGGCGCCGCGCTCATGCCGGCACCGTCGCCGCGACGGGCATTCCGAGCCGGCGGTTATCGAGCGCGGGAAAGCGCGCCCGCGTCTCCGCCTGTTTGGCAAGATCGATGTCGGCCGTGATCACTCCAGTACCCTTCGGCAGGCGCGAGAGCACCTGGCCCCAGTAATCGACGATCAGCGAGTCGCCGTAGGTCTCGCGGCCGCTGGTATGCGTGCCGCTCTGCGCCGGCGCAACCACATAGCACAGATTCTCGATCGCCCGCGCCCGCAGCAGCGTCTCCCAGTGCGCGCGGCCGGTGGGCACCGTGAACGCCGCCGGCATCGCCAGCCATTCCGCGCCCTGCGCGACCAGATCCCGGTACAGTTCCGGAAACCGCATGTCGTAGCACACGGACAGCCCCAGCCTCCCGACCGGCGTGTCCGCGACCACCAGCTTGCGGCCCGGCATCACGTGGGTCGATTCGAGGTACTGCTCGTTGCGCCCGGGAATGGTGACATCGAACAGGTGGATCTTGTCGTAGCGCGCCACGCGATTGCCGTCGGCATCGATCAGCAGCGAGGCATTCGCCACCGCGCCGCGCGAGTCGCCCTTGATGACGGTCGTGCCGCCGAGGATCCACAACTTCAGCTCGTCGCGCCGTATCGCTCAAGAAATCCTGGACCGGCCCCGCGCCGTCGGCTTCGGCCACTTGCAGCTTGTCGGCGTCGCGCAAGACCGATGAAGGAGAAATTCTCCGGCAGACAGGCGATCTCGGCGCCCGCTTCCTTGGCCTCGCGCAGCAGCTTGCCGGCGGCGACGCAGGTTGTCCGCGACGAGGTGGCTCGAGGTCATTTGAATGGCGGCTACTGTGCCCATTATTTCGGTGCCTCTGCAGTCGCGGCGGCCGCGTCTGCGCTCTTGATGCGTTCGACCGTCGGATTGTCCCAACTGCCGGTAATTCGATAATACCCTCGCACCAGTCCCTTCAGCGGCTGTTTGAACACCTGCGTGAACAGCAGCACCGCCCCCCGACCACCGGCCCGGCCGCGAAGCCGGCGAGCGGCAGTGGACTGCTGCCCACATTGCCCGTAACCACCGCAGTTTGGTCGTAATCCTTGTTTTTCAAGCCGACCCGGCCAATTAGGCCAATTTCCGCCGCCGGGCCCTTGACCAGCACGTTGTCGGTGTAGGCGCTGCCCTCGCGCAGGTCGAAATCGCCGCGAACGGTGTCGAATGCGAAGCCTTTGTCGGTCAGATCGCTGAAATCCAGCGCCAGCCTGCGCGGCAGCTCGGCGAGGCTGGCGAGGCCCAGCACCCGGCCGGCGCCGGGCTTCAGGCCGACGATCTGGCCCTTGTCGAGCGCCACTTGCACATGGCCCTTGGCCGATTCGAGCGACTCGGCCGTCGGAGCTCCCGGCCCAGTTCATGTCGAAATCCAGACGCCCGGTCTTGGCCTCGATGACGGCGTCGAAGCCCAGCTGCTTCAACGTGTCTGCCGACATCGGTGCTGGTGACGTGCCCTCGATGCGGCCCAGGCCCGCGTCCTTGCCGCGCCATTCGCCCTTGGCGGTCGCCGAGAAGACCGGGCTGGTCACCGTCAACTGTCTGAGGCTGATCCCGTCGTCCACCTTGACGAGCGTCGCCCGCACATCGCCGAACTCCCGATCTCCCCAGGTCATCTCTGCGGCATGAAAATCGACCGCCGGGATGGAGCGCGGGTCTGCGGGGCTCCTGTCGATCTTCCGTCGAAGCGGCTCTTCGGGGCGGCGCCGTCGACGAACTTGAGCCGCTCGAACTCGAGATTCCAGGGTGCGGCCGAATCGCTGCCGCCCGGCAGAGATATGGTGCCCTGCCACGTTCGGTCCGCCCACGCCAATGCGCCAGCCGCCGCCGTTCTCGGCCAGCTCGAGCGCGACGTCGAGAAACGACAGGCCCAGATAGTCGATCTGCGCCACGGCTATGGCTGGCGGAGCGCAGGTAATCGGCCAGCGGCTTGGCGCTCTTGCCGGGCGCGGCGAGCTGCAGCCAGCCGGCCAGATCGAGCCGACTCGATGTTGCCGCCCACGTTGACCGTTTGAGTATCGCTGAACGTGGGCTCGGCCGCGCCGAACGTGACGGCGGCGCGCTCGAGCTTGGGCCCGTTGGCATCCGCACCCAGCGTGAGGGCGCCGCGCAGCACCGACCCCAAGGCCACGCGCAGCTGCGCACCGCCGCTCTGCGGCCACTGCACATCGACCGATGACGGCAAGGCGCTGCCGGCCGGCTTCGCCAACGGTTCGGGAAGCTTCAGCTCGAGCCCGGCGAGACTGCTGCTGATGCGCAGCGAGCGCTCGCGCTGCGGGTCGGGCGCCATCTTGAGTACGCCGTGCCAATCGGCCTGGCCGCCGATGGAAACGCTCGCCGGCAAGGACAGCGCCGCGCGCAGCGCCTCGCCGCTGAAGGTGCCGCGGAAATCCAATTGCGTGCGGGGCACCGGTCGATTGCGCGGCGCGCGCGCCGTCATCTGGAAGGCGCCGCCCAGGACGCGGCCGCGCATGTCGGCGCGGGCCACCTGCGCGCCGTCGATATCGGCGTCGCCCGATCACTTCGGTCGCCGCGAGGGACGAACCCTGCGGTTCACCGACGCACCCTCCAGATCCACGTGCACCAGCACGCGCCGTTGATCGAACTGCTTGAACGGGCAGGAACAGATCCACGGCGGCCTTGAGCGCGCCCTTGGCCTCGACGCCGGAGAAGCCGTGCTCCGCCATCGCGATCGAGCGGAGTCGCCCGCAAGTATTGCAGCGCATCGTCGGCATCGCCGCGGGTGGCCGCGTGGATCTGCAGCTCGCCGTTCTTGAAGTCGACGAAGCGCGCATCCGCCGAATCGAGCACGAGAGCACCGGCGCGGCCGCTGGTGAGCCGCGCGGTCATGCCCTCGTTGCGAAATTCAGCCTGGCCCGCGAGACCTTCGATGCGCCGCCAGCCCTCGCTGGTAGTCGAGCGTCATGCCCTCGATGCTGCAGCGGGCCAGAAACAGGCCGCCTGCCGTCGCGAAACGGGAAATGCCGCACCGGTCCGTTGAAGATCGCATCGGCATGCGCCAGACGGCCCGCGATGAACGCGCGATCGAGCCACTGCGAGCGCCGGAGCCGGCATGAGCGCGTGCGGAAAAAACAGATGCGCATCCGCCACATTGCCGTTGTCCAGCGTGCTCGCCATGGTCAAGACCGGCGAGCTGCCGTCGCTCGGCTGCCGCCAGGCCGCCTTGGCATGGGCGCTGGCGCCGTGAGTACTCAATTCGAAGTCCCTCGTGGCCACCAAGAATTCCTCCGCGGTCCGCTTCCAGTAGAGGGTGGTCTTGAGTGCGCTCAGATCGATCGGCTGGGGGAACTGGCCGGGCCAGTTGAACACCGCCGTCTGCGTATCGATGACTACGCGGCCCGCCGCTTTCATTGCCGGCAAGCATGCCGCTCAAGCCGCGCAGGCCCGGCGCGCGGCCGACGGGCGCGAAGCCCACGCCGCGGAACTGCGCGTTGACCGCCAGCTGCCACGGGTCGCCCACTGCGGTTCGCTCGAGCTGCGCGCGCATGTCGCGCCATTCGCCGGTGGGCGCGATGTCGCGCAACCGATCGCGCAAGTCCTTCTGCGGCATCAGCCCGGCGAGCGGCAGCAGCGCCTCGGCGCGCAGGTAGCTCGCCTGAGCGCGCAGTTCCAGCAGGCCCGCATCGCTGCCGCGCCAGCTCACGTCGAACTCGGAATCCGGATCGCGGCGGCCCGCGGTGAGCGCGCGCACGCGGCGGCCAAGCACCGTCCAGCGATCGCCCGCGTGCGTCAGGGTCAGCGAGCCGCTGATCTGCTCGAACCTGTCGCTGAGGCCCTCGCTCAATTTGGCGACCACGCCCCGCGCCGCAAAATCGAGCGCGGCGCGCGCGGGCGTCGGACCCCGGCCGCTCGCCAGCATCTCGAAGCCGCCGGTGCCCGCATCGAGTCTGGTCAGATATTCGGGGAGCAGTTGCCGCCATCCGGGAAACGACATGTCGCGGGCGCTCAGCAGCGCGTCCCAGCTCACGCCTGTCAGCGGGCCGACGCCGCGCGCCCTTCCATTGAAATTCAAGGAGCCGCCGAGCACCGCCGGCAGCTGCGCGTTCAGTCTGAGCACGGCCAGGTCGGCGGCGCGGCGCAGATCCAGAGTCACGGCGCGCAGCTTGAGCTCGGGAAGGTCGGAGTTCCAATTTTGAACCGTGATAAGGCCGCGGCGAATGGCCAGCGTGCCGGCGGGCAGATCGTTCAGCGTGAGCACGGACATGGACGACTGCTCGCCGCCCAGCACGATCTCGGACGCGAGCGCGAATTTGTCCGGCCCCATGCGCTCGATCGATGATGTCGGGCGAGTCGAGTTCGACTCGCACGGCAAATAATTTGCCGCTGTGAAACAGCTGCCAGAAGTCGATGCCGACGCGCCCGCCGGCCGCGCGCGCGAGCACCCGCTGGTCGTCCTTGGAGCGCAGCTCCAGTCGCTCGAAATACAGTTCCGGGCCGTACCAGCGAAACGCCGGCGACACATGCGCAAACGCGATGTGGTACCCGATCCGGTTGTGCACCCACTCCTTGATCTCGGCCTGATATTGAGGCGCACGATCGAGCGCGAGCTTGACGCCCAGCATCAGCAGCAGCATCCCCATCACCATTCCCGCGATGCCGAAGAGCAGGACTTTGCCGATTTTGCGCAGGCTCATTTACATCAGAACGACGTCGTATTGATCGACGGTGTAGAGGGATTCGGTTTGCAGGCGGATCGGCTTGCCGGTGACCAGCTCGAGTTCGCCGAGCGCCGAGGATTCCTCATCGAGCAGCCGCTCGATCACGTCCTGGTGCGCGAGGACCATCAGCTGCTTGACACTCGAACTGCCGCGCTTGGCGCACGATCTCGCGAAACACCTCGTAGCACACCGTCTCCGCGGTCTTGACGAATCCGCGCCCCTCGCAGGTCGGACAAGGCTGGCACAGCAGATGTTCCAGGCTTTCGCGCGTTCGCTTGCGCGTCATCTCCACCAGGCCGAGCGGCGAGACCGAGGAGATGTTGGTCTTGACGTGATCGTCGCTCAACGCCTTCTCCAGCGCTTGGATCACCTGGCGGCGATGCTCGGGCTCCTCCATGTCGATGAAGTCGATGATGATGATGCCGCCGAGATTGCGCAGACGCAGCTGTCGCGCGATGGCCACCGCCGCCTCCAGGTTGGTGCGGAATATCGTTTCCTCCAGGTTGCGGTGGCCGACGAACGCGCCCGTGTTGACGTCGATCGTGGTCATCGCCTCGGTTTGATCGATGATCAGGTGGCCGCCGGATTTGAGGGGGACTTTGCGATCCAGCGCCTTTTGAATCTCCTCCTCGACGTGGTGCAGTTCGAACACCGGGCGGCTCTCCTCGTACAGTTCGATGCGCGGCAGCGCTTCGGGCATGAAAGTGGCCGCGAATTCCTGCATCTCTCCATGCGCGCCCGGCTGATCGATCAGCACGCGTTCGACGTCCGGCCGCAGCAAGTCGCGCAAGATCCGCAGGTGCAGGGGCAAATCGGCGTGCACCAGCTGGCCCGCCTCGGTGCGCAGCCCCTTCTGGCGCACGAACTCCCACAGCTTGCGCAGATACATCATATCGGCCCGCATAGCGTCGGGCGGCGCGTCCTCCGCCGCCGTGCGCACGATGTATCCGGCGCCTTCATCGGCCTCCAGGCCGGCCAGCACAGCGCCGCGCAGGCGCTCGCGCTCCGCCTCATCCTCGATTCGCGCCGACACGCCGACACCGCGCCCCTGGGGCATGTAGACCAGGTAGCGTGACGGCAGCGTGATGTACGTCGTGAGGCGCGCGCCCTTGGTTCCCAGCGGGTCCTTGACCACTTGCACGAGGATTTCATTGCCCTCGGCAACCAGAGTCCGGATGTTCTCGGTGCGCGGCGTCTCGATGCCGGTATCCGCGTGGCGCGCGTCGAAAATGTCGGAGGCGTGCAGGAACGCGGTGCGCTCCATGCCGATCTCGATGAACGCCGCCTGCATGCCCGGCAGCACCCGCGACACACGGCCTTTGTAGATGTTGCTGATCAGGCCGCGCCGGCTGGCGCGCTCGAGAAACACCTCCTGCAGCACGCCGTTCTCGACCACTGCGGCGCGCGCTTCGTGGATGCTCGCGTTGATCAGAATCTCGGTGCTCATGCGCCCCGCCATTGATCCGAAGGCCGCCATACCGGCACGCCGGCCCTCTGAGGAGCCCGGCGGTTTCGTACAGCGGCAGCCCCATGACGCCGGAATAGCTGCCGTGCAGGTCGGCGACGAAAACTGCGCCGCGCCCCTGAATGGCGTAGCCGCCGGCCTTGTCGCACGGCTCCCCGGTATTCCAATACTCGCGCGCCTCGTGCGCACCGATGTCGCGAAAAGTGACCTCGCTGCGGCTGACACAGGATGCGACGCGGTCCGCCGTCGCCAGCGCAACAGCGGTCAGCACCTCATGAGTCCGTCCCGACAGCAGCAGCAGCATGCGCTCGGCGTCCCCGGCGTCGGTCGGCTTGCCCAGGATCTCGCCGTCGATGAGCACCGCCGTATCCGCCGCGAGAACCGGTATGGCCGTTGAGCCGCTCGCCTGGGCAAGCACCCGGCCGGCCTCGGCCTTGGCTTCGGCAAGCCTCGAGACGTACGCGGGCGGCGCCTCCACGGTCGCGATCGACTCGTCGATCAAAACGCTAAGTATCTGAAAAGGCACGCCTATTTGCTGAAGAAGCTGGCGCCGGCGGGGGGAGGCCGAGGCGAGATACACGAAGTCTGCGCACATGCGTTGAGCATACCCACGTTGCACGCCTTCAGGCGCGATGATAGGGGTGGCCGGCCAGCAGGCTCATGGCGCGATAGAGCTGCTCGGCGACCACCACTCGCACCAGCGCATGCGGCAGGGTGAGGGGCGACAGGGACCAGCCTTGGTTCGCCCGCTCCAGACATTCCGGCGCCAGCCCATCGGGGCCGCCTATCAGCAAGGCGAGCGGCCTCGCCTCGCGAAGACGCACGGCCAGCCAGGCGCTCAGCTGTTGCGTCGTCATGGATTGACCGGTGATTTCCAACGCAACCACGTAGTCCTTGGGGTCCACCGCAGCCAGCATGTTCGAGCCTTCGCGCGCGATTGCGCGCTGCGGATTCTCACCGGCCCGCCGCGTGGCAACCGGGATTTCCAGCAATTCGAGAACGAGCGGGGCGCGCAGCCGTTTCTGGTATTCGCGAAATCCCTCGCTGATCCAATCGGGCAGGCGGGTGCCGGCAGCGATCAACCGGCATTTCATGTTCGCTTCGCCAAAATCCTAGGAGCCTGTCTGAGTAATCCGCGTGAGCCGCGTTGGCCGGGAGACGGAGCGGATGCAAGGCGCGCGGCGCAGGCCGTGGCGGGCACCACGGCCAAGACGCGCAACGCCGCAGACGCACGTCTCCCGGCCAACCCTTCGTACCCTTGCAGATTTCGCTTCATCCATCGTTGTCGCCTCCTCGTTGGGCACTAACCCAACCACGTCGGCTCCGCCTCGGCTGAAGCGAAATCTGCCTTGGGTAAGGCCACGGGGATTACTCAGACAGGCTCCTACGCGCGGGCGGCGCGCTTCGCTGGCGCCAGATCCCACAGCTTTTCGAGTCCGTAGAATTCACGTACGCGCGGCAGCATCACGTGCACGATCATCTCGTGCAGATCGATCAGCACCCAGTCGCTGTCCTGCTGGCCTTCCACCCCGTGCGGCCGAAATCCCGCCAGTTTGGTTTTTTCGATCACGCGCTGCGCCACGGAGCGCACGTGCCGGTCCGATGTGCCGCTCGCGATCACCATGAAATCGGCTATATCGGTCAGGCCGCGGACGTCCAGCACTTTCACTTCCAACGCCTTCATGTCGGCCAAGGCATCGAGGATCACGGACTTGAGGGAGGGTCTGGCGGCGGCTGAGGCCTTCCTGGCGCCGGCGCCTTTGGGCTTGCCGGTGGCGGCGCTGCGGGCGCCGGCCTTGAGTTTTTTGATCGGAGACTTGGCTGAAAAGGGCTTTTTCTTGACTGGCACTACGGCGTCCGTGTTTTGGAGTAACAATTGGTATCCAGGATCAGTTTACGCACTGAATCCGGCATGAGGAAGCGCGGATCCCGGCCCATCGCAATCAGCTGCCGCACCTCGGTGGAGGAGATCTCGAGCTGCGTCACGGCGTGAATATAAATGCAGCCGGCGCGCTGCTCGTGCAGGTCGCCGATGCGCCCGGTGCCGCGATCGACCAGCAATTCACCCAGGGGCCCCATCCCCGGCGCCCGCCATCCCGGGCGGTGCGCGACCACCAGATGAGCCAGCTGCAGCAGCTCGCGCCATTGATGCCACTTGGGCAGGCTGAGGAACGCATCCATGCCGACGATGAGGCACAGGCTGCGGTCCGGATACTCGTGGCGCAGTTCGCCCAGCGTTTCGACCGAATACGAGGGCCCTGCTTTGCGCACCTCGCGGTCATCGACCACGAAACCGGGCTGCCCGGCCGTCGCGAGCTCGACCATTTGCAGGCGCAATTGCGGGCTGGCGACGGGCTGATCGCGGTGCGGCGGATTGCCCGCGGGCAAAAAACGTATCTCTTTCAGGCGCAGCGCCTGCTGCAGCTCGAAGGCCGTGCGCAGGTGCGCATAGTGGATGGGATCGAAGGTCCCGCCGAAGATGCCCATCGGGTTCATCCGGCTACCCTGCCTGATTCCTGCGGCGCTTGCAAAGCTCCCGCAATGCAGCCGGTGAGCCCGATGATTGCGGTCCAGGCATCGCCGCGAGCCACCCCCTTCAGAATGCGGTCCGTCTCGCTGGCTTGGCGCAGCAGCCGCGCCAGAGGCATGCTGCCGCTTCGCGCGCGCGCGCGCGCGGAGGGCCTCGCCGCTTGATTCCAACCGGCGCCCGCAGAGTGCGAGCGCAGCCGGTCGCGCTCGCGCGCCTGCCACAATCCGCGCAATTCCCGCACGAGCGCCCAGAGAATGAGCGTCGGCTCCACCCCCTCGCTCTTCAATCCCAGCAGGACGCGCATTGCGCGCTGCGCATCGCCCCCCGCCGCGGCTTCCGCGAGCTGGAATATGTCGTATCGGGCGCTGTCGGCCACGGTGCGCAGCACCAGCTGCGCGCTGATCGGCTTGCCATCGGCGAGCAGCGCCAATTTCTCGAGCTCTTGCTTCGCCGCGAGCAGGTTTCCCTCCACGCGCTCGATGATCAGCTCGGCGGCAGCCGGCTCCATCCGCACATTCATTGCGCGCGCGCGGCTGCCCAGCCAGGCCGGCAGAGCCGCGGCGTCGACCGGCCAGATCGGTATCCACGCGCCGTGGCGTTCGACGGCCCGCACCCAGGGAGCCTCGCCGGCCTTTTTGTCGAGCTTGTCGGTGATGATCAAACACAGCACGTCGGGCGGCGGGTGCATGGCGAGATCGGCCAACTGCGCGGCCCCCTTGTCGGGCTTGCCGCTCGGCATCCGCAGTTCGAACAGCCGTCGCTCGGCGAACAGGGACAGCGCCTGCGTCGCGTGGCGCAACTCATCCCAGGCGAATCCGCGGTCGATGAAGAACACCGTGCGATCCGCGTATCCGGACGCGCGCGCCGCAGCTCTGACGGCATCCGCCGCCTCGCCGACGAGCAGCGGCTCATCGCCGGACACCAGATAGATGGGGGCGAGACCGCGGGCCAGGGCGGCCGCCAACTGATCGGAATTCAGGCGCAATTCCTTCGCCTCACGTCATTGAACCGCGGCCGCGCCGCTGTTGATGCGCGCCCGGGCCGCCTCGTACTCGCCCACCATCCGGTTGACCAGCGCCTCCACCGTCTCTACCTCGTGAATGCCGCTGACGCTTTGTCCCGCGCTCCAGATGTCCTTCCATGCCTTCAATGCGGTGTTCCCGCCGGCGCCGAAATTCATCTTGGTCTTGTCCGATTCGGGCAATGTGTCCGGATCCAGGCCGGCCTGCGTCACACTGCCGCGCAAATAATTGCCGGCTACTCCGCTGAAAAGAGAGGTGTACACGATATCCTCGGCGCGGCTGTCGATCAGCATTTGCTTGTAGGCGGCACTCGCATTGGCCTCCGCGGTGGCGATGAACCGCGTGCCGAGATACGCCAGGTCCGCGCCCAGCGCCTGCGCCGCGAGCACGTCGGCGCCCGTGCTCATCGCTCCGGACAGAATGATCGTGCCCGGGTAGATTTCACGGATCTGCTTCACCAGGGCGAACGGGCTGAGCACGCCGGCATGGCCGCCGGCGCCGGCGCACACCGCAATGATGCCGTCCACACCCTGCGCCGCAGCCTTCTCGGCGTGGCGCAGACTGATCACGTCGTGAAACACGACGCCGCCGTAAGCGTGCACCGCGCTGACCACCTCGGACGGCGGGCGCAGGCTGGTGATGACGATGGGTACGCGGTGCTGGACGCACAGGCGCACGTCGTGCTCCAGCCGATCGTTGCTCGCATGCACGATCTGGTTCACGGCAAATGGCGCGACCCTGGCGCGCGGGTTCGCCCGCCGGTAGGCGCCGAGCTCTTCGGTGATCTGCGCGAGCCACTCATCGAGCTGCGAGGCCGGCCGGGCATTCAGCGCCGGAAATGAGCCGACGATCCCCGCCCTGCATTGCGCCAGCACCAGGGCCGGCGTGGAGACGATGAACATGGGCGCGCCGATGACCGGCAGGCGCAGATGTCCCTGGAGAATGGCGGGAATGGGCATGCTTCTAGCTCATTGAGGATTGCCCGGCCATTATGACCGACTGCGCCGTGCGGTACACTTGCCCGTCAGTCCTCACCGGTGGTCTCATGGACTTCGCAACCCTGCTGTTCGAGCGGAGCGATCACATCGCCCGCGTTACGCTCAACCGCCCCGACAGGCTCAATGCGCTCAATCTGCAGCTGGTGGAGGATTTGCGCGCCGCCGCCGCCGCCATCGAAGCCGATCGAGACATCCGCGCCGCCGTGCTGACCGGTGCCGGGCGCGCCTTCAGTTCCGGCGCCGATCTCATGCGCGACGATTTCTTCGAGACGGCGAAGGGCAGCCCCGGGCAGAAGATCGGCGCCAGCCTGCGCGATCACTTCAATCCGATGGTGAACGCCTGGCACGAGATCGCCGTGCCGGTCGTGGTGGCCGTCAACGGCGTGGCCGCCGGTGCGGGAATGAGCTTGGCCCTGGTCGGAGACATCGTGCTGGCGGCGCGCTCGGCCAGCTTCGTGCAGCTGTTCGCGCCCAAGGTCGGATTGATGCCCGACTTGGGCAGCACGTTTTATCTGCCGCGGCTCATAGGAACGGCCCGCGCCAAGGGCATGACGCTGCTGGGCGATGCGCTGTCGGCGCCGGATGCGGAGCGATGGGGCCTCATTTGGGCCTGTGTGGACGATGCGGCTCTGCTCGAGCAGGCGCACGGCATCGCGCGCCGCCTTGCGACCGGCCCGACGCAAGCGTTCAAGCGGATCAAACGAACGTTCAATCGGCAGCCGGCGGCCACCCTGCCCGAGCAGCTGGCGCTCGAGGCCCTCGAACAGGCGGCCTTGGGCGATACACGGGACTTCGCCGAAGGCGTTGCCGCCTTCCGCAGCAAGCGCGCAGCGAATTTCTCGGGCGAATAGCCGCCGAGATCCGGTCAACTGCGTCTGCCGACCTTTGCGAGCGGCACGCGAACTTCAGGCTCGGGCGGCTGCTCGGGCGCCGACGTTGCGGAGTCGCAGCTGCCGCAGCCGCCGCAGGAGCCGGAGGTTTTGGCGGCCGCCGCCGCCAGCCGCCGCGCGACGGAACCGAGGTGCAGGAACGCCGGAGCGCGTGCCGCGAACTGCGCGAGCGTCGTGCGCAGCCGCATCCGCAGGCCCCTCGGCCCGAGCGAGGACAATGCGTACCCGACGCTCGCCAGCAGCGCCAGACCGACCACGGAATTATCGAGAGTTCTGTTCATGGTCTGTTCGCATCCGCTGCACGCTGCATCAACCCGACAGCGCCAGGGCAAGTCGATAGGTGACCCAGGATCCCGCATAGGCCATCGCAAATAGATACCCGGCCATGACGAGCGGGTAGCGCCAGGAATTCGTTTCGCGCTTGACCGTGGCGAGCGTGGCCAGGCACTGCGGCGCGAATACATACCAGGCCAGCAGCGAGAGCGCCGTCGGCAGGCTCCATGACTGCGCGATCAACGGCGTCAGCGCTGAGCTGACATCCGCGCCCGTGGCGGATAAGGCGTAGACGGTGCCGAGCGCGCCCACCGCGACTTCGCGCGCCGCAAGCCCCGGCACCAGCGCAATCGAGATCTGCCAATTGAAGCCGATGGGTGCGAACAGCACCGCAAGCCAGGAGCCCACGTGCCCCGCGATGCTGTACTGAATGCCGGGGCCGGTGGCGCCCGGCGGGGGAGCCGGAAACGAGCTCAAGGCCCACAAAATCACCATCAGGGACAGGATGATCGTGCCGACACGGGTCAAGAAAATGTCGGCGCGCTGCCACAGGCCGATGGCCAGGCTCCGCAGACTCGGCCAATGGTAGGTCGGCAGTTCGAGCATGAGCGCCTGGAAGCGCGAGGCGGAGCCGCCGCAGCGCTTGAGCAGGTAGGCAACGCCCATGGCGCTGGCGACTCCCGCGACGTAGAGAGCAAACAGCACCAATCCCTGCAATTCGACGCCGCCCCAAACGGCGCGGTGCGGGATGAACGCCCCGATGATCAGTGCATACACCGGCAGCCGCGCCGAGCACGTCATCAGCGGCGCGATCATGATGGTCGCCAATCGATCGCGCGGATTTTGAATGGTGCGCGTCGCCATGATGCCGGGAATCGCGCACGCGAAGCTCGACAGCAGGGGAATGAAGGCGCGCCCCGACAATCCGACGCTGCCCATCAGCCGGTCGAGCAGGAATGCCGCGCGCGGCAGGTATCCGGAGTCCTCGAGCAGCAGGATGAAAAAGAACAGGATGATGATCTGCGGCAGAAACACCAGGACACTGCCGACGCCCGCCAGCACGCCGTTGACCAGCAAATCCTTCAACAGGCTTGCCGGGAGAGCCAGCTTAAGCCAATCGCCGAACACCCCCACGCCGAGTCTGATCGCATCCATCGGCGCCTGTGCCCACGCGAATACCGCTTGAAAGACCAGGAACAGAATCGAAGCGAGTATCAGCGGGCCGATCACCGGATGCAGCACGAGGGCATCCACCTTGTCGCTGAAGGTGACGCCGCTCAGGCGATCGGCGCCGACAACCTGCAAAATTCTGCGCACTTCGGTCTGATCGCGTTCGATGTCGGCGGCCGTCGGAGTGCGCCACTCCGCGGCCGGCTGCACGCGCGCCGGAATGGCCGCCGAACCCAGCATCTTGATCAAGGCGCTGGCGCCGGATGCCTTGATGCCTACCGTTTCGACGACCGGCACGCCGAGTTCGGCCGCGAGGCGTTCGGCGTTGATGACGATGCCTTTGCGCCGCGCGATGTCCGTCATGTTCAAAGCGACGACCATGGGCAAGCCCAGCCGCTTGAGGCTCAGCACCAGCCGCAGATTCTGGCGCAGGTTGGTCGCATCCGTGACGCATACGACGAGGTCGGGAGTGGCCTCGCCCGCACGCCGCCCGAGCAGCACATCCGCCGTGACTTGTTCGTCGGGCGTCAAAGGGTCGAGGCTGTAGGCTCCGGGCAGATCGAGGATGCGGACTCGATGGCCGGAGGGCGTCTGCAGCATGCCCTCCTTGCGTTCGACGGTCACGCCGGCGTAATTGGCGACCTTCTGCCGGCTGCCGGTCAGCACATTGAACAGCGCCGTCTTGCCGCAGTTGGGATTGCCAACCAATGCGACCAGGGGACTCGGGTGCACACCGGACACGGCCTGCATGGGCCTAACCGAGCAGCGGCTGCTCCGGACAAACGCGGATGCACGCCGCTTCGAACAGCCGCAACCCGAAGGTGCCTGTACCGATGCGTACCGCGATGGGATCGCGCGCCATCAGACCGCGCGCCACGATCCGCACGGCTTCCCCGGGCAGAAAGCCGAGCTCCGCCAGCCGTCTTCCCAATTCGAGCGGCGCCGGCGCATCCGGAGCGCAAACCGACACCACGCGCGCAGCCGTGCCGGTGGCGAGGTCGGCGAGTTTGATGCCGGCGGGCTCAGCCACGGGATCAGCCGTGGGGTGATTGGTATCCATGCAATGTAATCCTATATGAGAATCGTTCCCATTACCATTCGCAGAGTGAATACTGCACCGCAATATCGGCGGCACAAGCGACTCCTTCAAAGCGCCGGCGGCGCGGCCCCTCGTTGGAAATCGTGGCCGCACGGCGGTTCCTGCTATCTTACGGGCTTCCGGTCGTTGGAGGCGTATGAAATGCCTACCCTTTTTGAAAAGATCATCGCGGGAGAGCTGCCCGCCACCGTCGTCTTTCGCGATTCGAGGGTGATCGCGTTTCTGGACATCAGACCGGCGGCCCCGGTGCACATACTGATCGTGCCGCACAAGGCCATTCCCACCACGGACGATATCGCCGACGACGATGAGTCCCTGATTGGACACATGGTCATCGTCGCGCGCGATCTCGCGCGCCAGCACGGCGTCGCCAAGAGCGGCTACCGGTTGATCCTCAATTGCAATCCTGACAGCGGTCAAGAGGTCTATCACCTGCATTTGCACCTGCTCGGCGGAAGGCCGTTGGGTCCCTTGGTTCAGCGCGCATAAATTCAATATACAGAGGAACAGGCGATGAAGAAAAAGAAAGCCGCACCGCCCAAGGCGACGCGAACCCGGCCGCAACTCTCACGCGCCGCCGCGTCCAAACGGAAGGCGCTCAAAAAACCAATCCGCATCGCCAAGCGTCACGCTTCGGCAAACGCGGCAAAGCTCGCGGCTCGTGCGGCCGTGTCCTCGCGAGCCGCCGCAAAGGCACCCGCGGCAGCGGCGCGGCGCGAACTGTATCCGCCCATCGAACCGTTCCGCCAGGGCTACCTGCGCGTGTCGGACGTCCACGAGATCTATTACGAGGAGTGCGGAAACCCGGCCGGAAAACCTGCGGTGTTCCTGCACGGCGGCCCCGGCGCGGGGTCGGACAAGCGTGCGCGGCAGTTCTTCGATCCGCGCCATTATCGCATCGTGGTGTTCGACCAGCGAGGCTGCGGCCGCAGCCGCCCGAGCGCCAGCCTGATCGAAAACACGACCTGGCATTTGGTCGCCGATATCGAACGGCTGCGCAAGCACCTCGGTATCGAGCGCTGGCTGGTGTTCGGCGGCTCTTGGGGCAGCACGCTCGCGCTGGCCTACGCCGAAGCGCACCCGGAGCGGGTCAGTGAACTCGTGCTGCGCGGCATCTTTTTGCTGCGCTACGCCGAAATCCGCTGGCTGTACCAGCACGGCGCCTCGGAGATATTCCCGGATTTCTGGGAAGCTTACCGGGACGTGATCCCGGTCGACGAACGCGACGATTTCCTGCGCGCCTACCATCAGCGCCTGACCGGCACCGATCAGCGAGCCGCCCTGACCGCGGCGCGAGCGTGGTCGGTTTGGGAGGCGTCCACCAGCTTCCTGCAGAGCAATCCCGACAATATCCGCAAGTGGAGCGAGGATCAGTTCGCGCTCGCCGTGGCGCGAATCGAATCGCATTACTTCGTGAATCGAGGCTTTCTGCGCAGCGAAACGCAATTGCTCGACGACGTGCCGCGCATCCGGCGCATTCCGGCGACCATCGTGCAGGGCCGGTACGACATCGTGTGCCCTGCGATCAGCGCCTGGGATCTGCACCGGGTATGGCCTGAAGCGGACCTTCGCATGGTCGCGGACGCCGGGCATTCGGCGTTCGAGCCGGGTAACATCAGCGAACTCGTGCTTGCCACCGATCGATACCGCAGCCGTTGAAGCATGTCCGAACTCGCCATATTGGGACTCGCACGATCCGCGGATGCGCGCGAGATCGCAGAGATGTCGCGCGATTTGATCGAGCAGGGGCTGACCTGGTCCTGGACGCCCGCGCGGGTGCAACACTTCATCTGCGGCCCCGATTCCTCGGTCGTTGTGGCTCGGCGCGACCGGCGGCTTGCGGCCTTCGCCATCATGCATCTTGGCGATGAGGTCGCGCATCTCAATCTGCTGGCGGTCGCGCCGGAGCATCGGCGCCAAGGTCTCGGCCGCCAGCTCATCCGTTGGCTCACCGCGACAGCCGTCGAGGCGGGTGTATTTCACATCAATCTGGAGCTGCGAGCCCGCAATGAGGCTGCGCGCCTCTTTTACCAGACCCTGGGATTCGACTCGCTCAATGTGGTGCCGGGCTACTACCAGGGCAGGGAGGCGGCCCTGCGCATGACGCGCCGCCTGGGCCTCGCGAAGTATCCGCCCGGCTGACGATGCGCGCAGAACCATCTCTGCGCCTATTCGGCTCCACGCGACGCGAAGTCGCCGCCGTCGGTCAGGGCTCCTGGCGGACCGAGGAGTCGAGCCCCGACGCGGCAGTTGCGGCGCTGCGCCGCGGCCTCGATCTAGGGATGACGCACATCGACACCGCGGAGATGTACGGCTCGGGCGCCGCCGAGCGGATCATCGCCTCCGCGATCGCCGGGCGCCGCGACGAGGTGTTCCTGGTTTCGAAGGTGCTGCCGACCCACGCGTCCAGACGCGGTACGGTCGAGGCGTGCGAGAAATCGCTGGCGCGTCTCGCCACCGATCGGCTCGACTGCTATCTGCTGCACTGGCGCGGCGCGCACCCGCTCGAAGAGACCATCGAGGCATTCGAGGCGCTGAAGCGCGGCGGCAAGATTCTCTCCTGGGGCGTCAGCAATTTCGACGTCGCCGATCTCGATGAAGTCGCCGCAATCGCGGGCGCCGGACCCCCGGCTTGCAATCAAGTGCTGTATCACCTTCAGGAGCGCGCGATCGAGCACGCGGTGCTGCCGTGGTGCCAGGCGCGCGGGGTGGCTGTGGTCGCCTACACGCCGTTCGGAGAACGCCCCGACGTTTTCGATCCGCGCACCAGGCCAGGCCGCGTATTGCAGGAAATCGCGGCGGCGCGCCACGCCACCGCGCGCCAGATCGCACTGGCATTTCTGCTGCGGCACCCGAACAGCTTCGTGATCCCGAAGGCGTCCGCCATCGCGCACGTGGAGGAGAATGCCGGCGCCGCCGCACTGCGCCTCAGCGGCGCACAAATCGCGCGCCTCGATGCGGCATTCCCGCGCGGCAAGCCAGGACCGCTGCCCATGATCTGATCGCGCACCGATCTGATACCCTAGCCGGAAATGAACTCAGACTGGCGTGCATACGCGGTCGGATCTGCCGTATTTGCCGCGCTGACCGCGATCTTCGGCAAGGTCGCGGTATCCGAGATCAATTCGGACCTGGCGACTTTTTGGCGCACCGTCGTCGTTTTGCTGGTCGCCGCGGCGATCGTCTGGGCGCGCAATGAATGGCAACGGCCGGCCAAGCTGTCCTCGCACGCCGTCCTCTTCCTGGTGTTGTCGGGCATCGCGACCGGCCTGTCGTGGCTTTGCTACTACCGCGCGCTGCAGACGGGCCCCGCTTCGCGCGTCGCGCCCATCGACAAGTTGAGCGTGGTATTCGTGGTGCTGTTCGCGGCGGCCTTTCTCGGCGAGCGGCTCACCTGGAAGACCGGTATTGCGGCCTGCCTGATCACGGGCGGCGCCGTCATCATGGCGCTTTGACATGGGGCGATCTATACGCTCCTCAGCATGTGCCGCCCGGCGGCGGCCACGCTCGTCGTTCCGGTCAGAGAGAACGTCACCCGAAGCTCATTGCGCATGATCTCGAGCGCCTTCGTGACGCCCGCCTCGCCGCCGGCTGCCAGCGCAAACAGGTAAGACTTGCCGATCAAGCCGGCGCGCGCTCCCAGGGCGAGCGCCTTCGCGATGTCCTGGCCCGATCGAATGCCGCCGTCGAACAGCACTTCGCAGCGGCCGCCGATCGCGCCGACGATCTCCGGCAGCACCGAAATCGAGGAAGGCGCACCGTCGAGCTGGCGGCCGCCGTGATTCGACACCACCACCGCATCGGCTCCCGCGGCGAGCGCAAAGCGCGCATCCTCGGCATCCAGCACGCCCTTCAGGATCAACCGGCCCGGCCAGCGGCTTCTCACCCACTCGACGTCGCGCCAGTTCGCGGAGGCGTCGAATTGCGAGTGCGTCCATTCGGCAAGATTCAGCATCCCGGCGGCGCCCGGGATGTGCCCGACCAGATTGCCGAATGTGCGCCGCTTGCCGAACAGCACCTTCATCGCCCACGCGGGCTTCGTCGCCACATCCCAGGCGTTGCGCAGCGAGAGCCTCGGCGGAATGGAGAGGCCGTTGCGCGCATCCCGTCGGCGCTCTCCGAGAAGCTGCAAATCGAGCGTGAGCATCAGCGCCGAACATTGCGCCGCGATCGCCCGATCGATGAGCGCCTGGTTGAATCCGCGGTCGCGCATCAGGTATTGCTGGAACCAGAACGGCTGCCCGGTCGCGGCTCGCACATCCTCGATCGAGCAGATCGACATGGTGCTCAGGCAGAATGGAATGCCGAACGCGGCCGCCGCGCGCGCGCCGAGGATTTCCCCGTCGGCGTGAAACAGGCCCGAGAGGCCGGTCGGCGCGATGGCGAGCGGCATGGAAATCGGGCTGCCCAGCACCGTGGTCGCGAGCGACACCGAGGAGACGTCGACCATGACCCGCTGCCGGAAGTTGATCGCGTCGAGATCCGCCGCGTTGGCGCGCAGCGTGAGCTCCTGGTAGGAGCCGCCGTCGGCATAGTCGAATATGGCGCGCGGTATGCGCCTTTTGGCGAGTTCGCGCAAATCATCGATGCTCGAGAATCATGCTACTCCTCGCCGGCGACGACTCCACCGCAGTCGGCGACCACTTCCGCGAGCGTCTCACACAGGGAAGGTGCGAAGGTGGGATCGCACCAGATGCGATAGCGCCGCCCGTCCCGTGCTCCCTCATGCATCGGCTCGGGCACCACGAGCACCGCGACGCCGATCATGAGCGTCATGATCACCGGATGCGAGTCCAAGGCGAGCCCGGCGAAATTCACGTTGCACACCTGCGCGAGCACATCGTGCACGCCCTCGCCGCTCAATTGGAACGCCACATCCTCGCGCAACACCGGATACACGCCGGACGGATTCGCCTCCAATGCCGGCGCGATGCCTCGAAGCCTGGTGCCCCCCGGCGCATCCTCGAGAAAAAACTCGAACTGGCCGAGCCGTGCCACCATCACGGCCTCGGAGCCGGCGGCGCCAGACGAGCGTGCCCAGCTGTTGGGCGCCATCGGCACGCCGAGGCCCTGCGCGACCAGCCATTCAGCGGCGCGCGGCCCCTTCAACCCCAGGCGGGTGCGCCGGTCCCGCGCATCGAACCTCAGTTCGGTCACGGCCCGACCGCCGCCCGCTGGCGCAGGTTCTGGGGGTCATAGAACGGCGTGGGTGCGATGCGCGCGGCCAGCATCTCGCCGTGATCGGCGCGAATCCGGATGTCCCCTCCGGCATCGGCGAGCTGCGGCGCCAGCATGGCGAGCCCGATCGACTTGTTCAAGGTGCTCGAGCGCACCACACTGGTGAGGCGCCCCGCGATGCGATCCCCTTCGATCACCAGCTGGCACTCTCGCGGCATTCGGGTGGCGTCCAGTATCTCGATACCGACCAGTTTCTGCCGGGGTCCGCGCGCCTGCAGGATCTTCAAGCTGCGCTGCCCGACGAAGAAGGGCTTCTGCATGCTCACTGCCCACCGCGCATTCGCTTCGAAGGGATCGGTGAGCCCGTCGGTGTCCTGGCCGACGATGAAGTGGCCCTTCTCCAGGCGCAGTACGCGCTGCGCTTCGACGCCGAACGGCCGCAGGCCCCGCGGCAGGCCGGCGTCGTGCAGCGCCTGCCACACGGCGGCGGCGGCGCCTGCCGGGACGTGGATCTCATAGCCGAGTTCGCCCACGAACCCGACCCGCAGCAGGCGCGCGCGAACGCCCGCGACCAATCCCTCGCGCACACCCAAATACGGAAAAGCCGCATCTTGCAGGTCCACATCCGTCAGCGACTGCAGGATGTCGCGGCTCAGCGGACCGGCAAAATTGAACGCTGCACGGTGCCCCGTCACGTTCACCAGGGCGCAGTCCAGTCCCCACAACGCATTGAGCCGCAATAGTTCGCGAAACACCGTCGCGGAGCCGCCGGTCGTGGTGGTGAAATAAAACATCCCGGCCTTCAAGCGGGCGATCACCCCGTCATCGATGATGACTCCCGATTCATCGAGCATCAGGCCATAGCGGGTCGTGCCGGCCTTCATGTCGGAAAACTTGCCTGCATATACCCGGTCCAGAAACATCCCTGCCTGCGGTCCGTAGATCTCGATCTTTCCCAGCGTACCCACGTCGATGAGTCCGACCCTGCCGCGCACGGCCTGCACCTCCGCGTCGATGCTCTGCGCGCGGGTCTCGCCGGTCGCCGCATAGTATTCGGGGCGCCGCCAGTTTCCCGCCGGCATCCACACCGCGCCTAGCGCCTGATGCTGCGCGTCAACCGGCGTGCGGCGCTCGATATTGAAGCTGCGGCCCGCCAGCAGCTTCATCGGAACCGGCTGGTACATGGGGCGCGAGGTGGTCAAGCCCAGCTGCTCCACGCTCAGGCCGCGCACGCGGGCCAGGATGCGCAGCGCGTTCATGTTCGAGTGCTTTCCCTGCGAGGGCCCCATTCCGACCGTGCTGTAGCGCTTGAGCAGCTCGCTCGAATCGAATCCTTCCTGCGCGGCGTTCTCCAGGTCTTTGACCTGCAAATCCTCATCGTAGTCGACGAAATTCTTTCCGCCGGGATGATCGATGATCGGGAAGCGATGCGACGGGCAGCGGGCGCCGCGGGCGACGATGGCGGTCGAGGGCGAGCCGAAGCCGGCGTGGGCGGCCGCCTGTGATCCGGCGCGCCTGCCGTCGGCAAGCCTCGATGCGAGATCGTGCACACCGTTCATGCGGCCGGCGACGAAGATCCCCGGCGGCAAGTCCTTCGGCACGAACTGCTGCAGCTCCTCGGAGAATCGCGTAGTGCCGCCGGCCTGAACGAACAGCTGGGTGGCCGCCGCCCACCCGACGCTCATCAAAACCGCATCGCAGCCGATGCGCTGCCGCCGGGTGGGATCGATCCGTCCGGACGGGTCCAGCGGCGCGATCGCGAGCGCCGCAACCGCGCCGTCGGCGCCGGCAATGGCCTCGTACGGCGCCGAGCCCCTGATGACCGGGATGCCGCACGACGCGCACGCGGCCGCCGCCTCGCCGTCTTCGGGTGCAGCGCGCCAGTCGACGATGGCGGCGATGCGCACGCCCTGCGCGTGCAATTCCAGGCACACCGAATACGCCTCCAGGTTGGCTGCCACCATGACGACGTGTCGTCCGGGCGCGACGCGATAGCGCCGCAGCAGCCTCCATGCGCCCGAGGCCAGCAACACGCCCGGCAAATCGTTATTGCGAAACACCGCGGGCTGCTCGATCACGCCGGTGGCGAACACCACCGCCTTGGCGCGCATCTTGGTCATGCGATTCGGCTCGGCGAGCGCCAGCCAATGATCGGAGTAATAGCCGGCCGCCACCGTCGCGGGGAATACGGTAACGCCCGGCGAGCGGTGCGCGGCGGCCGCCAGGCCGTGCACCGATTCTTCGCCGCGCTCGCCCCAGGGTCCGGTGCCGCCGAGGCGAAATGCCTCCTCGACCAGTCCGACGCGCGCGCCTGCGGCGGCCGCTTCGAGCGCGGCCGACAATCCGCTCGGGCCGCCCCCGATCACCAGCACGTCGCAGAATCCATAGCGCTTCGGCGTTGTGCTGCGCTCGGCATCGAGCGTCACCGCGCCGAGCCCCGTCATCGTGCGGAACATTCGCTCCCAGCGGGGGAACCAGCGCTTCGAATGAAACGCCTTGTAGTAGAACCCGACCGGCAGCCAGCGCGCGAACCGGTCCAGAATTCGCGCCCGGTCGCGCGCGAGCCCCCCGAACGTATTGACCGCCGCCACATGCATGCCTTCGCGCAGCAAGGTCACGTCGCCCCGCACATTGGGCACCCCATCGACCTGGAACAGCGTGTTGCTGTCATGGTTGGCGAACGACAGAATGCTGCGCGGCCGGTGATATTTGAAGCTGCGCCCCTGATACGTCACGCCGGCGGCGGCGAGCGCGGACGATATGGTGTCCCCGTCAAAGCCCCGGTATTGCCGGCCCTCGAACAGGAAGCTCACCGCGCGCGCGCGATCGATCCATTCCGACGGGTGCGGGTCGAGGCGGTACATCATGCGCGCGCCGCCGGCTCGAGGGGCTGACGCACGGTCTCGACGGGATAGGTCGAGATCACCACGTCGCGCGTCGTGTCGCGCAGCGCGATGAACCAGAACCCGGAAGCGATATGGCACCACCACTCGTATTTGATGCCCGGCGAGCCGGATCGGTCGAACACGTAGCTGCTCCACTCGACGTCGCTGCAGCTGTCCGGATCGGGGCTGTGGCGCACCTCTCCGCCATAAACGAATTCCGACACCGGGCGCGGACCGTTCAGCGGACAAATCATGATCTTCATCAGTGGCCCACCGATGCGGCGCCCTTTTCGCCCGTCAACCGATAGCGCGCGAAGCGGTCCATGGCGAATCCCTCGATCAGCGGGTGACTGCGTCCCGTCGCGACCGTATGGCTCATGGTCTTGCCGCAGACCGGCGTCGCCTTGAACCCCCAGGTTCCCCAACCCGCATCGAGATAAAAGCCCTCCACCGGGGTGAGGCCCATGATGGGCGCGAAATCCGGCGTCATGTCCGCGAGGCCGGCCCACTGCCGATTGACCTTCACGTCTCCCAGAAATGGAAACATGTCGAGCATGTGCGCACTCAAGGACTCCGTGAAGTCCAGCGTCGAGCGCGTGTGATGCAGTTCGTACGGGTCGAGGGAAGCGCCCATGACCAGCTCGCCTCGCGCAGTCTGCGATACGTACACGTGCAGCGACCCCGACACGATGATCGGATCGAGCCACGGCTTGATCGGCTCGGACACCATGGCCTGCAGCGGATGCACGTAAATCGGCGTGTGCAATTCCACCATGTCGAGCAATCGCGGGGTGAATCCGGCGACGGCGCACAGCACCCGCGAAGTGGCGATGGATCCGCGGTTGGTATCGACGCCCGCCACGCGCCCGCCCTGCAATCGAATGCCGGTCACCTCGGTCTGCTGGTGAATCTCGACACCGCGGCGGTCGGCGCCGCGGCCGTAGCCCCACGCGACCGCATCGTGACGCGCGATCGCGCCGGGCTCGTGAAACAGCGCGCCCAAGATCGGGGCATGCCCGCCGCAAGTCATGTCGATCATCGGAATGCCGCGCTTCACGAAGGCGGCGTCGACGGCCTCGGAGCGCACTCCGTAATGCTTGTTGACTTCCGCGCGCCAGCGCATCGTGCGCATGGCCGAATCCGTGTGCGCGAGCGTGTAGTGCCCGCGCGTCGAATAGAACAGGTTCAAATCGAAGTCTTCCCCCAGATCCTGCCACAGACGCACGCTTTCGTCGTAGAACTTGACGCCTTCGGGAGTGAGGTAATTCGAGCGGATGATCGTGGTATTGCGGCCGGTGTTGCCGCCGCCGATGTAGCCCTTGTCGAGCACGGCGACATTGCGGATGCCGTGGTCGCGGGCCAGATAATAGGCCGCGGCCAAGCCGTGCCCGCCGCCGCCGATGATCACCACATCGTAGCCCGGCTTCAACGAGTCGTGCCGCGTGAACATCCGCGGCTCCGGATGCTTGCGCGAGAGGCCGAAGCGAATTAATCGATGGGGCATGCGGATGCGAATATAAGCACGAATTTTAACCGTGGAGCAACTGCTTTACGTATTGCGCAATGACGGCTCTGACCCCTCGGCCGGCTTGAACGCCGTGTTGCGTACCGCTCGCGCGGAGTTGCGGTACCGCTCGCCGCGGATGTTCGCTAAGCTTTCCCGACATTCTCGAGGAGATCGCCTTGCTTCGAATTGACCCGTTTGCCCGCACCGCAACCCGCGCCTTGCACCGAGTGATCCTCTGCGCGGTTCTGGTGCTGCTCGTGAAGCTGACCCCTGCCGCCGCTTCGGCCCCGCCGGGAGCCGTCGATGCTGCGCGTCTGCGGGCGGCGGATTCCGAGCCGCAGAACTGGTTTACGGGAGGGCGCGACCGGGACGGCACCTATTACTCGCCGCTGAAGACGCTCAATGCCGACAACGTCAAGAACCTGGGCTTCGCGTGGGGCTATGATCTCGGCAGCCCGATGCGCGGTCAGGAGGCAACGCCGATCGTCGTGGACGGCGTGATGTATACCTCCGGCACCTGGGGCTACGTCTACGCGGTCGATGCCGCCACCGGGCGGGAGCTTTGGCGCTACGATCCTAAGGCCGATTTTTTTGCCGCGAGAAATCCCTGCTGCGACCTCGTCAACCGCGGCGTTGCGGTATGGAAGGGCAAGGTATACGTCGCTTCGGTCGATGGCCGACTGCATGCGCTGAACGCCGCGAGCGGCCGGAAGATCTGGCAGGTCGACACCATCACCGATCACCGGCTGCCGTATTCGAGCACGGGCGCGCCGCAGATCGCAGGCGGCGTGGTGGTCATCGGCAATGGCGGCTCGGACATGGGGCGCGGCGGCGTACGCGGCTACGTTTCCGCCTATGACCTGGACAGCGGCACGTTCAAGTGGCGCTTCTACACGGTGCCGCCCGCGCCCGGACAGCCGTTCGAGAATCCCGAGCTCGAGGCGGCCGCCAAGACATGGGATTCGCATCGCGCGGCGCAATATCAGGGCGGCGGCACGGCCTGGGACGGGTTCGCCTACGACCCCGATCTGAATCTGGTTTACTTCGGCACCGCCAATGCCGCCCCTTACGATCTGCGGCAGCTCGGTCCCGCGAAGCTCGACGGCCTGTATACCGCCTCGATCATTGCTCTGCACGCCGACACCGGCAGGCTCGCCTGGTACTACCAGACGACGCCGCACGATCATTGGGATTACGACTCGGTGCAAAAGCTGATTTTCGCGGACCTCGATGTCGCCGGCGGCGTCCATCACGTCGTCATGCAGGCCTCGAAGAACGGATTTTTCTATGTTCTGGATCGAGCCAGCGGGAAATTGCTGTCCGCGAAAAACTATACCTACATCAATTGGGCCTCGGGCGTCGACATGAGGACCGGACGCCCGATCCCGACCCCGCAATCCGACTGGTATGCATCGCCGAAAAACGTGTATCCCTCCTGGGCCGGCGCGCACACGTGGAATCCCATGTCCTACAGCGCCCAGACGCGCCTCGTCTACATTCCTGTGCTCGATGTCCCGAGTGTGTGGGTCGACATGCTGCACAACGGCGGTGAAGTCAAATTCCTCGACGGGTTCTTCACCGGCAACGGCATTTTCCCCGACGACACCTACGATGCCGCGGATTTGAAGCGGCTGTACGGGCCATTGCCGGACCTCAAGGACATCAAGGCGGAGCGTAAAGTCAAACCGGTGCGCGAACTCATTCGCGCCTGGGACCCGGTGGCGCAGAAGACCGTGTGGGAACACGAGACCTCCGCGGGCATGCGCGGCGTCGACGGCGGGGTGATGTCGACCGCGGGTAATCTCGTGTTTCAAGGCCGCGGCAGCGGCGGTCTGTGGGTTTACGCGGCCGACAGCGGGAAGGTCCTGAAAATCATCGAAACCGGCAGCCACATCATGGCGGCCCCCATGACCTATGCGGTCAACGGCGAGCAGTATGTTGCCGTGCAGGCGGGTTACGGGGGCACGTCCATCGCCGAAGGACCCATTCCGCCGAGCAGCGCCGCCGTCAAGTACGAGAACACCAATCGCATCATCGCCTTCAAGCTCGGCGGCGGGCCGGTGCCGACTCCGCCCGCGCGAGTTGCGGAACCATTCGCGAGACCGCCGCCGCAATCGGCCGACCCCGCCAGCATCAACGCCGGTGAAGTCAAATTCATCGAGGAATGCTCGCGCTGCCATGCGCTCGGCCTGAGCACGACGCCGGATCTGCGCCGCCTCGATCCGGGACTGCATGCCGCCTTCAAGGACATCGTGTTGCACGGTGCGCTTGCACCGGCGGGCATGGAGCGCTTCGACGACCTCTTGAGCGAAAAGGACGTCGACAACATCCATGCGTACCTGATCGATCAAAGCTGGGTGGCGTATCGGGCGCAGGAGGCGGCGGCGCATAAGTGAGCGGCGGCGGGAGCACGGCGCGCCGGTCGATGCGGCCGCCGATGGCGACCCCCGGTGCCTTTAGGTATCCTGACTGTGAGGCCGCCCATGACAGCCGCAGACACCTTCGACCCGATGCGCGCGCACAGCCACGTCTTCCTCGGGACCGGCCATGAGCGGAATGAGCGCAAGACGTGGGCCGTGATCGCCTTGTGCAGCGCGATGATGCTGGTCGAGATCGTGGGCGGCAGCATTTTCGGCTCGTTGGCGTTGGTGGCGGACGGCCTGCACATGTCGACCCATGCGGGCGCCATGTTGATCGCCGCCTGCGCCTACACCTACGCACGCCGTCATGTCGATGACAGCCGCTTCGTATTTGGCACGGGAAAGCTCGGCGATCTGGCCGGCTTCAGCAGCGCCATCGTGCTCGCAATGATCGCCGTGCTCATCGGCTACGAGGCGATCGCGCGATTCCTGTCCCCCATTCCGATCCGCTTTGCCGAAGCCATCCCCATCGCGGTGGTCGGGCTGCTGGTGAATATCGTGAGCGCATGGTTGCTCAGCGGCCCGGATCATCACGCGCATGGCCACGGACACAGCCACCCGGAGCACCCCGCCGACAGCAGAATCATTGAAACCAGCCAGGGTCGGGTGGAGCACTCCCACGAACACGGGCCGCGCCACAATTCTGGCTCGGCGCACCGCGACCACAACATTCGCTCCGCCTACGTGCATGTCATGGCCGACGCCGCAGTATCGGTGCTGGCGATCACCGGGCTCGTCCTGGCGCGCGGTTTCGGATGGATGTGGATGGATCCGCTGGCGGGCATCATCGGAGCTCTGGTGATTGCGAACTGGTCCTTCGGCCTGGCGCGCGACACCGGGCGCATCCTGCTCGACATGAATCCCGATCAGCGCATCACCGAAGAGGTGCGCGAGGCCATCGAGGCGACCGGCGATCGGCTCCTCGATCTGCACCTGTGGCGCCTCGGGCCCGGACACCTGGGTGCCGTCGTATCGGTGCTCACGAGCGAGGCTCGCGACTGCACGTACTACGGAGCGCTGCTGAAGGATTTCAAATCACTGTCGCATGTCACCGTCGAGGTCAGGAGAAAATCTTGTCGGACCGACCCAATTTCTTGATCTTGATGGCCGATCAGCTGACCGCGCGGGCGCTTCCCGCGTACGGCAACCGCGTCGCCAAGACTCCGCACATCGATGCGCTGGCCGCGGCCGGAGTGGTGTTCGAATCGTTTTACTGCAACAGCCCGCTGTGCGCGCCCTCGCGCTTCTCCTTCCTGTCCGGCCGCCAGATCTCGGCGATCGGCGCCTACGACAACGCGGCGGAGTTCCCGGCGCAGGTGCCGACCTTCGCGCATTACCTGCGCCGCGCCGGCTATCAAACGGTGCTGAGCGGCAAGATGCATTTCTGCGGCGCGGATCAGCTGCACGGTTTCGAGGAGCGGCTGACCACCGATATCTACCCGGCCGACTTCGGCTGGACGCCGGACTGGAATCGCTTCGAGCAGCGGCCGAGCTGGTACCACACCATGGATTCGGTCACGCAGGCCGGCCCTTGCGCGCGCACCAACCAGATCGACTTCGACGACGAGGTCGTCTTCCAGGCGCGGCAGAAGCTGTTCGACATGGCCCGCAGCAAGGATCGGCGCCCGTTCTGCATGGTCGCGTCGCATGACCCATCCGCACGATCCCTACGTGATTCCGCACCGCTACTGGGATCGCTATGCCGGACGTCGACATCGATATGCCGCGCGTGCGGCTGGCCGCCGGCGGATCTCGATCCGCACTCGCGGCGCCTGCGCCACGTCTGCGGCCTCGACACGCAGCCGGTCACCGAGGCGCAGGTGCGCGCCGCGCGCCGCGCCTACTACGGCGCGGTGTCGTACGTCGACGATCAGGTCGGCGTGCTGCTGGCGGCCCTCGCCGAGGCGCGCTTCGCCGACGACACCATCGTGCTGCTGCTCGCCGACCACGGCGACATGCTCGGGGAGCGCGGCCTGTGGTACAAAATGAGCTTCTTCGAGCCGGCCTGCCGGATACCGCTGATCGTGCACGCGCCGGGACGCTTCGCCGCCCGGCGCGTGGCGCACTCCGCTTCGCTGATCGACATGGCTCCGACGCTGTGCGAACTGGCCGGCGGCAGCAGCCGCCGATTACGCCGGCGCCGCTGGACGGCGCGCAGTCTCGCCGCCGCAGCTCGAGGGCGCCGCCGGGCGCGACGAGGTCATCGGCGAGTACCTGGCCGAGGGCGCGATCGCGCCGCTGGTGATGATCAGGCGCGGGCCGCTACAAGTTCGTGCATTCCCCCGTCGATCCCGATCAGCTCTACGATTTGGCCGACGATCCGGACGAGCTGCGACAACCTGGCGGCGCGACGGCGGCATGCACGCGCGCGGTGCGGCGAGTTGCGCGCCGAGGTGGCGCGGCGCTGGGACCTCGATGCCCTGCACGCCGCGGTGATCGCGAGCCAGCGGCGCCGCCATTTCGTCTACGAGGCGCTGCGCGCCGGACGCTATACGCCCTGGGACTTCCAGCCCGCAGCGCGATGCGAGCCGGCTGTACGTGCGCAACGATCAGAAACTGGGCGATCTGGAGGCCATGGCGCGATTTCCGCCGTTTCGCGCCTGAATCGCTTGACTGCCGATGAACCGGCGCGCGTGCGCTATCTCCCCTCGTCGTAGATGATGATCGACAAGAACCGAATCGGCACCTTCCCCAGGGACTCGGGGCCGTGCGGCACGTCGCCGCGAAAACTCAAGGAGTCTCCGGGCCCCGAGCGGGAATGTTTGACTGCCGTGACGATAGGTCATCGACCCCGCCAGCATATACATGAACTCGGTGCCGGGATGCTGAAAGCCCGGGAATACCTCGCTCTTGTCGGTCAGCGTGATGAGAAACGGTTCGAAGGATTTTTTCGGGCCTCGATGCGCGGCCAGCAGGTGATAGGTGTGACCGCGCCGCGTCCCCCGACGCACCACCTCGAGCCCTTGGCCCGCCGGTACCCGCTGGGCGCCCGTATCATCGTCGCCGATCTCCTGCAGCAACAGCGCCGGCCTCACGCCGAGCGCGCCCGCCAAGGCGACCAGTGTTTCCAGACTCGGCGTCACACGGCCGGTCTCGAGCCGGCTCAGCATGCCCGCGCTGATGCCGGCCGTGGTCGCGACATCGGTCAAGGTGAGCCCGTGGCTCTCGCGCACCCGGCGCGCGACGGCGCCGAGCTGTGAACCGACGCTTGCGGCGCCGGCGCCTTTGGAGGACGCCGGGGCGGCAAGCGTATTCCTGGGAGCACGTGCCACTGCGGGTCTCTCGAGTTTCCTTGCGGGGTAGCCAGCTTAAAACGCTTCCATGCCCTACGCCGGCAATTTACACTGCATGCAATTGGTTTGCACGACAGTAATCAGCGTGTTATCTAATGCGGAATGGCGGCGCCCGAGGCCTCGGTCAGCGCGCAGTCTCGTAGTCGGCCCGGCGTCTGGCCAGCACCGCTCGATCGCGAATATGATACGGGTCCCGTCCCGCGGCGGCGGGCCTCTCACGATAGAACTACTCTCACGATAGAGCCACAGAGTACGAACACGACAGCACAGGGGGACTAAGAGTATGGCGCGCGATCCAAAACACGACATCTTATTTCAGCCGATCAAGATCGGACCGAAAACGCTGCGCAACCGGTTCTACCAGGTGCCGCATTGCATCGGCGCGGGTTCCGACAAGCCGGGGTTTCAGGCGGCGCACCGCTCGCTCAAGGCCGAAGGCGGTTGGGCCGGCATCAATACCGAGTACTGCTCCATTCATCCGGAGTCGGACGATACCCACCGCCTCTCGGCGCGCATCTGGGATGCAGGCGACGTGCGCAATCTGCGCGCCATGACCGACCACATCCATCATTTCGGCGCCCTCGCCGGGGTCGAGCTGTGGTACGGCGCCTCGCATGCGCCCTGCATGGAATCGCGCGCGACGCCGCGCGGACCGAGCCAGTACGCCTCCGAGTTCGAGACGCTGACGTACTGCAAGGAAATGGACTTCGACGACATCGCGACCGTCCAGCAGTACTACGTCGATGCGGCACTGCGATCCCGCGACGCGGGTTTCGACATCGTCTACGTGTACGGCGCGCACTCGTATCTGCCGGTGCAATTTCTCTCGCCCTACTACAACAAGCGCAAGGACAAATACGGCGGTACGCTGGAGAATCGCGCGCGCTTCTGGCTCGAGACCTTGGAGAAGGTGCGCCGTGCGGTCGGCCACGATTGCGCCATCGCCACCCGCTTCGCCGTCGACACGCTGTACGGCGATACGGGCGTCGAGATCGAGCGCGACGGAGTGAAATTCATCGGACTCGCCGATCCGATGGTCGATCTGTGGGACGTCGACGTGGGCGACATCGCCGAGTGGGGCGAGGACGCCGGCCCGTCGCGCTTCTACCAGCAGGGCCACCAGGTGCCCTGGACCCGCTTCGTGAAGCAGGTGGCCAAGAAGCCGGTGCTCGGCGTCGGCCGTTTCACCGATCCCGAAAAGATGACCGAAATCGTCACCAAGGGAATCGCCGACATCATCGGCGCCGCGCGCCCGTCGATCTCGGATCCTTGGCTGCCGAAGAAGATCGAGGAAGGCCGCTACGACGACATCCGAGTGTGCATCGGCTGCAACGTCTGCATTTCGCGCTGGGAAATCGGCGGTCCGCCGATGATCTGCACGCAGAACGCCACCGCCGGCGAGGAGTACCGCCGCGGCTGGCATCCCGAGAAGTTCCCGAAGCGCGGTTCCGATGATTCGGTGCTCGTGGTCGGCGCCGGACCGTCCGGTGGCGAGTGCGCGCGCGTGCTGCTGGAGCGCGGCTACACCGTGCATCTGTACGACACCGCCGCCAAGATCGGCGGCCACCTCAATGCGGTGGCGACGCTGCCGGGGCTCGGCGAATGGGGCTACCACCGCGATTACCGCGAACTGCAGATCAACAAGCTCGTCAAGAAGAACAAGCAGAGCCAGGTGGCGCTGGGTCAAAAGCCGCTGACTGCCGAAGCGGCGATCAGCTACGGCGCCGAGAAAATCGTCGTCGCCACGGGATCCTCATGGAATGCCGACGGCACGAATTGCCTGACGCACGAGCCGATTCCCGGGGCCGACGCATCGCAACCCGATCAGCTCACGCCCGAACAAGTGTTCGAGGGCAAGAAGCCCATCGGCAAGCGCGTGGTGATTCTGAACGCCGACACCTATTTCATGGCGCCGAGCCTCGCGGAGAAACTCGACCGTCGCCGGCCACGAAGTGACGATCGTCACCGGCGTGCATCTCGCCAACTACATGCACTTCACGCTCGAATACCCGAACATGATGCGCCGCATGCACGAGCTGCACATCAAGGAAATGCACAACGCCTTCGCGAGCAAGATCGAGAAGGGGCGTCTGCAGGTGTACGACATCTGGGGCGACGGTTCGAAGCGCACCTATCGCGGAGCGGGACACGTGCCGCGCGAACCGAACAAGAGCCACCGCTGGGTGGAATTCGATTCCCTGGTACTGGTCACCGGCCGGCACTCGAACGACGGCCTGTATCGGGAAATCAAGCAGCGGCACGGCGATTGGGCCAAGAACGGCGTGAAGAGCGTCTACCTCATCGGCGATGCCGAGGCGCCGCGTCTCATCGCGGATGCGACCTTCTCGGGTCACCGCCTCGCGCGCGAAATCGAGGAGCCCAACGCGCAGCTGCCGCTGCCCTACAAGCGCGAGGTCGCGGTGTGGGGCGCCCCGCACATGCCCGGCGGGCGCTTCGAGCTCGAGTACAAGACCTAAGAGCCCGATGCGTGAGCCGCACCGACGCTGTCACTCGAATCCTGTTCGAGGCGTTTCCGGCAGCCGAAGTGCGGCTTTTCTACGCGCTGGGCTACGCGGCGATCGGCATTTTCTGCTACGGCGTGTACGTGCAGATCCGCAAGTACCGGCGCGGTGCGGCGCTGCGCCTCGACGGGAGCCTCTGGGCCCGGCTCGCCGACATGGTCGCGACCGTGCTCAAGCCATCGCACCGTCGCGCGCCGCGATCCGGCGGCGGGCGGGGCGCATCGGCTGATCTTCTACGGCTTCCTGCTGCTGTTCCTCGGCACCGCGACGATCACTCTGGAATACGACATCCTCGAGCCGCTGTTCGGAATTCGCTTCTGGCACGGCGAATTCTATTTGATCTTCTCTCTGGTTCTCGATGTCGCCGGGAGTCGCGCTCATCGGCGGCCTCGCCTACATGATGTATCGGCGCGGCTGGCTCAAGCCGCCGAAGCTCGACTACGCGCGGCCGGACCGCTCGCCCGGGCGATCCGGATTTCGACCGGCCCGCAATACCGGCGCGAAGACTGGGCATTTCTGTGGGTCTTGCTGATCATCGGCTTCACGGGCTATCTGCTCGAGGCCGCGCGGCTGGTGTGGCTGCAGGCGCGGCCGGACGTGTGGGACACGCGCTGGTGGTCGCCCGTGGGCGCGATCATCGCCGAGGGCCTGCAGGCGCTGGCCTTGAGCGCTCGGACGGCGGGTGTGCTGCGCTTCGGGCTGTGGTGGTTCCATGGCCTGCTCGCGCTCGCGTTCATCGCGCTGATTCCCTACACCAAGGTCAAGCACATCTTCACGGCAGCCGGGTCATTGATGGTGCGCGACCCCCTAGCCGCGCAGCGGCTGCCGCGCATACCGGAGACGCAGACGGCGCCCGGGGTCGCCAAGATCACCGACTTCAACTGGAAGCAGCTGCTGAATCTCGACGCCTGCACCAAGTGCGGCCGCTGCCACGAAGCCTGTCCGGCCCGCGCGGTGGGGGCGCCGCTGTCGCCGCGCGATGTGATCCTGAGCCTGCGCGAGTTCGCGAACGCGACGCTCGAATCCGGCGTGCTGCCGGCCGCCGCCGAACTCGACGTGCACGGCAAGTCGCCCGGACAGGTGGCGATGGAGACGCTCTGGTCGTGCCGGACCTGCATGGCCTGCGTCGAGATATGCCCGGTCGCGGTGGAGCACGTGCCCATCATCGTGCAGATGCGCCGCAAGCTGGTCGAGGACGGCGCCATGGATCCGCTGCTCACCAAGACGCTGCAGACCATTCACAAGACCGGCAATTCCTTCGGCGAGTCGAAGCGCAAGCGCGGCGCCTGGAGCAAGTCATTGCCGTTCAAGGTCAAGGACGCGCGCAAGGAGCCGGTGGAGGTGCTGTGGTTCGTCGGCGATTACGCCTCGTTCGATCCGCGCAATCAGAAGGTCACCCAAACCTTCGCCGCCCTGCTGCACGAGGCCGGCGTCGATTTCGGCATTCTCTACGACGGCGAGTCGAATGCCGGCAACGATGTGCGCCGCGTCGGCGAGGAGGGCCTGTACGAGGTGCTGGCCGGCGCCAACGTCGCCGCGCTCGCGAGCGCCTCGTTCAAGACCATCGTCACCACCGATCCGCATTCCTACAACACGATCCGCAACGAATATCCCGATTTCGGCGGGAAATTACCGGATCCAGCACTACACCAGCTTCTTGGAGAGCTGTTCGCGAGCGGCAAGCTCGAGGTCGCCCGGCCGCTCAAGCTGCGCACGACCTTCCACGACCCCTGTCATCTCGGTCGCTTCAACAAGGGATATGAAGCGCCGCGCGAAGTGCTCAGGCTGCTCGGCTGCGAGATCGTCGAAATGGGCCGCAGCCGCGACAACTCCTTTTGTTGCGGCGCAGGCGGCGGCAGAATCTGGATTCCGGATCCCGATGGGGACGGAGAAGCCGGCTCAGAATCGCATCAGAGAAGCCGCCGCGATTCCGGGCCTGGAGGTGTACGTCGTGAGCTGCCCGAAGGATTTGACGATGTTCGAGGATGCGCTGAAGACCACCGGCAACGAGGGGAAATTCGTGGTCAAGGAACTGATCGAACTGGTCCGCGAGGCCGTTCCGGCGCGGCGCACCGAGGAAGTCAGTGCATGAAGATCCTGGTCGCCGTCAAGCAGGTCGCAGCGCTCGACGAGGATTTCGAGATCCGCGCGGACGGGCGCGACGTCGGAGGCGGATTTTCTCATCCGGGATCTGAATGAGTGGGACGATTTTTCCCTGGAAGAGGCGGTCAAGATCAAGGAGGCCGCGTCCGAGCCCGTCGAAGTGATCGCCGTCTCGGTGGGACCCGAAGAGGCGGACGAATCCCTGCGCAAGTGCCTGGCCAAGGGCGCCGATCGCGCGATGCGCGTGTGGGAATGAGGCCTAGCAGGATCCGACCCGATCGCCATCGCGCGCGTTCTTGCCGCGGTGGCGAAGCGCGAGGCGCCCGCCATGCTGTTCGCCGGCGTGCAGTCGTCCGATCACGCGTTCGCCTCGACCGGCATCGCGACGGCCGCCTTCCTCGATTGGCCGCACGCCGCCGTGGTGAGCTCCCTTGAGCTAGCGCCGGGCGCGCGGAGCGCGGTCTTGCGCCGTGAACTGGAGGGCGGTCTGTTGCAGGAAGTGGAGATTCAATGCCCCGCGGTGTTGACCATTCAGCTCGGCATCAACACCCCGCGCTACGCCTCGCTGCGCAGCATCAAGCAGGCCGCCGCAAAGCCCATCGAGGTGTGGTCCCTGGCCGATCTCGGGCTGCGCGCCGGCGATGTGGGCGAAGCCGGCTCAGCGTCGCGCGTGCGGCGCATGTACGTGCCCGACAAGGGCCGCGCGCAGCTGATCGAGGGCGATGCGGCGCAGCAGGCGCAAGCGCCTCGCCGAGATCATCCGCGAATTCAAGGGAGGAGCGGCATGAGCGGGGTGCTGGTCATCGCGGAACAGCGGCGCGGGGAATTGCGGCCCGCGATCGCTCGAGCTGATCAGCGCCGCGCAAGCGCTGCGCCGCGGCGGCCGACGAGGTCTCCGTGGCGGTCCTCGCCGCGGCTCCCGAGCAATTCATCGACCGCTCTGCGCCTCGCCGGTGTGGATGAGATCATCACCGTCAAGGTCGCCGGCCGCTGAGTTCGATCCCGATACGTTCGAAGCCGACGGTCGGCGCTCTGATCGCCGAGCGGCGTCCGGAGGTGGTGCTGGTCGCGCACAGCGTCGATTCGTTCGGGTACGCGGCGGCGCTTGCCGCCAGCCTCGGGTTGGGATTCGCCACCGATGTGTTCAAGGTGGAGCGCATCGACGGCGAACTCGTCGCCACGCGCGGCGGCTACGGCCAGAAAGTGAGCGTGGAAGTCGACTTCCCCGGCCGCGGCACCGTGCTGCTCGCCATCCGCGGCAACGTGTACAAGGCGCCGGAACAGGCGGCCGCGCCGCGCGTCGCGCGCATTCGCGGCGCCGGCGGCGCCGAGCCGCTCGGTCGCGCGCGAGTTCGTCGAATTGAGCCGCGGGCGACGACGTCGACATGACGGCGGCCGAGTTCATTCTGACCATCGGCCGCGGCATCGGCGAGGAGGCCAAGGTGGCGCAGTTCCGTGAACTGGCGGATGCGCTCGGCGCGACGCTCGGCTGCTCGCGGCCCATCGCGGACGCGGGATGGCTGCCGAAGAGCCGCCAAGTCGGGCAATCCGGCAAGACGGCGAGCGCCTGCAAGCTTTACATCGCCATGGGCGTGTCGGGCGCCATTCAGCATCTTGCGGGCATGAAGCATGTCGCCACCATCGTCGCGGTCAACAGCGACGCCGAGGCGTCGATTTTCGGGGTCGCCAAATATGGCATCGTGGGAGACATCTTTGAAATCGCTGAAGAGCTACGCCGTTGTTTTTGATGCGCTCCGCGCAGCGTTCAACGGGGCCGAGGCGGCCCCGTCCGAGAGTATTTTGTGAGGGGAATCCGAGCATGAGCGCCGCGGCGGAGGATACGGCCGGCGCGGTGCCGGCCAAGAGCGGCCGGCCTCGAGCGCGGCATCGATTGGACCGGCGCATTCTGGGTGGCGAGCGGCGTTCCGCCGCTGGTCCTGTTCTCCATCGGCGCCGTCGCGGCCACGGTCGGAAAACTCTCCTGGGTCATCTGGATGGCCTCGATCGCGATGGGCTTCATTCAGTCCTTCACCTATGCGGAGATCGCCGGGCTGTTCCCCAACAAGGCGGGCGGCACCTCGATCTACGGGGCGATCGCCTGGGTGCGCTACGGCAAGGTGATCGCGCCCATTTCGGTCTGGTGCAACTGGTTCGCCTGGTCTCCCGTGCAGGCGACCGGCTCGGCGCTCGCGGCCGGCTATATCTTGAATGGCCTGTACGCGCCGGACTCGATGATCAATACCTGGCAGTGGACGCTGCTCGATCTCGGCTCGCTCAAGACCGGGCTGAGCCTGCGCATCAATGCCACCTTCGTGCTCGGCGCGGTGATCCTGCTCGCGGTCAAATTCATTCAGGACGGCGGCATCCTGCGATCGGCGAATACGACCAAGATCCTGGGGATCTCGGCGATGATCCCGCTGCTGCTGATCGGCATCGTGCCGATCCTGACCGGCGACATCGTCAAGCGCGAACTTCTTTCCGCTGGCGCCGCTCGCGCACGATGCCGCGGGTCGCGTCGCCGACGGCACCTGGAACATGGCGGGAATCACCGTGTTTGCCGCCGGCATGTTCCTCGCCGCCTGGTCCACCTACGGCTTCGAAACCGCCGTGTGCTACACCGGCGAATTCAAGAATCCCAAGACGGATACCTTCAAGGCGATTTTTTATTCCGGACTGCTGTGCGTCGTGGTCTATACGCTGGTGCCGTTCGCGTTCCAGGGCTTTCTCGGCCTGGGCGCCCTGGTGCATCCGGCGGTCTTCGACGCCGCCGGCCAGGTGACGACGGCCGCCGAATACAGCGGGATGCTGGCGCCGGACATCTACAGCGGCATGGGAGTCGCAGCCGTCATGGCAAGGATGGTGCATGCCGGCCAGATCGTCGGTGCGATCGTCGTGGTCATGCTGATTCTGGCGCTCGTGCTGTCGCTCATGACCTCCATGGCGGGCTCCTCGCGCACGCTCTATCAGGCCTCGGTGGACGGCTGGCTGCCGAAGTACCTGGCCAAGGTCAACGCGCACGGCGCGCCGACCAACGCCATGCTCACCAACCTGGCATTCAATCTGCTGCTGCTGCTGCTGTCGGATACCGTGTTCGTCATCGGCGCGGCGAACATCGGCTATCTGCTCTACAACTTCCTGACCTTGAACGCAGGTTGGATTCATCGGCTGGACCGACCGCGCCAGGAGCGCCCGTGGCGCGCTCCGACCTGGATTCTCGCCGCCGGCGCCGTCCTGTCCTTCATGAATCTCGCCTTCATGGGCTTTGGCGCCGACGTCTATGGTGCGGGCACTCTCAAGACCGGACTCATTTTCGCCGCGTTGATCGTGCCGGTGTTCTTCTTCCGCCACTACGTGCAGGACAAGGGCGCATTCCCGCCGGAGATGGTCGAGGATCTGGAGATCGGCGGCGGGGAGCAGATCGTCAAGCGCGCGGGCATCTGGCCGTACGCGGTGCTGGCGCTGGGCATCGCCGTGGTGGCCATCACTCATCACCTCGCGGTCTACTGACCCCGCCAGGAATGCAAGGCAATGGCCCGGCCCGACAATGTCGTGCTTACCCGAGCCGCATCCGAGGCGCTGTGCCGCGAGTTCATCGGCTGGCAATGCCGCATCCGGCAGCTGGCGGCGCGTCGGGATGGCGGGCGGCCCTCTTCTGGGATGCGGCCGCGCGTCACCGAAGAGGCGGGGGTCAGCAGCTTTCGCCCGGCATCGTCACGCTCATCATCGAGTCCGAGCCCGAAGACAGCACCCAGCTGTTTCGATACCAGTACCTGAAGACGCACGATCCAAACGAGCGCTGGGACAAGATGCTCGAGATCCTGCAGGGGAGCTATTTCCAGGAGCCGGCGCGGTTCTCAGACCTCATGACGGCGCTCTTCGGGCCGCGCTCGACGCTTGCGGCGCGGCTGCGCAGCGAGCGACGCTGCATCCTCGAGTTCGAACAATACAGCCAGGGTTACCGCATACCCTGCAGCGTCGCGCGGCTCGCCGCGGGCCACGCATTTCATCAGGCGACCTACTGGCACAACCGGCTGTTCAATCCCCATCTGCCGGCCGACGTCGAGATACTTTCCTTCCGGCCGGATTGGCGCCATGCCGCGCGCTATCGCAGCGGCGAATAGGGAGCTCCTGCGATCAGAACTTGCGGTAGGCCTTGTTGAGGTCGACGATCGGGTGGCGCGGCGACATCTGGAACTTGATCAACAGTTCACGCGCCAGCATGTCGCGGTCCTGCTGATTGTCCGGCAGCTTGACGCCCTCCGGCACCGTGACCCAGCCGTTGACGTTGCGGTCGAACACGGCGGCCTTGCCCTCCTCGTAGCCCAAGTGCACGTCCTCGAGCCAGTTCAAGTCCGACCAGCCCATGGTGCTCATGTACTTCTTGAGGAAGGGCGTGAGCCGGTTGTAGTCGGGGACCAGATTGACATCGTAGCGATAGCCGATGTGCTGACCGATCTCCTTCTCCCGCCGCGTGTCGAGGCCCGCGGTCTTGATGAAGTGATCGATGTCCTTGGCGCCGCTCTTGCACCGCCCGCTTTGGCGCCGGCCGACTTGGCGGCGGCTTTGGCCGCTGCCTTGGCGGCCGGCTTGGCCGGCTTGGCCCCCTTCTTGGCTTGTGCGTATTTGCTGAGCTCGATTACTTTGGCCATGGTGTTCCCATCTCTCAGTAGCGAGTCATGTCGGGCCGGCCGACCGTGTGCTGCGATCCGGCTAGAGGCACCATGGCAAGCGCCGAAGCCTCCATGGTCAACGCGGCCAGGTCCTCCGGCTCCAGGCTGTGCACGTTGGTCTTCCCGCAGGCGCGCGCCATCATCTGGGCCTCGATGGTGAGGCGTGTGAAGAAAGTTGTAGACGCGCTCCGCGGCTCCGTCGGGATCAAGGCGCTTGCGCAAGACCGGATCCTGGGTCGTCACGCCGACCGGGCAACGGCCGGTATGGCAGTGGTAGCAATGCCCCGCCTCGACGCCGATTTCCTTCTCGTAGTCGGCCTCCGGGATATCCTTGTTGCAGTTGAGGGCCATCAGGGCGGAATGCCCGATCGCGACCGCGTCGGCGCCCAGCGCCAGCGCCTTGGCGACATCGCCGCCGTTGCGGATGCCGCCGGCATAGACCAGGGAAATCTCGCCGGACATGCCGACGTCGTCGAGCGCCTTGCGGGCCTGACGGATCGCGGCGATACCGGGCACCCCGGTCTCCTCGGTCGCAATGTGCGGGCCGGCGCCGGTGCCGCCCTCCATGCCGTCGATATAGATGCTGTCGGGTCCGGTCTTGGCCGCCATGCGCACGTCGTCATAGACCCGGGCGGCGCCGAGCTTGAGCTGGATCGGGATTTCCCCGTTGGTCGCTTCGCGAACCTCCTGGATCTTGAGCGCCAGATCGTCGGGTCCGAGCCAGTCCGGATGGCGGGCAGGCGAGCGCTGGTCGATCCCGGCCGGCAGCGAGCGCATCTCGGCCACCTGATCGGTCACCTTCTGGCCCATCAGATGTCCGCCGAGACCGACTTTGCAGCCCTGGCCGATGAAGAACTCACAGGCATCGGCCAGGCGCAGATGGTTCGGGTTGAAGCCGTAGCGCGACTGTATGCATTGATAGAACCACTTCGAGGAATAGCGGCGCTCGTCGGGGATCATGCCGCCTTCGCCGGAGCAGGTCGCCGTGCCGGCCATGGTCGCGCCGCGCGCCAGGGCGATTTTCGCCTCGTAGGAGAGCGCGCCAAAACTCATGCCGGTGATGTAGACCGGAATGTCGAGCACCAGCGGCCGCTTGGCGCGCGGGCCGATGACGGTCTTCGTTTCGCACTTCTCGCGATAGCCCTCGATCACGAAGCGAGTCAACGTGCCGGGCAGGAAAGTCAGATCGTCCCAGCTCGGGATCTTCTTGAACAGCGAGAAGCCGCGCATGCGGTAGCGGCCGAGTTCACTCTTGATGTGGATATCATCCATCACCTGGGGAGTGAACAGAGCGCTCTGGCCGAGCACGTGGGTGTTTCGGCTGAGCTTTTTCTTCGTCGTCGGCACCGGGGCGGGCGCCTTCTTTTCCTTCGCCATGTTCTGCCGTTCCTTTCTCGAAAACGTCTAGAGGATGAGCTTCTTCTCGGCGGGCTCGAGATTGTCGTAGTTCCAGAGCTGGCGGCCCGCGCAGATCTTTTGCATGTTCTTGGCGCCCTTCGGCGCCTCGAGCCCGTACAATCTTCAACTTGCGCTCCAGCCACTGCACGTCGAGGTCGGTCATCTCGGCCGGAACGGCATCGACGCCGAGCCCATCGATTTTGCCGCCGACGTAGATCGTGCCGTCGTACATGGAGTCGCCCAGGTTCTTGCCGGCATTGCCGAGGATGACCATGCGTCCGCGCTGCATCATGAAGCCGCAGAAGGCACCCGCCCGGCCGCCCACGATGATCGTGCCGCCCTTCATGTCGATACCGACGCGCGCGCCGACGTCGCCCTTGCAGACGAGGTCGCCGCCGCGCAGGGCGGCGCCGAAGGTCGAGCCCGCGTTCTTCTCGATCACCACCGTCCCGGCGAGCATGTTCTCGGCGCACGACCAGCCGACGCGGCCCTTGATATGGATATTCGGTCCGTCGATCAAACCGCAGCCGAAGTAGCCGAGACTTCCCTCGATCGTCAGGTTGAGGCGGTTGAGGATGCCGACTGCCAGCGAATGCTTGGCGCCCGGGTTCTTCATGACCACGGTGCCAAAGCCCTGGCTCATCAGCTCGCGCAGCTTCAGATTGACTCCGCTCGGGCTCATCGCCGCCGCGTCGAATTGCGCGCGCTTCTTGAAGTCGACTTCAAAGGCTTGCGGATAGGTAAATCGCTCCTCCTCCTCCGGCCGGAAGAAGCGCTGCTGGGAGCGTCCCGCAAGCTGCTCGGTGTGCATTCCCAAGTCGGTCGCTTTTGTCGTGACTGCCATAAATCTCTCTCGCGGCCGTAAGTTTCGGTCTCAATTTTTCCAGACGCGTACTTCGCCCTCATAGGGGTCGAAGGTATCGATCTCGTGCGGGAAGACGCTGCGGATCGCCACCTCCTCGGAAGCCAGCGCGATGAAGCGGTCGCTTTCGTACAGCACCATCGGCTTGGCGGCCATGACGTCCTTGGCCATCCCTAAGCTGTCGGAGGTCGCCACCAGATAGGTGAAGACGCCATCGAGCTCTTCGACCGAGGCTTTCATCGCCTCCTCGAGCGTCGCCCCCTGCGCCATCCGGTCCGCCAAATAGACCGCGATCATCTCGGAGTCGCAATTCGACACGAAGCGGTGGCCGCGCCGCTCCAATGCGCGGCGGCCGTTCCAGTAGTTGGTGAGCTGGCCGTTGTGCACCACGGAAACGTCGGCAAAAGGATAGGCCCAATACGGATGGGCCGAGCGGATGTCGACGTCCGATTCGGTCGCCATGCGGGTATGGCCGATGGCGTGGGTGCCGACGAAGCCGCGCAGCGAGTACTGGCCGGCGACCCGATCGGCATCGCCGAGGTCCTTGATCAGCTCGAGGCCATGGCCGATGGATAAGATCTCCGCACCCTCGACGTCCTCGATGAAATTCGCGAGGCGGCGCAGATCGCCGTCGAAGTCGATGCGGAAGCGGAAGGCATATTCCGTCGCCATGTCCTCCTCGAGGATCTTCGCGCCGAGCTCGGTGAGACGGCGCTCGATCTCGCTGCGGCGCTCCTTCACCTGATCGTGAATCTTGAATCCCTTCGACATCTCGTCCTGCTCGGCGACTTTGAAGCGTATGACCAGCTCCTTGCCGTGCGGCTTGCCGTAGAGCGCATAGCCGGTCGAGTCCGGTCCGCGGTGCTTCAGGGACTGCAGCATCGCAGTCATTTCGCGGCCCACCTCCCCGGTCCGGCCGCGATGAATCAATCCGGCAATTCCACACATGAGTCGTTCTCCTCTCGCTGCCCCAAGGCTCGCTGGCGTCAGGGCAAATAGTCCCAATATTGCTTCAGATCCCAGTCTGTCACCGTGGACATGAACTTTTCCCACTCGTCGCGCTTGTAGTGCGTGAACACCCGGTACATCTCATCCGGCATCGCCGATTTGATCGTCTCGTCCTTGTCCAGCTCGGCGAGCGCCTCGCCGAGCGACATCGGCAGTTTCTTCACCTTCTTGCCGGCGGCCATGGCGACATAAATGTTGCGCTCCTCGGGTTCGCCCGGATCGAGCTTGTGGTTGATGCCGTCGTCAAACGCCTGGAGGATGGCTCCCGCCATCAGGTAAGGGTTCACGGTCGAATCGACCGACCGGTACTCGAACCGCCCCGGCGCCGAGATCCGCAGCGCACACGTTCGATTTTGATAGCCCCAGTCGGCATACACAGGCGCCCAGAAGCCCGTGTCCCAGAGCCGTCGATACGAATTGACGGTCGATGAGCCGATCGCGGTCAGCGCGCCCACGTGCTTGATGAGGCCGCCGATGCAGTACCGTCCAATGGGGCCGGGCTTGGGGTCGCCCTTCACCGGCATGAAGGTGTTCTCGCCGCCCTCCAGATACGTGAAGTTCTGCTCGAGCCCCGGCAGATCGGCAAATCCGAGCTTGTTGAGCTTTTCCTCGCCGCCGCGCCACAGCGAGAGGTTGTGATGGCAGCCGGACGCCGAGACGCCCATGAACGGCTTCGACATGAAGCAGGCGATCAGATTGAATTCGCGCGCCACCTGGGCGCAGATCTGGCGATAGGTGGTGAGCCGATCGGCGGTTCGCAGGCAGTCGTCGTACATCCAATTGAGCTCGAGCTGACCCGGCGCGTCCTCGTGATCCCCCTGGATCATGTCCAGACCCATGGCACGGGAATACTCGATCGCGCGCATGAACACCGGGCGGAGCGACTCGAACTGGTCGATGTGATAGCAGTTGGGTTTGGAGAATCCGCCGTCCGGCAGGCCGTCCTCGCCCTTCTTGAGCCACATCATCTCGGGCTCGCATCCGTGGCGAAGATGCAGCCCCTTGTGGGCCTCCTTGAAGGCCTCGTGGATGATCCGCAGATTGCCGCGGCAGTCCGAGGTCAGATGCCCGCCGGGGTTCTCCTTCTCCTCGCGGTTGCGAAAACAGGTGCAGAAAACCCGTCCGATCCGCTTGTCCCAGGGCAGCTGCACAAAGGTCTCGGGATCGGGAATGCCGACCAGCTCCGAGGCCTCGGCCCCGTAGCCGATATAATTCTTGTGCCGATCGACGTACAGATTGGCGGTGGAGCCGTAGACCAGCTGGAAGCCGCGCTCGGCCACGCGCTCCCAATGATCGGCGGGAATTCCCTTGCCGACGATACGCCCGGTCACCGAGACGAACTGACAGTAGAGGTACTGGATGCCCAGCCGGTTGATCTTCTCGCGCACCTGCTTGACGAGATCGCTGCGGCCCGCCGCGTTGACATGTGCTTCCAAATCAGTCATCGGGACCCCCATCGTAAGTCATGGTTGGCCGCTTCCTAACTCCATGGAAACGGGCTGTTGGAAGTGGGATGCAGTTTGCCTTCGGCAAAACGTCGCCTGTGCGGCTCCGAATGTCCCCCGGGGACTTGACTCGGCACGGTTAGAGTGTCACATAGGTCTGTGCCGATTTCAAACCAAACTTTTACCAATCAAGCCCAAGGCGGGCGTAATGGCTGAAATTGGTGTGACCACCGTTGGCGGCCCCGGAGCCGTCATCCGGGATCCGGTGCCCGGCTCCCTGCGCATCACCGCGCAGCTGCGCCAGGCGATTCTGGACGGGCGCTACGCCGACGGCGAGAAACTTCCGGCCGAGCGCCAGTTGGCCTCGGCCTTCGGCGCCTCGCGCGCCACGATCCGCACCGCCCTGAGCCGCCTCGAAGCGGAGCGCCTCGTGACGCGGCGCCTGGGCGCAGGCACCTTCGTCAATTTTCGTGGCCGCGGCGACAGCGAGAGTATCGCCGAGCTGACGAGCCCGCTCGAACTTATCGAAGTGCGCCTGGGGATCGAGCCGCACATGGTGCACCTGGCCGTGCTCAACGCCACTGGCCGCGACATCGAGCGTCTGGCCGGCGCGATCGCACGCATGGAAGCCGCGAGCGGGGACAGCGAGAGCTTCACGCTCTGGGACGAGGAATTCCATCAGTTGATTTCCGAAGCGACCCGCAATCCGCTCATGGTCTGGGTCTATCGTCAGATCAATGCCGTGCGCACACACAGTCAATGGAACGCCATGAAGGACAAGGTTCTGACTCCGCGGCGGATCGCCGAATACAATCAGCAGCATGCGGCGCTCTACGAAGCCATTCGCACGCGCGACATCCAGGCGGCCGTGGCCATCGTCACCGATCATTTACAGTACGCGAAACGTCAACTGATGGGGGTCAATGCGGGCGGCGGCGAGTGAGCGCCGGCGTCCGGCCGATCTCGCGCTTGAGCACGACCCCGGCGACGACCGGGTCGGATTTCCATCCGTTGCAGATTTGACGCGTCCGGTCTGGAGGATCGCGCCCTTCGCGCCAATTCCATTCAGCGGGCTCGATGCCGGTGGCGAATTCGCCTCGAAAGAGTGGTTCGAAGCGCGACCTCGCCCGCCTGACCTCCTCGTCCGTCAGGAAGCGCTCGATGACGATGAAGCCGTCCTCGTGCCATCGCTCGACCTGTGCCTGGGTCAGTTGGAACATATCGATCGACTCGATCTTTCGATTGATCGTCGAAGCTTGTAAGCGTGGCTTGCGTATCGCAAGATGCCGGCAAAACAATATTCCGGAGTTGTACATGGCACTGACTTGGCGTCACTCGGTACTGGCTGATCGGCATCGCGCGCTCGGATCGAGGCTCGAGGATTGGAACGGCATGGGCACGGCCTGGACCTACGCCAAGGAGGTGGCGCAGGATCATGTGGCGATCCGCACCAAAGCGGGTTTGATGGACGTGTCGGGACTGAAAAAGCTGCACCTGGTCGGTCCGCATGCATCCGCCATCTTGAACTACACGACCACGCGCGATGTCGGCAAGATTTATCCCGGCAAGTCCGCGTATGCCTGCATGCTGAATGAGGCGGGACATTTCATCGAGGATTGCGTCCTGTTCCGGACCGGACCGAATTCCTGGATGTTCGTACACGGCAGCGGTGCAGGCCACGAAACCTTGAGCGCTTACGCCGTGGGCCGCAACGCCGCCATGATCGTCGATGACGACCTGCACGATGTGTCGCTGCAGGGGCCCGTCGCCGTGGATTTTCTGGCCAAGCATGTGCCCGGAATCCGCGACCTGACATATTTCCACCACATGCCCGCGACCTTGTTCGGCCGGCCGGTGCTGATATCGCGCACCGGCTACACCGGCGAGCGCGGCTACGAAATCTTCTGCAAGGGCGAGGATGCCGGTCTCGTCTGGGACACCATTCTGAGCGAAGGCAGGTCCATGGGGATCGTTCCGGCGTGCTTCACCACGCTCGATTACCTGCGGGTCGAGAGCTGTCTGCTGTTCTATCCCTACGACATGTCTCAAATGTATTCCTTCGAGCACGACCCTCCGGGCGACAGCCTGTGGGAACTCGGCTTGGACTTCACGGTGAGTCCGGGCAAGAATGATTTTCGCGGCGCCGATGCGCACGCCCGCCTCAAGGGCAAGGAGCGCTTCAAGATCTTCGGGCTGCTGGTGGAGGGCCGGCTGCCGGCGGATATGGGCGATCCGGTCTACCGCGGCGATGCGAAGGCGGGCGTGGTCACCTGCGCGATGGTCTCGACCTTGACCGGCAAGTCGATGGCGATTGCGCGTCTCGACGTGCCCGCCGCGGTGCACGGCACGAAGCTCGAGATCCGCGGCAAGAACGTCAAGGGGCCGGCGATGGCGCACACCCTGCCCTTCGACGACCCGGCAAAGACAAAACGTATGGCGGTGGGCTGACATGCAAACCAAACTCCTGATCGATGGCGCACTGGTTGCGGGCGAGGGGCCGGTGGAGCGGGTGCTCGACCCGGCGACGGGCAAGTGCATCGGCGAAGTGCCGGAGGCGAGCCGCGCGCAGGTCGACGCGGCGGTGGCTGCGGCTGAGGCGGCGGGCGCGGGCTGGGCGCAAACCGCGCCGAAGGATCGGGCGGCGCTGCTGCTGCGTTTGGCGGATCGCATCGAGGCCGACGGCGCTGCGTTCGCGAAGCTGGAATCCGACAACGCCGGCAAGCCGCTGGCGGCCGCATTGAACGATGAAATCCCCGCAATCGCCGATGTGTTTCGCTTCTTTGCGGCTGCCGCACGCACGCCGCACGGCGCGCTGGCCGGCGAGTATCTGCCCGGCTACACCAGCATGATCCGGCGCGATCCGGTGGGCGTCGTCGCCTCGATCGCGCCGTGGAATTACCCGCTGATGATGGCCGCGTGGAAGCTGGGCCCGGCGCTCGCGGCCGGCAACACGGTGGTCCTGAAGCCCTCCGAACAGACGCCGCTGACCGCATTGAAGCTCGCCGAGCTGCTGGCGGAATTGTTTCCGAAGGGCGTCGTGAACATCGTTTGCGGCCGCGGCGAGAGCGTCGGGGCGCCGCTGGTCGCTCATCCTCGGGTGCGCATGGTCTCGCTCACCGGGGATGTGGCCACGGGCCAGAAAATTCTCGGCGCCGCGGCAGGCAATCTCAAGCGCACGCATCTGGAACTGGGCGGCAAGGCCCCGGTCATCGTGTTCGACGATGCCGATCTCGACGCCGTCGTCTCGGGCGTGCGGACTTTCGGCTTCTACAACGCCGGTCAGGACTGCACGGCCGCGTGCCGCCTGTACGCCGGCGCAAAGATTTACGACCGGCTGGTGGCCGATTTGGGCGCCGCCGTGCGCTCCCTCAAGGTGGGTCTGCAGAGCGAGGCCGGCGTGGAAATGGGCCCGCTGATATCGGCCGAACAGCGCACCCGCGTGGCGGGATTTGTCGAACGCGCGGCGGCACACCGGCATATCGAAATCGCCGCCGGCGGAAAGCTGCGGTCGGGCGCCGGGTTCTTCTATGAGCCGACGCTCATCGCGGGCGCCCGCCAAGCCGATGAAATCGTGCAGCGCGAGGTCTTCGGACCCGTGGTGTCGGTGACTCGCTTCACCGATGCGGACGATGCCGTGGCGTGGGCCAACGACTCCGAATACGGTCTGGCATCCTCGGTGTGGACGCAGGACGTCGGCAAGGCCATGAGCGTGGCGGCCCGGCTGCAATACGGCTGCACCTGGATCAACACGCACTTCATGCTGATCAGCGAGATGCCCCACGGCGGCTTCAAGCGCTCCGGCTACGGCAAGGATCTGTCGATCTATGCGCTCGAGGACTACAGCGTGCCGCGGCACATCATGGTCAAGCTTTGACCCCATGCATTTCGCAATTTCCGATGCCGCTCTCTCCAAGGCTGCTCGCTACCGCGAGCTGAGGGGACAATTGGCCGCATTGTTTGCGGGTGAGCGCAATGCTCTTGCCAACGCGGCCAATATGACGGCCGTTCTGTATCAGGCATTGCCCGATCTGAATTGGGCGGGCTTCTACTTTCTGCAGGGAGGCGAGCTCGTGCTGGGGCCCTTTCAAGGCAGAGTGGCCTGCGTGCGGATTGCGGTGGGTCGCGGCGTGTGCGGCACCGCTGCGGAGCGCAGGGACACCCTCATCGTCCCGGATGTGCATGAGTTTCCGGGACACATTGCATGCGATGATGCGTCCCGTTCGGAGATTGTCGTCCCGATGCTCAAGGATGGGCGTCTGCTGGGCGTGCTCGATCTGGATAGCCCTCGCGTGGCGCGGTTCGATCAAGAGGACGCCGCCGGCCTCAATGCGGCCGTCGATGTGCTTCTCCAATGCTCCGAACTGAGCCGATTTGTCGACCGATGAGCAGCAGCGCGTCTTCAGGTCAGGCGCAGAGGCCGAGCGCGAGCGCACAGGCGGTGGTCTCGTCCAACGTCTGATGCGCGTCCCGCGGGCCGGCACACCGCGCTGCCCCCAGGTGTTCATCGAGAAGCGCCATCACACGGTTGCGCACACGCTGTGCGGCCGGGCGCCGGCGCGCCTGCCCGTGAGCCTCATGGGCTGCATCGGCGCACGCGGCAATCCGCGCCGCCGCATCATAGCGCCGCTCCTCGCAGGCGAGTAACGCCATCGCATCGAGCGCCATGTACAACTTGCTGCTGTCGAAGCGCACGGCCAGATCGTAGAGTTCGGCGCCCGTCGCGCGGGCCTCGTCGATCTCGCCGGCGATGAGCAATGCGCTGAACGTCACCGCCAGAAGCTCGATTCGCGTTTCACGACGCCCAAGGTGCTGCAGGCTGAGCGCCAGCGGGCGGCAGAGTTGCAGGGCCGAGACGGTATCGCCGCACGCAATGTCCAGTTCGGCGATGTTGACGGTCGCCACGAGCGCCTGCCGCTCGCTGGTCGTCAGCGCGAATCTCAGGGCACGCTGGTAAGCCGTGCGGGCTGCGACGAACTCTCCGGCGCCGGTCAGCAGCGCGCCTTCCGTCAACGCGCCGTGGGTCAGCAGGCGCGCCGGCCATGCGGGGTCCTCGAGCAGGCGAGCCGCCTCGAATACCGAGCGCGCCGTGGCGGTGCCGACCGGCCAGTTGCTCGCGATCTGCGTCAGCGCGTAGTAGCGCGCGCGGTTGTCGCCTGTGGCCTCGTGCATTGCGCGCCGCGAGCTCCGCAGCGTACCGCGCACGGTCGCATTGCCGCGTCGAGTCGTAGGAGGCGATTGCTTCCCAGAACCGGCCAACGCGGGTGCGCGGCAGCGTATCGGCGAGAAGGCCGAGCGCCTGCGAAAAGCGGGCGCGTCCTTCGGCGTGCAGATCCATCTCGACAAACAGCGGCCACGCCGAGCCGTAAAGGGAGATCCCGATCTCGCGCTCATTGCGGGTAGCCCACTCCATCGCCGCGCGCACGTTGTCCAGCTCGGGCTCATAGCGGTGCAGCCAGATGGCTTCGTCGAGCGACCAGTACTCTTGATAGGCCAGATCGAGCAGGTCCAGCATCGTGGCGGCCATGCGGCCACGTGCCGCTTCCAACTCCCCGGCAGCCGCGAGCTTCTCGAGGGCGTAGTAGCGAGCGGTCTCGAGCAGCGTGTATCGCGGCGGGTCGACCGCCAGGGCCGTCACCAGCGAGCGGTCGACCAGCCGCCCGATCAGATCCATTGCCTCGGAAGTGTCGACTTTCTCGTCCGCGACACAGGTCGCGGCCGTCGTCAGCGAAAAGCTTCCAGCAAAAGTGCCGAGCCTGTTGAACACCCTCTGTTCAGACGGTGCAAGCAGGCCGTAGCTCCAGTCGAACGCGGCGTGCAGCGCGCCGTGGCGCGGGTCGAATGAGCGCCCTGCGGCCTTCAGCAGACGGAACCGATCATCGAGCCGCGTCGAGCAGTGCGGCGAGCCCCAGCGCCGGAACGCGAGCCGCCGCGAGCTCGATGGCGAGCGGAATTCCGTCGAGCCGTCGACAGATGGCGGCAACCAGCGGCGCGTTCGCGGCGGACAGCTCGAAGCGCCGGTCGGCGGCTGCCGCCCGCTCGGCGAACAGCGTGACGGCCGCGTACTGTCCGGCGTCCGCGGGACTGAGTCCCTGACGGGGGACCGGGAGTACCGGCAGGCGGTAGACGATTTCTCCAGGGATACCGAGCGGTGCTTGGCTCGTCACCAGTGCGCGCACCCCTTGCGTCTGCAACATGAGTGCGGCCAACGGCGATGCCATCGCATCGCTCAGGCGCTCCGCAGAATCCAAGATCAGCAGCAGCGGCACATTCTCCACGGCCTGACGCAGCGCCGCGAACCCGTCAAGTCCGTCCGGCAGCGAGATCCCGAGTGCAAGAGCGATGGCCGAGGGCACGTGGTCGCACCTCGTCGAGCTGCCCCAGCGACACCCAAGCAACCGTCGAGCCGGGTTTCTCGGCCTCGCGCGCGAGAATCTCCTGGGCGAGCCGGGTCTTTCCCACTCCGGCAATGCCAACGACGGTTACCAGGCATGCTCGATCGAGCGCCTCCTGAACGGCGCGCACGTCGTCGTCGCGACCGATCAGCGATCCGAGCCGGTCCGGCCACGTGCGGCGCGGCACGGAAAGCCGCGGCGGTTCGCGTGCCGGCGCAGCGGCCGAAGGGGCCTGCTCGGGCGACCGCGGCGTTGACACCTCGAGCTCGAGGCGGTAGCCGAACCCCGGAACGGTGCGTATCGCGCCGGCGCCGAGAACACGTCTCAGGCTCGCGATCTGCGTCGGAATGTTGTTCTCATCGACCACGAGCCGGGGCCATACGCGCTCGAACAGCGTGGCCTTCGTGACCAGTCGGCCGTGGTGCTCGACGAGGACGAGCAGCACATCGAAGGCGCGCGCGCCAATCTCGACGGGCGTGCCTGCGGCGCAGAGCATCCGTTCCGTCGGATACAGATCAAAGGTACCGACACGAATCGATTCCATGTGACTTTGGCACCCCGCCACTCGCCCGCCACGAGTCGGGCAAGTGACTATACCCCGCCGGACCCGCGGACTTTTATCGCCGACCGTGCGCTTCGCGGATCTCGACACCAGCAGTGCCCACGGCGCCGCGGTGCTCTATCAGCGCATCAAGAGCGCCGCCGAAAGCGTCTGCAAGGATCTGCAACCGGGTCGTCAACTGGCTTTGATGCAGCCATATACCAGCTGCGTGCATTCGGCGCTCGACAATGCGATCGAGAGGATCGACCGCCCCGCCGTCACCGCTTATGCCGCAGCCCGCGGATATCTCCCCGGCGAGGCGAGAATCAAGATTGCCAGCAGCAAATGAGCATTGGGATCGGGGCTCTGATGCGCCGGGCATCAGAGCCTTCGGTCCTGCAGCGCGGACACAGCAGCCCGACGCGTTCATCCGACATTCCACGCTTCCGATAACTTATTGATAATTATGACTTAGCGGGCCTTCTCGGCCCTGAAGCGATCCTTTTAGAATAATTTCATGCGCAATTCAAGACACGGCCGGCGACGTGCGGAACACTGCACGAGTGCTTTGCAGGAAGGTCAAACCACCCGAGGAGACGAACATGCCGAAATTTGTCATTGAACGGGAGATCCCCGGCGCCGCCAAGATGAGTCCCGCCGACCTCAAGTCGATCTCGAAGAAATCGTGCGGAGTGCTCAGCAGCCTGGGACCCAGCGTGCAATGGATCCACAGCTACGTCACCGCCGACAAGATCTACTGTGTCTATCACGCGGCCGATGAGTCGCTGATTCGACGGCACGCGGAGCTCGGCGGCTTCCCGGCCAACAGGATTTCGCTCGTGACGACCATCATCGATCCCGCGACCGCAGAATGAGTCGGCCTCAGTGCGACGGTGAGCGGCCCGGCCACCGTGCAAGGCCCGCGAGCATCATGAGCGCCGCGCTGCTGAGCAGCGCCGGCAGGCCGGCGGACGGCCACACATCCATTGCAATGCCGCCCAGGCTCGGACCGATCACCCCACCCAGGCAGTACACCATCACGAACACGGTATTGGCGCGCGCCAGGTCCGCGCTGGGGAATTGCTCGCCCAGCAGCGCCACGCCCTGACTATAAAACGCATACAAAGTGCCGCCCCAGACGAACAGCAAGGGCTCCAACAACAGGGGCGCGCCGATGCAGGCGGGCAGCAGCAGCGGTCCAATGCCGCTCAACAGCGCGCAGATCCCCAGCAGAAACCTGCGCCCGAAGCGATCCGCGAGCACGCCGATGGGCATCTGCAACACGACGTTACCCGCCATGAACACCGTGACCAGAAGCAGCGAGGCGCGCTCGCCGATGCCGGCGTGCAAACCGAACAGCGGCAGCAGCGCGAGATCCGCCGACTCCACCAATCCGGCGACCAGGGCCGCGAGCATCACCACCGGAGCGGCGTGCACGGCGCTCATGAGACCGCCCAACGGCGCGAACTCCTGGGTCGCGCTTCGGACCCGGCGCAATACCGCGAACGGCAGCAGCGTCGACACCAGGCACAGTGCGCCGACGACGAAGGGGCGCCAACCGCGCGTCCCGGTGAACTCAAGCAGGACGGGACCGCCGATGATTCCGATGGAAAAGACGGTGCCGTAAATGCCCATGATGGTGCCGCGCGATTCCTCGCCGCTCACGCTGTTCATCCAGATCTCGCTCGCGATCCACGTCAGCCCGAGCGCACAGCCGCTCAAGAAGCGCAGCAACAGCCAGCTGGGAACGCCGGGCCACACCGGCATGAACAGCAGGATCACCGCGGCGATGCCGACACCGGCGACCATGCAGCGCTTCAGCCCCAGGCGGGCAATGGCGCGCGGATACCACGGCCCGAGCAAGATCACGGCGATCAGGCTCGCGGCGGTTACCGCGCCGATGGCAAAGCTCGAGGCGCCTGAGCGGCTCAGCGTGAGGGCGATCAGCGGCGGCTGAAACCCGAAGATCAGCCCGACGCCCAGGCTGCTCGAGAACACCGCCCCGAGAACCAGTCGACGCGAAGCCGGCGGCACGCGCTCAATTCCCGCGCATGTATGGCACCGCTTGCTCCGCCGTCGTGCGGCGAGCATCGCGCATGCCCGCGGCGCGCCTTCCGCAGCGCGTCCGGCCTCGGCACAAAGCATGCATTGCGATCATTCAGTGTCTTCGAGACTGCGCCAATTCGGTAACAGAGGAATGGGTTCTTTGAGTGCCTATAGCGCAATGAGCTTGCGTGACAGTAAACGCTATGTTACGAATCGAGTCTGCCGATCACAAGAGGATCTCGAATGGGGATGACGAAAAGGAGCGATGCGCCGCATCGTGTTCGCTGACAAGTAATGGGATCGAGCACGGGTCGCAGGCCGGGCGAGACCTGTGCCGACAATTTGAGGAGGACAATCCCAGGTGACCGTCAATTCCGGCAAGCCGATCGATCAAGACGCTGAGCAGCTGCGCGCCTTGGGTTACGTGTCGCACTTCGAGCGCAGCATGTCGAAGTGGGAAAACTTTTCCCTGGGGTTCACCTATCTGTCGCCGGTGGTCGGCGTGTACACGCTGTTCGCCACCTCCTTCGTGGCCGGCGGGCCGCCGATGTGGTGGAACTATATCCTCGTCGGGTTGGGGCAGCTGATGGTCTGCCTGATATTCGGGGAGATCGTGTCGCAGTTTCCGATTTCGGGCGGCCTGTATCCCTGGGCGCGCCGTCTGGTCGGCCGCCGCTGGGCGTGGATGGCGGGCTGGGTGTATGGGTGGGCGCTGTGCTGCACGATGGCGGGCGTCGCGTCGGGCGTGGCGCCGTTTCTCGCTCAGCTCTTCGGGCTCGACAGCACGCCGCTCGCAACCACTCTCATCGCCTTGGTGCTCATCGTCGGCACGACGCTGCTCAACTTGAGCGGCACGCGCCTGCTCGCGCGCGTCGCCATGTTCGGCTTCATCTGCGAACTCGTGGGCGCCATCGTGGTGGGCGGCTACCTGTTGGTGTTCGCGCGCCACCAGCCGCTCAAGGTCCTCATCGATACCTCGATCGCACACACCGACGGCAGTTACCTGCCGGCTTTCCTGGCCTCTTCGCTCGCGGCGATGTTCTGCTACTACGGTTTCGAGGCCTGCGGCGATGTGGCCGAGGAGACGCCCGATGCGAGCCGGCAGATACCGAAGGCGATGCGCATGACCATCTACATCGGCGGCGCCGCCGCATTGTGGGTGTGCCTCGCGTTCGTGCTGTCCATCCGGGATATGAGCGCGGTGATGTCGGGCAAGGATACCGACCCGATCGTCACGCTGCTTCGGGCCGCGATGGGTGAAGTCGGCTTTCGGGCGGTGATCGTCGTCGTGCTGGTCTCGTTCATCTCCTGTCTTTTGAGTTTGCAGGCCGCCGCCAGCCGCCTGGTGTTCGCCTACGCGCGCGATCAGATGATCTTCGGCAGTCAATTCCTGAGCCGCATGTCGCCGGGCCGCCATGTCCCTTCCAACGCGCTCATCATGATGGGAGCCGTACCGGCGCTGATCGCCCTGTCGGCGCTGTGGCTGCAGGACGCCATCGCGACCATCATCAGCTTCGCGGCCGTGGGCATCTATATCTCGTTCCAGATGATCGTGTTGGGTGCATTGTTCGCGCGCACCCGGGGCTGGCGGCCGGCGGGGTCCTTTACGCTGGGCGGCTGGGGATGGCTGGTGAACCTGGTGGCGCTTGGGTACGGCGTGGGCGCCATCGTCAACATTTTGTGGCCGCGGCCGGCTACCCCGAATGATCCTTGGTATGCGGTATACGGGATGGCGGCGACGACCGTGGCCATCGTGCTGCTGGGCGGCGTGTACATGGCGTTCGCAAAGCCGCACGGACGCAGCAACGCCCCCTCCGGCGATGCGCATTCGATTGGAGCCGGGGGAACCACGGCCGAGATCACCCATTGATGCGATGAGTTCGACAGCCCGCACCCCGCCTATCCGCTGCCCTGGATCCGCGAGCGCCAGCCGCCACCATCCCCAAACTGGGAGATGCGCGAGTGCAGGTCGAACCGGGGTAATATGAACACTGCCAAGCCAAGGTGCCACTGATGACCCAACAGAATCCGACGACGGCAATCCCCGGCAAGAACGAGCTCAGCCGTTCGCTCAAGGGCCGCCACCTGACCATGATCTCGATCGGCGGAATCATCGGCGCGGGACTGTTCGTCAGCAGCAGCACCTCCATCATCGCCGGCGGCCCGGCGTCGTTCATCAGCTACGCCATCACCGGGCTGGTGATGCTGCTGGTGATGCGCATGGTGGGCGAAATGGCGACGGCGCTGCCTCAGGTGCGGTCGTTCACCGAGTTTGCCCGGGCGGGGTTGGGCGACGGTGCGGGGTTCATCGTGGGCTGGCTGTACTGGTATTTTTGGGTGCTCGTGGTTCCGGTGGAAGCCATCGCGGGTGCGAAGATCCTCAAGGTGTGGCTGCCGCTGTCCTCGCTGCAGATCGGCGTCGGTTTGATGACGGTGATGACCGGCGTGAATCTCATGTCCGCACGCTCCTACGCCGAGTTCGAGTTCTGGTTCGCCTCGATCAAGGTGGCCGCCATAATAGCGTTCATCGCCATCTCCGCCTCCTACGCCTTCGGCTGGACCGCACCGCACGGCGCCACGTTCGGCAATCTCGTCGACTACGGCGGGTTCACGCCGCACGGATGGATCGCGGTGCTCGCCGCCGTGCCCACCGTATTCTTCGCGATGACGGGCGCGGAGATCACCACCATCGCGGCGGCGGAGTCGGCCCAACCCGGACGCGCAGTCGCGCGCATGAGCACCGCGGTGATCTGGCGCATCTTGATTTTTTACGTGGGCTCCGTGTTTTTGATCGTATCGGTGACGCCGTGGAACACGGTGCGCTCGGGAGAGTCGCCGTTCACCTTGGCTCTGAACACCATGCACGTACCCCTGGCGGGAGCGTGCATGAGCGTCATCATCCTCACCGCCGTGCTCTCCTGCTTGAACTCGGCGTTCTACGTCAGCTCGCGAGTGCTGTTCATTCTGGCGGATCGCGGTGACGCTCCCCAGACGCTGGTGAAACTCAACGCGCGGCGCGTGCCGGTCGCTTCCGTACTGATGGGTTCAGCCGCCGGCTTTCTCGGCATCATCGCGGCCACCCAGGCGCCGCAGGCAGTGTTCGACTTTCTGGTCAGCTCCTCCGGAGCGCTGATCGTGTTCGTCTACATGGCGATCGCGGTCGCGCAGATCACGCTGCGCGTGCGCCGCGAACGCGCCGGGCAACCGGCGCCGGCAGTGGTGATGTGGCTGTTCCCGTGGTTGAGCTACGGCTGCATCGCCGGCATGGGCGCGGTGATGATCGCGATGGCTTTCACCCCCGCCTTGCAGCAGGACTTCAAGGCCAGCTGCCTCACGCTGGTGGTGGCGATCGGCGCGTACCTGATCGTCAAGCGCGTGCGCCAGCCGCGCAGCGCGCCTTATCCCGCCATCTGATTTCCTTTCCGGCCGCCGGGGTCTTGGGCAGAATCCGGGGTAGGTAGAAGCCGCATCTTGCTGCGGATTTTGTCAAGTGAAAACGATTGTACTCTGCGATATAAAGAGTACGCCGCTTCCGCGGAGGATTTGGGCATATTAGAGCGGCCTCGCGGTGGCACCGCGAGGCGGGATGAGTTTAGGAGAGTCTCGCGCCGGCAAGCCAGCCAACTCCCCCGTCGGTGCGACATCCGGCGGCGTGGGCCCACAGGCCCACGCCGTTTTTTATGTCCGCTTGGCGACATAGTCCACAGTCCCATGCATGATTCAGATGCGCACCGGGATAAACCGCTATCCTGCCGGCAACGGATTATCAGCGGAGGATGCTCATGCCAATCGAACGCCTGCACAAAGGCCCGCGAATGTCCCAGGTCGTCATCCACAACGGCACCGTCTACGTGGCCGGACAGGTCTCGGCCAATGCGCCGGGCAAGACCGTCGCAGAACAAGCTCAGGACATCCTGTCGACCATCGATACGCTGCTGGCGGAAGCCAAGACCAACAAGGGCCACCTGCTATCCGCCACGATCTGGCTCACGGACATGTCGACCTTCGCAGAGATGAACCGGGTGTGGGACCGCTGGGTGATGCCGGGCGCTGCGCCGGCGCGGGCGACGGTCGTGAGCACGCAGTTGGCGGCTCCGGAGTACAAGATCGAAATCGCGGTCATTGCCGCACAGCATTGAAACGAGGCCAGGAGCCTAACGCTCGAACTTGGTCGACAGGATGATCGAGGAAGTCGTGCGCTCCACCCCGTCCAGCGCTCCGATGCGGTCAATGACCTGATCCATCTCCGCCACCGAGGAGGTCGCGGCGACGGCGATCAAGTCCACCTCGCCGCTCACCGAGTGCAGCACACGCACCTGGTCGATGGCGCACAGCGCCGCCGTAACCGCGCGCATTTCCTTGGCGCCCACTTTGATCATCACGTGCGCCCGCACCGCCCCCAGGCCATGTTCGGGCGCGAGGCGCACTCCGTAGCCGACGATGATTCCCTGCTTCTCCAAGCGCTCGATGCGGCTCTGCACGCTGGTGCGGGATCGGCCCACCAGTCGGGCCAATTGCGCGGTCGACGCACGGGCATTCTCCTTGAGCGCCAGGATCAGCTTCTCGTCGATGGCATCCATGTCATTTTGCCCAATTTGCCCTTCATATCGCCGCTAATATACCTTAAAAACGCCTAAATTGAGCCTACCAATCGAAGGTCGTGTGGATAAAATAGCCCGATCACCGGAGGCGAACATGAACAGCATCGTTGTCGTAGGCGCAGGCAAAATCGGCTCCATGATCGCCGAACTCCTCGGCGGATGCGGTGACTACGCCGTGACCGTGATCGACCGCTCGCAGCAGCAGCTGGACCGGCTTGAGACAGCGGTGGCCGTCACCAAGATCGCCGCCGACATCACCCAAGGCGACGTCCTGCAAAGAATCCTCAAGGGTCAATTCGCCGTCCTGAGCGCGGCGCCCTACCATGCCACGCGGCGGATCGCCGAAGCGGCCAAAGCCGCCGGCGCTCATTACCTCGATCTGACCGAGGACGTCGCCAGCACCCGTGCGGTGAAGCAGCTCGCCGCCGGCGCGCGCACTGCGTTCATCCCGCAGTGCGGCCTGGCCCCCGGCTTCATCACCATCGTGGCGAGCGATCTAGCCTCGCATTTCGACCAATTGCAGGACGTGCGCATGCGCGTCGGCGCGCTGCCGAAGTTTCCGTCCAACGCGCTCAACTACAATCTCACCTGGAGCACGGACGGCGTGATCAACGAGTATTGCGAGCCCTGCGAGGCGATCGTCAACGGCCAGCGGCGCGAGACGCAGCCTCTCGAGGAACTCGAGGAGTTTTCCCTCGACGGCATCTTATACGAGGCGTTCAACACCTCGGGCGGCCTTGGCACACTGTGCGAGACCCTGGCCGGCAAGGTGCGCAACCTGAATTACCGCACCATCCGCTATCCGGGCCATGCGGCCATCATGAAGGCGCTGTTGAACGATCTGCGGCTGCGCGATCGGCGCGAACTGCTGAAGGACATTTTGGAAAACGCCGTGCCGATCACCCTGCAGGACGTCGTCATCGTCTTCGTCACCGTCAGCGGCATGCGCGACGGCCAGCTCGTTCAGGAAACCTACGCGAATAAGATCTACGCAGCACCCCTCGGCGGCCGCGTGCGCAGCGCAATTCAGATCACCACCGCGGGCGGCATCTGTGCGGTGCTGGACATGCTGAGCGCCGGTCGTCTGCCGCAGTCCGGGCTGATCAAGCAGGAAGAAATCGCTCTACAGCCGTTCCTCGACAATCGGTTTGGCCGCTTCTACGCCCCCGCGCCCGCCGTATCGCATGCAGCCTGAACGCGCGGCGGATTGACGAAGGCCGCAATGTCGGCGAGGGTCGGCGCGCGCCTGCGCGCCGGTATGCTGAGCGCGGCCACCGTGTCGGCGTGGCCCCGCTCGGAATACAGCTTCAGAGTCACGGCCGCACCGCACGCGCTCAGGGCCGCCGCCATATTGACGGAGTTCTTCGGCCATACCCGCCCGTCCTTCGCGCCGTGAATCAGCAGCATGGGCGGCACGCCCGGCCGCACGAAATTGATGGGCTGCGACTGTGCATACTGCTCGGGCGGACCGAACATCTCCTGCACATCCGGCTCGAGCAGCGGCAGGAAGTCATAGGGCCCCGACAGCCCGATCATCCCGGCGATGCGCGGCGCGGGACGGCCCGCGGACTTGAAATAGCGCGTATCGAGCGTCAACAGCGCGGCCATGTGTGCGCCTGCCGAATGCCCCATCAGGAACACGCGATTCGCGTCCGCACCCAGTTCGGCAGCGTGCGCCGCGGCCCACAGGGCGGCATGCGCCGCATCCTCCATGAATCCCGGCATCAGGACCTGCGGATATTGTCGATAGTTCGGCAGCACCACCGCATAGCCCAGCTCCGCCAGGGCCGCGCCGACAAACCGGTATTCGGCCTTGTCGCCGGAGTTCCAGCCTCCACCGTGCCAAAACACGACGAGCGGCCGCGGCTCGCTTCCGGCCTCGTCCGGTACGTATGCGTCCAGCCGATGCTGGGGGTCATCTCCGTAGGCGATGTCCACGCGGCGCTCATGGAAGCCGAAGGCGGCGGCGGGCAAATTGACCGCGAGGAGCGCCAGCTTCCAAGCCGCCTCCTCCAGGAGAGAGGCCACAGGCGCCCATGCGGCGCGTCGCGGCGCGGATCCGCTACTGTCTGCACGCATGCGTTGCACGGTCCTCGAGATCGATCAGTCCATGTTGGCGCAGCCACCGCTGGGCGTCCTGCGAGTCCTCGGCGAACCATTTCGCGGCATTGCCCAAACGGAAGCTGTAGCCCCACTCGTCCATATCACGACACATCCGCTCGCGGCCGACATTCTCGAGCGATGCCGCCAGCAGAATCTGTAAATAGCACACCGCGCTCTCTTCCGCATCGTCGCCGCCCGCATCCGTATCCAGGCCGGCGCGACGCTCAGGGGTCATGCACATGAAATGCGCGCTCTCGTGCAGCACCGAGTGCAAAGGCGTATCGAGGCGCGCGTAAATCTTCGAGCCGATCAATCCCGCCTCGCGCTCTCCCCAAAACGAACCGGGGATCTCGTGTCCGGGCGCCACCAGCACCAGATCCAATCCGTATCGATCCAGCAGCAATGCAAGTTCCAGGCGATCGATGGTGTTGAGCAGCAGCACGCGGGTCCCCGGCGCATCGCAGCGCTATTTCAGGCGCTCGAGCCGGCGCATCGCGATGGCCACCAAATCCCGCGCCATTTGCGCGCGCAGCATATCCGCCTCGTGCTCCTTGGCGAGCAATTCGTTCACCTGGAAACTGTAGTCGCGCGACAAACTGATGGTCAGGGGCGCCATCAGCTCGCTGTCCGGCCCGTGCACGGCGAAGGTCACCGTGTAGGTGATCTCGTAGTCGGTCGGAATATTGGTGGAGGACACCGCCAGCGTCCGCTGTTCGAACAGGTCCTTGGTCACATCGATGGTGGCGGTCGAGTCCTGGCGCAGGGGTTGCAGCAGCGCACCCGAGCTTTTCAGCTCGCGCTCGAACTCGCGGGCGAAATCGGTATACGGATCCTTGACGGACAGATATGGCCGCGCCAGCGCCGGGGGCAGGGGTGCACTGCCCGCGAGCCGAAAGCCGCAGGCGCAAACAGCGAGCATCGCGGACGCCGCCAGCACCGCAGCGCCGCGCCGGCGCATGCACGTCATGGCGGCGTCCTACACGACCACATTGACGAGCTTGCCGCGCACGACGATCACTTTGCGAACGGCGGCGGTGCCGACGAACTTGCGCACGTTGGCGTCGGCAAGCGCCGCCTCGCGCAGCTCGCCGTCGAACGCATCGACGGGCACGATGATCCGCCCGCGCAGTTTGCCGTTCACCTGGACGACGATCTCCACCGTCGCCTGCTCCAGCGCGGCGCCATCGACCCGTGTCCATGGTTCGTCTATCAACGCGCGGGTGTGGCCCAAGGCGAGCCACATCGCATGAGTGGCGTGCGGAATCACGGGCGACAGCGCGAGCACGGCGATCTCCAGCGCCTCGTGCATCACGCTGCGGTCCTGCGGCGCGGCTTGCGGGAATTTGGCCAACGTGTTCAGCAGTTCCATCACCGCGGCGATCGCCGTGTTGAACGTGCGGCGGCGGCCGATGTCGTCGGTGACCTTGCTCAACGTCTGGTGAGCCTGGCGCCTGATCGCGCGCTGCGAGTCGCTCAGGCCCGTCTTGTCGAGCGGCTCGGGCGCGCCCGCCGTCACATGTTCGTGAACGGCTTTCCACAGGCGCTTGATGAATCGATATGCGCCCTGCACGCCCTCGTCCGACCACTCCAGTGTCTGCTCAGGCGGCGCTGCGAACATGATGAACAGGCGCGCGGTGTCGGCCCCGAACTCATCGACCAGGGCCTGCGGATCCACGCCGTTGTTCTTCGACTTCGACATGGTCACCACGCCGCCCGACTCCACTTGGCGCCCGTCCGCGCGCAGCACCGCGACGCGGCGTCGATCACGCGGATCGGTTCTGATCTCCACCTCGCCGGGATTGAAGTATTCGATGCGGCCGGCCTCGGGTTTGCGAAAGAACACCTCGTTGAGGACCATGCCCTGGGTGAACAGCTTGGTGAAGGGCTCCTTGAAGGTCACCGCTCCCAGTTCGTGCACCACGCGCGTCCAGAAGCGCGAATACAGCAGATGCAGGATCGCGTGTTCGATACCGCCGATGTATTGATCGACGGGGAGCCAGTAGTGCACCCGCGAATCCAGCATGGACTCGTTGTTGTCGGCGCATGCGTAGCGCAGGAAATACCAGGAGGAATCGACGAACGTGTCCATGGTGTCGGTCTCGCGCCGCGCCGCGGCCCCACAGCGCGGGCAGGCGCAGGCGAGAAACGCGGCATCCTTGGCGAGCGGATTCCCGCTGCCGTCCGGCACGAGATTCTCGGGCAGCAGCACCGGCAATTGTTCATCCGGCACGGGCACCGTGCCGCAGACCGGACAGTGAATCACCGGAATCGGGCAGCCCCAATAGCGCTGCCGCGAGATGCCCCAGTCGCGCAGCCGCCAGGTGACCTGCTTCTCGCCCAAGCCCAAGCGCTTCAGATCCGCGCCTACCGCATCGACGGCGGCGCGATAATCGAGCCCGTCATACTTGCCGGAATTGACGCAGCGCCCGTGATCGCTGTACCACGGAGCCCAACCGTCGAGCGAATAGGTCCGGCCCGCAACCTCGATGACCGGCTTTATCGGCAGTGCGTACTTCTTCGCGAATTCAAAATCACGCTCATCATGCGCGGGAACGCCCATCACCGCCCCTTCGCCGTAGCTCATCAGGACGTAGTTGCCAACCCACAGCGGAACCGCCGCGCCGGTGAGCGGATGGCGCACGACAAGACCCGTCGCGATGCCTTTTTTCTCCTGCGTGGCGAGCTCCGCCTCGGCGGCCGGGCCGCGTTTGCATTCCTCGATGAACGCGGCGAGCCGCTCATCGCTCTGCGCCGCATGCGCGGCCAAGGGGTGCTCCGCCGCCACTGCGCAGAAGGTCGCACCCATGATGGTGTCGGCCCGGGTGGTGAAGGCATGCAGCACGCCCTGCATGCGGTCGATCTGATAGGGAAATCCGATGCGGATGCCTTCGCTTTTGCCGATCCAGTTGGCCTGCATGGCACGTACGCGCTCCGGCCAGCCCGGACATGCCGCTGAGCGCGTCGAGCAGATCGTCGGCGTAGGCCGTGATCTGAGGTAGTACATGGGGATCTCACGCCGCTCGACCGGCGCCCCGGTGCGCCATCCGCGGCCGTCGATGACCTGCTCGTTCGCGAGCACGGTCTTATCGACCGGGTCCCAATTCACCACGCCGGTCTTCTGGTAGGCGATGCCCCTTTCCAGCATGCGCAGGAACAGCCACTGGTTCCAGCGGTAGTACTCGGGCCGGCAGGTCGCGAGTTCGCGGCTCCAATCCAGGGCGAACCCCAGGGATTTGAGCTGCTTTTTCATGTGCGCGATATTGTCGAGGGTCCATTTCGCCGGCGGCACCCCATTGGCCATGGCCGCGTTCTCCGCCGGCAATCCGAAGGCGTCCCAGCCCATCGGCTGCAGCACATTCTTGCCGTTCATGCGCATGAATCTCGCCAGAACGTCGCTGATCGTGTAGTTGCGCACGTGCCCCATGTGCAGGCGGCCGCTCGGATACGGAAACATCGACAGGCAATAGTATTTTTCGCGGGCCGGGTCTTCCTTGGCCTCGAAGCAGCGCCGCTCGTCCCAGTATTTTTGCGCTTCCGCTTCGACGGCGGCAGGCTCGTATCTGTCGTGCATAGTTACGCGCCAGAATACCTCAAGATGCGCGGTCGCCGCGAACTGTCGTAATTTTCCCGGTAAGCTTGCCGCCCAATCATGCGCGCAACCCAGCATTACGTCGGCTTCGGCCTGGTCACCTTCAGCGGCTGCCTGTGGTTTCTGGCGTGCGCACCGTTCGATTTGTCCTATCTCGGCTGGATCGCCGCGGTGCCGATGCTCATCGCCGTGGATCGGGCGCCGACCTACCGGCGGGCGCTGTTCCTCGGCTGGTGGGCGGGTGTGGTCGAAACGGCGGGCGGCTTTTACTGGCTCATCGACGTCATGCAGCGCTTCGCCGACTTTCCGTGGGCCGCGGCGGCGCTGGTATTCTTCCTGTTCTGCGCCGCGCGCGCACTGATCTTCCTGCTCTTCACCGCCGTCGTGTGCGGCATTCGCAGGCGGCGCAAGGTGCCGTTGACTTTGCTCGCGCCCATTGTCATGGCGGTGTGCGAATTCCTCGTCCCGCAAATATTCCCTTGCGGCCAATGGATCACCCAGGCCTGGCAGCCGCTGGTGATCCAGATCGCCGAGCTCACCGGGCCCTACGGCGTCACCGCACTGCTGATGATGATCAACGGCGCGCTCTGCGATGCGCTGATGAGTCCGCGAGCGGCGCGCTATCCGATCGTTGCGGCCGCGACGCTGCTCGCGGCGGCCTTGATATTCGGCGCGGTGCGCATGCGGCAGATCGACAGGCTCCTCGCCGATGCGCCGCAGCTCAAGATCGGACTGGTGCAGCCGAATTTTCCGTACACGATCAACGGGGAGTTTTCGCGCGACGAGGCGCTGCGGCAGCTGGCTGCCCTGCAGCTGGAGACGCAGCGCCTCGAGCGCGGCGGGGCCCAGCTGGTGGTCTGGAGCGAGGGCAGCTATCCGCTGGCGCTGCCGCGCGATTTCAGGGCCGACTTCCCGCCCGCCTCCCTGGGCATGATCCGCCGCGATATCGCGGTTCCGGTGCTGATCGGCGCCGTCACCTACGACTCGAGCACGGACGACGCCTTCAATTCGGCGCTGCTGCTCGACGGCAGCGGCGCGGTCGTGGGCCGCTACGACAAGGTGCGCCTGCTGGCCTTCGGCGAGTACGTGCCCGGTATCGATCTGTTGCCCTGGCTGAGGAAATTCATACCGGCGGGTGCCGGCCGATTCACGGCGGGCGCCAGCCCGGTGGCGATGCCGCTGCATGGACCCGAGGGGCGCACGTGGGCCATCGGACCGGTGATCTGCTACGAAGACATCTTGCCCGAGTTGCTGCGCCGAGTGGGCGAGCTGCATCCCGACTTGCTGGTCAATTTGACCAGCGATTCTTGGTTCGGCGCGACGACCGAACCGTGGGAACATCTCGCGTTGTCGGTGTTCGCCGCCGTCGAGCTGCGGGTCGGCATGGTGCGGGCGGTCAATTCAGGCGTCTCCGCACTCATCGACCCGAACGGCAGGCTCGTGCGCAAGACCTACGCGGATGATCCGTACCGCGAGCCGCGCGCCGCGGACGGCGTGGTGGTGAGCGCGCCGCACGTGCCGGGCGGAGACACGGTGTACGTGAGGTACGGCGATTGGTTTGTCTACCTGTGCATCGCGGCCATTATCGGGACCGGCGGCATCGTGATGCGCAGCCCCGGCCGCCCGGCAGCTTGACGAGCCCGCATGCGTGGGCGGCCCGCCGCAGCTGACCACCGCCCGCTACGCTACGCTCCGGCAGCCGCGCCCACCTTGCGCTCGATCCGGTCGGCCTTGATTTGCATGGCCCCGGCGGAGGTCTGCACCGTGAAAACGACATTGCCGACGAATGTCCGCGTATCGCCGCCGTCCGCGATGACCGTGGTTGATTGCAGCCGATGCGTTGGACGCCGCAGCAGCCAATCGAGCTTCGCGCGCGCGGGCGTCTCATCCGCCGTCAGCTCGAGCACGACGTCGTCCGCCTTGATCTGGATTGGCTGGTTCGCCCCCACGACACTGATCAGCACATCGCCGCTCAAGCGCATGACCTCGACTTGCGGCCCCGAATGGGCAACCAGGGCTTCGGCGGCGTTCGCCGAAAAAGCGGCCACGGCACCCACGGGTATCTTGATCGTCGCCTCCCGGCCCTTTTGTCCGGCCTGTATCACGAAGGTTTCAGGCTGAATCTGCGCAGCCGCGAGCGTTGACGCAACGCACAATAAAATGAGTCCCATGAATTTGAACATCGTGCAGTCCTCTTGCAGCGGATGCCGGATCATTCGCGCAGCATGCCTCAAATGCAACGCGCCGCCAGGCAAAGTTGTGCAAAGCGGTCAGGGCGCGCGCCGGAGACGCCGTTTGAGCGCCGCGAGCAGGTCCGCGAGCTCGTCGATCCGCAGCAGCAGGCCGCAGGCGACGAACACCCCTCCGCCCACGAAGATCGTGCCGAACAGCCCGATCGTTTTGCTCCAGAACGCCTGCGTGGCCCAACCGGCCAGCAGCCAATGAGAGGAGGCGGCGCACACCGCGCAGAGCGCCGCACCAGCCGCGAAAATCTTGACCAGAGCCCTGAGCATTCGCCACGACTCGATGCCGCCGAGGCGATGACGCATCAATGCATACAACAGCAGGAAATTGATGCTTGCCACACAACCGGTGGAGAAGGCGAGACCGCGATGGCCCCAGCCCAGACGGAAGGTGAACAGCCAATTGAACAGCAGGTTGAGCCCGACGGCGAGGAAGCTCACCAGCATCGGGGTCTTGCGGCGGTCGAGCGCATAAAATGCGTTCACCAGCACTTTGAGCGCGGCGTATCCCGCGAGGCCGATGGCGTAGAAGCGCAGCGCGCCGGCGGCTTGCGCGGCCTCGTAGGCGTCGAATCTTCCATGCTGGTACAGCACGGAGATGATGGGCTCGGCCAGCATCATCAGCCCGATGGTCGCTGGAACGGTGAGCAGGAACATCAGTCGAAGAGCCCGCGACAATTCCGCTCGGAAGGCGCTCATCTGTCCCGCCACCACCAATCGAGACAGCAGCGGCAGCGTAACGGTGCCGAGCGCCACTCCAAACAGGCCGAGCGGCAGCTGCATCAGTCTGAAGGCGATCGCCAGCCAGAATATCGCCCCATCGCCGAGCGTCGAAGCGAACATCGAGTTGATCAGCACGTTGAACTGAGTCGTGCTCGCAGCAATGACCGATGGGCCCATGAGGGCCAGAATCGCGGCCACGCCGCGGTCGCGCCACTGGAAATCCGGCCGATAGCGATAGCCCAGATGCTTGAGCGGCGGCAGCTGCACCGCGAACTGCAGGGCGCCTCCGATCAGGGTTCCTATGGCGAGGCCGATCAGAGCGCGCGGACCGAAATGCGGATCGATCCACGCCCCCAGCGTCACGCCGCCGATGATGGATCCGAGATTGAAGAAGCTCGAAGCCATGGCCGGCCTGCCGAACACGTTCTTCGAATTCAGCATCCCCATCACCAATGCGGCCAGGGATACCAGCAGAATGAACGGAAACATGATTCGCGTGAGCTGGGCGGTCAATTCCGCCTTGTACGGCCCGAAACCCGGTGCGAGGACACTCACGAGCTGGTTCGAGAACAGCATGCCGGCGGCGCACAGCACACCCAACACCAGAACCGTCAGAGTGGCCACCTTGTCGGCCAGCCGCCATGCCGCCTCGTCGCCGTCGCGCGCAATGGTCTTGCTGAAGGTGGTGACGAAGGCCGTGGACAGGGCACCTTCGGCGAACAGGTCGCGGAGCAGGTTCGGGATGCGAAACGCCGCCGTAAACGCATCCATCGCGCCGCCGCCGCCGAACAGTGCCGCGCAGATCTGCTCGCGCGCCAATCCGAGCAGGCGGCTGCACATCACCGCGAGGCCGATGATCCCCGCCGCCTTGGTATTCAGCCGCTCGCTGCGGCTGTCGGGGGCGATGACCTCGGCGGCGATGGTGGAGTGGCCGGATGGAGAGTTCGGAGTGGGCACAAGCGGGCTAGTCTACCGCTTTGCAGCACCCCTGCGGCCACGCGCCCGGACGGTTCGAGTGATATTGCGTATCGCGCCGGCGAGGGACCGCGCGGACTCCTCATAGGCTCTCCAGGCCTGGCTTTTGGCGAGCAATGCCGGCGCGGTCCGCACCGTGAAGCGCATCGGATCGAGCCCGGCTCTTACCTCCGCCCAAGCGAGCGGCATGGACACCGGGGCGCCGTCGCGCGCCCGCGGAGACAGCGGCGCCACGGCGGTCGCCGTGCGGTCATTGCGCAGGTAATCGAGAAAGATGCGCCCGACTCGCCGGCTCTTCGACATCGTGTCGAGATATCGGTCGGGGCTGTCCTGGGCCATCTGAGCGCAGAGTACATGCGCGAAATCCTTCGCCGCCGGCCATTCGGTCGCGTGCCCTCTCGAAGTGAGCAATGGCGACACCACGTGCAACCCTTTGCCGCCGGTCGTTCGGCAGTAGGCCTCGAGTCCCGCCGCCTTGAGCCGCTCGCGAAGCTCCAGCGCCGCGCCGATCACGGCGTCGAATTTCACGTCCGGCGCGGGATCCAGATCGAACACCAGGCGACCGGCGAATTCCGGTGCGTCGGGTGCGCAGTTCCATGGATGCAGCTCCAACGCAGCCATTTGCGCAACCGCGGCAAGCGCTTCGACTCGGTCGATCTGAACGTAGGGTGCGCGGTCGCCCTTCACTCTGACGAGTTTGAACAGGTCCGAGATTCCCGCCATTGCATGCCGCTGAAAGAAGTGCTGGCCGCCGATGCCGTCGGGGGCCCGCACGAGCGAACACGGCCGCCCATGCAGGTGCGGCAGCATCCATGATCCGACCTGCTCGAAATAGAGCGCCAGATCGAGCTTCGTGACCGCCTGCCCGTCGCCCGCATCCGGCCAGAGCGCTTTGTCGGGCTTGGAAATGGGAACGCCCATGACGACGGTCGCGCCCACGTGCCCGCCGCGGCTGTGCGTGATCTCGCAGTCGCCGCCAGCTGCCGGCATCTCCGCCGCGACCTCGCTTGCGGGCTTGTCCTGGCGCAGGCCCTTGAATGCGGCTTGGCGGATCATTCCCGATCCGGTCCATCCGGCAAACTCGATTTCGGCGACCAACGTCGGCACGAGCCAGCGGACATTGCGCTGTTTGGCCGGAGCATTGGCGCCGGCGAACGGGCTCTTGTCGGTGGTCAGCTCCTTGAGCCGCGGCAATAGATTCTTGACCGCTTCACGTCCGTATCCGGTGCCGATACGGCCGATGTACTGCAGATGCCCGCCGCGATTGACCCCCGCGAGCAGCGACCGCACCGTGCCCGATTCGGTGGTCCAGCCGCCGAGCACGACCTCGTGGCCCGGCCGGCATTTCGTCTTGCGCCAACCGTCTCCGCGTCCGGCGGTGTACGCGGCGTCCCGGCGCTTCGACACGATGCCTTCGAGCCCCAATTTACAGGCGGACAGCAGCACCGTATCCGCGTCGGAATCGATGATGTGCTGGACATATCGGATGCGCTCGCCGGCAATGCCCTGCAATAGTTGGGCAAGTCTTGCCTTGCGTTCGAGCAGCGGCAGCCGGCGCAGATCGGCGTGCGCTTCGAACAACAGATCGAAGGCAAAGAAAATGAGGTGCTCCGAATGATTGCCCGCCAGCGCCGCCTGCAACGCCGTGAAGCTGGGAACGCGATGGCGGTCGAGCGCGACCACTTCGCCGTCGATCAGACAATCGGGCAACCGCCGTGCATCGGCGGCGATGGCGGCGAAGCGCGCCGTCCAATCGAGCGCCTTGCGGGTTTTCAACGACGCCCTTCCACCAACCACCCGCAGCTGCAATCGATAGCCATCGAACTTCACTTCGTGGATCCAGCCCGGCCCGCTCGGAGGCCGATCCGCCAACCGGCACAACTGCGGTTCGACGAAGTCGGGAATCCGGCGCACGCGGATGCCCGCTGCAGGAGAAGGCTCGGGCTTTCGTCGAGGCGCCGCCGCCCGCCCCGGGGGCGCTGCGCTCCTGCGCGCATCGGCCATGAATGGCGTGGGCGCGCGGCCCTTGCCTGCGGCAATCTGCTGCATCGTGCGGCCGGAAGCGACCGATCGGTCAGCGGCGAGCAGCGCGGCACCTCCGTCGCAGCGCGCGCTCGCGTCGCGGTGCTTGATGAGGAGCCAGTTGATGCGCTTGCCGCCGCTGCGGTCGTGCTTCATGCGCACCAATACCCAGCTGCCGTGCAGGCGCTTTCCGTGCAGCGTGAATTTCAAATCGCCGCCGCGAAGCGCATCTTCGGGGGACTCCGAGCCCTCCGGCGCCCAGTATCCCCGATCCCACAGCTGCACCGTCCCGCCGCCGTATTCGCCTGGCGAAATGGCGCCCTCGAAATCACCGTAATCGAGCGGGTGGTCCTCCACCTCGACGGCCAGCCGCTTGTCCGCGGGGTCGTCCGAGGGGCCGCGCGTCACCGCCCAGGATTTGAATACCCCGTCGAGTTCGAGCCGCAGGTCATAGTGCAGGCGCCGTGCGGCATGCTTCTGGACCACGAAGCGTAAGCGGCTCGCGGCGCCGAGCGCGCGTTCACCGCGCGGCTCGGTGGTCTTGGAGAAATCGCGCTTTGCGCGATAGGTGGCCAGCGCATTCTTCGGCATGCAGCGTTCCCCAAGCCGCGGCCCGCGGCGCATGTGCGCGAGTCTGGGGATTCAGCCGAATTGGAAGCCCGAAATGGCCTTCCCGGCGATCGACTCGCCGAAGCTGCGCACGCCCGGATCGCCATCGGCCGCACCCGCGGCCACCATCAGCGGAATAAGATGCTCTTCGCGCGGATGCGATTCGCGGCCGCCCGGTGCGCTGCGCCACGAGGCCAACTTCGCGTCGCGAGTCTGCGGATCTTGCACCGCCTCCCCCAGCCATGCGTCGAACGCGGCGGCCGCCTCGGCGCCACGACCCGAAAACATCGCCGCCAGATTGTGGTAGCTCATGCCGCTGCCGACGATGAGAATCCCCCGCTCCCGCAGCGGCGCCAGTGCCCGACCAATGGCAAGATGCACGCCCGGATCGAGACTCTGCTGCAGCGACAACTGCATGATCGGCACGTCCGCCCGCGGATAGACCAACAGGAACGGCACGAACACCCCGTGATCCAGGCCGCGCTTGGACTCCACTCCCAGCTCAAAACCCGCATCGGCCAGCAACGAGCGAACTCGCGGCTCCAAGTCGGGTGCACCGGCAACGGGATACCTCAACCGATAGGTATGGTCCGGAAACCCGTAATAATCGAAGAGCAGCCTGGGCCGCTCCGCAATGTTGGCCGTGGGCTGCGGCATCTCCCAGTGTCCGGAAATCACCAACACTGCCTTGGGCCTGACTCCAAGGCTGCCGTCGATGCCGCGCAGGTACGCCGCCAGGCCATCCCACATGTGCGGATGAATCGGCGGCGGGTCCATGAAAAAACACGGTCCGCCGCCATGCGGGATGTACAACGTCGGCAGTCTGTTGATGGCGTTCACGAATCTGATATTCCGGGCGGCAGCCTAGCGGGGCCGATAGTGAACGTCAATTGCGCAGCGCGGCGCCGCGCGCCTTCAAACCTTGGCGTTCACAACCGCCCCTAGCGAGCTCGGCGATTGCCGCCGCGGCCGGAGCACCGCCCGCGGCGGCGGTCGCGCTCGAAACAGCCGGCACGTCCGCCGCGGTACTTGCGCCGCCGCCGCTGCCGAGCCGTTCGCCGCCGCGCTCACACGATCGGCCCTTGTAATGGGATGATGTCCCCGAGGCATTTGTCCGCCTCGCTTCAAGGGATGATGCATGCGCTCATTGCGCTACAAACAGCTGACGATCGTAACGTTGCTGTTTGGCGGCTATGCAGCCCTTTACTTCTGCCGCGCCGACCTGTCCGTCGGAACGCCGCTGATCATCGAGCGGCTGAGCAGGCACGGCATGAGCCACGATCAGGCCATCGTGCACCTGGGTACGATCGCCTCGTTGGGAGTGCTCGCCTATGCGCTCGGCAAACTGTTCCTCGGCGGTCTCGGCGACTATTGGGGCGGCAGGGTCAGTTTTCTGATCGGATTGGGCGGCGCCACGGCGTTCACTCTGCTGTTCGCGGCCGGCGGCACGATTCCGGTGTTCACGATCGCCTGGCTCGGCAACCGCCTGACGCAGTCGATCGCGTGGGCAGGACTCATCAAAGTGTCGTCGAAGTGGTTCGATTACTCCTCCTACGGCATGATCATCGGCATTCTGAGCATCAGCTATCTCGTCGGCGATGCGCTCGCGCGTCAGAGCATGGGAATGCTGATCGAGCGCGGCCATGACTGGCCGGCACTGTTCTATTACGCAGCCGCGGTGGCGGCCGTGTGTTTCGCCGCCAACCTTTTTTTTCTGCGCGAGTCGCGCACGGAAGCCGGCCACGGGGAGGCAAAGCCCAATCCGCTCAACCTGTTCGCCGGCAGCGAATCGCGTCCCCAGAGCCTCGGCACACTGCTGCTGCCGCTGCTGCACAGCCGCGCGTTTCTGCTCGTTTGCCTGCTCTCGCTCGGCTGCACCATAATTCGCGAGACCTTCAATATTTGGACCCCAGCCTATCTGCACGACTATTTGGGCTACACCATGAGCAATGCGGCGGCCAGGAGCGCGGTGTTTCCCGCCGTCGGCGCCGTGTCGGTGCTGTTTTCCGGCTGGCTCAGCGATCGTCTGGGCGCCACCGGCAGGGCGCTCCTGCTGTTTCTCGGCTTGTCGGCCACCGCAGCGGCACTGCTGGTGCTGATGTCCATGCGCTCCAGCACATCGGGTGTGCTGCTCCCGCTGCTGGCGATCGGCACCGTCGCCTTTTGCCTGTTGGGACCGTACTCCTATCTCGGCGGCGCATTCGCGCTGGACTTCGGCGGTAAGCAGGCCTCCGCAGCGTCTTCGGGAATCATCGATGGGATCGGCTATCTGGGCGCGGTCGTCGCGGGGGACAGCGTTGCCAGAGGGTCGGTGGCGGTCGGCTGGCAGGGAGTGTTCTTCGCGCTGGCCGCCGTCAGTGCGGTCGCGGCACTGGGGGCCGGGCGGCTGTATCTCTTGAGCGCCCGCGCTGCCGCCATGGGAAGGCACCTGCCGTGAGCGAGGCCGCCGCCACGAGGAGCATCCGCAGCACACCCGATATGCTCATCATCGAATGGGCGAACGGCGATATCGGCGAGTTCGCGAGCCTCTGGCTGCGCGACAATCTGCCCGCGGATCGCGACCCGCACAACGGCCAGCGCCTCGTCGACATTGCGGATCTGCCCGAGCAGCCGCGAATCAGATCGGCGGTGGCGCGCGATGGGATGGTCCGCATCGACTGGGAACGCGAGGCCCCGCCCGCTTCGTTCGGCCTCGATTGGCTGGCGACGATGCGCCACTCCCGCCGGCAGCCTCCCGAGCTCGACGCGCATCGATGGCTGCGGGGCGCCATGCTCGATGCCTCTCAGCGCTTCGCGTGGGCGAGCTTCGCCGCCGCGCGCAGCGATCAGAGCGTACGCCTAGCCTGGCTGACGCGGCTGCTTCAGGACGGCGTCGCCTTTCTTCGCGAGGTTCCGCGGACCGAGGCCGCCATTCTCGATGCGACGGAGCCGCTCGGGTGCGTCCTCGAAACGAACTACGGTCAGGTGTTCGACGTTCGTTCCGTGCCGCAGCCCGAAAATCTTGCGTATTCCGACCTCGGTCTCGGCCTGCACACCGACAACCCGTATCGGGACCCGGTGCCGGGATTTCAGGCGCTGCACGTCCTCGCAGCGTCCCCCGACGGCGGCGAGAGTCTGTTCGCCGACGGCCATGCGCTGGCCGAACACCTGCGCGTCACCGATCCGGACGCTTTCTCGCTGCTGACGCGCACTCCGGTACCGTTTCGCTACCGATCGAAGGACGCCGAACTGTACGCGGAGCGCCCGCTGATACAGTTGTCGTGCCGCGGCGAGGTGGCCGCCGTACACTACAACAGCCGCTCGATCGCGCCGCTGCGCCTGCCGCCGCGCGAAACGACGGCGTTTTATGCCGCGTACCGGCGCTTCGCCCTCCTGCTTCGCGATTCGCGGCTTCAGCTGAAGTTGAGACTCGCCGACGGCGATCTCGTCGTGTTCGACAATCAGCGGGTTTTGCACGGCCGCACGGCGTTCTCCTCGGCGAAGCACGCCCGGCACCTGCGCGGCTGTTACCTCGCACGCGACAGTGTTTATGGCGCGGCGGCGCTTCTGCGCCGCGCACTCGACGAGAGGAGCGGTGATGTCGCTCGCTGAGGAGATACTCGCCATATTCGAACGGCGCGGCACGGGCGCCTATTTCGGCGAACGCGTGTCGATGACCGAGCACGCCCTGCAGGCCGCCTACTTCGCACGGGCCGACGCGGCGCCGCCGCCGCTGATCGTGGCGTCGCTGCTGCACGACATCGGCCATCTCATCGATGAGGTCCCCGCGGACCTCGCGGACTGGACCACGGACGCCCGTCACGAAATCGTGGGCGCCCGCTGGCTCGCGCAGCGCTTGCCGCCGGAAGTCTTCGAGCCGGTGCGGCTGCACGTCCCGGCCAAACGCTATCTGTGCGCCACAAACGAGCATTATATCGCCAAACTCAGCGCCGCTTCGGTCGTCACGCTGAAACTGCAGGGCGGCCCGATGAGTGCGCAAGAAGCGGCGCGCTTCGAGGCCGAGCCTTTTTGCCGGGAGGCGGTGCGCGTGCGCCGCTGGGACGATGCGGGCAAGGTCGCAGGGCTCGCGACGCCGGGGCTGCTCGATTACCGCGCGCTGATCGAAGAATTGGCGGTCCGCAGGGTCTGATCCGCGCAGTTCCCGGCCTGCGCCGGCGCCGCCAGATATATGAGGTTGTACTGTCGAAAGGACTTGTTTGTCCTGTCGGGTTTCGATATCGTTATCTGGAAACGCTTATCATTCTCATGAAGAGGGTGCATATCATGCCTTATTCCAAGTACTACCAGACGCACAATACTCCCGCCGAAGAAGAGGCTCTCGAAAAGGAGGATGTAAAGAAACTTGTCAATGTCGTCGAGGAATCTTTGGAGCGGATAGCGAAGTTGACCAAACTTCCGGTGCAAGAGGTGTTGCACATCATCGAAGAGGTCGATGTGGCGGAGCTTACCTACGCCACCCAAGAAGCTATCAAGAAAATTTCAAATGCAACCGACCTCCATAGGGCCGACATCATTGCGATCTTCAAGGAAAATAGAGCCGCAACCGTTGATCACGTCGTTCACCGACTTCGTGAGGAGAGCCACATCCACAGGGCCCGGATTTAGGAAACGGAAGATTGGATACCGGCATCCCGGATAGCTTTTTGCCTACTTGATTGATGCCGGGTCGAAACTGGTCACCGCGCAGCCGGTGTTCCCGGCTGTGTGATATGAAATTCACTTACCTCAGTGATCAGCCGCAATCCCGTCGATGCAATGATTCGCCTTCGCGGCCTCACATAACCCAAGGCGAATTCGCGCCGGTGCTCTCGTGAAAGCCTGTCGGACGCACCGGCCGTCCATGGCATGGCGGCGATTGGCAATTCGCTAGCCGAATTTGGCCTTCATCCTCTCGGAGAACTTCGCCAGGTGTATCAGCATGCGTTCGTGTGTGCCGACTCCAATCTCCGCTGCCCCGTCGGTCGCACGAATAGCAAACTCGATGCGCCGCCCGTCCACGTTGGTCACTGTCGCCTCGCCGGTGACGCGCCGCCCTACCGGCGTCGCCGCCAGATGGCGCACGTCGACGCGCGTGCCGAGCGCACTTTCGCCGGCGCCGAGATAAGGTTTGATCGCATTGAGCGCCGCGTTCTCCATGACCATGATCATGACCGGCGTCGCCAGAACGGCAGGCAAGGTCGCATCCTTGAAGCGGCTGGCGAGATGCTCGGGATTGACGACAAGACTGAACGAGCCCGCGGCCCCGACCGGTATCGATTGCATGACCTTTCCTGGGCTCAACGGGTCGATTGATCGGGCGCCGGAGGCGCGATGGCGGTGGGCGTGATCACGCGCAACAGATCGATGCGGCGGCGATCCGCGCGCAGCACGCGAAATTCCAGCTCGCCGATCCGTATGGTTTCACCGCGGCGCGGCAGGCGTCCGAATTCCTGCATCAGCAGGCCGCCGATCGTTGCGTATTCCTCATCGGAGAATGCCGTGCCGAAATACTCGTTGAAGTCCGCTATCGGCGTGAGCGCGCGCACGGTGAATTCGCGTTCGCCCTCGCGGCGAATCGTCTGATCGTCCTCCACATCGTGTTCGTCGCCGATCTCGCCCACAATTTGCTCGATGACGTCCTCGATCGTGACCAGACCGCAGACCCCGCCGTATTCATCGACCACCATCGCGATGTGATTGTGGCTCAGGCGAAACTCTTTGAGCAGCACGTTGAGGCGCTTGCTTTCGGGCACGAACACCGCCGGCCGCATGTACTCGCGGATCTCGAAGGGCTCTCCGTCCGCGATCTGCAGCCGCAGCAAATCCTTCGCGAGCAGGATGCCGAGTATTTGGTCGCGATCCTCGCCGATGACGGGGAAGCGTGAATGCCCCGATTCGACCACCAATTCGACCAGCTTGTCCGGCGGCTCGTCGCGCTCGACGAACACCATTTGCGATCGCGGCACCATGATGTCGCGCACCTGCATGTCCGCAACCGCCAGCACTCCTTCGATCATCACCAGCGCATCGGCGTTGAACAAGCCGCGTGCGCTCGCGTCGCGCAGGTCCTCGATCAGTTCGGCGAGATCGCGCGGTTCGCCGGACATCGACTGCGTGATGCGCTTTAACCAGCGGCCGGTGCTGCCTTGAGGCTGTTCGGACATGGGTCACCAGGATACTCGATCAGGCATACGGGTTAGAAAACCCAAGCCGATCAAGGATTTGAATCTCTCTCGCGGCCATTTTTCGCGCCTCGGAGGCGCGTTCATGGTCAAAACCCAACAGATGCAGGGTACCGTGCACCGTCATGTGCGCCCAGTGCGATTCGGCTGTCTTGCCTTGCTCTTTGGCTTCTCGAGCGACGACCGGCGCGCAAATTACCAGCTCACCTAGATAATTGCGCCCGTCGGGGCTCATCCCGGCGCCGGCGAAGGACAGCACGTTCGTGGGCCGATCCTTGTGCCGGTAGCGCGAATTCAAGGTGCGGCTGCGGGCCACGCCGACCACTCGGACGGAGACGACGACGTGCGTAGCGAGCTGCGTAGCGACTCGCGCCGGGCCCGGCAGCGCCGCCGCCGCCCAGACTGCGAACTGCGCGCGCCGCGGCACCCAGGGGTGCAGCGCTGCAAAGCTCACGTCGACTTCAAGCCGCCCCGGCACCGGGCTCAGCAGCCCGTCTGCGGCGCGCCCTCATCGGGCGTATTCGCTTCGTAAGCTTGAACGATTCTCTGCACCAGGGGATGGCGAACCACATCCCGCGAGCTGAACAGGGTGAAGGCGATGCCGCGCACGCCGCGCAAAACATCCATGACGGTGCGCAGGCCGGACTGTTTGGAATTCGGCAGATCGACCTGCGTGATGTCTCCCGTGACCACGGCTTTCGAGCCGAAGCCGATGCGCGTCAAGAACATTTTCATCTGTTCATTGGTGGTGTTCTGCGCCTCGTCGAGAATCACGAACGAATCGTTGAGCGATCGGCCGCGCATGAACGCGAGAGGCGCCACCTCGATCACGTTGCGCTCGATCGATTTCGCGACACGCTCAAAGCCCAGCATTTCGTAGAGCGCGTCGTACATCGGACGCAGGTAAGGGTCGACCTTCTGCGACAGGTCACCCGGCAGAAATCCCAGCCGCTCGCCCGCCTCGACGGCGGGACGCACCAGTATGATCCGCCGCACCATTTCCGATTGCAGCGCCTCGACCGCACACGCCACCGCCAGGTAAGTCTTGCCCGTGCCCGCCGGGCCGATCCCGAAGGTGAGATCGTGCGAGCGAATATTGGTCAGATATTCCGTCTGGTTGGCGCCGCGCGCGCGCACCGGGCCCCGCGAGGTGCGCACTTTGAGCTCATCGGTCGGCTCGTCCGCGTCGGTCAGGGGTTCACGGCCGTCCATGTCCAATTCTTGGAGCGCGATGTGGACACGCTCCGAATCGACCGGCTCGCGCTGCGCACGCGTGTACAGGTCCAGCAGCACTGCCTCGGCCCGCTTGATCGCGGCGGGCAATCCGATGATTTGGAAGCGATTGCCGCGCCGCCGCACTTCAACGCCCAGCCGCGCCTCGATCTGGTGCAGATGTTCGTCAAGCGGACCGCACAGCTCGACCAGCCGGACGTTATCGGCCGGCGCGAGCAGCAGGTCCTGCGTCATGGGAGCAGAACTCACGGCAGGCTTTCTACCACAAGACGTCCGCGCAGTGAATTGGGCATGGCTTCAGTGATGATGAGGTCGGCAAAGGCATTGATCAGAGCCTTAGGATCGTGCGCGGGGCCGTCGAAGTTGACCCAGCGATTGTTGTCGGTGCGCCCCGCGAGCTGCGCCGGATTGCGCTTGGCCGGGCGCTCGATCAGTACGCGCTGGCGGGTTCCGACCATGCGCCGCGAGATGGCCCGGGCTTGCGAGTTCAGCCGCTGCTGCACGAGTTCCAGCCGCCGCTGCTTGACCTCATGCGGTACCTGATCGGGCAGCGCGGCCGCCGGCGTACCGGGGCGCGGACTGTAGAGAAAGCTGAAGGACTGATCGAAGCCCACGTCGGCGATGAGACTCAAGGTCGCCGCGAAATCCTCCTCGCTCTCGCCCGGAAATCCGACGATGAGGTCGGTTGAAATGCTGATGTCGGGCCGCACGGCGCGCAGTTTGCGCAATTTCTGCTTGTACTCGAGCACTGTGTGGCCGCGCTTCATCGCGGCGAGAATGCGGTCCGAGCCGCTCTGCACCGGCAGGTGCAGGTGATTGTTGAGTTTCGGAACGTTGGCATAGGCCTCGATCAAGCTCTCATTGAAATCCAGCGGGTGCGAGGTGGTGAAGCGGATGCGCTCCACGCCCTCGACCGCCGCGACAAAGTGAATCAGCGTGGCCAGATCCGCCAGTGTGCCGTCCTCCATCGGACCAGCGTAAGCGTTGACGTTTTGCCCGAGCAGAGTGACCTCGCGAACCCCCTGGCGCGCGAGCACCCGCACTTCGTGCAGCACCTGGTCGAACGGGCGGCTGATTTCCTCTCCGCGCGTATACGGTACGACGCAGAAGGTGCAGTACTTGCTGCAGCCCTCCATGATCGACACAAACGCTGCGGCGCCGCCGGCGCGCGCTTCCGGCAGCCGGTCGAACTTCTCGATTTCGGGGAAGCTCACGTCGATTTGCGGACGGCCCGATTGCCTCAGATCGTCGAGCATGGCGGGCAGGCGGTGCAGGGTCTGCGGTCCGAACACCAGATCGACGAACGGCGCGCGCGCCGTAATGCCCTCGCCTTCCTGGCTGGCGACGCAGCCGCCGACGCCGATCACCACGTGCGGCCGCTGCTGCTTGAACTGCCGCCACTCGCCCAATAGGGAAAACACCTTCTCCTGGGCCTTTTCGCGCACTGAACACGTGTTGACCAGCAGCAGATCGGCCTCTGCCGGATTTTCCGTTCGGGTCATCCCATTGGCGGCCTCGAGCACCTCCTGCATCTTGCTGGAATCGTACTCGTTCATTTGGCAGCCGAAGGTTTTTATGTAAACAAGACCGGGCATGGATTTAAGATACTAGGAACCATGGCAATACGCGAAGTTCTCAAAATGGGCGATGCGCGCCTGCTCGCCGTCGCCGAGCCGGTGCGCGCCTTCGGCACTTCGTACTTGGATGAGCTGCTGAACGACATGCGCGACACCATGCGCCATCTCAACGGGGCCGGGCTTGCTGCGCCGCAAATTGGAGTGGGCCTGCGCGTGGTGATCTTCGGCATGGAGCACAACCCGCGCTACCCCGAGGCGGATCCTGTGCCCTACACCGTGCTCATCAATCCCGAACTCACGCCCCTCGGGGACGACCTCGAGGAAGGCTGGGAGGGATGTCTTTCGATACCCGGCATGCGCGGGCTGGTGCCGCGATATCGACAGCTGCGCTACACCGGCGTGGATGCCGCAGCCAACCCCATCGACCGCATCGTGAGCGGCTTTCATGCGCGTGTGGTACAGCATGAGGTGGACCACCTCGACGGCATCCTGTATCCGCTGCGTATACGGGATTTGACCCAGTTCGGCTTCAACGATGCCCTGTTTCCGGGCCAGGACCTGGTTGACGACTGACGATCAGAACGGGATGTCGTCGTCGAAGTCCTCTTTGCCGCCGGCCGGCGCCGGCGATTGCTCGTGGTCCTCGCGCGGCGGGACGCCGGCTGACCCCGCGCGGTCCGCTGCCGCCCCCATGGCGGCGCCGCCCGCACGCCCGCCCAGCATTTGCATGTTGTCGGCGATGATCTCGGTAGTGAACCGATCATTGCCTTGCTTGTCCTGCCACTTTCGGGTTCGCAATTTACCCTCGACGTACACCTGCGAGCCCTTGCGCAGGTATTCAGCGGCGATCTCACCCAGACGGCCAAAGAGCGCGATGTTGTGCCACTCGGTCCGCTCCTGCTGCGCGCCCGAGGCCTTGTCCTTCCACGACTCGCTGGTGGCGATGCGGATGTTGGTGACCGTCATCCCGCTCGGCATGGAGCGGGTCTCGGGGTCTGCGCCCAGGTTGCCGACCAGAATGACTTTATTGACTCCGCGCGCCATGAGATTCCCCTGAAAGTATCAATGTCACATATTGTACACGCGCATGCCGGCCCCATGATGTGCCGATGGCGCCGCGCTCGTCGAGAAACTCAAGGCCTGCAGCCCATCCCGTGTACCCCCCCTTGACGCCGGGCGTATAGTAAATGGTTACATGCAAAATATCCGCATCCGGGGCGCCCGGACCCACAATCTGAGGAATATCGACCTCGACCTGCCGCGCGATCGGCTGATCGTGTTGACCGGCCTCTCGGGGTCGGGCAAGTCCTCGCTGGCATTCGACACCATCTATGCCGAGGGGCAGCGGCGCTACGTCGAATCGCTTTCGACGTATGCGCGTCAATTCCTGTCCATGATGGAAAAGCCCGACATCGACACCATCGAGGGGCTCTCGCCGGCCATTTCCATCGAACAAAAATCGACCTCGCACAATCCGCGCTCGACCGTGGGTACGGTCACCGAGGTGTACGACTATTTGCGTCTGCTGTATGCCCGCGCCGGCACGCCCCGCTGTCCCGATCACCACATCGATCTGGCCGCGCAGACCGTGAGTCAGATGGTCGATGCCGTGCTCGAACATCCGGACGGCACCGCCATGATGCTGCTCGCGCCCGCCATATCGGAGCGCAAGGGCGAGCACGCCGAACTGATCGAAGAGCTGCAGGCCGGCGGCTTCGTTAGAGCGCGGATCGACGGCGAAGTCATCGAGCTGGACCGGGCGCCGAAGCTCGATGTGCGGCGCAAGCATACGATCGAGGCGGTCATCGATCGCTTCAGAGTGCGGCCGGACCTCGGCCAGCGTCTCGCCGAGTCCTTCGAAACCGCATTGCGGCTCGGCCAAGGGGTGGCGCGAGTCGCCTACATGGACGACCCGAGCCGGGCGGAACTCGTGTTCTCGAACAAGTTCGCCTGCCCCATCTGCAACTATTCGCTGAGCGAACTCGAGCCGCGTCTGTTTTCGTTCAACAGCCCCATCGGCGCCTGCCCCAGCTGCGACGGTCTCGGCACTCAGGAGTTCTTCGACCCCGACAAGGTCGTCGCCAATCCGCACCTGTCGCTCGCCGGCGGGGCGGTGCGCGGCTGGGATCGGCGCAATGCCTACTATTTTCAGTTGATTCAATCATTGGCACGGCACACCAACTTCGACATTGAAGCGCCGTTCGAGAGTCTCCCGCAGAGGATCAGGAATTTGGTGCTGTTCGGCAGCGACGATGAGCAAATCGAATTCAAGTACCTCGACGGCAAAGGCGGCACGGTCAAGCGCAAGCACACCTTCGAAGGCATCGTCAAAAACCTCGAGCGCCGCTACAAGGAGACCGAATCGGTCACGGTGCGCGAAGAGTTGGCCAAGTATCGCTCTTCGCGCGCCTGCCCCGAATGCCGCGGCACCCGCCTCAACCGGGCTGCCCGGAACGTGTTCATCGAAGGCAAGAGCGCGCCCGAGGTGTCGTCATTGTCCGTGGACCGCGCCATCGAATTCTTCTCGACGCTGAAGCTCAGCGGCTGGCGCGGCGAGATCGCCGTCAAGATCGTCAAGGAGATCGGCGATCGCCTGGGATTCCTCGCCAATGTCGGGCTGGGTTATCTCACGCTCGACCGGAGCGCCGACACCCTGTCGGGCGGGGAGGCGCAGCGCATCCGCCTCGCGAGCCAGATCGGCTCGGGCCTGGTCGGGGTCATGTACATCCTCGATGAGCCCTCGATCGGCCTGCACCAGCGCGACAATCAGCGCCTGCTCGATACTCTGGCGAATCTGCGCGATCTCGGCAACACGGTGATCGTGGTGGAGCACGACGAGGAAGCGATTCGGCAGGCCGATTACGTCGTGGATCTGGGGCCGGGTGCGGGCGTACACGGCGGCATGATCGTCGCGCAGGGCACCGCCGCGCAGGTCGCCGCCCATCCCAATTCGATCACCGGACAATACCTGAGCGGCCGCCGCCGCATCGAGGTTCCGCCGTCGCGGCGTGTGCCGGACCCGAAGCGCATGCTGCGGGTCAGCGGCGCCACGGCCAACAACCTGAAGAACGTCACGGCCGAGTTTCCGCTCGGCCTGATGACCTGCGTCACCGGAGTGTCGGGCTCCGGCAAATCGACGCTGGTCAACGATACGCTGTTCCGCGCGGTGGCGACGCAGCTCAATCGCGCCGCGCCGGGCGCCGCTCATTTCGAGCGCATCGAAGGCCTGGAATACATCGATCGCGTGATCGAGATCGATCAGAGCCCGATTGGGCGTACCCCGCGTTCCAATCCGGCGACCTATACCAGCCTGTTCGCGCCCATTCGCGAGATCTTCGCCGCCGTTCCGGAATCCCGGGCTCGCGGCTACGAAGCCGGGCGCTTCAGCTTCAATGTCAAAGGCGGCCGCTGCGAGGCCTGCCAGGGCGACGGCGTCATCAAGGTGGAGATGCACTTTTTGGCCGATGTGTACGTGCCCTGCGATGTGTGCCGGGGCAAACGCTACAACCGCGAGACCTTGGAGATTCGCTTCAAGGGAAAGAACATTCAAGAAGTCCTCGACATGACGGTCGAAGACGCGCTGCCGTTCTTCTCCGCGGTCCCGACCGTACAGCCGAAGCTGCAGACGCTGCTCGACGTCGGCCTCTCGTACGTGCGCCTGGGACAGAGCGCGACCACGCTGTCGGGCGGGGAAGCTCAGCGCATCAAGCTTGCCAAGGAATTGTCGAAGCGCGCCACCGGCCGCACTCTGTACATCCTCGATGAGCCGACCACCGGCCTGCACTTCGCGGATATCGCGCAATTGCTCGTGGTGCTGCACCGCCTGCGCGACGAAGGCAATACGGTGATCGTGATCGAGCACAATCTCGACGTCATCAAGACCGCCGATTGGGTCGTGGATCTGGGGCCGGAGGGCGGCGACGGCGGGGGCCGCATCATCGCGGCCGGCACGCCGGAACAGGTCGCCGCGCACAAATCCTCGTACACCGGGCGCTATCTGCAGGCCACCTTGCAGCGTGCGCAGGCAATGCCCGCCGAGCCGGGCGCGCAGCGCAGGCGCGCATGAGCGGAAGACTCGGCATATCCACGGTGCCGCGACAGTGAGCGGTCTGGCGGCGTTGGTCGCTCGCGGCTCCCTGCCGATCCTGTCGCGGCTCGACCCCGAGCTGGCGCATGACGTGGGTCTTTCCGGCCTGCAGCTGCTGCGCCGCTTTGCATCCCCCGTCCGGTTGCCCGGCGATTTGTCGCTCTCCTGTCTGGGGCTAAGATTCGATCATCCGCTCGGGCTTGCTGCCGGCTTCGACAAGAACGGCGACTACCTGGACGCACTTGGGGCGCTGGGATTCAGCCATGTCGAGCTGGGCACCGTGACGCCGCGACCGCAGCCGGGCAATCCGAAACCGCGCATGTTCCGCATTCCGAACGCCGCCGCACTGGTCAATCGCATGGGGTTCAACAACAAAGGCGTCGATCACCTGGTGGCGCGCCTGAAGCGCAGCAGCTATCGGGGCGTACGCGGCATCAGCATCGGCAAGAACGCCGATACCCCCATCGAAGCTGCCGCGCAGGACTACGCGGCCTGCCTGCGCAAAGTGTACGAGTATGCCGATTACATCGCGGTGAACGTCTCCTCTCCCAACACGGCGCGTCTGCGCGAACTGCAGGAGCGCGACGGTCTGCGGCGAACCGTCGGCGAACTGCTGCACGCGCGGGCATCGCTCGAAGGGCGGCACGGCAAACTCGTCCCGCTGCTGGTCAAAGTGGCTCCGGACCTCGACGCGGGCCAAGTGGCGGCGCTGGCCGCAAACCTGCGCGCGCTCGGGGTCGACGGGGTCATCGCGACGAATACCTCCACCCATCTGGCGGTTCTGGGACCCGCGTGGCCGGCCGGACAAGGCGGCGGCTTGAGCGGGGCGCCGCTGCATTCCCGGTCACTGGCGGTGATCGCGCAATTGCGCTCGGAGCTGGGGGCCGGCTTCCCGATCATCGGTGTGGGCGGTATCGTGAGCGCCGACCATGCCCTGGCCACCCTGCGCGCCGGCGCCGATCTCATACAGATCTATACCGGATTCGCCTATCGAGGACCCTTGCTCGTGGAGGAGATTCTGAACGCACTCGCACAAAAACGTCGCGATGACACGGTGCCGACCGTGACTGCCGCGGCATGATCAGCGCGGATCTGATCGAGCGGTTTCAGCGCGACGGCGCCGTGCGCCTACCGCAGCTGCTGAGCGCCGGCGAGATCGCGGAACTGCGCGCCGGCATCGATTTGAACCTCGCCCAACTGAGCCCCCGCGCCAAGCTGGCCAGCGGCCCCGACGATCCCGGACGCTTCGTCGAGGACTTCTGCAATTGGCAGGAGAATCCCCACTACCGGCGCGTCATCTTCGAGTCGGCCTTGGCGGAAACGGCGGGGCGCCTGATGCAGAGCGGGACGGTGCGCCTGTATCACGATCACATGCTCACCAAGGAGCCCGGCACGCGGCAGCCGACGCCCTGGCACCAGGACCAGCCTTACTACAACATCGAGGGCAGGCAAAACGCCAGCTTCTGGATACCGGTCGATCCGGTGAGCCGCGCATCGACCCTGGAGTTCATCGCGGGGTCGCACCGCGGACCCTGGCTGATGCCCCGCTCGTTCATGGACTCGCAGGCGAAATGGTTTCCGGAGGGCACGCTCGCCGATCTGCCCGATATCGAGGCGCACCGCGCCGACTTCCCCATTCTGGGCTGGGAACTCGAGCCGGGCGATGCCGTGTGCTTTCACATGCTGACGCTGCATGCGGCGCGCGGAGTCGAGGGGTCTAGGCGCCGGCGCGTGTTCTCCGTGCGCTTCCTGGGCGACGACATCACGCATGCGCCGCGGCGCTGGAAAACATCCCCGGATTTTCCCGGGTTGGCGGACGAATTGCCTCCCGGCGCTCCGATGAATCATCCGCTGTTTCCCGAACTGTGGCGCGCGGCGTGAGCGCATCGGCCGGCCCGCGGCGTGGTCTCGCAGCCGGATCAGAGTAAACTTTGGAGCACGCATGAGCCAAACCAACCCGTCGATCGACTCAAACCGCAATGCCGGCAGCGGCGCCCGGCGCGGCGCCCAGGTGCTCGAGCGATTGCGCGAGCATCCCCCGACCATATGGTACCGGGGCGAACAGGTCCGCGACGTCACGACCCATCCGGCGCTGCGCGGCGGCGTCGAAACGCTCGCGCGCCTGTACGACCTGCAGTGGCAGCACGCGGACAAGACCCTGTTCGATTCACCCTCGAGCGGACGCAAGGTTGGCGCGCTCGTTCATGCTGCCGAAGACCCGCGAGGAGCTGCGCAGCATCTCCGTCGCCATGATGGTGTGGGAGCATCACACGCACGGCATGATGGGCCGTGTGCCCGACTACATCAACCGCGCGATGACGGGATATGCGGCCGGCGCTGCATTTCTTGGCGAGGCGGACCCGCGCTTCGGCGCGAATGCCGTTCGCTACCACGAATATCTGCGCGAGCACGACCTGTGCCTCACCCACACGCTCATTCCGCCCCAGGCCAACCGCGCGGTGAACTCGGCGCGTCAGGCCGATCCATTTCTCGCCGCGCGGGTCAAGGAGGAGACCGACGCCGGTATCGTCATCCGCGGCTGCAGGATGCTGGCGACGCTGCCGATCTCCGATGAGATCATGGTGTTTCCGTCGACGCTGCTGAAAAGCCCCGAGGAGGATGCGCCCTATGCCTTCGGCTTCTCGATCCCGAACCACACGCCCGGTCTGCGGTTCATCTGCCGGGAGAGCGTCGACTACGGACGCTCGCATTTCGACCACCCGCTCGGTTCGCGATTCGAGGAGATGGACGCCGTCGTGATCTTCGACGACGTGTTCGTGCCGTGGGAAAACATACTGCTGTACCGCGACGTCAACCGGTGCAACCAGGCATATGCCCGCACCGGCGCGGTCGTGCACATGACGCACCAGGTCGTCGTGAAGAACATCGCCAAGTCCGAGTTCATGCTGGGGCTGGCCCACCTGCTCGTCGATTCCATCGGCGCCGAGGGATTTCAGCACATCCAGGAGAAGCTCGCGGAGCTGTGGGTCAACATGGAGACCATGAGGGCGTTCCTGCGCGCCGCGGAAGCCGATGCCGCGCTCGACGAATGGGGGGTCATGCGCCCGGCATGGAACCCGCTCGATGCGGCGCGCAATCTGTTCCCGCGCCTCTACCCGCGCATGGTCGAGATCATCCAGCAGATCGGCGCATCGGGCCTGGTCGCCATGCCGGTCGAAGCCGACCTCAAGGGTCCGCTGGCCGCGGACATCAGGCACTATTACCAGGCGGCGCGCGCCGAGGCCTTTGATCGCATCCCGCTGTTTCGTCTGGCGTGGGACGCCTCGCTGTCGGCGTTCGCCTCGCGCCAGGTCCTTTACGAGCGATTTTTCTTCGGCGACCCGGTGCGCATGGCCGGAGCCCTCGTGGCCAGCCACAAGTCGGAGATACTGGAACGGGCGGAGCGGGTGAGCGCCTTCGTTCGCGAGGGGCGCGATGAGGCCTTTGCACGCGCCGGCCGCTGAGCCGGCCCCACGGTCGATGCGTCGCCGGAACGTGCATTGATGCAAACCAAAACGCCGGATTCGCGCGCCTTTCGCGATGCCCTTGGCATGTTCGCCACCGGCGTCGCCGTCGTGGCCACCCATGTCGACGGGCAGATTCATGCCATGACGGCGAACGCGGTGTCCTCGCTTTCGCTGGAGCCGCCGCTGGTGCTGTTCTGCCCCGCGAAGCGCGCGCGGTTCTCGCAGCTGCTGCCGCGGGCCGAGGGATTTTCAGTCAACTTTCTGCGCGACGAACAGGAAGCGCTGTCGACCTATTTCGCGGGAGGTTGGCAGGAGGCCGCACCTCCACCCCACCGTTTTGTCACCACCGGTGGCCTGCCCCGCCTGGAGGGCAGCCTGGCGTCGCTCATGTGCAGTCGCCGCGACATACTCGAGGGCGGCGATCATTGGCTGGTGACCCTGGAAGTGCGCCAGCTGCACCGGGGGGTCGAGCCGCTGAGACCCCTGCTGTTTTTCGGGGGGCAATACCGACGGGTGGACCGCAGGGTTGGAACGCGGGCTCCCGATCTCGCCAATACCGCCGACGAACCGGTGCAGATGTACTACCACGATCGATAGCCATCGCGCGGCTGATGGCTGCGGGCCTCAACGCTTGTGCGTCGTCAATGCCTTGAGGAACTGGTAGTAGAACTCCACTCCGGTGTAATACGATTCGACCTTCAATCGCTCGTCCCTGCCGTGCATGCGCACGTCGTCGCGATCGATCGCCACACCGCTGATGCCATAGCTCGGAATGCCCGCCATCATGGTGTAGATGCTGTCCGAGGCACCGGTCTCCATGATCGAAACCACCGGAGCACCGGGCCACAGCTTCGCCGCAACGCTGCGCAGTGCGTCCATGACATCCGCCCGAAGCGGCGGCGGAATCATGGCTTTGCGATCCGAGCCGTGATCCGACAGCTCGCCCGCATCGCTTCGGTAGCGCACGCTGAGCCCGGGGTCGTCGAAGATCTTCACCAGCGCCAGGCGGATCTCCTCCTGCGAATGACCCGGGAAGATCCGGCAATTGACATTCGCTTCGGCGCGCTGCGGCAGCGCATTGAAGGCATGGCCGCCGCTCAGCATGGTGGCGACGCAAGTGGTGCGCATCGTGGAGTTGTAGCGCGCGTTTTGCGACAGCCGTTGAATGGCCGCCGTGTCGGGGGGCGTCGCCAAGACGGCGCGAATGTCGGCGGCAACCTGCGCGGGCTCGACCAGCGCCATTTGCGAGAAATATTCGCGCGTGACCGCATTCAACTCGAACGGAAACTGTGCGCTCTGCAGCTTTGCGAGGGCGTCGGCCACGTGATAGATGGCGTTGTCGGGTCGCGGCAGCGAACTGTGCCCGCCGGGATTGGTCGCGAGGATCTGGTAGTCCGCATAGAGCTTTTCGGTCGCCTCGAATTCCACCGCCACCGGCTTGCCGTGCTCCGTGACCACTCCGCCGGAGTCCGGGTTGAGCGCGAACTCGGCGTCGATCAGATCGCGGCGATTCTTCAGCAGCCAATCGACGCCGTTCGAAGTGCCGCCCTCCTCATCCGCGGTGAGCGCCAGGATGATGTCGCGATCCGGTACGAACCGCTCGTTCTTCAGGCGAATGAAGTTGGTCACGACGATGGCATCGCTGTCCTTCATGTCCTGGGTACCGCGCCCGTAGTAATAGCCCCCCTGCTCGACGAATTGGAAGGGGTCCGTGGTCCAATCCTCGCGCCTCGCCTCCACCACGTCCAGGTGGCCGATGATCAGCAGGGGCCGCAGTTTCGACCCCGCCTTGCCCCGGTAGCGCGCGACCATGTTGCCCTTGCGGTCATTGGGCCCCACCACGATCACATCGGCAGGCGCGAATCCGCCATCGAGCAGGCGCCGCGCCATTGCTTGCGCAGCGACGGTCGTGCTTCCGATAGAATCCGTCGTATTGATCTCGATCAGCTGCTTGAATATGTCGTGCGCCATGGCGCGAACCGCGGCATCGTTCTGCGGTGTGGCGCACCAGGCGCTTTGCGCCCCAAATGCGAGGAAGACCACGATCGAGGTCAGGCGCGCGCAATGATTCAAGTATTGTTCTCCGGCTCGAGCCAACGAACGAGGATGTCGATTATGTCCGCCCGAGTCAATCGAACGACGCGTTTTGCACGGCGCATGCTCCCGGTCGCGGGCCTGCTCGCACTCGCCGGCGGTGCGCCGGCGCAGGTGCAGACGGCGCCGCCGGAGCTGCTGCTGTTCCACGGGCACATTCTGACCATGGATCCGAGCGACTCCATCGCCCAGGCCGTGGCGGTCCGGGATGGTAGGATCATCGCCGTCGGCACGGACCGAGAGATCCTGCGCCTCGCCGGCGCGGCGACGCTGCGCGTCGATTTGAACGGCCGTACGGCAACCCCGGGACTCATCGACAGCCATGCCCACATCGCCGACGGCGGCGTCGAGGAGCTCTACCACGTGCATCTCAGCGACGCATCGACGGTCGCAGAAGTCGTGCGCCGGGTGCGCGCGGGGATTGCGCGCCTCAATGCGGGCGAATGGCTGCAGGGGGACGGCTGGGACGAGGGCAAGCTCGCCGAGCGGCGCTACCTCAAGGCGGCGGACCTCGATGCCGTATCGCCGAACAATCCGGTGTGGCTGATGCACACCACCGGCCACTACGGCGTGGCGAACTCGGAGGCCCTGCGACTCGCCCACGTCACGGCGCAGACCCCGGACCCGGTCGCGGGCACCATCGACCGCGACGCTCGCGGCCTGCCGACCGGCGTCCTGAAGGAGGCGGCCAAGAACGCGGTGATCGAACTCATCCCTGCGCCCACGCCGGATCAGCGGCGCGCGGGCATCATGCACAGCATCGACCTCCTGCACCGCGAGGGCATGACCGCGGTCAAGGATCCCGCCATCGATCGGCCGATCTGGAACGCCTACCAAGAGCTGCTGCGCGCAGGCAAGCTGAAGGAGCACGTCTGCGTCCTGTGGTATGCGGGCAGCACGCTCCCCTCCGCCCGCGCCGCACTCCAGGAGATTCTGGCGCAGCCGCGCCCGCCTCAGTCCCTGGGAGACGGAAGGCTGCTCTCCTGCGGCGCCAAGATCTTCATGGACGGAAGCGGCGGCGCGCGCACGGCCTGGGTGTACCGGGACTGGAACAAGCATTCGACGGGCATCGATACCGGAAACACGGGCTATCCGGCGATCGATCCGGAGGTCTATCGGCAAGTGGTGCGCATGTTCCACCAGGCCGGCGTGCACGTGGGCACTCACGCGGTCGGCGACCGGGCGATCGATTGGGTGGTCGATACCTACGCGCAGGTGCTCGCAGAGACGCCGACCGCGGGCCTCAGGCACAGCATCATCCACGCCAATATTCCGACCGACCATGCGATCGAGACCATGGCCGAACTCGAAAAGAAATATGATGCGGGCTACCCGGAGGCGCAGGCGCCCTTCATGTGGTGGATCGGCGACACCTACGCCGGCAACTTCGGGCCGCAGCGTTCACTGCGGCTGGTGCCTCTGAAGAGCTTTCTGGACCACGGCATCCGCTGGGGCGGGGGCTCGGATTATTCGGTCACGCCGCTGCCGGCGCGCTTCGGGTTGTGGGCGTCGGTCGAACGCGAGACGCTGCTGGGAACCTATGGCCCGCACCCGTTCGGCACGGCCGAGTCGGTCGGCATACACGCGGCCCTGCGCTCCTATACGGTGTGGGGAGCTCGACAGCTGTTTCTGGAAGATCGGATAGGCTCGCTCGAAGTCGGCAAGGATGCCGATATCGCGGTCTGGGATCGGAATATGTACGACATGCCCGCGCGCGAGCTGCGCAACTTGCACTGCGAACTCACGATCGTACGTGGTGAAGTGGTCTACGACGCGGCGCATCCATGAGGCGGCGCCGCCGGCCGCGCGCCTCCGGCGAATCGAGCCGGATGCTATTCTGTGAGGCGGAGGAGCGGCAGGCGCTCGTCAAAGAAGCGATGCAAAAATGGCCAGAAAAACCAACCGCCCGGTGACGCGCACCGCCGCGGAAGCTGCGGTACAGACCCTGCTGCGCTGGGCCGGAGAAGACCCGCATCGCGAAGGTCTGCGCGAAACGCCGAGGCGCGTCGTGAATGCCTACCGCGACTGGTTCTCGGGATACTCGAGCAACCCCAGTGAATACCTGCGCAGGACCTTCGAGGAGGTAGAGGGCTACGATGAAATGGTGGTGCTGCGCGATATCGCATTCGAATCATTTTGCGAGCACCACATGGCGCCGATCATCGGCCGTGCGCACGTGGGCTACCTGCCCACCGCCCGTGTCGTCGGGATCAGCAAGCTCGCGCGCGTCGTCGACGGCTTCGCACGCCGCTTCCAGGTGCAGGAGAAACTCACCGCGCAAATCGCGGGCTGCATCAACGACGTGCTCAGGCCGCGCGGTGTCGGCGTGGTCATCGACGCGGTTCACCAGTGCATGACCACGCGCGGAGTGCACAAGCGCGGCGTGTCCATGGTCACCAGTAAAATGGTTGGAACGTTTCGCGCCGATGCCAGCACCCGCGCGGAATTTCTGCGCTTCATCGACATCGAAGGCAGCGCGCTGCGCTGAGCGACCGCCCCCGGCCGGTCAGCGCGGCTTGCGCTCGCCCCCGAGGCTGCCGCGCGCTGGAATCACATCCACGGAGAAACTGTAATAGTGGCGTTCGCCGGGCTGCAGCGCGCCTACGCCGACCACTTGACGGGCGATTTTCTCGCCCTTCTCATTGGTGATCGAGACGACGACGCAGTATTCGCACTGCTCACCGCGGCCCGGATGACGAATCGAGCCTTCGATCCGCATTGCCGGCACCCCTTCGGACTGGGGCTCGGCGTTGGCGGCATTGAACCGCAGGTGATGCTGGCACCCGGGACAAATAGCCGCGCTTTGCAAAACAGTCGCCTTGCAGTGCGGGCATATTCGTGTTGCGCCAAGGGTGCCTTGACGAACGACGCTCATCAGGCGGGCTCCTTAGCTGCCGCCGGCCGCCGTGCCCGGCAACTTTAGGGCTTTCTCGTCGTCCCAGCCGAATTCAACGTGGCCGCGCATGCGCGAGCCGGCCGCGACCGTGATCGACCCGGCCTTGACGTCGCCGACGATGACGCCGCCCTCCAGTACATCCACTCGTTTCGCGGACTCGATGTTGCCCTGCAGCTCGCCGCCTACCACGACGATGCCCGCCAGCACCTGACCCGTCAGGTGAGCACCCGAGTCCATGGTGAAATTGCCGTCGATGCGTACATCGCCTTTGAAGCGCCCGGCCATGCGAACGTTGCCGGAGCCCTCTATTTTGCCTTCGATCGACAGGTTCGCGGCAATCACCGATTCGCCGCCCTCGCCGCGCTCGCGGGGCGTGGGCCGGCGCACCGCCGCGCCATCGCTCGCGCTGCGCTCCGCCAGGGTGCGCTCCGCCGGCGTCGTCTGGGAGGGCTGAGCGGCGGCCGCCGACCCGGGCGTCAGTGGTTCTTTGCGTGCTGCCGGCGCAGGGGTGGGTTTTTCATTCCATAGTGCCATGACTCGTCTCTCCCGCTTGTGAGGTAACTAAAGCGTACACGCTAACCTTGAGAAATGTCATCGGGCCACTGTCTTATATTGGAGACGGGGCCTCCCGTATGGGAGTCGGGACCTGCCGACGGGTGGCCCTCCCCCGAGGGCGGTCCCCTGCGGGTGCTCTCTCCGGGTGGGGGTGGTCCCCCTCGGATCCTCGCCTAAGGGCGCTCCCTACCGTCCCCTGCAGGTCTCCCGGGGGCGTCCCGGATACCAATTCCACCGCCCCGCAATGCTCATGAAGGCTGGGACGACGAATGCCCGGATCACGCTGGCGTCGACCAGCACCGCGACGCACAGTCCGACACCGATCATTTTCAGGGCCGGCAGGTCCGCAGTGACGAACGCGCCGAATACCACGACCATGATCAAGCCCGCGCCGGTGATGACCGGACCGACGGCGGCGAGACCTTCGACCGTCGCGCGGTCGTTATCGCCGTGCAGCGCGAACTGGCGCTGAATCCGGAACAGCAGGAACAGCTCATAGTCCATCGACAGCCCGAAGCTCAGGCAAAATATCATCAAGGGTACCTCGAGAGGTATCGACGCAAACGGCCGTTCCAAACCGACCAAACCGTGCAACCAGCCGAACTGGAAGATGGCGACCACCACGCCATAGCCGGCGGCAATGGCGAGCAGATTCGCGATCACGGCCTTGAGCGGCAGGATGTACGAGCGGAATGCGCTGAACAGAAGCACCAAGGTCGTGAGGATGACGAAGCCGAACACCTTGGGAAAGCTCTTCCACATGTAGTCGCTGAAGTCGTTGTAGTAAGCCGGTGTGCCTCCGATCGCGACGGTGAAGGGCCCATCGGGCTCGATGGACTTGAGGTCGCGCGCCAATCGTTGAATACGCTCCATCGGCAACCCGTTCGCCGGCGTGATCTCGAACAGTGCGGCCCGCCCGTCGCGGCTCAAGTACAGATCGGCCGCAGCAGCACGCGCCGTGAGCGGCGATGCCACTTCCGCGACGCGCGGATCGTGCTTGAGCCGCGCGAGATAGTCATCGAGGGCGGCGGCGTGCTTGGGGGCAAGCACCGGCTCTGCGTCGGTGGCGCGCACCAGTACGTGCACCGTGAACGCCGCGTTGTCCGAGCGCTGCTCGGACAGCAAATCGGCGCCCACGCGCGATTCCAGGTTCTTCGGCATGAACCACGGTTCGTTGCTGAAGCCGCTGTGCGCGCCGAGCACCGGCAGGGCGAGGAGCACCACCGCACCGGAGGCGCCCAGCAGCGTCCGCAGCGGCCGCCGCACGATCCATCGGGCGAGCCTGGCCCACCCGGTTGCGCGGCGGCTGCGCGACGTTGTCGAACGCCGGATGATGGGCCAGCGTTCGATCCGATCGCCGAGCAGCGCCAGGCATGCGGGCAACAAGGTGAGCGCGGCGAGCACCGAGACCAGCACCACCAGGGCGCCGCCGACCCCGACGCTGCGCGTCTCCAAGATGGGGCTGAACAGCAATCCCAGCAGACCGATCGCCACGGTCGAGCCCGACCAGAGGATAGTGGTGCCCGCCTCCGCCACGGTCTCGGCGACCGCCTGCAGCGCGGGCGCATGCCTCAGCCTCTCGCGATAATCCTCGACCATCAGCAGCGAGTAATCGATGCCGACCGCGAGCCCGATCATGGTGACGACGTTGCCCAGCAGATTCGAGACCGGCATCGCCTGAGCCAGCACGAACGCGAGCCCCAGAGACACGCGCGTGGTCGCGAGACCCATCAGAAACGGCAGCGCGGCGGCGATCAAGGTGCCGAACGCGAGAATCAGTATGCCGAGGGTGAGCGGCAGCGCCCGCTTCTCCGCATGATCGCCGCCGTCCGCACTCGAGGTGTTGACGTCGTAGTCGGCTGCCGGACCGCCCGTGACGGCAACCTGGGCCTGCGGATCAAGTGCGCTCAAGCGCGCGCGCAGCCGTGCAACCGCGGTCCGCACGATGGGCACCGCGCGCTGCTGCCCCACGACGTCGGTTGCATCGAGGCCCACCAGCAGCACCGTCTGATGCCCGCTCGGTGCATGCAAGTGCGGATCATGGAAGTCCGCGTAGGCGGCGACCTGTTTGACGACGCCGAGGCCGCGCAGCGACTGCGCCGCATCTCGGTCCCAGGCCAGGAATTGCGGGTCGTCGATCGAGAATCGGGGGCTCGAGACGGCGACGATCAACGGCTCCAGGAACGGGTTGTTGAAATCGGAGCGCAGCGCCCGGGTGACTGCGTAGGAGGGACTGCCGTAGAGCCCGGAAGTGCCGTTTTGCGACGCGCTCTGGAAGTTGCCGGCCCCCCAGATCCCCAGCGCAATGGCGAGGGCCCATGCGGCAAGCACGCTTCGAGGGTGCCTGCCGATGAAGGCGCCAAAGGGGTGAAAGGCACGGTTCATGAATTGCTCAAAAAGGGTAGTTGATTCCCGTGAACACGGCCGCCCCCTCGGAGCCATACCCGATATCCACATATCCAACGACGAACGGGCTGGCAATCCCGCGAAAGCCGAGGCCGCCGGCATGGTGTAGGTTCGCCACAGGGGAATCCCTCGAGTGTTCAAACACTTCGCCAACGTCCACGAACGGCGTCACCTCGACGTTGAGATGCGTGCCCAATGCATCGACGGCGAGCACTCGCTTGCGGTATTCCATGCTGGCGGAAAATGAATTGCGCCCGTAAAAGCGCCCCTCGCCGCAGTCGCGCAGCGGCTGGTTTTCAGCGAGGACGCTCTGTTCGCCGCCGATATTCGACAGACTCCAGAACGGCACGTCCGTGGCCCCCGGCATGTAGCGCAGCGCCATGTGGGCGATGATGATATTCCCGGGCGCCGGCGACCACAGCTGCCGCGCATCGACCCCGGTCACGCTGTACAGCGAGGACTCGAACACCCCGTCCTGCGCGGCCACGCCGCCGAAGATCACGTATTGACCGCCGCGCGTCGGAATGATCGTATCGTCGCGCGTGTCGTAGATGATTTCGACGCGGTTCAGCGTCTCGTGAGTGGTTCCGACGCCCAGAATGGCCCCGAAGCGACCCTGCAGCGATTCGATGCCGGCGAGCGTCCCGGGCTGCACCTGGACGTCTCGATCACGAATCGTATAGGCAATCTGCCATACATGGCTCAAGTTCCAGCCCACCGTGGTCTGCACGTATTTCTGCTGCAGCGTGTAGTTGGTGACGTCGTACGCCGGCGAGTTGTTGCCGATGCCGTAAAAGCGCGGAGTGCCGCTGCGGTCATATACGAGGCTGGCATCGAAGGACCACCTGGTGTCGCGCCGAATCCCCGATTGATATTCATAGTTGAATTGGCTTTCGACGCGCTGCTTCGCCCCGGCAACCAACGACCATTGCGTGTCGTCGGACAGATATGCGTAGATGCTGCCGCTGACGCCGACACCGAAGAACGGATTGTAGTTGACATCGGGTGCGATGATTTTGCGGATTTGCCCCTGATCGTCCGTCACCAGGCGGGTTGGAATCAGCCCGAGCGTCGTGCCGCTGTTCGGGTCGTGGTCGATGTCCGGTACCGGAATGAAGGGCGCGGTGGACGGATCGAACCATCTGGCGATTCCCTGCGGCGGGTCATCCGCCGCTCGCGCAGAGTGCGCCGCGGCGAGCGCCGCGGCCGCGGCGACCCACACCGGGACCGGACCGGCGAGCCTCACGCGTACGGCCTCACTCGCCGCCACCATGCAAGGCGCCGGTTGTCCACGGTGGCATGGACTATAATGCGGTGTGCAAGATAATGGGGCGTAAACACTTGTTTGAACATCTCGACCGATTGAATCCTGATGCCATTCTTGGACTGATGGCGAAGTATCGCGCGGATGCATTCTCGCAAAAAGTCGACCTCGGCGTCGGCGTCTATCGCGATCTGAGCGGCAACACACCCGTCCTTCAGTGCGTACGCCGCGCCGAACAGATCGTCCTTGAGTCCCAGTCGACGAAATCCTACGTCGCCGCAGCCGGCCGCGAGGAATTCAACAGCGCCGTCGAGGAGCTGGTGCTGGGCGCCTCGCATCGGGCGCGCCGCGATCGGCGCGTCCGAACCGTGCAGGCGCCGGGCGGCTGCGGCGCGCTGCGCGTCGGCGCCGAACTCATCCGCGCAGCCGCCCCTTCCTCGACGGTGCACGTGAGCGATCCGACCTGGGGAAACCACACGCCGCTGCTCGGCAGCTCGGGGCTGAAGCTCGAGCGCTATCCATATTACGATGCAAAAGCACACGCGCTGCGCTTCGATGCGATGCTGGAGCGATTGGAGCGGGCGCCTGCGGGCGATGCGGTCTTGGTGCACGCCTGCTGCCACAACCCGTCCGGCGCGGATCTGACCGACGGTCAGTGGAAAGTCCTGACCGAGCTGCTGCAGCGACGGCGGCTCACGCCGTTCCTCGATCTCGCCTATCAGGGCTTCGGCACCGATTTGACCGTAGATGCCGCCGGCGTCCGCGCGGTCACCGAGGTCCTGCCCGAGGCGCTCATCGCCGTGTCGCACTCCAAGAATTTGGGTCTGTACCGTGAGCGCGTCGGTGCGCTGATCGTGATCAGTGAGAATGAATCCCGGGCCGACGCCGTGCAAAGCCATGTGCTGCAGATCGCGCGCAGCATCTATTCGATGCCGCCGGACCACGGCGCGGCGATTGCCGCGCGCATCTTCGCCGACCCGGAGCTGCGGCAATCCTGGATCTCGGAGCTCGAGCAGATGCGCGGCCGGATTCAGGACATGCGCGCCCTGCTGGCGGGCCACCTGCGGGCGCTGACGCGCGACGGCTCGTTCGATTTCATCGAGACGCAGCACGGCATGTTTTCGCTGCTGGGCGTGTCCGCCGCGGCGGTCGATGCGCTGCGCGACAAGCATCACATCTACATGACCGCAGACAGCCGCATGAATCTTGCCGGGATCATGCCCCACAACGCGGCCTACGTGGCCGAATCGATCGCCGCGGAGCGGTTCGTCTAGGATCGTCTCGGCGCCGCGCGCGGCTATGCGCCGAGGGCTTGGCTCGGCGCGGTCACTTCGGCGGCGGATTCACCCATCACGCTCAAGGTGCGCGTCCCGCTCAGGCCCAAGCGGGCGCTCAACGCGTCACCGCAGGCCGGCTGCTGAAGCGCTGGCGCACCTCGCCGTCATGAGTACGTTCGGTAAAGCGGCCCGGGCAATACGCCGAAAGCACCCGCCGCCAAAACGTCACGGCACCCGGATTGCGCTGATACTCCACGATCTCCCAATCGCCGGCAAAGCGGTCGAAGATCAGCTTGGCGGCATCGCGGCCGATGCCGACCCGGCGGTGCTGCTTGCGCACGAAGAACTCGGACATGTGGTAATTCACCGGGGCCTCGCCCGAAGCGGCAACCAGCGGGCGCGTGACCAGCGCAAAACCCACGGGCTCGGAACCCTTGAGTATGAGCAGCGGATGCGAATGGTCGCTGGAGAACCAATGCGCAAAAATCTCATCTTCGTGCGGGCTGTCCCCGCCGAGCACGGAAAACAGGCCGGTGTTCAGATCGGCCAGCGCGTCGATGTATTCCGCGTAAACGTTCTGGATCCACTGGCGATCCTTCTTCGAATGTCTACAGTCGCGAATGCTGACGAGCAACGAAGCCGTTTCCCCATCGCTAGAAAACACACTGCCCGGGCGAACGTACCACGTTGGCCGTCCGCCCGGGCATGGGATCAGCTATCGAAGCGAGTTACTGCTTCGGAGCCGATGCTGCCGATGCTGCGTCGGCAGCAGCGCTCGCGGCGGCGGCAGAATCAGCGGCGGCTGAAGCAGCGGAACCTTCCGGTGCTGCCGGCATGGCGGCAGGCGGCGGCGGAGCGGCTTCGGTCGTGGGAGCGGGAGCCTCGGTCTTGCTGCCGCAGGCACTCAGCACGAATGCAGCGACAAGAGCGCTTAAAGCAAGTTTGGTCTTCATCTATCGATACCCCGGAAATTTAATGATAAAAGTTAAAGGCCGAGCATGTTGTATTGGGCTTCCACCCAACTGTCCGAGCCGATTTTAGAGGGTTTCGGCTCAATTTCATATCTCTTTCGCCATTCCGAGGCGCCTTTGACATCGGCAACGCGCGGCCCGGGTTAACCTTCCCCCTGTGGCGGGCGGGCGCGGCGGGCGCATACTTCCGGCGCAAGCGGGAGAAACGAGAAGGAGTCAACGTGTCCGAGGTCAGTCTGGATGAGCTCTATGTGCAGCATTTGCAGACGCTGATGCGACGCGCCGAGCGGGCGCTCGCGGCCAGCGGCTTCGATGCATTGGTCATTCACGCCGGACGTGCACCCACCCAATTTCTGGACGATCAAGACTATCCGTACAAGGTCAACCCGCATTTCAAAGCCTGGGTGCCGATAGTGGACAATCCGAGCTGTTTGTTGATCTATTCGCCGGGCATGCGGCCGCGGGTACTGTTTCATCAACCCAACGACTACTGGCACAAGCCGGCCAGCCTCCCGCAAGAGCCATGGACGGGCGCGGTCGACCTCATGGCAATGCCCGATCCGGCCCAGGCGCCCGCACACTGGTCCAAGCTCGGCCGTGCGGCCTTCATCGGCCCGAACGAGTGCTTCCCGGACGCTGGACCGCAATCGGTGAACAACCCTGAGCTGCTCGCACGCCTGCACTACGATCGCGCGGTCAAAACGGACTACGAGCTCGAATGCCTGCGCCGGGCGAGCGCGCTCGGCGCCCGCGGGCACCTCGCGGCGCTCGCGGCCTTCCGTCACGGGGCATCCGAGTACGAGGCTCACATGCAGTATCTGGAGGCCTGTGTGCAGCGTGAGGAGGAGATGCCCTACAACAACATCGTGGCGTATAACGAGCACGCCGCGGTGCTGCACTATCAGCATCTCGACCGGCGCCCGCCCCAGCCGCTGCGCTCATTTTTGATCGACGCCGGTGCGCAGTATCGCGGCTACGCGTCGGACATCACGCGCACCTACGCCGCCGCCCCCGGGCCATTTGCCGATCTCGTTGCGGGTCTGAACGCCGCTCAGCTGCGCTTGTGCGCGGAAATCGTCGCGGGGCGCGATTACCGCGAGGTGCACCTGTCGGCGCACCGGCTCCTCGGCGACCTGCTGCTTGAGATCGGATTGACCACGCTGCCGGGGCAAGCCGCCTTGGAGCAGCGCGTGACCAGCGTGTTTTTCCCGCACGGGATCGGCCATCTGCTGGGACTGCAAGTCCACGACGTCGGCGGCGTGATGGGCGACTTGCAAGGCGGCGAGCGCAAACGTCCCGACGGCCATCCCTACCTGCGCCTGACGCGCATGCTCGAGCCCGGGGTGGTCGTGACGGTCGAACCCGGCATCTATTTCATCGACCTGCTGCTGGGGGCCGCCCATGCGGATGAGCGGCGCTCGCTCATCAATTGGGAGGCGGTTGAGGCGCTTCGGCCGTATGGCGGAATTCGCATCGAGGACAACGTCGTGACGACCGCGGCGGCGCCTGAAAACATGACCCGCGACGCATTCGCGCGGCTCGCCGCTTGAATGCAGGCGGGCGGGGCTTAGGAGCCTAGGCGGCCGCCTTGGCCTTGCGGCGCTTCGGCGCCCCGGTCTTTGGGGCGGCAGCCTGCTCCGCATCCCCGGCTTTCTTGGATTTTCGCGATGCCTTGGGAGCCTTGGCGCTCTGCGCGTCACCGGGCTTCTCCGCCGCGACCGGCGTCCCCTCGACCAGCTGCATGAGCGCCATGCCGGCAGAGTCGCCCGGCCGGGGTTCCATCTTGAGGATCCGCGTATAGCCGCCGGCGCGCGCCTTGAATCGCGGCCCGAGATCGGCGAACAGCTTCTCCACGACCGCATCATCGCGCAGTCGCGCGAACGCCAGGCGGCGCTTGGACGCCGAATCGATCTTCGCGAGGGTGATCAGCGGTTCGACCACACGGCGCAATTCCTTCGCCTTGGGCACGGTCGTGCGAATGGTCTCATGACGCAGCAGCGAGGCGGCCATGTTGCGCAACAACGCATGGCGATGGGAGGAATTGCGCGATAACTGACGCCCGCTGTTTCTGTGACGCATGATTAAGGCCTTACTTCAATGATCTCGGGCACCGTGTTGTCAATATAAGCTGTCGCGCTCGTCATCGCGCTTCAAGCCCGGCGGCGGCCAGTTGTCGATCCGCATGCCGAGGGTCAAGCCGTGGCTTTCCAGCACTTCCTTGATTTCCGTCAGCGATTTCTTGCCCAGATTGGGCGTTCGCAGCAGTTCCACCTCGGTTCGCTGCACCAGATCGCCGATGTAGTGGATGTTCTCGGCTTTCAGGCAGTTCGCGCTGCGCACGGTGAGCTCGAGCTCGTCCACCGGACGCAGCAGAATGGGATCGAACTGAGTCTCGGTCGCCTTGGTGGTCGATTCGTCCTGCCCCTGCAAATCGACGAACACCGACAATTGGTCCTTGAGGATGCCGCCGGCGCGGCGAATCGCCTCTTCCGGATCGATGGTGCCGTTGGTTTCGATGTCGAGAATGAGCTTGTCGAGGTCGGTGCGCTGTTCGACGCGCGCGCTCTCGACGTTGTAAGTCACCTTGCGCACCGGACTGAACGAGGCATCGAGCTGCAGCCGCCCGATCGCGCGGGTCTGCTCTTCGAACGCCATCCGCTGCGCTGCCGGCCGATAGCCGCGTCCGCGCTCCACCTTCAGCGACATCGACAGCTCGCCGGCCTTCGTCAAATTGGCGATCACCAATTCCGGGTTCAGGATCTCGACGTCGTGGTCTCCGGCGATGTCGCCGGCCGTGACCGGGCCCGGGCCCTTCTTGTGCAGGCGCACTTCCGACACGTCGCGAGTGTGCATGCGGATGGCCACCGCCTTGAGATTGAGCAGGATGTCGACCACGTCCTCCTGCACGCCCTCGATGGCGGTGTACTCATGCAGCACGCCCTCGATCTCGATCTCGGTAATGGCGGCGCCCGGCAAGGAGGACAGCAGCACTCGGCGCAAGGCGTTGCCCAGCGTATGGCCGAAGCCGCGTTCGAACGGTTCGATCACGATGCGCGCATGGCGCGGCGATACGGGCTGCACCTTGACGACTCGGGGCTTCAAAAACTCGTTGATCGATCCCTGCATGGAACACCCTCGCTAACTGACCAAAGGGAAACGCCGCAGCACCGGCTGCGATGCGTTACTTGGAATACAACTCGACGACCAGGCTCTCGTTGATGTCCGGCAGTATCTCCTGCCGGTCGGGAACCGACTTCAGCACGCCCGAGAACTTCTTGTCGTCCACTTCGACCCAATCCGGAAAGCCGACTTGGCTCGCAACCGTCAGCGCCGACTGCACTCGAGTCTGCTTCTTGGCCTTCTCGCGCAGATTGATCACATCGCCCGCCTTGCACTGGTACGAGGCGATGTTGACCAGCTTGTCGTTCACCGCCACGCCCTTGTGGCTCACCAGCTGGCGCGCCTCCGCGCGGGTCGCGGCAAAGCCCATTCGGTAGACCACGTTGTCGAGCCGGCATTCCAAAAATTGCAGCAGCGTCTCGCCGGTCGCGCCCGGGCGGCCGGCCGCCTTTTGATAATAGTTGCGGAACTGGCGCTCGAGCACGCCGTACATGCGGCGCAGCTTCTGCTTCTCGCGCAGCTGCAGGCCATACTCCGACAGGCGCTGCTTGCGCTCGCTCTTGACGCCGCCCGGGGGCACCTCGAGCTTGCACTTGGACTCGAGCGGCTTCGCGCCGCTTTTCAGGAACAGGTCGGTTCCTTCGCGTCGAGAGAGCTTGCACTTCGGACCGGTATACTTTGCCATTGAGAACCCTTGAGCTAATCTTTTCGGACCAACAACTAGACGCGGCGCTTTTTCGGCGGACGACAGCCGTTATGGGGGATCGGCGTCACGTCTTCAATGTTGGTGATCTTGAGCCCGCAACCGTTCAATGCGCGCACCGCCGATTCACGGCCCGGTCCCGGTCCCATGACGCGGACCTCGACGTTCTTCACGCCGTGCTCCTGCGCCGCAGTCCCGGCGCGCTCGGCGGCCACCTGCGCCGCGAACGGGGTGGACTTGCGCGATCCGCGGAATCCGCAGCCGCCGGAGGTGGCCCAGGAGAGCGTATTGCCCTGCCGGTCGGTGATCGTGATGATCGTGTTGTTGAAGGACGCATGCACGTGCGCGATCGCATCCAGCACGTTCTTGCGCGCCTTCTTGCGCGCCGGCTTGCCCGCCTGCGCCGGCCGCGTTTGAGCGGTATTTTGCTTCTGATCTGCCATGTATTGCCTTCCTACGCTTCGACGCGAATTGCCCGCCGAGCGGGCAATCGAGTGACGTCCAATCGCGGCCGGCTTAGACCTTGCCCGGAGGCGCGTTCATCTTGACCGCCTGCTTGCGCGGACCCTTGCGGGTGCGGGCATTGGTGCGCGTGCGCTGACCGCGCAGCGGCAAGCCCTTGCGGTGGCGGATGCCGCGATAGCAGCCCAAGTCCATCAACCGCTTGATGTTCATCGACACTTCGCGGCGCAGGTCGCCTTCGACCGCGAATTTCGCGACCTGCGATCGCAGCGAGGCCACCTCGGCGTCCGTCAAGTCCTTCACCTTGACGCTGTACTTCACGCCTGCGGCATCGCAAATGCGCACAGCGCGGCTGTTGCCGATGCCGAATATATGGGTCAAACCGACGACGACATGCTTGTTCATCGGTATGTTGATGCCGGCGATACGCGCCATCTATTTCTCCCCCGTGCGGATGACAACAGCGCACGCGAAAAAGCGCGCAACTATATACGAAAAGCGCCCAGATATCAATTTATTAGCCATTGGCGGACCAGCCTTCAACCCTTGGCGCTGCTTGTGCCGCGGATCCGACGAGCAAATGACGTACACGATGCCGCGACGCCGCACGATTTTGCAGTTCTTGCAGATCTTCTTGACCGAAGGACGAACTTTCATTTCTTACTCCCGATGCCCCGCAGGCTGGCCTTTTTCATCAGGCCCTCATATTGATGCGACATCAAATGCGACTGCGTCTGGGCCACGAAATCCATGACACCGACCACGATGATCAACAAGCGAGGTGCCGCCGAACTGGAACGGAATGCTCGGGTTCACCATGCGGATGATTTCCGGCAGCAGACACACCGCCATGATGTACAGGCCGCCCCAAAGCGTCAGACGCGTCAGCACCTTGTCCAGGTAATCGCCGGTCTGCTGGCCGGGCCGGATGCCGGGGATGAAGGCGCCGGCCTTCTTCAGGTTCTCCGCCGTATCGCGCGCGTCGTAGACCAGCGCCACGTAGAAGAACGCAAAGCCGATGATCAGCAGCGCGAACAGCATGACATGCAGCGGCTGGCCGTAGTTGAGGATGGCGGCGATCTTTTGCAGGGTCCGCTGGATGGCATTCGGGTTCGGGCTGTTGCCGAAGAACTGCGCGATGGTCGCCGGGAACACCAGCAGGCTCGAGGCGAAAATCGGCGGGATGACGCCCGCCATGTTGAGCTTGAACGGCAGATGCGTGCTCTGGCCCTGCATCATGCGCCGGCCGACCTGCCGCTTGGCGTAATTGACCTGAATCTTGCGTTGCGCGCGCTCGACGAAGACGCAGAACAGCGTGACCAGCACCACGACCACCAGGATCAGCAGCACGATCAGCGGATTCATCTCGCCGGATCGCACCATTTCCAGCGTATTGCCGATGGCGCGCGGCAGCCCCGCGACGATGCCGGCCACGATGATCATGGTGATGCCGTTGCCGATGCCGCGCTCGGTGATCTGTTCGCCCAGCCACATCACGAAAATGGTGCCCGTGGTGATCGAGACGGTCGCGATGAACAGGAACTGAGGCCCTGGGTTCGGCACGAGATTGCCGCCCGAGTTCTGGATCGCGAGGGCCGCGCCGAAGCCCTGAAATCCCGCGAGGAGCACCGTGCCGTAGCGCGTGTACTGCATCAGTTTGCGCCGTCCGGACTCGCCGTCCTTGCGGATTTGCGTCCAGGGCGGATACACCATGGAGGCCATCTGGATGATGATCGAGGCGGTGATGTAGGGCATCACGTTGAGCGCGAAAATGCTGAATCGCTGCAGCGCGCCGCCCGAGAACATGTTGAACATGCCGAGCAGCGTGCCCTGCTGGCCCGAGAAGAATGCGGCGAAGCGCGCCGCATCGATGCCCGGCACGGGAATGAACGTTCCCACCCGATACACCACGAGCGCACCCAGTAGAAACCACAAGCGCTTGCGCATTTCGGCGAAGCGCGTCATGTCTCCCAGTGCCGCTGCGGCGTTGGTGGTGGATGTGGCCATGGAACCGCTCAGACCTCGAAGCGGCCGCCGGCCGATTCGACCGCGCCCCTGGCGCCCTTGGTTGCGGTGATCGCCTTGTCCTTGATGACATAGGCTTTGGTCACCGCGCCCGACAGGATGATCTTCACCCGCTTGGTGTGCTGCGGCACGAGATTCGCCGCGATCAGTCCGGCCAGCGTGACTTCGCTTGCCGCGACGCGCATCAGATCCTCGAGCGTGAGCTCGGCGCGCGAAGCTTTCATGGCCGAGCGAAAGCCGGTCTTCGGCAGCCGGCGCTGCAGCGGCATCTGGCCGCCCTCGAAACCGACCTTGTGATAGCCGCCTTTGCGTGCGCGCTGGCCCTTGACGCCGCGGCCGCAGGTCTTGCCCTGGCCGGCGGATGCGCCGCGCCCGACGCGCAAGTGCTGCCGCTTGGAGCCCGCCGCCGGCTTGATGGTATTCAAGCGCATTTTAAGCTCCCGGCCCGGACGCAGGCTCGACTTTGAGCATGTGGCTGGCCGCGTTCATCATGCCGCGATTCGAGGGGGTGTCCGCCACCACGACGCTGTGCCCGATCCGGCGCAACCCCAGGCCGCGAGCGGAAGCACGGATGTTGGCCAGCTGGCCGGCCATGCTCTTGATCAAGGTGACTTTGATCGACTTGCCCGTCATGAGCTTCGCCCACGATCTCCGCGACGCTCTTGCCGCGCTTGGCCGCGATGTCGTCCGGCGTGCGCAGCTTGCCGAGCGCATCCATGGTGGCGCGCACCACGTTGATGGGATTGCGCGATCCGTAGCTCTTGGCGAGCACGTTGCGCACCCCTGCGCATTCGAATACCGCGCGCATGCCGCCGCCCGCGATCACGCCCGTACCGTCCGCGGCGGGCTGCATGTAGACTCGCGTGGTTCCATGCCGTCCTTTGACAGCGTAGAACAGGGTATCGTTCTTCAAGGATACGGTGACCAGGCTCTTGCGCGCCTGCATCATCGCCTTCGATATCGCGACCGGAACCTCGCGCGCCTTGCCGTAGCCGAAGCCGACGCGGCCGGCGCCGTCGCCCACGACGGTGAGCGCGGTGAAGCCGAACTGTTTGCCGCCCTTGACCACCTTCGCGACCCGGTTCACGGCGACCAGCTTTTCGAGCAGGTCGTCGCCGGACATTGGTTTTTCTACTCTCGCCATAGCGCCCCTTAAGACCTCTTCGGTTAGAACTCGAGACCCGCTTCGCGTGCGGCCTCGGCCAGCGCCTTGACGCGCCCGTGATACATGAAGCCGGAACGGTCGAAGGCGACCTTGGCTATACCTTTGGCCTTGGCGCGCTCCGCAATGGCGCGGCCCACGGCCTTGGCGGCCTCGATGTTGCCGGTCGTCTTCAATTCGCCGCGCACCTCCTTCTGCAAGGTCGAGGCGGCGACCAGAACCTTGTCGCCCTCGGGGGCGAAAATCTGCGCGTAGATGTGCTGCGGCGTGCGATGCACCGAGAGGCGCAGGGCGGCGAGCTCCTTGATCTTCACGCGGCCGCGCAGCGCGCGGCGCAGGCGGGTGTCTCGTTTGTCTAGCTTCATGGCCTTACTTCTTCTTCGCTTCTTTCAGCGAAATCTTCTCGTCCGAATACTTCACGCCCTTGCCCTTGTACGGCTCCGGCGGCCGGAAGCCGCGGATCTCGGCCGCCGTCTGGCCGACGCGCTGGCGATCGATTCCCTTGACCACGATCTCCGTCTGGCTCGGCGTTTCGATGGTCACGCCCTCCGGGATCGCGTAATTGATCAGATGCGAATAGCCGAGCGTGAGCGTCAGGCTCTTGGCCTGCACGGCGGCGCGATAGCCGACGCCGACGAGCTCGAGCTTCTTCTCGTAGCCCTTGGTGACGCCCGTGACCATGTTCGCCAGGTGAGCGCGCGTCGCACCCGCGACCGCGTCCAATCCCTCCTCGCTCGTTGTCGCTTCGACCGCGAGGTGCTTGTCCTTGTGCTCGACCTTGATGCCGCTCTTGAGCGCCAGCGTCAGCGAGCCCTTGGAACCCTTCACCGTAACGGCGTCCGCACCGATGGTGGCGCTGACGCCCTGCGGAAGATCGACCGGCTTTTTTGCGACTCGAGACATGATGAAATCCTAGGTGAACTTGCGGCGAGACCTATTGCACGACGAAGAGCACTTCGCCGCCCGTGCCCGCCGCGCGCGCTTGTGCGTCGGACATGATGCCCTGGGGGGTCGAGATGACCGCCACACCCAATCCGCCGAGAACCTTGGGCAGCTCATCCTTGCCGCGATAGATGCGCAGCCCCGGACGGCTGATGCGCTCGATGCGGTCGATGACCGGGCGCCCGTCGTGATATTTCAGTTCGATGGACAGGGTGCTCTTCGAACCGCTCGATCGACGCCGTAGCTGCCGATATAGCCCTCCTCCTTCAGCACCTTGAGGATGGCGAGCTTCAGCTTCGATGCGCCCACGCCCACCGTCGGCTTGCCCGCGGACTGCGCGTTGCGAATGCGGGTCAGAAGATCGGCGATCGGATCAGTCATGCTCATTGTGCGCGCCTCACCAGCTCGCCTTGGACAGGCCCGGGATCTCGCCGCGATTGGCTGCCTCGCGCAGCTTGGTGCGCGCCAGACCGAACTTGCGGTACACGCCGCGCGAGCGGCCGGTGATGGAGCAGCGATTGCGCTGCCGCATCGCGGACGCATCGCGCGGCTGCTGCTGCAGCTCGGCCTGCGCGGCAGCGCGCTCTTCCGCCCCGGTCTTCGGGTCGCGGATCAGCTCTTTGAGTTCAGCGCGCCGGGCGGCGTATTTCTTGGCAACCTTGAGGCGGCGCTTCTCGCGCATGAGCATGTTCGTCTTGGCCATGGGCTGTTACCCTACTTGCGGAACGGAAAATTGAAGGCTTCTAGCAACGCGCGCCCGTGCTTGTCATCGTGCGCTGACGTAGAGATGGTGATGTCCATTCCACGAATTTGATCGATCTGGTCGTACTGGATTTCCGGGAAGATGATCTGTTCCTTCACGCCCAGGCTGTAGTTGCCGCGACCGTCGAAGGAGCGGGTGCTGATGCCGCGAAAATCGCGAATGCGCGGAATGGCGATGTTGACCAGGCGGTCCAGGAATTCGTACATGCGCGCTCCGCGCAGCGTCACTTTGCAGCCGATCGCCTGGCCGTCGCGCACTTTGAAGGTCGCGACCGACTTCTTCGCCTTCGTCACCGCGGGCTTCTGGCCCGTGATCTTGGCAAGGTCCGCAGTGGCCGCGTCCATGACCTTCTTGTCGGCCACGGCTTCTCCCACGCCCATGTTGACGGTGATTTTCAGGATGCGCGGGACCTGCATTGTGTTCTTCAGCCCCAGGCTCTGCTTGAGCTCCGGCACGATCTTCTCGCGATAAATTTGCTGCAGTCTTGCCATGTCGTTTCACCCGCTATTTGGGGTCGACCATTTCTTTGTTCGACTTGAACACGCGCACCTTGCGCCCGTCCGCGAGCGACTTGAATCCCACGCGGTCGGCCTTTTGCGTGGCGGGATTGAAGATCGACACATTCGAGACGTGCAGCGGAGCTTCGCGCTCGATGATGCCGCCCTGCACGCCCATCTGCGGGTTCGGCCGCTGGTGCTTCTTCGACATGTTGAGGCCCTCGACCCGCACGCGGTCGTCGGCCAGCACTTCGATGACCGCACCGCGGCGCCCTTTGTCGCGGCCGGCGATGAAAATCACCATGTCGCCTTTGCGTATCTTGTTCATCTACCGATTCCTGCCGATCAAAGTACTTCGGGCGCGAGCGAGATGATCTTCATGAACTGCACGTTGCGCAGCTCGCGCGTCACGGGCCCGAAAATGCGCGTGCCGATGGGCTCGAGCTTGTTGGTGAGCAGCACCGCCGCGTTGGTGTCGAAGCGGATCAGCGAGCCGTCCGCGCGGCGCACGCCGCTGCGCGTGCGCACCACCACCGCGTCGTACACCTCGCCCTTCTTGACCTTGCCGCGCGGGATGGCGTCCTTGACGCTCACCTTGATGACATCGCCGACGGCGGCATAGCGACGCTTCGAGCCGCCGAGCACTTTGATGCACATCAGTCGTTTGGCGCCGCTGTTGTCGGCCACATTGAGCATGGTTCGAAGCTGAATCATGGGTGTCGTCTCTTACTCCGGCCGCGCGCGCTCTACGACGCGCACCAGCATCCAGGATTTGCGGCGCGACATCGGGCGGCACGGCTTGATTGAAACCGTGTCGCCTTCCTGGCACTCGTTGTTCGCGTCGTGCGCCAGCAGCTTGGTCGTGCGGCGGATGTACTTGCCGTAGGTCGGATGCTTGACCAGACGCTCGACCGAAACGGCGATGGTCTTGTCCATCTTGTTGCTGACGACCTTGCCCGTGAGCAATCGCTGGCCGGCCGGCGCAGCGCCGGACGACGCCGCGTCCTGCCCGTGCACAGTGGATTCTGTCGAGGACATCAAACCTTACCTCCGCGCGCGCGCGCCTGAGCCAGCACCGTCTTCACCCGCGCAATGTTCTTGCGGACCTTCGCGAATTGGTCCGGCTTGGCCGCCTGCCCGGTGGCGCGCGCCATGCGCAGATTGAACTGCTCGCGGCGCAGCTTGAGCAGCTCCTCGCCGAGCGCAGCCGGCGTCTTCTCGCGCAAATCCTTCGCCTTCATGTGTGCACCTTCATGTCCGAACCTGGCGCTTGACGAACGCCGTCGACACCGAGAGCTTCGCGGAGGCGAGCCGGAACGCTTCGCGCGCGATCTGCCTCGCTCATGCCCTCGATCTCGAAGAGCACCTTGCCGGGCAGCACCTTGGCGACCCAGTACTCGACGTTGCCCTTGCCGCTGCCCATGCGCACCTCGAGCGGCTTCTGCGTGATCGGGACGTCCGGGAACACGCGGATCCAGATGCGGCCGCCGCGCTTCACGTAGCGCGAGATGGCGCGCCGCGCCGCCTCGATTTCGCGCGCGGTCATGCGGCAGCGGTCGGTCGCCTTGAGGCCGTATTCGCCGAACGCGACGGAATTGCCGCGCTGCGCGCTGCCCGCGATCCTGCCCTTGAACTGTTTGCGGAACTTGGTCCGCTTCGGCTGCATCATGTGTGGTTACCTGTCAACCGGCGGCGGGCGCCGCGGCCTCGGCGGCTTTGGCGCGCCGACGCCTCGGCTGTCGGCCTCGAGCGCCTCGGCTTCAGCGGCTGGTCGAACACTTCGCCCTTGAAGATCCAAACCTTGATGCCGATCACGCCGTAGGTGGTCTGCGCCTCGGCGAGGCCGTAGTCGATGTCGGCGCGGAACGTGTGCAGCGGCACGCGCCCCTCGCGGTTGCTCTCCGTGCGCGCGATTTCCGAGCCGTTCAGGCGGCCCGAGATGCGCACCTTGATCCCGAGCGCGCCCGATGCGCATGGTGTTGGTCACCGCGCGCTTCATGGCGCGGCGGAACATCACGCGCTTCTCGAGCTGCTGCGAGATGCCCTCGGCGACCAGCTTCGCGTCGAGCTCGGGCTTGCGGATCTCGGCGATGTTCAGGCGCACGTCCTGCATCGGTCATGCCGAGTATCTTCGCGACGGCGGCGCGCAGCTTCTCGATGTCCTCGCCCTTCTTGCCGATCACGATGCCCGGCCGCGCCGTGTGAATCGTGATGTTGGCGCGGCGCGCGGCGCGCTCGATGTGAATGCGGCTGACCGAGGCGTCGGCGAGCTTCTTGCTCAGGAACTTGCCGCACCAGGAAATCGGTGTGGATGTTCGAGGCAAAGGTCTTGGTGCCGGCATACCACTTCGACGTCCAGTCGCGCGTGATGCCGAGACGGATGCCAATCGGATTTACTTTCTGACCCATGCTAAGTCCTCTCGCTTGCCGTCGGACACTTGAACCAGGATGTGGCTGTTGCGCTTGGCGATGCGCACGCCGCGCCCCTTGGCGCGCGCATGAAAGCGCTTGAGCATCGGCGCCGGATCGACTTCGACCCGCGTCACCTTCAGATCGTCGACGTCGGCGTTGAAATTGTTGTACGGCATTGGCGATCGCCGAATCGAGCACCTTGAGCACGATCTTGGCGCCCTTCTTCGGCATGAATTTCAGCGTGTTCACCGCCAGCGTCGCGGACTTGCCGCGGATCGTGTCGACCACCAGCCGGCATTTCTGCGGCGAGATGCGCGCGTAGCGCAATACTGCTTTGGTCTGCATGCCCTACTCCGCCGCCGTCACTTTCTTGTCGCCGGAATGCGCCTTGAAGGTGCGCGTCGGCGCGAACTCGCCGAGCTTGTGGCCGACCATGTTCTCCGACACCAGCACCGGCACGTGCAGGCGGCCGTTATGCACGGCGATGGTCAGACCGACCATGTCCGGAATGACCATCGAGCGGCGCGACCAGGTCTTGATCGGACGGCGATCGTTCTTCTGGCTCGCGGTCTGCACCTTCTTGGCCAGGTGCAGATCGACGAACGGGCCTTTCTTGAGCGAACGAGGCACTGATGTATCTCCAGCTCTTAGAGTCGTTTGTTCTTGCGGCGCTGCACGATCATGCTGTCCGTGCGCTTGTTGTGGCGCGTCTTCTTGCCCTTGGTCTGCAGGCCCCACGGGCTCACCGGATGCGGGTTGCCCTGGCCGGACTTGCCCTCGCCGCCGCCGTGCGGGTGATCGACCGGGTTCATCACCACGCCGCGCACCGTCGGGCGCACGCCGAGCCAGCGCACCGCGCCGGCCTTGCCGAACACGCGCAGGTTGTGCTCGTCGTTGCCGACCTCGCCGATGCGTGGCGCGGCAATCGACGTGGACCTTGCGCATCTCGCCCGACTTCAGGCGCACGCTCGCGTACAGCCCTTCGCGCGCCGCGAACTGCGCCGAGCCGCCGGCGCTGCGCGCCAGCTGGCCGCCCTTGCCGACCTTCAGCTCGATGTTGTGCACGGTGCTGCCGACCGGGATGTGCCGCAGCGGCAGCGCGTTGCCCGCCTTGATCGGCGCATCGGCGCCCGAGCGGATCTCGTCGCCGGCCTTCACGCCCTTCGGCGCGAGGATGTAGCGGCGCTCGCCGTCCTTGTACAGCACCAGCGCGAGGTGCGACGGTGCGGTTCGGATCGTATTCGAGCCGCTCGACGACGCCCGGAATGCCGTCCTTGTCGCGCTTGAAATCGACGATGCGGTAGCGCTGCTTGTGGCCGCCGCCGATGTGGCGCGTGGTCTGCCGGCCGGAATGATTGCGCGCGCCGGTGCGGTTCTTCTTCGTCGGTCAGCGACTCGAGCGGGCCGCCCTTGTGCAGGTGCGAGCGGTCGATCTTGACCACGAAGCGCGTGCCCGGCGAGGTCGGCTTCATTTTGATGAGTGCCATGGCCTTGCTCTCCTTACTTCGCTGCGCCGGTGAAGTCGATCGACTGCCCGGCCTGCCAAGCGCACGTAGGCCTTCTTGTAGCCGCTGCGCTTGCCGGCCACGTTCTTGAAGCGGCGCGTCTTGCCCGGCTTGTTGAGCAGATTGACGCCCTCGACCTTGACCTCGAACATGAGCTCGACCGCGCTGCTTGACCTCGGCCTTCGAGGCATCGTCGCGCACGCGGAACACGTATTGATTCGCCTTCTCGGTGACGGTCGCCGCCTTCTCCGACACGTGCGGCTGGATCAGCACGTTCATCAAGTCGTTCTTTATTCATTGCGCGCCTCCGAGACGCTGTTCGAGCAGCTTCAAGCGCCGACCGTGGCGATCACCTTGTCGTGCTTGATCAGGCTCACCGGATCGAGCGAGGCGACCGGCATGCACCTCCACATGGGGCAGGTTGCGGGCCGCGAGGAACAGCTTCTCCTCGTAGGCCTCGACCAGGATCAAGCGCGCGGGTCGAGCCGAGCTCGGCGAGCTTGCCGCACAGCAGCTTGGTCTTCGGCGCGGCGAGCTCGAGCGACTCGACCGCCACCAGGCGGTCCTGGCGCACCAGCTCCGACACCATCGACTGCATCGCGGCGCGATACATCTTGCGGTTGACCTTCTGCGAGAAGTCGCGCGGGCGGGCGGCGAACGCGCGGCCGCCGCCGACCCAGATCGGGCTGCGGATCGAGCCGGCGCGCGCCTGGCCGGTGCCTTTCTGGCTCCAGGCTTCTTGCCGCCGCCGCGCACTTCGGCGCGGGTCTTCTGCGCCTTGGTGCCGGCGCGGCCCGCCGGCCATGTAGGCGGTCACGACCTGATGAACCAGCGCCTCGTTGTAGGCGCGGCCGAAAGCGGCGTCCGACAACTGGATCTCGCTCGCGGCCGCCGCATTCTTCAACTGGAGCTTCATGGCGGTTACTTCTTGTCGGCTTTCGCCGCGCCCTTGGCGCGGCGCGGCTTGCGCCGGCGCGCCTTGGCGGCGGTCGGCGCCTTGTTCGGCATGAGACGCTTGCGGCGCCTCTGCGATGCGCCTTGACCGACGGTCGCACGATCACCCGGCCGCCCTCGGCGCCCGGAACGGCGCCGCTGATCAGCAGCAGATTGCGCGGCACGTCGACTTCGACGACGCGTCAGGTTCTCGATGGTGCGGTTGCGCACGCCCATGTGGCCGGACATGCGCTTGCCCTTGAACACGCGACCCGGCGTCTGGCGCTGGCCGATGGAGCCCGGCGCGCGGTGCGACACCGAGTTGCCGTGGGTCTTCATGCCGCCCGCGAAGTTGTGGCGCTTCATGGTGCCGGCGAAGCCCTTGCCGACGCGTGGTGCCGGTGACATCGACGATCTGGCCCACGGTGAACATGTCGACCTTGAGCTCGCCGCCGGCGGCGAGCGATTCGCCCTCGCTCTTGCCGCAAGCGGAATTCTCGAGAGGCGTAGCCGGCGGCGACGTTCGCCTTGGCGAAATGGCCGGCGAGCGCCTTCGGTCACGCGCGAGGGCGGCGGCTGCCGATGGTGACCTGCACCGCGCGGTAGCCGTCGGCTTTTTCGCTCTTGACCTGCGAAATGCGGTTGGGCAGCGCCTCGACGACCGTCACGGGCACGGTCACGCCGGCGTCAGTGAATACGCGGGTCATGCCGCACTTGCGGCCAACCAGACCGATGGTCATTGTCAATCCTCATCACGGCGGGAGCTGCGATTGGCCTCTCCGTCGTTCAGGTTGCAACAGGCCGGCGGTTTGGGCACACGAGACCCCAGGACCCTTGGATGGTCCTGGCCGCGGAACTGGCCTCGGCCAACCTCGCCCGATCGGACCGCGATACATCGGCGCCGCCGGACCGTTTCAAGCAATGCACGGCGGAGTCGACCGGAAACCGCCGCAGGTATAGCAGTTTAATCCGCTAGTTCAGCTTGATCTGAACGTCGACGCCCGCCGGAAGCTCGAGCTTCATCAGGGCATCCACGGTCTTGTCGGTCGGATTCAGGATGTCCATCAGGCGCTTGTGGGTGCGGATCTCGAACTGGTCGCGCGCATCCTTGTCGCCGTGCGGCGAGACCAGCACCGTGAAGCGCTCCATCTTGATCGGCAGCGGCACCGGGCCCTTGACGGTCGCGCCGGTGCGCTTCGCGGTATCGACGATTTCGCGCGCCGACTTGTCGATCAGGCGATGATCGAAGGCCTTGAGCCGGATGCGGATGTTCTGATTAGCCATATAATTCCTGTCGTGCGACTTAAGCCTGCTTGACAGCGATCGTGATACTATGCAATCACCTTGACGACGACGCCGGCGCCGACGGTCTTGCCGCCCTCGCGGATCGCAAAGCGCAGGCCCTGCTCCATCGCAATCGGGGCAATCAGCTCCACCACAATCTTGATGTTGTCCCCGGGCATCACCATCTCGGTCCCCTCCGGCAGCTCCACCGCCCCGGTCACATCCGTGGTGCGAAAGTAAAACTGCGGCCGATAGCCCTTGAAGAACGGCGTGTGCCGCCCGCCCTCTTCCTTCGTCAGCACGTACACCTCGGCCTCAAACTTCGTGTGCGGGTTGATCGAACCGGGCTTGCACAGCACCTGACCGCGCTCCACTTCCTCTCGCTTCGTGCCGCGCAGCAGCACCCCCACGTTGTCCCCCGCCTGCCCCTCATCCAGGAGCTTGCGAAACATCTCCACCCCCGTGCAGGTGGTCTTCTGCGTCGGGCCGTATCCCCACGATCTCCACCTCATCGTTCACCTTCACCATCCCGCGCTCAATGCGCCCCGTCACCACCGTGCCGCGCCCGGCAATCGAAAACACATCCTCCACCGGCATCAAAAACGCCCCGTCAATCGCCCGCTTCGGCACCGGAATGTACTCATCCAGCGCCTCCACCAGCTTCAGCACCGAGGGCACCCCAATCTCGCTCCCATCCCCCTCCAGCGCCTTCAAGCGCCGAGCCCGTCACGATCGGCGTCTTGTCCCCGGGAAACTCGTACATCGTCAACAGATCCCGCACCTCCAGCTCCACCAGCTCCAATAGCTCCGCATCGTCCACCATGTCCGCCTTGTTCAAATACACCACGATGTACGGCACCCCCACCTGGCGGGCCAGCAAAATGTGCTCGCGCGTCTGCGGCATCGGCCCATCCGCCGCCGATACCACCAAAATCGCCCCGTCCATCTGCGCCGCTCCCGTGATCATGTTCTTCACGTAGTCCGCGTGCCCCGGACAGTCCACGTGCGCGTAGTGGCGCTTCTCGCTCTGGTACTCCACGTGCGCCGTGGCAATCGTGATCCCGCGCGCCCGCTCCTCCGGCGCCTTGTCAATCTGGTCGTACGCCTTGAACTCCCCGCCAAACTTCTCCGCCATCACCTTCGTCAGCGCCGCCGTCAAGCGTCGTCTTGCCATGGTCCACATGCCCAATCGTCCCCACGTTCACGTGCGGCTTCGTTCGCTCAAATTTCCCCTTCGACACGGCAAGTACCTCTTGAATTGATTGATGTAAGCGCTTCGGAATTCTTACGAAGCTTTCTTCATCACCGCTTCGGCGACATTGCTCGGCACTTCCATGTACTTCGCGAACTCCATCGTGTAGTTCGCGCGGCCCTGGCTCATGGAGCGCATGGCCGTCGAATACTGGAACATCTCGGCCAGCGGCACTTCCGCGGTGACCACCTTGCCGGACGGCGATTCCTCCATGCCGATGATCTGGCCGCGGCGGCGATTCAGGTCGCCGACGATGTCGCCCGTAATAGTCTTCCGGCGTCACCACCTCGACCTTCATGATGGGCTCGAGCAGCACCGGCTTGGCCTTGCGGAAGCCTTCCTTGAAGCCCATGGAGCCCGCGATCTTGAACGCCATTTCGTTCGAATCGACGTCGTGGTACGAGCCGTCGAAGATCGTGACCTTGACGTCGACGATCGGATAGCCGGCGATGACGCCCGTCTGCACGGCCTCCTGGATGCCCTTGTCGACCGCCGGGATGAATTCGCGCGGCACGGCGCCGCCGACGATGCCGTTGACGAATTCATAGCCCTTGCCGGCGGGCTGCGGCTCGATTTTGAGCCACACGTGGCCGTACTGGCCGCGGCCGCCCGACTGGCGCACGAACTTGCCTTCCGACTCGACGCTGCCGCGGATGCGTCTCGCGATAGGCGACCTGCGGCTTGCCGACGTTGGCTTCGACCTTGAATTCGCGCTTCATGCGATCGACGATGATCTCCAGATGCAGCTCGCCCATGCCGGAGATGATGGTCTGGCCGGATTCCTGGTCGGTATGCACGCGGAACGAGGGGTCTTCCTTGGCGAGACGCTGCAGGGCGAGGCCCATCTTTTCCTGATCGACCTTGGTCTTCGGCTCGACCGCCACCGAGATCACCGGCTCCGGAAATTCCATCTTCTCCAGAATGATGACCTTCTGCGGGTCCGACAGCGTATCGCCCGTGGTCACATCTTTGAGGCCGACCGCCGCCGCGATGTCGCCGGCGCGCACTTCCTTGATTTCCGAGCGCTCGCTGGCGTGCATCTGCAGCAGCCGGCCGATCCGCTCGTTGCGGTTCTTGTTCGGCACGAACACCTGGTCGCCCGAATTGAGCGTCCCGGAGTAGACGCGGAAGAAGGTGAGATTGCCGACGAACGGGTCGTTCAAAATCTTGAAGGCAAGCGCCGAAAACGGCTCGGCATCGTCCGCCTTGCGCGTTCATCGGTTCGCCGCGCTCGCTCTGGCCCTTCACCGGAGGCACGTCGACCGGCGACGGCATGTATTCGACGATGGCGTCGAGCACCGCCTGCACGCCCTTGTTCTTGAAGGCCGAACCGCAGGTCACCAGGCAGATCTCGTTCTTCAGCGCGCGCGCGCGCAGGCCCCGCTTGATCTCCTCATCGCTGAGGCTGGCGCCTTCCAGGTACTTCTCGAGCAGGTCCTCGGCGCCCTCGGCCGCCGCTTCGATCATCTCGCCCGCGCCATTCCTCGCATTCCTTGAGCATCGCGGCCGGGATCTCGCGGTACTCGAATTTCATGCCCTGGGTTTCTTCGTCCCACCAGATGGACTTCATCTTGACCAGATCGACCACGCCGACGAAACCGTCTTCGGCACCGATCGGCAGCTGGATGGGCACCGGATTGCCCCGCAGCCGGGTCTTGATCTGCTCGACGCAGCGCAAAAAATTGGCGCCCGCGCGGTCCATTTTGTTGACGAACGCAATCCGCGGCACGCCGTACTTGTTCATTTGGCGCCACACCGTTTCGGACTGCGGCTGCACCCCCGACACCGCGCAGTACACCGCCACGGCCGAGTCCAGCACCCGCAGGCTCCGTTCCACCTCGATGGTGAAGTCGACGTGTCCCGGCGTATCGATGATGTTGATGCGATGTTCGGGGAAGCTCTTGTCCATCCCCTTCCAGAAGCAGGTGGTGGCCGCAGCCGTGATGGTGATGCCGCGCTCCTGCTCCTGCTCCATGTAATCCATGACCGCGGCGCCGTCATGGACTTCGCCGATTTTGTGCGAAACGCCCGTATAGAACAGGATGCGCTCGGTCGCGGTGGTCTTTCCCGCGTCGATGTGCGCAGAGATACCGATGTTGCGGTATCGCTCGATGGGCGTCGTACGTGCCATATTTCCTAGGCGCTGCGCGCCGAATTTACGGGGTCGAAGCGACCCCTCCGAAAAATCCAAACATAAGGCCTCGCCGGGGTAATACCAGCCCGGCAGCTACCAGCGGTAGTGCGCGAACGCCTTATTCGCCTCGGCCATGCGGTGAGTGTCCTCACGCTTGCGCACCGCGGCGCCGCGATTCTCGGCAGCCTCCATCAGCTCGGCGGCAAGGCGATGCGCCATCGATTTCTCGCTGCGATCCGTCGCCGCTTCGATGACCCAGCGCATCGCAAGGGTCTGGCGGCGATTGGCGCGCACTTCCACGGGCACTTGATAGGTGGCGCCGCCGACGCGGCGCGACTTCACTTCGACCACCGGCTTGACGTTGTCAAGCGCCTGCTGCAGAAGCGCGATCGCATCGCCGCCCGCGCGTCCGGTCTTGTCGCCGATGCGGTCGATGGCGCCATACACGATCTTCTCGGCGACCGACTTCTTGCCGCGCTCCATCACCATGTTGATGAATTTGGCCAACATATCGTTGCCGAACTTGGGGTCCGGGAGGATGGTGCGATGGGGTGCTGCTGCTCTGCGGGACATGGGAAACCTTCTTTTAGCTTGGCCTCGGGAGGCTCACTTTTTGGGACGCTTGGCGCCGTACTTGGATCGCCCCTGCCGGCGGTCGCTGACGCCGGCGCAATCGAGGGCGCCCCGGACCGTGTGATAGCGCACGCCCGGCAGATCCTTGACGCGGCCGCCGCGGATCAATACCACCGAGTGCTCCTGCAAATTGTGCCCCTCGCCGCCGATGTAGCTCGACACTTCGTAGCCGTTGGTCAGGCGCACGCGGCAGACCTTGCGCAGCGCGGAGTTGGGCTTCTTCGGGGTAGTGGTATAGACGCGCGTGCACACACCGCGCTTCTGCGGCGAGGCCGCCAACGCCGGGACCTTGGATTTCCAGGCCGGCTCGTTGCGGCCGGTGCGGATCAGTTGGGTTGTCGTCGCCATAAATACCTTTGAGAGCCAGACCGAAAAGTTGGCCCAAAACAAAAAAAAACGTAAAGCGAACCGTGCCCACGCTTGGGCCGAAAGGCCGGCGATTGTAGGAACCGGGGGTGCGAGTGTCAAGGCAATTGCCGCTTTGCCGCACTTGAGACCGCTGTCACGATTCCAGGCCGCCTCCAGCCCCTCCTTCTGTTAAAGATCGGCCCCCCAGCCAGATCGCCCTCGCGGTGATGCGGCGCGATGGCGGCACCCCGGCATGCGGTTCGGTCAGCTCGTCGTGCGCAACCCGCTTGCCTCGAGCGTCGAGGAGGGGCGCGCGCAATTCCGCGTTCCGCTCGTGCCGCGGCCGCGGCACCGCCGCGCCGGCTAGGACGGCGCAAATCCGCCCCTCGGCCGGCCGCGGTGCACCACGCCGACGCAGGGATTGGCGCCGAGTGCGTAGCACAGTTCGGCAGGCCGCTGAATGTCCCACAGGACGAAATCCGCGCGCTTGCCCACGGCGAGCGTGCCGAGCTCATCCTGCAGCCCCAGGGCTTTGGCGGCGTTCCGCGTCGCGCCGCCGAGCGACTCCTCGGGCGTCAGACCGAACAGTGTGCAGGCCATGCCGAGAGCGAGCAGCAGCGATGTGCACGGCGAGGTGCCCGGATTGCAGTCGGTCGCCACCGCCATAGGCACGCCCGCCCTGCGCAGCAGCGGGACCGGCGGCGGCGTCGTCTGGCGCAGCGTGAAGTAGGCGCACGGCAGCAGCACGGCGACCGTGCCCGCCGCGCCGAGCGCCTGCGCGCCGCGCCCGCTTAAGAATTCGAGATGATCGGCGGAGAGCGCCCCATATTGCGCGGCCAGCTCCGCCGCTCCCAGGTCGCTCAATTGACCGGCGTGCAGGTGCGCGGGCAGTCCCAAGCGTCGTGCGGCTTGCAGGAATTGCCCGGTCTCGGCGGGCGAGAAGGCGATGTTCTCGCAGAACGCATCGACCGCATCGGCCAGCCCGGCGCCCGCGAGCGATTCGAGCCAGGGCCCGCTTGCCTGGTCGACGTAGCTCTGGCGGTTCTCACGAAATTCCTGCGGCAGCGCGTGCAGGCCCAGATAGGTGGTCCTGATCGACACCGGAAGCTCGCGCTCGAGCGAGCGCGCCACTTCCAGCAAGCGCCGTTCGCCCGCGAGGTCGAGTCCGTAGCCGGACTTCACCTCGATGGTGGTAACCCCTTCGGACATCAGCCGCTTCGCGCGCAGCGCGGCCGCGGCGCGCAGCTCACCGGCATCCGCGGCGCGAGTGGCGTTGATGGTCGACCGGATGCCGCCCCCGGCGCGGGCGATGTCCTCGTAGGACACGCCGCACAGCCGCTTCTCGAAATCCTCGACGCGATTGCCGCCGTAGACCAGGTGCGTGTGGCAATCGATCAGCCCCGGCGTCATCCACAGACCGCGGCAATCCTCGAGCGGAATGTCCTGGGCCGCGGCCCTGAGGCGGGCCGCGGCGGCCGGGCCGATCCAGGCGATGCGCTCGCCCTTCACCGCGAGCGCATCGTTTTCGAGCTTGCCATAAGGTTCGACACCCGCGACCATCGAGGCGATGTTCGCTCCGATCCAAACCCGGTCCCATTCCTTGTTCGAGGATGTCTGCACGCGCTCGCCCATCGATTGCGGCCTTGGTGTTTGCCGTACTCTCAATGATACGGCAAGCTAAGCTGCCTATACAGGTATAGGCAATATGGCTCAGCAGTATCATCTGGAATCCGTGCTCCTCGCGCAGGGCTGGGTGCGCGGCGTATTCGTGACCGTGGCGGACGACGGGCACATCAGCCGCATCGACATCCACCCGCAGACATCGCGCCCGGATGCGAACCGCGTGGCCGGCTTCGTCGTGCCCGGGATGCCCAATGCCCACAGTCATGCATTTCAGCGCGGCATGGCGGGCAATACGGAATGCCGGCTGTCGGCGCGCGACAGCTTCTGGACCTGGCGCCAGGCGATGTATGCGCTGGCGAATCGGATCTCGCCCGCCGACTTGCAGGTGCTGGCGACCCAGCTGTTCGTCGAAATGCTCAAGTCCGGCTACACCTCGGTCGCGGAGTTCCATTATCTGCACCGGCAGGTCGGCGGCGACCCCTACGCCGGCTCCAACAGCCTGTGGGACGCCGTGGCACAGGGCGCGGTAGCCGCCGGCATCGGACTCACGTTTCTGCCCACCCTTTACCAAACCAGCGACTTCGGCGCGCAGCCGCTCAAGCGCGAGCAGGCGCGCTTCGCGATGGATACCCACCACTTCCTGCGTGCGATCGAACAGCGCGTCGGCGCCGAGCGGCGCAGCGGCGCGACCATGACCCTGCGCACCGGCGCCGCATTCCACAGCCTGCGCGCCGTTCCGCTCGGAGCGCTGCGCGAAGCGGTGCCCGCGCTGCGCCAAATGGATGCAACGCTGCCGATTCATATTCACGTCGCCGAGCAGCGCAAGGAGGTGGAGGCCTGCGAGCTGCACACCGGCCGGCGGCCGATCGAGCTGCTGCTGGATACTGGGCGTGCTCGACCGCCATTGGTGCCTGGTGCACGCGACTCACGCCACCGCCGCGGAGTTGCAGGGCGTCGCCGCCACGGCCGCCGCCGTCTGCGTTTCGATCACCACCGAGGCCAATTTGGGCGACGGGTTCTTCAACGCCGCGCGATTCATGCAATTGGGCGGCCGAGTCTGCGTGGGCTCCGACAGTCAGGCGACCGTATGTCCGGCCGAGGAGCTGCGCTGGATGGAGTACCAGCAGCGGCTGCGCAGCAAGCGCCGCGGCGTGCTTGCCGACAACGCCGAGCCCCACGTGGGCACCCGCCTGTGGCGCGATGCGGCGGAACACGGAGCGCTCGCGATCGGCCAGCCCGCAGGGGTCATCGCCGTCGGCCATCGCGCGGATTGGCTGGTGCTCGACGGCGCGCATCCGAGCATGGCCGGCGCCACCGAGGCGACTGCGCTCGATCACCTGCTCTTCGCGGGCGGCAGCGCGGCCATTCGCGACGTCATGGTGGCGGGGCGCTGGGTCGTCGAGGACCGGCAGCACCGGGCCGAGGCGCCTCTCGCCCGCCGGTTTCGCGAGCTCATGTGCGAACTTAAGCGGCCGGCGCAGAGTTCTCAAGGTTGACTGTACCTGTCTATACAGGTTAAGCTGAAGCCATGGACAAATCGACCGCGCTGCAGCCGCTGTACCTGAAGGTGAAGCGGCACATCCTGGACAATATCGGTTCCGGCAAGTGGGGCACCTCGACCCGGGTGCCCTCCGAGAACGACATCGTGAAATCCTTCGGGGTGTCGCGCATGACCGCCAACCGCGCGCTGCGGGAGCTGCGCGACGAAGGGGTTCTGGTGCGCATCGCCGGCGTGGGCAGCTTCGTCGCGGATCGTCACGTTCGCGCACACCCGCTCGAGATCCGCGGCATCGCCGATGAGATTCGCGAGCGCGGGCACGTGCATCGCGCCGAGATCGTGTCGCTCGAGAAAGTTCGCGCCGTCGCGGAACTTGCCGAAGACTTCGGCGTCGCGCCGCGCAGCGAGCTGTATTGCTCGGTGATCGTGCATTTCGAGAACGATCGTCCCGTGCAGCTGGAGGACCGCTACGTGCTGCCGAAGCTCGCCCCCGACTATCTGACGGTGGATTTCAGCCGCACGACGCCGTACGACTACCTGGTCAAGGTCGCTCCGCTGCAGGAGGCCGAGCATCTGCTGCGCGCGGTGATGCCGGATGAACGCACGCGCAAGCTGCTGGCCATGAAGCGCGACGAGCCGTGCCTGCTGATGATCCGCCGCACCTGGACCGCCGGCCAGATCGCCTCCGTCGCACGCCTTTACTATCCCGGTTCCCGCTACGAAATGTCGGGGCGCTTCCGCCCCTGAGGATACCCCCATGCTCGCACCCGCCAAGAACCGAATCATTCGCGCCGCACGCGGCAGCTCGCTGAGCGCCCGTTCATGGATGACCGAGGCGCCGCTGCGCATGCTGATGAACAATCTCGATCCTGAAGTCGCCGAAAATCCCGGCGAGCTCGTCGTCTACGGCGGCATCGGCCGCGCCGCCCGCGATTGGAACTGCTACGACCGGATCGTCGAGACGCTCAAGCGCCTGACCGAGGAGGAGACCCTGCTGGTGCAGTCCGGCAAACCGGTCGGCGTGTTCCCGACGCACCCGGACGCGCCGCGCGTGCTGATCGCCAATTCCAATCTGGTGCCGCACTGGGCCACCTGGGAGCACTTTCACGAGCTCGACCGCAAGGGCCTTGCCATGTACGGGCAAATGACGGCCGGCTCATGGATCTACATCGGCAGCCAGGGCATCGTGCAGGGCACCTACGAGACCTTCGCCGAGATGGGCCGCCGGCACTTCGGCAGCCGGCTGGCGGGCAAATGGATCCTGACCGCCGGCCTCGGCGGCATGGGCGGTGCGCAGCCGCTGGCGGCGACCATGGCGGTCCATGAGCATGCTCGCGGTCGAATGCCGCCCGAGCCGGATCGCGAAGCGCCTGGAAACCGGCTACGTGGACGTGCAGGCCCGCTCCTTGGATGAGGCGCTCGGCCTGCTCGCTGCCGCCAAGACGAATGGCAAGCCGATTTCCGTGGCGCTGCTCGGCAACATCGTCGACGTGCTGCCGGCGCTGCTCGAGCGCGGAATTCGGCCCGACGCGCTCACCGATCAGACCTCCGCGCACGATCCCGTCAACGGCTATCTGCCGCAGGGTTGGACCGTCGAGCAATGGGACGAGCGGCGCGTCAGCGACCCGAAGGGCACCAGCGCCGCGGCCACGCGCTCCATGGCGAAGCACGTGGAGTATCTGCTGCGCTTCAAGGACATGGGGCTGCCGGTGTTCGACTACGGCAACAACATCCGGCAGGTGGCGCGCGAACGCGGGCGTCGCCCGCGCCTTCGATATCCCGGGCTTCGTGCCGGAGTACATCCGCCCGCTGTTCTGCCGCGGCATCGGGCCGTTCCGCTGGGCCGCGCTGTCCGGCGATCCGGAGGACATCTACAAGACCGACGCGAAGGTCAAGGAATTGATTCCGGACGATGCGCATCTGCACCACTGGCTCGACATGGCGCGCTCGCGGATCCAATTTCAGGGACTGCCGGCGCGCATCTGCTGGGTGGGCCTCGGACAGCGCCATCGCCTGGGACTGGCTTTCAATCAAATGGTCGCCAGCGGCGAATTATCGGCGCCCATCGTCATCGGACGCGATCATCTGGACTCGGGCTCCGTGGCCAGCCCGAATCGCGAAACCGAAGCGATGCAGGACGGCTCCGATGCGGTGTCGGACTGGCCGCTGCTGAATGCGCTGTTGAATACGGCGAGCGGCGCCACCTGGGTGTCGATCCATCACGGCGGCGGCGTCGGCATGGGATATTCCCAGCATGCGGGCGTGGTGATCGTGTGCGACGGCACGCGAAGCCGCCGGGCGCCGCATTCGACGGGTGCTGTGGAATGATCCGGGGACCGGCGTCATGCGTCATGCCGATGCCGGCTATCAAATCGCCATCGACTGCGCGCGCCAGCAGGGCCTGGACTTGCCCATGATCCAAGGGCCCAACGGGCCATCCCGCAAGTGACCGGTGCCCTCGACATACGCGCCGGCGAATTGACGCTGCCGCAGCTGCGGCGCATCTACGAAGCGCCGGCAATGCTCGCGCTGCGCGGCGAGGACCGCACGCGCATCGCCGCAGCGACCGCGCTGGTCGATGAGATCGTCGCGGCGGGCGATGCGGCCTATGGCATCAACACCGGCTTCGGCCTGCTGGCGCAGACCCGCATTCCGACCGAGCAGCTCGAGCAGCTGCAGCAGAACCTCCTGCTGTCGCACGCGGCGGGCGTGGGCGATCCGCTGCCCGATCCGGTGGTGCGCCTGATCCTGGCGCTCAAGATCAACGCGCTGGCGCGCGGACATTCCGGAATCTCTCTGGGCTTGATCGACGCGCTGCTGGCGCTGCTCGGGCGAGAAGTCTATCCGTTGATTCCCGCTCAAGGGTCCGTCGGCGCCTCCGGCGATCTGGCGCCGCTGGCGCATCTGAGCGCGGTGCTGCTCGGCATCGGCCGAGGTGCGCTGCAAAGGCAGGATCCTGCCGGCCGCCGAGGGCCTCAAGCTCGCCGGGCTCGCACCGTCCAAGCTGCGCGCCAAGGAGGGATTGGCGCTGATCAACGGCACCCAAGTCTCCACCGCGCTCGCGCTGGCGGGGCTGTTCGGCGCCGAAGACCTGCTGGCGGCGGCGGTGGTCGCCGGCGCAATGTCGGTCGACGCGCTGAAGGGCAGCGACGCGCCGTTCGACGACCGCATTCACCAGGTCCGCGGCCAGCCGGGGCAAATCGACGTGGCGCGCCAGTATCGCGGTTTGCTCGCCGGCAGCGCGATCCGCGCCTCGCATCTCGACTGCACGCGCGTGCAGGATCCGTACTCCTTTCGCTGTCAGCCGCAGGTCATGGGCGCTTGCCTGGATCTGATCCGACAATCGAGCCACACGCTGCGCCTCGAGGCCAATGCAGTCACCGACAATCCGCTGCTGTTCGTCGAGCAGGGCGAGGTGCTCTCGGGCGGCAACTTTCACGCCGAGCCGGTGGCCTTCGCGGCGGACACGCTGGCGCTCGCCATCGCCGAGATCGGCAGTCTGTCGGAGCGCCGGATGGCGGTGCTGGTCGATCCGAAGATGAGCGGACTGCCCGCGTTCCTGGTGCAGAACAGCGGCCTGAATTCGGGCTTCATGATCGCGCAGGTGACCGCGGCCGCGCTGGTGGCGGAAAACAAGACCATCGCCACCCCCTGCAGCGTGGATTCCATTCCGACATCCGCCAACCAGGAAGACCATGTCAGCATGGCGACTCACGCCGCGCGCCGCTTGGGCGCCATGGCCGACAACGCCGCCGGCGTCCTCGGCATCGAACTGCTGGCGGCAGCTCAGGGCATCGAGTTCCATCGGCCCGTCCCGCTCTTCGGCGGCTCTGGAGCAGGTGCACGCGAGCATTCGCAGCGAAGTTCCCTTTTATGCGGTCGACCGCTACTTCGCACCGGACATCGAAGCGGCCAAGCGCTGGGTCAAGACCGGGCGCTTCACTCCCCTGGTCAAACAGCTGCTGCCGTCGCGAGATTGATCCCATGAAGCCGACCGGCCCGCTGCTGCTCCTCGCCTGCCTGATCCCGGTCATCGGCCGCGCCGGCGAGCTCAATCTCGCCACCCTGAGCTGCGATAAGTACGAGAACGAGATTCTCCCCGCCACGGGCTCCCCGCAGAACGCGGATCCGGCGAAAAGCCCCGATGCGATCAACACCGTGATGTGGCTGTTCGGCTATTCGGTGGCGAAGTCCGGCGAGCACGTCATGTACGGGGACGCGCTGACCTCCTTCGGATTCGCGCTCGATGCCGAATGCAAGAACAATCCAAGCACCAGCCTGCTCGAGGCGTTGACCTCCGTCCGGCCCAAACGCGACAAACCGATGGATCTGACGACCTTAAATTGTCCGACCTTCGAATCACGGCATGTGGAGATGACTCGCACGGACCCGGATAGCGCGAACACCATCATGATGTGGCTGTTCGGCTACGCGGTGGGATTGTCGGGCAGCCACCTGTTCGATGCGAGCGGGTTGACGCATTTTGCGTCGGCTCTGCAGACCCGATGCACTCAGCATCCGGACGACAGCCTGTTCGATGCGCTCGCGGCGGTGAACCGGCCCCCGGCGAAGCACTAGCATCGAGGGTGTAGCATGTCATCGCTTCACTCGAATACGGAGGAGCTTGACATGACCACACGGGTCTCGCGAGTCGTTCAAGAGTACGTGCTCTGGACCGACGCCGTGCATTACAGCATCAGGGGTCGCATCGTTGAACATCTGGATGCAGATCCGAAAGCGCGTTACGGCTGGGACGTGAGCCATCACTTCAAACCCACGGAGAGTGCGTTCGGCGTCTATCGTCCGGCGGCCGTGACGGGGGCAACCATCGAGGAAGCAACAGGGCAATTGTTGGCCTATCTTCGCGGCTTCCAAAATATCAACGTCGAGGCAAACTCGCGCTATTGATGTTCACGCCGGCGCGTCCGGCCCGCGCTTTCTTGCCGGTCTTCCGCCGCAGCCAAGCGTGCGCGGCGATAGGATCGGCGAACCCACCAAAAACAAAAGCACAGCGCAGCCCCGAATAGAGCGAGTATGAGTAACCCGAAAATCGAGGTCGACCGGTGGTGATGCAGGCGAAGCCTCATGGCTCAATGGCTCCGCGCATCGCAGGCCCCTGGCCGCAGGCGCCGTTCTGCGCACCCAGCCAGGCGTCGGCGAACTCTCTGCGCAGCTCCGCTTCCCGCCCGATGTAGCGCGGCGAGAAGTGAAACGGCACGGCGGACTTGATGCCGGCGGCCCGGGCGATGCTGCCCGCAGCGCGCGCCGTGAGATGCGCCTTGCGCTCGGCGAGCGCCCGGTCGGCATCGAGAAAAACGGCCTCGATGAACAGCAGATCGGCGCCCTTAAGGAATGCGGCCAATGCGCCCCTGTTGCGCTCGTTATCGGCCAGGTCCGTCACGTAGCAGATCTTCTGCCCCGGCACGAATTCCAGCACTTTGCGCTTCAGCTCGCCCAATTCCAAGTCCTGGACGTGCGGACCATTGCGCGTGCGCCACTGCACCTTGATCCGGGTGCCGTCCGGTGCGCCCTCGCGCACCCGCTGCTTCAGTTCCGTGAGCCACGGTCCCGTCGGGAGCCGCAGGTCTTCCAGCCGGCTCTTCCACACATTGATGTGCACGCTCTCCTCGAACGCGAAGGCCAGCGAAGTGATGTCGTGATGCTCGAGCGGCACGCTGCGCACCTTGAACAGCGGTGTTTCCAGCAGCACTCCCTGGGGCGCCGAGGCGGCGGGGAGCGGTTCGCGCTGAAAGCGGCGCGTGCTGCGGAACTGGGCGCGCCGCACGCATCCGCGGGCGTCGATTTCGTGGGCGACGATGACGAATTCGGTCTCGTAATTCTCGACCAGATTCCAGGTGTAGGCCGCGAGCTTGTGTTCGAGGTGCGTCAGGAATTCGCCGGGGCCGTACAGACTGACGCCCCTGTCGCGGCCCAGACAGACTCGCAGCAGGTGATCGAATCCGGAGAAGTGATCCATGTGGGTGTGCGAAACGAAAACGTCGCTGACGCGCAGCAGCTTGCGCGTCGGCAGAACGCTGATGTCGCCGATGTCGAAAAGAATGGCGCGGCGCTCGAATTTGAGATCGACAAAGACCCCGGGATCGCCGAAGGTCCTGTTGATGAGCTCCGCCTGGAAGATGGGCCGCACCGTGCTGAGAATACCATCGGGTCGGCCCGGCGCGAAAAGCGCCTGCGCGAGCGCTGCGAATCCGCCCTGGTTTACCGGCGGCTCATCGAGCTCCCCGATCCGCGCGGCGCTGCAGGGACAACAGCAGCAGCGCTGCGGCCAGGATGAGGTAAGCCAGACAAAACTGCGTCGCAACGATGCGTGCGGTTCCATGCAGCTGCCACAGCGCGTACGCGCTGCCGTCGGCTCGCACCGAATGAATGATCCCGAAGCAACACAGACCTGCGCCGGCAGCGAGGTAGGCTGCGGCCGCCCGCAGCCGGTGTTCGGTCATCTCCACCACGAATGCCGCCCATAGCGTGGCGGTGAGAATGAAACCGTTGCCGAGCGCGACGATCACCGCCAGCGCAGGCAGCCCATGTTCGGACGCGAGAAGCAGCCTGGCGAAGCGCGCCGGCGGAACCAACTCGGGATCGCTCAGCTCGATCGTCAGCATCCGCGCAACAGCGGGAAAGAAGCTGACGGCAATGGCCGGCGCATGGCGCACCGGCACCGCGCTGAAAGCCTGCACCGTGATGTCCATTGCCACGAACACCAGCACCGGCGCAAGAACCGCGATGGGTATCACTTCGATCAAATTCGACAGATAACCGAGCATCCCGCCCACGCCGATGAAAACACCGGTCAGCCACGTATAGCCGGCCTTCGCGCCCATCTCTTTGTAGGCGGGATGGCCGATGTACGGGGTGGTCTGCGCGATACCGCCGGCGATTCCCGCCACCAGCGTGGCCGCCGCTTCAGCCAGCAAAATGCTGCGCACATCATAGTCGTCGCCCGCGACGCGCGCGCTTTCGGCGTTGTTCACGCCGCCCACCACCGTCAGCAAGGCGAACGGCAGGATCAGAGGCAGATAGCCCACCACGCCGGCGAAGCCGTGCAAGATACCGATGTCCGGATGCGGGAAGGCCAGACGCAGCGCCGGCAATACGGGTGTCTCGATGGTCATCCCGGCCCACCCCAGCCCACCGAAGACGTAGTACGCGAGCGTTCCGACGAGGACGGCGAACAGCACGCCCGGCATGCGGCCGGGGATCCTGCCCTTTGCGACCAGCGCATACAGCACGAGGCCGAGCGCCAGGAATCCGGCGACGGGCGCCTGCAGCAGCTCGACGATGGGCAGGAATCCAATGAGCATCAAGGCAATACCCGCGAGCGACCCCAGCAGTCCCGCCCGGGGAATCAGCCGCTGCACGGCCCTGCCGGCAAATGCCAGCACCAGTTTCACGACTCCCATGGTCGCGGTTGCCGCCATCCCCAGATACCAGGTCTCGAGGCCCGCGGCGACCGGATCCAACCCCGCCGCGCGCCAGTTTGCATAGGCGGGGCCGAGCACCAGCAGTGCCATCCCGATGGACGAGGGCGTATCGAGGCCGAACGGCATGGCGGTGACATCCGCGCGCCCGGTGCGGCGCACCAGGCGGACGGCGAGCCAGGTGTAGATGAGATCGCCGATCAGGACGCCGAGCGCGGTTCCCGGAAACATGCGTCCAAAAACGATCGGCGCCGGAATTCCGAAGCCGCCGATCAGCACGGTCGCGAGCAGCGCCAGCACGGACAGGTTGTCGACCACCAGACCGAGGAAGCCGTTGACGTCGCCGCCAACGATCCGCAGGTATCCGTCGGCGCGCGTGTGGCCGTCGGCGTTCAACGAGCCTAAACCCCGAGGTTCAACAGTGCCGCATTGCCGCCGGTGGCGGTCGTGTTGACCGTGAGCGTTCTCTCGTTCGCGAAGCGCGTCAAGTAATGCGGTCCGCCCGCTTTGGGACCCGTGCCGGACAGTCCGGTTCCGCCGAACGGCTGTACGCCGACGACCGCACCGATCATGTTGCGGTTCACGTAGGTGTTGCCGACCGGCGTGGCCTCGAATACCTGCCTCCAAAAGGACTCCAGGCGGGTCTGCACGCCGAGCGTCAGGCCGTAATGGCTGGCGCGGATGGACGCCAGCACCTTATGGATGTCGTCGGATCGATAGCGCACCACGTGCAGCAGGGGTCCGAATTCCTCGCGCGTCAGCTGCGCAGCATCGGTGAGCTCGATCAGATGCGGCGCGACGAAGCTGCCGCGGGCGTGCGAGTCATCGAGCCGGCACGCCTTGACGATGCGTGCTTCGCGGCGCATGCGCTCGATATGGCGATTCAGCCCTTCGGCGGCCACCGCCGTGATGACCGGCCCCACATCGGTCTCGAATTTGGCCGGATCGCCGATCACGAGTTCGTCCATGGCGCCCACGATCATGTCCAGCACCGCGTCGGCGATCTCCTCCTGCAGGAACAGCAGCCGCAGCGCGGAGCAGCGCTGGCCTGCGCTCATGAAGGCCGAGCTCACCACGTCGTCGACGACCTGCTCCGGCAGGGCCGTCGAATCGACGAGCATGGCGTTCAAGCCGCCGGTCTCCGCGATCAGCGGAACGATGGCGCCGCCGCGCGCGGCCAGCGCGCGATTGATGGTGAGCGCGGTTGCGGTGGATCCGGTCATCGCCACGCCCGCCAGGGCGGGGTGCGCGAATGCGATCTCGCCGAACAGCCGTCCCGGCGCGGGGATCAGGTGCAGCGCCTCGGGCGCGATACCGGCCTCGTGCAGCGTCCTCACGAATCGCGCGGCGACCAGCGGCGTCGACTCCGCGGGCTTGGCCACGACGCAGTTGCCGGCGGCCAGCGCGGCGGTCACCTGTCCCGCAAATATCGCGAGCGGAAAATTCCAAGGGCTGATGCAGGCAAACACGCCGCGTCCGTGCAGCGACAATTCGTTCGACTCGCCGGTCGGTCCCTCGAGGCGGGCGGGGCCGGCGAACTGTTCGCGCGCGCGCATCGCATAGTAACGGCAGAAATCGACCGCTTCGCGCACTTCCGCGATCGCATCCGGCAGCGTTTTGCCGGCTTCGCGGACCAATAATTCGTAAAAATCCAGCCGCCGCTCCTCCAACAGGGCCGCGGTCCGGTCGAGGCAGTCCGCACGCTCCACGCCGCCGATCGCATTCCACGCGGCGTGGGCGCCGCTGCCGGCATCGAATGCGCCCGCGATTTCAGACGCCGTCGCGTCGCGCGAGGCACCGACGGCGTCGCGGTGGTCCGCCGGATTGGCTATCGGGTGCTGGCGCCCCGGCAACAGCGCGCCGTTGATGATGGGTCCGGCGCTGTGCTCCGATGAGCGGCGGCCCGCGACCCGCACACGCACCGTCTCGAGCGCCGACGGATTGCCGATGTCGATTCCCATCGAATTTCGCCGGTCGGCATAAAGCAGAGCCGGATTCGGCAGCCGCGGATGGGGATAGGTGTCCAGCCGCTCGAGCTCGGAAATCGGGTCGCGCACGATGTCCGCCACCGGCACCTGCTCATCCATGAATCGATTCACGAAGGAGGTATTGGCGCCGTTTTCCAGCAAGCGCCGCACCAGATAGGCGAGCAAGTCCTTGTGTTCGCCCACCGGCGCATACACGCGAACCCGCGGGAAGGCGCTCACTTGGCGCGCAGCCTCGCCGTACAGCAGCCGGCCCATGCCGTGCAGGCGCTGGAATTCGTATTCGCAGCCGGCCGGGGCGAGCTCCAAAATCGACGCGATGCTGTGTGCATTATGAGTCGCAAATTGCGGGAGGATCACATCGGCGTGCTTGAACAAGCTCCCGGCACATGCCAGGTAAGACACGTCGGTGGTGACCTTGCGCGTGTAAACCGGATAGCTCTCGAGCCCGCGCTCTTGTGCACGTTTGATCTCGCTGTCCCAGTAGGCGCCTTTGACCAGCCGGACCGCGACGCGCCTGCCGCTCGCACGGGCGGCTGCGGCCACCCATTCGACGACATCGAGGGCGCGCTTGGAATAGGCCTGTACGGCGAGGCCCAGACCCGGCCATTCGCGCGTGGCCGGGTCGCGCGCCAGCGCCTCGATCACGTCCAGCGACAGATCGAGCCGGTCCGCTTCCTCGGCATCGATGGTGAGCTGTATGCCGTGTGTTGCGGCCCGCCGCGCCAGCGATACGGCTTTGGGCACCAGGCGCTGCATGACGCGTTCGTGCTGCAGAGGCGAATAGCGCGGCTCCAGGGCCGACAGCTTGATGGAGATGCTCGAGCGCAGGTGCGGGCTGCGTCCGCCCCCGACCCCGCCGATGACGTCGATCGCATGTTCATAGGAGCGCAGGTACCGCTCCGCGTCCTTGAGCGTACGGGCACCTTCGCCCAGCATGTCGAACGAGCACAGGCCGACCTCCGGCTCGCGCGCGCTGCGCGCCAGCGCCTCCTCGATCGAGCGCCCGACGACGAATTCGCCGCCGATGATCCGCATGGCACGCCGCACCGCGAGCCGCACCAACGGCTCACCCGCCTTGCGCGTCAGTTTTCGGACCCATCCCGCCGCATCGATTTTGATCTCCGGATCGAGCTCGAGAATGCCGCCGGTCAACATCAGACCCCAGGTCGATGCGTTGACGAACAGCGATTCCGACCTTCCGGCATGCGCCGACCAGTCACCGGTTGCCAGCTGCTCGGCAATCAGCCGGTCTGCGGTCGCATCGTCCGGTATGCGCAGCAGCGCTTCGGCAATGCACATGAGCGCAATGCCCTCCTGATTCGACAGGCCGAACTCCTGCAGGAATGCATCCAGAAACGGCCGCTCGTCGCGGCGTGCGCGCGCGCCTTCGACCAGCGCCACGGCCAGGCCCACCGCTCGGTGGCGGGCGCCGCCGGTCAGCTCCAGCCGGCGCAGCAGGCGGTCGACTGCCTGGTCTTCCGGCCACAATCCGTGCTCGCGCAGCTCCGATCGGAGGGCTTCCGTCGTGGTTCTTTTCGCAGGTTCATTCAAGCTGGCGGCCATGACAGGCTCCTAGTATCGACAAGGGAAGCGGGGAACGCCAGCGCCGCCCTTAAGGGCGTGTCATCCGCTCTTGAGGGGCCTTCATCGAGGGAGCGCCAATCCCGTGCGCGCCGCGCCGAATGCAGCCCGCACCCGGCCCGCGGGCTGCGCGTCGGCCGGCTGGCGCATGAGGGTGCTCTTGCCGAACAGCGACTCGACCAGGTCGACCGCAAGCGCGGCCGTCTTGTTGCGCACATCGAGCGCCGGATTGAGCTCCATGATGTCGAGGGAGCCGATACGGTCCGTGTCGGCGATCATCTCCATGCACAATTGCGCCTCGCGGTAGGACATTCCGCCGGCAACCGTGGTGCCGACCCCCGGCGCAATCTCCGGATCGAGAAAGTCGACGTCGAAACTGACGTGCAAGTGCGTGTCGGGGTGCATGTCCGCGAGGGCGGCCTCCATGGCTCGTCTGACGCCCATCTCGTCGATGAAGCGCATGTCGAATACCGCGAGCTGCTGCTCGTGCACCAGCCGCCTCTCGCCGGGATCGACGCTGCGAATCCCGACCTGACGAACCCATTGCGGCCTGATCGCCGGCGTCACGCCGCCGATCTGCACCAATGCCGCAGGGCCGAGGCCGCACAAACACGCAACCGGCATGCCGTGAAGACTGCCGCTGGGGCTCAAGTTCCGCGTATTGAAATCGGCGTGCGCATCGAGCCAGATCACGCGCAGCGGCCGCTGCGTGTCGCGGCAATGGCGCGCCACGGCAGTGACCGACCCGATGCTCAGACTGTGGTCGCCGCCGAGCAGTATCGGCAGCCGTCCGGCGCGCATCTCTTGATACACGGCGCCATGCACCTCGCGGTTCCAAGCCGCCACCTGCGGCAGGTTGCGGTACCCGTCCAGCGCCGGCAGCCCTGGATTCGGCGGTCCGCTCACGTTGCCGCAATCGATGACCTCCAGTCCGCGCCCGGCCAGTGCGCCGTGCAGCCCGGCGACGCGCAGCGCTTCAGGACCCATCGAGGATCCGCGGTCGCTCGCCCCCACATCGGTGGGTGCGCCGATCAGACTCGCCGTCCGCAATGCCGCGGACGCGCTCACGCCGAAATCCCCAGTTCGTCGACCAGACGCTCTGCGCGCCGCGTCGGAGCAGCCGCCCCGGCCACCAGTCCGCCGAACAGGTCCTTCGGGTCGGCGAGCTTGGGGATCAGATCGATCCGCTGCGCACCGCCGAGCTCGCCATTCAGGCGATACAAGTAGCGCAGCGAGGAGAAATCGTTCAGCGCAAATCCCACCGAATCGAAGATGGTGATTTCGGACTCGCGGACCCGACCCGGCCGCTGTTGGCAGAGTACGTCGGCGAGCTCCGCCACCCGGACCGATGCGCCGAGCTGCTGGATCTCGCCCTCGATGCGCGCCTGCGGCTCGAACTCGACCACGATACGCGCATCCGGCCTCTGCAAAATGTCCGCATGCAATTCGGTTTTGCCGGGGCAATCGCCGCCCACCGCGTTCAGGTGCATGCCCGGTTCGATCATGTCCGGCGTCAGGATCAGTGCGTTGCGCTTGTCGGCAGTCACCGTCGTGACGATATCGGCGCCGCGCACCGCCTCAGCCGTGTTCGAGCAGACTTTCACCGAGAGGCGACTCAGACACAGAGCGTCGAGATTCACCTTTAGCTTCGCGGTGGCGTCGGGATCGGTGTCGAACAGGCGCAATTCCTCGATCCCCACCATGTGATGAAATGCGAGCGCCTGAAATTCACTTTGCGCGCCGTTGCCGATGAGCGCCATCACACGGGAGCCCGCGCGCGCCATATGGCGGGCCGCCAGTGCGGAGACTGCCGCGGTGCGCAGGGCCGTCACAAACGTCATCTCCGAGAGCAGCAGCGGGTAGCCGGTCGCGACGTCCGCGAGGACGCCGAATGCGGTGACGGTCAACAGACCGGCGGCCGTGTTCTTCGGGTGGCCGTTGACATACTTGAATGAATACAGCCGCGCGTCCGAGGTGGGCATCAACTCGATGACGCCCACGGAGGAATGGCTGGCATGGCGAGCGGATTTGTCGAATTGGCTCCACCGCCGGTAATCCGCCTCGATCTCACTCGCCAAGGCTTCGATGAAACGAGCGGGACCGACGGCGCGCACCAGCTCTCGAACGCGCGCAGTTCCGATGTAATTCACCATGTTGTCCTCACAGCCCATAGGGGCAATTGCAGGCTTAATTGCCGACGCCGATAGTTTCCCGCGCCTGCGGGCTAGTTAATAGACAGAAAACTGACCAAAATGCACCTATATTTGATCAAATAGTCAGAGTAAAATGGCGAATTGCACATCCGCCGAGACTTCAAATCATGGACACCACCGACCGACAGCTGCTCTCCTTGCTGCGGGACAACGCGAGAATGCCGGTGGCGGCGCTTGCCAAGGCGCTCGGCGTGGCGCGAGGCACGGTGCAGAACCGGCTGGCCCGGCTCGAGGCGGACGGCATCATCGTCGGCTATACCGTCAGGCTCAAACTGCCCGCCGAGGATCAGCGGATTCGAGCGCTGATGACCGTCGCCGTCGAAGGCAATCGAACCGACGAAGTGTTGAAGGCCTTACGCGGCGACCCGGCGGTGTGCGCGCTGCACACCACGAATGGGCGCTGGGATATCGTTGCCGAACTACGTACGGACAGCCTGGAGGCGGTTGATCGTGTGCTGGGGCGCATTCGTCTGATCGACGGGATCTCCAACACCGAAACCAGCCTGCTGCTGTCCACCCACAAGTACTAGTCACACATCCGGCACCGTCGCCAGGAACACCAGCGCCGGCGCGTCCCCATCGCGCGGCGCCACACTGCCGGCACGGTCGGCCGGGCGCCGAACAATCGCCAGATCCCAGCGCTCGAGGATCGCGGATTCGCCGGCGGCGCGCAGCACGACAGAGGTGTCGATGGGGAAAACCAGTGTCGAACCCTCCGACTCACCCAGTGCAAGCGGCCCCTGCAGCGGCAGCACCCGCGCACGCACGTCCGGCAGCGTCTTTGCCGCCATCAGGTTCAAATCCACGCAAGGCCCGTTCTCGAGCTCGCACTGCGCCGCGAGCGCACCATCGAATTCCGCCATGTCGCCGACCTGCCGCAGCAGCCGCGGTCCGCCGCGCGCAAATTTGAGCGCGGCTCCATTCCCCTGCAGCAGCACCATGGTGCGGTTGTAGCCCGCGAAATCGGAAAAGGGGCCTGAACGCTCGATGTGCGCAACGCTGAGACGCCAGCGGAACGATTCGCCGGTCGCCGGCACCCGGATCGCTTCGCGGGTGATGCCGCCGCCGTTTTTCCACGGCGTGGTCTTGAAGTCGGACTGTCGAATGATTTGCATGCGGTATCCGCGTCACGGCGACGATGACAATTCGAGCGCTTCCAATCGCGGACCCTCCAATCTGCCGATCCGCACCGACGCGTCGTACAGCACCGCGCCGAATGTCACGAGCGCGATCAATATCGCGATCGACGCCTTGACGTGGCGCGATTCAAAGCTGCGTATCGCCGAGGCGAATGCGATGAGGCCGAGCAGCGCGGCAACCACGGTGACGGCGTCGACGCTCGCCCGCTGCCAGTAGCTGCCGCCCAAATGCAGCCACATTCCGAATTCATCGAACGTCAAAGCCATGGCGACGCCGTACGCCGGCGCAGCGAAGCGCAGGTCCTTGGGACTGCGGGCGCGGAGCAGAAGAAATGCGCCCACAGCGGCAAGCAGAAAAATGCCGTAATTCAAATGATGGACGTGGGTGCCGCGCAGAAAGAAATACAGATTCGGCATCCGACGCGACATGATGAGCAGCACCACCGTGCGCGCGGCGATGAACGTGAGAATGAACCCGAACAGCGCCCGGCGGGCGAGCTGGGCCGGTTCAGCGGCGACCGGATCGGGAGTCACTTAGGCTCGGACTGTCTTTGCGTTCATCGGCCTAAGCTACCCTAACTGCCGGCGCGCCGTTGTCAATCGCCGATGCGGACGTGAAAGCGCGCGCTGTTCCAGAACCATCGAGAGGGGTGTAGCCTCGTGACATGCAGCGCCGTCAGGTCCTGATGTTTCCGCTTGCGGCACGCGATCGCCTCCGGAGGCGGATTGATGCACTGTGTGACGCAGCCGGAACCGGCTGCGTAGGGACGGGAGGAGCATGACAGACACCCCATTCATTTTGCGGTCCGACACGGGCGGCGTTGCGACCTTGACGTTGAATCGCCCGGAGGCGCGAAACGCGCTCTCACTCGGCATGCTGCAGGCGCTATCGGCCGAACTCGGGCGCGCCGCCATCGACCCTTCGGTGCGCGTGGTGGTGTTGGCCGGCGCCGGGCCGGCGTTCTGCGCGGGCCATGACCTGAAGGAAATTCGTGCCGAGCGATTCGGCAGCGCCTATGCCGAAGCGCTGTTCGCCGAATGCACAAAGGTGATGCTTGCGATCATCGGCCTTCCCAAGCCGGTCATTGCGCAGGTACATGGCGTTGCGACAGCCGCCGGCTGCCAGCTGGTGGCGAGCTGTGATCTCGCGGTGGCGGCCGACGATGCTCGTTTTGCCACGCCCGGCGTCAACATCGGCCTCTTCTGCTCCACTCCCATGGTGGCGCTGTCGCGCAACGTCGGCCGAAAGGCCGCCTTGCGGATGCTGCTGACGGGCGACCTGATCGATGCCGATACAGCCATTCGCCTAGGGCTGATCAGCGAGGTGGCGGCTGCGGCCGAGCTGAAGAGCCGGACCGCGACGCTTGCGTCGAAAATCGCGGCGAAGTCGCCGCAGACGCTCGCCATCGGCAAGGAGGCCTTCTACGCCCAAGCGGAACTTCCTCTCGCGGACGCGTATGCATATACCGCCAAGGTGATGGTGACCAATCTTTCCCGCCGGGACGCGCAGGAAGGCATCGACGCATTCATCGAGAAGCGAAGTCCGGTGTGGCGGGAGCATTGACCAGCCGCTCTGAAGTTGCGGGATCGAGTTCCGAGCGGAAATATTTGCTCAATGCCTGCTTGAAAGTCCGATTGTCCTCAGCGGCATGTGCAAAAAGCGTCATCGATGAGTGGAATTTGAGATGGTCAGGATAGCCAAAGATCTCCTCGATGGACCGGTTCTCCACCGCCGTCACCAGCAGCGTGCATTCCCGCAGCCTGGGCCCGAGCATCGGGTGATCGAGGTAGGCCTTTGCCTCCTCGAGTGACGAAATCGCATACTTCTGCGCCATCGAGCTGCGGCCAAGACCCTGGATCTGCGGGAAGATGAACCACATCCAGTGGCTCTGCTTGCGGCCTGCCCGGAGCTCGGTCACCGCCTGCGCATAGAAGCCGCGTTGCGCCTCGACGAAGCGCTGCAGATTGTAGGGGTCCGGCGTTGTCACGTTCGTGCCTTCAATGGCTGCCGACCAGACCTTTGATCTGCGCCCGCAACGCCTCGATATTCGGTTCGCCGACGCTGCGAAACACAATCAGGCCGTGCGCATCGATCAGAAGGCTCTCCGGCAATCCGTAGACTCCGCCGAACGCTTCGCCGAGGTTCTCATCCCCCATCAGGATCGGGTACGGGACAGCCTGCTTCGCGAGGAAACGCTTGACGGCCGCTTCATCGTCGTCCATCGATACGCCGATGACCTGCAGCCCCGAGTCCCCATATTGGCGCTGCCAGCGCGAGAACACCGGAATCTCTTCGAGACATGGGCCGCACCAGGTCGCCCAGAAGTTAAGCAGCACGACCCGGCCTCTGAATTGGTCGAGCCGCAGCGCTCGTCCCGCCAGGTCGGTGCGCATGAAATTCGGTGCGATCGTATTCACCCGCCCGGCCGGAGCGGTTGCCGCACCGGCCGCCAAGATTCGAATCGACAGGCAGGCGCACAGCGCGGCCGCGCCGAAGACACGCAGCCGAGGCGCCACGACTTTATCCGCCTTTGATGACGGGGTAACCCTCATCGATCCAGTTGGTACCGAAATCATGGGCGATGTACAACGCTTTGACCTCGCGAAAGCCGAGCGCGTGCAGCGCCCTGAAGGCGGTGCCGATATTCGGGCATTTGCCCCACGGACAGCAGCCGCAGTAGATGACGATCGGAGTCTCTTTGGGCAGCTTGGCGACGCGCTCTCGCAGCACGTCAAGGCCGGCGCTTTCGTTGCTTGGGCCTGCATACTCGGCGCCGATGATATGCGCCTCGTTATAAAGCTTGCGGAAGCCGATCTGAAGGACGAGCGGCCGCGGCCCCGAGCTCGACTGCAGAATTGCGGCGAGTTTCGCCGGCTGCAGCAGATCCTCGGCCGGGATCGAAGAAGCAGGGACCGTGTCTGCGCCAACGGCGGCCTCCGCGAAGATACAAGCCGTGCCGATGCAGAACGCCAGCACGGCCTTGACCAGAAGGTTCATGTGGTCACTCCGGTTCGAGATCCTGTCAACAGTGCGCTGATTATACGCTCCGGCCGCATCGATCGCCTGCCGCGGTGCGCCAACCCGCATCTGCTACGGGCGCTTCTCGTGCCACACGACCACCTTGCCCATGCCGCTCCAGGTCTCATAGTGCTTGGCGAAAAGGTCTTCGATGCGATTGCGCTTGACCTTCAGCGTCGGGGTGATCAGATCATTGTCAATGGTCCAGGCGTCGGTCATCACGACGAGACAGCCGAGCCGCTCGTGAGGATCGAGGGCGGCGTTGATTTCGTTCAAGTGCTCGGCGAGCGAGGCTTCGAGTTCGCTGCGGCCGGCGGGGTCTGCAATCTTTTTGAGCGCGATGTCGTTGAGCATCATCAGGCCGATCGGCTGCCCGAGGTTGGCGCCCGTGACGCAGCAGGCCTCCACCGCCGCGTGCATCACCAGCTTCTCCTCGATGGGCGCCGGCGCGACGTACTTGCCCTTGCTGGTCTTGAACAGGTCCTTCACGCGGCCGGTAATCCTGAGGTTGCCGGCGGCGTCGAAGACGCCCCTGTCGCCCGTGTGCAGCCAGCCGTCATCAGTGAACGCCAGTTTGGTCAGCTCGGGCTGTTTATAGTAGCCGAGCATCGTCGCCGGGCTCTTCACCTGGATCTCGCCGCTGGACGGGTCCAGTCGGCACTGTACACCGTCGTAAGGCTTCCCCACCGTGCCGAACGCCACCTGCCCCGGCACCGTCAAGTGGCTGGCAGCGAGGTTCTCGGTCATGCCATAGCCTTCGCCGATGTTCAGGCCGAGCTTGGCATACCAACGCAGCAATTCGGGCGGCATCGGCGCCGCGCCGCCGACGGCAAAGGCGCACTGGTCAAGGCCGAGGGCCGCGAGGATCTTCCGGCTCACGATGCCCTTGACGATGGGCAGTTTCAACAGCCGGTCGAGCCTGGCTCCCGGCATCCGCGCGAGCACGCCCTGCTGGAACTTGACCCATAGCCGCGGCACCGAGAAAAAAACCGTTGGCCGCGCGCGCTGCAGATCCGCGGTGAAGGTCTGCAGGGTCTCGGCGAAATACACGTGCATGCCGCTTTCCAGCTGGCCGAATTCGATGAGCGCACGCTCCACCACGTGTGCCAGGGGCAGATACGAGAGCATGCGCGTGCCGCCGTTCAACGGGATTCGCCTGATGGCGGTCTGCACGGCCCAGGCGAACGCCGCGAAGCAATGCATCACGCCCTTCGGCGCGCCGGTGGTGCCGGAGGTGTAGATGATCGTCGAGAGTTCGTCGCCCGGACGCACCGGCTCACCCTCGAGCGGCGCGGTGTTGGCCGCGATCTCGTCCCACTGTGGGCAGCTCTTCTTCGCCTCTTCCGGCGACAGCGGATGGCTGATGCACGGCAGGCCTCGCGGTACGCCCGCCCTCATGTACTCCCAGCGGTCGAGCTTGCCGACGAACAGCAGCTTCGACTCGCTGTGCTCCAGAATTTGGCGAATCGTGTCCGGCGCCAGCGTCGGGTAGAGCGGTACTGAAACGCCGCCCGCGAGCCAGATGGCGAAGTCGCTCATCAGCCAGTGCGCGGTGTTCTTCGAGAAGATGGCGACGTGCTCGCCCCGCTGCACGCCCAGGCTCTTCAGATGCGCGGCCATGCGGCGCGACTGCGCGAGCACCTCGCCCCAGGTATAGTCGCGTGCCGAGCCGTCGCCGATTGGCTGCGTCAATGCCACCTGGTTGGGCGCAGTCCTCTCCCAGTGGTAAAGACGCTGGAGAGCCAACCTGTCATCGGCAATGATGGTGGTCATGATGCGCTCAATATGCGATCAGACCATATACCGTAGACTTTCGCGCCGCGTCCGCAATTCGTAGTTGTGTATTGCCGCTTGTGGAAAACGCGTAGCGACGCGAGCCAACGTCTGTTGGGCAACGCGGCCCGTACCGGCGGCACTACCGGCATGCGAAGCACCGAATGTCAGGTATGTTCAAGCTGACTTGAGCAAATCGTAGGGATACCATTCCGTGCCTGAACGCCGGCTTGCCCACCATCTGCGGGCTGTCCTTGGAAGTAGGCAATCTCAATATGCGGATATCCGGATTCGGCCATGCTTTGTTCGGAATCGCAGTGGCAGGCCTCGCCATACTAAGTTTGGTCTACGGCGACTTCGCGCCAATATGGGAGCCGTTTCCTGCTTCGCTTCCCTGGCGAGAGGTGTGGGCATATGGATTGGGGGCGATATTGCTGGCGGCAAGCGCCGGCTTGTTCTTTGACCGCTCAGCTTTGGCAAGCGCGATAATCATCGCAGCGTACGAATCGGTCTGGGCCGTGGCACGCGCACGCGCCGTTCTGCTCGAGCCCATGATCATCAGGAGCTGGTACGGCTTTGGCGAAGCCCTGGGACCACTGCTCGGCGCATGGATTCTCTACGCTGGGCTGCGCCGCCAATATGACGCGCCCGCCGTGCCGGTGATGACCGGCGACCGCGCGCTACACGCGGCTCGAGTTCTCTTCGGCGCGGCTTGCGTGGCGTACGGCGCCGCGCATTTCGCCTACGCAGCGTTTACGGCGACAATGGTGCCGGCGTGGCTTCCCGCTCGAACGGAGCTCGCATATCTTACCGGAGCCGCTCACGCTGCCGCGGGCCTGGGCCTTCTCGTTGGGGTTCTTCCCCGCTTGGCGGCGACGCTGGAAGCCATCATGATGAGTCTATTTGGTGTGTTGGTCTGGCTGCCGAGCTTCTTCGCGCAACCCGCGCCTGAATGGGCGCCTTCCAGGCAGATTCAGTGGTCGGAGACCTTCGTGACCTTCTTGCTGGCGGCGTCGGCATGGATCGTCGCCGCATCGCTGCGAAGCACCCCGCGGGGTTTCGCGCCGACGGTGCCCGACGATTCGGCAGCCCCGGTCAAGTAGCATTGGTGTGAGCGCGCAGCTGACGCTGGCGCCGGTCGACCGACGCGTGTTATTGCGTTGCAATGCGCAGTTTCTTCCGAGCCTGTCCGCCTGGCGCCGTCTGCGATATAACTAGTGCTCAGAGAATAATGAGGGAAGGAGGCGTCACATGTTCAGCCTGAGTCGGACGGTGATCTTGGCGCTCGGTTGTGGGCTGCTATTGAGCGCTTGCGGTGGCGGGAAATCGGGATCGGCTCACTCGGGCGGCGCCGCCGATGCCGAGAGGGTCATGAACCTCTATATCTGGTCCGATTATCTTGCGCCAAAAACGCTGTCGAAGTTCGAGAAGCAGACGGGTATCAAGGTAAACGCTGCCTACTACGACACCAACGAAGCATTGGACGCGAAGCTGCTTGCGGGCGGCAGCGGCTACGATGTCGTCGTGCCCACCGCCTCTTACTTCGAGCGTCAGATCAAGGCAGGCGCATATCTGCCGCTCGACAAGTCAAAGCTGCCGAACCTCAAGAATATGGACCCGCAGCTCATGGCAAAGGTTGCATTCCACGATCCCGGCAATGCTCACGGCGTCATTTATTTGTGGGGCACCAACGGCATCGGCTACAACGAAAAAATGGTCAAGGCGCTGCTGCCCGACGCGCCGCTCGACAGCTGGCGAATGGTGTTTGATCCGAAGGTGGCGTCGAAGGTGGCCAAATGCGGCATTAGCGTACTCAACTCGCCGGCGGAGATGATGCGCGCCGTCTTCAGTTACCTGGGCAAGGACCCGAACTCGCAAAACCCCGAGGATTTGGCTCAAGGCGAAGCGGTGCTTATGAAAATCAGGCCCTACATCCGCAGCATCAATTCCTCGGAATACATCGAGGCATTGGCCAACGGCGATCTGTGCGTCGCCGTCGGCTACAACGGCGATATTCTGCAGGCGCGGGACCGCGCGCAAGATGCCAATAAGGGCATCGAAATCAAGTACAGCATACCGAAGGAAGGCACGATTCTCTGGTTCGATATGCTGGCTATCCCCAAGGATGCGCCGCATCCCGGGTACGCCTATGCATTCATCAACTTCATCATGACGCCGGAAGTCATCGGCGAGATTACCAATTTCAAAGGCTACGCCAATGCCAACGCCGTGGCGCAACCGCTGGCGTCGGTCAAGAATGATCCGGGGGTTTACCCCACGCCGGAAATGCTGCCGAAACTCTCGGTGCAATTGGCGGATTCGGCCGATCAGACCCGCGCTATCACCGGCGTCTGGGAGAAATTCAAAGCGGCTCCATGAGCGCTGGCTCGCACCTTGACGATCCGCACCGGACTGAACGGCGACGATTTCGTGTTGATCTCCGTGTGCGATACGGCATCGCCGAAGGAAAACTGGAACGGGTGTTTGAGCCTTTTTTCACCACCAAGGCAAACGGCATGGGCTTGGGGCTATCCGTCTGCCGCACGATCATCAACGCCCACGGAGGAAAGCTGTGGGCTGAGCACAATTCGGGTCGCGGCGCTACGTTTCATCTATTGTTGCCCGCGGGTCCGCGTAGAACGGCTCAGTAAGGGCCTTTTGCCAACCTCATCCAACGGCCGTGAGCCGTCCGCCGCTTCAGTGGGGAGAACGGATATCCGCGGGCAATTCGGCCGCCGCCGCTGCATCGGTAAATATGAATGCCGACTCGCGCATCACGCGCCCGGCCGGCACCGAGTCGTCGCCGGCCCATAATCTCTTCAACGCCGCCGCCTTATCGGCGCCGGTAACGAGCCACAACCGATGCCGTGCCGCGTCGAGCGCTCGGAAGGTGAGGGTCATCCGGACCACTCCTTGGTAGGGAGCGCTGATTCCCACATCGCGGTCGCGCACCGCAAGGAGCCGGTCGCCCGGCACCAGCGAGCCCGTATGGCCGTCGGCGCCGATCCCAAGCTGAACCACGTCGAGCACCGCCGGGGTTCCGCCGTATTCGCCGAGCAGCCGCGCGTAATCCTCGGCGCCCGATTCGAGATTGCCGCGCTCGACCGGCATCGCGTGGAATTGCGCGGCGCGCAGCATCGCGGGTGCGACCAGCAGGTCGGCGATCTGGCGCGCGTGGCGCCGTTCGTCGTTCTCCGCCACCACCCGCTCGTCCACCTGAAAAACCTGAACGTCGTGCCAGTGGACCCGCAGGCGGCCCAGGTCGCGCAGCATCCGCCGCACCGTGCGCCCGCCGCTCAGGGCGACGAGGCATCGGCCGCGCTGCGCGCGCGCATGGCCGATCTCACCGCGCAGCCAGTCGGCAGCACGTTCGGCCGCGATTTCGGGGGTGGGAAACACATGGATGCGCATGCCGCAGAGAGTATCGAAAGTCGCGCTGCTGCACCGTCATTTTTGCAACACCATGCCCCTCTCACCTCGCGACGCCAAGCGATTGCTTCTATTGAGGAAAAGCGGGAGGAAGCGGGAGGCGCCGCGAAAGACCTCTGCGCGGCGGCCGCTGCCGCCTCCGCCGGCGCCGCCGATCAGCTACGCCGCCGGCGGTTGCGTCGACTGCATCGAATCACGCTTGCCGAACTGCTCGAACCAGACTGCCGTCTTCGGGCACTTGTCTCGCCAGACGAGCGTCGCGAAACGGAAATCCAGGTAGCCGAGCGCGCAGCCGAGCGCGATGGTGCCGGCGTCGACGCGCTCGGCCAAGTGACCCGCGCGCCGTTCGATTTCGGCCAGCCCGCAGGCCACTTTATCGAGCTGACCGGCAACCCAATCCTCCCAGCGCAGGTTTTCCGGCCGTAGGGCCGTCTCATAGCGCGTGAGCACTGCCGCGTCCATGATGCCGTCGGCCAAAGCCTGATCGACCAGCACCACCCAGCGCGCCGGTCCTTGGCGCGGCATGAGTCGACCGTCGCCCAGCGCATTCAGATACTCACAGATCACACGACTGTCGTACAGCACCTCGCCCTCCTCTGTAATCAGAGTCGGGATCTTGCCGAGCGGATTGCGCGCAACGACCGCCCGGTCGCGATTGACCGGATGTGCTGCGGCAGGCAGGAGGTCGAGGCGCTCGCGCAACCCCAACTCATGCGCGCTGACCAAGCACTTTCGAACGAACGGGGAAGTGGCTGCATAGAAAAGCTTCATCATCGCATTGTGCCAAATCCCTCTTCAAACGCCTATGCCGTTCAAGGGCGCTGTCCGGCAGACCGAGGGGCGAGCATTCCCAGCATGGGCATTTCTTGGCGCCGCAGCAGGTGCTGCATATCGCCAATCATCTCTGCCGGATCTACACTCTGTCAATATTCGACAACGGATGGGCACCATGGGAATCATTCATATCGTGGCGCCGGCACGGCTGCCGGCAGCGCAGTTCGAGTTGGGCGCGACGCCGCCTCCGGTGGGGACCAGTCCTTCGCCGCGGCTGTCGAGCAGGGAAGCATTCGCATCTGCGGATGGCGCCGTCAGGACCGGCACCTGGGAGGCGAGCCCGGGCCGATTCGCACGGGCGGTGGTGGATGCGGAGTTCAGCCATTTCGTTGCCGGCCGCGCGACGTTCATTACCGACGAAGGACAGACTTTCGAATTCCGCGCGGGCGATGCGGCGTACTTTCCGCCGCTGACGCGCGGGATCTGGACCATTGACGAGACGCTGCGCAAGACCTACTGCGTCTGGCGCTGAAAGTCGACAACGAGCAGCCGATTGCGTCCGGCAATGTGATGCACCATGAACAAGGCCACATCCGACCAATCCGTCACGCCGTCCGCTCCGGATGCGGACGATGCGCTTTGGTACAAAGACGCCGTCATCTACCAGCTCAACGTCAAGTCGTTCTTCGATTCGAACGACGACGGCATCGGCGATTTCCAGGGTCTGACGTCCAAGCTCGACTACATCCGCGACCTCGGGCGTCAATACCATCTGGCTGATGCCCTTCTACCCCTCGCCGCTCAAGGACGACGGCTACGACATCGCCGATTACCAGAACGTCCACCCGCAATACGGCACGCTCGACGACTTTCGCAGCCATGCTTGCGCGAGGCGCATCGGCTCGGGCTCAAGGTGATCACCGAGCTGGTCATCAATCACACCTCCGACCAGCACCCCTGGTTCCAGGCCGCGCGCCGCGCGCCCGCCGGGCTCTCCGCGAGCGCGACTTCTACGTCTGGAGCGATACCGATCAGAAAGTATCTCGGCACGCGCATCATCTTCACCGATACCGAGACCTCGAACTGGACCTGGGACCCGGTGGCCAAGGCGTACTACTGGCACCGCTTCTTCAGCCACCAGCCGGATCTGAATTTCGACAATCCGCACGTGCTGGAGGCGGTGCTGCAAGATCATGCGCTTCTGGCTCGACATGGGCGTCGACGGCTTCCGGCTCGACGCGATTCCCTATCTGGTCGAGCGCGAGGGCACCAACAACGAAAATCTGCGCGAGACCCACGCGGTGATCAAGCAGCTGCGCGCGGCGATCGATGCGCACTACCAGAACCGCTTCCTGCTGGCCGAGGCCAATCAGTGGCCGGAGGACGTGCGCGAATACTTCGGCGACGGCGACGAATGCCACATGGCCTATCACTTCCCGCTGATGCCGCGCATCTACATGGCGATCGCCCAGGAGGACCGCTATCCCATCATCGAAATCATGCAGCAGACGCCCGACATCCCGGACAGCTGCCAGTGGGCGATCTTCCTGCGCAATCACGACGAGCTGACGCTGGAGATGGTGACCAGCAAGGAGCGCGACTACATGTACACGCACCTACGCCGCGGACATGCGGGCGCGCATCAATCTCGGCATCCGCCGCCGCCTCGCGCCGCTGATGGAGAACGACCACGGACCGCATCAAGCTGATGAACAGCCTGCTGCTGTCGATGCCGGGCTCGCCGATCCTCTACTACGGCGACGAGATCGGCATGGGCGACAACGTCTTCATCGGCGACCGCAACGGCGTGCGCACGCCGATGCAGTGGAGCCCGGACCGCAATGCCGGCTTCTCGCGCGCCGATCCGCAGCGCCTGTACCTGCCGCCGATCATGGATCCGGTCTACGGCTACCAGTCGGTCAACGTCGAGGCGCAGTCGCGCGATCCGAGTTCGCTGCTGAACTGGACCAAGCGCATGCTGGCGGTGCGCAAGACCAGCCAGGCCTTCGGGCGCGGCACGCGGCGCTTCCTGCGGCCCGGCAACCGCAAGATCCTGGCCTACCTGCGCGAGTACGGCGACGACAGCGATCCTGTGCGTCGCGAATCTGTCGCGCTCGGCGCAGCCGGTCGAGCTCGAATCTCGTCGTCGTTCAAGGGCCGCGTGCCGGTCGAAATGCTCGGCCGGACCGACCTTCCCGCCGATCGGCGAGCTGCCCTACCTGCTGACCCTGCGGCCTACGGCTTCTACTGGTTCCGGCTGGCCACCGATGCCGAGGCGCCCGCCTGGCACGAGCAGATCGTCTCCGATCGATGAGCGGCCGGTGCTGGTGCTGTTCGACGGCTGGAGCAGCCTGTTCCGCGACCGCGTGGTGCCGTGGCGCATCGGCATGGCGGAGAAGACCCGGCTGCAATTCGAGACCGAAGCGCTGCCGCGCTTCATCGAGACGCAGCGCTGGTACGCGCCAAGGGCACGCCGATCGAGCGCGCGCGCATCGCCGACCAGGTGCTGTGGCAGGAGGGCAAGGTCGAGCTGGCTCGTCGCGCTGCTCGAGCGTCGGCAGCGGCGGCGAGCGCCGCGAGCTATTTCATGCCGCTGGCGCTCGCCTGGGAGGAGCGCGACGAGGAGCGCGTCCGCAATCTGTCGACCTCGGCCGTCGCCAAGGTGCGCCAGCAGGCGAATGTCGGCGTGATGGGCGATGCGTTCGCCGACGAGGTCTTCTGCCGCGCGGTGGTGGCGGCCATGGCGGCGCGCCGCGAGATCGCGACGCGCGCAGGGCAAGCTGCAATTCAGGCCGACCGCCGCCTTCGGCCGGCTCGCCGGCAGACGATTTCGCCGCCTTGCCGGTCGAGCGGCCGCACGGCTCGAGCTCGAACACCATGGTCGTGATGGGCGAGCGGCTGATACTCAAGGGCTACCGCCGGTTGCGCGCCGGCACGAGCCCGGAGCTCGAGATGGGCCTGTATCTCACCGAGGTCGTGCATTTCGCCAACTGCGCGCCGCTGGCCGGCGTGCTCGAGTACGTCGGCAACGACGGCGCAGACGCGGCTGCTCGCGCTGCTGCAGGCCTATGTCGCCAATCAGGGCGACGGCTGGACTTACTCGCTGGAATATCTGCGGCGGCATCTCGAGGAGCACCGCACGGCGCCCGCCGCCGACGCGCTGCCCGCCGATGCGCACGAGGCGTATCTCGACGCTGATTCGGGTGCTGGCGCTGCGCACCGCCGAGCTGCACCGGGCGCTGGCACAGCCGACGGACGATCCGGCGTGTTCGACCCGCAGCCGCTGTCGCCGCGCGGATCTCGATGCCTACCGCCAGCGGGCGCTGGACGAGGCGCGCAGCGCGCTGGAACTGCTGAGCGCCAGCCTCGAGCGATGCTCCGCGGCGGATCGCGAGCGGGCGGTCGCGGTGCTCGCGCAGCGCGATGCGGATTGCTGACGCGCATCGAGGCGTGCGCGGCCCGGCGACGCCGCAGGCCAGAAGATCCGCATTCACGGCGACTATCACTCGGGCCAGGTGCTGGTGACCCGCAATGATTTCGTCATCATCGATTTCGAAGGCGAACCGCGGACACAGCCTCGAGCAGCGGCGCGCCAAGCATTCGCCGCTGCGCGATGTCGCCGGCATGCTGCGCTCCTTCAGCTATGTCGCAGCACAGCGCCCTGCGCGGCGTGGCGCACAATGAAGCGGATGCGCGCCAAACTGGCGCCGCTGGCGCGCGCCTGGGCGGCCGAGGTGCGCGCGCGCGTTCCTCTCGGCCTACGATGCGCAGACGCGCGCGACAGCCCGCTGTACGGGCCGCTGCAGCCCGGCCGCGGACTGCTCGGTCTGTTCGAACTGGAGAAGGCGCTGTACGAGCTTGCGCTACGAAATCGGCAACCGGCCCGGCTGGGCCGGCATTCCGTTGCAGGGCATCCTGGATGTGGAGCGCCGGCTCCGCATGACTCGGAGGCTTTCATGCAAACGCATCGACTTTCTGCTGGATACCGCTCGCGAGTTCCTGCACCAGATCGCCGCGCTGCTGCCGCGACTGGTGCTGGCGCTGCGCGTGGTCGTGGTCGGCTGGCTGTGCGCCAAGGCGGTGCGCTTCGCGGTCGAAAAGGCGCTGCGCGCGATCAATTTCAACGTGCTGACCGAGCGCGCCGGGCACCGATCAATTTCCTGCAGCAGGGCGGCATGCGCGGCGACACGACCACGCTGTTCGGCTTGTTCGCATACTGGCTGGTCATCCTGGCGGCGCTCGATCATCGCCTTCAACGGCCTGGGCCTCACGTACATCACCGATCTGCTGCAGCGCGTCGTGCTGTTCGCGCCCAAAGCTGCTCGTGCCGATGCTGATCGTGGTGTTCGGCTCGTATTGCGCGCGCTTCGTCGGCGGCGCGGTCACGACCTATTGCACTCGAAGCGCGGATTCCGGACGCGGAACTGCTGGGCAAGATCGCGCAGTACCTCATCATGGCGTTCGTCGTCATGATCGCGCTTGAGCCAGGTGGAGGTGGGCGGCGACATCGTGCAGCGGACATTCCTCGTCATCCTGGCCGGCATCGTGCTCGCGCTGGCGCTGGCCTTTGGCCTCGGCGGCAAGGAATGGGCGGCGGCGCTGCTCGAGCGTTGGTGGCCGCGGCATCGGCACAAAGACGGCCTTTGAAAAAAGGCCCCAGATCCTTGCGGATCTGAGGCCATCTCTTTCGATGCTTGTTGTCGTTTATTCGGCTGCTTCCGTATCCCCCGCCGGTACGGCCTCGTCCGCTTCGCTCATGCCGCCGCTCACGTCCATGAAGCTGCGGCGGCGGCTGTCATCCGAAGCGCGTCGGCGTCGCGCATGATACGCGAAGCCGGTGCCCGCGGGAATGAGCCGCCCGACGATGACGTTCTCCTTCAGGCCCCGCAGGTCGTCCTTCAGGCCCCGTACCGCCGCCTCGGTGAGCACGCGGGTGGTTTCCTGGAACGATGCCGCCGAGATGAACGACTCGGTCGCGAGCGATGCCTTGGTGATGCCGAGCAGCAGCGGCTCCCAGGTGGACTGGTGCTTGCCCTCGGTCTTTTGCTTGGCGATGACGTCGAGCAGGCGGCCGCGATCCATCTGTTCGCCGCGCAGCAGCGCCGAATCGCCGGTCTCCAGCACCTCGATCTTGCGCAGCATCTGCCGCACGATGACCTCGATGTGCTTGTCGTTGATCTTCACGCCCTGCAGCCGGTACACGTCCTGGATTTCGCGCACCAGGTAGTTGGCCAGCGCCTCGACGCCCTGCAGCCGCAATATGTCGTGCGGATTCGGCTCGCCGTCGGCGATGACCTCGCCCTTCTCGACCTGCTCGCCTTCGAACACGTTGAGATGACGCCACTTCGGGATCAGCTCCTCGTACTTCTCGTTGGCCTCGTTGGTGATGATCAAGCGCCGCTTGCCCTTGGTCTCCTTGCCGAAGCTCACCGTGCCGCTGCGCTCGGCCAGGATCGCCGAATCCTTGGGCTTGCGCGCCTCGAACAGGTCGGCCACGCGCGGCAGACCGCCGGTGATGTCGCGGGTCTTGGAGGACTCCTGCGGAATGCGTGCGATGACGTCGCCCACCGACACCTTGGCGCCGTCCTCCAGGCTGACGATGGCGCCCGCGGGCAGCGCATAAACCGCCGGAATGTCGGTGTTGGCGAAGGTGACTTCTTTGCCCTTGGCGTTGGTCAGCCGCACGACCGGGCGCAGATCCTTGCCGCCGGATCCGCGCTGCTTCGGATCCAGCACCACGGTCGAGGTGAGGCCGGTGACCTCGTCCACCTGGGTCGTGACGGTGATGCCGTCGACGAAGTCGGAGAACTTGATCATGCCGGCCACTTCCGTGACCACCGGATGGGTATGCGGATCCCAGTTCGCCACCGACTGGCCGGCCGAGACCATATCGGCGTCGTTCACCGTGATGGTGGCGCCGTACGGGATCTTGTAGCGCTCGCGCTCACGGCCGAATTCGTCCACCACGCCGAGTTCACCGGAACGCGACACCGCGACCAGGTGGCCCTTCTCATGGCGCACGGTCTTGATGTTGTGCAGACGGATGGTGCCCTTGCTCTTGACCTCGACGCCGTTGGCGGCCGCAGCCCGCGAGGCCGCGCCGCCGACGTGGAAGGTGCGCATCGTGAGCTGGGTTCCGGGCTCCCCGATCGACTGCGCCGCGATGACGCCCACCGCCTCGCCGATGTTGATCCGATGCCCGCGGCCGAGGTCCCGGCCGTAGCACTGCGCGCACACGCCATAGCGGGTTTCGCAGGTGATCGGCGAACGCACCATCACCTGATCGACGCCCATCTTTTCCAAGAGCTTGACCAGCTTTTCGTCGATCAACACGCCGGACTTGACCAGCACTTCGCCGGTTGCGGCGACCACCACGTCTTCCGAGACCACGCGGCCGAGGACGCGCTCGCCCAGGCCCTCGACCACATCGCCGCCTTCGACGATCGGCGTGATCGACAGCCCGTTGGCGGTGCCGCAGTCTATCTCGGTCACCACCAGATCCTGGGCCACGTCGACCAGGCGCCGCGTGAGGTAGCCGGAGTTCGCCGTCTTCAGCGCGGTGTCGGCCAGGCCCTTGCGGGCGCCGTGGGTCGAGATGAAGTACTGAAGAACGTTCAAGCCTTCGCGGAAATTGGCGGTGATCGGCGTTTCGATGATCGAGCCGTCCGGCTTCGCCATCAAGCCGCGCATGCCGGCGAGCTGGCGAATCTGCGCGGCGGAGCCGCGCGCACCGGAATCCGCCATCATGAAGATCGAATTGAACGACTTCTGACGGACCTTGTTGCCCCTGGTGTCGGTCACCTCGTCGGTGCCGAGCTTTTCCATCATCGCCTTGGCGACCTGATCGTTGGTGCGCGACCAGATGTCCACCACCTTGTTGTAGCGCTCGCCGTTGGTGACCAAACCCGAGGAATACTGCTCCTGGATCTCCTTCACTTCGCGCTCGGCGGTGGCCAGAATCTTGGTCTTCTGCTGCGGCACCACCATGTCGTCCACGCCGATCGACACGCCCGCGCGGGTCGCGTAGTGGAAGCCGGTATACATCAGCTGGTCGGCGAACACGACCGTTTCCTTCAGACCCACGGTGCGGTAGCACGCATTGATCGTTGCGGAAATGGTCTTCTTCGTCATGTCCTGATTGATGGCATCGAAGGACAGGCCCTTGGGGAGGATCTCGGAGAGCAGCGCGCGGCCCGCCGTGGTATCGACCACGCGGACTTTCTGCACCAGCTGCCCGCCGGCATCGCGGATGTGCTCGGACAGCCGCACCCTGATCTTCGCCTGAAGGTCGATGTTGCGGCTCTCGTAGGCGCGGTGCACCTCGGCGACGTCGCTGAAAGCCATGCCTTCGCCCCTGGCGCCCACGCGCTCGCGCGTCATGTAATACAAGCCGAGCACCACGTCCTGAGAGGGCACGATGATCGGATCGCCGTTGGCGGGCGAGAGAATGTTGTTGGAGGACATCATCAGGGCGCGCGCCTCGAGCTGCGCCTCGATGGACAGCGGCACGTGCACCGCCATCTGGTCGCCGTCGAAGTCGGCATTGAACGCCGTGCAGACGAGCGGATGCAATTGAATGGCCTTGCCCTCGATCAGCACGGGCTCGAAGGCCTGGATGCCGAGGCGGTGCAAGGTCGGCGCGCGATTCAACAGCACGGGGTGTTCGCGGATCACCTCTTCGAGAATGTCCCACACCTCCGGCCCCTCGCGCTCCACGAGGCGCTTCGCCGCCTTGATGGTCGAGGCCTCGCCGCGCAGCTGCAACTTGGAGAAGATGAACGGCTTGAACAATTCCAGCGCCATCTTCTTCGGCAATCCGCATTGATGCAGGCGCAGCGTCGGACCCACCACGATGACCGAACGGCCGGAGTAGTCCACTCGCTTGCCGAGCAGGTTCTGGCGGAACCGTCCCTGCTTGCCCTTGATCATGTCGGCCAGAGACTTCAGCGGCCGCTTGTTGGTGCCCGTGATCGCCCGGCCGCGCCGGCCGTTGTCGAGCAGAGCGTCCACCGCCTCCTGCAGCATGCGCTTTTCGTTGCGCACGATGATGTCCGGCGCATTGAGCTCCAGCAGCCGCCGCAGGCGGTTGTTACGGTTGATGACGCGGCGATACAGATCGTTCAGATCCGAAGTCGCGAAGCGGCCGCCGTCGAGCGGCACCAGCGGCCGCAGATCCGGCGGGAGCACCGGCAATACGGTGAGCACCATCCACTCCGGCTTGTTGCCGGACTCCATGAAAGCCTCGATCAGCTTCAGCCGCTTCGACAGGCGCTTGATCTTGGTCTCGGAGTTCGTGTTGGCCATGTCCTCGCGGACCTTCACGACCTCGGAGGGCAGATCCATGGACTTGAGCAGCTCGTGCACCGCCTCGGCGCCCATGCGCGCGTCGAACTCGTCTCCGTGCTCTTCGATCGACTCCAGATACATCTCGTCGGTGAGCAGCTGTCCGCGCTGCAGCGACGTCATGCCCGGATCGACCACCACGAAGGCCTCGAAATACAGCACTCGCTCTATCTCGCGCAGCGTCATGTCGAGCATCAAGCCGATCCGCGACGGCAGCGACTTCAGGAACCAGATGTGCGCGGTGGGGCTCGCCAGCTCGATGTGGCCCATGCGCTCGCGGCGCACCTTCGACTGGGTCACCTCGACGCCGCACTTCTCGCACACGACTCCGCGGTGCTTGAGGCGCTTGTACTTGCCGCACAGACACTCGTAGTCCTTGACGGGCCCGAAAATCTTCGCGCAGAACAAGCCGTCGCGCTCCGGCTTGAAGGTGCGGTAGTTGATGGTCTCCGGCTTCTTCACTTCGCCGTACGACCAGGAGCGGATCATGTCCGGGGACGCGAGGCCGATCTTGATCGAATCGAAATTCTCGACCGGCACCTGCTGCTTGAACAACTTGAGTAAATCTTTCATGGATTAGGCCTCGCTTTCGAGTTCGATGTTGATGGCCAGGGACCGAATTTCCTTGACCAGCACATTGAACGATTCCGGCATGCCGGCTTTCATTTCGTGGTTACCGTCGACAATCGCCTTGTACATCTGCGTGCGTCCGTTGACGTCGTCGGATTTGACCGTGAGCATCTCCTGCAGGGTGTACGCGGCGCCATACGCCTCGAGCGCCCACACTTCCATTTCGCCGAAGCGCTGGCCGCCGAACTGCGCCTTGCCGCCGAGCGGCTGCTGGGTCACCAGGCTGTAAGGCCCGGTGGAGCGGGCGTGCATCTTGTCGTCGACCAGGTGGTTGAGCTTCAGCATGTACATGTAGCCCACCGTCACCGGCCGCTCGAACTGCTCGCCCGTGCGTCCGTCGTGCAGTACGGTTTGGCCCGAGGTCGGCAGGTCCGCCAGCGCGAGCAGACTCTTGATCTCATCCTCGCTGGCTCCATCGAACACCGGAGTGGCCATCGGCACCCCATGCCGCAGATTGCTCGCCAGCTCCACCACGTCGGCATCGCTCAGGGACTTGATGTCCTCCTTCTGGCCGCCGGTCTCGTTGTATACCTGGGCGAGGAACCGGCGTATCTCCGCGACGGCTTGCTGCGCCTCGAGCATTTTGCCGATCTTGGCGCCCACGCCCTTGGCGGCCCAGCCCAAATGCGTCTCAAGGATCTGGCCGATGTTCATGCGCGACGGCACGCCCAATGGATTCAGCACGATGTCGACCGGGGTGCCGTCGGCCATGTAAGGCATGTCCTCGACCGGCACGATGGAGGAGATCACGCCCTTGTTGCCATGGCGGCCCGCCATCTTGTCGCCCGGCTGCACGCGGCGCTTGACCGCCAGGTACACCTTCACCATCTTGAGCACACCCGGCGCCAGGTCGTCGCCCGCGGTGATCTTGGCCTTCTTCTCCTCGAAGCGCTTCTCGAAGGCCTTGCGCTGGCCCTTCAGCCGCTCGGATACGGTCTCCAGCTGGGCGTTCGCCTCCTCGTCCTTGAGGCGGATCTCGAACCACTGCTCGCGCGGCAAATCGGCCAGATACGCTTCGTCGATCTGCGTGCCGGCCTTGATCTTCTTGGGGCCCGCCTCCGCGGCCTTCCCCTCGATCATGCCGCGCACGCGCTGGAACAGGTCGTCCTCGAGAATGCGCTGCTGATCGGCCAGGTCCTTGCGGACCCGCTCGAGCTCGGCCTTTTCGATCGCCAGAGCCCGCGAGTCCTTTTCCACCCCGTCGCGGGTGAATACGCGCACATCGATCACCGTGCCGTCCATGCCGGGCGGCACGCGCAGCGAGGTGTCCTTCACGTCGGACGCCTTCTCGCCGAAGATCGCCCGCAGCAGCTTCTCCTCCGGCGTCAATTGCGTCTCGCCCTTCGGCGTGACTTTGCCCACCAGAATGTCTCCCGCGCGCACCTCGGCGCCGATGAAGGCGATGCCCGCTTCATCGAGCTTCGCCAGCGCAGAATCGCCCACATTGGGGATATCGGCGGTGATTTCCTCCGGGCCGAGCTTGGTGTCGCGCGCAACGCAAGTGAGCTCCTCGATGTGAATGGTCGTGAAGCGGTCTTCCTCGACCACGCGCTCGGAGATGAGGATCGAATCCTCGAAGTTGTAGCCGTTCCAGGGCATGAACGCCACCAGCAGATTCTGGCCGAGCGCGAGCTCGCCCAGATGGGTCGACGGGCCGTCGGCCAGGACGTCGCCGCGCTTGATCGCGTCGCCCGCCTTCACCAGCGGTCGCTGGTTGATGCAGGTGTTCTGGTTGGAGCGCGTGTACTTGGTCAGCGAATAGATGTCGACGCCGGGCTCGCCCGCGGTGGTTTCGTCGTCGTTCACCCGCACCACGATGCGCGAGGCGTCGACCGAGTCCACGCTGCCGCCGCGCCGCGCCACCACGGTGACGCCCGAGTCGATGGCGACCGCCCGCTCCATGCCCGTGCCCACCAGCGGAGTTTCCGACCGCAGAGTCGGCACCGCCTGGCGCTGCATGTTCGAACCCATGAGAGCGCGGTTCGCATCGTCGTGCTCCAGGAACGGAATCAGAGACGCCGCCACCGAGACGATCTGCTTGGGCGACACGTCCATGAAATCGATCTTGTCCGGAGCCGACAGGGTGAACTCGTTCTGCGTGCGGCACGAGATCAAGTCATCGACGAACTCGCCCTTCTCGTTCAGGGTGGCGTTCGCCTGTGCAATCACGTATTGGCCTTCCTCGATGGCCGAAAGGTAATCGATCTGGTCGGTCACCTTGCCGTTCGATACGCGCCGATACGGCGTTTCCAGGAATCCGTAATCGTTGGTGCGCGCGTAGACCGCCAGCGAGTTGATCAGGCCGATGTTCGGACCTTCCGGCGTTTCGATCGGGCAGACGCGCCCGTAATGTGTCGGATGCACGTCCCGAACTTCGAATCCCGCCCGCTCGCGCGTCAGGCCGCCAGGGCCCAGCGCGGAAACGCGCCGCTTGTGCGTGACTTCCGACAGCGGATTGTTCTGGTCCATGAACTGCGAGAGCTGCGAGGAACCGAAGAATTCCTTCACCGCGGCCGCCACCGGCTTCGCGTTGATCATTTCCTGCGGCATGATCGGCTCGCTCTCGGCGATCGTCAGGCGCTCCTTCACGGCGCGCTCGACGCGCACCAGGCCGATGCGGAACGCGTTCTCCGCCATCTCGCCGACGCTGCGCACCCGCCGGTTGCCCAGGTGATCGATGTCGTCCACGTGGCCGTTGCCGTTGCGGATGTCGATCAGGGTCTTCATGACCTCGATCACGTCCTCCTTGCTCAGCACGCCGGAGCCGGTGATCTCGTCCCGGCCCACCCTGCGGTTGAACTTCATGCGCCCCACCGGCGACAGGTCGTAGCGCTCGCCGTTGAAGAACAGGTTCTGGAACAGGTTTTCGGCGGCGTCCTTGGTCGGCGGCTCGCCCGGGCGCATCATGCGGTAGATTTCGACCAGCGCCTCCAGGCGCGTCTTGGTCGGATCGATGCGCAGCGTGTCAGAGATGTACGGACCGCGGTCCAGATCGTTGACGAACAGCGTGCGGATTTCCGTGATGCCGCTTTCGATGAGCTTGCCGACCGTCGGGACGGTGAGGATCTCGTTGGCTTTGGCGAGGATCTCGCCGGTTTCGGTGTTGACGATGTCGTGCGCCAATACCTTGCCTTGCAGATACTCCGTCGGCACGGGCAGACGCTTGACTCCGGCCTCCTCGAGGTCGCGCACGTGGCGGGCGGTGATGCGCCGGCCCTCCTCGACGATGACCTTCTTGCCGACCCGGATCTCAAAGGACGCCGTCTCGCCGCGCAGGCGCTGCGGAATGATCTCGAATTCAATGTCCTTCTTCGACAGGTGAAACACGTTCTTCTCGAAGAACATGTCCAATACCTGCTCCTCGGTGTACCCGAGCGCCCGCAGGATGATGGTCACCGGCAGCTTGCGCCTGCGGTCGATGCGCGCGAAGACGCAGTCTTTCGGATCGAATTCAAAATCCAGCCACGAGCCGCGATAGGGAATGATGCGCGCGGAGAACAGCAGCTTGCCCGAGGAGTGCGTCTTGCCGCGGTCGTGGTCGAAGAACACGCCCGGGCTGCGATGCAGCTGCGAGACGATCACCCGTTCGGTGCCGTTGATGATGAAGGTGCCGTTCTCGGTCATGAGCGGAAGCTCGCCCAGGTACACTTCCTGCTCGCGCACGTCCTTGACGGGCTTCTTGGCGCCGCTGGCCTCCTTGTCGAGCACCACCAGGCGCACTTTGACGCGCAGCGGCGCGGCGTAGGTCAGGCCGCGCAGCTGGCATTCCTTGACGTCGAACACCGGCTCGCCCAGACGATAGCTCACGTACTCCAGCGTCGCGTTGCCGGAATAGCTGGAAATGGGGAACACGCTGTCGAAGGCGGCGTGCAGGCCGATTTCGTCGCGTTTGGATTCCGCCACCTCCGCCTGCAGAAACCGCCGGTACGAATCCAATTGGATCGCCAGCAGATACGGCGTTCCGAGGATGCTCGGACGCTTGCCAAAGTTCTTGCGAATGCGCTTCTTTTCGGTGAACGAATAAGCCATTGAGGTACTCTCCGGGCGCTAGTGCGCCGAAATCAACGGGGTCGAGGCGACCCCGACCGAGAATGCCCGCTGCGTGGGCAGAAAAATCGACATCGAACTCAAAATCAAAGGCGCAGCCGGCGGCCGTCGCCCCATCGACGACAGCCGCCGGACCGCGCATATCAGCCGTCGTCACTACTTGATGGCAGCCTTGGCGCCGGCGTCCTCGAGCTTCTTCTTGATCGTTTCGGCATCCGCCTTCGGGATGCCTTCCTTGACCGTCGAAGGAGCCCCTTCCACCAGATCCTTTGCTTCCTTCAAGCCCAAACCGGTGATTTCGCGAATGACCTTGATCACGCCCACCTTGTTGGCGCCGAACTCGGTCATCGTCACGGTGAACTCCGTCTGCGCTTCCGCCGCCGGCGCCGCAGCAGCCGCCGCACCGCCCGCCGCCGCCGCCACCGGAGCAGCCGCCGTGACGTTGAACTTCTTCTCCATGTCTGAAATCAGCTCGACCACTTCCATGACGGACATCTTGGAAATCGCATCGAGGATCTCGTCTTTAGTAACAGCCATGATCTTCTCCAAATCAAAAAAGGGTCCCACGACCCGAATCAGGATTAATTCGTCGCCGCCTGCGCCGCACCGCTCTTCTTAGCCTCAAGAACGGCAGCCAGCGTCCTCACCAACTTGGAATTGGGGGCAGCCAACGTACCAACTAACTTCGAAATCGGCGCCTTGAGCACACCCAACAGCTGCGACACCGCCTGCGCGCGCGTGGGCAATGAAGCCACGCGTTCGAGTGAATCGGGTTTGAGCAGTTGCCCACCCAAAGACACGAGCGTCGTCACCAACTTGTCGTTGTCCTTCGCAAACGCCTTGACGATGCGCGCAGCCGCGCCCGGATCGTCGTTGGAGAATGCGAGGACAATGGGGCCTTTCAGCGCCGGAGAAATGCACTCGAAAGCAGTGCCGGCAACGGCCTTGCGCGCGAGCGTATTCTTGACGATTCGCAGATAAACCCCTTCCTTGCGCGCCTTGGCGCGCAAGTCGGTCATCTGCGTCACGGTCAAGCCACGGTTCTCCGCGCCCACCACGGACAGGGCTTTCGCCGCGACCGCGTTGACTTCTGCCACCACGACTTTCTTCTCTTCCAACTTGAGTGCCATCCGGTCCTCCCGGTCAGAAGCGTCACACACCAGGTACGAACGCCGTCGCCCGTACCCACCCTCGAGTACTCTCGTACTCATGCGGTGCGACCTTCACCAGGAAATTCCTGATTCGGTCCCACCATCTGCGCAGGCCAATCTTTAAGAGCCCGAGGCCCGCCTGCGGTCTTCGACGGTGAGTGCGTCCGGCCCTTACGGCCCGAAAAACGCAGCCCTCCATCAATTGAAACTCGTCAAACCTACTTGACCAGTCCCAAGCTCGACTGGTCGACCGTGACGCCCGGCCCCATGGTCGAGGACAAGGTCAGCTTCTTCAGATAAACGCCCTTGGATGTCGCCGGTTTGATCTTCTGAAGATCCGCCACCAGCGCCAACAGGTTCTCCTTGAGCGCCGCCGGTTCAAAGTTCGCGCGCCCGATTTGCGCGTGCACGATTCCCGCCTTGTCGGTGCGGTAGCGAACCTGGCCGGACTTGGCGTTTTTCACGGCTTCCGCCACGTTCGGCGTCACCGTACCGACCTTCGGATTCGGCATCAGGCCGCGTGGACCCAGGATCTGGCCCAGCTGACCGACGATGCGCATGGCGTCGGGACTCGCGATCACCACGTCGAAATCGATCTGGCCGGCCTTGACCTTTTCGGCCAGATCCTCGAAGCCGACGATGTCCGCGCCGGCCGCCTTGGCAGCGTCGGCGTTCTTGCCCTGGGTGAACACGGCTACGCGCACGGTCTTGCCCGTGCCGTGCGGCATGACGGTGGAGCCGCGGACCTGCTGGTCCGACTTGGTGGCATCCACGCCCAGATTCACCGACACATCCACAGATTCGTTGAACTTCGCCGTCGAAAACTCCTTGACGAGCTTGAGCGCGTCGTCGATCGCGTAGGACTTGCCCGGCGGCAGCTTCTCTTTCCAGGTCTTGGTGCGTTTGACGGTCGCGGCCATTTTAGAGTCCCTCCACGTCGACGCCCATGCTGCGCGCGCTGCCGGCAATGGTGCGCACCGCGGCCTCGAGATTGCTCGCCGTCAAGTCCGGCATTTTCAGCTTGGCGATGTCCTCGAGCTGCTTGCGCGACACCTTGCCCACCTTGGAGGTGTTCGGCGTGGCGCTGCCCTTCGGAATGCCGAGCGCCTTGGCGATGAGCACCGAGGCGGGCGGCGTCTTCATGATGAAGGTGAAGCTGCGGTCGCTGTACACCGTAATCACTACTGGGGTCGGCAGGCCCTTTTCCAAGGCCTGGGTCTGCGCATTGAAGGCCTTGCAGAACTCCATGATGTTCACGCCCTGCTGGCCCAGAGCAGGGCCCACCGGCGGACTGGGATTCGCCTGGCCCGCGGGGATCTGCAGCTTGATGTATCCAGTAACTTTCTTTGCCATTGTCTAAACTCCTGTGGGTGCAAGCGCTGCTCTTACGAACAGCTCCCCGGTGTCTTGTCTAGGCGCTTGCGCGCCAGAATCTACGGGGCGAAGCCGCCCCGTCCTTGAAAATTCAACCCTTCTCGACCTGCGAGAAATCCAGCTCCACGGGCGTCGAGCGTCCGAGGATCTGCACCGCCACCTGCAGCCGGTTTTTCTCGTAATTCACCGACTCCACGACACCGTTGAAATCGTTGAACGGGCCGTCGGTCACGCGCACCACCTCGCCGGGCTCGAACAGCACTTTCGGCTTCGGCTTGTCGACCCCTTCTTCCACGCGGCGCAGAATCGACATCGCCTCTTTGTCGGTGATCGCCGCCGGCTTGTCGCTCGTGCCCCCGATGAATCCCAATACCTTGGGCACCTCTTTCACCAGGTGCCAAGTGTCTTCGTCCATCTCCATCTGCACGAGCACGTAGCCCGGAAAGAACTTTCGATCGGACTTGCGCTTCTGGCCGTCGCGCATTTCAACCACTTCTTCGGTCGGCACCAGAATTTCGCCGAACTTGCCTTCCAAACCCGCACGCTTCACGCGCTCTTTGAGCGACTCGGAGACCTTGTGCTCGAAGTTCGAGTACGCGTGAACGACATACCATCGCAAGGACATAAGCACTCCGAATTCGTCAGGCGGGCGGCTGGCCGGTCAACAGCCGGATCAGCCAGGTGAGAACCCAGTCGAGTCCCCAAAAAAATAAGCCCATCACAATGGCAAAGATGAACACCACGTAGGTCGTCTTGATCGTCTCTTCGCGCTCCGGCCACACCACCTTGCGCAGCTCGACGCGCGCGGCCACCGCGAACTGCCGAAACTCGCGCCCGTACCAGCTGAACCAAATGAGCCCCGCGGCCGCAGCCAGGCCGGCAATGACCATCGCGAGGCGGATCGTCAGCGACTGGTCCTCGTACCAATAGAACGCGACGATCCCGGCCACCAGCGCGGTGACCGACAGCGTCATGAGCGCGGTATCCTTCGCCGACGCGCCCGTGGGTGCTTGCACTTCTGTCATGTTTACCGCTATTGACCTACAGGCCTGCTCAAGTGGCAGGGCAGGAGGGAATCGAACCCCCAACCTGCGGTTTTGGAGACCGCCGCTCTGCCAATTGAGCTACTGCCCTAGTGTTGTCAGGCGCTCACGCCATTCCCGGGCGCTGCGCCGAAATTAACGGGGCCGCGAGCGACCCCGTCCGATAAAGGGAAATCACGCGATGACCTTGGCCACGACCCCTGCACCCACGGTTTTGGTCGCACAGATCATGCGATCACCTTGGCCACGACCCCTGCACCCACGGTTTTGCCGCCCTCGCGGATCGCAAAGCGCAGCCCCTGCTCCATCGCTATCGGCGCGATCAGCTCCACCACAATCTTGATGTTGTCCCCGGGCATCACCATCTCGGTCCCCTCCGGCAGCTCCACCGCCCCGGTCACATCCGTGGTGCGAAAGTAAAACTGCGGCCGGTAGCCCTTGAAAAACGGCGTGTGCCGCCCGCCCTCTTCCTTCGTCAGCACGTACACCTCGGCCTCAAACTTCGTGTGCGGATTGATGCTCCCCGGCTTGCACAGCACCTGCCCGCGCTCCACTTCCTCTCGCTTCGTGCCGCGCAGCAGCACCCCCACGTTGTCCCCCGCCTGCCCCTCATCCAAGAGCTTGCGAAACATCTCCACCCCCGTGCAGGTGGTCTTCTGCGTCGGGCGAATCCCCACAATCTCCACCTCATCGTTCACCTTGACCACCCCGCGCTCAATCCGTCCCGTCACCACCGTGCCGCGCCCCGCAATCGAGAACACATCCTCCACCGGCATCAAAAACGCCCCATCAATCGCTCGCTTCGGCACCGGGATGTAGTCATCGAGCGCCTGCACCAGCTTCAACACCGAGGGCACCCCAATCTCGCTCCCATCCCCCTCCAGCGCCTTCAAGGCAGAGCCGGTGATGATCGGGGTCTTGTCCCCGGGAAACTTGTACAACGTCAACAGATCCCGCACCTCCAGCTCCACCAGCTCTAAAAGCTCCGCATCGTCCACCATGTCCGCCTTGTTCAAATACACCACGATGTACGGAACCCCGACCTGCCGCGCCAGCAAGATGTGCTCGCGCGTCTGCGGCATCGGCCCATCCGCCGCAGAGACCACCAAAATCGCCCCGTCCATCTGCGCCGCTCCGGTGATCATGTTCTTCACGTAGTCCGCATGCCCCGGACAGTCCACGTGCGCGTAGTGGCGCGCCGCACTCTGGTACTCCACGTGCGCCGTGGCGATCGTGATCCCGCGCGCACGCTCCTCCGGGGCCTTGTCAATCTGGTCGTAGGCCTTGAACTCCCCGCCAAACTTCTCCGCCATCACCTTCGTCAGCGCCGCCGTCAAGGTCGTCTTGCCATGGTCCACATGCCCAATCGTCCCCACGTTCACGTGCGGCTTCGTTCGCTCAAACTTCCCCTTCGACACGGCAAGTACCTCTTGAATTAAGAAAAAACTGGAGCCCACGAGCGGGATCGAACCGCTGACCTCGTCCTTACCAAGGACGTGCTCTACCAACTGAGCTACGTGGGCCGCGTCCACATGGAGCGGGTGATGGGAATCGAACCCACGTGATCAGCTTGGAAGGCTGACGTTCTACCATTGAACTACACCCGCATTCACACACGCCGCAAGCCAATGGCACCGTACCCTCACCCAGCTGGTGGAGGGGGTAGGATTCGAACCTACGAAGGCATGAGCCAGCAGATTTACAGTCTGCCCCCGTTGGCCGCTTGGGTACCCCTCCCTAAAATGAGCCGCGTATTTTGCGGCGCGAGTGCTCCAGTGTCAACGTCAACGCGAGTCTTATTAGAGGAGCACGATGGGCGTCGCCGATCGGCGGTTGCGCCGCGCGGTGGGGTCGCGATCGTTGCAGACCGACAAGTCCTCCACCCGCTTATCCAAGTCACATCACTTGACGCTATATTACGATAGCTATATCATAAGATAGATTTTACAACATATCGAGAGACAGGAATGCATCGTCATCTGCATCATTTTTTTGGCAGCCGGCATGGCGGACTGGGGCGGTTCGGCAGGGGATTCATGGATGGGAGCGGGATGGGCGGCCAGGCCTTCGGCATGGGCCGCAAGCTCGCGGCCGTCGATTTGCAGCTGATGATCCTGGGGCTGCTCGCGGACAAGCCGCGGCATGGCTACGAAATCATCCGGGCGCTGGATGAGCGCTCCAAAGGCTTTTACGTCCCGAGTCCCGGCATGGTCTACCCCTCCCTGACGTACCTCGAGGAACTCGGGCATGCGACGGTTGAAGTCGAGGGCACGCGCAAGCTCTACCACATCACCGAGCTTGGCCGGCAGTATCTGGAGGAGAACCGCACCGTCGCCGACGCGCTGTTCGCGCAATTCGGTCGGGTGGCGCGGCGCATGGAACACGTGCGCCGCGTCCTGAACGCCGAGGAGCAGGCTGCGGGCGACCAGGAGCCGCGCGGGGGCAAGGAATTGATGCGTGCGCGGCGCGCTCTCACAACGGCGCTCGCCGACAAATGCGAGCAGCTCGCCCGAAGAGCAGCGGCGCATCGCCGAGATTCTGGAGCGGGCCGCGGCCGACATTCTCGGCGCGCAGCCGCGCGGCTAGCCGTCCGCCCGCAAATCGAGTTCCATGTAGACCACACCGGGCAGCGGATTGTCGTAATAAGGACCGGTCTCGCAAAATCCCAGCGAACCATACAGCGTTCGTGCGGGAACCATCTCGAGCAGGGTGTCGAGCAGCATGCGGCGGTAGCCGAGCGCGCGAGCACGTGCGATCAGGTGCTGTGCGATGAGGCGGCCGAGTTGCATGCCGCGCGCATCCAGCCGCACGTACAGCCGCTTCATTTCGCAGGCGTCTTCGGACAGCCGGCGGACTGCGCCGCAACCCACGGCTCGCTCGCCCCGTCTTGCGAGCAGCAGGCAGCCGGATGGCGGACCGTAGATCTGCGCAAGCTGCTCCAGCTCCGCGGTAAAGCCTTGAAAGCAAAGATCGATCTTGAGCTGCGCCGCATATTCGCTGAATAGCACACCGGCGAGATCGAAGTCCCGCGCTCCCCTCGCCTCCGTCAGCAGGAATGTCGAATCGCTTGCCATGCGTGCCCGCTCGATGCTGCCATAGACGGCGAAGCCGTCCGAAGGCGGCAAAGGCCCTGATATGGACCAGCCTGAACTCACCGCCCGTCATGGACATTCTACGCATTCTCACCACGGCGCCCGCGCAGCGATTTGGCGTCCAGGCCAGCACCGGGCGCGTCGCCGCCGGTCAGATCGCCGACCTCGTGGTACTGGGCCAGGATCCAAGCAACGGCGTATCGGCGTTTGCGAACGTTCAATGCACGATTCGCGGCGGCCGCGTGATTTACCGGCGCCCCTGAGAGACCGGCCCGGGACTGCGTGATCAGTGGCGGGCCTGCGCTCGCGGGGCCTCGCCCATTCGCGCCGCGACCTCCGCCCACAGGGCTGCATAAATCTGCGCCGCTCCACTGTTGGGCGCGAATGCGGGTATCGGCGCCCGGCGCAGGCTCATGCGCTCGATCTCGCTCCAGTACGGCACCTCGGTTGCAAGCATCGCTGGAAACCGCTCGCGAGTACTCGCCATGACGTCCTGATGCAGCGACCTGCGGCGATCGACCATCGAGAAGAACGGCAGCAGCATCAAATCCTCCCAGCCCTCGCCGACGATGAAGTCGCGCAATTGAGTCAGCATGCGCACCGACAAGGGCGTGGGCAGCAGCGGCACGATGATCGCATCCGCGGCGCGCAGCACGTTTTCCGACAGCAGTGAGATGCCGGGCGCGCAGTCGAGGAATAGCGCCGAGTACATCTCCCGCAACGAGCGGCTCATTTTCAGAAGCCGCTCCGTGGGGCGCTTTCGCTCGCTCAGGTGAACGTCAAAATTGCGGTATGAGAAATCCGCCGGCAGGAGATCCAATCCCGGGTAGTCGGTCGGCAGGATCAATTCGGGCAGCAGGCGTTTGCCATTCAGCAGTTTCTTCGGCGAAGCGTGTTCGTGCGGCTCTCCCCTCAGCGTGTAGGTCGCCGCACCCTGCGGATCCAGGTCCCACAGCAGCGTGGGCCGGCCGCTCGCCGCGCAGAGATAAGCGAGATTGACCGCCGTGGTCGTCTTGCCGACTCCGCCCTTGATGTTCGTGACGGCGATGATCTTCATCGCATCGTCCTGCTTGGGGCCCGCGCCCGCGGCCTCGATGCGGCCGGAAGAAACCGCGGGATTTGGACTCGCCGAGTCGTCAGGCATTTCAGCCATTGGGCATCCGCGACCGCCTCATCCCCGCGGGCGGCAGCGGCCTCGCAGCATCGTCGCGCCACCGACGGCGGTCGCGCTCATATGCAACCGCATGTCGGACGATCAGCGGCGCCATTTCAGGGCCTGGAGCCGGAAAGCTCGGGCGCGTCGCTTACGGCCGAATCCTCGAACATGATCCGCAGCCTTTTCCACCTTCCCCGAACCTTTCGATAGTGCTTTGCATACAGCTTGCGCGCCCGCACAGCAGTGCTTGCATAATGTTCCGCGAGCCTCCCCATCAAGAACAGCGTCTCGGGCGGAATACCCGCGGGTGGTGCGCTGGCGAGAGCCTTCAGGCGGCGGCTCGCCACGGCGGCATCCTGCTGCACTCCCAGCTTGTCCTGCCAGCGGCGCAACGTACGAAGCATCTGATCGGCAGGTTTCCCGTAGATGGCCGCCACCGCCTCCAATGCGTAACGCAACTTCTTCACTTGGCCGCGGACCTCGTGATACGCCTCCATCGAGGAATCCGGATTCAAGAGCTCCGCGCTCTTGCGCAGCTTCCGGTATCGCAGCCGGATCAATTCCGGCGCCACGCTCAGCGCCGACTCCGCTGATGACTGCTGCGATGCTGCAGAGGGCGCGGCCAGCAGTGACGTCAAATTCTGGAGATCTGTCCTGCACCGGGACCGAATCGAGAACGCTCAACATCCGCGCGCGCGCCCGGCGGCGCTCCGACACCAGGTGCTGCTTCAAGGGCTCCACGCTTTCCCTGATCCGATTCCGTCAACTCGCGGCTGAACGTCTCCAGCTCACTCAGGGCGACGTCCAGGTCGCGCGCCTCGCCGAGAGCACGCAGTACGCTTCTTTGAGCGTCGGCCGCATCCGCAGAAACGGTGCCGGCAAGTACGAGCGGAACTGGCGCAGGATGGCATCCAATCGGCGGCCGGCGACGCGCAAATCGTGCAGTTCTTCCGGATTGTCACCCAGGCGGGCACCGGGCTCGTGGCAGATGCCAGGCGGACAAGTAGCGGCGAAGGTTCGCCAGATGCGACCTCGACAATAGGCATGGAAGCATCTACCGCCGTCGGCGCGAATTCCGGCGCGGGTCCCGGTGCCAGACCGACCGACTTGAGCCCCTGCGAGTACTTCGTGTCGGACGCCGCCTCGAGCGCACAGTCGCTTCGGAGAGTCTTCACCAGCGATTGAAGCGGCTCGTGGGCCTCCGTGAGGGCTTCCACCTCGACCCGCTTCATGCTCGTCTGGGGCTCGCCGTGCGGGCGCGAGATGACGGTTTCATCGAGGGCAATCTCGCCCAGTTGCTTCGCCTCGTCTTCTCTGCGGATCGCGAATCTCTGCCTCGAGGTGCGCACTTCGAACAATGGCAGCAAAGCGCGCGCGCCGCTCACGGCGTGCACTCGCGTTCCGACCGGCCCTATCGATTGTCGAATCGACTCGCTCTCGGAGCTGTCCAGCGCTTCGCTCAACTCCCGGCGGTCCGCGACCTCCGCGCTGGCGGAATGCAGCGACTTGAGCGTCGCTTCCGATTTCCCGGACTCCGAGCGGATGCGCAGCGCGAAGCCCGCGCGATGGATTCGCCAGTCATCCGTGTCCAAGTAGGTATCGAAGATTTGCAGGGTGGAGCGCGGTTCCAGGACGAGCCCGTCGATGGTGCCGTGGTCGGCCAACCAGCGGCGAACAGAGTCGAGATCGGTGGACGCGAGCTGCCATTCCACTTCGCGTCCATCCTTGTGATCGCGCTGTGCCTTTTTTGCCGTAGGTGTGCTTGATGACATTTGTGTGACAGTTTAGAGCATCGCAGCCGCTTTTTCACAAGCGCGCGTCACGGCAGCTTGAGCCACTGCAGCATGCGCCCTCCCGAACGCCGGTGCGCCTGCGCCTCGAAAATTCTACGCGTCTATGACGCAGTCGAATTGCGCTTCGGCTGGCGCGTGCAAAAGCCTCGCCCGGCGATCCTGACTTCTTCTTTCAAGCTGGTGCGATTAGACTCTGCGATCGGCAATTGGGGGAATTACCATGGCTTTTTCGCTCTACGCCGCCACCGTTCCGTCCTATCGACAGATCCTGGGGGCCGTCTCCGGGTTGCTCGGCAGGGCGGAGGCCTTCTGCACGGAAAAAGGGCTCGCACCTCACGACATCATTCAGGCCCGGCTTGCTGCGGACATGCTGCCGTTTGCTTATCAAGTGAAGTCGACCGCAGTGCACTCGCTCGGGGCGATCGAGGGCGTCCGCCAGGGCGTCTTCTCTCCGGATATGACGCCGCCCCCCGAGAGTTTCGCGGCGCTCAAGGCGCGAATCGCTGAAACGCTCGCTGCGCTCGAGACGATCGAGGCGGCGGAGGTCGACGCGTTTGTCGGCCGCGACATGCGCTTTGCGTTCCGAGACCGTCGGATCGATTACGCCGCCGAAGATTTCTTGCTCTCCTTCTCGCAGCCCAACTTCTACTTCCATGCGACCACGGCTTACGACATCCTCCGCTGGAAGGGGATCCCGATCGGAAAGCGCGATTTCATGGGAAAGACGCGCGCGAAGAGGCAATGAAAATCCCCTGATGCCGCAAGAGCGCCATTCACTCGCTGCGCTTGTGACCGGCGCGTCCCGAGCAGGGACTTCGGTGACAGAGTCAGGCATGCCGTCACTGGCCGCTTCGAAAATGCCTCGTCTTTTCTTTATCGCTATTTTTGCAAGCGCGGTGATGTCGCGGGTCGGGGCAGCGCAAGAGAGCGCCGAGGACGATCACGGAATCGTTTTCGAAGCCGGGGCGGCCGGCGAGCACGGCATCCACGGGGGTGGATCGAATTTCGGGCCCAACCTGGCCGTCGAATTCACGCCCATCGAGGACTGGCTTGAAATCGAGTTCGGTGTTTCAGCTCTCGGCACGAACGGTCACACGGAACTCTCGAGTGATCTGGTCTTCAAGAAGCCTTTCCGATTGTCCTCGACTGTTGAGTTAATGATTGGTCTAGGCCCCTCGGTGTCCCGTATATCGAGCGGCCCAGACGAAGGCTCGTCCCACGGCATTGAGGTCGTCTTCGATTTCATGTTTTGGCCGCACAAAAACACCGGCTGGTACCTCGAACCAAGCTGGAGCCGAACTGCCCACAGTGGCGAGCAAACGATTGGCTTGACCGGCGGAATCCTCTTCGGATTGCACTAGCCGCCGTCGGTTATTTCGACACCACGATAGCCGGGGGATTCCACGTCCCCTCGCCCGGCGGCAGGATGGACGGCGGCGTCTCCTTGCGCCGATACAAACGCATCACCAGGTGGCGGCGGCACATTCGGCGGCGGCGGAGCGAGCGGTAATTGATGTGAGGGAGCTCCACCGGCCTCCCAATCGGCGACGTTCCTTCCGGGCATCGCCACCCGACAGTATGAGCAACCGGCAGAACAACACCCTGAAACACCCGTCAGGCAGGAGACCCATGCGGTTTTCCGACGGCCATGCCCCTAATAGCGATCATGAGCGCCTTGACCCGCTGACGGCCCCGTGCGACACGCTCAATGCGGCAGGTAGCGGTCGAGCCAGGCCGACATGCGGTCCGCCAGATCCTTGATGAAGCTCGGTCGAGTGAACACGTGATGCTGGCCCGGATAGACCACGAGCTGCGCCGGTACGCCCAGGGTCTTGAGCGACTCGTACATCTGCTCCCCGCCGGCGATCGGGACGTTGAAATCCTTTGCTCCGCCCAAGAATAGCGTGGGGGTGTGGATCCGGTCCGCATGGAAAAACGGATACGAGACCTTGAGCCACAGCGGGGCATTACGCCACGGCGGGCCCAGTTCATTGTTGTATTGCAGGATGTATTCGTCGCTGCCGTACATGGAGATCTGATTGGCGCTGCCCGCGCCGCTGATCGCGGCCTTGAAGCGCCCATCGCTCGCGATCGTGTAATCGGTCAGGATGCCGCCATAGCTCCAACCGCCGACCCCCAGCCGATCGGCGTCCGCGATGCCGCTCGCGATCAGGTAATCGACACCGGCGCGCAGATCCTCGACCTCTTTGTGGCCCCAATCGGCGAATATCGTTTTCGCGAAAGCGAGCCCGCGGCCGCTGCCGCCGCGATAATTGACGCGTAACACGACGAAACCCTTGGCCGCGAACATCTGCGGCTCGAATTGATATCCGTCGAGCACCAGCGAGTGCTCATCCTGGCCGTTCGGCCCGCCGTGGATCCAAAGAATCGTCGGGTACTTGCGCCCGGTAACGTACGACGGCGGCTTGATGGCCATGCCGTGAATCTCGGTGCCGTCCTTGCTTTTGAATCGAATGTCCTCGACCGCGCCAAGATTGAGCTCCGCCAGCAACGCATCATTGTGCGCGCTGAGCTGGCGCAGCTGCCCGCCCTCGAGCGCATACACTTCAGCGAATGCGTGGTCGTTCGACTCGATAAGCACCGTATGGTTGGCTTTCGAATTCAGCCCAGCGACGACAAATCGTCCTGCAGCGACTTCGCGGCTGATCGCGCCGTTCGCCAGAATGACCCGCGCCGGGTAGACCGCGCCGTCATCCTCCACGGCGATCATGATGGCCGTCGAGTCGGCCGTGAACGCGTACGACATCACCGCACGATCCAGAGCGCCGGTCAGCGCGCGCGGGGCGCCGCCAGCCGCCGGTACGACGAGCAGACGATCTTGGATATATGCGTTGAATTGCGGCTCCAGCCCCTGCAGATACGCGATCTGCGTTCCGTCCGGACTCCAGGCGAGCTGCTGTGTGTTCGGCGCGTAGGGACGAACAAGGGTGCGCGGCGCCGCGTCGGTTTGTGCATCGATGACGTCGATGTCCGTCCGCCCATCGGAATCCGGCCCTAGTTCGTGCGTCCGAATGAACGCGATCCGCCGACCGTCGGGAGACCAGGTGGGAAGGTCTTCATTGAATGCCGGGTCGCTGCTCAATGACTCGAGGTGCTTGCTGTCCACGTCGAACAAGTACAGGTGCCGCCGCCGATCTTGGCTCAGATAGCCGTCTTCATCCTGCTTGAAGTGCAGCGCGTCGATCGCGATCGGCTTGGGCGCTTGCTCGGTGCCGCCGGCTTCGCCTTGGACCATCGCAAACACCAGCCGCTTGCCGTCCGGCGACCACGCATACTCGCCAATCTCACCGCTGACGCTCGTCAACTGACGAGCATCGCCGCCGCGACGATCCAACAGCATCACCTGTGCCTTCTCCGAGCCCGAGGGCGTGGCAAGGAAGGCGAGATAGCGCCCGTCCGGGCTCCACCGCGGTTTGCTCGTCCCGCTCGCCGCATGCGTCAGCGCGAGACGCTGACTGCCGTCCCAACTCACCATCCAGATCGCGCTGCGCGCCTCGTCGGCGGCGCGGTCGTTCGAAGTCACCACATAGGCAACCCATTGACCCTCCGGCGACACCTGGGGATCGCTCACGTCTTGAACTTGGTAGAAATCATCCGCCGTCAGCATTCGGCGCGCAGCCGGCGCGTCCGCGCAGATCGCCTGTGCCGCGCACAGCGACAGCCATAGACTCGCGGCAACCGTCTTCAATGCGGTCATTCGTGACGAGCTCAAATTACTCCCCCTGCCGCCGTGCGCAGCAACGACCTTTATATCATCACTCACGGCGAGTGGCGGCCACAGGCCGCCGCTCGTACGCCGCACTGCTCGCCGCGATGCCGGAAAAGCTCGACCCCGCACTCGTCGCGATTCCCGAGCGCAGGCGCTGATGCGATGTTCGCCTGTTATTTGCATCTGACGCGCGCCGCTTCTCGTCCTACACTCAGGTTCCCGCACCTGTCGGCGTGTATTTCTGTTCGCTCCGAGCGCTCCAGCGGTACAGGTTTTCATCCCCACAATGAGGGCATTTGATCGCCGTCAATTGATCGTCGACATCCGTCAACGCTTTGCCGCCCGCTGCCGTGGCCGCAATTGCGATGACTCGCCCGCACGAACGGTTCTTACACAGCCAACCGGCGTAGAGCTCGCCCGGCACCATCTGCTGCTGCGGCCTGACATCGACGTGGCGCAGCGGGGCTGACGCGACCGGCTTGTGTGATGGCGTACCCCGGCTTTTTGTTGGGCGTTTGATCACCATGGCTGCCTCTCCGCTGATGCAACAGGTGAGAGCCTACCGCGGCTGCGATGACTCTGCCAGCCCCGACTCAGCCGCATGCAGCAATCGCTCGCACAGGGAACTGCAGGCAGGCCCGCCCGCGAAACACTCCATCGAGCGGTATGCCAGCGTCAGCAGCAGCGGTACGCTCCCGCCGCTGCCTACGCCACCAGCGCAAACTGGAACACACCCACTGCAGCGATCGTCACACCCACGGCAAGCAGCGACTCGGCAACCCTGACAACGAGATTAACGGTGTTCATGATAGACATCCTCCGCACACGAGCTGTTTGAGCACCCTGACAGCCTGCGCGACGCGCGAACGCACAACAAATGGAATTCCTGACCGTCCGTTAAGTAACGCTTAACGCGCGGGGATGCCGAACTGGCCCGGCGCCCGATGCTACAAGACCCATGTGCAAGGCTAGGGGATCCTGAGCCAGCGGTTGATGACGGTTGCGCGTAAGCCCTCTCTAAGCTATCGTGTATTGCAATTGCGATGCAAGTGGAGGAACCGATGTCCGGCGCGAAATCACGAACCATTCCTCCGCTGCGAGTTTCGGAGCAACTACGCGCGGACGCCGAGAGCGTGCTCGCTCCGGGTGAAACGCTATCCGCCTTTGTGATGGATGCGGTCTCCCGCACCATTGATTTTCGAAAATCCCAACTGGATTTTCTCGCGCGTGGCATGGCCAGTGCGGAGCGAGCGCGAAAAGACGTCGGCTACGTACCCGCCGCGAAGGCGCTCGCTAATCTACGCAAGCGCCTGGCGCAGGCGCGACGCGCTCGCAAGTGACTTATAAGGTCCGCCTCACAGCGGAAGCGCTCGAGGACCTCGATCGGCTCTACGACTTCTTGCTCGAACGCGACCTGGACGCGGCGGAGCGCGCGCTCGCAGCCATCGAACATGCCTTTACGCTGCTCGCCTTCTCGCCCTTCTCGTGTCGCAAAGCGTTACTACAGAGAGACCCCCGCTGGCGCGAGCTGCTGATCCCGTTCGGACACTCAGGTTACATCGCGCTTTTCGAGATTGATGACAATCACACGGTTACCGTTACCGCCGTGCGTCACCAACGCGAAGAAGACTACCACTAGTTGACGGCCGCCATGGGCTTTGCGCGCAGCACGCACAGCGCAATGGATTCACAGCGTCCCGGAACATGGTCTTCAGCGGCCCGGTCTGTGTCTATGCGTCAGCATCGATTATTCCGGCAAATTCATCTCGAATCCGCTTCACAGCGTCTCCGCGGGCGCAAAGAACGCCAGCACCGTCAATTCCTCTTCGATGCATAGAAGCGGTGCTCCACTTCGGCGGCCACGAAAATCAGATTGCCCGGCGTCAGCCGGTGATCCTCGGAGCCGGCATGCATCCGATCTGCCTGATCGCCCCACCCGCAGTTCGAATCACCATTGATCCGTGGGCCAGGCGCCGGGACTGCGCTTGGCACGCATGACGGACGTCGCCTGAAAGGTTTCCGTGGGCGCGGGCGCGGCGCCGAGCGCGGTATACGCCTGTCCGACGATGAGGTTTGCGACCCGCTCGGTCGCGACCGCGCGGGAGACATCGACCGTGACGATCTGGCTCGTTCGCGTCAACAGGGTCAGCGTCGCGCCATCGATGGCGAGCAGCCTGCCGCTCACCCGCTGCGTGGCACCGGGCGGCAGCATGACTGCTGCTGCGCTCGAGCCGACCACGCTGGCGGCGCCGGCCGCAGCGGAACCGTTGGGTCCAAAGATCATCAGACTTTGATAGGCCGCTACATACACCTTTCCATTCGCGACGACGGGCACGATGTTGGCGTTCCCGCCAAGATTCGGCCACTGGCCTGCCGGTGCGGAATAGAGCTGCTTGAGTGTGCCGCTCGCCGGCGCCGCGGCGAATGCGTACAGCATCAGAGGTGCAGTCGACGTGGGTCTGGCCACCGCCCAGATGATTGCACTCTTGAGGTTCGCGCCGTTCGATGAGACCACGGTAAAGAAGCCAGGATCCTGCTCGCTCTGCTGCACGTAGGCTGTGGCCTCCGCCACGAGCTGCGGCGAGGGCGAGGTCTGAATCTGCCAGGTTTGCAGCGCGGCACCGGCGCTGCTGATGACGCGGCTGATGCCGTCCGAGCCGTGGAAATAGGACGGTCCGCACCAGCAGCCGTCGGCAAGCTGCTGCATGTCGAGGGCCGTCGAGAGATCGTCCTGATTGAGCAGGAACAGACGTCCGTCTTTCGATACGATCGTCGCGAGATTCCAGGTGCTGGACTGCTCCGGAATCAGCATGACGCCCGCGGCCCCGAGGTCGGCATCGTCAATGTCCATCTGGAAGACATTGCTCGGCGTGAATACACCGTCTCGCTGCGCGAGAGTCGGCTGCATGCTTATGACGCTCTCCTGGATGTTGGTCACACCGTCGTACGTCGATTCCGACGGGCAGGCCTCCGGCGAGAGGTAGAAGTTGCAATCCGAATTGCCGGTAGAGAAGAAGACGTGCCGGTTGGCGCCGGCGACACCAAAGCCGGACATCCACACGGAGCTCAGGAAGAAGCTGGTCGGTGAGGTCGCCTGGGAATCGTTCAGCTCGGCATGCACGAGTGGGGCAAGCGTAGCCGCCTTCCAGCCCAGCACCCACCCTCGTGAATGGCTCGCAGAGAAATCGCAGAAGCTGCCGAAGCCGGCGTAGATGATATTGTTCATCTCGAGCAGACCCGGGCGCTGGCGCTGGTAGGTGGCATTGAACGGGAACTTCGTGCCATCGGTGAGGGTCTGGGTCGCGGCAACGGTCACCGGCGCCACGGCGTCGGCAAGCGTGGTCAGATTGAGCGCGTGCAGCTGGTAGCTCGGGGTCGCACCATTGATGTAGGCGATCAAAAAGATTTCGCCCCTCGCGAGATCGATGACCGGCGTACTCGTGATCCCCACGTTCGGTCCGTTGTTTCCGCAGCCGAGCGGCGTGGGTACGGGCGCGCCAAGATTGCGTTGCACCAGAATGGCGCCGCTGTTGGCGTCGAGCGCGTAAATGGAATTGTTTTCGGTGACGACGTAGAGCACATCATGTGTGCCGCCGGCAATCTGCTGCGCGGGCACGAGCAGCGGTTGCGCATCGACTTGATCATCGAGGGCCACGGTTTGCAGCACGCCGAACGTGGACGGGAAGCTCGAGGCGTTGAGCACCGTTTCGTTGCGGTTCCAGCCCGTGCGCAGATTGTTGTAGTGATACGTCGTGACCGAGATCGGCGTGTCGCTGGTCGAAGTTGGTGTCGCGGCGGATGCCGATTGTGCCGGGGACAATGCGGGCAGCAGGGCCAGTGACAGCGTCAGTGCACCGAAGGATTTGAGCACGGAATCCCCTCCCTAGTGTCGGCCCGCTTCGGGCGGCAGTTCCCGGGCCGATTCTGGTTCGTTGTTTGCGTGTGTTCGCGCGGCCGCTTCTCCGCCGCGGCGGGCTATAAAATACTACTCCCCTTGGGCCGCGGCCCGCGCAATTGACATATTTCTTGCCTCAAATGGGCGGCTGCGTGCGGTCTCGAGGACCGCGGCGTCGGCCGTGAACAGCGCTTTACACCATCATGCAGACCGATTTGACCTCGGTGTACATGCTCGATCGCCACTCGGCCGTGCTCGCGTCCGAAGCCGGACTGCTTGAAGCCGCCGAACGGCATGTTCGGGTCGACCATGTTGTGGCAGTTGACCCAGACCGTGCCGGCCTTGATGCGCGGGACCAGCCGATGCGCCGCCGACAGGTTGTTGGTCCAGATGCTGGCGCCCAGACCGTAGGGAGTGTCGTTGGCCGCCTTGACCACCTCATCGAGATCATCGAAGCGCTGCGCCACCAGCACCGGCCCGAAGATCTCCTCGCGCACCACTCGCATGTCCGGGCGCACATTGACCATGCACCGTGGGTTTGACGAAGTAGCCCGGGTGCGACGGGCGCCTCTCCGCCGACCGTCACCGACGCGCCCTGCTTGCGGCCGGACTCGATGTAGCCGAGCACCCGCTCCTGCTGCTCCTTGGAGACCAGCGGCCCCATTTCGGTGGCCTGGTCGAGCCCGGGCCCGAGGCGAATGCCGCGCGGCGGCTGCGCTCACGCCCTCGACCACCTGGTCGAAGATCGAGCTGTGCACGTACAGACGCGAGCCCGCGGTGCACACCTGGCCGGCATTGAAGAAGATCGCACCGGCGCTGCCGCCGGCCACGGCCTGCGGATCCGCATCCGGCAGCACGATCACCGGCGACTTGCCGCCGAGCTCCAGCGACACGCGCTTCAGGCGTGTCGGTCGCGCTCTTGTTGATGAGCTTGCCGACCTCGGTCGAGCCGGTGAACGCGATCTTGTCGACGCCGGGATGCGCGACCAGCGCGGCGCCGGTGGTCTCGCCCTCGCCGGTCAGGATGTTGACGACGCCCGGCGGGAAACCGGCTTCGCGGATCAGCTCGCCGAGGCGCAGCGCCGACAGCGGGGTCTGCTCCGCGGGCTTCAGCACGCAGGTGCAGCCGGCGGCCAGCGCCGGGCCGAGCTTCCAGGCCGCCATGGCCAGCGGAAAGTTCCACGGCACGATCTGCGCCACGACGCCGACCGGCTCGCGCGCGACATAGGTATGGAATTTGGCTCCCGGCGGCATGCCGATCGAAGTCTGCATGGTGGTGCCTTCGATCTTGGTCGCCCAGCCCGCCATGTAGCGGAAATAATCGCGTGCAGCCGGGCACATCGATGATGCTCGCCATGAAGCGCGTCTTGCCGTTGTCGATGCTCTCGATCTCGGCCAACTCGGCGGCGTTCTGTTCGATGAGGTCCGCCAGCTTCCACAGCAGCGCCTCGCGGCCGCGCCGGCAGCATGCTCGCCCACGGCCCGGTCTCGAGCGCGGCGCGCGCCGCGGCGACGGCGCGATCGACGTCCTCGGGACCTGCATCGGCGACCTGGCCGATCTCGCGCCCGGTGGCCGGGTCGAATACCTTGAGGGTCTTGCCGGACCGAGCTTCCACCCATTCGTTGTTGATGAACAGGCGCGGCTTCAAGGCCAGGAACTTGTTGACCGCGGCGGATGGACTGGGCTGAGCGGCAATGGTGTTGGACTTGACGTTGATGTTTGCGTTCACGGCATTTTCTCCACGGTTTGATGGCGGATGCTTGGACCCAATGAAGCGCCACTCCCCCCGGCGCAGGCTCGATCGATTAAGAGCTTCGATTCGATCCGGAGCGAACGTCCCGTTGCGGCGCAACCGGCTAGCATGGTCGCAATATTTCAGCCGCGACTGTAGCAGGAAATCACCCCCATGAACGAAGTCAAACTGCCGATTGGCGGCGTCGAATCGGCAGCGCGATCCGGCACCGTGTTCGAGCGCTGCAACCCGGCTTCAGGCGCCGTGGTGAGCCGCAGCGCCGTAGCGGGGCCGGCGGACGCAACCGCCGCAATCGTAGCGGCTGCGGCAGCGTTTCCCGCCTGGTCGGCGCTCGGGCCGGCCGCACGGCACGCCGCGCCAAGCTGAACAGACCGGCCGACCTTCCGCTCTCGCGATTGGCGGCTACAATTCGTCGAGGCGGCGTCTCGTGCCGCTGTTTCGCGGCATCGCTTGGTTCCCGTGGAGGATTCTTATGTCGGAGCAAGAACAAGCCCGGACCATTGTTCTCTATGCGCACCCATTTGCGGCTTACTGCTGGAAGGTATTGATCGCCTTATACGAGAATCAAACACCGTTTGCCTATCAAGTGGTCGATGATGCGAGGGGATGGGCCGAACTGGAGTCGCTGTGGCCGATCAAGAAGTTCCCCCTTCTCCGCGACGGCGACGCGATAATTGTCGAATCGAGCATCATCGTGGAATATCTGACGCGTCACTATCCAGGGACAACGTCATTGCTGCCCGGGAATGACGATGCAGCTCTAAAGGCGCGCTTCATGGATCGGTTCTTCGACAACTACGTCATGACTCCGATGCAAACACTGGTTACGGATCGGATGCGAGCTGAAGGCGAGCGCGACGCCAAGGGAGTGTCGGATGCCAGAAAATTGCTGGATGTAGCCTACGGGTGGCTCGACAAACAGGTTGCGCGTCAAGTGTGGGCGTGCGGGAGCAGTTTCAATCTGGCGGATTGCGCCGCCGCCCCAGCGCTTTTCTATGCGGATTGGGTGCATCCGATCGGCGACCGATTTCCAGGCGTTGGCGCTTACCGCAGACGATTGCTTGCCAGGCCCTCCGTTGCCCGCACCGTTGAGGAGGCCCGACCGTATCGAAAATTGTTTCCTCAGGGCGCCCCGGCTCGCGATTAGAACGGTCTTCGTCGGCTTTCGGACCCCATGCTACCGGTCGTGATTGAAATGAATCCTCAATTGCTCGAGCGACCGCGACATATGCTGGAGAAATGCGTAGGCGAGATCACAGACGTGTGGTCGGCCGCGAAAGCGGTGAATGAGCTGGCAAACTCATCTAAGCGGGGACGCTTGATGCGCCATTGTCTCCAGAACCAAGTTCGTCTTTGTGTCCTGGCTCACGCTTACTCAGCAGTCACGAATATAGGCGACAGAAGGGGCGTCGAAGAATGACCGAACCAGCTTTGGATCGTCCCGAACGTCGGCAAGCTGTTGGTCGATACGACCAGCGAGCTTCTCGCCCTGTTGCAGCGGTCGTCGAGCCGTGCCGGTGCGTTTGACGTGGCTCCACACCAATTCGTCCGGATTCAATTCGGGGGCATAGCCCGGTAAGAAATGCAGGCTGAGCTTACCATCGGTGGATTCGACGTATTCGCGTACGACACGAGTCTTGTGCGCGGGAAGGCTATCGAGAATCAGACGCACGGGTTTTCGTCGACGATGCATCAATTGGCGCAGCAACGTGACAAACAGCTCGCCGTTCAAACCACCCACATAAGTGCAGAACCAAAATTCTCCGCGCGGACCTACCGCCGAGGCGGCAGAGATCGACTGACGTTGCCCAGGTCGATATACGATCGGCGTCTGGCCGCGCAATCCCCATGTCTTTCCGTGAACGGTATCGGCGCGAAAGCCCGATTCATCCCAAAACAGAATCTCCGCGCTGTCGCGCTTCGCCTGGCGGGCCAGCGCCGGATACGTCTGCTGCTGCCATGCGGCAATTGCTTCCGGATCTCGTTGATAGGCGCGCTGCAGAGGTTTCTGCGGAGTCAACTGCAGCTTCGCCAACAGCGATCCGACCGAAGTGACCCCCAGGTCCACTCCAAACTTCTTCTCGATCAGCAGCGCAACGATCGCGCGCGTCCACAATCCAAAATCCAATCCGTACTGACGCGGATCGCGGCCATTAACCCATCGAAATACTTGCCGCTCCTGGGCAACTGTGAGGCTGCGCGGTCGACCTGTACCACGCGTCGAACTCAGCGCCCTCGAGTCCGTTGCCGCTTCCGGCGGCCATCTTCATCCATTTGTAGATCGTCGTGCGGTTAAACCGTAAGACTGGATCACGACGCCAGGATCTTCGCCTTCGCGCACCCGGCGAATCGCCATAAGACGAATCTGTTCCAGGGTGGCGTGATCAAGCGTCCGGCCGTCAATCTTCATCGCGCATTGTACCAACAATTGCGCCGCCTTATGCTAATTTATTCGACTAAATTATTGACTGGTGAGTAAGGATAAATTCTTGATCTTCACCAGCAGTTCCAATTGCGCATATTTCGACGCCTCTGCATCCGATCCGGCTTTCGCCGAAAGCTCGAGAATCCTGCCTGCCGGCCATTCCCACGCCTCCAGCGTAAGTTTTCCGGATGGCGATTGAGCTGCGGTTTGCCACGTCGTTGAATTGATGTCGGCAATTCTCCTTACCCGACCCCAATCAATGGAGACCTGCGCGTCGTGCAACAATTGGATCTGCGAAGCACTGAGCCGGCTGTAAATGCTCTTGCCGCTTTCAGGCACCCGCGTCGATTTGTAATTTTGCGCAACCGCATAGGAAGTGCTTGCTCCTGCTCGAGTTCGATCGATCTCGCACGGAAATCGCTCGCGAAAGCGGGATTTGTCAAATTGCCGGCTGTCCTTGGGAAAACGCACTTTCACGGTAAGATCGTTCTTCGCCCCTTGCCGGACTCGCATGATCACCCCTTGCTTCGATAGATCAAGCGCATCCGTATCGAACAAATACACTTGCCCTGTCGTCGCATTCTCAAACCCGAGGGATGCGATCACATTTTGAGTTGTCGACGAGGACAGCAAGAGCTTGATCTCGACCGGACACCCCTCTTCCGCATGAGCGGGAGCAAGAAACGGGATGACCCCAATCAGTGCGAATACCCGAAGGTTCAAGTTGCGTTTCGCTAAACGAGAGCAATCACTGTTGGCGCGAAACCCGGTGATTTGATTCATAGATCTGTTCTGGCTCTTGCAACAGGGGTCGGTCGCGACTGGGTGCTTTCCGGCGGGCTATTATGCCCGCTGTATCACCGGATGTGGCCGTTAGGCAGTTCGCGTCGGTATCGACGATCGGGGCAATTTGCCGGAGTTCGCCCCTCTCCAGCCTCCGGCCGCCGCCCGCTTTGCTGAATCAACCGGCGGTTCCACGTGCCTGCGCCCCAAAAAGCCAGCCTTGGCCGAACCGAAATTACAGGGCATGATGCCGGAAACGTTCCGTCCCGTCGTGGCTTACGCGATTCGGTCGGCGCCGAGGCTAAGCACGACGCTCTGATAGCGCTGTTTGCTGCGGTGTTATTGGGGTATGACAGAGTCGGGGAGGTAGGAATGCTTCAGCGCGCACCGTTATTAAACACGAAATCGACTCAGGGGCCCGATGATCCGACCAACAGGGGAGTCGATACCCGGGGACGATGTATGCGAGCCCCCTCTGCCAAGCGATCGCACAAAAGAGGTGTTCCCGCGAAATGACGAATTGCGCGAGCCCGATGATGCGTTGCGCGCCGTAAAAATGGATCGCGACCTACAGGTTCGAGATCAACAGCTGGCTCTGGCCGCGGAAGCGGCCGGCATGGGCTTCTGGTATTGCGATTACGCGCGGGAGGACTTCTGGGCCTCCAATGAATGGCGCGCACTTTTTGGCTTTACAAGTTCGGAAACGTTATACATCGATAAGTTCTTGCAGCGGCTGGATCCCAACGATCGGGAACTCACGCTCCAGGCTCTGGACAATGCATACAAGGGAGATGGCAGCTACCAAGCGGAACACCGCCTCTTGATGCCCGATGGTCAAATACGCTGGATCGCTTGCCAAGGTCGCCTCGAATTAAACAGTGATCGTCAACCGGCGCGTCTGCAGGGCGTCTCGCTGGACATTACGCGGCGAAAGCTGGCGGAGTTGGAAGTGCACAGCACAGCGCCACGAGGTGGCTCACCTGCTGAGAACGGCGAGCCTCGGCGAGCTGTCCTCGGCGCTGGCGCATGAACTGCGGCAGCCTCTCACAGCGATCTTGAGCAATGCTCAAGCTGCACAGCGTCTTTCTTGCCCGCGACGATCTTCGCTTGCACGTAGTGCGCGAAATCCTTAGCGACATTGTCGCGGACGACAAGCGGGCCGCGGACGTCATTGACCGGCTGCACGTGCTGATGAAAAAGGAGAATTCCAACCACAGCCGCTGGCAGCGAATGAATTGATTCGGGATGTCATCAGGTTGATGCATCATGAATTGATGGGCCGCTCAGTGCGGGTGGTCACGGATCTTACGCCCGGACTTCCACCGATGCGTGGCGACCGCGTGCAACTTCAGCAGGTATTGATCAATCTATATTCTCAATGCCGAGGATGCCATGTCGCACCCGATCGAAGGATGATCGCACCCTTACCTTGCGCTCAGATCGGACGGGGGGAAGTGAAATTCGGATTTCCGTGGCGGATACCGGCCCCGGTATTCCACCGGGCGGCGAGGAAAGAATCTTCGAGTCATATTACACCACCAAACCTGAAGGCTTGGGCTTGGGATTGTCGCTGGGTCGCTCGATCTTGATAGAGCATGGGGGGCGCTTGTGGGCGGAGAATCGAGGCTCGAGCGGTTTGACATTTCACTGCGCCATCCCCGAATGGAGAGGCGATTGCGCTAATGCTCAATCGCAAGATGAATTGATGAAACGCGAGCAATATTCCTAGAAATGCTCGCACGAGGCCGCGAGAGTACGATAGAAAAGGAGGATTCGAGGAAGTAATCGACGAAATTTCGGACGATCCCCTCCTTGGATCACCGAAGTTGCGGCCGGCGATTTACTACAACTGAGAGTTGCGCCCTGCAGGGTATGACACTTCAATGCCGCCGTGGAACCAGCGAGCGGTGTCGCTCGTGTAGTCGTAGCGAAAGTGTTTGGCTCTGGCGAGACTCCAGGCGAATATCATAACGAGTGAGCCGGTGAATGCCGTGCCAAATGGGAGCAGCAATAGCCACAAGAGATTTGGGGTGAATCGATGAACAAGCGAGACGTAGACCAAGTAAATGGGGATGGCCAGAAGGAGAAGCAGAGCGACCAGGCTTACCAGGTCTGCCGCGGAGAGGGGCCCAATAGCCGAAAGACGTGCAAGACTTTAGCCCACGACGCTCGTTCTCCGAAGACCACATTCTGGGCACGAATCCAGGGCCAACAGCAGAAGACCGCCAGCGGTGATTCGCACGTCGCACCTAACTTGTTTTAGAAGTGCGGGTCATGAGGGATAAAGTAGCAGGTGACGGATAGCCTGGCCACTTACGCGAATACCAATCATGACTGTTTGCTGGCGTGCCTGTTTAATCAAGCACGCCGGCTAGTAAGTGCGACGGAGAGCCGTCTGGGCTCTCCGTCGATCTTAACTTCATTTCTTGGCGGTCATCACGCCGTTGCTGATACCGAACTTTTGCGCTTCATCCTTACCATTTTTTTCGATGTAGACTTGCGCGAGGTTTGGGTTTTTGGCGTTGTGTATCGCACGGCTAATCGCCTCATGCACACATGGGCCGGGAGATTTGCTATCGATTTGCTTCGATGTCGTGCGTGATGTGCCGCATGCATAGTTGGCAGCTCTCTCAATTTGTTCGTAGAGGTGGCGGGCGCCTTCGGCGGTAGTCGGGTTCGAGTATTTTACCTTATATGAGGGTGCCGACTCATCGGCGTGACTGCAGATAGGCGCTGACGCCATGACCGTGGCGGTGAGCGCCAGAAGTAGGCGCTCGTTCGACTTCAATACTCTTGTGGTCAACATAGCTATCGCTCCGGGGTTTATTGAAAAAAGGTCGCCGACTTAAGGCGCATCGGCCAACCCCGGGTAGTTCTTGACGGTGGTGTGTCGCTTATGGGACCGGTATCACACGCTATCGGCCACGCCATCCATGTCTTTAGGACATATTCCCGATTGTGTTTTCCTCTGATGATACTGGCGCATGTGATCCTTTCAGGCGCGTTCGTTTGGATCTGATGCGGCGCGGCGCCGAGGCGAAGCCGTGGCTGCTGCAGGGCGTGCGCTTCGCCGGGTAATCGCCGCGATCCTCGCCTGCAGGGCACTCAGCGTGACTGGGCGTCGAAGAAATCGAGGATCAGCTTCCATGACCAGCCGAGACTCATAGGTGTGTCCCATCGGGGCCCGACAATCGAGCACATTTGGCCAGCCGACGCCGGCCGAGCCTCCCGACCAGCCGGCCGCATTGCCGCCGCAATAGGTGCGGCAGTCCGCCTGAGTGGTCCCGGCGTTGAAGGAAGCGGCAGGCGTACCGGTGAAGGGACAGCTATTCGTGGTTCCCCAGCTGCGGGTAATGGCGGACGCGCCGGTGTAGTAATACCATGTCACCGTCGCTGGTCGTCGTATAACTGATGTGCTTCCCAGGCGCCCGGTGGCACAGTCCTATCGTGCATGCCGGTGATTACCAAGACCGGCATTCCGCCTGGCTTTCCCGGCGTATCGAGGTAACCGCGATGCGGGAGGCCGATTATCGATGCGATTGCCCGGAAAATTGGCGCACTTGCGCGCATTCTGGCCCAATTCCCAGGTAAACATCCCGCCGTTCGAGCCTCCCGAGGCAAAGACTCTGGTGCGGTATCGATGCATAGCCTGGATTCGATCTCGGTAACCAGCGCTGAGTGTGAAGCGCGACGTCATCGGCCTGACACTGCGTCCATGAGCAAGTGTTCCGGGCGACATTCTTGCATGACGGATAGGTGTAATTCGGAGTACGCGCAGGATCACAGATGGCACCGGCCGCGGTTCCCGGCGTGTATGAGGCGCCATTTTCGCTCGGTCCGGCGAGCCCTGTTGTCGATCCCCGGAATGACCACGAATTGCGATTTGCATCGGGGGCGCCGGATCCGAGCCCTCGCGGTGCTACGACGATATATCCTCGCTGGTCGGCAAGCGTCGTGACGTTCCTGTCGCCTAGAAACTCGTTCTCGTTACCTCCCCAACCATGAAATACGATCACCACAGGGTACGCAATGCCGGGCTTGTAGCCCGAGGGCACGAAAACGCGATAGGTCCGGGTGCTCGTTCTGGTCCGATGATCTGGTAGGTGCCGCTGGCGAGCGTCTTCCCGCAGCCGGAGGATGGCGTACCGGCCGCTTCCAGCGTCGGCGCTAGCATCGTCAACGGCGAGTAGGCAGCAGCGTGTCAATGCGCGCGTCATGGTCATGCGATCGCCCTCATTCCGGCGTTTAGATGCGTGTGCCGCCCGTGACCGGGACGACCTCGCCCGTGATATACGATGCGCCGGCACAGAGATACACAATCACCTCTGCATTTACCCGTCGGAGTTAGCAGCATCATCCCCGCGTAGTTCAGCTAAGGCTAGCAGCATTTTTTCTTTGCACAGATGGGCTTCGTACACCGCGGTGATCATCGCTGAATCTTCCGCGAACCGATCGTCCTGCGACGGCAACTCTAAGCGCAGGGATTGCGCGTAAAGAGCCTTGCCCCACTCGATGTGGATCCTCATGGCGCCATTCCCTGAAGGTTGGATCGGGCGAATTTTGATGCACAGTCCGCACAGAAATCCAAGCAAGCGCCGTGCCAGGTTCTTTCGACGACCAATGACGATATCAATCCGGGTAATTGTGGTTGATTTCACGAGGCCTTTCGCGCTTGTAAGCGTCGTTACACAGATTCGTACATCACCCGCGGCGCACCAACGTAGTTCAAACAAGGCGCGTCACGCACCACAATCACTCGTCGAGCAGGTACCCTGGTGCGATGCGTCAAGATTCCTTTACCCCCTGATTGGGCTGGTGCTATTGAAATGAATGTAAGCTCGAGCAGTCCCGCACCATCGCGAGCATGGTCGCCGCTCATCGTGAGCTGCTTGGCGGTGACCTGGCTGGTGTGGGGTTCGACCTATCTGGTGATTCGTTTTGCGCTGGTGGGTTTCGCACCCTACTTTCTGATGGGCACCCGTTTCGTGGTCGCCGGCGGATTTTTGCTGGCCTGGCAACTGGCGCGCCGCGCATCGCTGCCGACCGTTCGCGAATGGCGTAATGCGTTGCTGGTGGGCACTTTGATGCTCGGTGGCGGCATGGGCGGGGTCGCTTATGCCGAACAAACCATCGCCTCCGGTTTGGTCGTTGCCTTCATCGCCGTCATACCGCTGCTCTTGGTGGTGATCAATCTCGCGTTTGGCGTTCATCCGCAGCGCAGCGAGCTGTTGGCGGTTGCGGTCGGTCTTGGGGGGGTGCTGATGCTCACTCGAGGCGAAGGGCTTCACGGCTCCCCTGCCGGTCTCATTGCCATCATGGTTGGCACCACGGGCTGGGCGCTCGGTAGCGTGCTCGCTCAGCGGGGATTCGCACTGGCACCGGGCGCGACTGGGCTTCGCGACCGAGATGCTGGGCGGCGGTCTCGTGTTGCTGCTCATTTCTGCCGTCGCGGGGAGAATCGTGGCATTGGCCTGCGCAAACCGGAGTTTGGTTGGCGTGGCTGGTACCTGGTGGTGTTTGGATCGTTGATTGCGTTCAGCGCCTATATGCTGCTGCTGGCACGTACCTCGGCGAGTCTTGCCGCAAGCTACTCGTTGGTGAATCCGGTGGTTGCTCTGCTGCTTGGAGTGACGGTGGGCGCCGAAGCGGTGTCGAGCTGGGAATGGTTGTCATCGGGGATCGTCATGATCGGCGTGGTTCTCTTGTTTGCGGGTCGGCGCACCATAGAGTCCTCACTGCCCGGATCGAGAACGGTGATCTCGGCGGCGACGATTTGCCAATGACCGTTGCGAAGTACCCAGGTGTCGGTCCAGACATAACGGCCTTGGCGCTGCTCCCCCGCCTGCTTCTCCAGGACCATCGCCCGCGCCACGGCGGTATTGCCAAAGAATCGCACCTTGACGTGGTTCAGGTGATTCGAGACGAAGTCTTTGGCGGACTCGCGCGTATCGCGCATCGCCTCCTGTTTGTTGTATTGGGTGCGTCCGGAGCGACTCCAATGAAATCGTCAGGAGGATTGTTGAGATGGGGTATCGGAGGACGGCCAGCGCCCAGTCCCGTTCGGCGGCGGCGATGAGCTTTGCCGCATCGGGCAGATTTGGAGCCGCGGCACCGGCGGTGAGGGTAAGCGCGGCGATCAGGGGAAAGATTCGTGGAAGCAATCGAGATGGCCTGGTCATGTGCGAAGGCCTCCCGGTGAGCGGTGTGGTTTGTCATCTTCGCAAAAAACGGGTGCGCACGGCAGGTCTATACTCAACATCTCGACTGAATGGATTGGGGGCGAAGTGTTGATTGGATGGATCCCCTCTGTGGTGGGCCTGACGGGTAGCTTGCTGGTCTTCACCGGCAGCGCGCAGGCGGTCGAGTGCAGAAGCCAGCCGGTCGGTGCTGTGTCGTTCACCACGTGTCGAGTGGATTTGTACCGGGAGGCCCTGCATTTGTACTGGCGCGATGAGACCGGCACGCCGTATCGGCAGCTCTCCAGCTTGCGCGATTCGTTGGCAAGGCAGGGAAAGACGCTGGTGTTCGCGATGAATGCGGGTATTTACCAGGAAGATCTGACGCCGCTCGGTCTCTTCGTCGTCGATCGTCACGAGTTGGTTCGACTCAATCGTCGGACCGGTTTCGGCAATTTCTATCAGCCGCCCAATGGAGTGTTTTTAGTGGAGGATACCGGTGCGCGGGTGGTGACGACGGATGAGTATGTGGATACCCAACCGCACCCGTGGCTCGCGACGCAGTCGGGACCGATATTGGTTCACCGGGGACAATTGACGGACTCGCCGGTCATGAACGCACAATCCAACTCGCTCCGTGTCCGCAACGGGGTGTGCGCACCCTCCGCTGACGTCGCAGTCTTCGTCATCAGTGACTCGCCGGTGACCTTTTATGCTTTTGCACGGTTCTTTCTCGTGCAGTTGGGCTGCCGGGAAGCGTTGTACCTGGACGGCTCGATTTCCAGCCTCTATGCCCCGCAGCTAGGACGCGAGGATCGTGGCCGGGATTTGGGGCCGATGTTTGGGGTAACCAAGTGAGCCCGGGAAACCAAAAAAAATTAAAGACCCCCCGAAACAGAAACCATCCTCCCCTCTCGGGCGCCACCATCAGACGGTGCCGCTGCAGCCGGCAGGATTGTAGATTCTTTGGCGAGAGGTAGGGTATTTCAAGAGCGCGGCGGCCGGGCGGATCGGCCGGCGCAGCAGCTCGCCTGCGCAGTTGGGGCAGACGTTGCCCAATCGCTCTTCGGCGCAGCTCGCGCAGAAGGTGCATTCGAAGCTGCAGATGCGCGCTTCCAGCGATTCATTGGGTAGATCGCGATTGCAGCATTCACAGTTGGGTCGCAGTTGCAGCATGTCGGCATCCTCGTTGTCCGCCCGCTCGGCAGCCGTCCCGCGACGAGGGAGGCCGCGCGAGGTCAGCCTCGGATTCGAATTCGCGGAACCGAAACGGTCGTACCAGTCATCCAGAGAAAGATTACTAGAGAGGCGGTCTGGAAGCACCTGTGACTGGTACTTAGGGATGCCTTTGAATCACTATGATGATGATCCTCCGCGTTACACATGGACCCGATCGCCTTGCACCGCCCGGCGCAGCGCGGCTCGCGCCAGCAAGCGCGTCGAATCGAGCGTCGGCAGCGGAGAATTCGAGTCGTTCATGATCAGCGGGATCTCGGTGCAGCCGAGTACGACGGCGTCGCAGCCCTCGATCTTTCATCCGTCCGATGACCCGCTGAAAGGTAGCGACCGCCTCGGGCTTGAAGACGCCGTAGACCAACTCATCCATGATGATGCGATTGATTTCGTCGCGTTCGGCGGGTTCGGGCGCACATAACTCGAGGCCGCGCGCTGCGAGCTTTTCCGGATAGACATCGCTGTCGACGAGCCAGCGCGTTCCGGTCAGGCCGAGGCGCCGGAACCCGCGCTCGACCGCCTGCGCGGCGACGACCTCGGCGATGTGCAGCCAGCGGCAGCGGCGATCGCGGTTGCAACGTCAGGGCAGCGCCTGGTGGATGGTGTTGTCGGGGCAGATCAGGAAGTCGGCGCCGATTTTCGCGAGCTTATTCGCGGAGGAGAGCATCAGTTCGCCCACGCCCTGCCAGTCGCCGCGGTCGATGCATTTCATGTACTCGGCGAGCGAGTGCGTGTGCATCGAGACCTCGGGATGAGCGTGCGGGCCGAGAAGCTGCGCGCCTTCCACGCAGATGGTCCGATAACAAAGAGCTGCGCCTTCGGCGGAGCAGGCGACGATACCGATGTGCTGGGGCATGACAACGAATTCCCACTGAAGGATGGCGAAAACAACATTTTAGGCGGAAATTCCAGCACTCGAACTCGATTTCCTTATCGCTCCCGGCATTCTCAACCTGGCCAAGGGCGGGAACGCATCGCTGTGCTGGACGGCACGAAGGTTGGTGAAAGTCGAGTGGAAATTACGGCCCGTCACCGCACCCGGACCGGCAGCGTCTCGGCCGACAGCTGCACCTCGTCGCCCAGCCCGTAATAGTAAAATGCCGGCCGCGAGACGAGCCGCAAGAACATGAACAGCCGGAAGCGGAATCGCTGGATCGGGCCCATTGACCGCGCCGGCAGCAGATTCTCGTGCGATACGTGGACGATCCACTGCCGGCGGTCGGTTGGCAGGTCAATCTCCTTCAGGCGGGCCATGCCTTCGAGCGCCTGCTCCACATTGGGCTCCTCCATGAAGCCGAAGTTCAATTCGACGCCGATGATGCTGCCGACGCCTTCCGTCCTTGTCGAACACCGTAACCACATACCGGTCATCGTGAATATACGGGACCTTGCGGTGCGTGACCTGGACGAAGATCAGGTTGCGCGCCAGCACCCCATACCGGTCCCACAGCAATTGCAGCAGCGCCGGCGTGCGGTCCGATGGATCGTGCAGCGGCGTGGGGCTCATCAGCACCGCCGTTCGCTCCATGAAGAACCGGCTGCTTCGATGCAGTTGAATCAGCTCCGCGATTGTCATGGTCTCCTTTTTTGAGTAGGCGGCGAACGTCGCCTTGCGGCCCCAACGCCATGTGCCCATGACCAGGAACACCGCGGCGCCGATCGACAAGGGAACAAATCCGCCCTGCAGGAACTTGAGCGAGCTCGCCAGGAGGAAGGATCCGTTGATCGTCGTCAGGGTCCCCCAAAGCAGACCGGTCGCGACGGTGCCCCAACCCCAGCACAGCCTGGACACCGGAAACATCGCCAGCGAGGTGATCACCATCACGCCTGAAACCGCGAGTCCATAGGCCGCACCGAGCGCGGAGCTGGACCCGAACGTGATGACCAGAGCGATGCATCCGGCATAGAGCGCCCAGTTGACGAACGGAATATAGATCTGGCCGGCGTGAGCGTGATGGGTGTGCAGCTCCCGCATTCGCGGAAACAGCCCCAGGCCCGTGGCCTGCGAGGCGAGCGAGAAGGCGCCGGAAATGAGCGCCTGCGATGCAATGACCGTCGCAGCCGTCGCCAGCAGAATCATGGGGTAAAGCAGCCCCGGCGGGACGAGGTTGTAGAAGATCTTGCCGCCGACGATCGGCGCACCGCTCAGCAGGTAGGCGCCTTGACCCAGGTAGTTGAGCAGCAGAGCCGGATACACCAGCGTGAACCAGCTGATGCGGATCGGAAGCATCCCGAAGTGCCCCAAGTCGGCATACATCGCCTCGCCGCCGGTCACCACCAGCATCAAGGCGCCCAGCACCAGGAGCGCCTGGTACAGCCCGACGTGCCCGAGAAACATGAGGCCGAGGACCGGGTTGAATGCCTGCAGAATCTCCGTGTGATGTGCGATTTGATGAACCCCGAGCACGGCAATCACGATGAACCAGACGGTCAGAATCGGTCCGAATACTCTGCCGATTCCGGAGGTACCCTTGACCTGCACCGCGAACAGCGCCGTGAGCAGCAGCGCCGTCACGGGAATCACGGCGCGGCCGAGCGCCGGCGCCGCGACGCCAAGCCCCTCCACGGCCGCCAGAACGCTGATCGCGGGCGTGATGATGCCGTCGCCGAACAGCAGCCCCGCCCCGAGCATCAGCGACCACAGGAAGATCACGACGCCGCGGCGCTTGTGGCCATGAAGCAGCCCGTAAAGCGCGAACACGCCGCCCTCGCCGTCATTCTGCGCCCGCAACACGAAGATGGCGTACTTGATCGCGACGATGACCGTGATCGTCCAGATCACGAGGGAAATGCCGCCGAGCACGTTCTCTCGGGACAGAGGTACACCGCCATGGCTCAGGAAGAGCTGGTCCAAGGCGTACAGCGGCGAGGTGCCGATGTCGCCGTACACGATTCCCGCCGCTGCGATCGACAATGCCGCGACGCTGCCGTGGGGCGCATGGGTGCCCCGACTGGTCATGATAGAAGCACTGCGCAACACCTCCCGATTTCCCGCTGCGTCGACTATATCAGCCCGCGTATCGCTTCAGAGCCGGCGGCGCTCATTGCGGAGCGGAGTGCAGTGTGGGTATGGTGAGGTCCACTCACTGGAGGAGCAGTGCAATGTTTCCGGTCACCGACCATGTGGTGAAGACGCCGCGGCACACCAGCTTCTATCTGCCTGCGGCGCCGCGGATGCGCCGCCGATCATCTTCGTGCACGGCTGGCCGGAGCTGTCGATCAGTTGGCGGCATCAACTGCCATGCTTCGCCGCGCTCTGGGCTTTCGCGCCGATCGCGCCCGGATATGCGCGGCTATGGCCGCTCGACCGTGCACGCCGCGGCACGAGGATTACGCGCTGGAACAGATCACCGGGCCGACATGATCGAACTGCTGGACGGTCTCGGGCACGAAAAGGCGGTCTGGGTCGGCCATGACTGGGGCAGCCCGGTGGTGTGGGGCATCGCGAGCCATCATCCCGGAACGCTGCCACGGCGTCGCGAATCTGTGCGTGCCTTATTTCCCGGACGGCTTTGGCCCGCGGTCGATTGCCGATCTGATCGATCGCTCGATTTATCCCGCGGCCGAATTTCCCGCCGGCCAGTGGGAATACCAGCTGTTCTATCGCGAGAATTTCGACAAGGCCCGCACGGCGTTCGAGGCGAACGTTCGGGCGACGGTGAAGGCGCTGTTTCGCAAGGGCGATCCGGCCGGCAAAGGCAAGCCGTCGCGGACCGCCTTCGTGCGCAGGGACGGCGGCTGGTTCGGCGGCCGGCCGGCAGCGCCCGACCTGCCGCTCGACACCGATGTGCTGACCGAGGCGGAACTCGACACCTATGTTGCGGCGCTGACCCGCAACGGATTCTCACGGCCCGAATTCCTGGTACATGAACCACGAAGCCAATCAGGCCTACGCGGAAAAGTCGGTGAACGATGGCCGGCTCGATATGCCGGTGCTGTTTCTGCACGGCGCATATGATTACACATGCGAGACGATCGACTGCGCGACTTGCCGAACCGATGCGCGCAGGGCTGCGCCGATCTGACCGAGGTCGTGGTCGCGACCGGCCATTGGATGGCGCAGGAAAATCCGGTGGCGGTGAACCGCGGCCCTGGCGCGATGGATCGGCACGGAATTGCCGTCGGTCTGGCGCACATGGCCTCCCTGAGTGAAGCGTCTGCTGCGCCGTCGGTGCGCGAACGGAGGGGCGTCTATGCATGGTACGTGCTCGGCGTGCTCTTCCTCGTATACGTACTGAACTTCATCGATCGCAGCATCCTTTCGATTCTGGCGCAGGACATCAAGGCCGATCTGCGGCTCGGTGATGCGCAGCTGGGCTTCCTCTATGGCACGGCATTCGCGGTCTTCTACGCGCTGTTCGGCATTCCGCTCGGTCGCCTGGCCGACAGCTGGTACCGCGGCCGGCTGATTGCCGCAGGGCTCGCGGTATGGTCGGCCATGACCGCCCTGTCGGGTCTCGCGGGCTCGTACGGGCAGCTGGCGTGCGCGCGCATCGGCGTCGGCGTCGGCGAGGCGAGCGCCTCGCCGGCGGCCTACTCGCTGCTCGCCGACTACTTTCCGGTCCGGCGCCGAGCACTCGTGCTGTCCATCTATACCTCGGGGCTGTACGTCGGCGCCGGACTCAGCCTGCCGCTCGGCGGATGGATCGACCATGCGTGGAACCGCAGCTACGCGCACGGCACCGCGCCGCTCGGCCTCGTCGGTTGGCAGGCGGCGTTTCTCGCGGTCGGCCTGCCGGGCCTGCTGCTTGCCCTGTGGGTGCTCACGCTGTGCGAACCCGCACGCGGCCTCGCCGACGGGCACCCCGCGCCGGTGGTGCGGCCCGGCGCGTGGCGCGCATTCGCTCTCGAGCTGGCCGCGATACTGCCGCCCTTTACACTGTGGAGCGTCGCGCGATTTCCAGGCGCCCTGCGACGCAACCTGCTGCTGCTCGGCGTGATCGCGGTGGCCGCGGCGAGTCTCGCTCGACTGACGGGCGACCCATTGCAATGGTGCACCATCGGGCTCGGCGCTTACGCCGTGGCTTCCTGGACTCAGATGCTCCATGCGACCGACCGGCCGACTTACGCGCTGCTGGTCGGCACGCGTGCAATCGCGCTGTCGCTCTGCGGCTTCGGCGCAATCGCCTACGTCTCCTACTCGCTTTCTCTGTGGAGTCCGCCTTACGCGATGCGCACTTTTGGGCTCCGCGCAGACGTCGCGGGTCTGATGCTCGGAGTGCCGGGAGCATTCGTCTCGGCGGCCAGCTGCCTGACCGGCGGATATCTGGCCGACGCGTGGAAGCGGCGCGATCCGCGCGGGCGTCTGTTCGTCTGTATGCTGGCGGCCGTTCTGCCCGGGCCGCTGCTGTTTGCCGCGCTGGCCGCGACGGATGTGCGGGTTTTCTACCTCACCTATCCGCTCGTCGTGTTCGCGGCATATCTCTGGGTGGGGCCGGCAATTGCCGCCCTACAGGATTGCGTGCTGCCGCGCATGCGCGGTACCGCGGGGGCGATGGGTCTCCTCGCGGTTTCGATTCTCGGGCTCGGACTCGGCCCGTACTGCACCGGCAAGGTCGCGGCCCTGACGGGCTCGCTGCGCGTGGGCATGATGAGCATGATCGCGGTCATGCCGCTGGCGCTGCTCCTGCTGTGGCTGTCGAGCCGGCACATCGGAGCCGCTGAAGACACCCGGGTGGCCCGGGCACGAACCGCCGGCGAGCCTGCGCGGATCGGCTGAACGGGTCGGCATCTATGATCGAACCGAACGCAGGAACGCGTGCATGTGAAACCGCGCCTGCTCGTCGACATAGCGGAACTCGGCGCCGACCGGACACGCGCGCCGGGCGCGGCAGCCGCGCTCGCGGCATTCGGACCCCGCCGCACTCAGCACGTGATCGACACAGGATTCGAGGTCGAATGAACCGGAGCGGAACGCATGCACCGGACAGGATGACAAGCACGGTTTGACCGCACAGCCCGCACACGGATGAACGGATGGCGGGAAGGCCGGCAGCTCGATGCGTGCAGGCAGCACGAGCGCGCCGCGGTACGCGTGCCAGAGGCCCCACCTGGGATGGATCAGCAATCCGATCGGACTTTGATGCACGGGCTCGCTGCGCGCCGCGAACCGCTGAAACGGCAGCGGCGCCGGCGATCCGTTCGGATACACGTCCAGCGCTCCGAGTTCATGGGCGAGCGCGCCGACAACCCGGCGGGACCAACGGTCGAGCGGGTTCGGCAAACCGTCGCTCGCTTCCGCGGAGCGCTGGAAAAAGTCCCATTGCACGCTGCCGGTAACGCCCAGCAGAACGATGGTTCCGGCACTCATCGCCGGCAGCAGCTGGTCGAATTCCCCGGCCTCGGGATGAAACGCGCCGCGGACCGCCAGGCCGAGCGAATTCGCGCGCCGACAAAGCGCTTTGAAGGCCGCCGAAACGCCGGTGCCGGTATGGTTCATGACCCGTGACACTCGCAGCTGCGAGGGTTGCCAGGGCATCATAGCGCCAGTCATGCTCGAGATTCTCAATCCGGCGACTCTGGAGCCGCTCGGCACGGTGCCGGACTGCGGGCCGGGCGACGTCGCGCGCGCCGTGGCTGCGGCACGCGCCGCACAATCCGATTGGCGGAACGCGGACCCGGCGGATCGGGCGGCGCTGCTGAACGAGATCGGTGCCGGGATCCGCGCACGCGAGCGCGAACTGGCGACCCTTCTGACGCGCGAGACGGGCAAGCCGCTGTGCGAATCGGTCGATTGCATCGAAGCGGCCGTCGCCGTCTTCCAGGCCTGTGCGGCGCAAACCCCGCATCCCGCCGGCTCGCCGGGCGGGCAACCTGCCGGCGTCGTCGCCGCGATCATGCCGTTCAATTTTCCGCTGCTGCTGATGGCCTGTGCGGTCGCGCCCGCGCTCGCGGCCGGCCAGACGGTGGTCTGCAAGCCGCCGCACCAAAACCCGCTCGCGAGCCTCAAGCTCGCCGAAGTCTTCGGCGCCCTGCCTGCCGGCGTGGTCAACGTCGTCACCGGCGGGGCGCCGACCGGCCGCGTGCTCGTCGATCACCCCGATGTCAGCGTGGTGAGCTTTACGGGCTCCGCCGCGGTCGGACGCGGCATCGCGGCGGCGGCAGCGCACAAACGGGTCGAGCTCGAACTCGGCGGCGTCGACTCATTCATCGTCTGCGGAGACGCCGACCTCGACGTCAGCGTACCGGGCATCGCCTGGGCCCGCCTCTGGAACGGGGGGCAGGTTTGCACATCGGGCAAGCACATTTACGTCGAGCGCTCGATCCTCGACGAGTTCGTGGAGCGCATGCATCACTGCGTGGGTTTTCTCGACGTCGACGATCCGATGAAGCCGGCCACGGACCTCGGACCGCTGATCTCGCTCGAGGCCGCGCACCGCGTAGAAGACCAGGTCGGGCGCTCGCTGCGCGGCGGTGCAACTCTCATTCTCGGCGGCCGGCGATTCCGCCCGTCTGGCCTGCCGGGCCATTTTTTCCAACCGACGATCCTGTCCAATGTCCGTCCGGGCGGCGTCCCCACCCGCGAGGAGATCCTGGGCCCCGTGATCACCATCACCCCGGTGGCGGATGCCGCGGATGCGCTGCGGTTGGCCGGCGAATCCGCCGGTGAACCAGGGTCCGTATTCGGCGTCTCGATCTATACGCGAGATGCGCAGGGAGCGATGCGGGCGGCGGAGTCGCACAAAACGGGCGCTTTCCGGATCAACGACCCGGCGACCGGCGCGCGGGCATTCAGCGGCATGCGCCACGGCGCCATCCGCCGGGCGCTGGCCGGCGAACAGGCAGTTCAGGCCGGCGAACAGGCGGTTCATGTCGCCGAGGTGATGGAGCGCAAGCCCTGGTGGTTTCCCTACCGCGCTCGCGCGCAGCGGCGAACGTGAAGATGACGTTGCGCACCATGGCTTCTACAGCCGGTAGTCCTGCTGCTCCCGGGCGTAGCGAATGAAGTATTCCAGCGACTCGACCGCCCGGACCATGAAAAACTGCAGCGCGCATCTCGCGTCCCCCTCGCCGTATAGAGGCCGAGGCGCCGACCGCGCACTCGACCTTCGACGCAGCATGACTCAGCCGGCAGTGAATTTATCGGCCGCACGACGGCCACGCTCGCCGGCACCGTTGCGCGGCCAAATCGTACTGCCGCACGGTTTCCGGGCCGCTCTTCTCCAATAGGGCAGAGACCTCTTACTGCCCATTTTTCTTGAATACGATCAGCGGGTTACCCCCACCGGCGGCTGCGGCGGGCGAGAGAGGGGCAGGTCGAGCAAGGCCAACCGCCGATAAATTGACGCTGCCGGATTAGAACCTGAGCGAGACGCGCAGACCCGGCCCGGCGTCGGCGAGCGTCAGACGCGCGCCGTGAAGCTTGGTGACCGCGGCCACCAGCGACAGACCGAGGCCTGATCCGGGAAATTTGCGCGCTTCGTCGAGACGCACGCGCCGTCCCAGGACGGTTTCGCGCTTGTCGGCGGGAATGCCGGGCCCGCTGTCCTCGACGATGACCTCGGGTCCGCCGCTCGGCGCCTGCAGCAGCACGCGGATATGTCCGCCGTCGGGAGTGAATTTGATGGCATTGTCGAGCAGGTTCGCAAGCGCCTGTGCCAATAATTGGCGGCTGCCCTGGACTTGCACACCGGGCACCACGGCGCTATGCAGTTTGATCCCGCGCTCTTCCGATACCGGCGCGTACAGCTCGACCATGCTCTCGACCAGCTCCGAAAGGTCGACCGGTTCACGCGCAACCGTGCCGGTTTCCGCGAGTGCAATGCGCAGCAGGGCATCGAGCGTTGAGCGCATGTGGTCGACCTCGTTGGTGACGCGCTCCAGCACGCGCCGCTCCGGCGACCCCGGCGCGAGTTGGCTCATCGCTCCCTCGGCGGTGGATTGCAGGCGGTTGAGCGGCGTGCGCAAGTCATGCGCCGCGCTGTCCAGCACCGTGCGCATCCCGAGCGTGAGCTGTTCGATTTTATCGAGCATGGTGTTGATCTCGCGAGCGAGCGTGTTGATTTCATCGTCCGCCTTGCGCACCGGCAGGCGCTGCGAGAGATCGCCGCGCATGATTCGGGTGGCCACTGCCGAGATTGCGCCGGCTTGGGCAAGGATGCGGCGGCCCATCCAGAAGCCTCCTCCCAGCCCGAGCAGCAGAGTGAGCACGACCGCGGCGATCAATCCCCGCATCATCAGATTCTTGACGTCCTGCCGCTCCTGCACGTCGTGCCCGACCAGCATTCGGTAGCCGCCGGGCAAGGGAAACCGCTGCGCGCGCATTTCATGCTCGCGGGTCTCATCGCCGAACGGCACCGATACCTTGAACTGAATCCATTTGCCTGCATCGGCCGCGATTTTCGGCCAGGCGGGCACGTTGCCTGCCACCGGGCGCAGCTGCGGATCGACCATCAGATAGACCGCGCCGCGCACGTCCTGATCCTGCGATCGCTGTTCGATCAACTCGATGAAATCGCTGCGCGACAGCACCAAAACCTGCTCGCGCAGGCCTTGCACTTCGGCCTCGATGAGATTGTCGGTACTGCCGTCGACCACTCGCGACACGGCGAAGTCCACCGCACCGAGCAGTGCCGCCGCGCCGCAGGCGAAGACGATCGAGTAGACGATGGCGAGGCGAAACGGCGAGGTGTCGAGAATGCCGATGAATCGCTGATCGGCGCTCACGGTGCGTCGGCGCGCAAGAAAACGCACTAGAGGAGCCTGTCTGAGTATTCCGCGTGAGCCGCGCGCGTCACTATTCGTCTTCGCGCAGGCTGTAGCCCGCGCCGCGCACCGTGTGCAGCAGCGGCTTGTCGAAGTCCTTGTCTATCGCCTGGCGCAGACGGCTGATGTGCACATCGATGACGTTGGTTTGCGGGTCGAAATGGTAATCCCAGACGCCCTCCAGCAGCATGGTGCGCGTCACCACCTGCCCACTGTGGCGCATCATGAACTCGAGCAGCTGGAATTCGCGCGCAGTGAGCTCGATTTTCTTTCCGTTGCGCATCACGCGGCGCGTCATGCGATCGAGCTCCAGATCCGCGAGCTTCAATTTGGTGTTCGCCTCCGCGGTGCCCGAGTCTCCGCGCCGGGCGAGCGCGTCGATGCGCGCCAGCAATTCAGACATATGATAGGGCTTGGTCAGGTAGTCGTCGCCCCCTGCGCGCAGACCGGTGATGCGATCGTCGACATCGCCCAGCGCGCTTAAGATGAGGACCGGCAGCTTGCGGCCGGTGGCGCGCAGCGATTGCACCAGGGCCAGCCCGTCGAGCTTCGGCAGCATTCGATCGACGATCGCCAGATCCATGGCAGCCGAGGAGGCCATCTGCAGCCCCGCCAGGCCGTCCGGCGGCGACGTCCACCGTGTGACCCACCTCGCGCAATGCCTTTGCGAGATAGTCGCGCGCCACTTCGTCATCTTCAACAATCAGAATGTGCATGACTGATATCTTACAGGCGTTGAACCGGTATTTGTCGGCACGATAAGCTGCGCTGTCGGAGGGTCGCCCAGGTTGACCGGCGGGCGCCATGGAGACCAATTTAAGATGCTCGGGACTGTCTCGCAAATTGCTGCGCCCGCGGGGCCGGCGGCGGCGGCGCGAGCTTGCGACGTACTGATCGTCGGCGGCGGTCCGGCCGGTTCGACTGCGGCGATTCTGCTCGCCGAGCAGGGTTACCGCGTGGTGGTGCTGGAAAAAGCCCGCCATCCGCGCTTTCACATCGGCGAGTCGCTGTTGCCGGCCAATTTACCCCTGTTCGAGCGTCTCGGCGTGGCGCGACCAGGTGCGCGCCATCGGCATGGAGAAATGGGGCGCGGAATTCATTTCGCCGTGGGACGGCCGGCGCCAAGAATTCGAATTCGCGCACGCCTGGGACAAATCCTTGGCCTTCGCCTATCAGGTCCGGCGCTCGGAATTCGATGAGATTCTCATCCGGCGTGCGGCGGCACGCGGCGCCGAAGTCATCGAAGGCTGTCGGGCCCGCGATGTCGAGTTCTTGGACGGCGGCCGGCGCGCACGCGTGCAGGCCGTGCACGATGACGGGCGCGACGAATCCTGGGAGGCCGCGTATTTCATCGACGCCTCCGGCCGCGATACTTTTCTCGGCGCGCGCCTGCGCACGAAGCGGCGCAACAAAAAGCACAACAGCGCGGCCATGTACGCGCATTTTACCGGCGCTCGCCGCGAGGCGGCAAGCGCGCGGGCAATATCGCGCATCTATTGGTTCGATCACGGTTGGTTCTGGTTCATTCCGCTCGCCGATGGCGCGACCAGCATCGGCGCCGTGGTCTGGCCGTACTACATGCAATCGCGCACGATCGACTTGCGCGAGTTCTTTCTGTCCACCATCGCCTTGTGCCCGCCGCTGGCGGAGCGGCTGGCACGGCGCGAGCTATGCCACGAAGTCGAGGCGACCGGCAATTACTCCTACGCCTGCGACCGCAGCCACGGGAGGGAATTATCTGCTGGTGGGCGACGCTTACGCTTTCGTCGACCCGGTGTTCTCCTCCGGGGTGATGCTGGCCATGAACAGCGGCGCGGCGGCGGCGGAAACAATCGACATCTGCCGCAGGAACCCGGCCGGCGCGACGCGGGCGCTCAAGCGTTTCGACCGGCTCATGCGCCACGGGCCGAAGACAATTTTCCTGGTTCATCTACCGAGTCACCAACCCGACGATGCGCGAATTGTTCCTGGGCCCGCGCAACGTGCTGCGCATGCAGGAGGCGCTGCTGTCGCTGCTGGCCGGCGACATTTTCGGCCGTACGCCGATTTGGGCCTCGTTGCGGGCCTTCAAGAGTTTGTACTACGTGCTCTGCGCCGCGAACTTGCACCGGTCGATCCGCGCGGCGCGCGCCCGCGCGGCCAACATCAGCGGCTGATCGACCATGACGGCACTTATTTCGAGCCGCGGCGGCCGCGCCGCTCGTCCTCGCGCTGTTCGCCGCCGCGGTTTGCTACGCGCCGCTGCATGCGGCCGAGCAGCCGCTATGGGAAGTCGGACTTGGAATCGGTGTATTGGGTTACGACAATTATCGTGGCGCCGACACCTCTCACGTGTATCCCGTCCCCGTGCCGTATGTGGCCTACAACGGGCCATTTCTGAAGGCGGACCAGGAAGGCGTGCGCGGGTTTTTGTTCGACCGCAAATGGGTCGAAGTAAATCTGAGCGGCGACTTTACCATGCCGGTGAGCAACGACCGGACACGCAGCGGAATGCCGGAACTGAAGTCCACGGTCGAAGCGGGAGTCGCGGTCGATTTTCATCTGTGGCGCCCCGAGGATTCGCGGATCAAATTGGATTTGCGTGTGCCGCTGCGCCAGGCCTTCACCCTCCAAATGCCGCCGCAGCCGATCGGTTGGACGCTGACGCCGGGGTTCAGGTTGAGGGTCAAGGATCCCTGCGGATTCACCGGATGGACCGCGGGAATCTACACGGGTCCGCTGTTTGCCAACCGCCACTACAACAATTACTTCTATACAGTCGCACCGCAAAATGCGACCGCATCGCGGCCCGCATTCCAGGCGGCGGGCGGCTACGCCGGGACACAGCTCGATGTCGACTTGACGAAGCGCTTTCCTCATTACTGGGTGGGTGCGTTCGTGCGCTACGACACCCTGGCGGGTGCGGTATTTGAGGACAGTCCATTGGTGCAGCGCGATCACTATTGGGCCGCGGGCCTCTTCTTCGCCTGGATGATCGGCAAATCCTCGCGCCTGGTCGAAGTCGACCACTAAAGCACGCGCATTGACCCATCGACTGAGCCGAACCCGAATGGCTGAGCGCTCGACAACGCATCTGGTGCTCATCCCCAGCTACAACCCGGGACCCAGGGTGTATGCGACCGTCAGGGCCGCTCTCGAGCAATGGAATCCGGTGTGGGTGGTGGTCGACGGCAGCACCGACGGTTCCGCCGAAGCGTCTGACGGCGCTGGCCGCCGCGGAGCCGGGCCTGCGCGTATTCGTGCTGCCCAAGAACCGGGGCAAGGGCGCCGCGGTGCTGCACGGGCTGCGCGAAGCGGCGGCGCGCGGCTATACTCATGCCCTGACGATGGATTCGGACGGACAACATCCCGCCGATCGCATCGTCGAGTTCATGCGAGTCTCGCAGGCGCAGCCCGCGGCCATGGTGCTGGGCTACCCGATCTTCGACTCGAGCGCCCCGCGCCTGCGCGTCCAAGGCCGCAAGCTTTCCAACTGGTGGGTCGAACGTCGAAACGCTGTGGGCTGGCATCGGCGACTCGCTGTTCGGCTTTCGCGTCTATCCGATCGCGCCGCTCATTCGCGTGATGCGACGGCAGCCCTGGATGCGGCGTTTCGACTTCGACGCGGAAGCGGTGGTGCGGCTCAGCTGGCGAGGCGTCAAGCCGATCAATGTTGCTGCGCCAGTGCGCTATTTCCGGCCCGCGGAGGGCGGTGTTTCGCACTTCAATTACTTCCGCGACAACGCCCTCCTCACTTGGATGCATGCGCGGCTGTTTTGCGGCTTTATTTTGCGGCTGCCGCTGTTGGCGGCGCGGCGGCTGCGCGGCCGCGTTTAGTCAGGCGTGCGGCTTTTGGGCGCAATACTCGGAAAAAATGCCGAGTTCCACGTAGCGAAATGCATCCGCGAAGCCCGTCTCGCGCAGCGCCTCAAGGATCAGGGCCGGCGCGGCGCACGCCTCGATCGTATCCCAGTAATAGCGCATCAGTTTCGGCACATCGCGATGCTGCGCGAGCGAGCGAGCCATCAGCGGGACGGCGCCACGCATGTATACCTTGAGCAGGGCGCGCGCCAGGCGGCCTTCGGGCGCCGTGATTTCCAGCAGGCAAATGCGCCCGCCCGGCACCAGCACCCGCAGGAACTCACGGAATGCCGCGGACAGATCGGTCACATGGCGCAGCGCGTAACCCATGGAGAGGAACTCCACCGCAGCCGGCGGTGAGGGAATCGCCTCGGCCCTGCCCAAGTGCAATTGGACGCCCGGGGGAACCCGTGCCCGCGCGAGCATGCCGGCGCTGGGGTCGATACCGATCACTTGCCCGGAGTCGCCCGTCAGATGAGCTGCCTCACGCGCGGTGAGCCCCGTACCGGTGCCGACATCCAGTACCCGCATGCCCGATGTCAGCCCGGCCCGCACCAGAGCGCGGCGCCGATACCATGAGCCGGTGCCAAAGGCCATGGCGCGCTCGACTTTGTCATAATCCGCGGCAGTGCGGTCGAACATCTGTCGCACCCATTCGCTCCGCTGCGCTTCCTCTCGGTAATATTCTTTCAGGGGCGGATGCGGTGCTTGCATGAGACTCGCAGGATACTCCTCAGCGCCGTGGGTTGCCGCTCCCGCCGGCACCTATATAATGCGGGGCTGGCGGCATCTCGATGCCCGACGTACCGTGGAAACCTAATCGTAAGACCAGTCTATGCCCGACAAAGCGTCGCTCATGCAACAATCGGCGACGCCGGCCGATGTCGATCTGCAGCGGGAAATCGCTGCGCTGTTCGTCCAAGCGCTGAATCTGGAAATCGCGCCGCAGGATATCGATCCCGACGCCCCTTTGTACGGTGAGGGGCTGGGCCTCGACTCCATCGACATTTTGGAGGTCGCGCTGATCGTATCGAAGCAGTACGGCGTCCAATTGCGCGCCGACAGCCAGGAAAACCAGCAGATTTTTCGTTCTTTGAGGCATTTAGCAGAGTACATTGCGATACACAGAACCAAGTGAGCATGCGCCGGCGGCGGCGCCGTCAAGCTCGCTGCTGTCTCATGGCTCGCCCACGGCTGTATTAGCCTACCGCAGGGGTCGCGCCATCGATGCGCGGCAATTCCTCGCCGATGCCGCCCATTTGGCTGCATGCCTGCCGAGCGGCCGGCACGTGCTCAACGTTTGCCTCGACCGCTATCGGTTCACGGTCGGTCTCGCCGCCTGCCTCATGTCCGGCAGAGTGAGTCTGTTGCCCTCCACCCACACGCCGGAGGTCGTCCGGCAGCTGCGCAATTCGCGCCGGATGCGTTTTGTCTGACCGACGACGGGCGCTGCGCAATCGATCTTCCGCGCTTCGAGTATGCGGACTCCGACGGCGAACGGAAGCTGCGGCGCGCGATGGGGCCGTTTCGCTGTGCCGCAGATTCCGCCGGAGCAGCTCGCGGCCATCGTCTTCACCTCCGGATCGACCGGAACGCCGCTGCCCTACAAGAAAACCTGGGGCCGGCTGGTGCGCTGCGTGCGCGACGGCGCCGCACGTCTCGGGCTGCTGGACGGCAGGAGCCATACGCTGATCGGCACGGTGCCGGCGCAGCACATGTACGGCTTCGAGTCGACCGTGCTGCTGGCGCTGCTCAGCGGCAATGCGTTCACGCGCGGAGCGGCCGTTTTATCCCGCCGACATCTGCGCCGCGATCGCGCGCGGCGCCGCGGCCGCGGGCGTTGGTATCGACGCCGGTCCACTTGCGCACGCTGCTGGCCGCCGGCATCGAACTGCCGCCGCTCGATCTGATGGTTTCGGCCACTGCGCCGCTCGAACCGGAACTTGCGCGCGAGGCGGAAGGCCGATTCGACGCCCGGCTGCTGGAGATTTACGGATCCACCGAAACCGGTCAAATCGCAACGCGCCGCACAGCCGAAACCGCGCTCTGGCGCCTGTGGCCGGACGTGCGGCTCAGCACCGAGAATGGCCAGGTGTATGCGCAAGGCGGGCACGTCGAGCAAGCGACGCCGATGTGCGACGTTCTCGAGATGACCGGCGAGAACGAATTCCTGCTGCACGGCCGCACGGCCGACTTGGTGAACGTCGCCGGCAAGCGCAGCTCGTTCGGCTACCTGAACGCCCAATTGAATGCCATCCCGGGCGTGATCGATGGCGTGTTTTTTCTGCGCGAGCGCGGCGGCGGCGTTACCGGCATCGCGCGCCTGGCGGCGGCGGTGGTCGCTCCCGGTCTGAGCGCGGCGACGGTCATCGAATCTCTGCGCCAGCGTATCGATCCGGTGTTCCTGCCGCGCCCGCTGCTGATGGTCGAACGGCTGCCGCGCAACGCGACCGGCAAGCTGCCCCAGCAGGCGCTGCAGTCGCTCGCGGCGACGGCATCTGCGCGAACGTCATGAACCTCAAGCACGTCACTCGCAAATCGCGCCCGACCACCCGGCGTTCGCCGGCCACTTTCCCGGCATGCCCATACTGCCGGGCGCCGTTTTGCTGGACGAGGCGCTGCGCGTCATCGAAGTCGACCTCGCCCTCGATCTGACGCAATGGCAGATCGCCACCGCCAAGTTTCTCGAGCGCGTGCGCCCGGGCGATGCGCTCACGGTCGAACACTCGGGCCGGCGAACGGTCTGGTGCGCTTCACTGTTCACATCGCGCATCGTGCGGGCGTCGCCACGCCGGGCGTCGCCAACCCGGCTCTGTCGGGCACGCTGTCGGCGACGAGAGCCGCCGGTGCACGCGATGCCTGATCCCGGGCCTGTTGTCCAGCCACGGCCGGCCGAGTGGATCACCCATCGAGAACGCGGCAGCATCCGGCTATTGCGGCTAATGGTCCTTCTATCGTTGCGATTGGGCCGCAGCTTGAGCCGCTGCGCGCTTTATGGCATCACGCTGTATTTTTTCTTGTTCGCACCGCGACACGCGGCGGCATTCGCTGCGCTACTTGCGGCTCGCGCTCGGCCGAAGGCCAAGCGCCCGCGACCGGTTCCGGCACTTGCTGTATTTCGCCACGTGCGTCCACGATCGCGTCTACCTCATCGACGAACAATACGAGTGCTTCCACATCACGATCGAGGGCGAACCGCTCGTGCGCGCGCAATTGGACGCAGGTCATGGAGCGTTCCTGATGGGCGCGCACATGGGCAGTTTCGAAATGATGCGCAGCGTGGGGCGCCGCCAGCCCGCGCTGCGCGTGTCGATGGCCATGTACGAGCACAATGCGCGCAAGATCAACGCCATGCTCGCTGCGATCAATCCCGCGCGATGCGCCCGACATCATTGCCGCTCGGCCAAATCGATGCCATGCTGCAGATCGCGCGAACGTCTGGATCGCGGCGCGTTCGTCGGCATGCTGGGCGACCGCACGCTCGGCGATGAGCCCGTGCAGCCGGTGAGGCTGCTGGGCGAGCCGCGCCTACTTGCCGACGGGGCCCATGCGCGCGGCGGCGATTCTGCGCCGCTCGGTGATCTTCATGGCTGGGCTTGTACCGCGGCGGCAATCATTATCACGTGGTATTCGCGCCGCTTGCGGATTTTTCCGAGACTCCCGCCGGCGCGCGCGATGCCGCGGTGAGCGCCGCGATCGAGCGCTATGCGGCGCTGCTCGACCAGCTACTGCCGCAGCGATCCGTACAACTGGTTCAATTTCTTCGACTTCTGGCGCGCAGCGAAGCGAGCGAGCCGGCTGCATGATGCTGCGCGCATTCGGCTGTCGCGCTGCTGGCTCTTGTGGCGGCGTCGCCGCACGCGGCGCCACCGATGATCTCGACGAACTCATGCATTTGCTCGCGGCAGCGGCAGCACGGGCAAGTGGGTTTCGTCGAGCAGCACTTTCTCGGCGCTTCTCAAGCGGCCCGTGGAATCGTCCGGCGAACTGATCTACGAGGCGCCCGACCGGCTCGAGAAGCGCACCCTGGAGCCCCGGCCGGAGAGCTCTGGTGCTCGACGGGCGATGTGCTGACCGTGCAGCGCGGCCGGCACCGTCGCGTGCTCGATCTGAAGGCCTATCCCGCAGATCCTGCCGTTCGTCGAGAGCATCCGCGCGACCCTGGCGGGCGACCGCGCCGCGCTCGAGCGAGTGTTCCGGGTCGACTATGTGGGCAGATCTGGCGCGCTGGACGCTGATCCTGGTGCCGCGCGATGCGCAAGTCGCGAAGACGCGTGGCTCAGGTGCGGATCGACGGGTCGCGGGACACGCTGTTCACCGTGGAGATTCGCGCAGCCGGACGGTGATCGCTCGCTGATGACGTTGCGCGATCATCCGACGCCATGATGGCGCACCGGGCGCGGCTCATCGGCGCGTGGCTGGGCTGCGTCGCGCTGGCGGCGATGGTGGTCGCGCAAGCTCGCTACGTCACGCGACCTGTCGGCGTTCCTACCGGCAAAGCCCACGCCCATGCAGCGCCTGCTGGTCGATCAACTGCGCGACGGGCCGGCTGCGCGCCTGATTCTCATCGCGCTCGAGCGAGGCGACAGCGCGGCTCGCGCCGCACTCTCGGTCGCGATGGCACGCCGCCTGCGGCTCGACCGCGAGTTCTCGAGCGTCAACAACGGCGAGCAGGTCACGGCGGAGCGCGACCGGGAATTTCTGTTCCGGCACCGCTATCTTTTGAGCGAAGGCGGTCACGCCGAACGCTTCTACCGCCGCGGGCCTGAAGAGCGCGCTCGAGGAAACCGTCGCGGATCTGGCGTCGCCTGAAGGTCTCATGATGAAGTCGCTGCGTGCCGCACGATCCCACCGGCGAGATGCTGCAGGTCATCGACCAGTTGGCGCGTACCCGGGCGCCGCGCATCGCGCGACGGCGTCTGGGTCTCGGCGGACGGCAGCGCGCACCCTGCTGGTCGCGCAGACCGCCGCGGCCGGCTCCGATACCGATGCGCAGGAGCACGCGCTGGAGGCGATCCGCGCCGCGTTCGCGGCGGCGGTCGCGCGACGCGGGAGCGCCCGGCGCGCACCGTGTGCAGTTGAGGATGAGCGGTCCCGGTGTATTCGCGGTGCCGGCGCGCGCCGAAGATAAAGCGCGCCGTGGTGCGCCTGTCCATCGCCAGCAGCGCACTGGTCATCATCGATGTTGCTCGCGGTGTATCGGTCGTTGCCCGGCGCTGCTCCTCGGGCTCCTGCCGGTGGCCACCGGCGCGCTGGTTGGGGTCGCCGCCGTCGCGCTCGGGTTTCGGCGCCGTGCACGGCATCACGCTGGGATTCGGCATCACTTTGATCGGCGAGTCGGTGGACTACTCGATCTACTTCTTCATCCAGTCGCTGCCGCGGCGCCGCGCGGCGCCTCGCCGCGCTGGCGGCAGCGGCTGTGGCCGACCATGCGTCTCGGCATGCTGACTTCGGTGTGCGGCTTCGCCTCGCTGCTGCCGTCCGGTTTTCCGGGGCTGGCGCAGCTGGGCGCTTATTCGATCAGCGGCTTGATCGCGGCCGCGGCCGGTGACGCGCTTCGTCCTGCCCGAGCTGCTGCCCGCGCGGATTCGCGATTCGCGATCTCACGCCGCTCGGATTGCGCATCGGCGCGGCTGCTGCGCCGCTGCGCCGCTTGAGCGGCGCGGCGCTCTGGGGTACGGCGCTCGGCGCTGCCGGCATCGCGCTGCTCGTGCTGTATCACCAGCGCGATGCGCTGTGGAATCGGGAGCTGTCCAGCTTGAGTCCGGTGCCGGCTGCCGACCAGCGCTACGATGCCGAGCTGCGGGCCGATTTGGGCGCCGCCGAACGTGCTCGATCTCGTGGTCGTGTCGGGTGCCGACCTGGAATCGGTGCTGCGCGGCGCCGAACGCACGGCGCGCAGCGCTCGAGCCCTTGATCGACGAGAAGGTCATCGGCGGCTTCGACAGTCCCGCGAATTATCTGCCGAGCCTCGCCACCCAGGAGGCGCGGCGCAGCAGCCTGCCGGACTCCGGCGACCTTGCGCGCGAATCTCGGCCGGGCGCCGCCGGCCTGCGCGCTGCGACAGCGAGCAGCTGACGCCGTTCCTCGATGACGTCGAGGCGGCGCGCCGCGGCCCGCTGATCACGCCGCAGGCACTTGCGCGGCACTTCGCTTGCCGCGGGCTTCGAGGCGCTGATCATGCATCAGATCGGACCGTTGGAGCGCGCTGCTGCCGCTGCACGCCGCCGACCCGGCGGCGCCCGACATCGATATCGCGCGCGTGACGCGCGCGCGCTCGCCGCCGAGAACTTGCGCGACGCTGCAGCTCCTCGATCTCAAGAAGGAATCCGATGCGCTTTACGCCGGCTATCTGCGCGAGGCGATCCGGCTGTCGCTGGCGGGCTTCGGCGATCATCGTCGCGCTGCTGCGGATCGCGCTGCGCTCGCCCGTCCGCGTCGCTCGCGTGCTGGCGCCGTTGATCCTCGCCGTACTCACGGTGGCCGCCGGCCTGGCGGCGTGCGGCCGGCGCGCTGACGATTCTGCACCTGGTGGGAATGCTGCTGATCGTCGCGGTGGGCTCGAACTACGCACTGTTCTTCGATGCGCACCGCCAGACGGAGCGGACGACCGGGGCCGCGCCGGCTGGGCCGCTCACCTTGGCGTCTTTGGTGATCGCGAATCTCTGCACAGTGATCGGCTTCGGGCTGCTCTCTTTCTCTCGGGTTCCGGTGCTCGTGGCGCTCGGCGCGACGGTCGCGCCTGGAGCCTTTCTGGCGCTGCTGTTTGCTGCGGTGCTGACGCGCGCAGCCGCTGCGGCAGGCCCCTGCGCCGATGGCGTAGTATTTCCGCGCCCGCGCCGCTCGCCGGCACCGTAGCGCCCACGCGCATGGTGTGGCTGCCGGGCGCTTATCACTCGCCGCAGGACTTTCTGGAGGCAGGCTTCGATGCTCGCGGTGCGCGCGCGCGGCCTGCCGCTCGATCTGGAATTCGTCGATGTAAAGCTCGAGCATCTGGGCGATCGCGGCGTGCTCGAGCGGCTGCGGCAGCGAGGTCGTTGCGCCGGCGCGAGCACAGCGGCTGCCGGTCGATATGGCTGGCCGGGATCTCCCTCGGCGGCTTTCTCGCCTTGGATTATGCGGCCACCCATCCGGACCGATGGGACGGACTGTGTCTGCTGGCGCCGTATCTCGGCAACCGCATGCTGATCGCCGAAATCGCCGCCGCCCCCGGACTCGCCGCGTGGCAACCGGGACCGCTTGCGCAATCCGACGAAGAACGTCGAATATGGCGCTTCATACAAGCGCAGCGTGCGCGAGCCGAGGCTCCTGTATCTCGGCTACGGACGCGATGACCGCTTCGCGCCCGCGCACCGGCTCATGGCGGAGGCGCTGCCGCCGCATGCGGTGAACGTGGTGGCCGGGCGGCCACGACTGGCACACCTGGTCAATCCTCTGGGAGCAGTTTCTGGACTCGAAAGTGACATGAATCAACGACAAGCGAAGCCGCCGCGCTGGGTACCCGCGCCGCTCCTGCTCGCATCCGCCGCGCTGCATCTGGGCGCCGGAATCGCGGTTCTCGTGCGCCCGCGCGGACTGGCCGTGGGCGCTGGGCGCCGTCGTCGCGAACCAGGCGGTGTTGACGGCAGCCGGACTATGGCCGAAAAGTCAGCTGCTGGGTCCGAACTGGACGCGTTTGCCGGCGCGCAGCAGCGGCTGCGGCGAAGTGGCGATCACCATCGATGACGGTCCCGACCCGCAGGTGACGCCGCAGGTGCTGTCGCAGCTCGGCGCGTACGGCGCCCGCGCGAGCTTCTTCTGTGTGGGTGAACGCGTCGAGCGTTACCCGGAGATCGCGCAGGAAATCATCCGGCGTGGCCATACGATCGAAAACCACAGTCAGCGGCACCGGCACACGTTCTCGCTGCTCGGTCCGGGCGCCCTCAACGCGGAGATTGCACGCGCTCAGGACAGCATTGCGCGGACAACCGGCAGCAGCCCGTGTTTTTTTCGCGCACCCGCGGGCCTGCGCAACCCCTTTCTCGAACCGGTGCTGTGTCGCCTGCAATTGCGGCTCGCGACCTGGACGCATCGCGGTTTCGACACCGTCAGCGGCAATGCGGATGCCGTCTATCGGCGCTTGGTGAGATCCCTGCGAGGCGGTGACATTCTGCTGCTGCACGACGGCAACGCGGCGCGCGGACGCCGCGGGGCGCCCGTGATCCTCGATGTCCTGCCGCGTTTGCTCGAGACGCTGGGCAATCGGCAACTGCAGCCAATCACGCTGCGCGCGGCGCTGCCATGAGCGCCAAACCGCCATGAGGCCGCTGTTGCTCAAAAAATTCACGGCGACGAGCTGCATCGGCCGCGGCCTCGAACAAACGCTCGATTCCATGGTCGAGCAGCGCAGCGGTCTCAAGAGGTGCGCATTCGAGACCGTGGATCTCGACACGTATGTCGGTGAAGTACCGGGCGTCGACACCGCGGTGTTGCCCGCTGATCTACGGCGCTTCGATTGCCGCAATAACCGCTTGGCGGAAATCGGCCTGCGCCAGGACGGCTTCGATCAAGCCGTGCAGGAGGCAACGAGCCGTTGGGGCAGCAAGCGGATCGGCGTATTCATCGGCACGAGCACGGCCGGCATTCTCGAAACCGAATTGGCTTACCGCAAGCGCGATCCGCAGAGCGGCGCTCTGCCGGCGAATTTCGACTACGGCGCAACCCACAGCTCCTTTTCGGTGGCCGATTTTCTGCGCCGGCGGTTGCGCCTGGAGGGCCCCGCCGCGGTCGTGTCGTGCGCATGCGCATCCAGCGCCAAGGTATTCGGTTCGGCGCGCCGTATGCTCGAAGCGGACCTCATCGACGCCGCCGTGGTGGGCGGGGTGGACTCATTGTGCCTGACCACCCTCTACGGCTTTCACTCGTTGCAGCTGTGTGCGGCGGCGCCGTGCCGCCCGTTCGATGCGGCGCGCGACGGCATCTCCATCGGGGAGGCCGCCGCCTTTGCGCTGCTCGAGCGCGTTCCCGATACGCTGAACAGCGACGAGGTGCTGCTGCTGGGCATCGGCGAATCGAACGATGCCTATCATATGTCGGCGCCCCAACCCGAGGGGTTGGGCGCGCGCCTCGCGATGCAGGCGGCGCTGCACGCGGCGGGCCTCGAACCCGGCGCAATCGATTACATCAACTTGCACGGCACGGGAACCCCCAGCAACGATCGCTCCGAAAGCCAGGCCGTCACCAGCCTCTTCGGTGCGACGACTCCCTGCAGTTCGACCAAGGGGGCGACCGGTCATACGCTGGGCGCTGCCGGCGCCTTGGAAGCGGTGATCAGCGCGCTCGCTTTGCAGCATGCGCTGATGCCCGGCGGCGCGCCGACGGCGCACGTCGATCCGAGCCTCACCGCACACTACATCCGGGAGATTCGCCGCGCCCCGCTGGCGCGGGTATTGAGCAATTCCTTCGGCTTCGGCGGCACGAACTGCAGTCTGATTTTTGGGCGCGCCGGATGAAGATCGCGGCCTATGTCGGCGGCATCGGCGTGCTCGGGCCGGGTCTTGGCAACTGGCCCGACGCCTCGGCCGTGCTGTCGGGTCAGCGCCGCTACGAGCGCGTGCCGACGGTTCTGCCGATGCCGACGCTGCTGCCGGCGGCCGAGCGGCGCCGCACCGGCCGCGTCGTGAAGCTGGCACTGGCCGTCGCCCTGGAGGCCACGACGCGCGCCGCCGTCGAGCCCGCCCGGCTGGCGAGCGTGTTCTCATCGTCGGGCGCAGACGGACACAATTGCCACGAAATCTGCCAAGCGCTGGCGCTGGAGAGCCGCGAGATGTCGCCGACGCGCTTTACCAATTCGGTGCACAACGCGGCTGCCGGCTATTGGAGCATCGCCGCCGGCGCTCAGTGCGCATCAACCGTGCTGTGCGCATTCGACGCGAGCTTTTGCGCGGGGCTGCTCGAGGCGCTCACCCAAGTCGCGGTCGATGAGGAGCCTCTCTTGCTGATCGCGTACGACACGGAATATCCTGAGCCCCTGCATGCCAAACGGCCGATTCCCGACGCCTTCGCGGCGGCTATGGTGCTCACTCCGCGCCTGCAATCCGGCTCGTTGGCGCGCATAGAGGCGAGCCTCGGATCCGAGTCCGCAGATTCGTTGACGGATCCACAGCTCGAGGGGCTGCGCACATCGATCCCCGCCGCGCGCTGCCTGCCGCTGCTCAAGCGGCTGGCGCTGCGCGAGCAAGGCCGCACCGTACTTGAGTACCTCGATGCGTCGAACACCGTCGTGCAGGTCGATCCATGCAATTAAACCGCGCCTGGATCCAGGCCCACATACCGCATCACGGCCGCATGTGCCTGCTCGATGAAGTGATCGAGTGGAATCGCGGGCGCATCAGCTGCCGCAGCAGCGGGCACCGTGCCGCCGATCATCCGCTGCGGGCGCACGGCCGGCTGGGCGCCGCCTGCGGCATTGAATTCGCGGCTCAGGCCATGGCCGTACACGGTGCGCTGATCGCCGACGCATCCGCTGTGAAGCCCGCCGGCGGCTTTCTAGCAAGCGTTCGCGGGGTGCGGTTGTGCGTGTCGAGGCTCGATGACGTGGAGGCCGATCTGATCTGCGATGCCGTGCTGATCGCGGGAGATTGGGGAACGGCACTGTATGAATTCGCGCTGCACGCCGCGGCGATGCCGCTGATGAGCGGCCGCGCGACCGTCGTCCTCGACCCCGGCCACAGGGCGAACCTATGAACGAACCCACGACAAGAGCGCTGGTCACGGGCGGCAGCGGCGGCATCGGCGCCGCCATCTGCCGGCGCCTCGGCGCCGCGGGGCATTTCGTTTACGTCCACGCCAATCGCGGAACCGCGGCCGCGGAGGCGGTAGTGCGCGAAATCATCACCGCCGGCGGCCAGGCGCGGGCCGTTGCCTTCGACGTCACCGATGCGGCGGCAAGCCGGGCCGCGATCGATGAGCTGTTGGAGATTGCGGCCGTTCAGATTCTGGTCAACAACGCCGGCATTCACGATGATGCCGCCTTTCCCGGCATGAGCTCGCACCAATGGAGCCGCGTCATCGACGTTTCGCTCAACGGGTTCTACAACGTGACTCAACCGCTGATGCTGCCGATGATCCGCACCCGATGGGGCCGGGTCATCAACATCTCCTCCGTCACCTCGCTCACCGGCAATCGCGGGCAGGTCAACTACGCGGCGGCAAAGGGCGCGCTCAATGCCGCCACCAAAGCACTGAGCCTCGAAGTGGCGAGCCGCGGAATTACCGTCAACGCGGTCGCGCCCGGCATCATTGCAACCGGTATGAGCGAGCCTAAGTTCGATGCGGCTGCCATTGCAAACCTGGTGCCGATGAAGCGCGCCGGATCGGCGGAGGAAGTGGCGAGCCTGGTGGGATTTCTCGCCTCGGCGGAAGCCGGCTACATCACGGGACAGATCATTTCCATCAATGGCGGAATGATTTGAACTCGCCCTCAAACCCCGCCTGCCGCGCTCCAGGCGCGGGCCGCCAATTAGGTACGAGCGCCCGCGCAGAACCGCGATTTTTCCGGTGATATAGTACGCAAATGCAGCCGACGTCTTCGCAGCCGCGTAATGACCAAGAACTTTTCGATGCGAATCGCCGCTTTTATGACTCGTTATGGTCCGGCGCCCGTTTGGTGGAGCCTCAGCAATTCAATACTTGGCCGCTGGTGCGATCCTTGCTATCCGCTTACGGTCGGCGGCTCGAGGTTGCGCCAGGCCTGCGGCCCCGGCTGCCGATCGAGGGTACACAATTTGTGGACATCAGTGCGCCGGCATTGGTGAAGCTTCGCGAGCGCGGCGCGCAGGTCGTCCTGAGCCGGATAAGTTCACTACCCTTCGCCGACGTCACCTTCGATCTGGTATGCGCGCTGGATGTCATCGAGCACGTCGATGACGACAATGCCGCCCTGTGGGAATTGTCGCGGGTCCTCAAGCGCAGCGGGACTCTGGTGATCTCGGCGCCATTGCACCCCTCGCGTTGGACCGCGTTCGACGATTTCGTCGGCCACAAGCGGCGCTATGAGCCAGCAGACCTGATCTGCAAGTTGACACAGCATCAGCTGGTGGTGGAGCGCAGCGCCCTGTACGGAATGCAGCCGCGCTCGACGCGGGTCGTCGACATCGGCATGTGGTGGCTCAACCATCATCGCGAGCGAGCTCTATGGTGGTACAACAAGTTGTTCATGCCGCTCGGCTTGCGGTTCCAGAAGAAATTGAAACTTGCGCCCGGAATGATGGCACCGGACGCCGTCGATGAAATCCTGCTCGTCTGCCGCCGGGATACCCGGCCCCATTCGCTCCTCGATTCGATCCAGCCGGCTCTCCAGCAATGAGCGGCTCGAGTTCATTTGGCGTGGAATATCTCTCAGCGGCGGAGTTGCCGTTGCATTCGGACTTGTGGTGGGAGAGCGTATTGGGTTTGGCGCATTTTGGATCGCAGCCCATCGCCGGATTCCCGCAGCAAGTCCCGGTGGCAGAAGTGACCATTGCGCCCCTAGCTACCGCGGACGGCGTGTGCGAGGTCTGGCGCGCCGACGAACCCGCGAGGAGTGGGCGCATTGGAGCCGTGCAGTTCCGTGCCAGCGAGCAGCTGCTCTATGGGTGTATATCGGTGCCGGAGAACATCGTGCTGCGCGGCGGTCCATGCAACAAACACAGCCCATTGGAGCTGGCGACGCTTCGGGCCTACACGGACATCTTTGCAGCTCTCGACATAACGGGGTATTCGCAGCTGGTGCGCACATGGAATTATGTACCCTCCATTAATGAGGATGCGGTCGAGGGAGAGCGCTACTGGCAGTTCAATAGAGCGCGCCAAGAAAGCTTTCTATCCAGGCAACGACCCATTGTTGATGCCGTACCGGCAGGATCGGCGTTAGGCACTCCAACTGGAAGCCCGCTGGTCATCTATTTTCTCGCCAGTCGCGTTGCGATGCGGGCCATCGAGAATCCGCGGCAAGTGAGCGCCTATTACTATCCGTCAAAGTATGGGCCAAAGAGTCCGACCTTTTCGCGTGCCGCACTGCTGACAGAGCCGGCTGGGAAAACATTGTTGGTTTCGGGAACAGCCAGCATCGTCGGTCACGAGTCCGTGCATACCGACGATGTCGCGGCGCAGACTCGTGAAACGATTGCGAACATCAACATATTGATAACGGAAGCCAATCGCCTCAGCGGGCACCCTTACTACGCCACGGATACGCTTGCGTACAAGGTCTATGTGCGCCATCCTGAGCACCTGTCGACGGTTGCGGCCGAGTTGCGCGCGGCTATAGGACATCGTGCGACGGTCACGTACTTGCACGCCGATGTGTGCCGCCGCGACTTGTTGGTTGAAATCGAAGCCGCGAGCTCTCGCATCCGGGCTTTGCAGTAAAATGCCCACTGGCCCCCGCAAGCTGCGACGCCGCCGCGGCCATCCTCTGCGTGGCAGGGGCGGGGGACGGCGAGCGGTTGCCGTTCGCCGGCAACGCCGCGCCGCCGGTATCGGGATTGGGAAAACGTCGCCGCCCGCCGGGCGCGTTCCTCAAGACCCCCATTCCGGAAAGGCGCGCAGGGCGTCCACATAATTGTGAACGACGTCGGTGTGCGCGTCCTCTTGCCAGCCGCCGGGCGCGGGGCTCTTGCACAAATCGCGCGGGCGGCCCTGCTCATCGATCGAATACAGCGTGAAATCCAGAGCCTGACGAGCTTGGGCGGCCAAGCTCGCCGACCCGACGGCCTGCGCGTACAGCGCCAGCACAGCGCCGTATGTCGAATTCACGCCGCCCCAGGCTTCGGGGTCCTCGTCCTGCTCGTGGCAAACGGTTACGCCGAATTCCACATGGGTGAAATGATTGCGCACGAATTCGATGAGGATGCCGGCGTGGTCGCTCCAGTCGGGATCGAGCTGCTGCTTTCTTCTCGAGCAGATATCGCGCGAGATTCAGCGGCGCCCAGGCCGTGCGATTCGTGGGAGTCTCGTGGTCCTCGAAGAACTGCGCGAACAGAGCGCCGTCGGCGGCGGCGCTCGGGAATTTGATGACGCAGGGTCCATTCCCAGAGCGACTGGCGCGGACCGGAGAATTCCCGATATCCGTGCGCGAGCAGCAGATCATAAAGCCGCAGAATGTAGCTCATGTTCCCTGAAACGTCGCCCCGCGCCTTCGCCCGTTCGGTAGTCGGCGCGAAACGGCCAGGGCGACCGGGATGCGTCACCTTCCGTCTGATTGGCCGCAAGGATCCGCGCGTTCTGCAGCCCTTGTTCCAGATAGCCGCGCTCACCGCATGCCTCGAACAGCCTGACCAGTGCGTAGCCGGCGATGCCGCCTTTGTCCGGCTCGATCTCGAACGGACGATCGCCTTGCGAGCCGCAGTCCGCGGGCTGCGGAAACCGATCGCGCTTTCCGGTCGAGCGCGTGAAGGCAGGATAGCGGCCGGTCGGCGGGGTGAGCGCCTCCTTCACCAGATAGTCGGCCATGGAGCGCGCGGTTTCGAGGTAGCCGTCTTCGCGCCCGCCGCGCAGCTCAACATATTTGAGATATGAAAGGATACCCATTCCATTCTGGGTCGCCGGGATCGAGTCCGTGCGATTGGGAAGGACATCCCAGTCGCCGTCCAGAAACGTCGAAGTCACGAAGCGCGGGTAACCATGATCCGCCGGACACTGCCGGTAGAATTGCATTTCCAGGTCCAATGCCGAGTTCCAAGAGGTCCAGGGTGCCAGGCGCCCCTGCGCATCGAAATGCGCCGTATGGCCGGCAATGATCATCGGCGGCGCACCGCGACGATGTCCACGCTTTCGGTCTGCGGATCGAAAACGATCTGCGCTTCACCATGCTCGAGCTGTCGAATCACCCGGCCGACCTTGTCGGCGAGCGAAATTTCCCGTTCGCCATAGTCCGTCCCCTCGCGCAGTACGAAAGACTCATGACGGAACGCAGAAGGTCCGCGTTGAGTTCGGTGTGCGGTACCACGACCGGTGTTTGCGATCTCCTTTTCCATCTAATTGTCCGGCCGCCGCGCCAGCCATGTGTCCAGCCGGTTCGCGAACGCCTTGCGATCCGCCTGGGTAAGCGGCGGCGGGCCGCCGCCGACGTTGCCCCCGCATCGCATCCATGAAATCGCGCAGCGTCAGGACACTGCGGATCGTATCCGATGGATAGCGCTCGCCGCGCGATGCCGGCGCTTTTGGAGTAGAATACGCGGTCCGCATGGGGCGTGCAGCGCACCACCCGCCAAGGCCTTGATTCTCATTGAAAACCGCCAATCGCAAGACGCCCAAAGTGGGCTTCGTCAGCCTGGGCTGCCCCAAGGCGCTGGTCGATTCGGAGCGCATCCTCACGCGCCTGCGCGCCGAGGGCTATGAGGTGGCGCCGAGCTATCGCGCGGCCGATCTGGTCGTGGTCAACACCTGCGGCTTCATCGATTCCGCGGTCGATGAGTCGCTCGATGCCATCGGCGAAGCGCTGGCCGAGAACGGCAAGGTGATCGTCACCGGCTGCCTCGGCGCGCAGCCGCAGAAAATCCTCGATCGGCATCCGCAGGTGCTCAAGATCACCGGACCGCAGCGCTACGAAGAAGTGGTCGCGTCGGTGCATGAACATCTGCCGCCGAAGCACGAGCCGTTCGTCGATCTGATGCCGGCGCAGGGCATCAAGCTCACGCCGCGCCATTATGCCTATCTCAAGATCTCCGAGGGCTGCAATCACCGCTGCAGCTTCTGCATCATCCCCTCGATGCGCGGCGATCTGGTCAGCCGGCCCATCGGCGAAGTGCTGCGCGAGGCCGAGCAGCTGGTGCGCGCCGGCGTCAAGGAAATCCTGGTGATTTCCCAGGACACGAGCGCCTACGGCGTCGACCTGAAGTACGCCGCGCAGCGCTGGCGCGGCGCGGAGCGCCGCGCCCGCTTCTACGACCTGGCGGCAGCCCTGGGCGAGCTCGGCGTGTGGATTCGCCTGCACTACGTCTATCCCTATCCGCACGTGGACGAGGTGGTCGAGCTCATGGCCGACGGACAGGTGCTGCCCTACCTCGACATTCCCTTTCAGCACGCCAGCGCGCGCATCTTGAAGCTGATGAAGCGGCCGGCCGCCGCGGAAAACACCTTGGAGCGCATCGCCGCCTGGCGGCGCGTGGTGCCGGACATCACCATCCGCAGCACTTTCATCGTCGGCTTCCCCGGCGAAACCGAGGCAGGATTTCGCCGAACTGCTCGACTGGCTGCGCGTGGCGCAGCTCGATCGCGTCGGCTGCTTCGAATATTCGCCGGTCGAAGGCGCGGCGGCCAACGCGCTGCATCAAGCCGCCGTGCCCGCGGAGGTCAAACGGGAGCGCCGCGCGCGTTTCATGGAGCTCGCCGCCGAGATCAGCGCCGCGCGCCTCGCGCAGAAGGTCGGCCGCACGCATGCAGGTGCTCGTCGACCGCACTCGAGGGCGATGTCGCCGTCGCGCGCTCGGCCAGCGATGCGCCGGAGATCGACGGCACGGTCCGCATCCGTGGCGCCAAGCGGCTTGAAGGCCGGGCGAATTCGCGACGTGCGGATCACCGCGGCCGGCGCCTACGATCTCGAGGCGCGTTCAGCGCACTAATTGTGTAAGCTTGCCGTCTGTGCGAGCCGGGCCCACTGGTGGAGAATCGACGTGGAAATAGCTGCAGACAGAGTGGTGCTGATTCATTACACGCTCAAGGACGACAGCGGCGCGGTGCTCGACAGCTCCGCCGGCGGCGAGCCGCTTGCCTACATTCAGGGCCACGGCAATCTGGTCGCCGGGCTCGAGAAGGCGCTCGAGGGCAAGCAGGACGGCAATACCGTCGCGGTCACGGTGTCGCCCGCGGAAGGCTACGGCAGCGCGCAACGAGGCGCTGGTGCAGCGCGTGCCGAAGCGCTCGCTGCAGGGTTCCGGCGAAATCCGGAAGGGCATGCAGTTTCAGGCGCGCACCGACGACGGTATGCGCGTGTTCACCGTGACCGCCGTCGTCGGCGATATGGTGACGCTTGACGGCAATCACCCGCTCGCCGACCAGACCCTGCACTTCGACGTCGAGGTGGTGAGCGTGCGCGAGGCGACCACCGAAGAGCTCGAGCACGGCCACGTGCACGGCGCCGGCGGCCATCACCACTAGCCGGGAGCGCCGCGCGGATTTGTCCGCCTGTCAGTCGAAGCGCCCCCTTCAGCCGCTGGAACTTTACATAACCGAAGCCGCGACATCGAGCGCTTCGCGAACGCCGCGCGGATGTGCATAATGGCTCCTCCCCACCCACAAATAATCAAGGGACCGTCCGGATGGAGCGTCGTTTGCATACCCGCCACCGCGCTCGCACCACGGTCTACGTCGTCATGTCGGGACGCAAAAGCAGAATCTGCAAGGCGAAGAATTTGAGCGCCAACGGCGTGTTCGTCGAGACGGAAAATCTCGGTTTGCGCAAGGGACAGCAGGTGCAGCTCGCATTCGCGATCAACCTGGGGCTGGTGACTAAAATCCACCGCCGCACCGCCATCGTGGCGCATGTCACGCGCGGCGGCACCGGGCTGATGATGGAGCAGTTCGCCGGCCATTGATCCTTCGAGTCGCCCGGCGGGCCCACTCGCACGGGCGTCCCCTTCGGGGCGAGCCCTACGGGCCGTCTCGATTCCCGGGTAAACTTCGGGCACATGCCACCACCCCTAGATCCGTCACGCGCGGATGCCATCCGCATCCGCGGCGCGCGCCAGAACAATCTCAAGAATCTCGACCTCGATATCCCGCTGAACGAACTGATCGTCGTCACCGGGGTCAGCGGTTCGGGAAAGTCATCGCTGGTGTTCGACACGCTGTATGCCGAAGGCCAGCGCCGCTACGTCGAGACATTTTCGCCCTACGCGCGGCAATTCCTCGACCGGATGGACAGGCCTCTGGTCGATCGCATCGAGGGCATTCCGCCGGCGATCGCCATCGACCAGACCAATCCCGTGCGCACCTCGCGCTCGACCGTCGGCACCATGACCGAGCTGAACGACCACCTGAAGCTGCTGTTCGCGCGCGCCGCCGTGCTGCATTGCCGCGGCTGCGGAGGCCGGTGCGCCGCGACACGCCCGAGAGCATCCGCGCGGCGCTCGAGCAAAGATCGCGCGCCGGCGGCGATCCGCGCCTGCTGCTGACCTTCCCCGTGCCCATCCCGGACAACTTCACCGAGGCGGAAGTCAAGGGGCTGCTTGCGGGCCAGGGCTACACGCGCATTCATGAAAAGCGCGGCAACACGCTGCAGGTCGTCCAGGACCGATTTCGCTGGTCGACGGTCGAACCCGCGCGCGCCGGCGATGCCATCGAGGCGGCGCTCAAGGACGGGCAGGGCCGTCTCGATGTCTATCCGCAAGCGAGATGCGGAATCCGCAGCGGCGGCGCCCTGGCGCTTCTCCACCGATCTGCACTGTCCCGACTGCGACATCGCCTACAAGGATCCCGACTCCGAGCACTTTCAGCTTCAATTCCCCGATCGGCGCCTGCGAGACCTGCCGCGGCTTCGGCCGCAGCATCGGCGTCGACTACGGCCTGGTCATTCCCGATGCGTCCCTGTCGCTTCGCCAGGGGGCCATCAAGCCCTGGCAGACCGAATCCTACAAGGAGTGCCAGGCGGATCTGCTGAAGTTCGCCCGCAAGCGCGGCATCCCGATCGACACGCCCTGGCGCGAGCTCACCGATGCGCAGCGCGCGTGGGTGCTCGACGGCGAAGGCGAATGGACCAGGAACGTCTGGTACGGCGTGAAGCGATTTTTCGCCTGGCTCGAGACCAAGGCCTACAAGATGCACATCCGCGTGCTGCTCTCGAGATACCGCTCGTACACCGAATGCCCGGCGTGCCGCGGCGCGCGCCTGAAGCCCGAGGCGCTGCTGTGGCGGGTCGGCGAACCAGGCGTCAACATCCGCGAACTGATGCTGCTGCCGATCGAGCGAGTGCCGCCGCTTCTTCGCGACGCTCGCGCTGCCCGCGCCGCTCGATGAGGCCGCCGACTTGCTGCTGCGCGAGATCCGCACGCGGCTCAGCTACCTGACCGACGTCGGCCTGGGGTACCTCAATCTCGACCGGCAGTCGCGCACGCTGTCCGGCGGCGAGGTGCAGCGGATCAATCTCACCACGGCGCTCGGCACCTCGCTGGTCAACACCCTGTTCGTGCTGGACGAGCCCTCCATCGGTCTGCATGCGCGCGACGTCGGCCGAATCATCGGCGTCATGCAGCGGCTGCGCGATGCGGGCAATACGCTGATCGTGGTCGAGCACGACCCGAAGGTGATGCAGGCCGCGGACCGGCTGCTCGACATCGGCCCCGGCCCCGGCGAGCACGGCGGCGAGATCGTCTTCGACGGACGCCTCGCCGAGCTTGCCGCGGCGCGGGGCTCGCTCACCGCCGATTATCTGTTTCATCGCAGGCGCGTCGAGCTCCCGCACGAGCCGTCGGAGCGCGCCGCCGCCGGCAGCCTGCGGATCGAGGGCGCCGCCGAGCACAACCTCAAGGACATCGACGTCGACATTCCGCTGCAGCGGCTGGTCTGCGTCACCGGCGTCAGCGGCTCGGGCAAATCGACGCTGGTGCACGATGTGCTGTACCCCGCGCTGCAGCGCGCCAAGGGAAAACCCACCGAGAATCCCGGCCGGCATCGGGGCCTGCAGGGCGTCGAGCTGATCGACGAGGTCATCATGGTCGATCAGAGCCGCATCGGCCGCACCACCCGCTCCAATCCCGCGAGCTACGTCGGCGCCTTCGACGCCATCCGCAAGCTGTTCGCGAAGCTTGCCGCAGGCCCGCGAGCGCAAGTACACGGCCGGCACCTTCAGCTTCAACGCCGGCAACGGCCGCTGCCCGGGCTGCGGCGGCAACGGCTTCGAGCACGTGGAGATGCAGTTTCTGTCGGACGTGTATCTGCGCTGCCCGGACTGCAACGGCCGGCGCTATCGGGCGGAAATCCTCGAATGCAAGCTGTCGCGCGACGGCTTCGCGCCGATGAGCATCGCCGACGTGCTCGATCTCACGGTTTCCGAGGCGCTGGCGCTGTTTCACGCCGACACCGAAGTGTGCCTGCGCCTCGCGCCGCTCGGCGAGGTCGGGCTCGACTACCTGCGACTGGGCCAACCCGTGCCCACGCTCTCGGGCGGCGAGGCGCAGCGGCTGAAGCTCGCCGGTCATCTGGCGCAGCACGCGGTGCGCGGGCGCGGCGCCGGCCCGGCACGCGGCTCGCTGTTTCTGTTCGACGAGCCGACCACCGGCCTGCATTTCGACGATGTGGCCAAGCTGCTGCGCGCCTTCCGGCGGCTGATCGAGGCCGGCCACTCGCTCTTGGTCATCGAGCACAACCTGGACGTGGTGCGCGCCGCCGATTGGATCATCGACCTGGGTCCCGAGGGCGGCGAGGCGGGCGGCGCCGTGGTCGGCGCCGGTACGCCCGCCGCGATCATGCGCATGAGCGCCTCGCACACCGGACGCGCGCTGCGCGAATCGCTGGAACCCGCATCGCTGTTTCTCGCGGTGCAAGACGCCGAGGCGCGACCGGCGCATTCCTCGGCGCCGCCGGCCATCGAGATCCGCGGCGCCCGCGAGCACAACCTGAAAAACATCGACGTGAATGTGCGGCGCAACCAATTCACGGTCATCACCGGCGTCTCCGGCAGCGGCAAGAGCACCCTCGCCTTCGATATTTTGTTCGCCGAAGGACAGCGCCGCTATCTCGAATCCCTCAACGCCTATGCGCGGCAGTTCGTGCAGCCCGCTTCGCGCCCGGACGTGGATGCGATCTTCGGCATTCCGCCCACGGTCGCGATCGAGCAGCGCACCAGCCGCGGCGGGCGCAAGAGCACCGTGGCGACGCTGACCGAGATCTATCACTTCCTGCGCCTGCTGTACGTGAAGCTGGGGCGCCAGTACTGCCCGGATTGCAAGACGCGATCGAGCCGCAGTCCGCCGAAGCGATTGCCGCGCGGCTGCTCAAGGAGTACCGCGGACGGAAGATCATGCTGCTGGCGCCGCTGATCGTCGCGCGCAAGGGCCTGTACACGGCGCTCGCGAAATGGGCGCGCGGCAAGGGCTTCGCAGCGCTGCGCGTCGACGGCTCGCTCATGCCCACGGCGAAATGGCCGCGGCTCGACCGCTTCGTCGAGCACAACATCGAATTGCCGGTGGCCTCGCTGGTCGTGCAGCCGGCCGGCGAGGCGGAGCTGCGCGGCGCGCTGGCCGCGGCATTGGAACATGGCCGCGGCGTGGTGCACGTGCTGAAGGGCGCCGCCGCAGGCGCGTCCGCAGGCGCCGGCGCCGGCGCCGTGTTCTCGACCAAGCGCGCCTGCCCGAACTGCGGCACCGGATTTCCCGAGCTCGACCCGCGCCTGTTCTCGTTCAATTCGCGGCACGGCTGGTGCAAGAGCTGCTTCGGCACCGGACTTGCAGCTGCGCCGGCTTCGATGCCGAGCAAAGCGGCGAGGAGGCGCAGTGGCGCGAGGCGGATGGCGCCGCTGCGGCGATCTGCCCCGAATGCGCCGGCGAACGGCTCAATCCCGTCGCGCGGCACGTGCTGTTTCGCGGCCGGTCGATCGCGGCGCTCGACCGATCTGCCGGTGCAGGAGTTCGCCGACGCGGTGCGCAAATACCAATTGCGCGGCCGCGAGCTCGACATTGCCCGCGATCTGCTGGCGGAGCTCGACCGCGCGCACCCTGTTTCTGTGCGACGTCGGCCTCGGGTATCTGCAGCTCAATCGCGCCGCGCCCACCCTGTCCGGCGGCGAGGCGCAGCGCATTCGTCTCGCGGCGCAGCTCGGCTCGAATCTGCAGGGCGTGTGCTACGTTCTGGACGAGCCGACCATCGGCCTGCATCCGCGCGACAACCTCGTGCTGCTCGACACGCTCGATCGGCTGCGCGCCAAGGGCAACACGCTGGTCGTGGTCGAGCACGACGAGGACACGATCCGCCGCGCCGATCACGTGATCGATCTGGGCCCCGGCGCGGGAACGCGCGGCGGCGGCCTGGTCGCGCAGGGCACCGCGACGGAGCTTGCGCGCCTCGCAGAATTCCGCGACCGGCCGGTGTCTGGCGGCGCCGCTGCGGCATTCCCGCTCGCGGCGCCGCACCGTCGACGCGCGACACCCCGTCGATCCGCATCGGCGGCGCGACCCTGCACAATCTGCGCAAGGTCGATGCGCGCATTCCGCTCGGCCGCCTGACCGTGATCACCGGCGTGTCGGGATCCGGCAAATCCTCTCTGGCGCGCGACGTGCTGCTCGGCAATCTCAAGCGCCGTTGCGCGCCCTCGGGCGCAGCCGCGGCGCAGGATACCGCGGTCGCGGGATGCGAATCGATCACCGGCTGGCAATCGATCAGCCGAGTGCTCGAGGTCGATCAAACGCCGATCGGCAAGACACCGCGCTCCTGTCCCGGCGACCTATATCGGATTCTGGGATTCGATCCGCCGGCTGTACGCGGAAACCACCGAGGCACGCATCCGCGGCTTCACCGCCAGCCGCTTTTCGTTCAATACGGCCGGCGGGCGCTGCGAGGCCTGCGAAGGCCAGGGGATGCAGCGCATCGAAATGAGCTTCCTGCCCGACGTGCAGGTGCTCTGCGACGTGTGCGGCGGCCGGCGCTTCAATCCGGAGACCTCGGCATCCTGTTCAAGGGCAAGAGCATCGGCGAGACCCTGGCGCTCAGCCGTCGACGATGCCGCCGAATTCTTCGCGGCGCAGCGCAGCGTGCAGCATCCGGTGAGCCTGCTGGCGGATGTCGGCCTGGGGTACCTGAGCCTGGGCCAGCCCAGCCCGACGCTGTCCGGCGGGGAGAGCCAGCGAATCAAGCTGGTCACCGAGCTTGCCAAGGTGCGCACCGACGCGCTCGGCCTCGACATCGCGCGCCGCGAGGGCCAGCACACGCTGTACGTGCTCGACGAGCCGACCGTCGGATTGCACATGGCGGACGTCGAGAAGCTGGTGAGAGTGCTGCAGCGGCTGGTCGACACCGGCAATACCGTGGTCGTGATCGAACACAATCTCGACGTCATGGCGGAGGCGGATTGGATCATCGATCTGGGACCGGAAGGCGGCGCCGGCGGCGGGCGCGTCGTCGCGCAGGGGGATCCCGACGGCATCGCCCGCAAGCCGGACAAGAGCCACACCGCGCGCATACTCGCCGGTTTCCTGGCCGAGCGCGGCGTACCGTGACCGTCGACGCCGTCGGGCTGCTGCGCGTCGCGGCCAAGCTCATCGCCACGCTCCTGATCGCGGTTCCCGCGATGTGGGGTGCGCTCGCGCTCTAGTTCCAGGCGCCGGGCGGCCGACGGCTGCGAATGTTCAGCGCGGCGCTGTGGGGCGCCCTGTGCATCGTCTGGGTCGCGGCGCTGTGGCGGGGCCGCTTCGCGCCCGGGCTCGCGGGCCTTGGTCTGTCGTTCGGCGCGCTGCTCGTTTGGTGGCGGCGGCTGGTGCCCTCGAACGACCGCATCTGGGCCGACGACGTGGCGCAGATGACCAGCGGCACGGTCGACGGCAACCGGGTCACACTGCGCAACGTGCGAAACTTCGCCTGGCGCACGCAGACCGATTACAGCGCGTGCTGGGAAACCCGCAGCTACGATCTCGAACGTCTCGCGTCGGTGGACATGATCATGTCCTACTGGTCCCGCCGCACCATCGCCCACATGCTGGTTTCGTTCGGCTTCGATGACGGCGAGCACGTCGCCTTCTCCGTGGAAATTCGCCGCGAGCGGCACGAAAGCTATTCGGAGATCGGCGGCTTCTTCAAGGAGTTCGAACTCAGCATCATCGCCGCCGACGAGCGCGACGTGGTGCGCGTGCGCACCAACGTCCGCGGCGAGGACGCCTATCTGTATCGCGTGCGAATGGCGCTGCCCGACATACGCTCCTTGTTTCTCGCCTATGTCGACGAGGCGAATGCGCTGGCGAATGCGCCGCGCTTCTACCACACCATCACCGGCAATTGCACGACGCTGGTGTACCAGATGATGAAGCGCATCGTCGGACACCTGCCCTTCGACTACCGCGTGCTGCTGTCGGGATACATGCCGGAATACGTCCACAGCGTCGGCGGCCTCGATGGGAATTTTCCGCTCGAGGAGCTGCGCGCTCTCGGCAACATCAGCGAACGCGCCAGAAAGGCCGATGAGAGCGAGACGTTTTCAGCGGACATCCGCCGCGGCGTGCCGGTGCTCTGAGGGCGCGCAGCAGCGCACGGCAGCGCCTACGGCGCCGGCCGCTCCGGCGCCGCGGCCGCGAAAGCGGACATTTCGCGGCACGCCGCATCGATCTCGACGATGCGCGGATAGGCGCTTAAGGGCACCGCGAAGCGCCGTGCATTGAACACCTGCGGCACCAGGCACACGTCGGCCATGGATGGGAATTCGCCGTGGCAGAACCGGCCGGCGCTCGGATCGCGCGCGAGCGCCTGCTCGAGAGCGGAAAATCCGGCGTGGATCCAGTGATGGTACCACGCGTCGCGCGCGCTCTGGGCCAGCCCGAGCTGCGCTTCGAGATACTGCAGCACCCGCAGATTGTTCAACGGGTGCACATCGCAGGCGATGAGCTGGCTCAAGCTGCGCACGCGGGCGCGCGCCGCGGGGGCCTGCGGCAGCAGCGGCGGGTGCGGATACACCTCGTCGAGATATTCGATGATGGCGATCGACTGCGTCAGCACGGCGCCGTCGTCAAGGCCCAGCGCGGGCACGAAGCCCTGCGGATTGAGCTGCAGGAAATCCGCTTGTCGGTGCTCCGCCTGACGCAGCCGTTTGGTCACCGCGGCGGCCTCGAGGCCCTTCAGCCTGAGCGCGATGCGCACGCGATAGGAGGCCGAACTCAGCGGGTAGTCGTACAGAATCATGATTACGCCCGGCGAGTTCCGTCCGGCCCGACCGGTCGCTCGCGCGTGAACGCGCCGGCGAGCTCCTTCGCCGCCGTCAGCAGCAGGCTCGCATCCACGCCCACCGCGACGAACAGCGCGCCCATCGCCAGGTAGTCGCGCGCGAGCTGCCGATCGCCCGTCAGAGTGCCGGCCGCCTTGCCCGCGCTCTTGACGGCGGCGATGCCCTCGGCAATCGCAGTTCGCACCATCGGGTCCGTCGGCTTGCCGATCAATCCCATGGATGCCGCGAGATCCGCCGGACCGAAGAACACGCCGTCCACGCCGTCCACCGCGGCTATCGCCTCGAGGTTGCCCAGCCCTTTGACCGATTCCACCTGGACCAGCACGCACATCTCGGCATCGGCGCGCTGGAAGTAATGGTCGATCTGGCTCCAGCGCGATGCGCGCGTCGTGGCGCTCGCCACACCGCGGATGCCCGCGCGGCGGGTAGCGCGTGGCCGCCACCACGCGCGCGGCCTGCGTCGGCGGTCTCGACCATCGGCACCAGCACGGTTTGCGCGCCGATGTCGAGGTACTGCTTGAGCAGTTCCGCGGCGCCGTGCGCCGGCCGCACGATCGGGTGCACCGGGTACGGCGCGACGGACTGCAGCTGCGGCAGCACGCTGCGCGGATCGTTCGGCGAATGCTCGGCATCGATCACCAGCCAGTCAAAACCAGCGCTCGCCAGCAGCTCCGCCGCGGCCGGATCCGCCATCCCCATCCACAGGCCGATTTGCGGCCTGCCGTCGCGCAGGGCCTGCTTGAATGCGTTGATGGGCATTTGCACGAGTCTGTACTCCGTCAGACGAAACGCAATGAAATGCTGCCGAGGGGGCCGTAGTCCGCGTGCAGCACGTCGCCGCGCGCCGCGGTGCGTGGGTCGCGTGAACGAGCCGCTCAGCACGATGTCGCCCGCCTCGCAGCTGCTCGTCGTGCGGCGCGATCTTGTTGGCGAGCCACGCGACGCCGGTGGCCGGATGGTTGAGCACCGCGGCCGCCAGGCCGGTCTCCTCGATGACGGCGTTCTTGTAGAGCAGCGCGCCGACCCAGCGCAGGTCGACGCGCGTCGGGCTTGCACCGGCCGGCCGCCGAGCACGATGCCGGCATTCGCGGCGAAGTCCGCGATGGTGTCGAACACCTTGCGCGGCGCCTTGGTGTCGCGGTCGAACTGCTCGATGCGCGCATCGATGATCTCAAGCGCCGGCGTCACGTACTCGGTGGCCTGCAGCACGTCGAAGAGCGTCACGCCCGGGACCCTGCAGGTGCCGGGCGAGGACGAAGGCCAGCTCCACCTCGACGCGCGGCGCGATGAAGCGCTGGAATGGGACGTCGCTCCCGGTCTCGAAGAACATGTCGTCCATCAGCGGCGCGTAGTCGGGCTCGGTGATCTGCGATGCCTGCTGCATCGCGCGCGAGGTCAGTCCGATCTTGCGCCCTTTGATCGTCGCGGCCGTCGGCCAGCTCGAGCTTGCACCCATGCGCGCTGGATGGCGTAGCCGTCCTCGATGGTCATGTGCCGGGTGCTGCGCTGGAGAAATGCCGCAGCTGGGTGCGGTTCTTGCGCGCGTCGTACAGGAGCTTGCGCGAGCGTGCGGACTGTTTCTGGCGGCAGCATGAGACCTACCCCTTCCTGAGGCGCGCGTGCAGATTATTGTGCTTGAGCGTACCGCTTTCGCTGAACTCGATGAACTCGAGCGACAGCGCCAGCCCCTGCGCTGCGTACTGCGCCGCGAAGTGCGCTTTCATGATGTCGAACAGACCGCCGCAGGTGGCGTGTTTGGCGGCAGCGCTGCGGCCGGCGCCGATCTTCAGAATGGCATGCACGAACCCGGCATCCTGCACGCTGCCGTCGGCAATGCAAAACTCCTCGCATGGAATGGCGCGCACCCGTACGCCTCCCGGCGGAAACACCGGCTGGCCATCGACGCGCAGTTCCGTCATGTATTGCGCGAGCTCGCGGCACAGCTCGCCGAAGCGGCCGGCGGAGCGCAGATTGGCACTGTACTCCAGCGTCATGTGCGACATTCTTTCAGTCTCCGATGCTCATGTCCGCGATGGTGCATCCGACGGCGAACATCGGAATCGCCCGATAGTAGCTGAGCGTGCCGCGGCCTCTCGCGGCCGCGGCCACCGCGATGAAGGTGCGGATCTCGAATCCGCCCTGCCCGGCGTCGCGATAGGTCGCCTCGTCCGTGTACGACAGCAGCGCTTGCCGGTCGTTCGACTGCCAGCGCTGCAGGAACTCACGATCCCAGGCTTCGTTGATTTTTCCCGAGTCCGGCGTAGCCGGCCAGTGCGAGATGCCGCCGGTGCCGACGAGGGCGATGCGCTCGGGGACCGAATCCGCGGCGCGGCGCAGCGCCTCGCCGAATGCCCAGGCGCGATGCAGCGGAGCCAGCGGCGGTCCCTGGCAGTTGATGTTCATCGGAACGACCGGCAGGTCGAAGTGCGGCGTCAGGAAATGCAGGGGCACCATGATGCCGTGATCGAATTTCCACTCCTCCGCGTAGGCAAGATCGACGGTCTGCATCATTTCACGGACGAGCCGCCTGGAAAGCGCGGCATTGCCGGGAACCGCGGTATGCGGTATGCCCAGCCACTGCGGATCTTCGATCGGGCCCTCGTAGCGGTCGGCCATGCCCACCGCGAACGAGGGCATGTTGTTCATGAAGAAATTCGCGAAGTGCTCGGCCGCCACCACGATCAGCGCGTCGGGGCGCGCCGCCGCCAGGCGCTGTGCCATGCCGCGATAGGCGCCGTGGAAATCCTGCGCAACGGCGGGATCGGCCAGGTGCGCGCGGCCCGTGATGCCGGGTGCGTGGCTCGCGATTCCCGCGAACACCAGGCTCATACGCCGGCCACCTTCTCGTCCATGCCCGTGGTCATATGATAGATCCCGGCGCGCACCGGACCGTATTGGCTGATTCCCTTGCGCATCGCCGCGATGTAGTCGGCCCACGGCATGCCCAGAAACGCCGCATAGTGCATCAGCAGCTGGCCGTTTGCGCCCAGCACGTACAGCAAGCCGATGTCGCGCGTTGCAATCGCCTCGCGCTCTTCGTCGGTCAGGTCATAGTGATCCAGGAGCCCCGCCAGATCCGCCTGGTACTGCCGCTGATCGCTGCCGTCGCGATTGATGTCGAAGAGAAATTTCTGCATTTGATAAAGGCTCATCGTCTAGGCCCCCCAGTGCGGAATGTGGTGCGAACCCAAGCTGACGCAGACGTTCTTCGGCTCGAGGAACACCTCGTAGCTCCAGGTGCCGCCTTCGCGGCCGGTGCCCGACGCCTTCGTGCCGCCGAACGGTTGGCGCAGGTCGCGTACATTCTGGCTGTTGACGAAGCACATGCCGGCCTCGATCGCGGCGGCCACCCGGTGAGCGCGGCCCAGGGATCTCGCTCCAGACATAGCTGCTGAGGCCGTACTGGATGTCGTTCGCCTTGGCGATCGCGTCGGCTTCGTCCTCGAAGGGGATCAAGCAGGCCACCGGGCCGAAGATCTCCTCCTGCGCGATGCGCATGCGGTTGTCGACGTCGGCAAAAACGGTGGGCATGACGAAATTGCCCTTCTTGAGATCCCCCGTCAGCGCCGGAGCGTCCACACCTCCGCAGAGCAGCGTCGCTCCCTCGGCAGGGCCGAGCTCGATGTAGCGGCGCACCTTCGCCAGGTGCTCCGGGCTGATCATGGGCCCGATGATGGTCTTCTCGTCCAGCGGATCCCCGACGCTGAGTGCGCCGCGCGCGCTCGGCAAACTCTTTCGCAAAATCCGCGTAAATCGTCCGCTGCACCAGGATGCGCGATCCGGCGGTGCAGCGCTCCCCATTGTTGGAGAAGATCATGAACAGTGCGGCATCCAGCGCACGCGCGATATCGGCGTCGTCGAACACCACGAAGGGGCTCTTGCCGCCCAACTCCATCGAGAACTTCTTCAAGCCCGCCGCCTTGACGATGCGGTTGCCGACGACAGTCGAACCGGTGAAGGAGATCGCGCGCACGTCGGGGTGCCGGCACAGCGGCTCGCCCGCCTCCGCACCATAGCCGTGGACGATATTGAGCACGCCGGCGGGGATTCCCGCCTCCAGGGCGAGCTCCCCGAGACGGGCCGCGGTGAGCGGGGACAGTTCGCTCATCTTCAGCACCGCGGTATTGCCGAACGCGAGCGCGGGCGCCACTTTCCAGGTCGAGGTCATGAACGGCACGTTCCAAGGCGAGATCAGCGCGCAAACCCCCACCGGGTGGAACAGCGTGTAGTTGAGGTGCGTCGGCGTTGGGTACGTGTGCCCGTCCACGCGCACGCACATCTCGGCGAAGTAGTGGAAGTTGTCGGCCGAGCGCGGCACGAGCTGCTTGGCCGTCTGTGAGATCACCTGACCGGTATCTTGGGTTTCGGTCTTGGCGATCTCAGGGACATTCGCCGCGATCAGGTCGCCGAGCTTGCGCAGCAGGCGCGCGCGCTCCACCGCGGGTGTGCCCGCCCAGCGCGGGAATGCGGCCTTCGCCGCGGCGACCGCAGCATCGACTTCCTTGGCTCCGCCGCGCGCCACGCGGCCGAGCACCTCCTGCGTCGCAGGATTGACGGTCTCGAAATAGTCGTCGCCGCCGACCGCGGCGCCGTCGATCAGATGTTCAATCCGCACTTCTCTTTCCTCTCATCGCCCGGACGCCTCTCAACGCCCGAACGCCGCGTCCGCGACGATGGTGTTCGCCAGCCGGCCCAAACCGTCGATCTCGCAGATCACTTCGTCGCCCGGCATGACGTTGACGACGCCCTCCGGCGTTCCGGTGAGAATCACATCGCCGGGAATCAAAGTCATGAACGAGCTCAGATATTCGATCAGGTACGGGATGTCGAAGATCAAATCCCGGGTGTTGCCCTGCTGCGTCAGTTTGCCGTTGACGAAAGTGCGCAAATCGAGGTTTGCCGGCTGCGTCACGTCCTCGGCATCCACGAACCACGGGCCCAGGACGGTCGCGCCGTCGCGACTCTTGGCGCGCAAATTCGGGCGATACCAGTTCTCCAGATAATCGCGCACCGCGTAGTCATTCGCAATGCAATAGCCCGCGACGTGCTGCATCGCCTGCGCGCGCGCCACGCACCGGGCGCCGCGGCCGATGATCACCGCGAGCTCGCATTCGTAGTGCATGAAGCGCACCTCGGCGGGGCGGCGGGTGACGCCGCGATGGCCGAGCAGCGTCTGCGGGCCCTTGAGGAAGATCAGCGGCTCGTCCTGGGCTTTGAACGCGAGCTCCTTGAGGTGATCGGCATAATTCAAGCCCAGCGCGATCACGGTGCCGACATCGACCGGCGGCAGCCAGACGACCTCCTCTTCGCCGAGCTCGCGCCCGTCCGCGAGTCGCACTCGCCCCTCGCCCCGGCTGCCTTCGAGCGGCGCCGCCTCGTGAATCGCGCCGGCGAACGCCACCCGCCCGCGCATCATGCCGCGGCCGCCGCGAAGGGATTGACGAGTCTGCCCAGGACATCGGCCTCGATGGCAACGGTCTGGCCGGCACGCACCCGCGGCGCCGGCGCCGCGGCTCCCGCCGCGAGCACGTCGCCCGGCGCAAGCGTCATGAATTCCGTCACCTCGGCCAGCAACCGCGCCACCGGGCGCAGCAGATCCGCGGTGCTCATCGTCTGCGCCAACGTGCCGTCCACGTACGTGCGGATGGTGAGCGCGTCCGCATTCGCGACCGCATCGCGCGCCGTGACCCAAGGCCCGAGCGGACAGAAGCCGTCGCGCGCCTTATAGCGTACCGCCGGGCGATAATAGTCCGGGTGGGGAATGCTCACGTCGTTGACGAGGAGGAAGCCGGCGACGTGCTCCAGGCTCCGGGCTTCGGGCACGTTGCAGGCCGTGCGTCCGATGACGATTCCCAAACACGCGCCCACCTCCAACTCGGCGGCCGAGGCGGGCACCTCGACGGTCTCGCCGCAGCCCGCAAGAGTATTGCGGGGCTTCACGTACAGAACCGGCGCTCGCGGCGGCGCATCGTACGGCGGCAGTGCCAGCCTGCCCTCGAGCCGCGCCAGCGCGCTCAAGTGATTGAGCAGCGTGCCGTAGACGGCTCCGCTCAAGCGGAAGGGCGCCACGTCACAGCGAATTTCGCACCTCGAGGCTGCCGACACTACCGCCTCCTAAAACAGAAAGTGATGGTGGTCCACCGACTCGCCGGTGCGCGAATGCGGAACGTTGATCGCCAGGTGATGCTCCTTCGACGCCGCGGCAATTTCGCGCCACGCTTCCGATCGCCTTCCCGCCGGGTCGCTCGCGACCTCGAAACGCCAGCGCCGGTCCCAGGTTTTCTCCCGCTGCAATGCCTTCAACCGGCGCGCGACCGACTCTCCGTCCCGCGCGTGCAGCTCGAGCGTGCGGCCGCCCGCACCGTGCACGATCGCCAGGATGTGCTGGTCTTCGGGCTCGATCGACTCGCGGATCAAGCGGCTCAAAGCGAGCAGGTGCTGGCTCTCATGCGCACCGATCCGCCCGGTCGCATCGACCGAGGCCGCCGCGGCGTCGATCGTAATCGACACGTGATACGGATAGTCCGGGAATGTCAGCCGCTTCGCGAGCGAGTCGTTGACGGTGATGACCGCACTCTTGCCGCTGTCGGGGAACCTGTGGCGGCAGATGATCCAGGTGTCGTAGTCGGCGTCTTGCATTGGCCGCAGCTCAGCGCAATGCCCCGAAAACCTTCGCTGCGATTGCGCTGGCCGCCGCCGCCGGATGCTCCCTGATGGCGAGCTCTTCCTCGCCGATCACGAGGTACAGGCCGTCGAGAGCCTTGTGCGTCACGTACTCCTCGATGCTCGCATCACCCTTGATCAGGCCGAATCTTTCGCCCTGAGCGGCCACCTGGTCGTATTTTTGCGCCAGGCCCACTTTGTCGGTTTCCCGCTTGACGATCGGCAGAAACGTCACCGCCAACGACGCAGACGTCTTGGCTTTGAAATACTGTGTCGCCGAATCGTTCCCGCCGGTGAGAATCTTCTTTGCATCCTCGAAGGTCATGGACTTCACCGCGCCGACCAGCATCGGCTTGGCGTACGGCACCGCCATTTCAGCCGCCCGGTTCATGGCCTCCACCAGCCCGTCGGCGTCCTTGCCGCGTCCCAGCATGCGCATCGCTTTCACCGCGTCATCGAGGGCCGGCGGCAGCGGAATTTTGACTTGCGGATTGTTCAGAAATCCGCCGGGAACGCCGAGTTTCGCGACGGCCACCGCTGCGCCCTGATCGAGCGCGCTCTTGATGCCGCTCGCCGCCTCCGGGTTGGTCAGCTCGGCCAATTCAAGGGCGCTCGCGGATCCCGCCAGGAGGCAGCCCGACAGCACGCCCAGGCCCATCACGCGGACGCGCGCAGCGCGCATCCTACGCCACCTCGAACAACCCGGCTGCGCCCATGCCGCCGCCGATGCACATCGTGACCACGACGTACTTGACGCCGCGCCGCTTGCCCTCGATCAGCGCGTGGCCCACCAGACGCGAGCCGCTGACCCCGTACGGATGTCCGACGGCGATCGCGCCGCCGTCGACGTTGAGCCGCTCATCGGGAATGCCCAGGCGGTCGCGGCAGTAGATGACCTGCACCGCGAACGCCTCGTTGAGTTCCCATAATCCGATGTCCTCCACCTTGAGTCCGGCGTTGGCCAGCAGCTTCGGCACGGCAAACACCGGCCCGATGCCCATCTCGTCGGGCTCGCAGCCCGCGACCTGAAAGCCGCGAAAGATGCCGAGCGCGGGCAGGCCCTTTTTCTCGGCGCGCTTCGCATCCATCACGATGCACATCGACGCGCCGTCGGAAAATTGACTGGCATTGCCCGCGGCGATCACCCCGCCGGGCAGGGCGGGGCGGATCTTCGCCACCCCCTCGTAGGTCGTGTCCGCACGAATTCCCTCGTCGGCCGACAAGGTGGCCTCCCGGGTTCCCACGCTGCCGCTCGCCTTGTCGGCGACGGCCATGAGCGTGGTGAAGGGGACGATTTCCTCCTTGAAGCGTCCGGCTTGCGCCGCCGCCGCGGCGCGCAGCTGGCTGCGCACACCGTATTCATCCTGCGCCTGGCGAGCGATGTTGTAGCGCTTCGCGACGGTCTCCGCCGTCTGCAGCATGCTCCAGTACACTTCCGGCTTGTGCTCGACGACCCATTGCTCCTTCAACATGCGATGGTTCGCGCTGTTCTGGATGCAGGAGATGGATTCCAATCCGCCCGCGGCATAGATCTCCCCTTCCCCCGCCAGCACTCGCTGCGCCGCGAGGGCGATCGTCTGCAGTCCCGAGGAACAAAACCGGTTGATCGGACAATCCTGCCGTGCTGACCGGACAACCGGCGCGCAGCGCGACCTGCCGCGCCACATTGGCGCCGGCTGCGCCTTCCAGGAACGTGGCGCCGACGATGACGTCTTCCACTTCCTCTGGATCGATGCGCGCCCGTTCGATGGCGTGCCGCAGCACGTGACCGGCATAGGTCACGGGGTGCGCCATGTTGAGCGAGCCGCGCCAGGACTTCGCAAGTCCGGTGCGGGCGGTCGAAACGACAACGGCGTCGGTCATGACTGATTTCCCCAGCTGGCGAACGTGCGATTCTCGGCCGCCAGCTTTGCCAGCAGCGGCGCGGGCTGCCAGGCATCCGGCTGATAACCCTTCGCAAAAGCCCGCATGCCCCGCAGGATGTTCGGCAGTCCGATGGTATCGGCATAGAAGATCGGGCCGCCCCGAAAATCCGGGAAACCGTAGCCCGCGATGTACACCACGTCGATGTCCGAGGCGCGCAGTGCGATGCCCTCTTCCAGGATGCGCGCGCCTTCGTTGATGAGCGAATACAGGGCCCGCTCGACGATCTCCTGATCGCTGACCTTGCGGCGCGTCAGGCCCAGTCCCGCCGATTCCTCCAGGATGATTTTCGTCACCAGCTCCGAGGGAATCGCGTTGCGATCGCCCGGCTTGTAATCGTACCAGCCGGCGCCGGTCTTCTGGCCGAAGCGCCCCAGTTCGCAAATGCGATCCGGAATCCTGGAGAAGTACGCGATCGGGATACTCGACGTACAGCCGCTTGCGGATGTACCAGGCGATGTCGTTGCCGGCGAGGTCGCTGACCCGAAACGGCCCCATCGCAAAGCCGAAATTCTCCAGCGCCTTGTCGATCTGCTGCGGCAGCGCGCCCACATCGAGCAGCAGCTCCATCTGCCGGAAAAACGCGTTCAACATGCGATTGCCGATGAAGCCGTCGCACACTCCGGCAACGACGCCGATCTTCTTGATCTGCTTGGCGATGTTCAGGCTCGTCGCGATCACGTCTTTCGCGGTCTTGGCGCCGCGCACGATTTCGAGCAGCTTGGTCACGTTCGCCGGACTGAAGAAGTGCAGCCCCACCACATCCTGCGGGCGGCGGGTGAAATCCGCGATCTTGTTCAAGTCCAGGGTCGAGGTGTTGGAGGCGAGGATCGCGCCCGCTTTGGCCTTCTGATCGAGCATCTCGAACACCTGCTTCTTCACCGGCAAGTCCTCGAACACCGCCTCGATGACCAGGTCCGCGTGGGCGATGTCTTCGTAGGACAGCGTGCCCTTGATGCGCCCGAGCCGTGTGTCGAACTCCGCGGGCGTCAGTCGGCCCTTGCTTCACGGTGCTCTCGTAGTTCCTTTTCACCATGCCCAGGCCCTTGTCGAGCGCCGCCTGACTCGACTCGAGCACCGTGACCGGCCATCCCGGCATTGGCGAAATTCATGGCAATGCCGCCGCCCATGGTGCCGGCGCCGATGACGGCGACGGACTTGATGGCCGCGCAGCGGCGTGCTGGACGGCACGTCCGGAACCTTCGGACGCCGCGCGCACGGCGAAGAAAGCATGGCGCAACGCTTTGGATTCGGTGGTGTTCAGGAGCTCCACGAAGGCGGCGCGCTCGATCTTCAGGCCCTCGTCGAACGGCTTGAGCACCGCCGCCTCGACGGCGTCGATGCATTTGCCGGGCGCCGGATAATTCCTGGCGAGCGGCGCGACGGCGCCGCGAGCGAAATCGAAGAACGCTTCGGCGTTGGGAAAGTCGACCCTGATGTCGCGCGCCTTCTTCAGCGGCAAATTGCCGTCCGCGATTGCGCTTCGCAAAGGCGATCGCCGCCGCCGACCACGTCCGCCTCCGACGACCGCGTCGAGCAGCTTCGTCGTCGCCAGGTCGCGCGCCGCGACCGGGGTCCCGCTGACGATCATGTTCAGGGCGCGTTCCGGGCCCACGAGTCGCGGCAGCCGCTGCGTTCCGCCGGCGCCCGGCAGGAGCCCGAGCTTGACTTCCGGCAAGCCGAGCTGCGCCGGCGGCCAGGGCCACCCGGTAATGGCAGCCCATGGCGAGCTCCAGGCCGCCGCCGAGCGTCGTGCCATTGAGCGCCGCGACCACCGGCTTGGGGAAGTTCTCGATCAGCGCCAGAGGTCCGCGAGGTTCGGGGCGGCGAGCATCGGCCGGCAGAGCCGAATTCGCTCACGTCCGCTCCGCCGGAAAACGTTCGCTCCCGCGCCGGTGATCACCACGGCGCCGTATCGACGCCTCATTCGCGGCGCGTTCCAAGCCGTCGGCGATGGCCTTGCGCACATTCAGACTGAGCGCATTCACCGGCGGGTTGTCAGCGTGATCACGGCGACCGCGCCGTGTGAAGTATAGTCAGCAGATGCCATGCGCACTCCTTTGTTAGGCCGCCAAGTATACTGCTTTGTTGAAGCCGTCTCGCTCCCCGGTCGTGCTGCTCCGGCTCGCGGCTGCTGTCGATCTGGTGCGTCGGCATCCTGGGCCGCGGCTACTGGACCCCGGATGAGCCGCGCGAGGCGGACATCGCCTGGCGCATGAGCTGGCAGCCCGACAAGGCGGTGCCGCTGCTGGCGGGCGAGGCGTTCTGCGAGAAGCCGCCGCTGGCCTATTGGGCGGCGGCGGCCGCGATCACGCGGTTCGGCACGGCGGCCTGGGCGGCGCGATTGCCCAATCTTCTGTACGCGCTCATCACCGCGCTCGGCGTCGGGCTGCTGGCACGGCGCAGCGCCGGATCCGCTGGCCGGGCTGGCCGCCGCGGCGGCGATCAGCACCTTCCTGCTCTCCTACCAGGTCGGCGATCTGGCTGGCCACCGACGCGCCCTTGCTCGCATGCGGTCGCCGTGGCGTTGCTGGGCGCCTACGTGGGATTCTATGCCGCGCGGCACGCGGGAGCGCCTGCGCGGCTACACCTCGATGCACGCGGCGCTCGCAGTGGGATTCTTGAGCAAGAGCGCCGCCGCCTGGATGGTCCCGGCGCTCGCCATCGTCACGCTGGTCATCTGGGAAAGGCGCTGGCGCGAACTGTTGCGCTGGGAGCTTTACGCTGGGCTTAGTGCTGCAGGCCGCTGGTCATACTCGCCTGGGTCTGGTTCGTGTACGCCGGCCCGGACGGTCCGGCGCATCTCAAGGTGTTCTTCTGGAACAACCTGGTGGGCCGCTTCGCCCACGTCGATGCGCCGCAGGAATTGCAGTATGCGTCCGCCCACCGCAACTCGCCCGGCAAGTACCTGCTCGAACTGCCCATGTACCTTTGGCCCTGGACGCTGCTCGTCATCGCCGCCATTCGCCGCGCCTGGCGCCAGCGCATGCGCCGTTCGAGGAGCGTCGGGCGGTGCGTTTCGCGCTCGCCAGCTCGCTGCCGGCCCTGGCCGTGCTGTCGGTGGCGGCTACCGCCCGCAATATCTATCTCGCGCCGGCGCTGCCGGGGTTCGCGCTGCTGCTTGCCTGGTGGGTGCGCGAAACGCTGCGCAGCGCCGATCGCTGGGATCTGCGCGCCGTGCGCGCCACAGGCGCGCTGCTGGCGCTCGCGGTGCTCGCATTCTCCGCCGCCGCGGCGCTGGTCGGCGTCGATTCGTGGGATCGCCTGGACTCGCGCTTGGGCTTCGTGGCGATTTGCGGCGTCGGCCTCGCGGCCGCGACGGCCCTCACGGTGCATGCGCAGATGGCGGCCCGTCGCGGGCGATGCGCTGCGCGCGCAGTTTGCTCTGCTGGTCGCCTACTGCGTCCTGTTGTCCGGACCGGCGTCCCAGCTGTACCGGCAGGTCGATGGATGGCAGAACCTGGCGAGCATCGGGCGCGCGATCGCGGCCGATGCCGCCGGCAGGCCGCTGATCTTGTTGGCGCCGGATGAGACGACGCGCGCGCTCATCGACATGTACGCGCGCACGTCGGTCGGACTCGTCGCCGGGCCGCTGGATCCGCCTCGATCGTGCGCTTGAAGGAGAAGCTGGCGGGCGACCCGCAGCCGCGGTGGTGGTGCAGCTGCCGGGCCGGGAGGCTGACCCCGATATTTCGCCGCGTCGCGCAGCAGCTCGGGCTGCGGCTCGGCGCAGGCGCAGGATACGGCGCACGATCCGCCTGCATGGGCGTCCGCCCTAGGGTTGCAAATCGCCCATGTTTACGCGCTGCCGAACGGGCGCCGCTACGCGTTGCTGGAAGCGGCTCACGGCCGCGCGATCGTCTCGCGAAATACCTGCTCGTACATGACGATCTGCCGGCTCCAGGAGAAGTCCTCCGACATGGCGTTTTGCATCAACCGCCGCCAGCTCTGCGGATCGCTTGAACCAATCGAGCGTCGTGTTGAGCGCCCAGCGCAACCGCCGGCGCGTCATAGTCCTTGAACACGCAGCCCGTGCCGACGCCCGTGGCCGGATCGAAGTGCCGCACCGAGTCCGCAAGGCCGCCGGTGTGGCGCACGATCGGTATGGTCCCGTACCGCAGACTGTACATCTGATTGAGGCCGCAGGGCTCGTAATGGGACGGCATGAGGAAAATGTCGCTGCCCGCTTCGATCAGATGGGCCATGGCTTCGTCATGGCCCTGGCGGAACACGACGCGTCCGGGAAAGCGCCGGGCCAGGGACTCGAAGAACGTGACATAACGCTCATCGCCGCTTCCCAGCACGACGAGCCCGAAATCCCGCTCCTCGCAGCACCGCCGGCAGTGCGTCAATGAGAAGGTCGATGCCTTTCTGCGACAGCAAGCCGGGTCACCATGCCGATGAGCGGACTGTACGGCGCGATGCCGAGATGGGCGGCCTCGAGCAGGCGCTGCCTGTTGACGATCTTGCCGCTCAGGTCCTCCGCGGAGAAGTGCGCGGTCAAATGCGGGTCGTGCCGCGGGTCCCATTCCCGGTAATCGACGCCGTTCAATATTCCGATCACCCGGTCGGCGCGCGCGCGCAGCGCGGACTCCATGCCCATCCCCAGCGGCGCGATCGCATATCTCACGCGCATAGGTCGGACTCACCGTGGTCACCTCGTCGGCGAATTTTATCCCGGTTTTCAACGAGTTGATCACGCCCAGCGCGAGATCTGCGGCATCCAGCTGCGCCTCCGCGGCCCCCAAGCCCAAATCGCCGACGAAGGCTCTCGGAATGATGCCCTGGTAGCCGATGTTATGGATGGTCAGTACCGACCGCGAATGGGCAAACAGCGGCACGGGCGCGTACACGCTCTTCAGGTACAGCGGCAGCAGCGCGGTATGCCAATCGTTGCAGTGAAACACATCCGGCCGCGAAGCCGAGGCGCAGGCAGCTTTCGATCACCGCGCGCGTGAACAGCAGGAAGCGCCGGTGCTCGTCGGGATCGCTCGTGTAAAGCGACGGGCGGTCGAACAGCTCCGGGCAGTCGATGAAGTACATCGCGCATGCTCGTGCCCGGGAAAGCTCGCGGTGCGCACCGAGAAAGAATACGGCCGCGGAACCGATCGTCACCCCGCATGCTTGCAGACCCGGGCACGGGCTGCATGTGCGGATGGGTACGCCGGACCGACGACGTACAGCGGCATGAATGCGCGCACGTCGTGCCCGCGATGCGCGAGTTCCCGGACCAGCGCCCCGACCACATCCGCGAGACCGCCGGTCTTCGCAAACGGCATGATCTCGGAACTCAGAACACACAGCTTCAGCGGGCCCATGGCGTAAGTCTAACGCGGAAAATAGCTGATGCGGTGAATGGCCGAGTGTGGCAGGCTGGGAGCCGCGTTGAGGGCCGCCTCAACGACACTTGCGCGGACACCAGGACAGGTATGCGACACGCTGCTCGGACCAACACCGGACGCTACGTCAGCCGCTTGACGAGCGGCACCCTGGCGGTCGTCATGGCGGGCGGCCGCGGCGAACGCCTCAAGGCGCTGACCCTGCATCGCTGCAAACCCGCAACGCCGTTCGGCGGCAAATTCCGCATCATCGATTTCGTCCTGTCCAATTGCGTGAATTCCGGCATCCGCCAGATCGCCGTGCTCACGCAATACAAGGCGCAGGCGCTGATCCAGCACATCCAGCGCGGCTGGAGCTATCTGCGCGGCGAAATGGGCGAGTTCATCGAGCTGATTCCCGCGCAGCAGCAGATCGGCGTGCATTGGTATCGCGGCACCGCCGACTCGGTTTACCAGAATCTCGAATTCATCCGCTCGCACAACCCGACGCACGTGCTGATACTGGCGGGCGATCACATCTACAAGATGGACTACGGCCCGATGATCGCCTATCACGAGCAATGCGAGGCGGACATCACCGTCGGCGTCGTCGACGTGCCGCTCGACCGTGCTCAGGAATTCGGGATCATGACCACCGATGGCACCAACCGGGTCGATGAAATTCGCGGAGAAGCCGCAAGAACCCGGAGCCGATCATCGGCCACGACGACCTGGCGCGCGCGTCCATGGGCATTTACGTGATCGCCCTCGAACCGGCTCGAGAAATTGCTGACCGACGACGCGGCCAGCGACACCAGCAATCACGATTTCGGCAAGGAACATCATCCCGCCGGCCATCGAGCAGCTGCGCGTGTTCGCCTATCCCTTCCATGACGTCGAGACGCGGGCGCAGAATTACTGGCGCGACGTCGGCAACCTCGACGCCCTTTATGAAGCGAACATGGAGCTCGTCGCGCTCAATCCGGAACTCAACATCTACGATCATCAATGGCCGATATGGACCTACCAGGCCCAGCATCCGCCGGCGAAATTCGTGCTGGACGAGGAGGGCCGGCGCGGCATGGCGGTCAATTCGATGGTCGCCGGCGGCTGCATCATATCGGGCGCCTACGTGTCGCAGTCCCTGCTCTCGAGCGACGTGCGCATCGAAGACAGCAGCAGCATCGACAGCTCCGTGCTGCTGCCGGGCGTGACCATCGGCCGCCGCTGCAAGATCCGGCGGTGCATACTCGATGAGAACTGCGTGGTTCCCGATGATTTGCAGATCGGCTACGACGCCGACGCGGATCAGCAAGCACTTCTACGTCACCAAGCGCGGCGTCGTGCTGGTGACGCCCGACATGCTGCGCGCCTTTCTGGTCCCGCGCGTCTCCTGAGGAGCCTAGCCCGCCGGCTTCGCTGCGCCCTGGACGCGCAGCCTCAATCCAGCCCAGGCATTCAGAACGTCGCCGGTCGAGATGCCGAGCATGCTCGGTTCGCCGTCGATCTGGCCGCACAGCACCTTCACGTCGGCGCCCGCCGTGCCCCAAGGCCGGTACAGCGAGGGCAGCGCCTTGCCGAACAGCACGATCTGCGGACAGCCCACCGCGGCCGCGGCATGCGCCGGCCCTGAATCGACGGTGATGAGCGCGGCGGCGCGCGCGAGCAGCGCCACCAGGCGCGGAATCGGCAATTCGTCGCGCCGCATTGTACACGCCTTCGACCCCGGCGAGCGCCGCCACCTCTTGGTTGAGCGGGTATTCGGGCGGGGTGCCCGACAGCACGATCCGGGCAGCGGGGCATTGGGCGCGCAGATGTTGAATGACGGCGGCCCAGCGCTCATTGGGCCAGAATTTGTTGTTTACCGCCAAGCGGCGCAGCCCGCGCCGCATGGTTCGCTTGTTGCCCACCTGGATCAGGATCAGCGGCGGCGCAAGTCCGCGCGCCCGCAGCCAGTCCTCGAGATCCGCCTGCTGCTGCTCGCTCACCCACAGGAAGCACCCCGCCGCGGCATCATCCGGCCCTTCCCCCCGCGGGCCCTCCTGCAGCCCGGCCTGCCCGGTACGCATGGCCGCCGGCGCGATGCGCGCGAACCGCCGCCATTGTTCGGTCGCATGCTCTCCCGGAAGCAAGGGGTGATCCTTGACGTCGACAATGAACTCCTCGGGAATGCCGGCGCGGGTGAGCATCGGCCGCGCCGCGTCGTTGGCGTCGCAGAACCACGTGGGCCCAACCCCGCGCGCACGGAGGTGGCGCACGACACGGCGCTGATCCGGCGCCATCCAATAGGGCGTCTTGCGGCTGCGCACGCTCCAGACCTCGCCGACGCCCGGGCTGCCCGCGCAGCAGCGGCTCGCTCCACGGCCCCGAGGTCACGATATCCACTGGACAGCGGAACCGCGCATGCAGTGCGCGGATGAGCGCGGTCAGCAGTACCATATCGCCAAAGGCGCCGCAGCGCACGACGAGCGGGCGGTCAGTAAAGATCACCGCTCTGGCCGGGGATCGCAAACGCCGGGTACCGGCGCTCGGACGGGATTTTTGCTTGCACTCGGGGGAGTATAGTTCATCGAAATGAGCGAATCCTACGCGCACCTGCTCGCACTGATTCACCCACTGCTGGCTTCCTTCGAGGCTCAGGGGCTGGCGCCCTTTCTAGTCGACTGGCCGGTTTTGCAGGATGCGGGAAGCGATGCCCCGCCCGGCGTCGACGCCACGTCCGCCCTGCCGGTACTGCGTTGGCTGCCGCGCATTGCGGCCGATGCGCACCGCGTCGCTCCCGAGCTGGTATGCGCCGTGTGCCGCGCCGCGCCCTCGCTCGCCTGGCAGCAGACCTACACGCCGAATGAGCTCGGCGCGGCATTTGTCGACAACTACGGGTGGACCGAACTATTCGGAGCCCGCGGCCGCAGGAGCGCCAAAACAGCCGGCGGCCTGCTGCTGCTCGGGCCGCATACGCTCTACCCTGCGCACCGTCACGAGGCCGAGGAAATCTATCTACCGCTGAGCGGCGCGGCCGACTGGCGGCAAGGCGATGCCATCTGGCGCAAACGGCCGCCGGGCACGCTGATTCATCATTGCAGCGAGGAGATCCACGCCATGCGCACCGGAGATGAACCCTTGCTGGCACTGTACCTGTGGCGCAGCGATCGGCTGTCCCAGAAAGCGCGCCTGGAGCGGCAGGACGCGGCGCGGCCCGACGCGGCCCGGCTCGCCTGCACCGGTGGCCGGCCGTGACTGCGTTTCTGCGCGGCGCATCGCTGGCGCTCGTTTGGATCGCCGTGCTGCACGGGACCCTTGCGTCCGCGGCGGATGCGCGCTCCCCGATTGGACTCTGGAAAACGTTCGATGACAAGACCGGCAGCGCGCGCGGCATCGTGCGAATCTACGAACAGGACGGAAAATTCTACGGGCGAATCGAACGCAGCTTCACCCCCGGGGCCGAGAGCCGCGTGTGCGAGGTCTGCAAGGACGACCGCAAGAACCGGCCGATCATCGGTCTGCTCATCATCCGCAACGTCGTATCGAAGGACGGCGAATTCTCGGGCGGGGACATACTCGATCCGGACAGCGGCACGGTCTATCGCTGCAAGTTTCGCCTCGATCAAGACGGCACCCGCTTGGTCGTTCGAGGCTATATCGGCTTTCCCCTGTTGGGTCGAACGCAGACCTGGCAGCGGCAGGAATCGCTATAGTATTTTCGTGCCGATGCGGCGCCAGTCCACCGACCCGTGCCGCCAGTTCATCCAGATTCGCTGGGCACGCCCGACCAAGTTTTGCTCCGGAACAAATCCCACGACGGCAAAGCGGCTGTCCTCGCTGTCGTTGCGATTGTCGCCCATGAGGAAATAATGCCCGGCGGGCACCGTTGCATCGTAGCCGGTGGCGAAGCGGCCGCGCGCGAACATCACGACGTGCTCTTCGGTGCCGAAGCGCTCGATGCCGAGCGGAGCGCCGGTGAAGCCGAAGTCGCCCGTGTACGTGCCGTCCGCCCTCAACGGAACCAGCTTGCCGTTGATGAACAGCCGGTTGTCCTGCACGGCGATGCGATCACCGGGCAGGCCGACCAGCCGCTTGATGAAGTTCACCGACGGGTTCGACGGCAGGCGAAACACCACCACATCGCCGCGTTGCGGCTCGCCGATCGGCAGGATTTTGACGTTCAATATCGGCAGACGCAGCCCATAGATGTATTTGTTCACGAATATGAAGTCGCCGTCGACCAGCCCCGGCATCATCGAGGCCGACGGTATGCGAAACGGCTCCACCAGGAACGAGCGCACGACCAAGACCACCAGGATGACGGGAAACAGCGCGCGCGCTTGAGCGACGAGCCACGGCGTTGATTTGGCGGATCTGCGGCTTGCCGCATCCACCAGCAAAATGATGCCGATGATGGCCAGCGCCGCCACGAACACTGCGGAAAAATCGATGCTCATCGGGCGATCCGCCTGCCCCGCCTAATTGTGCAGATAGCCCGCTGCGATCGCCGCAACGATGCCCGCGCCGAATATGAAGCGATACCACACGAAGATCCAGGTGCTCCGCCGTTCCAGATAGTGAAGCAGACCGTAGATGGCGATGAAGGCGGTAACGCTCGCGAACAGCAGCCCGATCGACAAGGTCAGCCAGCCCTGCGAACTCAATCCCGCCTTGAACAGCACCCGAAGCTCGAACAGGCCCGCGAGGGTGATCGCGGGCAGACCGAGCAGAAATGAAAAGCGCGCCGCGGTCTCGCGTTCCATGCCGCAGAACAGCCCGGCCGTGAGCGTGGCTCCCGAGCGCGACACCCCGGGCACCAATGCGAACGCCTGCGCGATGCCGACGATGATGCCGTCGCTCAGCGTGATGTCGCCGAACTTGCGCCGGTGCCGTGCCGTTTTTTCCGCCAACCCGAGCAGCACGGACATGACAATGGAGGCGACGCCCACGACGAGCAAGCCCCGCAGCGGCGAGTGGCAGCCATTGAGCGTCGGCCGCAGCAGCGCACCCAGGAGCACCAGTGGAACGGTCCCCAGCAGGATTCCCAGCAGCACTCGGAAGTCGCTGCCTCGATAATTGCGCGCGCCGACGGCGCGCACGCCCGCGGTTCCCAGGGCGCCGATGTCTTTCCTGAAGTAGACGACGACGGCGATAAAGCTCGCCAATTGCATGGCAGCCGAGAACGCCGAGCCGGGATCACGCCAGCCCAGAATGCCGGGTATGACCCGCAAATGCGCGGTGCTGCTGATCGGCAGCAGCTCGGTGATGCCCTGGACGACGCCCAAAACCGCGATCTGCAGCCCCGACAATTCCACGAATCCCAGATCGATCGGCTGGATCTCGGCGCATGATGCGTTCAAATCGGCGGGGTTGGCCACGGCGCTATTGTTACCCAACCCGCATTACCGTTGCACGCTTCGATACAAGCTCAGGAATTGCTCGGCGGCCTTGTGCACGTTGCGCTGCCAGTGGGCACCTGCGGCGTGATCGGCGCCGTCGGTCACGTACTTGACGCAGGCGAACGGCGCGCGCTCGAGCCAGCACACCTTCGCGAGCGCATATGCTTCCATGTCGATCACGGCGCACTCCACCGCGCAGGCGCTCGTCGCGAACGAATCGCCGCTGCCGCACAGCGCCGCCGTCAGGTGCGCAAAGCGCGGCTCGAAGCTCAGGCGCGCCGGCGTGTCGATCGAACGGCGTCACGCCGAGAGGAAATCCCAATCCGCTGACGTCCATGTCCCGCTGCACGAATTCGTGGCACGCCAGCAGCGATCCGGTATCGTGCACGCGGCTGCCGGCCGACCCGAAATTCAGCACCAGCGGCGGCGGCTGCGCCGCATGGGCATAGCGGCGCAGTTCGCGGGTGAGCGCAATGGCCGCGTTCACCTTGCCCACGCCGCAATAGAGCACCGGAACGCCGGCCGCCTCGAACACGCCCGCGGATTCCGCCGGCAGCGCCATGACCACGACCACGTTCGGCAAATCGGCCATCGGCTTCACAAATCGCCCATGCGCTTCAATAGTGGATGGCGGCGCGCAGCCGCAGGCTGCGCCATCGATAGTCGCTCGACGAGGTTCAGATCGATCAGTGCGGCGAGCGCCGCCACCTCGTAGCCGGCGCGCAGGCACAGTTCAGCGGCCGCGGTCATCGTACCCCCGGTCGCCAGCACGTCGTCGATCAGCAGCAGGCGGCCGTGTCCGCGCTGCATCTCCAGCACGCCCGATCCGTATTCAAGGTCGTACGCCACGTCGACCACCGGCGGCGGCAGCTTGCCCTGCTTGCGCACCAACACGAATCCCTTGGCGCGCCGCAGCGCCAGCGCGGCGCCCAGGATGAAACCGCGCGACTCGATTCCCGCCAGCGCGTCGATGGCATTCCACTCCGCGTCGGTCAGCAGCGCGTCGAGCGCCTGCACCGTCGCGGCGAAATGGTCGCGCAGCAGCGGCGCGATGTCGCGAAACGAGTATGCCCGGGCGCGGAAAATCCGGCACATCGGCAATGGCGCGCTTCAAATCCGGCATGCTCACGGCCCCGCCATGCCGTTTTTGGTCTTCTCGATGAAGGCGGCGACGTTCGCATGCAAGGCCTTCAGGTCGGGCTCGTGCGCGTACACCATGTGGCCCGAGGTGTAGAAATGCATCTCGATGTTGTTTTGCAGTGAAGCCTCGATCGGCAGCTGGCGCAGTTCGAATATGCGCGGCGAAGTACGGCGTGGCGAGATCGTAGTAGCCGCCGTTGAGCTGCACCCGAGCTTCGGGTTCTGCTTCATCGCCACCGCAAGATCGGGCATCACGTTGGTCGTGGCCGGGTATCTTCTGCGTCGCGCCCGGCGGCTGATGCAGGAAGTCCCAGTTCTTTTCGACGTCGATTTCCGCCTTGTAGGTCATCTTGTCGCCGAACTTGAGCGAATTGCGCACGTAGTCGTTGAACGCGGAGACATACGCCGAGGAGATCGCCGCGGACTGCGGATCGTATTCCGCTTCCTTGCTCATCGGATCGAGCGTGGGGCCGGAGAAGCGCGTGTCGAGCCGGCCGGTCGTGGTCTCGCTGCCGAGCAGGGTCTTTTCGAATTCCCCGCCGTTGACGCGCAGATTCGCCCGCTCGATGTAGTCGGGCGCGAGCCCCGTGTACAGCGTGCAGCTTCGCCGCAATCGCGGATTTTCGCTCCGCACTGAGCAATGCGCCCGCGGCCAAGTGCCTGCGCATAGTCGGTCAGGGCGAAATTCTCGACCTCGCGCAGCAGCGGCTCGAGCGCATCGGGCTGATTCGGCAGCTTGTGGTGGTACCACGCGGTCGCCGTGTAGGTCGGCAGCGCCAGGACGTAGGGCAGATCGACGCCCGGGTTGTACTGCGGCGCATCCGCGCTGTCGTCGAAGTTCAGTATCTGCGACAGCAGAATGATGCCGTTCAAGTCGAGCTCCTTTTCGTTTTCCAGGAGGCTCGAGAGCACGGCCGCGCGCGTCGTTCCGTAGCTTTCGCCGAACAGGTACTTGGGCGAATTCCAGCGCTTGTGCCGCGACAGAAATTCCACGATGAAGTTGGCGAATGCGTGGGCGTCCTGATCGACGCCGTAGAACGCCTTCTCCTTGTCCCCGCCCCGCAGATGCCCGAAGCCGGTGCCGGGCGCATCGACGAATACCAGGTCGCTCACGTCGATCAGGCTGTACTCATTGTCGATCACCCGGTACGGAGCCGCGGCGCTGTGGCTGTCGTCCGCCGTCACGCACGCGCTTCGGGCCGAACGCGCCCATGTGCAGCCACACCGTCGATGATCCGGGGCCGCCGTTGAAGAGGAAGGTGATGGGACGGTGGGGGTCCTGCTTGTCGCCCCGGAAATAAGCGACGTACGACATGCCCGGCCTCAGGCGGCTGCGGCGGCGGCGGCCCGCTGCGCTCGTCGCGCGGCGGCGGCGGGTCATCATCCAGGGGGTCCTTGAGGTGCACGACCATGACGCCCGCTTCGGCCTGATACGCGATGCTGCGTCCGCCGATGATCATCGACCCCTGGGTCACCTGATGATCATCGTGCAGAAAGCGCGGCGACTCGGAGGTCGGCTCCTGCGCGGTCTGGGCTTTGTTGTCGGGTGCATCCCCGGACGCGCTGCGTTCGGCTGCCGCCGCGATCGAGACGACCGCGGCTGCGCCGAACAAGGTGGCGCAAAACATGCGGCGGGCACTCTGCTTCATCGATTGTCTCCCCGGAAAAAACTGTGAATATTAATAGGTTTTCAGTCGCTGTTGACACAATGCCTGCGCCCCCCGTCGGGGCCACGCCGGCGAACGCGCAAGCATGCCGCGAAAGCGACCGAGATGCACTGCTAATTGAAGCGCGGCCGCTGGACGGCTCGGGGGATCCCGCAATGGGGAGCGGCAGCGGCCGGCCAATGGACACTGGCCGGCCTCGCTGGTCGCTCGCGCCGTGAAAGCGCGTTGGCATTCGCCTTGTCGATTGCTCACGCCCTCGATCGGCCTTTGCTTGATGCCGTTGACCACGTCGGGTGCCTTGATGCCGGCGGCCTCGAGGATGGTCGGCACGATATCGATCACGTGGTGAAATTGGGTGCGGATGGCCCACACGTCATCGATGTGGCCGGGCCAGGAGATGGCCAGTCCTTGCCGGGTCCCACCGAAATGTGAAGCCACTTGCTTGGTCCACTTGAACGGTGAATCGAACGCCCACGCCCATTGGACCGCCATGTGCGGGTAGGTCTTGTCCGAGCCCCAGTCCTCGTAATGCAACAGCTGCAAGGCCTCCGGAGCCTTCAGAATGCCATTGTAAGCGGTGAGCGCGCCGCGCGCGTCGGCGAACACAGCGCCGTGGAGTGAAACTGGGTGTAGCGCAATCCCGCTTTGGCGATGCGATCGAGCGCAGGCGTCGGGATGACGCCGCCGAAGGTGCTCGACACCCCATAGCCCTGATCGTCGGTCATGATCAGCAGCACGTTGGGCGCGCCCTTGGGCGGGACGATCCGCGGCGGCCAGTAGGGCGTCGAATTGAGGTAGCTTTCGTTGATCACGCCGCCGAATTTTCCGGGCGATGGGGGGAGTTGCTTGCCGTCAATCGTGGTGGTGGCGCTCGGCGAACCGGGAACCCCCGTCACCTGCTGTGCGGCGCACGGCGTGATGCCCAGCGCCGCGGCGATCAGAAACATCGTGAGTCGTGTAATGATGCGCATTTCCATCGATGCCTGTGTCATATTGCATCCCCTTGCCGTGCACGCGGCACGAAGCCGGTTCTTTTGAGCGGTTCGTGCATCCGAGCATTGATAAAGCAGCGAGTAAATCGACATAAGGTCCAGTATCGCTGCTCGAACGAACGCGATATGAGGCGATATGAGCGGCCATTGATGTCCCAGGCGGCGCAGCGGGGTTCGACAATATGAGAAAACTCCTCGTCCTTACCGCCTTGCTGGAAGCCGCCACGGGGCTTTTGCTGCTGGCGGTGCCGGCGTTGCTCGATTGGGTCCTTCTCGGCGGCCGGTTCGACGCGCCGGCCAGCGTTGTGGTAGCCCGGATCGCGGGGGGCGCGCTGCTCGCGCTCGGCGTCGCCTGCTGGTTTGCGAGCAACGACATTGGAAGCCGAGCCGCGTATGGTGTCGTCGCGGCAATGCTGGTCTACAACGTGACCACCGCCGCGCTGCTGGCGTATGCGGACGTTGCCAATGGCGCGGCCGGCATCGCGCTCTGGCCCGCCGTGGTCGCGCACGCAGGACTCGCCGTTTGGTGCGCGGCGTGTCTCACGCGGGCACGCGTGTCGAAACTATAGTCAGGAGAAGCAAGATGAAAGCCGTATTAGCGCTAATGTGTCTGAAGCCAAGACCAAGAATGGCATGGGCGTCGTCACCGGGCCCAATGGCAGAACCTGCGTCAAAGGCCCGAACAATCAAGGCTGCAACAAATGACGACGCTGATCACCCTAGCGTGAGGATAGGGCTGCTTTGAATTCGACCATGGTTGCTTTGGCCGCATTCGGATGCGTCTTCGCTGCCGCGCTCGCGGCGATCTTCGTTCGAGACCGTTTGCCGGCGCATCATTTCGAGGGCGACTCCAAGGAGTTCGTGAAGCTCGTGCTCGGCCTGATCGCGACCATCACGGCGCTCGTGCTCGGCCTGCTGATCTCCTCGGCGCATTCCTCGTACGACGCGCAAGAGGCCGAAGTGCAGCAGCTCGGCGTTCACCTGTATCAGATCGACCGCATTCTTGCCCATTTCGGGCCCGACGCGCTCGAGCAGCGCGAGCTGCTGCGTCGAATCGTTTCCGCCGACTTCGCGCGAATCTGGCCCGAGGGCGGCGCTTCGGCGGCGGTACTCTCCGCTCCATTGTCGGTACAGCAAGAGGCCGAGCAACTCTTCTTCGGCATTGCGAAACTCACGCCTAAGAACGATCTCGAGCGGCTCGGCCAGAGCCGCGCGCTGGAGCTGCTCTCGAGCGTCGGGGAGACGCGCCGCCTGCTCGTCGAGCAATCGCACGGCGCCGTGTCGTGGCCCTTTATGATCATCCTCATCTCGTGGTTGACGGTGCTTTTCTTCGGCTTCGGCCTATTCGCGCGCTTCAACCCGACCGTGGTCGCCTCGCTCGTCGTGGGCTCCCTGTCGGTCGCCGGCGCGATCTTCCTGATTCTCGAGATGAATCAGCCGTACGGCGGCTGGATGCAGGTCTCGAGCGCACCGCTGCGCGATGCCCTTGTGCAGATGGGTCGGTAGAAGGCCCGGTCAGGGGGGCGCCCGGCCTCTTCATTTTCATTTTGCGATACGATGCGGTCGTGCCGCGATCGACACCTATATTTGCAGCCCTGGCGTTGCTCGGAATATCCATGATGGGCGCATGCCGGGCGGGCGCGGCGAACCCGCCGGGGCAGGCACCCGGCGCATCGGCGCCGTCCAGTATATCCTCGGCGCCGGTCGCAGCGCCCGCCGCCGCATCGCTTCCCGCGGCCACGGTCGGCGACATCGCGCCGGCCGAGGCCGCACCCATGACCGGGGAGCAGGTGATTGAGCTGCTCGACCGGGTGGTCGACTGGCACCGCACGCTCGCCATACAGCAGCAGAGTGCGACCGAGCCGAGCGACGTGTTGATTCTTTTCGAAATTCGCCAGATTGCCGACCAGGTCATCACTCTGGCGTTCGAGGCCGCGCGCGCCGATGCCGATCTGCTCCGCACGGAGCCGGCCAGCGTGCAATCTGACGCAGATCCGACGGTTTCCACTCGGGCGCTCGCGCAGCTGCAAAAGAGACTTGTTGCGCAGGGTCAGGCGATCCAAGGCGAAATCGATGCACAGCGAAAACGGCTGGCGACTGCGGGGAAAAGGGCCCTGCCGGAGCTGCGGGCGAAAATTGCTGAGTTGCAGAGCGAACTCGATCTCATCGACACGAAGAAGGATATCGCCGCCAGCGTCCTCGCCGGTTTCAACAGCGGCAGCGATGGCCATTCGATCGCGAGTGCGTTGCGGGCGCAAATCGACGCCATGGCCGTCGGCTTACCCGCGGCGAACGCCGCGGCGCCACCCGCCGCCGGCGCGGCCGCGGCGACATCCGCGCGGGCAACGGCCCCAGCGGCCTCGAACCCTCCGCCGGCGGCCAGTGCGCCCGTCAATCCCGCGACCCGAGGCTTCGGGTTGTGGGCTCTCGCCGAGACTGTGCTCAAGCTGGGGAATAAAGCCGGCGCCGTCGTCTCTCTTGGGAGGCGCACCGAGGCACTGCAGACGGCGATCACGCATGTCCACGAACGCCTGGTCGCTCAAATGCGGGCGCTGTCGGCTCGTGGCGATGCCTTGGCGACGCAGGCGGATACGGCCGACAGCACGACCCTCAACGGAATGCGCGAACAATTCGATGCCCTGGCGATAGAATTCAAGGAAACGTCGGCGATCCTGATTCCCCTGAACAGAGAAAGCGTACTTCTCGATCAATGCCGGGAGAACCTCAAGAAATGGCGCGCGGTCGTCGAGGGTCAATCACGGGACGCCCTGAAGACCCTGGGCATTCGCGTAGGGCTGGTGCTGGTGATCTTGGGCGGATTGTTCACGCTCGGCGAATTGTGGCGGCGCGCGACGCTGCGATATGTCCGGGATTCGCGGCGCCGCTACCAGCTCATGCTGGTGCGGCGAATTGCCCTGTGGTCGCTGGTCGTGATCATCGTCGCATTTTCGTTCGCGGGCGAACTGGGCTCGGCCGTGACCTTCGCCGGCTTGCTCACCGCAGGGGTGGCGGTGGCGATGCAAAGCGTGCTCGTCTCGATCGTCGGGTATTTTTTCTTGATCGGAAAATACGGCATTCGCGTCGGCGACCGGGTGCAGATCGGTGAGGTCAACGGCGAGGTCATCGACCTGGGGCTGATGCGGATGTATCTGATGGAATTCGGCGGCCGAGGATCGCTCGCGCCGACGGGAAGAGTCGTCGCCTTTGCGAACTCCGTGGTATTTCAAGTGACCACCGGTCTGTTCAAGCAGATTCCTGGGGTCAACTTCACCTGGCATGAGCTGACGCTGGCCCTTCCGGCCGGCGTGGATTACGTGTCGGCCAAGGAGAAATTGACCGCGGCCGTGATCGAGGCGCTCAAGGACTACCAGGAAGAAATCGACCGGCAGACTCAGGAAATCAAGCGGAGCACCAATGCGAAAACCGGCGGCGACGCCCTGCCGACGGTGCAATTGAAGTTCTCCCCCCATGCGGTGGAGGCGCATGTCCGCTATCCCGTACATCTGCAATATGCCGCAGAAACCGACGAGCGTGTGTCGCAAGCGCTGTTGCAGGTGATTGCGGGGCTGGGGCCGAATGCCGCGGAGGACGTCTCGTCCTGAACCACGCATGCGGTGGACGCCGCCCGGCGATGCTATCCTTGCGCGCTTTATCGCGATTGGCGGCGCCATCAGGATAGCGAGTTTGCCATGATTTTGGTCATCGACGTGGGTAACACCCGCCTCAAATGGGCATGGCTGACCAGCACCGGGCTGTCAGATCAGCAGGCCGTCATGCACCGCGACGCGAAACCCGGCATCTGGACGGCGGCGCTGTTCGAATCGGGCCAAAAGCCGAGCCGCGTGCTGGTCTCGAACGTCGCGGGTCCCGCCATGGCCAAGACGTTGACCAAGCTGAGCAAGAAGGTGTTCAAGGTCGATGTCGAGTTCATCACGGCTGCGGCGCAGTTCGACGGCCTCACCAACGGTTACCTCGACCCGAAGCTGCTGGGCGCTGACCGCTGGCTGTCATTGATCGGAGCCTGGACCAAGACGCGTTCGGCGCTGTGCGTGGTCGATGCAGGCACCGCGGTCAAAGTCGACAGCGTCGATGCCGGCGGCCAGCATCTGGGCGGCTTGATCGTGCCCGGCATCCACATGATGCGCGAAGTCCTGATGAGCAAGACCAGCGATATCGCCAGGGCGGCGCAGCACAGCACCCCGTCCCTGGCCGGGATTTTGGCCAACAACACCATGGGCGCGGTATCGCGCGGCGCGGTGTTCGCCCTCGCCGGCATGGCGGATCGGGCGGCGGAGGTGATCGAGCAGAGCACCGGGGTGAAGCCCAAGTTGTTCATCACCGGCGGTGACGCCGGGATGATCACCGGCACGATGCGCGCGCGCGGCGAGATCGTGCCGGATCTCGTGCTGCAGGGTCTTGCGGTGATGGCCGCTCAACCTCGTTAGCGCGCGGGTGGTGTCCGCATTTCCGAAGAGCCAGGCCGAGCATCTGGCATCGGGTTGGCGTGAAAACTACGGGGAGCCGCTCGCGAAATTCCTGGCTTAGCAGCGAGCGCGCTCAGACCGCGTGTCGGGATCGGGTTGCCGCCGCGCGCGCGCGCGCCTGCTCCGCCAACGCGGGCAGCCCCAGGTCCAGGTAAACGCCGGCGAGCGCCGCATTGACCGGCACGCCCTGTGGATCGGCCTCGCGACGAAGCTCCAGCATTTGCTGCGCGGAAACCGTGCGCCGGCTGCCGATTGCCGCATCCAGCAGGATCTGCTCGAACAGATCCCGCTGCGCATGGCTGCCGCCGGTCTCCATCATCCGCGGCATCGCGAGATTCAGATGTCGCCAGGCGGATTCGTAATCGCCTCGGGCGTGGGCGCAAAGGCCTTCGCATCCGGGCAGCACGACGTCCCGCCAGACTTCGCGCGCATGAGCAGGCGCGCTGCGCGCGGCCTCGCGCACCGCTTCGAGCAGCGTGGCGGCCTGCGGACGCCCTGCCCGCGCCAAGCCATAGAGATATTGCAGCGTCAGAAACGGCTGTACCGTGTCGCGCGACCGCGCGGCGAGGTGATCGCCGAGGTCCTGCCACCGCGTCCCCACATCGATTCCCGCAAGCTCCATCCGCGCCAGCAGTGACACCGCGCCGATCTGATCCTGCGAGTAATGCTTGGCGACTCCCCAGCAATGCCGATCGTAGATGTCGAGCACCTCGCCGCCGCGGCCCTGACTGAGACGAAAAAGAGCGAGGTGCCACCAAAGATGCGTGACCATGAACGAATTGAGCCCCGTCCAGGTATCCGATTCGGCTTGCAGAAACCGTGCGCCCTCGTCGATGCGGCCGCGGGTGAGCATCACGTGCGCCAGCGCGTGCTGCGCCCACGGTTCCTTGGACTTGAGTTCGAGCGCGGTGCGCGCCGCGCGCTCCGCTTCGTCGAGCAGACGACATTGCTCATAGGCGAACGCCGCCATGCCATGCATGTAGGGAATGTCCGCATTGCGCTCGATCACCTGCAGCGCGATCCGGAGCATGGCCGGCGGGTTGCCGCGATTGAATTCAAAATACTGCAGCGTCTTCACGATGACCAAATCGCGGGGAAACTCGTCGGCTATTTGGGCGCAGAGACGCAAGGCGGCGGGCAGGTCATCGTCCACCCAGGCGCGCAGCATCGCTGCATTGAGCTTTTCGCGCCGCGTCGCATGCGCCGCCGCTTGTTCCGCCGCCGAGAGATACCGGGCCGCGTGCTGCGCGGCCGCCGGCGCCTCGAGCAGCATCCGCAGAAAGCCCGCATACACGTTCGCCATGCAGCACGCCGGGTCCGCATCCGCCGCGCGGATGATGTTCTCCGCCCGGGTCTCATAGGCGAGGTAGCCCTCGATGAAATCGTCCACGGCCCGCAACGTCGGCTGTTCTGCGGCGCTCAGGGAATTGCCCAGACAGTCGTGCGGCATGCGGCCGGCTCAAATGTCCAAATTGTCGATGAGGCGTATGCCGCCCAGCTTGGCGGCGCCCAGCGCGATCAGCGGCTGTCCGCGCGACGGGAGTCCCAAATCGGCCCGCCCGCGAATGGCCACATAGTCGGGCCGCCAGCCGCGCGCCCTCAATGACTCGAAAGCCGAACTCTCGAGTTGCGCCCAGTCGCTGCGTCCCGCGCGCACCTGGTCCGCCAATGAGCGCAATGTCGCATACAGCTGCGCGGCCTCGACGCGATCGCGCTCGTTCAGATAGCCGTTGCGCGACGACAGGGCAAGGCCGCTTGCATCGCGAACCGTGTCGGCCGGCCACGATCTCGATGGGCAGGGCGAGCTGCCGCACCATGCCGCGAGATCGACCAGCAGCTGCTGGTAGTCCTTCTTGCCGAACACCGCGACATCGGGCCGCACGATGCTGAACAGCTTCAGCACCACGGTGCACACTCCGGTGAAGAACGCCGGCCGGGTGCTGCCCTCGAGAATGTCGGCCAAGGCAGCCGGCGGCCGAACGGTGTATTCCTGAGCCTCGGGGTACATCTCCTGCGCGCTCGGCGCAAAGACGATGTCGCAGCCGGCGCCCGCGAGAAGCTCGCAGTCGCGCTCGAGCGTGCGCGGGTACACGGCGAAGTCCTCGTGCGGCGCGAACTGCAGGCGGATTGACGAAAATGCTGGCCACGACCACGCCCCCGCGACTGCGCGCCGCGCCCGCCGCAATCCGCACCAGCGACAAATGGCCGTCGTGCAGATTGCCCATGGTCGGCACCAAGCCGATGTGTCGCAGCCCGGCGATAGCGCGGCGCGCAGGTCGGCAATCGTCTGGACGATTTGCACGCGAGATCCGGATCAGATAACCGTGGATCGCGTCGTCCGGAAACGCGCCGTCTTTGACCGCCGCCACATAGCTGCGCACGGCGGCCTCGAACATCGGCGCTGCCGTCGAGAAAGTTGCGCACGAACCGTGGCGGGTCCGCGAGCGTCAGGCCGAGCATGTCGTGCAGCACCAGCACCTGGCCGCTGCAACCGGCGCCGGCGCCGATGCCGATCACCGGCATCGGCAGCTCGCTGCGTCAGCTCGCGGGCAATGGCGGCCGGAACCATTTCGATCACCAAGCATCGCGGCGCCGGCGGCGGCGAGCTCGGCTGCGTGGCTGGCGCAGCACGCGGGCCGCGCGCCTCATCGCGCGCCCTGCACGCGGTAGCCGCCCAGCGCATGCACCGACTGCGGCGTGAAGCCCAGGTGCGCACAGACGGGAATGCCGCGCTCGACCAGGCAGCCGTACGATGGGGGCGGTCCAGCCGCCGCCCTCGAGTCTTCACCATGTGCGCCCCGGCCTGCATGAGCCGCGCCGCATTGCGCAGCGCCTGCTCCAGCCGATTCGTGATAGCTGCCGAAAGGCATGTCGGCGATGATCCATGCCGTGCGGTTGCCGCGCAGCGACGCATGCCGTGTGATAGGCCATCTCGTCGATCGATCACCGGCAGCGTGCTCGGATGGCCCTGCAGCACCATGCCGAGCGAGTCGCCCACCAGCAGCACGTCGACACCGGCCGCATCGAGCACGCGCGCGAAGATGGCGTCGTAGCAGGTCAGCATCGCGATCTTCTCGCCGTGCGCGTGCATCTCGCGCAGTCGGTGCAGGGTGACGGGTTTTCGGCTGGCCATGAACGCCATCTTGCCGGACGATTCGTGCGGCAGCCAGAAGCGTTTCCCCGCGGTCCGCCCCGCGTGGGTCAATTAGCCGCTAATTTATTGAATATATTGATAAAATATGCATTCCTACGGTTCGGACCGCAGGTACCCGTATGGCGGTCTGTCGAGGCGCCGTTGCCGTTCGGCGATCACAGTCCGGTATACCTCCATGATGCTTCGATTCACGTTCTCGATGAAATGTGGACTGAGGTCGGGCGGCGCGGGCCGTTGCCGCGCCGCTGCCCCGTGGCGCCGCAATATTGCCGCCAGCGCTGCAACATCGCCGACCGGAAAGAGGTCTCCGCTGTACTCCTCGATGAGTTCCCGGCAGCCGTCGGCGGTCGAGGCAACAATCGGCACGCCGGCATCGAAGGCCTCCAGCATGACGAGCGGCAACGGCTCGCGGCGCGACGGACAAACAAACAGGTCGAAGGCCTGATAGTAGTCCTTGATGTTTTTGCGGAAGCCCGGCATCGACATGTTCGGCCCCAGCAGCCGTTCCAGACGGCGCCGCTCCCGGCCTTCGCCAAGGATGACGAGACGGGCCCCGGGCAGGTCGGCTGCACGAAACGCCTCGATCAATATGTCGAGACCCTTGCTATGCGCGAGACGACCAACCCCGCCGATCAGATATTGCTCCGGGGTCACTCCGAGAGACTCGCGCAGCGCGGCGACCTCCGCCACATTCAGCCGACGATGCGGCGTGAAGAGCTGATCGAGTTTGAACACGCGCCCCTGGTAGCTGGCCGGGATCTTGCGTACCTGCCAGTGGGCATTGCATATGAGCCCGTCCAGCTGAAAAAAATGCGGCCCATTCGCGCCATTGTGCAGCGTGGCGACCGCCGGCGCGTCGGCGCGCGCGCGCGCAATGATGCGCGAGGATCTGCGCAGGTGGGTGTGAATGACGTCCGGAAGGAATTCTTGAATGCGGCTCTCGACCGTCCGCTGCGCGCGCCACCAGTTGGGGACCTCGGCGACATGTACCCGGTCCGATACCGCATCGAGAATCGAGGTCCCGAACCGGCTCCTGTGCGCGCGGCGCACGACCAGGGCGACCTCATGTTCCGTCGACTGAAAGCTGGCAAGCTCCGCGGCATAGCGCTCGGATCCGGCGAACCCGCGGGAGAGTATGAGGTGCATGATGCGCATGTGTGATTCTGCGAGCCCTTGAAATTCGACGCGATGTCGTACGGCCTATTCTAAAGGAAATCGGGCGCCGATCCGCTGCGCCGTATTCAGCCGGCCTCACGCGCCTTCGATCAACAGCAGCGACACCAGGGTCACCAGTCCGGCACCCGACAGGTAAAGCCCCACGTAGCCCACTCCATGGTCCGAGGCCAGCCGGGTCGCCAGGTACGGCGCCGCTGACGCACCGACGATGCCCGCCAGGTTGAACGTCAGCGAAGTTCCCGTGTAGCGCACTGCGGTCGGGAACAGCGATGCGAGAGCGCTGCCGAGCGGTCCATAGGTGAAGCCGGTCAGCGAAAATCCCAGCGCCAGGAAAACCAGGACCCTCGCGGTGTCGTGCGCGCCGAACAGCGGCGCAAACGCGAAGCCGAACGCGATGATGGCGAGCGTGGCGAGGATCAGCGTCGCGCGCCCGCCGATGCGATCCGCGAGGATCGCGGAGACCGGTATCGTCAGGCCGAAGAACAGCACTCCTATCAATTGGAAGATCAGATAGTCGCTCCGGGCGAATTTGAGCGCCGTGGTCGCCCAGTTCAGCGCGAACACCGTCATCAGATAGAACACCAGGAACGTCGTCGCCGCGCCGAAGGTGCCGAACAGCAATTCACGCGGGTACTTCGCGATCACCACCATGAAGGGCACGCGGACGCGCTCCCCTTGGGCGACGCTTCGCTGAAAGGCGGGGGTTTCCACGAGCTGCAGCCGCACATACAGGCCGACCAGCACCAGCGCAATGCTCGCCAAGAAAAGGCACGCGCCATCCCCAGCGCAGCAGCTGCGCGTTGTCGAGGCGGGCACTGATCAGCAGGAACAGGCCGTTCGAGAACAGGAAACCCAGCGGCGCGCCCTGCTGCGGAAAGCTGCCGTACCAGGCGAGTTTGCCCGGCGGCGCGTTTTCCGTGGCCAGCAGCACGGCGCCGCCCCATTCCCCGCCCAATCCCAGGCCCTGGCCGAACCGGCACAGCGCCAACAGCACGGCAGCCAGCACGCCGATGGATGAATAGGTGGGCAGCAAGCCGATGAGCACCGTGGATACCCCCATGGTGAGCAGGGCCGTCACGAGCGTGGCCTTGCGTCCGATCCGATCGCCGAAGTGCCCGAACAACGCCGAACCGATGGGCCGCGCGAAGAACGCCAGCGCGAACGTGGCGAACGACTGCAGCGTTGCGGTGGTCGGGTCCTGCTTGGGAAAGAAAAGCATCGGAAAGACCAATACCGCGGCCGTCGCGTAGATGTAGAAGTCGAAGAACTCGATCGTGGTGCCGACCAGACTGGCGAGCAGGATGCGTCGGGCCGGCGGCGCCTGGGAGCGCGACTTCACGGCTTCACCGGCCCGCCGCCGGCCGGCGCGGGCGCCATCTCATCCTCGATTTGTCTGATGAAATCGTCCGGCTGAACTTCGCCGGGCGGCATCGCTGGGGGATTGGGGACTGCCGGTCGCGAATTCTCGGGCGGAATCCGCGCTTCCCCGCGCGGTTCAGGGGGATGCATGGCCGTGCGCTCCGTTTGAGGCATTTCGGATGTCGACCAACCGCCGCCGAGATCGTTGATCAGCGACACGCTGGCGATCAGCTGCCGCAGCTCAACCTGCAGTTCCGTCTCGCGTGCGCTCAGAAAGGAATTCTGCGCGGTGATGACGCTCACGTAGCTGTCGACGCCGTTGCGGAACAGCACCACCGTCAGCTCGACGGCGCGCCTCGCGGCCATCGTGGCCTTGTGCGCCTGTCCGAGCTCCACCGACAAGATTCTCAAGGCCGCCAGTTGGTCCTCCACGGATTGGAACGCGCTCAGCACGGTTTGCCGGTAGGCCGCCACCTGGCTTTCGTTGAGCGCTCGCGCCTGCGCGACCGCCGCGCTGCGCGCGCCGGCGTCGAACAGAATCTGAGTCAAGCTCGGTCCCACCGACCAGAACCGGTTCGGCGCATCGAACAGCTGACTCAGGGCCGTCGACTCGTAGCCGCCGGAGGCGCCCAGGGTCAAGCTCGGAAAGAATGCGGCGCGCGCGACCCCGATCTGGGCATTGGACTGCGCGACCACCCGCTCTGCGGCGGCGATGTCCGGCCGGCGTTCCAGAAGGTCGGAGGGCACACCCACCGGTATGGCCGGCAGCGTCTGCTTGAAATGCTCGTAGGGAATGGACAATTGAGCGGGAGGGACGCCGATCAGGACCGCGATGGCGTGTTCGTATTGCGCCCGGGCAACGCCCACATCGGTGGCCGAGGCCATCGCCGACTCGAGCTGCGCTTCGGCCGTCGCGACGTCCGCCTCCGAATCCACGCCGCTCGCCACCAGCGTGCGCACCAGACGCAGGCTCGCTTGGTAGTCGGCCACCGTCGTCTCGAGAATGCGCCGCTGCTCATCCGCCACTCGCAGCTGGAAGTAGTCCTCGGCCAGCGTGCTTTGCGTGCTGAGCAGGGCGTTCGCCAACTGCGCCGCGCTCGCCTGCGCGGCGTAGCGGTTCACGGCCACGGTATTGCGGATGCCGCCCCACAGGTCGATCTGGTAGGAGGCCTCGAGCGGCAGCGTGTAGATGGTGTGCGGACTCGTCACGGCGCCTTGCGCGGCGCCGCTCGTCGTTCCAGAGCCGGCCTTCGAAATGCCGCTTCCGCCGAAACCGGCCGCCCCAACGCTCGAATTTTCACGCGTCACCGATGGCGCGAGGCTCAAGGTCGGAAACAATTGCGCCTGCGCTTCCAGCATGAGCGCGTGCGCCGCCCGGTAGCTCGCCTCCGCCGCGATGATGTTTTGGTTCGATATCGCGACCCGCTCCTCGAGATCATTGAGCTGCGGATCGTCATATGCCTCCCACCACTTGCTGCGTATGGCGGCATCGCGCGGCTCGGCGGGCTTCCAGCCCTGGCTCGCGGAATCCCCGCCGGACCCCGCCTCCTTGAACTGCGCGGACGGCTGCACTCGAGGGGCATCGTAGTGCGGCGCCAGATTGCATCCGCAGAGCAGCAGCGCGGCGGCCGCGGACCCCCGGAGGAAAGACGCGCTCATCCTCCTCATGGCGCTGCAGGCTCGCCGGCTGCGCCGGCGGCGTCCGGCGGCGATGCGAATCCGAACTTGGAGACCCATGAATTCAGCCGGTCCATGTAAAGATAGATCACCGGCGTCGTGTACAAGGTCAGCGCCTGACTCATGATCAATCCGCCGACGATCGCAATACCCAACGGGCGCCTCAGCTCCGATCCCATGCCCATGCCGACGGCCAGGGGAACGCCGCCGAGCAGCGCCGCCATGGTGGTCATCATGATCGGCCGGAAGCGCAGCAGGCATGCCTGAAACACGGCCTCCTTGGGGCTTATATGTTCGCGCCGTTCGACCTCGATGGCGAAGTCGATCATCATGATCGCGTTCTTTTTGACGATGCCGATGAGCAGAATGATTCCGATCAGGGCGATGACGCTGAGCTCGGTGTGCGTGACGAGCAGTGCGAGCAGCGCGCCGACACCGGCCGAAGGCAGCGTGGAGAGAATCGTGACCGGATGGATGTAGCTCTCGTACAGAATGCCGAGCACGACATAGACCGCGGCGATGGCCGCGGCGATCAGCAGCGGCTCGGTCGACAGCGAGGCGGTGAACGCCTGAGCCGTGCCGCTGAACGAGCCGGTGATGCTCGTCGGCATGCCCGCTTTCCTCTCCGCCGTCATTGATCAAGTTGACCGCCTCGCCGAGCGCCACGCCCGGCGCGAGATTGAAGGAAAAGGTCACCGATGGAAAGACGCTGGAGTGATTGACCGCCAGCGGCGCGGTTCCCGCCTCGTAATGCGTGAATGCCGACAGCGGCACCATGCCGCCGCCGCTCGCGGCCACATAGATGTTTTGCAGCGCGGCGGGATCCTGCCAGAAGCTCGGATCCACGACCATGACCACGTAGTACTGGTTGAGCGGCGTGTAGGTGGTCGCAATTTCCCGCTCCCCGAACGCGTCGTAGAGCACGTTGTCGATGTCCTGCGGAGTGATGCCGAGCCGCGCCGCGGTCTGCCGGTCGATCGCCAGATTGGCCTGCAGGCCTTTGTTCTGCGCATCGCTGTTCATGTCGGTCAGCCGGCGGATCCCCTTGAACGACTTCAGCAGCACCGCTCCCCAGTGATTGAGCGTCTGCAGGTTATCGCTGTGGATCGTGTATTGGTACTGCGCGGCGCTTTGCCGCCCGCCCATTCTGACGTCCTGCACCGCCTGCAAAAACAGCGTCGCTCCCGGCACCACGGCGAGCTTGGGGCGCAGGCGATTGATGATCTGATCGGCCGTCGACTTGCGCTGCGCGAGCGGCTTGAGCGCGATGAACACGCGCCCGGTATTGGTGGTCGTGCCGCCGCCGCCGCCGGTGAAGATCAGCACGGTGTCCACAGCCCGATCCTGTTTGGCGATCGCCGCGAGCTGAGCGATCTTCTTTTGCATTGCCTGAAAGGAAATCGACTGGTCGGCGATGATGCTGCCGATCAGCCGTCCGGTATCTTGCTGCGGGAAGAATCCCTTGGGGATCTCGATGTACAGGTACACGTTGAAGGCGACGGTCGCGATGAAGACGATCAGCAGCAGCAGCGAATGATCGAGGACCCAGCTCAGGCTTTTCTCGTAGCCCTTCAGGATCCGCTCGAACGCTCTCTCGCTCGCCAGGTACCACTTTCCATGGGCCGCTTTCTTGCGCAGCAGCACCGAGCACATCATCGGAGTGGTCGACAACGAAACGGCCAGCGACACCAGGATGGCGACGGAGAGCACCACGGCGAATTCTCGGAACAGGCGCCCGATGATCCCCCCCATCAGCAGGATGGGGATGAACACCGCCACGAGGGACACGCTCATCGACAGCACGGTGGAGCCGATTTCGGCGGCGCCCCGCCTCGCCGCCGCCTCCGCATCCATGCCCATCTCCTGGTAGCGGGTGATGTTCTCGAGCACCACGATCGCATCGTCGACCACGAAGCCCGTGGAGATGGTGAGCGCCATGAGGGAGAGGTTGTCGATGCTGTATCCGAAAACGTACATGGCGGCCAGGGTGCCGATGATGGACGCGGGCACCGCGACCAGAGGTATCAAGGTCGCGCGGTATTCCCTGAGGAACAGGAACACGACGAGCACCACCAGCGCCACCGAGATGAGCAAGGTCCGCTCGATGTCCGCCACCGATGCGCGAATGGTCTGGGTCTGGTCGAGACCGATGCTCATGAGGATGGTGGGATCGATGCTCGCGTGCATGCTGCGGCAGCGCCGCCTTGATGGCATCGACCGTGGTGATGATGTTGGCGCCGGGCTGCCTGAAGATGATCAGCAAGGCCGCGCGGCGGCCGTTGGCAAGCCCCAATGACCTCACGGTCTGCACCGAGTCCTCGACCTTTGCGACCTGCGACAAAAGCAGCGGCTGGCCGTTGCTGTATGAAATGATGAGCGGCGCGTAATCCGCCGCTTTCATCAGCTGATCGTTTGCCCCGATCGACCAGCGCCCATCGGCGTTCGAAAAACTGCCCTTCGCCTCGTTGGCGGTTTGCGCCGCTATGGCCGTGCGCACGCTGTCGAGCCCGATTCCATACCCGGAGATCTGCGTCGGATTCACATTGATGCGCACCGCCGGAGCCGAGCTGCCGCCGACCACCACCTGGCCGACGCCGGCGATCTGCGAAAGCCTCTGCGCGAGGATCGTCGAGGCGGCATCGTAGAGTGCGGAAGGCGGCAGCTTGTCCGACGTCAGAGCGATGATCATGATCGGCGCGTCGGCCGGATTCACTTTCCGATAGGTCGGGTTGCTCGGCAGATTCGCCGGCAGATAGCTGCGCGCGGCATTGATCGCCGACTCGACGTCGCGCGTCGCCGCGTCGATGTTTCGATTCAGGTCGAACTGCAGCGTGATGCTCACCTGGCCCAAAGTGCTTTGCGAGGTCATTTCGGTCACGGATGAGATCCTGCCGAATTCCCGCTCGAGCGGCGTGGCGACCGAGGAGGCCATGATCTCCGGGCTCGCGCCGGGCAGGGATGCGGACACCGATACGGTGGGAAAATCCACCTGCGGCAGCGGCGACACGGGCAGCACCCGGAACGCGGACAGACCCGACAGCACCAGCGCTGCGGTGAGCAGCGTGGTGGCGATCGGCCGTTTGATGAAAGGCGCGGAGAAGTTCATGGCTGCGGCGCCGGCAGCGGCGGCGGCTGCGGCTTGCGGCCGCGCAATGCCGCAATTTCGCCGGCCAGTTCGTCGAAGAATAGATAAATGACCGGAGTCGTGTACAGCGTCAGCAGCTGGCTGAAGATCAGGCCGCCGACGATGGTGATGCCGAGCGGACGGCGCAGCTCCGAGCCCACGCCGTGCCCGAAGGCGAGCGGCATGGCGCCGAGCATCGCGGCCATCGTGGTCATGATGATCGGCCGGAACCGCAGCAGGCACGCCTCGCGGATGGCGTCGAAGGCGCTCTTGTGCTCCTTGCGCTGCGCCTCGAGCGCGAAATCGATCATCATGATGGCGTTCTTTTGCACGATGCCGATCAGCAGAACGATGCCGATGATGGCGACCACCGTCAGCTCATCGCCGCACAGCAGCAGCGCCAGCAGCGCGCCGACGCTCGCCGACGGCAGCGTCGATAGGATGGTCAGCGGATGGATATAGCTCTCGTAGAGCACGCCGAGCACGATGTAAACCGTGAGCAGCGCGCTCAACACCAGGATCCCTTCGTTGGCGAGCGATCCGACGAATGCCTGTGCGGTGCCTTGAAAGGTGCCGATCATCGCAGCGGGCGCCGGCAATTCCTGCTGCACCCTCTGGATGGCGGTCACCGCCTCGCCGAGCGATGCGCCCGGCGCCAGGTTGAACGACACCGTGGTCGCGGGAAACTGTCCCATGTGGCTGATGAGGTTCGGTGCGGTGGTCTGCTCCGCCTTGGTGATGGCGCTGAGCGGCACCGCTCCGGCGGCGGAGCTTGATATAGATGTCGCCCAGATTGCCGGGGCTCGTCCGAAATTGCGGCTGCACCTCCATGATCAGGTGGTACTGGTTCAGCTGCGTGAAGAGCGTCGAGACCTGCCGCTGGCCGAAGCCGTCGTACAGCGTGTCGTCGATATTCTGCGCCGTGAGGCCGAGACGCGCCGCCGTGGGGCGGTCGAACTGCAGCGCGATCTGGCGTCCGCCGTTTTGCAGGTCGCTCGCGACGTCCTCGAGCTCCGGCAGCTGCTTCAGGCGTTCGACGAAGCGCCCTGCATACTGCGCCAGCTCGCTCGCACTGGGATCCTGCATGCTGAATTGGATATTCGGTGCGGCTGACGATGTCCTCGACCGTGATGTCCTGAACCGGCTGCATGTACAGGCTGATGCCGTGCACGCGGCCGGCCGCGCCCTGCAATTCGCGAATGATCTCCGTCGCCGATTTGCGCTGGCTCAAGGGCTTCAGATTGATCTGGATGCGCCCGCTGTTGAGCGTGGTGTTGGTGCCGTCGACGCCGATGAACGAGGACAGGCTCTCGACCGCGGGATTCTCGCAGAATCTCCGCGGCGAGCCGCTGCTGCAGCTGCGCCATTTGCGAAAACGAAACGGTTTGCGCCGCTTCGGAGACGCCCTGGATCACTCCGGTGTCCTGGACCGGAAAGAATCCCTTCGGTACGAGCAGATACAGCAGGAAGGTCAGCACCAGCGTGCCCACGGCCACCGCAAGGGTGAGGCCGCGGCGCTCGAGGACCCAATCGAGCGTGCGCTCGTAGAAGTCGATGATCCTGCGGAAGACTCGCTCCGACGCCTGGTAGAAGCGGCTCTGCTCGGCGATGTCCCTGTGGCTGAGCAGCTTGGCGCACAGCATCGGCGTCAGAGTCAGCGAGATCGCCGCCGAGATCAGAATGGTCGCGCTCAGGGTGACGGCGAACTCCCGGAACAGTCGGCCCGTGATGTCGCCCATGAACAGCAGCGGGATCAGCACCGCGATCAGCGACACGGTCAACGACATGATGGTGAAGCCGATCTGCTCCGCGCCCTTCAGGGCCGCGGCGAGCGGTGCCTCGCCCTGCTCGACATAGCGGGTGATGTTTTCGATCATCACGATCGCGTCGTCCACCACGAAGCCGGTCGAGATGGTGAGCGCCATCAGGGTGAGATTGTTCAGGCTGAAGCCCATCGCGTACATCGCCGCGAACGTGCCCACCAGCGACAGCGGCACCGCGACGCTCGGAATGATCGTCGCTGCGAAGGTGCGCAGGAACACGAAGATGACCGCCACCACGAGCGCGACGCAGAGCATCAGCTCGAATTCCACGTCCGCCACCGAGGCCCGCACGGTCGTGGTGCGGTCGGTCAGCACGGCAATCTTGATGATGGGGGGAATCGTGGCGCGCAGCTTCGGCAGCAGCGCCTGGATGCTGTCGACCACGTTGATGATGTTGGCGCCCGGCTGCCGCTGAATGTTCACGATGACCGCGGGCACCTTGTTCATCCAGGCCGACAGCTGGGTGTTCTCCACCCCGTCGATCACATTCGACACGTCCTGCAGGACCACCGGCGCGCCGTTGCGGTACGCGATCACCACCGGCCTGAAATCGGCGGCGGTCGTGATCTGATCGTTGGCGCTGATCTGAAAGCTCTGCGCCGGGCCGTCGAAGCTGCCCTTCGCCGTGTCGAGGCTGGTCGCGGTGAGCGCGTTGCGCACGTCCTCCAGTCGACAGTCCGTAGGATGCGAGCTGCGTCGGATTGACCTGGATGCGCACGGCCGGCTTTTGGCCGCCGCTGATGGTGACCGCACCCACGCCCGGAAGCTGGGAAATTTTCGCCGCCAGGCGCGTGTCCGTGTAATCCTCGACTTGGGCGAGCGGCATCGAGTCCGAGGTGAGCGCGAGCGTGAGAATGGGCGCATCGGCGGGATTGACCTTGTTGTACACCGGCGGCATCGGCAGCTGCGGCGGCAGGTAGTTCTGCGCGGCGTTGATCGCCGCTTGCACATCCTGTTCGGCAACGTCGATGCTGAGCGTCAGATTGAATTGCAGCGTGATGACGGAGGCGCCATCGGCGCTGGTGGAGAGCATCTGATTGAGGCCGGGCACCTCGCCGAGCTGCCGCTCGAGCGGTGCGGTAATGGCGGTCGCGACGACATCCGCGCTCGCGCCAGGGTAGAACGTCATGACCTGAATGGTCGGATAGTCGACCTGCGGCAATGCCGCGATCGGCAGCTGGCGAAAGCCGATGATTCCGACCAGCAGGATGGCGGCCATCAGCAGCGAGGTCGCGATCGGCCGAAGAATGAACGGTCGCGACGGATTCATCCGGCTTTCTTCAGCGGTGCCTTGGCCTCCGCCGGCGCCGTCGGCCGATGCGCGATTTTCGAGCCGTTCTGCAGCCTATCGAAGCCGTCGGTGACGAGTTCCTGGCCTGCCTCGACCCCCGAGACCGCGGAGGTTTCCCCCTCCGTCGCCAGAATATTGACGTTGCGCGACTGCACCGTGCCGTCGGCCTGCACCGCATAGACGAAGGCGATGTCGTTGTTGTGCTGGATCGCGGCCTGTGGAACCAGGTTGACCCCGGTCAGGGTCTTCACCTTAAGCCGCGCGTTCACGAACTGGTTCGGAAACAGCTCGTTGTGCGTATTGGGAAACGCCGCCCGTGCGCGCACCGTGCCGGTCGTCGTGTTGACCTGGTTGTCGAGCGTCAGCAATGTGCCGCTGGCCAGCTGGTGCTGCTTCGAGCGGTCGAGCGCCAGCACCTGCAAAGAGCGGCCGGTGGTCATCTGCGCGGTCACCTCGTCGATCGAGTCCTCGGCGATCGTGAAAATCACGGTGATCGGCTGCAATTGCGTGATGACGCACAGGCCCGACGTGCCGTTGGCCGGCACGACGTTGCCGGGATCGATGTTGCGCAGGCCGACCCGCCCGGGGAACGGGGCGAGGATCCGCGTATACTCGGCGTTCACCTGGGCGGCGTCGAGATTGCCTTGATCGAGCCTCACCGTCGCCTCGTCCGCATCGACGGTGGCCTGTTGCGTCGCCAGCTCCTGCTCGGGAATGGCGTGTTCCTTGTAGGAATTCTGATAGCGCTTAAGGTCGATGCGCGCGTTCTTCAGCGCGGCGACGTCGCGCATCAACTGACCCTGGGCCTGCAGCAGCGCCGCCGTATACGGCCGCGGATCGATCACCGCCAGCAGGTCGTTCTTCTTGACGATCTGGCCCTCTTTGAACCGGACTTCGGTGATTTCCCCCGCCACGCGGCTCACGATGGTGGCCGTGTACACCGGCGTGACGGTGCCGATGGCGTCGAGATAGACGTCGATGTCGCCGAGCGACACCGGCGCCGTGCCCACCGGGACGGCCTGGGCGCCGGTCGGCTTGGCCTTGGGCTGCGACGCCGCACGCACGATCAGCCAAATGCCGAACAAAACGACCAGCGTCGCGCCGATGGAGAGCATCCAGCGCCTGTTTGCCTTGGCGCGCAGCCCCGAGTCCCCGGAGCGGGTCTCTCCGCCCGCTGTGGAGTGGGTGCTTGGCGTTGGATCCGTCATCGCAAAGCGCCATCGACTAGCGCTGTACGCGCACACGCTGTACTCGACACGTGGATCTCGCTCAATGACTAAGCCAATCGGCCTTCAATAACTAGCGTACCACTAGTCCTGCGTGCGACGCGCCTCGCCGGCAATCGACTCGCCTGCAATTGACACTTCTTGACGCCTGCGCGAATTATCGCCCGTGCGGACGACTCGGAATCGATGGGGCGCCCCGGCCTCCATGGCCGTCGGGTCGGCCGCCTCGTGGAGGCGCGACACCGTAGCCGTGGCCCCAGCCGCCGTACTCGTAACCTCCTGGCGCATAGTAGCCGCCGACGTAGCCCACTCCCACCGTAGTGTCATAGCCCCCCGGTCCCACAAGACAGCCGGCGACGATGCCGAGCGCCGCGAGCCCGATGATGCCGACCTTCCAAGGCGCGAATTTATTGCTCATTTCGGTTCCATTTTGCTGTCTGTCTCCGACCACTCCATCAATCCGATCGGCGCACCCATCGGATCGGCGATTACCGCGATTTTGCCGCCATGGCGATCTACGAACGGCTCGACCAGCACCCGGCCGCCGAGCTTCACTGCTTTGGCGGAGGACTCCCCGGCGTCCACGACTCGGATGAAGTTGAGCCAATGGGGGAGCCGATGGCCGGGCGGCAGGGTATTGATACCGGCGCGAGCGTAGTCGTCACTCGAGAGGATCACGTGCTGGGCACCGTCATCGCTCGGCAGATCGAACACGTCGTAGCCGAAGACTGCTTTGTAGAAGCCGGCATCCTGATTGGGATCGCGCGCGAACACTGAACTCCAAATCCAATCGCCCGGCGCCGCGAGATAATCCGGCGGATCGCCGCTGGTCGAGGCAAGCATCGCAAACACCGCCCCCTGCGGATCCGACAACACCGCCTGACGACCACGCCTCGGGTACGTTCTGGGCTCGTACACGCTCTTGGCGCCCTGGCTCAGCGCAATTCGTCTGGCGGCGTCGACGTCCAGCACGGCGATGAAGGTGAGCCATGTCGGTTGGCGCTGATCGCTCCCCGCCGGTACGGCCTTTTGCAGCACGCCGGCGATGGGTCGTCCGTCGAGAAGGGCGACCCCATAGTCGGAATCGACGGCGTGAATATCCTGGAATGTCCAGCCGAACAATCCGCTGTAAAAGGTTTCCGCAGCGGCAAGGTTCGGCGTGACCAGATCGGCCCAGATCACCTTGCCGGGGTGATGCTCGGTGCTTGCAGGATCATTGACGGGCGGAAGGTTGAACGGCATGGCAGCCAGCGCCGCGCCGCACCACATGCAGGCCAGGGGTATGAGGACCTCGTGCGCCAGATGGCGTCGGACTCGACCATAGGAACGCTTCATTTTATCTTCTCCAATTGTCCGCCATGCGGGCCGCCTCATGCGCGCCCGAGAGCGACGAATGATGCGCCGACCGGCCCTCCCTAGTCTGTACGGTCGCGTACGCAGCGGCAGTCGGAATTGGCCTCCAGGCGTTCGCGCGTGTTCGCCGACATGTAAGGAGCTGAGAAGGCGCAGAGCTGGTATTTCGGCGGGCTCCGTTGCACGCTAAGCGCTGGTCGATCCACGACATTGCCAAAGGATGGGGGATGAAAATCAACTGCGAGGACTTCCGCGTCCGCGAGGCGAGCGAGGTCAACCTCAAGAACTGGGCGACCCGCATCGCTCCCGTCTACGGCAGCAGCGATGAGTATCAGGAGCTGCTGAAGGATCACGTCAAGAAGCTCAGCGCTCAGCAGGAGCGGCTGTACGCCTCGAACCGTTACGCCGTGCTGTTGATATTTCAAGCCATGGATGCAGCCGGCAAGGACGGCGTCATCGCACACGTGATGTCTGGGGTCAATCCGCAGGGATGCCAGGTGTTCAGCTTCAAGCATCCGAGCGCCACCGAACTGCAGCATGACTTTCTCTGGCGCACGACCCGCGACTTGCCGGAACGCGGAAAGATCGGCATTTTCAACCGCTCGTATTACGAGGAGGTGCTGATCCTGCGCGTTCATCCGGAAATTCTCCATGCGGAGGGATTGCCGGGAGCGCAGATCGGCGGCGAAAAGACCGTCTGGCGGGACCGCTACCGATCCATCCTGGACCTGGAGCGGCACCTGCATCGCAACGGCACCCGCATCATCAAGTTTTTCCTGCACCTCTCGAAAGAGGAGCAGCGCAAGCGCTTCCTCGCACGAATCGACGCTCCGGAGAAGAACTGGAAGTTCAGCATGGCGGACATCGAAGAGCGGAAGTACTGGAAGCAATACATGACCGCCTTCGAAAAATGCCTGAGCGCGACCAGCACCAAGCATGCACCCTGGTATGTCGTCCCGGCGGACGACAAGCTCAACGCGCGCCTGATCGCTTCGCAAATCGTGCTCGATACGGTCGAAGCGCTGAAACTGTCGTTTCCAAAGTCGACGGAGAAGCGCAGGCGGGAGCTGATGTCGCTGCGCAAACAATTGGTGAAATGACGCCCTGCGGACACCGGCCCGACGCCGGCGCGCTCACGGGATGAGCACCGCGGCGCCCTCGAACCGCCCGGCCCGCAGATCGGCAAGCGCCTCGTTGGCCTGCTGCAGCGGGTAGCGCGCGGTCCGGGTAACGATGCCCATCTGGGGCGCCTGGCGCAGAAAGTCGAGGCCATCCTGCCGGGTGAGATTGGCGACCGATACGAGCTCCCGCTCTTCCCACAGCAGTCGATACGGCATCGCCGGAATCTCGCTCATGTGGATTCCCGCGCAAACCACGCGCCCGCCCTTGCGCACCGCCTGCAGCGCCAGGGGCACCAACGAGCCCACCGGTGCGAATATGATGGCCGCATCGAGCGGCTCCGGCGGCATCTGCCCCGCATCGCCGGCCCACGCCGCACCGAGAGCCACGGCGAAGCGCTGCGTGGCGGCATCGCCCGGCCGCGTGAATGCGAACACCGTTCGTCCCTGCCATTTGGCCGCCTGCGCCAATATGTGCGCCGCCGCGCCGAAGCCGTAGAGCCCCAGCCGATTCGCCGGGCCCGCGATGGTGAGGGAGCGCCAGCCGATCATTCCGGCGCACAGCAGCGGCGCCAGCGAGTCATCGCTGCCGCGCTCGCCGAGCGGAAACGCGAATCGCGCGTCCGAGACGGCTGCAGTCGCGTAGCCGCCGTTGCGCGTGTAGCCGGTGAACAGCGGCCGGTCGCACAAATTCTCCCGCTGCATCAGACAATACGGACAGACACCGCAGGTGTGCCCGAGCCAGGGAATGCCGATGCGCTCGCCCAGCTCGAGCCCCTCGACGCCGCGCCCGATCGCATCGATGCGGCCGACGATCTCGTGCCCCGGGATGATGGGCACCTGCGGCTCGGCCAGTTCGCCGTCGACCACGTGCAGGTCGGTGCGGCACACCCCGCAGGCGCCCACCCTGACTCGAATTTCGCCCGGGCCGGGGTCGCGATCCTCAAGCTCGGTCCATTCGAGCGGAGTCTTCAGCTTGTTGAGAATCATTGCGTGCATGGGCGGATTCGTTCATTAATACCAGATGGGGCACTATGGTATCTCATCGATGTTCGGATCGATGCGCGCGGTATTCGTGCTGGCGAGCGTCGTGCTCGCGATCACTCCCGGTCCCGCCGTCATTTATCTGGTGACCCGCACCTTGGGTCAGGGGCGCAGCGCGGGACTCGCGTCAATCGGCGGAATCGCTCTCGGCAATCTCGGCAACGCCATCATCGCCTCACTGGGAATCGCCGTGATATTTGCCGTGTCAGCGCGCGCATTCACCATCGTAAAGCTCGCCGGCGCGGCGTATCTCGTGCTGCTTGGCGTCAGAGCGCTGCGCCGTGCCTCCGCCGGCGTCGGCGCCGAGCGCACCGGCGGGCCGCGCATGAGCGCGTTCCGCGACGCCTTTCTGGTCGCGCTGCTCAATCCGAAGACGGCGCTGTTCTTCGCAGCCTTTCTGCCGCAGTTCGTCGACCCGGGCGCGGCGCCGCTGGCGCAGAGCATTTTTCTCGGCAGTGTCTTCGTGCTGATCGCCGCCTGTACCGACACTCTCTACGTACTGGCCGCCGGCGCGCTCGGGTCCAAGATCGCCGGCCTTGGCGGCCGGCATTCCTGCGGCCGCTACATCACCGCAATTTCATTCATCGCGCTCGGCATCTACGTCGCCTGCAGCGGGTCGCGCTCCGCCGGGTGATCGAGGGCCGCGAGAGTATTCCTCGATGCGGTCGCGGCAGTAGATGAAGATGCTGTTGCCGAGAATGCATCCGGCGAACAGCGCAAGGGATGCCGGGACGACTTCGAGCACTTTGTGCAGCCCGAGCCAGTCCACGGGCGCATCGAGCCAGTGCGCCAGCGCCGCAAGTCGCCCGGTATCGCCGTCCTTGACGCAGCAGCGCGCGAGCAGCACGTGCATGCCGTCGCTCACGCCGATATGGGTCCACTCGCCCTCGCGGAACCAGCGGTAGAGCTGCAGACTGATCAGGTACAGAAATGCCGCCAGGCCGCCGTAACCGACCACCGCGCCTGCGCCGCGCGCGATCCTCAAGATGATCATCTGCGCGGCTTTCCACCGGCTCATGGCGATTCGGCGCCGCCGGCAGGGCATCCCTTCACTTCCAAGCGCACGATGCGCCCCGCTTCGCCTTGCAGATCCGACGGCTTCAGCACGCTGTCGGTCGGCTTCAGGTCGATGTCGATCCAATACACATTGCCCGTGCGTTTGCGATCCGCGATTCCCGGATTGAAACCGAGCGCCTGCGCTTGTGAGACGCGCGCTTGAGCGCGCTTCGCTTCGCTGTACAGACCGAGCGAGATCACCGAACCGTCGTTCGGTCCGGGCATTTCCAGCGCGTCCTCGATACCGCCGGCTTTGAGCTTCGCCAGCATCTGATCGCTCGCGGCGCGGGTCGCCGGTATCGGCAGATACACCCACACTCCGGCCCACACGTCGCCTTCCGCGACGCGCTGCCGCGGATCATAGCCGCCGCTGCGCAAAGTGCTTGCAGCGTGCGCAGCCTCCGCCACGTCGCGGAACGGGCCCACGCTGATGCAGCGCTTGACGTTGGTGAGGAGGCCCGCCGATGCGTCGTCGTGCGCGCCTTCCCCGGCGTCCGTGCCGCCGCTCGCACCGGCGATGCCGCCGCCGGCATCCGCAGCGGCGCCATCGTCCGCCCGCGCGCCCGCGGGGACCTCGGATGCGAGCTTGAGCGACGCCGCCGGCGCGGCGACAACCGCCGAATCGGAAGATCCCGCGGGACCCTTCACCCACAGAAAATAGCCCACGTTGGCAAGCGCGAGACCTACCACGATGCTCTTTACGATCGTCAAGCGTCACCCTCGGTCAAACGCAAACTGACCTCGCCGGACACAAATCTCTGCATGCGGCCCCCGCAATCGAGCAACAGCGCGCCGTCCTCGTCCACGCCTCGCGCCGTGCCGCAAATGGCGCCCTCGCCGGTGATTACCCGCGCGCGCCGGTCGCGCAGCGCATCGAGGCCGGTCCAGGCGTCGCGAAAGGGAGCGAATCCCTCCCGCTCGAATTGCCCCAGCATACTCAAAAGCTCATCCAAGAGCGCTCCCGCCAGGACATTGCGCGACACCGATTGCGGGCAGGCGTCGGTCACGGCTGCTGCACGCACGCCGGTCGATTCGATCTCGCGCCGCGCCGCCGTCGACAGCGACACGTTCAGGCCCACGCCGATCACGACATGCGCGAATCCGCCCTCTTCCGCCCGCAGTTCGAGCAATACCCCGCCCACCTTTCGCGAGTTGAACCACACATCGTTCGGCCATTTGAGGCGAATGTCGCGCGCTCCGGCCCGCTGTAACGCCCGTGATACCGCAACGCCGACCGCCAGGCTCAAGGCGGGTTTGGCGCGCGACGCGTCGCGAAAAGCCCATCCCAGCGACATGGCCAGGCCCGCTCCGAACGGTGCGATCCAGCGGCGGCCGAGGCGGCCGCGGCCCGCATGCTGCAGTTCGCTCACGCAAACATCGGCGCGGCCCTGTGGAGGGGGTGGGAGCTCGAGCAGGCGCGTGTTGGTCGAATCAACCTCGAACAGCACCTCCAAGCCGTGCAGCGCCGCTTCCTGACCATCGCGCAGCGCGTCGCGGATGCGGCGTGCATCCAGCAGTTCGACCGGCGCCGGCAGACTGATAACCGCGTCCCGCCGTCGCCTGGATGTCCACGCCCTGCGCCCGCAGCCGCTCGATCCCATCGCACAGCGCCGCGCGGCTCACCCCCAGTTCTCGCGCCAGCGACCCGCCGGAGTGCGGGCGGCCGTCCGCGAGCCGCTTGAGCAGCGAGAAGTGATCTACGCCGCGCGCGACCGGAACAGCCATAGCTTGCGGACGCGGTGCTCTTGGCCGGCGCGCATGCGCGCGATGTTGCCGCGATGGGTAAAGATCACGAACACCGTGATCATCACGCAAAAGGTCAACAGCGGCGGATCTCCCGGCTCGAGCAGATACACGAAAGCGACGAGCGCCACGCCTGCGAGCATGCTGGCGAGGCCCACATAGCCCGTGAGCACCAGTACCGCGAGCCAGCTGCACAGCAAAGGCAGGAGCAGGCGCGGCTGCACGGCGCCCACCACGCCCACCATGGTCGCCACGCCCTTGCCGCCGCGAAAGCCGAACCACACCGGGTAGACGTGTCCCAGAATGACGGCCAGGCCGCAGGCCATGGTCAGCCACTCCCGCGACAGGCCTGGATCGATGGGCACGTACGGAAGCGCCGCCGTCGGCAGCCACAGCACGGCGAATACACCCTTGCCCAGATCGATGAGCAGCACCAGCAGGCCGAACAGCTTGCCCTGAGTCCGCAACGCGTTGGTGGCGCCGGCGTTGCCGCTGCCCAACCGGCGGATATCCACGCCGCGCAGGCGCCCCAGGATCAGGCTGCCGAGCAACGCGCCCAGCAGGTAGGCAATGAGGGTCTTGACGCCGAGCTCCAACATCATGGGATTATGACACCACGGTTCCCGGCGGCTCGTTTGGATCGCGGCCACGGGGATTACTCAGACAGGCTCCTGGCGCGCCGGCAGGTGAATTTCCGCCAGCATGCAGCGCACGCCGCCGCCGCCGAACCGCTCGATGACGGGAATGTCGGCCGCCAATATGCCGCCGTGCCTCTCCAGCGCCCGGCGCTGCGCCGCATCCAGGCTGCGCCACGCGGTCGTGGACAGCGCGATCACGCTCGCGCCCGCAGGGGCGAGCTCCAGCAGGTTGCCCGCGAAGCTCTCCATCTGCGCGAGCGATATCTCGATGATTTCGTGCCCCGATGCCCGCAATTTGGAATAGACGGCGTCGCGATGCGCGCGGATGCCGGATGGCCGCGCCGCAAACCACCGCGAAACCGGCGCCGATCGACCATCAGCACATTCGTGTGATACACGGCGCGGCCCATGCCGTCGAAGGCTTCGAAGGTCACCAGTTCATAGTCGAGCTGTTGGGCAAATTCGCCCAACACGTCCAGATCGGTGCGCGGCGACAGGTTCGCATAGGCCACGCGCCGTACCCGATCGAGCACCAGGCTGCCGGTGCCCTCGAGATATTTGCCCTCGCTCTCGCGGTGGCTCAAATCGACCGTTCGGGTAATCCGGTACCGGCCGTCGCCGGTCACCTGGCGTATGACCTCTTCGCGCCGTTCGCTGCGCCGGTTGGGCGCCAGCATCGGGTACAGAACCACCGTACCGTCGAGATGGAAGCTCACCCAGTTGTTCGGAAAGAGCGCGTCCGGCTTCGGCGGCGCATCGGTGTCATCCGCCACGATGACGTCCACGCCCGCCGCGCCGCAGGCTCTCAGCCAGCCGCGTCGAATTCGTGCAGGGCGCGGTCCTGCAAATCGAGTGCCGCCGCGTGGTGCGGGCCCGCTTCCGGGCTGTGCTGGAAGGCGTTGCTGGGTGCGGTCTGCGGATTGAATGCGAAGCGCGCCGGCCGCACCATGAGCACGGCTGCGGCGCTCTGCGGTTCCTTGAGGGGCGTTGCGCTCTCCTGCATGACATCAAACTATAGCAGGCGCCCCGCCGGCCAGCGCCCAAGGTGGCCTTGGGAGATGCATAATCACGGCAAGAGCCGGCCGGCTCAAGCCGACCGAAGTCGGCCCCGGTCCGGCAAATCACGGTATTCGGCCTTCGGGCCAAGTTGGGGTAACTGCTTGCCGGTTTCGATGACCAATTCATTCGCAGCGCTGGCGCTGGCCGTACTCGCTTCGGCGAGTCCCGCGGCGCCGCGCGCAGCGACGCGCGGCGCGGCGACGCCCGCCGCATCTGCGCGCACCGACAACCCAGCCGCGGACAAGCCGGCGGCGAGCTACGCGTTTACGTTCGATACGCTGCTGGCCGAGGCGAAGCGCAGAGCGGCCGCCCCCTACGCGCCGCAGCGCAGCAGCCTGCCCGCCGGCCTGGACAAACTCAGTCCGGAGCAGTACCGCAGTATTCACTTCAACCCGGATGCCGGTATTTGGCGCGCGGAGCAGTTGCCGTTCCGGCTCGAGTTGTTGCGCGCCAATCTGCAATCCGGGGCGGTCACTGTTTCCACGGTCGAAGACGGCTTGGCGCAGGATCTGGTGGCCACTCCCGCCATGTTCGAAATGGCCTCGACCCTGCCGCCGCTCGGCAAGGTATCGTTGCCGCTGTCCGGCTTTCGCCTGCGCACCCAAATCAACTCGAAGAAGGTCTGGGACGAGTTTCTGGTATTTCAGGGAGCCAGCTACTTCCGTGCGGTCGCTCAGAACCTCTTGTACGGTCTTTCCGCGCGCGGCCTGGCGATCAATACCGCCGAGCCGTCGGGCGAGGAATTCCCGGCATTCACGCATTTTTGGATCGAGCGCCCCGGCCCCCGCGCGCGCTCGATCGTGATCTATGCTCTGCTCGAGAGCGCGTCCACCACCGGCGCCTACCGCTTCACCGTCCAGCCGGGCGTGGAGACGATCATGGACGTGCAACTCACGCTCTTCCCGCGCACCGACATGCGCGTGGTCGGCATCGCCCCGCTCACCTCCATGTTCTTGTTCGACGAGACCAACCGCGGCCGTCTCGACGATTATCGGCCCGAGGTCCACGACTCGGACGGCCTGCAGATCACCTCGAAAACCGGCGAGCATATTTTTCGACAGCTGGCGAATCCCAGCAATCTGCAGGTCTCGACGTTCACCACACAGGCCCCGCAAGGCTTCGGGCTGGTGCAGCGCTCGCGTGAGCAGAGCGATTTTCAGGATTTCGAAAATCTGTACGAACGGCGGCCCAGCGCATGGGTCGAGCCCAATGGCGACTGGGGCGCGGGTGCGGTCGAGCTGCGTGGAGATTCCGTCCGGACGCGAAAGCAACGACAACATCGTCGCCTTCTGGCGCCCGGCGCAAGCCTTGAGTCCGGGACATCCGGCGCAATTCGAGTATCGCCTCACCTGGCTGGCGGAGCCGGACCTGCCCAAGGGCTTGGGCAAAGTCGTGGCAACCCGCTCGGGCGCCAGCCTCGACGGCAAGCGGCGCGTGTTCATCCTGGATATCGTCGGCGCCGGCGAGAAGACCGACGGTCTGCGGCTCGATCTGGGCGCTTCCACCGGCAAGGTTGTCAACGCCGCGCTGATGTCGAACAGCGCCCTGCACGGATTGCGCGCCAGCTTTGAGATCGACCCGAATGGTGCCGAGCTGATCGAGCTGCGCTTGCGGGTCATGCGCGGCGATAATCCGGTGACCGAGACCTGGCTTTACCGGTGGACCTCCCCTTGAGCACCGCAGTCGCATTCGACCATCCTGGAACCCGCCGGCGGAATGCCGCCGGAGTCGCCGCTGGGCATGCTGCCTCAAGACCTGCGCTTCGAGCCCGCGGGTCGCCCGCTCGGCCATCCAACGGCCGCCGTGCTGTTCGCGCGCTTCATCCTGCTCACCGTGAGCTGCGGGGTCACGATCTACGGCGTCTACCAGATGCTGCAAGTCGTGCGGTTCGCCAGCATGACCCTGCTGCAGGGGCTCATGATTTTCTTTTTCGCCGTGTCGCTGGCCTGGATCGCCTTCGCAGCCGGCTCGGTCATCGCCGGCGCATCGAAGCGGCGCGATCCTGCGCCGCACCCGGCGGCGGGGACCGACGGCACGCTGACGGCGCTCGTCATGCCGATTTACAACGAGGATCCGATACGCACCACCGCGGCGCTGCAGGCGATGGCCGAGGCGCTCGAGGCACTCGACGCGAACCGGGCTTTCGAGATCGTGGTGCTGTCGGATTCGACGAACGCCGACGCATGGATTCGCGAGACGGCGGCAATCGACGCGCTGCGCAGGTCGCTCGCGCAGATCATGCCGGTCTGGTACCGGCGGCGCTGGCTGAACGTCGCGCGCAAGTCCGGCAATCTTCGAGGACTTCGTCACGCGCTGGGGCGGCCGCTACGACCACATGATCGTGCTCGACGCAGACAGCTTGATCGACGGCTCGACGCTGCTGCTGCTCGTGCGCAGGATGCAGGCGGACCCTGCGCTGGGCATCCTGCAGACCGCGCCGCAGCTCATCGGCGCGCGCACGTTCTTCGGCCGGCTGCAGCAATTCGCCGCCTGCGTGTACGGTCCGGTCGTTTCGCGCGGCCTCTCGGCCTGGTCCGGCGACAGCGGCAATTACTGGGGTCACAACGCCATCATTCGCGTCGCCGCGTTCGCCCAGTGCTGCGGCCTGCCCGAGCTGCGAGGGCCGCAAGCCGTTCGGCGGTCACGTGCTGTCCCACGATTTCGTCGAGGCGGCGCTGATGCGCCGCGGCGGCTGGAAGGTGCGCATGGCGACCGATTGCGGCGGCTCCTGGGAGGAATCCCCGCCATCGCTCATCGACGTGGCCATTCGCGACCGCCGCTGGGCTCAGGGCAACCTGCAGCACATGAAAATCATCGGCGCGGCGGGATTGAGCTTCGCCAGCCGTCTGCATCTGGGCATCGGCATCATGAGCTACCTGTCATCGCCCCTGTGGCTGCTGATGTTGGGCATCGGCTTCGCGCTCGCCCTGCAGTCGCACCTGATTCGGCCGGAATACTTCAGTCACGATTTCCAGCTGTTTCCCACCTGGCCGCGGTTCGACGTCGAACTGATGATGTCGCTGTTCTGGTTCAGCATGGTCGTGCTGCTGATTCCGAAGATGGCGGGCCTGGTGCGTGCCTTGGCGTCGCGGCGGCTGCGGCGCGGCGGCGGAGGGGTGGTCGGCATCGCCGCCAGCTTTTCGTTGGAAATCCTCCTCTCGGCGCTGTACGCGCCGGTGCTGATGCTGATTCAGAGCCGGCATGTATTCGAGGTCTTCCTGGGGCGCGATTCCGGCTGGAAGCCGCAGCGGCGCGACAGCGGCGGCACCACCTGGCAGGAAGCCTGGCTCTATCACAAGCCGGCACATGCTGTTGAGCTGCGTCGCCGCCGTGATTTTCTGGTTCCTCTCGCCGCCGCTGCTCGCATGGGTGTCGCCGGCGCTGTTGGGCCTGTTTCTGTCCGTTCCCCTGTCGCGCGCCAGCGGCAGCGTGTCGCTCGGCCGCGTGCTGTCGCGCTTCGCGCTGCTGCGCACGCCCGAGGAAGTCGAGCAGCCGGCGCTGGTGGCGCGCCGCACGGAGCTGATCGCGCAAGCGCGCGAACTGCCCGCGGACGGGCTCCGCTACCTGGCGCGCAATCGCGACGCCCGATCGGCGCACATCAACGGCAACCTGGCGCGGCCGAGCGATCCGCGCGGCCGTCCCGATCCGAACGCCTTCACCGCGCAGCAAAAGCTGATCGATGCGCGAACCCTCGACGAAGCGCTCGAATGGTTTACGCCCGTCGAGCGCGTGGAGGTCGCCGGCGATCCGCGTCTGCTCAATCAACTCGCGCTGCTGCCGGATGCGCCGCGCCACACTTTCATCATCTAGTAGATCTAAAGGACCGCCAACGCATGATCGACCGACGCGCCCTCTTGAAATTTGCCGTTGGCCTCGCGAGCGGACCCTTGGCGTACGGCGGGCTCTGCCGGGCGGCGCAGCAGCCGGCCGCCGGTCCGCAGGCGACGCAGCCCTTCGATTTCGCCTGGCTCAAGGGTCAAGCGCATTGGCTCGCGAGCAACGCCTATCAGCCGTCCAAGGACGCGCTGCCGCCCGCCATGGCCAAGCTCGGCTACGATCAGTATCAATCCATTCGCTTCCGCGGCGACCATGCGTTGTGGGGCGACGCGGGGCTGGCGTTTCGCCTGCAGTTCTTTCATGTCGGCCGCAATTTCACCGAGCCGGTGCATCTGTACGAAGTTGTCGACGGTCAATCGCACGAGATCGTCTACGATCCGGCGATGTTCGACTGGGGCTCGAGCGGCGTCGACCCCGCCATCATGAAGGATCGCGCGGGCTTTGCCGGCTTTCGCGTACAGTTCGTGACGAATTGGAAGGCCGACGTCGCTGCGTTCTTGGGGGCCAGCTATTTTCGCGCGGTCGGCGGCGATACGCGCCAATATGGCCTGTCGGCGCGGGCGCTGGCGGTCGATACCGCGTTTCCGCGCCCCGAGGAATTTCCCGCGGTTCACCTCCTTTTGGTTCGAGCGGCCGGCGAAGGACTCGGGAATACTCACCCTGTACGCACTGCTCGACTCGCCGAGCATCGCCGGCGCGCTGCGCATTCAAATCGCGCCCGGCGGCACGCTGATCATGAACGTCGACTCTGCGTTGTATCCGCGCAAGCCGATCGAACGCTTAGGGATTGCCCCGCTCACCAGCATGTTCTTTTATGGCGAGAACGACCGTCGGGGGGCGAACGACTGGCGGCCCGAGATTCACGATTCCGATGGCCTGTCGATGTGGACCGGCGCCGGCGAGTGGATCTGGCGGCCGCTGGTCAATCCTGCGCAATTGCATCTGAACTCCTACTTCGACGACAATCCGCGCGGCTTCGGCCTGCTGCAGCGGGACCGCAATTTCGATCATTACCAGGACGACGGCGTGTACTACGATCGGCGCCCGAGCCTGTGGGTGGAGCCGAGGCCCGGCCCGAACGGCGGATGGGGCAAGGGCGCCGTGCAGCTCGTCGAGATACCCACCGTGGATGAGACATTCGACAACATCGTCGCCTTCTGGAATCCGCTCGACAAGGCGAAGCCCGGCCAGGAGCTGCTGTTCAGCTACCGGCTGTATTGGGGCACGAAAATGCCCTACTCGTCGCCCCTCGGCGAGACCATCGCGACCCGCACGGGCATCGGCGGCACGCTCGGCGTGAAGCGCCAGTACTACTCCTGGCATTTTGCCGTCGATTTCGCCGGCGGCGAGCTCGGCGCGTTGGCCAAGGATGCCCCGGTCGAAGCGGTGATAACGGCCTCGCGCGGTCAGACGGAGCATGTCACGGCGCATTACGTCGAGGAGTTCAACGGCTATCGGGCGCTGTTCGATGTCAGGCCGACCGACGACAGCGTGGAGCCCATCGACCTGCGACTGTACCTGCGCCTGGAGGGCAGACCGCTGACCGAAACCTGGATCTACCAGTGGACCCCGCCGTCGGTGAAGGAGCGCAAGCTGGCGCTGCAGTAGACGAGCTTCAGCGCCTTCGGACGGCCCTTGACGGAGGGAAGCCGTTGCGTGTCGCCGGTGCGCCGGCGCAGCTCCGCCTCGCGCCGCAGGAACGGCTGCGCCCGGCACCGGGTCGAGAATGGCCAGCCGGTATTCGTTGCAGCTGCTGCTTCAGCAGCGGCAGCAATGCGCGCTGCGATTCCGGCCTCTCGGCCCCGGTCAAGCTGCTGCAGTACAGATCGAAATACTCGGTGTAGAGCTCCTCGTAGCGCTGCATGGGATCGAGGAATGCGGGGTCTTGCACGACCTCGCTGCCCAGGTGGCTTGTGCACAGGAAGCTGCAGGCCTTGCGCAGGTACACGCCGTGCTCGGCAATGATGGCGGCCTCATAACTTCGGCCCGGGCGAAAGTAAGCGATGACCTGCGCACGCCGGTCTCCGCGCACCGCGCTCTGCTGCAGATACTGAAACAGCGCCTTGCCGTGCAGCAGGCGCAACGTCGTCTGCTTGAGCGCCGCGACCTGCGCGCGCGGCGCCCCGCAATTGGCGAGCTGGTGCATGAGGCTCGAATGCTCGCTCTCCCACTGCTGCCACACGACGGGGCTTTCAAGGACACGGCGCGCGATCAGCTGTTCGCTTCCGTCGCCGCTGCGCAGAGCGGCCTCGACGCGATCGGTCGATTCGCGCATGAGCCGCGCATGGCTGATCGCTTGGCGCAATACACTGCCCTCCTGCGCGCAAACTCTGTTAATACGGAAAACGCCGTCAAAGCGTTGCCAACGGCCGGCGCCGGCAGCCGCTTGCATTGCCGCCGGCGGTCAATAATGCCGCGTCAGCAGCCAATACGCCAGCGAACGCAGCGGGGCCGCGCGTTCGCCGAAGGGTATGCCAGCGCTTCGAGCGCCTGGCGTGCAGCAGATCGCACCCGCTCCTGCGAAGCCGCGATGCCGATGACGGCCGGATGGGTGGGCTTGGCGTGCTGCCGGTCCGCGCCGGTCGCCTTGCCGAGCGTCGATACATCGCCGAGCACATCGAGCAGGTCGTCCTGGATCTGGAACGCGAGGCCGATGGCTGCCGCGAAACGGCTCGAGCGCGGCATACAGCGCCGCGCAGGCAGTCGGGCAGCGCATGCGGCCGCCATCAGCACGCTGGCTCGAATCAGCGCGCCGGTCTTGCGGGCATGCATGTCCTCGACTGCGGCGATGTCGAGCTGCCTGCCCTGCACCTCCAGATCGATGGCCTGCCCGCCGGCCATGCCGAAGGTGCCGCTGGCCTCGCTCAGCAGGTCGATCAGGCGCAGGCGAATCGCCGGCGCGGCCGGCAGCGCGGATCGCGCGCCAGCAGCTGGAATGCCAGCGGCTGCAGCGCATCGCCCACCAGGATCGCCGTCGCCTCATCGTAGGCCTTGTGGCAGGTCGGCCGGCCGCGCCGCAGATCATCATCGTCCATGGCCGGCAGATCATCATGCACCAGCGAGTAGACGTGGATCAGCTCGATGGCGCAGGCGGCCGCCTCGACCTCGTCTTCCGCGAGCCCGAGGGTGCGCGCGGTCGCGAACAGCAGGGCCGGCCGGATGCGCTTGCCGCCGCCGAGCACGCTGTAGCGCATCGCCTCGTGCAGGCGCGCCGGGATCTCGTCGGCCGCGCGGCAGCCGCCTCGCCAGGGCCTGCTTCCATGCGCAACCGCCAGGCCTCCAGCTGCGGCCGAATGCCTCTGCCGCCGAAGGCGGCTGGTCCGGTCGCCGCGACGGTCGGCTGCGTTGCTCACCCGCATGCTCACGCCTGGATGCCTGCGCTCAGCGCGGCGCCGCGACTCGCGGCCTCGTCCGATTCGCGGATCATGCGCTTGATGTCGCCGATCGGCACTGCGGCCACGGTCGCGTACCGCGCCGCGCCCTCCGCATAGTCGAACGGCAGCTCCGGGGCCATCGGCCCCGAGACCTGCGGGCCCGCTGAGCGCGGCCAGCAGCGCCTTGAGCGGATGGCTGAACGCGTCATTGACCGCCGTGCCCTCGAAGCCGCAATGCGCCATGCAGTTGTCGCAGCGTGGATTGCGGCCGACGCCGTACTTGTCCCACTCGGTGTCCTCGATCAGCGAGTGGTAGGTCGGCGCATAGCCCTCGTCCGACAGCAGATAGCACGGGCCGCTGCCAGCCGAACACGTTGTAGGTCGGATTGCTCCAGGGCGTGCATTGGTAGGTCTGGTTGCCGGCCAGGAAATCCAGGAACAAGCCAGGAGTGATTGAACGACCACGCGATGCCGCGACGGCCGCTTGCGCTGGCGCTTGAAGATCTCGCGGAACAGCTGCTTGCTGGCGCTGCGGCCCAGGAACACATCCTGGCGCGGCGCATGCTGGTAGCTGAAGCCCGGCGACACCGTGATGCCCTCGATGCCGAGCTGCATGGCGGTATCGAAGAACTCGCGCCACTTCGTCCGGATTCTCGCCGTTGAACAGCGTGCAGTTGATGGTGACGCGAAAGCCCTTGCTGCGCGCCAGCTTGATCGCCGCAACCGCCTTGTCGAACACGCCTTCCTGGCACACCGACTCGTCGTGCCGCTCGCCGGTTGCCGTCGAGATGGATCGAGAAGGTCAGGTAGGGCGAGGGCTGGTACTCATCGATGTGCTTGGCCAGCAGGATCGCGTTGGTGCACAGATACACGAATTTCTTGCGCGCCACGATGCCGGCGACGATCTGCGGCATCTCCTTGTGGATGAGCGGCTCGCCGCCGGGAATGGACACCATCGGGCGCGCCGCACTCATCGACCGCCCTCAGCGCGTCCTCGACGCTGACCCGCTTCTGCAGGATCTCCTTCGGGATAGTCGATCTTGCCGCAGCCGGCGCAGGCCAGGTTGCACTGGAACAGCGGCTCCAGCATGAGCACCAGCGGATAGCGCTTGTCGCCGCGCAATTTGCGCCCGGCGAGGTATTTCGCGACCCGATACATTTGCAGAAGAGGTATTGCCATACGCTATGTTACCGCGGCCCGGCGAATCCGGGCCCAAATTAAGATTGCCTAATCAAGATTGCCTCATTATGACCGCAACGCGAGCACCGCTGCGCGATGATCGCGCCAGATCCGGTCCCATTCCAGCATGAACCACGGCGTGAACTTCGAGCCGCCGGCGCTCGACATCTCCGCTGCAGGAGCTTCCGGGCTGACCCAGCGCCAGTCCGCGATCTCCTCGCGATTGATCCTGGAGCGGCTCGTGGCATCGGCCGATGAACACCGAGCAAAGCTCATGTTCGGCGCCGGTCGCGTCGAACTGCGCCTGGTACTGGAACTTGAACAGGAACTGCAGTTCGCAGCGTATCCCGAGCTCCTCGTACAGGCGTCGCCGGGTGGCGACATCCATGCTCTCCGCGCGGCGCGGGTGGCTGCAGCAGCTGTTCGACCAGTACAGCGGCCAGAGGCGCTTGGTCGGCGCGCGCTGCTGCAGCAGCAGCTCGCCGCGGTCGTTGAAAATGAGCAGAGAAAAAGCCCGATGCAGGATCCCGCGGCCCTCGTGGCACAGCGCCTTGCTCAGGTGGCCGAGCCCGCGGTCGGCCTCATCCACGAGGATCAGCGCCTCCGAATCTGCCATAATATCGCTACTGTATTGATTTCGCTTCGCGTCCAACTTCGTCCATGACCGTAGCCTCAGCTTTGAGTCGCGCGCCTTCGGCGACGCCGCGGCGAATGATGATAGCCGCACGCAGAATCGACCCGCGCCAGCTCAGCGAGCCGGCGCCTCGTGGCCGGCCTGCGAGGCTCCGGGACGCGCGATCGGTGTCGACGGGCTCCTCGGGAGCTGCTCGGTGATTGTCAGTCGACTCATTCATGGATGATCTGGTGCGGCACGGCGCTCGCCGCCGCGGCCATGTCCTACACGGTCGTGGCGGCGCTCGCGGTGCGCATGCGCTCAAGCCGCAGCCCTGCGCGTCCGCACCGACGCAAGCTCCCGCCGGTGACGATCTTCAAGCCGCTGTGCGGCGAGGAGCACGAGCTGTACGAGTGCTTGCGCTCGTTCTGCGATCAAGACGTATCCGCGCTTTCAGATCGTCTTCGGCGTTTCGGACGGAGATGATCCCGCCGTCGACGTGGTCACATCGGCTGCAGCGCGAGTTTCCGGCGCGTCGACATGCAGATCGCGGTCGATCGCCGCCAGCACGGCAGCAGCCGCAAGGTCAGCAATCTCGATCAACATGATGCCGCTCGCCCGCCACGACTATCTGGTGATCTCCGACAGCGACGTGCGGGTCGCCGCGACTACCTCGCCCGCAGTCGTGGTCCCGCTGCTCGATCCCGGCGTCGGCATCGTGACCTGCCCTTATCGGGGCAGCTCCGCGACCGGGCCTGTGGTCGCTGCTGGGATCCCTGTTCATCAACGAGTGGTTCATCCCCTCGGTGCGCGTCGCGGCCATGTTCGGCTCGCGCGCTTTCGCCTTCGGCGCGACCATCGCGATCCGCCGCCAGGTGCTGGCGGGCGTCGGCGGGTTCGCGGCGATCGCCAATCAGCTGGCGGACGATTATCGCCTGGGCGAGCTGACGCGCGCGCTGGGGCTGCGCACGGTGCTCTCCGACGTGGTGGTGGAGACCTGCGTCGATGAGCGCAGCCTCGGCGATCTCGTGCGCCACGAGTTGCGCTGGCTGCGCACCATCCGCGCGGTGCGGCCGCTCGGCTACAGCCTCTCGTTCGTCACTTTCGGCGTGCCGGTGGCCATGGTCGGCTGCCTGCTCGCCGCCGGCGCCTGGCCCGCGCTCGACCATGCTCGGCGTCACGGCGCTGGCCCGGCTCATGCTGCATTGCACGCGTGCCGCGGTGCGAACGCCGCGCTGCGTCGCGCATCTGCTCGTTCTGCCGCTCCGGGATGGGCTCAGCTTGGCGCTCTGGGCGTGGGGATTCGTCACCCGCCGCGTGCACTGGCGGGACGACCGTTATCCGCGGTCGACCCGCGATGGATCCGCTCGTAGCCCGTGTCTGAGGATATGACGTAATGAAAACACTGTTTCTGCATCCCGCCTTCATTCGACGGCTTCGACGGCGGCGCCGGCGCGCGCTATCAGATGAAGCGCGAGGTGCGCTCCTTCTGGTATCCGACCTGGCTGGCGCAGCCGGCCGCGCTGGTCGAGGGCTCGAAGCTGATCGACGCGCCGCCGCACGGCCTGACATTCGAGGACATCGTGCCGGAGTTCAAGAGACCGCGATCTCGTGGTGATGCACACCTCGACGCCGTCCTTCAAATCGGACGTGAAGACGGCCGAGATGATCAAGGCGATCAATCCGGACGTCAAGATCGGCTTCATCGGCGCCAAGGTCGCGGTCGAGCCCGAGAAGAGCCTGATCGCCGCGACGCGCGGTCGATTTCGTCGCGCGCAACGAATTCGATTTCACCATCAAGGAGGTCGCCGACGGCGTGCCTTGGAGCGACATCAAGGGCCTTTCCTACCGCAACGCGCGAAGGCGTCATCGTCCACAACGAGGACCGCGAGGTCCTCGAGAACATGGATGCGCTTCCCTGGGTGACGCCGGTCTACAAGCGCGACCTGACGATCGAGAAATATTTCGGCGGCTATCTGAAGCACCCCTACATCTCGTTCTACACCGGGCGCGGCTGCAAATCGCGCTGCACCTTCTGCCTGTGGCCGCAGACGGTGGGCGGGCATCGCTATCGCGTGCGCTCGGTCGAAAACGTCGTCGAGGAAATGAAGTGGGCGAAGAGCGCCTTCCCGCAGGTGAAGGAATTCTTCTTCGACGACGACACGCTGACCGACAATCTGCCGCGCGTCGAAGCGCTCGCGAAGGAGCTCGGCAAGCTCGGCGTCACCTGGTCGTGCAACGCCAAGGCCAATGTGCCGCGCAAGACGCTGGAAGTCATGAAGGACAACGGCCTGCGCCTGCTGCTGGTCGGCTATGAGTCCGGCAACCAGCAGATCCTGTTCAACATCAAGAAGGGCATGCGGGTCGACGTTCGCGCGCCGCTTCACCAAGGACTGCCACGAGCTCGGCATCGTCATCCACGGCACCTTCATTCTGGGCCTGCCCGGCGAGACCAAGGAGACGATCCAGGAGACGCTGGATTTCGCCAAGGAGATCAATCCGCACACGATCCAGGTGTCGCTCGCGGCGCCCTATCCGGGCACCTTCCTGTACCGGCAGGCGAAGGAGAATGGCTGGCTGTACAACGAGGAGATCGATCTGTTGACGCAGGAAGGCACGCAGATCGCGCCGCTCAACTATCCGCATCTCAGCCACACCGAGATCTTCGAGTCGGTCGAGGACTTCTACAAGAAGTTCTATTTCCGCCCGTCGAAGATCGCCTCGATCGTCGGCCGAGATGATCGCGAGCCCCGAGATGATGAAGCGCCGCTTGCGCGAGGGCGTGGAGTTCTTCCAGCTTCCTGCGCACCAGCGCGGGACGCCGCTTGAAGCGGCTGATCGTCACGGCGGATGATTTCGGCGCCGCCCGCGAAGTCAACGAAGCCGTCGAGGTGGCCCATCGCGGCGGCATTCTGACGGCCGCGAGCTTGATGGTCGCCGGCGCCGGCGGCGGCGGATGCCGATCGCCCGCGCGCGGCGCATGCCCTCGCTTGCGCGTCGGCCTGCACTGGTGCTGGTGGAAGGCACGGCCGGTGCTTCCCGCCTCGCGCCGTGACCTCATCTCGTCGACGCGCAACGGCGACTTTCGCTCCGACATGGCGCGCCATGGGAGCGCGTCATCGTCGCTCAGCAGCGAGGCGCGCCGCGCAGCTCGCCGCCGAGATCACCGCGCAGTTCGAGGCCTTTCGCGCGACGGGCCTCGCGCTCGATCATTGCAACGCGCACAAGCATTTCCATCTCCACCCGATGATCGCCGGCCTGATTGCCGCGATCGGCGCCCGCTTCGGCCTGCGCGCCGACGCGTGCCCGCTCGAGCCCCGCGGGTGCTGCGGCGGATCGAGCCGGCGCACGCCCTGGGCCGCGCCTCTCCGACGACGCCCTTCGCACTGCTGCTGCGCCGGCGCTCTCGCGCAGCGCCGGCCTGCTCGCTCCCGATCGGGTCTTCGGCCTGCGATGGTCGGGGCAGATGACCGAGCAGCGTCTGCTGGGACTGATCCGCACACCTGCCGCGGCGGCCTCAGCGAAATCTATCTGCATCCCGCCACCGGCCCCTACGCCGGAGCGGCGCCCGGTTATCGCTACCGCGAAGAGTTCGATGCGCTCATGGCGCCCGAAGTGCTCGCGGCGTGCCGCGATGCCTCGCTGCAGCTCGGCGGATTCGGCGATTTCCTCAATCCGACAGGCGCGCTCCGGCGCCGCTGGCCCGTGGATGCCAGGAGCTCGACACCGTGAACCTCCGACACTCAGCGCTGCCGGAGTCCTCGGTGCGCCGGAATCCGCCCGAGGGACCGATCCGCATCGGCAGCGACGCGCACAAGAGCCTCTTCTGCCGCACGCTGCTCGACACCTTCAATCCCTACAAGCCGCGCGGTGATCGATTGGCCCGAGCTCGATGACGAGGCGCGCGAGCGGCTCGTCAGCCTGCCGATCTGGGACATCGCCGTGCAGACCGAGGGTCGGGCGCGGCTCAATGTCGCGGCCTATGCCGCGATCGCTCGCCGATCCGCTGCTGCGCAAGGCGATCGAGCTCAATGCCTTCGAGGAGGGCCGCCACAAACACGTGCTCTCCAATCTGGTCGAGGCCTACGGCATCGAAGCTCGCGCCCGAGCCGGACTACATCGTGCAAGGCGATCCGGAATGGGCCTTCATGGTGACCGGCTACAGCGAGTGCATCGACAGCTTCTTCGCCTTCGGCCTGTTCGAATCGGCCAAGCGTTCCGGCTTTTTTCCGGAGGAGCTGGTCGACACGTTCGAGCCGGTCATCCAGGAAGAAGGCCGCCACATCCTGTTCTTCGTCAACTGGGCGGCGTGGCACCGCCGCAACATGCCGCTTTGGCGGCGGCCCTGGTTCGAGTTGAAGGTGCTGGCGGTCTGGCTGTTCCTCATCTGGGAGCGCATCGGCATCGCCCGCGACATGGGCAGCGGCGTGCAGGACAACAATTTCACCGTGACCGGCGCGAAGGCGCTCGGCGATGACATCGACGTCGCCGAGCTGATCGACATCTGCCTGGCGGAGAACGAGCGGCGCATGAGCCGCTACGATCAGCGCCTGCTGCGGCCGTTCGCGATGCCCGCGCTGGCGAGACTGGTGCGCCGTTTCATGCGCTCGAGAATGCGGCCGCCGGGAAAACCGCCGCGTAAGCTCGCCGGCTCGCGTGAAATTCCGCCTCGTCAGTCATCGCCGCTCTGGGGCTCGCGCTCGCCCTCTACCTCGTCAGCGTACGTCGGCCTGGGCGCCGTGTTCTCGGCAGCCGTCGCGGTCGGATGGGGTGGATTTGCGGTCCTCTGCCTGTATGCCTTGGCGCTGTTCCTGGTCTTGGGGCCGCCTGGTACGTGCTGCTGCCCGGCTCGTCACGCGACGCCGCCTGCGGGTTTTCATCTGGGCGCGCATGGTGCGCGATGCGGCCGCGGAAGTGCTGCCGTTTTCGCAGCTCGGCGGAATGGTGCTCGGCGCGCGCGCGGCGATCCTGCATGGCGTCTGCGCCGCCGCTCGCCTTTGCCTCGATGATCGTCGATGTGACCACCGAGATGCTGGCGCAGATTGCCTACGTCGGCGCTCGGCCTCGTGATCCTGAGCGCGCGCGCCCCGCGAACTTCCTTCGTGGCGCTCGCTGACCACCGTCGTCGCGATCGGCGCTCGCGGTTGCCGCACTCGCGGGCGTACTGTTTCTCGCGTTGCAGCGCCACGGCCATCGGCTGACCGAACAGGCTTGCCGCGCGTCTGCTGCCTCGGGCGGTCGCGGCCACCGCGGCGGTCGGCAGCTGCGCTCGATGCGATCTACCGCTCCCCCGCGCGCGTCGGACTTTCCTCGGCTCTGCACCTGGCCGGATGGGTTGCGAGCGCCGTCGGGACCTGGATCGCGTTTCGCCTGATCGGCGTGCGCATCGACCTCGCATCGGTCATGGCGATCGAGAGTCTGGTCTACGCGACACGCAGCGCCGCCGTCTTCGTCCCCAATGCGCTCGGCGTACAGGAGGCCGCCTACGCGGTGCTCGCGCCGCTGTTCGGCGTCGGCGCGGAATTCGGGCTGGCCGTGTCGCTGCTGAAGCGGGCGCGCGACATCGCGGTCGGCGTGCCCATATTGCTGATCTGGCAGGCGGCGGAAGGCCGGCGGGCTCTCCTTGCAGGAGCCGACGGCGACCTCGCCGATTGAAGGTCAAGACAGGAGGCCGCGCGCGCGGAACCAGCGCAAGGCATCCTCGAATGCATTGACCGGCGGACGCCAGCGGTAACCGAGCTCGCGAACGGCTTTGGCGCTGGAAAAGAACATGCGCTTGCGCGACATGCGCACGCCTTCCAGGGTGATCCGGCCGCTGCGCCCCGATACCTTCGCCACGACTTCCGCCACATAGGCGATCGGCAGTACCGCCGCATACGGCAGCCGGATCCGCGGCGGGCTCCGCCCCGCAAGCCGGGCAATGTGCGCCAGAATCTCCCGCAGCGTCATGTCCTCGTCCGCCCAGAATGTAGCGCTCGCCGGCACGGCCCGCGGTGAAACGCCAGCAGATGGCCTGCGGCGACGTCATCGACGTGCACGATGTTGAGCCCCGTGTCGACGTAGGCCGGCATGCGGCCGCGATGCGGCATCCAGCACCACCTGGCCGGTCGGCGTGGGCTTCACGTCGCCCGGCCCGACCGGCGTCGACGGATTGACGATGACCACCGACAGCCCGTCGCGCGCCGCCTCGCAGCGCCACCTGTTCGGCGAGAAATTTCGAGCGCTTGTAGTGGCCGATCATCGTCGCGAGCTCGACCGGCGTACGCTTCATCGCCCGGCGTGCCGTCGCTCGGTATGCCGATGGTCGCGACGCTGCTGGTGTAGACGATGCGCGTCAACGCCCGCGCGGCGCGCGGCCGTGCAGGATGTTGCGGGTGCCCTCGACGTTGGTGCGGTACAGCTGCTCCGGGTCGCGGCGCGCCCAGCCGGTAGTCGGCGGCGACGTGGAACAGCGCCGCGCAACCGGCGAGCGCGCGCTCGAGCGATGCGCGGATCGGTGAGATCGCCGACGGCGATCTCGACCGGCAGAGCCTTGCAGGTTGCGTGCGATCCGAGCCGCCGCGCACCAGCGCCCGCACCTGCCAGCCCTCGCGCAGCAGCGCCCGCGCGACGGCGGCGCCGACGAATCCGGTGGCGCCCGTGACCAGCGCCCTCATGCGACGCCGGCGCGGCGGCCTGCGGGCAGCAGCGCCCGAGCCGGCGACGGTCATCGAGCGAACGCGTCGCGATCCGATAGCGCCGTGCCAGGCGCAGGAGCGGCGCGATATCGGCGGGCGACAGAAGCAGCCCGCAGATCAGCCGCCCGATCCGCACCTGTCCCGCCGCGCTCGCCGCTACGACCGCTGCGGGAACGGTATCGCCGCGCGGTATCGACGATGACGCGCACGGCGATGAACGGCAGGCCGTGAGTCGTCGGCCACTTGCGCGACGGCGGCAGCTTTCCATGTCAACGGCGACGGCGCCGGTCTCCCGGTGCGCAGCCTGCCTTCGCCGCCACGGTGCCGATCGCCTGAGCGCTGGTGAGAAGCTTGCCGCAAGCCACCGTCCGATGCGCGGCAACGAGCACGGCCAGCGGCTCGCGCCAATATCGCGGCGGTGGTGAAACTGGCGCCGTCCGCGCGCGATGACTTCGCTCGGCATGCAGACGGCGCCGGCCGCAAGCGCGGGATCGAGGGCGCCGGCCATGCCCCAGCTGACCAGTGCCCTCGCGCCGGCCTCGATCAAGCGCGAGCGCCGCGCGCGCGGCCGCCGCGCAGCCGATGCCGCTGACGGCCAGCAGCGTGCCGTCGCCGAGCGTCGCGAGCCCGCCGCCGCGTGCAGCCGGGCCCAGGGCGCGCGCCTCCGCAGCGAGCGCCGCGACGACGCCCGCCACGGTCAATGAGCGGTCCCGGCCCGGGTCAGCGTTCGGTACGCGGCGAGCGCCCACAGCGGGAAGTAGCGGCAGTAGCCGTGATACTTCAGGTAGAACACGCGCGGGAACCCGGGCGCGGTGAAATTCGGATCGCTCCACAGCCCGTCCGCCTGCTGCGTGCGCATGAGATGATGCACTCCGCGGCGCACCGCGTCGGAGCCTGCTTCACCGGCCGCGAGCAGCGCCAGCAGCGCCCACGCCGTGTGGTAGGGCGTGCTCGCGCACTTTCGCTCCGTCCGCGGGCCCTTGGCATAGCTGTCGTTGCTCTCGCCCCAGCCGCCGTCGGCGTTCTGCCGGGTCAGCAGCCACTCACCGCGCGGCGCACGGCGGCATCCTGCGGTCCGACGCCTGCCTGCGCGAACGCGGTCAGCACCGACCAGGTCCCGTAGATGTAATTCGTACCCCAGCGCCCGAACCAGGAGCCGTCCGGCTCCTGCTCGGCGCGCAGATACGTCGAGCGCGCGCTCGAGGGCCTGCCGGTCCTGCGGGCGGCCGATGCGCGCGAGCACCGTCACGACGCGCGCGGTCACATCGCTGGTCGGAGGATCCAGCAGCGCGCCGTGATCGGCGAACGGAATCTTGTTGAGGTAGTGAGAGGTGTTGTCGGCATCGAACGCGGCGAAGCCGCCATTCTCGCTCTGCATGCCGACCAGCCAATCGAGCGCCCGGCGCACGCTCTCGGCGTAGTCGGCGGAATTTGCGCGACTGATGCATGGCCCAGGCGACCACCGCGGTGTCGTCGAGATCCGGGTAGTAGCTGTTTCGCGAATTGGAACGCCCAGCCGCCGCCCGCGAGCCCCGGGCGATTGACCTGCCAGTCGCCCGGCTCATCGAGCAGCTGCTCGGTCTGCAGCCAATCGAGCGCGCGGGTCGGCCGCGGCGAGCGAGGCGGCGCATCCGGCTCTCCTGCATCGCGAGGGCTGGCGAGCGCCGTGTCCCAGACGGGCGAGACGCAGGGCTGGCAATAGGCGCTCGAGGGGCCGATCACCAGCAGCTTCTGCAGCGCGCGCTTGGCGGTGACACGCCGCGGGTCGTCGCCGGCGTAGCCGAGCATCGCTCATCGCCTCGAGCGCATTGACCATGGCGGGAAAAATGGCGCCGAGCCCATCCTCGCCGTTCAGTCGCTCGAGCATCCACTGCTCGGCGCGCCGCGTCGCGCGCGCTCGCGCGCGCGCTTCGGAATCAGCGGGTCGATCAGCGCGGCCGAGACGGTCGACCACCAACAGTACCCTGCCGAGCAAGCCGCCCTGCCGGCGGCTGTCGCGGAAATAGTCGCCGCTCGTTCTCCGGCGGCGTGCGTGAACAGCTCGCGGATGTGCACGTTTCGCGGATTCTTGGCGACCGGCTTGCGCGTGCACAGGATGAACAGCGGCACCATGACCGTGCGCGACCAGTAGGAGACCTTGTCGAGATGGAAGGAGAACCACCGCGGCAGCAGCATGATCTCGACGGGAATGTAGGGCACGCCGCGCCACGGAAGCTGGCCGAACAGCGCCAGCGCGATGCGCGTGAACACGTTGGAGCGCGCGGCGCCGCCGCGCTCGAGGATCGCCGCGCGCGCCCGCACCATGTGCGGCGCATGCGGATCGTCGCCCGCGAGCTTGAGCGCATAGTAGGCCTTGACGCTGCAGCTCATGTTGAAGTCGCCGCCGTGGTACAGCGGCCAGCCGCCGTGCTCGGCCTGATGCGCGCGCAGATAGGCGGCGATCTTGGCCTCCAGCGGCGCATCGATCTCGTCCAGGAAGTGCATCATCATGATGTACTCGGCCGGGATGGTGCAGTCCGCCTCGAGCTCGAACAGCCAGTACCCTGCCGCGCTCTGCCGCGCGATCAATGCATCGCGCGCGGCGGCGATGGCGCGGTCCAGGAGCGTGGAGACGCGTCTTGGTGCAGCGTGTGCGAACGATGTCGCCGCGCGCGCCTGCACTGCGGCGCCGGCGGACAGCGCGGGCTTCGCGTGCGATGCGACTCACGTCGCCGGAGCTCCCGTAGGAGCGGCGGCGCGGCGGGTTCGGCACGTGCTGCTCCGCCGCGGAGCGTCGGCCGGCAGACGCTCGGCGCCCGCGTACGGGCTGCGGCCGGCGCACTTCGGCGAGCCGCGCGAGCGGCAGCCCGCGGGCGGCCTGCGCGAACAGCGCGCCGCAGCAGCCAATCGTTGCGCACCGCGAAGATCCGTGAGCAAGCGCGTCATGGCGACCGCGGAGTGCGAGATTTTGACTTGCGCGCCGGCGGTGAAGCCGGGATTGTCTATCAATTTTTCGCAAGGTCAGCACCGCAAGCCCGATGGCCCACAGGCAGAAGCGGCGGATGCCGGTCTCGTTGCCGGGAATGAGCAACGTGTAATCCAGCGCGTTGCGCAGATGCGCGTGCGCCACGCCGACCAGTTCGCGCATGCCGGCATCGAAGCGCGCGATCCGGCGCTCCCGGGGCAAGCCGCGCCAGATCGACGCCGTGGCGGCGTGAAAACTTCCTGCGGCAGCCAGCAGGCGCCGCGGCTGCGATCCTCCCAGACATCCTTCAGGATATTGGTCATCTGCAGGCCCTGCGCGAACGAGACGGCGAGGCGCTGCAGCTCGGCGCGATTGCGGCGCGATCGCCGGCGGAGTACTCGCAAAACAGCTCCGTGAGCATGTCGCCCGACCACGCCCGCGACGTAATAGCAGTAGTCGTCGAGGTCGGTGCTGCGCGGCAAGCCCGCGCAGGCTGGCGCGTCGACTGGAATCGCGGCATGCCGTAGCACATGAGATCGACGCAGCGCTGGATCGCGCGCGCGCTGCGGCGCAGTCAAGCGATGCGGTGACGCTGAGCACGCGCTCCATGTTGGCGACCAGATCGCGCTCGGTGGGCAGCGTCCGGTCCGACAGGCGCTGCGCGACCTCGCGGCGCCAGCGCGCGCCGCCTCTCCCCGGCCGGCGACCACGGCCTTGAATCGGTCGCAGGAATGCGAGCGTCTCGGCGGGCGACAGTGCCGGCTCGTCCTCGATGGTATCGGCGATGCGGCACAGCAGGTAGGCATTGGTCACCGCGAGCGCGCAGCGCCGCCGGCAATTGCGGAATCGTCAGCGCGAAAGTGCGCGAGACGTGCGGCAGAATCCGATCTTGATAGCCCTCATCGGAAATGCCGGAATCCATACGAGCAGTATCTCGGAAAGTCACGCGGATAGCACCACTGGGCCCGGTGTGGCGCAAAGTACCCAAAAGCTCCAGGATGGGAGCTGCCCCACAACCAACGACAACATGCCGGGCGGCTGCTCCGCACGGGCCGCAGCCGAGTGGCGATTTTGCCACATGGCAGCAGCTCGTTGCCAGCAGGTCGCCGCAACAGTATAAACTGCGCGCTAATGAGCGACCCACCCGATACCTCATCCCCTGCTCGAGATCCATCCACATCGCCGGCGGATCTGCGCCGGCTGCCGGCCGCAAAGCTCGCCGAGCTGGCGGACGGAGCTGCGGCAGTTCCTGATCCAGAGCGTCAGCACGCGGGGCGGCCATTTCGCCGCGGGCCTGGGCACGGTCGAGCTGACCATCGCGCTGCACTACGTGTTCAATACGCCTTATGACCGGCTGGTCTGGGACGTCGGTCACCAGGCCTATCCGCACAAGGTGCTGACCGGGCGGCGCGAACTGCTGCACACCATCAAGCAGGACGGCGGCCTCGCGCCCTTTCCCGACGCGCAGCGAAAGCGAATACGACACCTTCGGCGTGGGCCACTCCAGCACCTCGATCAGCGCCGCGCTCGGCATGGCCGTCGCGGCCGCCAAGCGCGGCGAGGATCGGCGTGCGGTGGCCATCATCGGCGATGGCGCGCTCACCGCCGGCATGGCGTTCGAGGCGCTCAATCACGCCGGCTCGCTGCCCGCGGATCTGCTGATCATTCTGAACGACAACGACATGTCGATTTCCGAGAACGTGGGCGCTCTGTCCAATTACTTCGCACGCGCGCTGTCGGGCCGCATGTACGCGCATCTGCGCGAAGGCGGCAAGAAGGTGCTGCGCCAGATGCCCACGGTGTGGGAACTGGCGCGCCGCTCCGAGGAGCACCTGAAGGGCATGGTGCTGCCCGGCACCTTGTTCGAGGAGATGGGCTTCAACTACATCGGACCGATCGACGGCCACGACATCAAGGCGCTCGTCACCACCTTGCGCAATGTGCAAAAAGCTGCGCGGCCCGCAGTTCCTGCACGTCGTCACCCGCAAGGGCAAGGGCTACGCGCCGGCGGAGGCGGATCCGATCAAGTGGCATGGCCCGGGACCGTTCGATCCGGCGAGCGGCAAGATCTTCAAGGAGGCGAGCGCCGGCCCGACTTATTCGCAGATCTTCGGCCAGTGGCTGTGCGACATGGCCGAGCGCGATCCGAAGATCATCGGCATCACGCCGGCGATGCGCGAAGGCTCCGGCCTGGTCGAGTTCTCGAAGCGATTCCCGGACCGCTATTTCGATGTGGCGATCGCGGAGCAGCATGCGGTCACGTTCGCGGCGGGGCTGGCGACCGAGGGCTTCAAGCCGGTGGTCGCCATTTATTCGACTTTTCTGCAGCGCGCCTACGATCAGCTGATCCACGACGTTGCCCTGCAGAATCTGCCGGTCGTGTTCGCGCTGGATCGCGCCGGACTCGTCGGCAGCGACGGCGCGACGCATCAGGGCAGCTATGACCTGAGCTTCCTGCGCTGCATCCCCAACATGGTGATCATGGCGCCGGCCGACGAGAACGAGTGCCGGCAGATGCTCTACACGGCGACGACGCTGTCCTCGCCCTCGGCCGTGCGCTATCCGCGCGGCACCGGGCCCGGCGTCCGCCGTGGCCGCCGAGATGAGCGCCGCTCCCGGTGGGCCGCGCGCAGTTCCGGCGCGAGGGCCGCAGTGGACTCGCGATCCTCGCGTTCGGCGCGCTGGTCGAGCCGGCGCGCAAGATTGCCGAGCGGCTCGATGCCACGCTCGTCAACATGCGCTTCGTCAAGCCGCTCGATCAGGATCTCGTCGTCGGCATTGCCGCGCGCCATCGCGCGATCGTGACGATCGAGGAGAATGCGATCATCGGCGGCGCCGGCTCGGCGTCGGCGAAGTGCTGGCGGCCAACGGCCTGCAATTGCCGATGCTGCACCTCGGCATACCGGACCGGTTCATCGAGCACGGCTCGCGGGACACGTGTCTCGCTGCGGCGGGACTCGATCTCGCCGGATTGACCGCGAGCGTCGAGAAATGGTGGGCGCTGCAGACGCCGGAGCGGGTCCGATCGGTTCGTAGCGTCTAGGAGCCTGTCTGAGTAATCCCCGTGGCCGCGACCGTGGCAGATTTCGCTTCAGCCGAGGCGGAGCCGACGCGGTTGGGTCAACACCCAATGAGGAGGCGACAACGACGGATGAAGCGAAATCTGCCCGGTCCCTACGGGTTGGCTGGGGGAGGGGCGTCTGCGGTGTTGCGCGGCTTGGCCGTGGCGCTGACCACGGCCTGCGCCGCGCGCCTGGCATCCGCTCCCTCGCCCAGCCAACGCGGCTCACGCGGATTACTCAGACAGGCTCCTAGGCGAGCGGCGGGGAACGGCACCTCGTGCGCGCTTCTCTTGACGCATTCATTTCATCGCTAGCTGCCCTTTGGCGTCTTTGGACCCTGCGCCCGATCGAGAATGTTTCCAGAGTCGCGACCGAAGCAGCCGTGATCGGGCTCTCGGGCGCGTCATTGGCCCTCTGGGTGGGGCTGGACCGGTGGCTCGCCGGGCCCGGCGCGCAATTCGAGGTCTGGGATACGCTCACCGTTTCTCTCTATGTGCTCCTGGTGCTCGCCGTTGCATTCGTGGCGTCGGTCGCCTCGCGTCCGCGCCTCGGCTTCCGAAGCGTGCTCTTCACAGCGGTCGCCGTTCTACCGGTCTTGATCGTCACGGGCTTTCTGATCGATCTGCAACTCGACGGCCAAGCCGCGTTGGCCGCGCGCGTGTTCCTTGCGCTGTATGCCTTGGCCTACGGATCGAAGGCGTTGCGTACGTTGTCCGGGAGCCGGCAGATGCGGGCAACGGCGGCCGTGATCATCATGTTGAGTGGGTTCCTGGCGTACAGCCAGTTCGAGGAACTGAGCCCTTCGCTTTGGGCCCCGCTCTCGGGGGAGGACGAGGCGAGCGAGGACATGCCCGACTCGACCGCCGAGGCCCTGCTCTTCGATGAGCGCGCGCAGATCGATGATGCAGTCGATCGCATGAGTGCGGGCACCGGCAGCCAACCCGCCGTATTCTTCGTGGGGTTTGCGGGGATGTCGAGCCCGATTTTCGGTCCAGTTGATACTTTGGGACAATGGCCCTTCGGGTAACCGAGGGACCATGAAGAAGACAAGATTTTCGGAAGAGCAGATGGTCAAGATCCTGCGCGAGGCGGACAAGTCGCCGGTGGCGGAGGTGGCCAAGAAGCACGGGGTCAGCGAGGTCACGATCTACGCCTGGCGCAAGCGCTTTGGGCAGCTCGAGGCGGTGGACGTGAAGCGGCTGCGGCAGCTTGAGGCCGAGAACGCCCGGCTCAAGAAGATGCTGGCCGAGCGGGTCATGGACATCGAGATCCTGAAGGAAGTCGCCGCAAAAAAATGGTGAGCGCGTCCGTGCGCCGGCAACAGATCGCCTACGTATGCCAACGGGGTCGATCGGTACGGCGAGCGTGCGCGCTGCTGAGCGTGGCTCGATCCACGGTGGGGTACGAGTCGCGAGTTGGTGCGACGCGATGCGCCAGCCGTGGCGGTGATGCGGGAGCTGGCGGCGCAGTACCCGCGGTACGGCTATCGGCGCATCCAGGTCTTCCTGGGGCGCCGCGGGCATGCGATGAGCCCGGATCGGGCTCATCGACTCTGGCGCCTGCATCAGCTGCAAGTGCCGAAAAAGCGGCCGCGGCGGCGTGTGGCGAGCTCCGGCCGCGGCCGTTGCCGGCAACGGCGATGGGCCAGGTGTGGGCCTACGACTTTGTGTTCGACGCCTGCGCCAATGGTCAGCAGCTGAAGTGCCTGACGGTGGTCGATGAGTTCACGCGCGAGTGCCTGGCGATCGATGTGGCGGGCAGCATCCGCTCCGGCCGGGTCATCGAGGTGCTGAGCAAACTGGTCAGCGTTCACGGCAGCCCGCAGCATCTGCGCTCCGACAACGGCCCGGAGTTTGTATCCAGGGCGGTACTGAAGTGGCTCGCCGCAGGCCAACATCGATACCGCGCATATCGATCCCGGAAAGCCATGGCAGAACGGCACCAACGAATCTTTCAACGGCAAGTTCCGCGACGAATGCCTAGCGATGGAGTGGTTCAGAAACAGAATCGATGCGAAGATCGCGATCGAGCAGTTCCGGCGCCAGTACAACGAGGTTCAGACCTCATTCGAGTCTCGGGCAACTGACTCCGGCAGAGTTCAAACAGCAACTGAGTGTCAACAACCAACCCAGAAATGGCCATTTCCTAAGTCCCAGTGGACCGAAGAATGCCAGCAGGTCAGGAGCACGAGTCGGCGTCCGAGCCCCAGGCTTTTTTCGGATCCGAGATCAGCGCACTGCTCGAGCGCAATCCGATGCGGGGCCGCAGCGACGCGAAGCTCGAAAAAAACCCCCACCCGCTTCGAGCCGGTGGGGGTTTTCATTTCATCAAATCAAGAGCCTGGCAGTGACCTACTTTCACATCGACAAAGTCGACACTAGCATCGGCGCTGAGCGTTTTCACTTCCGAGTTCGAAAAGGGATCGGGTGGTTCCCGCTCGCTATGGCCGCCAGGCAAAACGGTTGCAGTGGGGCCAGTCATGTCTGGCCCCGCCGCCAATTCGGACAATTTGTTTCGACGTTTCGTCGCATTCAAGTTAAGTTTTCCCAACTTTCGATCTGCCAACGTTAAGGACAAATCGCTTGGGTGTTATATGGTCAAGCCTCACGGGCAATTAGTACTGGTTAGCTAAACGCATTACTGCGCTTACACACCCAGCCTATCAACGTCGTAGTCTTCGACGGCCCTTTAGAGACCTTAAAGGTCTAGGGAGATCTAATCTTGGGGGGGGCTTCCCGCTTAGATGCTTTCAGCGGTTATCCCGTCCGTATATAGCTACCCGGCAGTGCCACTGGCGTGACAACCGGTACACCAGAGATACGTTCACTCCGGTCCTCTCGTACTAGGAGCAACTCACCCTCAATTCTCCAACGCCTACGGCAGATAGGGACCGAACTGTCTCACGACGTTCTGAACCCAGCTCGCGTACCACTTTAAATGGCGAACAGCCATACCCTTGGGACCTGCTACAGCCCCAGGATGTGATGAGCCGACATCGAGGTGCCAAACTCCTCCGTCGATATGGACTCTTGGGAGGAATAAGCCTGTTATCCCCGGAGTACCTTTTATCCGTTGAGCGATGGCCCTTCCATACAGAACCACCGGATCACTATGACCTACTTTCGTACCTGCTCGACATGTCCGTCTCGCAGTTAAGCACCCTTATGCGATTGCACTCTATGCGCGATTTCCGACCGCGCTGAGGGTACCTTTGCACTCCTCCGTTACTCTTTGGGAGGAGACCGCCCCAGTCAAACTACCCACCATACACTGTCCCCAACCCGGATTACGGGCCAAGGTTAGAACTGCGAAGTTGTCAGGCTGGTATTTCAAGGTTGCCTCCATGAGAACTAGCGTCCCCACTTCGTAGGCTCCCAGCTATCCTACACAAACAAATTCAAAGTTCAGTGTAAAGCTATAGTAAAGGTTCACGGGGTCTTTCCGTCTTTCCGCAGCTACGCCGCATCTTCACAGCGATTTCAAGTTCACTGAGTCTCGGGTCGAGACAGTGGGGCCAGCGTTACGCCATTCGTGCAGGTCGGAACTTCATGATTTCCACGATTACTCGCGGCATAGACTATACGTTCACCTGATCGCAGCGAGCCGAGTATCTCGCTACCGAAATATTTTCGTTTGCCCGATGGATTCATCTCCATCGACAACCTGACGATCTCTCTAAAACCCTCGAGTTCACGATGCCTATCGTCACCAATGAACCGGCAGATTTTCGCAAACCTGTCGAAGTCCAATTGCTTCGAAGACATCAGTGGGAACGCCTCAAAATGCGGTATCACTGTTGATACCAACTCTCGAACGTTTCTCACTTCAAACTTTAAAGTTTTATCTGATCGTATGTTATGGATTCGCT